>JBBEBP010000011.1:0-475423 GCA_040882255.1 Pseudohongiellaceae bacterium | reverse complement strand
ACTGTCCCGGTTTTTCCGTCCCGGTTTTTCCACCCCGGTTTTTCCACCCGGTTTTCCGGCTCCCGCCGGACCACAGGGAGGTACACATGAAAGAGGGACTGTCCCGCTTTTCCTTACCACGTATCATCCACCACGGTGCCGCCTCCGGCGTGACTGGAAGCTGCCATCGTCTGGAAGCCTTCGAGGACTGCCATCTGCTGGTGGATTGCGGTCTGTTCCAGGGCGAGAGCGCCCGGGGCGATACGCTGGAACAGCATCGCATCGACTTTGATCTGTCAGCGGTGAAGGCACTGGTTGTCACACACGTCCATATCGATCATGTGGGGCGGCTGCCGTATCTGCTGGCAGCCGGCTTCCGTGGACCGATCCTGTGCAGTGTTCCCAGCGCCCGGCTGCTGCCGCTGGTGATCGAGGATGCCCTGAAGGTGGGGTTCACGCGCGACCGCGCGCTGATCGAACGCTTCCTGGAGACGGTTTCGGAGCAACTGGTGCCACTGGAGTACAAGACCTGGCACCCGGTATACGAGGCCGGCGGACGACTGGTCCGGGTGAGGCTGCAGCGCGCCGGGCACATTCTTGGCTCGGCGTATGTGGAGGTCGATACACGGGACAAGGACTCGGGCTACCGCGACCGCAGCGTATTTTCCGGCGACCTTGGTGCTCCGTACGCGCCGCTGTTGCCCGCCCCGAAGCCGCCGCAGCGTGCCGATACCGTGGTCATCGAAAGCACCTATGGCGGACGCCGTCACGAGGACCGCCGCACCCGGCGGCGCCGCTTGCGCGAGGTGCTGGCGCGCTCGCTGCAGCGGGGCGGTACCGTGCTGATCCCGGCGTTCAGCATAGGCCGTACCCAGGAGCTGCTCTACGAGCTGGAAGGCATCATCCATGACGCTGCCAGCAGGGGCAGCCGGAGTGGTAACGCTCGCAACAACGGCGATTCCCCGGCATTTGACTGGAGCCGTCTGCAGATCATCGTCGACTCGCCGCTGGCGGCCCGCTTCACGGAGGTCTACCGGGAGCTGAAACCGTACTGGGACGCCGAGGCCAACCGGCGGCTGCGGGCCGGGCGGCACCCGCTGGATTTTGATGCCCTGTATACCGTGGATGACCATGAGACCCATGAACGCACCGTGGAGTACCTCGCCGCTCATCCCCAGCCGGCCGTGGTGCTGGCGGCCAGTGGCATGGTGGCCGGCGGGCGCATCGTTAACTACATGAAGGCGATGCTGGGTGGTGACAGGAACAGCGTGCTGTTCGTCGGCTATCAGGCGCCCGGCACGCCGGGTCAGGCGCTACAGCAACTAGCGGGCCGGGAAGGACAGGGCGTTGCCGTGCAGCTGGACGGAGAGCGCGTGCCCGTTCATGCCCGTATCCACACCATCGGTGGGTACAGTGCTCATGCCGACAGTGGTGATCTGGTGAACTTCATCCGGCGCATGCGGCGCTGGCCCGGGCGGATCCGGCTGGTGCACGGGGACTATTCCGCCCAGCGTGGGTTACAGCGGCGCCTGCTGGAATTGGCGCCGCCGGACACGCGCGTCGAGCTGGCAGCGGAGGCCACCAGTACGGAGACGGCTGATTGAGAATGAGATGATAGGGAGACCGCGAATGGGTCGCCCGGTTATTGGAACTGTTTGTGGGTGTAGTGATGTCGTAGCAGGGCGTAGCGAAAGTTCATTGCAAACAACACCAGGAACAACAGGAACATCAGGCTTTCATTGACACCCAGCAGGTGACCGGTCAGTCCGATGCTGCCCAGCAAGGCAGCCACGCCATAGAGAATCAGCACGGTCTGGTGTCGGTTGAAACCCATCTCCAACAGCCTGTGATGGAGGTGGTCCCGCCCGGCTCTGAAGGGTGATGAGCCGCGCAGGGGGCGCTGGATCAGCAAGGTGATCGTGTCGATCAGCGGCACGGCCACGAACCACAGGGCGTACACCGGGGAAATAAAGGCCTCCGGTCCCTGTGACGCGGCGATCAGCAACCAGGCCAGTATGAAGCCGAGCAGCGTGCTGCCGGCATCACCCAGGTAGACCAATGCACTGCGTCGGGCCATCAGGCGGAAATTGAGCACCAGGAAAGCCAGCACGCCAGTAATCAGCAACTGATTGAAACCCAGCATGGCTGTCTCACCGGCTGCCAGGGCGGCAATGGACAGGAGGGACAGGGCAATCACTACCAGTCCTCCTGACAATCCGTCCAGGCCATCACTCATGTTGATGGCGTTGATGACACCGATCACGGCGAAAATGGTGATCGCCACGGAAACCACGCCAGTGATCAGTACCGGTCCGTTGAAAAACAGATTGCCCAGAGAATGCAATTGCACACCGGCCAGATCGATCATCAGCCAGGCGGCGATGCCGTGGAAAGCGAATCGAAGCGACACTCGCATGCCGCCCAGATCATCCAGTATCCCGACAATCAGCACGAAAGCCGAAATCATCAGCAGGGCGAGGTATTGGTCCAGAATTACCGGACTCAACAGGGAAATGCTCAGCAACCCCAGGTAGATGCCCAGGCCGCCGGTCATGGGAGTGGGGCGCTTGTGCAGTTTGCGTCCGCCCGGGATATCCAGCAGTCCCACGCGTAAGGCAACGGGCCGCAGGGCGAACAGACATCCTGCGGTCACCAGAAACGCCAGTAGCAAGGTTACCGGACTCACGAGTCGATCCCTCCTTCACTGCGTCCTTGTGAGGCTTCCATGTGAAAACCTCCGCCGCGTACCAGAGCGGTGCGGCGGAGGTGTTCCCTTTCAGCGATTGCAGGTCACGGTACGGCGTAGAATACCTGCACGCCGTTCTCGAAGATCACCTGGAAGTCGGTCAGACCATCACCGTTGACGTCCACGGCCCGGAAGGCCACGCCCTGGACGGCGTTTTCTTCCCGGAAGGTAGCGTCTTCAGCCGTCAGCGGACTGACGAAGAAGCTGGGCCGGAAGCGTTGGTCGCCATCCACCGTCACGATGCCGGTGTCGCGGTCGGCCGATACGGTCAGGTCGCTGCCCCGGACAGCTCTGAAGAAATCCTGGCTGTTCGGGAAGGGCACTACGTCCTGTTCGACGCCGTTGTCGCAGTTGACACCGAACACATGGCCGGCTGAGTTGGCCGCCCCGGTCGGTTCGGTGATGCTGACCGTGCTGCATTCTCCGTCCGCATTGACCTGGTTGTTGTACGCGAACGCTCCGGAGAACAGTTCACCGTCACCCAGGTCGATCTCGATGGAGCCGTTGTTGCGCAGTTCCGAACTGAAGCCCTCGTCTTCCAACACAGACTCGAAGCCTGTCGTATTGGCGGCCACGGGCGCGATCTCGATGACCAGGCCGCCATCCACAAGAATGGCGCTGCCGTTGCGCCGGAAAGACAGGCCTTCCGGCATGCCGTCCGGTGCCACCTTGGTGGAGAGGACGGCGCCGGTGTAGCGCTCGTTGGCCAGCGTGATGGTCGCTATACCGGTGTCACCATCCACTTCGATGCCCGGTTCACCATGCGTGGCTGCCTGCACGGAGACACCCGGGCCGAACAGCCCCTCATTGTTGCTGCCAGTCAGTCCCAGCGCCGCCAGCAGGGCCTGTGTGGCTGTCTGGCCGCCGATGCTAATACCATTCGGGTTCTGTACGTTGGCCATCGAGCTGGCAATGGTGGAGCGAATGGATGGGAAGACATCCAGCACGGCGTCGCGGGCCTCCGGATTGTCGGTCAGCAGCTGGCGCAACTGATCCGGATCATCCGGATCGGCATCGCCGAGGGCATCACCGAGCTGGCGCCGCACGGTGACCGAGGCCGCTCTCTGGGCCACGCCGCGCGCCTGCGTCTCGAACTCTGCGTCCAGTTCCACACCGGCCCGGGCCGAATTGCTGAGAATCTCGGTGAGGGAGTCGGCTATGTCGGTCAGCTCGTCCTCACTGGCGTCATCGGCAATCAGGCGGGCACTGGTCTGTACGGTCTGCTTGACCTGGGCGCTGATGCTGGCCCGTTGCTCCGTGGTCAGTTCGCTGGAACGATCCGCAACGGCGCCGAGCAGGCTACCGACATTGCGCAGGGCGTTGCCAACCGTCTGTCGATTGACGGCGCCGCCTTTCTCCTGCGCGGTAGCCGCCTTGCCGAAAATCTTGTTCACTGATTCGACGGCCGTGGCCGCCACATCCAGCCCGGAGGAGCCGCCGCTGATGGCATTGGTGACGTTCTGAGCCGTTTGCGAGGCCCGCTCGGCCACGTTGTTGACCTGGTCGACGACGTCGTCGGAAACCGTGTCGGCATCCTCGTCTATGTCGATCTCGTCGGCGTCGTTACCAACGTCCGAGGCTTCGTCCTCGAGTTCCTCTTCTTCGTCCTCATCATCAGCGCCGCCGGTGGTGGTGGCCGCGACTGTGAAGGCGCCGTTGACCGAGTACACTTCGTCTGAGTCGAACGCTGGTGCAGTTTCACCATCGGGAGTGAGATTGAAGACCTCGCTGAAGAGTCCATCGCCGTCAGTAGTACTCTCGTCGTACTTCAAATCTCCGCTACTAGTGTTAAATGTAGCATCTTTAATGGTAGTGGGATCTTTAGTTTTCTGCTCAATAACGACACGGTAGGTATAATCGCCGCCTTGGTCGAATGCTGTGAACAGGTCGTCAAAATTATCGTCCGCGTTGCGCAATCGGCTCACAAGCTTCGATCCGCTGAAGGATACACTGCTGTTACTGATGGTGACAGGACCGTTTTCACTGACGTTATCCAGAGCCATGGTGGCTACCAGCGAATCACCCTGGGCTACTACCAGGAGTTTCTGTGCCGGAATCGAGCCAGTTACCGTGTCGCCATTAACATCGAGTACGAGGTCGTTCAGGTAGGCTTCGATGCGCCGATTACTGTCGTCGGCCGAGGCGATGACCACGCCGACCTTAAACGTGTGTTGGCCATTGGATGAATCGGCTACCGTCAGATCAAAGCTGAAATCCGGCATGCCGAACGATCCCGATTGAGGGACCTGGTCGGAGGGAGTGTCTATCGTGCCGTCGCCGGCTATCTCCAAAGTTTCGTTGAATCCGCCCCCGCCGCTCAGCGTAAACTGATCGTCCTCGATGCTGAAGTCATTCGCGAACGCGACGCTACTGGCGCCTGTCATCATGCCAGCCAGCATGACCTGACGGATGTGGCCTTTGAGATTGCGCTTGTTCATTATTGCTTCCCTCAATATTCCCTGGTGAATTCGTTACGCTGAGCTGAAATGAGCGCCCTTTGGCTGAGCTTTCGTCAGCATCCTGACCGCTCAATCTAATCATAACTGATGCGGAAGTGCCACCCCGTAATGTGGGATTTTACCCCTTGGGCGCACTATGCCAGCAATTCAGAACCCTGACAAGCCGAAAAAGGCGGCGATTTCAATGCCCGCGTAGCCATACACGGTTTCGGAAAGACTGCTGCTCAGCGGGTTGTTGAAATGCGGCATCACACCGGTGAACTGATTGGCGTACAGATGACCTGTGACACCGGCGCGCAATTGGGGAGTGAGCCACCAGGAGAGGGTGCCCCGGATTACATGATTATTGTCCGCGGATTCCAGTAGATTGTCCGGGCGCAGAATGGAGGGAAGCGTGAAAAGCGCCTCCTCGCGGAAAGCCGTGAGCGTGCGGTCCCGGATAGCGGTGTACTCATAGGCGAGATGCAGCGGGATACGCGGTGTGATCTGCCAGTGCAGGGCGCCGCCGGCCATCCAGTGCGTCTCCGAAGCGGTGAACTCCTGCTCGAAAGAGGGGCGCAGCAGCCTGGACGGGGTTTCCGAACTGGTGCCGGATTGGCTGTCGAATTCGCCGTATCCGCCCCACAGACTGATTGCGCTGCTGTCGGTCAGACCCCGGGTGAGCAGCAGGCGGGTGCGCCATCCGCTGTCCTCCATCCGGTCCACGGCGAAGCGCGATTGGGGATTGAGTCGCAGGTAGAAGTTATCACTGACCCGGATGCCCACCAGGTCGGCGCCGTAGGGGTCCGATTGACTCTGCTGCCCGGAGACTTCCAGGCTGAATGCGGTCCAGGGTCGTTCCCGCCCGAACTGGCCGGATTCGTAGAGGTTCCAGCGCAGCCCCCACTCCTGGCGCCGAGTATCGAGTTTCTCGTCCTTGCGGTCCAGGTCGATGCGGTCGTCGTCGGCGATCTTGATGGTCAGTTCCTGATCCGTCTGCTGGTAAAAGACGGTGAGCCAGTCGGTGACGCCGGCGCTGACGGCGAAACTGGTGCCCGCCAGGTCCCCGGTATCGTCGGTCAGACGGCGGTTGGCGGCGAGCAGGTCGTCTCGCACATTGAGTACGTCCAGCGTATCGTTGACGCGGTGCAGTTGTCCGCTGAACGAGATTTCACCGCGCCCCAGGGTGTAGGCGCTGCCATAGGCCTCCGGGTTCCACCCCCAGGGGAGTTCGGCCTGCGCGGCGGCGCAGCACAGCGTCAGCAGGGCGGCAGCGAGAGCGGGACGGAGGGCGCGGGCTGGAGTCATCCGTGAAATTCCTGTGGTGGTGTCCGGGGCTGCATCCGGGGTGATTCCCGGAATCGCAGGGTAAAGAGTAGTGCCTGTCACCGTCGCTGTCCAGCCGGATATTTTCCTGTGCGAAACCCGGACAAATCCGCTACACTCTCGCCTTTACAAGCAACATGGAGAAGGCGCCGGAACCGCAGCTGGCGGGGCGCCTGACATCGGAAAGTGAAGCGCCCGAAAGGGTCTGGCGAGAAGTGTCTGATTCATGCGACTGAAAAGTATCAAACTGGCGGGTTTCAAGTCCTTCGTGGACCCGACCACCGTCAATTTCCCCGGCAATCTCTGCGCTGTGGTCGGCCCCAACGGCTGCGGCAAGTCCAACATCATCGACGCTGTGCGCTGGGTCATGGGGGAGAGCTCCGCGAAGAACCTGCGCGGCGAGCACATGACCGACGTCATTTTCAACGGCTCGGGCGCCCGCAAGCCGGTCGGCCAGGCCAGCATCGAGCTGATCTTCGACAACAGCGACAACCGCCTGCAGGGCGAATACGGCCGCTTCACGGAAATCTCCATCAAGCGCAAGGTCAGCCGCGACGGGCAGAACATCTACATGCTCAATGGCGCCAAGTGCCGGCGCCGCGACATCACCGACATCTTCCTGGGCACCGGCCTGGGGCCGCGCAGTTATTCCATCATCGAGCAGGGCATGGTGTCGCGGCTGATCGAGTCCAAGCCCGAAGAACTGCGCACCTTCATCGAGGAAGCCGCCGGTATCTCCAAATACAAGGAGCGCCGCCGCGATACCGAGAACCGCATCCGCCGTACCCGCGAGAACCTGGAGCGTCTCACCGACATCCGCGAGGAGCTGGAGCGTCAGCTCTCGCATCTGCAGCGCCAGGCCCAGGCCGCCGAGAAGTACGGTGAGTTGAAGGAGCGCGAGCGTGAACTGAGCGCGCAACACAATGCGCTGCGCTGGCGCGTGCTGGATAAGGATGTAAGGGAAAAGAAAAGCGCTATCAGTGAGTTGGAAATACAACTTGAAGCGATACATACGGATCAGCAGCGCGTCGAAACGAAGGTGGAAGAACGCCTTCAACAGCAGTCGGCACTGAACGATGAACTCGGCAAGGTGCAGAGCGAGTACTACACCCTGGGCAGCGATATCGCCCGCATCGAGCAGTCCATCGAACACCACATCGAGCGCGTGCGTCAGCTGCGTCAGGACCTGGACGAGACGCAGCGTAGCTGGGAGGGCAGCCGCAAGGAGCTGGACAGCGACCGCGAACGACTCAAGACCCTGGAAGACGAATACCAGCGCATGCAGCCGGACCTGGAGATAGCCCGCGAGCTGGAAGAGCAGGCCGGTTCGGCCCTGGATGTGGCCGAAGAGAAAATGCAGGACTGGCAGCAGCGCTGGGAAGAGTTCAGCCGCAGCGCCGAGGAACCACGTCAGACGGCCGAGGTCGAGCAGAGCCGCATCCAGCAGCTCGAACGCATCGTGGAGCGCGGCATCGAGCGCCGCAGCCGGCTGCGCGAGGAACGCGAATCACTGGGCGAAAACCCCGAGCAGGAGCAGATCGACGAGCTCTCCGTGAAGATCGCCGCGCTGGAGGAAGACCACGAGCGGCAGGAGGATCGCTATGCCGGGCTGGGCGACCAGGTCGATGAGCAGCGTAGCCGCCACCAGCAGATCGCCTCGGACCTGGACAGCGAGCGCAGTGAGCTGCAGCGCCTGAAAGGGCGCCATGCCTCCCTGGAAGCCCTGCAGCAGGCTGCACTGGGACGGGACAACGAGACCCTGTCCGAGTGGCTGGAAGAACAGGAACTGGCTGGGCGGCCGCGGCTGGGCGAGAGCGTCCAGGTGGCCGATGGCTGGGAAAAGGCCGTGGAAACGGTGCTGGGCGATACGCTGCAGGCGGTCTGCATGGACAGTCTGGAGAAGGTCGATAGTCTGCTGGAGGCCATGCCCGAAGGCGCACTGTCACTGATCGACACCGGGCACAATGCGCCAGCCGCCGCCAGCGCTCCGGACGGACTGGAGGCACTGGCTGACAAGGTGCAATCCGATGGCCGCGCCGCAGCGCTGCTGGGCGGTATTTTCGTGGCCGAAGACCTGCAACAGGCCCTGCGATCCCGCGCGGACCTGCCGGCGGGTACCTCCATCGTCACCAGGCAGGGCGTGTGGCTGGGACCGAACTGGCTGCGGGTGCGCAAGGGCGAGGACGAGACCGCCGGCCTGCTGGCCCGCAAGGGAGAACTGGCGCGCCTGGACGAGACCATGGAGCAGACCGGTGCCCGCGTCGACGAACTGATTGAAACCCAGGCCGAGTGCCGCGAGAAGCTGGCCGACCTGGAGCAGGAGCGCGAGGAAATCCAGAAGCGGATCACGCAGCAGAACCGCGAGCTGGGCGAGCTCAAGTCGCAGCTCAGCGCCCACATGACCCGCGAGGAACAGAACCACCAGCGCCGCCAGCGCCTGCAGCAGGAACTGGAAGAGCTGGAGAAACAGCTTTCCGTGGAGCAGGACAACACGGCCGCCTCACGCGAGCGCCTGCAGCAGGCGCTGGACAGCATGGAGCAGGACGTGGACCGCAAGGAGTCGCTGCTGCAGGAGCGCGATGACCTGCGCGAGTCGCTCGACCAGGCCCGCCAGAAAGCCCGTCATGACAAGGACGGCGCCCACCAGCTGGCCATGCGCGAGCAACTGCTGGACTCACAGATCCGCTCCCTGAAGGACACCATCGAGCGCATGATCAGTCAGGAGCAGCGCTCGGCCGAACGCATCCGCTCCATCGAGGAACAACTCAAGGGCTCGGACACGCCGCTGGAAGAGAAGCGCGCCGAACTCGAAGAGAAACTGGAGCAACGCCTCAAGGTCGAGGAAGCGCTGCACGCGGCCAAGGCGAAGGCGGATGAAAACGAACACGAAGTCCGCCAGCTCGAACAGGAACGCAACCATCACGAGCGCGACGCCGCCCGGCTGCGTGAGAAAGTCATGGAGAACCGCCTGAAGCTGGAGGGGGATACCGTCAAGCAGCAGGGGCTGGAAGAGCAGCTACGCGAGGCGCGCTATGATCTGGAGACCGTGCTGGGCAACCTGCCGGAGGAGCTGACCGCCAGTGCCTGCGAGGAGGAACTGACGGAGATCGCGCAGAAGGTGGCCCGGCTGGGCGCCATCAACCTGGCGGCTATCGAGGAATACCAGCAGCAGTCCGAGCGCAAGGTCTACCTGGACCAGCAGAACGAGGAGCTGGAGAAGGCGCTGATGACCCTGGAGAACGCCATCCGCAAGATCGACCGCGAGACGCGTACGCGCTTCAAGGAGACCTTCGACCAGATCAACCACGGCCTGCAGGAACTGTTCCCCAAAGTGTTCGGCGGCGGCCACGCCTACCTGGACATGACCGGCGACGACCTGCTCGACACCGGGGTGGCGATCATGGCCCGCCCGCCCGGCAAGCGCAACAGCACCATCCACCTGCTGTCCGGCGGCGAGAAGGCAATGACGGCCATTGCACTGGTGTTCTCGATATTCCAGCTCAACCCGTCCCCTTTCTGTATGCTGGACGAAGTGGACGCGCCGCTGGACGATGCCAACGTCGGCCGCTATGCCCGTCTGGTGAAGGAGATGGCCGACAATGTGCAGTTCATCTTCATCACCCACAACAAGCTGACCATGGAGATGGCCAACCAGTTGCTGGGCGTGACCATGCATGAGCCCGGCGTCTCGCGTCTGGTGGCCGTGGATATCGACGAGGCAGCCGAGCTGGCGGCCATGTAGGGCGGCTTGTCGGTCACTCGAGAAACTTGTTTTAATGTGGACGGGCACGTTGCCCGTGAAGGGGAGACAGGACCAATCATGGGGCTTCGGGAACTGCTGATTCTGCTGCTGATACTGGCCATCGTGGTCGTTGTGCTGCGTGGTCTGTACGTGGCGATCAACAGCCGCCGCAATCAGCTGCGTGTGGCCTTGACCAGAAACGTGCCGGACTATGACCTGGAGGAACTGGAGCTGAGTGAGCTGCCCGGCGGAGGCGCCCGCCAGGTGGAGCGCTCCTTCGAGCGGGTCATGCAACAGAACTCCGCCCGTGAAGCCGCCGAGAATGCCGGCGAGAATGCCGATATCCCCGTACTGACCGAAACCGCCGATCCGGAACCCGAACCGGATTTCGATCCTGCGCCGGAACCCGAACCCGAACCGGCAGCCCGGCGGCAGGCGGCCGCCGATTTCGGTGAAGACGAGCACGATGCGCTGGATGGCCATGTCTTTGTCGACGATTACGACGCCGACTACGACGACGATGATGACTATGACGACGACCGGGATGACGATGACGATCTGGACGACGAACTCGACGACGCCTTGAACGAATTGGCGGAAGACGAGGCCGAGGAGGAGCCCCCGGCCCGCCGCGTGGCCGATTCGCCCCGTCAGGAACCGGAAGCCTCCCGCTACACAGACCTGGCCGCCGATGCCGACTGGCTGGATGATGACGGTGATGATGAGGCCGCCGAGGATGAGGAGCCGAGCCCGTCTCCGGAAGACGCGCCCATGGAGGAGCCACGGGTCACAGCACCGGAACCCGAGCCTGAACCCGAGCCTGAACCCGAGCCGGAGTTTGACGCGGAGCCGGAGCCAATCTCGGCGCGGGACAGTTTCGACATCCTGCTGGAGGGCTACGAGGAAGAACGCAGCCAGCGCATGGAAGAGCTGGAGAACCGTCAGGACACCGCCTCCCGGCGTTTCATACAGTGGGCCGGGGAACGGGTGGGCCGCGCCGGCGGGCTGTTGCGCAGCGGTCCCGGCTCCTCTTCGGCCGGGGAGCAGGCCAGTGCGTCTGCCCGCGCCGAACAGGCCCGAGAGGAAGAGGAACAGGACGAGCTGGATTTGTTCGATGATGAGCCGCTCGGCAGTGCAGGCCCGGCAGAGGCCCCGCAGGGGGATGACGAGCCGTCTGTAACACCCGAAGAGGCACCGGCTTCCAGCGGCAACAACAACGTGGACCCGGACTACAGTGAGGTGCTGGTGGTCAACGTCATGGCGCCGCCCGACCAGCTCATTCACGGCGATGAGCTGCTGCCGGTGCTGCTGGGCGCCGGGCTGCGGTTCGGCGACATGAACATTTTCCACCGTCATGCGCGGGGCAAGACCGGCCCGGTGCTGTTCAGCGTCGCCAATGTGCTCAATCCGGGCACCTTCGACCTCAACGAAATGCATGAGTTCGCCACGCGCGGGCTGTGCTTCTTCCTGACCCTGCCGAACGCGATCGACAACATGCAGGCCTTCGAGCACATGCTGCAGACGGCCCGCCAGGTATGCGACGCCCTGGACGCCGAACTGAAGGATGACTACCGCAGCGTGATGACGGCGCAGACCATCGAGCACTACCGCGAGCGCATCCGCGCCTTCGAGCTGCGCCAGCTTCGCCAGGAAGCCAGCCGCAAGTAATCAAGAGGGTGACCCGCCGTGCCTGACCGTACTGATTCCCTGCCCGGTTCCCGCCAGGAAGCGGCCCGCGAGCTCGGGCGGCTGCGCCGCGATATCGAGTATTACAGCGCCCGCTATTATCGCGATGATGCCCCGGCCATTCCTGATGCCGACTACGACCGTCTCTTTGATCGCCTGCTGGCTCTGGAAGAGGCCTGGCCCGACCTGGTCAGCGACGATTCCCCTTCGCAGCGTGTGGGTGCCGAGCCGGTCGCTTCCTTCGTACAGGTCACGCACGAGCAGCCCATGATGTCACTGGCCAAGGTGGTGGCCGAATCGGAGCTGGAAGCGTTCGAGCAGCGCATCCGCGAGCAGCTCGATGAGCAGGGGACGCTGCACTTCAGCTGCGAACCCAAGATCGACGGTGTGGCGGTCAGTCTGCTGTACGAAGACGGCCAGCTGGTGCGCGGAGCCACCCGGGGCGACGGCATCACCGGCGAGGACATCACCCATAATGTGCGCACCATCCACGATATCCCGCTGCAACTGTCTGCGGAGAAGAACGTGCCCCGGCCCCCGGCACGGCTGGAAGTGCGCGGCGAGATCTACATGCCGCGCTCCGGGTTCGAGCAGATGAATGCCCGCGCACGGGAAGAGGAAGACCGGACCTTCGTCAATCCCCGCAATGCCGCCTCCGGCGCGTTGCGTCAGCTCGACCCGCGCATCGCGGCGCGGCGCCCGCTGCGCTTCTTCGTCTACGGCACGGGGCTGGTAGAGCAGGCCGACCAATGGCCGGCCACATTGAGTGACACCCTGGTCATGCTGGGGCAGTGGGGATTGCCCGTGAACCCGGACCGGGACCGGGTGGCGGGCTGGCAGGCCTGTCTGGACTACGCCAGCGAACTGCTGGCCCGGCGCGACCGCCTCGATTACGAGATCGACGGGGCGGTATTCAAGCTGGACCCCTTCCGTCAGCAACAACACCTGGGCGCCACGGCCCGCACGCCACGCTGGGCGGTGGCCTGGAAATTTCCCGCCGAGGAGGCGGCTACCTGGTTGCGCGCCGTGGAGTTCCAGGTGGGGCGCACCGGCGTGATCACACCGGTGGCCCGCCTGGAGCCGGTGTTCGTGGGCGGTGTCACGGTCAGCAACGCCACGTTGCACAACATGGCCGAAGTGGGGCGCCTGGGGCTGCATGTTGGAGACCGCGTGGTGGTGCGCCGGGCTGGCGATGTGATCCCGCAGATCGTGCAGGTGATCGCCCCCCCGGACATTCCCCGTGACCTGCGTGACCTGGCGCCAGTGGAGCGCCGCCCGGTGAGCGTCCCGGCGCAGTGCCCGGCCTGTGGCAGCGATGTGGAGCAGGACGGCGAGATCTTCTACCGCTGTTCCGGCGGACTGGTCTGCCCGGCGCAGCGCAAGGAATCACTCAAACACTTCTGTTCCCGCGGCGCACTGGACATTGAGGGGCTGGGCGACAAGGTGATCGAGCAACTGGTGGAGGCAGAGCTGCTCCGTACTCCGGCCGATCTGTTTCACCTGGAAAGGGACGCACTGCTGGCTCTGGAGCGCATGGGCGAGAAGTCCGCCGATAACCTGTTGGCCGCCATCGAGCGCAGCCGCCATACCACGCTGCCACGCGCCCTGTTCGCCCTGGGTATCCGGGAAGTGGGGGAGGCCACCGCCCAGGCGCTGGCCGCTCACTTCGGCAGCCTGGAAGCCTTGATGGAGGCCGACGAAGAGGCCCTGCAGCAGGTCGATGACGTGGGCCCGGTGGTGGCCCGTCATATCGTGGTATTCTTCCACAACGAAGAGAACCGGGAGGCCGTGCGGCGCCTGCGCGAGGCGGGCGTGGAGTGGCCCGAACAGGCCCGGCGGGAAGTATCCGATGTGCTGGCCGGTCAAACCTGGGTGTTGACCGGCACCCTGGAATCCATGACGCGCGACGAGGCCAGGGCGAGGCTGCAGGCGCTGGGCGCAAAAGTGTCCGGCAGCGTATCGAAGAAGACCGCCTGCGTGGTGGCCGGCCCTGGAGCCGGCTCCAAACTCGCCAGGGCGGAGGAGCTCGGTGTCGAGGTGCTCGACGAACAGGGCCTGCTGGCCGTGCTGGAAAACGCCGAACATACTGAAAGCGGAGAGAAGTGACGTGACATCGCTGTATGCCAGGGGGATGTCCCGGACCCTGCTGCTGGCATTGCTGCTGGTGGTACTGGGCGGCTGTGTGGCCACCCGTCCGGACAACCCGCGCAACGTCTGCTCCATGTTCGAGGAACGCCGCTCCTGGTTCCGGGCTGCCGAGCAGGCCGAGGAACATTGGGGGGTCCCGGTCCCCGTGACCATGGCCTTCATCTATCAGGAGTCCTCTTTCCAGGCGCGGGCGCGCCCGCCGCGCGGCCGCTTGCTCGGCTTCATCCCCTGGCTGCGCCCCTCCAGCGCCCGTGGCTATGCCCAGGCGTTGGACATCACCTGGAACGAGTACAAGGAACAGACCGGCAACCGCCTGGGCATGCGCAGCCATTTTCCCGATGCCGTGGACTTCATCGGCTGGTACAACCGCAACAGCGTCCAGCGCAACGGCATTGCGGCCCACGACGCCCGCAACCTCTACCTCGCCTATCACGAAGGCAATGGCGGCTACGCCCGTGGCACCTGGCGTGACAAGCCCTGGCTGATCGAGACGGCGGGGCGCGTGCAGGCCAATGCGGACCGGTACGCGGAGCAGTATTCGCAGTGCCGGGGGGAGTTGGCGCGGCCCTGGTGGCAAAGGATCTTCTTCTGAAGAGCCCGGGAGTTCCTGGAGACGCCGCTGTCAATTGGCCGGGGGAGCGGGCGGGAGTCGCCGGTGGATCGGCCATTGACCGGCCTTATTGATCCACCGGCGACTCCCGCCCGCTCCCCCGGCCAATTGACAGCTCTCCAGTAATTCCACCTTTATCGGTCTTTCAGAAGGGCGATGTCCCCGAGCGCACGGATTATCCTGATCAGTATCCCGGACTCTGGACGTGTACTGATTTTCGGGCGCCTTTTTTGACTGACGGGAACCACTGGCAGCTCTGCAAGAGAACGCAGCCGGCCGGTGCGGAAGGGGGTGGCAGGTCAATCAGGCCATGCTTATCCCGGCCCTGGAAAACGGATAGACACGGACAGAACGATCGGCGGTCCCTCGCCGATCGCCTGGGAGTCCGTTTTCCAGGGCCGGGATATGGCCGACCTGCCACCCCCTTCCGCACCGGCCGGCTGCGTTTTCTTGTAGAGCAGAACAGGGCACATAGTGTCAGGCAAAAAAAAGCCCGACCGGGGAGGTCGGGCTGTAGATGAAGAAAGATACTACTATCAAGGGAGAGATAAAATGAAACAAAACCCACAATTTTGTCTGCAATCTACCTTCACTTATTCTGACTGCGTTTAGCGGGTTTAGTTCCAGAAAAAGTGCAAATTTTTTAAAAAAATTTTCCTGGGCTCGCTCCCTTTCTTCAAGTTATTGAATTATCAAAGATTCTCCACTTTCAATCCATCCGGTACATTCGCCTCGCGGTGGCTGACCACGCCGGTGCTGGCCTGTTCCGGTCTCAGGTAGCGGGCGGCGACGTCCTGCAGCTGGGCCAGATTGACGTCCAGTACGCGCTTGCGGAAGTCCATGCGGTGGTCGCGGCTGCGGCCGAACAGTTCATTGAAGAAGGCCTGGCGGGCGGCACCGGCCGGGGAGGTGGAGCGGTCCATGGAACTGATCACGCCCAGAATGGCTTCCTCGATCTGCTGCCATTCGTGTTTCTCGTTCAGTACCCAGTCCAGGGCGCGGTCGAAGTCGTCCAGGGTTTCCTGCAGGCGCGGGTCACGGTAGGAGAAGAAGCGGAAAGCAGCGCTGTTGCCGTCCTGGTCGGCGCCGGCACCGTAGGCGCCGCCCTGTTCGCGGATGGCGCGGTGCAGGAAGCTGTTGCGCAGCAATGAGGCCAGCACGCACAGCGGGGCATGGTCGGGATGCGCCGAATGGACCGTGGGGAAGGCGCGGGCCACGAAATTGACCTGTGTCTGGGTGGTCCACAGCGCCTGTACCGGTTCACGGACTGCCGGCAGCTCCAGTACGCCGCTCTGTTGACCGGCCGGCTCCTGCCAGAGCCGGCTCAGCGTCTCCTGCAGGGCGTCCTGCTGGTCTTCCTCGCCAATCAGCAGGAACTGACGGGGCGCGGCGGTGATGTGTTCGTGGATGGCGCGGAAGCCTTCCGTGATGCGCTGCAGTGCAGCTTCGCGACCGTCGCTGGCCAGTTCCCGGCTCAGCGTTTTCATGGTGCGGATGCCCTGCAGGCCGCCGAAACGGTAATTCAGGGCGGCGGTGGGGCTCATGCCGCTGCTGGCCAGGTTCACGGCCAGCATGTGTCCGCGGCCGGTGATGGCGTGTTGCTGGCGCGCCGCCATCTGCTCGATCAGTTCGCGGATGCGCTGCGTTTCATCGAAGCGCACATGGAAGAAGGTGTCGTGCAGCAGCTCGCTCATCTCGTCCTGGCGGGACTGCAGCGCCTTGCCGGACAGGGTGAGGATGGCGCGGTGCTGCTGCACGTCGTCGACCTGGCTGCGGAACTGTGCCGCGCAGCTCAGTCCGCCGCTGACCGCCGACTGCCGGGACTGTACTTCGGCATAATCGCGTTCGCCCACGCCCAGTTCGGTCAGGCAGGCGGTGTACAGGGGCAGCAGGTCCAGCAGATTGTCGTCCAGCGCCGGCAGGTCGATCACCAGATGCTGGTAGCTCAGACCGTTGGTGCCCTGTGCATAGAAACGGGCCGGCTGGCTGGCGGCGCCCGTGCCGATGGTGATGTTCGTGCCGCGCACGTCGGGCAGCTCGGCGGGTACGTCTTCCAGCCCCACCCTGGGCAGGATGCTGTCGTCGTCCTCGGCTTCCTGGCGTTCTTTCAACGCTCTGGCGCGTTCGACGATCTGCTGTTTCTCCCCGTCATCAAGCTGCGACTGGATGCGTTGCAGGCGTTGCTGTTCGGCCTGCGTGGCACGGGCCGCCATGCCTGCGTCGGGCTGCAGGGTCAGGGTGACGCGGTGCGTATTGTCCAGCAGCCATTCACGGATCAGGCCGGGGATGAACTGCGGGTCGCGGATGTCCTCGCGTAATTGTTCCAGTACCGGGTCGATGTCCAGCAGCGCCAGCGGATCGCCGCCGTGTACGGCAGCCGTCAGGCCGGTGGCCATCAACTGCAGGCCGTACGGGTGACCGTCGCCGGCGATCTCGCGCTGACCCAGTTCCAGCTGGTGCAGGGCCGCTTCCACCTGGTCCGGGTCCACGCCATCCCGCGCGACCTGCTCGAGGGTCTCCAGCACCAGCTGTTCGACCTGCGCGGTGGCATCGCTGGCACAGCCTTCCAGCCCGCACATGAAGCTTATCTCGCGGTTGGCATCTTCCAGTCCGCAGAGCGGAGAGGGCGCGCTGCCCAGGTCCGTCGTCTCCAGCGCGCGCAGCAGCGGGCTGGCGCTGTGGTCCAGCAGCACGGCGTTGAGCAGTTGGGCGCGGAACTGGGTCTGCGTGTCCGTGCTGTAGCCGAGCAGCCAGCCCAGGGTGATGTGTGTGCGGCCGGCCGCCCCGTCTTCTTCATCGGCCGGATAATGATGGGTCACCTGCAGTGGTGCCAGGTAGCGCTTTTCATCGGCGATATGAATGCCCGGGTCGGCGGCCTCGAAGCGGTGCAGCGCCAGTGCCTCGAAGCGGGCCTGGTGTTTCTCCGCCGGTATGTCGCCGAAGGTCATGAAAATGGCGTTGGAGGGGTGGTAGTGACTGCGATAGAACGCCACCAGTTCCTCATAGGCCAGGTCCGGGATGTGATCGGGTTCGCCGCCGCTGTTGTAGTGATAGGTGGTGGTCGGATACAGGTAGTTGCACATGGTCTGGTAGAGACGCGCGTTGGTGGCACTCATGGCGCCTTTCATCTCGTTGTAGACCACGCCCTTGAACTGCAGCGGACTGTCCGGGTTGTCCGGTTCGCTGAACTCCAGACGGTGACCTTCCTGGGCGAAATCCAGTTCATCCAGATTGGAGAAGAACGCCGCGTCCAGGTAGATCTGCAGCAGGTTGTCAAAATCCTTGCGGTTCTTGCTGGCGAACGGATAGGCGGTCCAGTCGCTGCTGGTCATGGCGTTCATGAAGGTGTTCAGCGAGCGGCGGATCATCATGAAGAACGGGTCACGCACCGGGAAGCGCTCGCTGCCGCACAGGGCGGTGTGCTCCAGCATGTGCGCTACGCCGGTCGAGTCCATGGGCACGGTGCGGAAGGCGACCAGGAACACGTTCTCCGGATCGTCCGCCGCCAGGTGGTAATGGCGGGCGCCCGTCTTGCGGTGGCGGTAGCTTTCCAGCGTCAGGTTCAGCGAGTCGATCGGGTGGCTGGACTGCCACTCGAAGGCCGGGTGGGCCGGTGACGGTGTGGTGTCAGTGCGCGGTTCGCTCTGCAATGCGGTGCTCATCAGTGTTCGGTACTCCTGGAAATTGGACGGTACATAAGGGCAGTGTAACAGTTCTGTCGAGGGGATCAGCCCGGCGGCGGGGCGCTGTCGGGCGCCGGTGGCCGCTCGAGTGTCAGGCGGCCCAGCTGGCCGCTGCGGTAATCCTGCAGCAGCCGCTCGGAAACGCGGTGCCAGTCCGGCTGGCCATTCTTGCGCAGGCAGCCGCGGCGTGCTGCGATCAGCGTCAGCAGCGCTTCCACGTCGGCGGGAGGATTCTCGATATCGTAGCGGTCGCGTAGCACCTGCGGAAACTCGCGCTGCAGCAGTTCGGCGGCGAAAAAGGCCACGTCCTCGAACTCCATCGCCGTGTTGCGGATGGCCCCGGCCATGGCCAGGCGATAGGCGGCATCCTGGTCTTCCAGTCTGGGCCACAGCAGGCCGGGCGTGTCATACAGGTACCAGCCATCCTGCAGGCGAATGCGTTGCTGGCCCTTGGTGACCGCCGGTTCGTTGCCGGTCTTTGCCACCTTGCGGCCCAGCAGACGGTTCATGATGGTCGACTTGCCGACGTTGGGAATGCCGGCGATCAGGATCTGGTAGCGGTCTTTCGGTTTGGTGCGGCCCTGTTGCTGCAGCAGGCGCTGGCCGTGGCGCACCAGATCCGCCGTTTTCAGTGAGGTCTGCGGGTCGGTGGCGACGGCGTGGGAGCCCGGCTGGCGGTTGAACCAGGCCAGCCACTGGCCGGTCAGCACCGGGTCGGCCAGGTCCGCCTTGTTGAGGATATGCAGGCAGGGCCTCGGGCCGCGCAGCTCGCGCAGACGCGGGTTGCTGCTGGCCAGCGGCATGCGGGCGTCGAGCACCTCGATCATCATGTCGATCTGGCTGATCAGCTTTGCCATTTCCTTGCTGGCCTTGTGCATGTGGCCGGGATACCAGGAAATACTCATTGGCTGCCTTGTCCTCGTTTGCGGGCGGCGGTCTGCGCCGGGCGGTCATTGTAACGCAGGCATGGTAGAATGCATGCCATGATGCAGGAACAGATAGAAACGAAGTTGAAAAACGCACTCGAGCCACAACATTGCGTGGTAGAGAACGAAAGTCACCTGCACGGTGGCCCGGCCACGGAGTCGCATTTCAAGGTGACCCTGGTCAGCCCGCAGTTCGAGGGGGAGCCTGCCGTGCGCCGCCATCAGCGTGTCTACGGACTGCTGGATGACGAACTGCGCGGTGGGGTGCATGCCCTGGCATTGCACCTGTACACGCCGGGCGAATGGCAAGCTGACAGCCGCGTACCGGATTCTCCGGATTGCCGCGGCGGCAGTGCCTGAGCGGACCAAGTCCTGGATTCTATTGATGCTTAACCAATTGCACTATCCCCGGTTGCCGGGCCTGTTACGCAGTCTGTCGCTGCTGGTGTTACTGGCGTTGACAGCCATGGCGTTTTCGGCCTGGCGTCCGGCGCCCATCGTGATGGAAATCGAGCTGAACAAGCGCGTTGCCAGCCTCGATGAAGCGGCCGAAGAGGGCGCCTCCGGCGAATTTCCTGATTTCACGGCCTATGAGGGCGTGGAAGAGCGCAAGCAGGCGTTTTTCGACTACATGCACGAGCATGTCGAGCGCGTGAACCGTCAGGTGCTGGCGCAGCGTGAGGAGTTGATTCCGCTGTATGAAGTGGCACGGGACGGGGCGCCGCTGAGCCGGACCGAGCGCCGCATACTGCACGCCATCGCGGAAGAATACCGCCTGGATCCCGGATCGATGAGCGACCGGGAGCTGACCAGCGAACTGATGCTGCGCGTCGACATGTTGCCGACTTCGCTGGTGCTGGCGCAGGCCGCCAATGAGTCTGCCTGGGGCACTTCACGCTTCGCGCGGCAGGCCAGGAATCTGTTCGGGCAGTGGTGTTTCACTGAGGGCTGCGGCCTGGTGCCGTCCAATCGCCCGGCGGACGCCAGTCACGAGGTGCGCACATTTTCCACTGTGGAGGATGCGGTGCAGGCCTATTTCCTCAACCTCAACACCAACGACGCCTATGACTATCTGCGCCGTCTGCGCTCGGACATGCGCCGGCGCGAAGACCCGATAAACTCCCTGGTGCTGGCCTACGGACTGACCGGATACTCCTCGCGCGGTCTGGCCTATGTCACGGAGTTGCAGAGCATCATCCGCTACAATGGCCTGCATGAGCTGGACACCATGGACGCCGCTCAGTCCTGATTGTCCGGCGTCGAGCGCGTCCAGAATTTGCTGTACCAGTAGAAACGATCACTGCCACTGCGCGGTGCCGTGCAGTTGTAGCCCCAGCGGCGGCTGTTGAAATCCCGGTCCGGCTCGATGCGGAAGCGTTTCGCCTCCCGGTCCAGCCATTCGATCTCCAGCGGCTCGCTGCCGCCGTAGCAGCCCAGTTGATCGGGGTTGTACTTCCCCTCCAGGCGCAATGTCACGGCCGGCCGGCGGCTGTCCGTCACCGGGTTGCGCGGTTCCTGTTCCAGTACCCGGAAGGCCAGGGTCTCCAGTTTGGTGGGAATGGTGTTCATGTTGGCGAATATACCGGCCAGCGGAAAGCGGGGCAGGGCGCGCAGATCCGAATGGTGGCCGACCGCGCCGGAGTTCTGCGCCAGGGCAATGAAATCCTCTTCCTCGATCATCTGCAGAATGTCCGGATCGTATTCCCCGTACGGGTACGCCAGCACGCGGTGGCTCTGCCCGGTCTCTTCCTCGATACGCTGCTCGGCGTGCAGCAGCTCCTCGCGCATGCGCTCGACGCGCTCACGGTCGGATTCCCCCGCCCGGTTGTCGATCATGTGCGGATGGCTGACCATGTGGTTGGCGATCATCACGCCGGCATCGGACAGTTCCCGTATCTGGTCCCAGTTCATGTAGCCGCGCTGGTTGTCATCGATGGGGCCGGTGCTGAGGAACAGCGCGAACGGGAAATCCAGCTCCTGCAGCATGGGCAGCGCGGTCTCATGGATGGAAATGTAGCCATCGTCGAAGGTGATTGCCACGGTGCGGTCCGGGATCGGGGATTGATCCTCGATGGCCTGCAGCAGCCGGTCCAGCGGCCAGACCGTGAAATCGTTGTCGCGCAGGTGGTGCATCTGCTCGCGGAACTGCTCCGGGGACAGGCTGGTGGAGGGCGGTGTGCTGTCATCGACATGGTGATAGATGGTGATCACGGCATGATTGCCGCCGGCGCTGGTGTCGCTTGCCGCGCCAGTATCACGATTGGCATCGTCGGCGCCGGTCGATGGGCTGCAGGCCAGTCCGGCCAGGATCAGGGCAGTGGCACTGCAGAGGCTGCGTAGCGTTCTGGAGATGGGCATCATTGGTACGGATCCGTGCTTGAAGGGACTGTGATGGGTGATTTGGGAGACTTATTCTGACCTGAAGCGCGGTCCGGCCACAAGTGCCGGTGGTATTGGCAGGCTGTTGATTTATAATGGCGGCCTTCATCGACAGCGGGGGAATCTTGATGATCTACCAGGGCAAGGCCATGACAGTGGAGCAACGCGATGACGGCATCGCGGTGCTGACGTTCGATCTGCCGGACGCGTCCATGAACGTGTTCAACCGGCTGATGCTGGACGAACTGGGCGAGGCGGCCACCGCGCTGGCGGCCAGCAGCGCTTCGGGGCTGCTGGTGCGCAGCGCCAAGGCCCATTTTCTGGCCGGTGCCGATATCCGCGAGTTCCGCGAGTATTTCCGCTGGAGCGAGGAAGAACTGCTCGCCTGGGCGGAGCGCTCCAATGCGGTGTTCAATGCCATTGAGGACCTGCCCATGCCCACCGTCACCGCCATCAACGGCGTGGCGCTGGGCGGGGGACTGGAAATGGCGCTGTCCACCGATTTCCGCGTGGCGGGTGAGTCGGCCTCGCTGGGATTCCCGGAAGTGACGCTGGGCATCTGTCCCGGCTTTGGTGGCACCGTGCGGGCGCCGCGCCTGATGGACGTGGAGACCGCCCTGGAGTGGGTGCGCACGGGACGCCCGGCGAAGGCGGCCAAAGCGCTGGACGCCGGCGCCATCGATTCCCTGGCGGCCGACGACATGATCGAGGAGGCGGCACTGGAGCTGTTGGGCCAGGCCATCAATGGGGAGCTGGATTACCAGGCCCGCCGGCAGGAAAAGACCGGGCCGCTGCCGCTGGGCGCCGAGGCCGCTTCGGCGCTGTTTGCCGCCGCCATCGAACGGGCCAACGGCGAGAGCGGGCCGCATTATCCGGCCGCCAGCACGGCACTGGAGGCCATGGCCGAAGCGGCGGGCCTGCGGCGCGGCGATGCCTTGAAACTCGAGCACCACGCTTTCGTGAGCCTGGCGCGCAGCGTCACGGCCGGCAACCTGGTGCAGCTTTTCCTCAATGACCAGTTCCTGAAGAGCAAGGCCAAAAAGTACGCGGCCGAAGCCCGGCCGGTGACCCGGGCCGGTGTGCTGGGCGCCGGCATCATGGGCGGCGGCATTGCCTACCAGTCGGCCCTGAAAGGGGTGCCGGTGCAGATGAAGGACATTGCACAGGAAGGCCTGGACCTGGGCATGGGCGAGGCCGAACGCCAACTCAAACGCCTGGTGGGCAAAGGCAAGGTGAGCGAGGACAAGGCGGCCGAAACCCTGCGCAACATCCACCCCGTACTGGACTACAGCGGTTTCGACCAGGTCGGCCTGGTGGTGGAGGCCGTGGTGGAGAACGTCAACGTCAAGCACAAGGTGCTGGCCGAGGTGGAGCAGGAAATGCCCGCCGACGCCGTGTTGACATCCAACACCTCGACGATCTCCATCGACCGTCTGTCCGAGGCGCTGCAGCGGCCGGAGAACTTCTGCGGCATGCATTTCTTCAACCCGGTGCCGCTGATGCCCCTGGTCGAGGTGATCCGCGGCGGGCAAAGCAGCGAAACCGCTGTCGCTACCACCGTGGCCTATGCCCAGCGCATCGGCAAGACACCAATCGTGGTCAACAACTGCCCCGGCTTCCTGATCAACCGTATTCTGTTCCCGTATTTTGGTGCGTTCTGTCAGTTGCTGCGCGATGGCGCCGACTTCCGGCAGATCGACCGGGTCATGGAGGCCTTCGGCTGGCCCATGGGCCCCGCCTATCTGCTGGATGTGGTGGGTATGGACACCGCGGCGCACTGCCAGGGCGTGATGTCGGACGGTTTCCCTGAGCGCATGCAGTACGACTTCCCGCTGGCCATCGATGCCCTGTATGAGGCCGACCGGCTGGGCCAGAAGAACGGCCGGGGTTTCTATCGCTACCAGAAGCCGGAAGGCGGCGGGCGCCCGGAGAAGGTCTATGATGAAAGTATTCTGGAGCATCTGGCGCCCCTGCAGCAGCCGCTGCGCGAGTTCGACGATGATGAGATCCGCGACCGGCTGATGCTGGCCATGTGCCTGGAGACGGTGCGCTGCCTGGAAGACGGCATTGTGGAATCGGCCATCGAGGCTGACATGGGGCTGTTGATGGGGCTGGGCTTCCCGCGATTCCGTGGCGGGGCATTGCGCTATATCGACAACACCGGCGTGCGGCAGTTCGTGGCACTGGCCGAGCGTTATCAGCCACTCGGGCCGTTGTTCGCGGTACCGGCGATGCTGCGCGACATGGCAGAGCAGGGCAAGACATTCTATGAGTGAAGTGATGGGCAGGATGGAAACGGCGGAAGCGAAAAAGCAGCGCCTGGCCTTGAACCGCAGCCAGAAGAATCTGCGCCGCGACGTGGGCAAGGCGGTCACCGACTTCAACATGATCGAGGACGGCGATCTGGTCATGGTCTGTCTGTCAGGCGGCAAGGATTCCTACACCATGCTGGATATCCTGCTGAACCTGCAGAAACACGCGCCCATCCACTTTGCTATCAAGGCCGTGAACCTGGACCAGAAACAGCCGGGCTTCCCGGAACACGTGCTGCCCGAATACCTGGAACGCATCGGCGTCGATTATCACATTATCGAGCAGGACACCTATTCAGTGGTCAAGGAGAAGGTACCGGAGGGCAAAACCTACTGCGGGCTGTGCTCGCGGCTGCGGCGCGGCAACCTCTACACCTATGCCAGCCGTATCGGCGCCAACAAGATCGCCCTGGGACACCACCGCGATGATATCGTCGAGACGCTGTTCCTGAACCTGTTCTTCGGGGGGCGCATGAAAGCCATGCCGCCCAAGCTGCTCAGCGACGACAAGCAGAATATCGTGATCCGTCCGCTGGCCTATTGCCGGGAGTCGGAGATTGAACGGTATGCGCGGCTGCGCGAGTTCCCGATCATTCCCTGCAACCTGTGTGGCTCGCAGGACAACATGCAGCGCCAGAACATCAAGGCCATGTTGCAGCAATGGGAGCGCGAGCATCCCGGTCGTGTGGACATGGTCTTCAAGGCTTTGCGCAATATTGACCCCTCGCAGCTGGCGGACACGGACCTGTTTCCGTTCCGCGACCTGCAGCAGGAGGCCACCGGCCTGCGCATTGCAGCCGTCAATACGGGCTGAGGCGATTTCCGCCGACCGACAGGAGGTGAACGTATGCAGATCCCCTGGCAGTCACTGTCGGAAGACGCCCTGGATGGCGTGCTGGAAGAATACGCCACCCGGGAAGGTACTGAATACGGCTGGCGCGAATACAGCCTGGAAGAGAAAGTGGGGCATCTGCGCCGGCAGCTGGAACGCGGCGAGGCCCTGATCGATTACGACCCCGATACCGGGACCATTCATCTGGTTCCGGTAAATAGCTGACCTGTTGTGACAGACACAGACCTCGAGAGAGATACATGTGAGTGAGACCCGACCCAAAGCCGATACCACCCTGGACGCCAGCGGCCTGTTCTGCCCGGAACCGGTAATGATGCTGCACAGCCGGATCCGCGATATGGCCGAGGGAGAGGTGCTGGAACTGACGGCCACCGACCCGTCCACCACCCGGGACGTGCCGAAGTTCTGTCACTTCCTGGGCCATGAACTGCTGGCGCAGGAGGAAACCGGCGACCGGTATCTGTACTACGTGCGCAAGCGGGGCGCCGATGCGGGCGCCGCGGGTCACTGAAGACGAGACCCGCCGACTGATGGCCCTGGCGGAGGGACTGCGCGGATGAAGATCGTGGCGGATGCCAACATACTGGATATCGAACCGGGCTTCGCCGAGTACGGCGAGCTGGTCCTGCGTCCCGGTCGTGAGATCCGCCCGGCGGATGTGCGCGATGCCGATGCCCTGATCGTGCGCTCCATCACCCGGGTGGATGCCGCCTTGCTGGCGGGTTCCCGGGTGCGCTTCGTGGCCACCGCCACCAGCGGCACCGATCACCTGGACCTGCCATGGTTGCACCACGCCGGCATCACCGTGGCCGATGCGGCTGGCTGCAATGCCAATGCCGTGGCCGCCTATGTGATGGCCGCGCTACAGGAGCTGACCGTACCCGGGGGCGGCCGCGCCGTGGTCATCGGTGCCGGGCATGTGGGCAGTCGAGTCGTACACCGACTGCAGCGCAAGGGCGTGCACTGCCGGGTGGTCGACCCCTTCGTGGAGCAGGGCGGTGTATCCGCGTCCGTGCGCCGGGCTTTCGATGACCGGGTGCCGGAGCTGTGTTTTTCGTCACTGGATGAGGCGCTGGCGGATGCCGATATCGTTTCCCTGCATGTGCCCTACACAACGCAGGGGCCACATCCGACAAGGGGGTTACTGAACGCGGAACGGCTGTCGCGGCTGCGGCCCGGCACCGTGCTGATCAATACGGCGCGCGGGGAAGTGCTGGATGAAGCGGCGCTGAAGCAGCGGCTGCGTAGCGGCGGCGATCTGCAGGCTGTGCTGGATGTGTTTCACGATGAGCCGGAGGTGGACCGGGAGCTGATACACCTGGCCCGTATCGCCACGCCTCATATTGCCGGTTACAGCCGGGCGGCGAAGCTGGCGGGCACGGCCCGTGTGCTGGCGGCTTTCCGGGCACATTTTCATCCGGAAGAGCCGGTCAGTGAGGCCGGCGACCGGGGCATCGCCCTGCGGGACGAGACGGCGCCGTCGCCATCGGCGCTGACCACGCGGTTTCGCGAGGCGGTCGATGCCGTGCCGGCTGACCGCTCGCTGGCGGGCGCCTTCGATACCCTGCGCCGCCTGCGACTGGAGCCGGACCCGTCAGCCGTGTAGCTGCGCCCAGCGGGTCAGGAAGCGTTCGATCTTGCCGATGGCTGTCTGCATCACGTCGGGGGTGGGCAGGAACACGACCCGGAAGTGCTGGGTGTCGGTAATATTGAAGCCGGTGCCCTGGACCACCAGGATTTTTTCCCGCGCCAACAGCTCGAGCACGAACTTCGCGTCGTTGTGGACCGGGTAGATCGACGGGTCGAGTTTCACGAACATGTAGATGGCGCCTTTCGGCTTGACGCAGCTCACGCCCGGTATGGCGGTGAGCTGCTCCCAGGCCGCATCGCGCTGGTCACGCAGGCGGCCGCCGGGCACGATCAGTTCGTTAATGCTTTGATAGCCTCCCAGCGCAGTCTGCACGGCGTGCTGCGCTGGCACATTGGCGCACAGACGCATGTTGGACAACACTTCCATTCCCTCAATGTAGTTGACGGCCTTGTGTTTTGCGCCGCTGAGGATCATCCAGCCGGAACGGAAGCCGGCCAGGCGGTAGGACTTGGACAGTCCATTGAAGGTGACCACGAACAGGTCCTCGCACAGCGAGGCGATGGGCACGTGCCGGGCTTCGTCATAGAGGATCTTGCTGTAGATCTCGTCGGCGAAGATGATCAGTTTGTGCTTGCGGGCCACGCGCACGATCTCCAACAGGACGTCGGTGCTGTAGACGGCCCCGGTGGGGTTGTTGGGGTTGATGACGACGATGGCCCGCGTGTTGTCGGTAATCTTCGATTCAATGTCGGCCACGTCCGGGAACCAGTCCGACTGTTCGTCACAGATGTAGTGCACGGGATTGCCGCCGCTGAGACTGACGGCAGCGGTCCACAGGGGATAGTCCGGCGCCGGGATCAGGACTTCGTCGGTGTTGTTGAGCAGGGCCTGCATGGCCATGACGATAAGTTCGCTGACGCCGTTGCCCAGGTAGATGTCGTCGATCCCCACGTCCTTGATGCCGATCTGCTGGCATTCCTGCATGATCGCCTTGCGCGCGCTGAACAGTCCCCTGGAATCGCTGTAGCCCTGTGCGTTGGGCAGGTTCAGGATAACGTCCTGGATGATCTCGTCGGGCGCCTCGAAACCGAAGGCACCGGGGTTGCCGATGTTCAGTTTGAGGATGCGATGGCCTTCCTCTTCCAGGCGTCTGGCTTCTTCCAGGACCGGTCCGCGAATGTCGTAACAGACCCGGGCCAGTTTGTCGGACTGTCTGATCTCTTTCATGCCGTTGGCGCTCTCGTGCGTCCTGCTGGGTGGTTGAACGGCGTATTGTAACCGCCTGCGGGGAAAATGATAGAGTAGTCATGGAATCTCGCGGAGATCGCCAAGCGCGCCGAGAAACCCGTGGGCTGCTTTCCCTGGCGCACTTGGCGATCTCTGCGAGATCAAGGATACTATCGTGATCTACCAATTTATCGCACGAACCCCGGTCAAGAGGAATATCGAAATGAGCGAGCCTGATACCAAGCTGGATGGCATGAGTCATCATGTTCTGCGGGAAGGGGGCACGGAGCGGCCTTTTACCGGCAAGTACCACGATACCAAGACCCCGGGTACCTACCATTGTGCCGGTTGTGGCGCGTCATTGTTCGACTCCGGGACCAAGTACGATTCCGGCTCGGGCTGGCCGAGTTTCTACGCGCCACTCAGCGAGGAAGCCGTGGAAGAGAAGCAGGACGGCAGCATGGGCATGGTCCGCACGGAAGTGGTGTGCCGCAGCTGCGGCGGGCACCTGGGCCACGTCTTCGAGGACGGGCCGGCGCCGACCGGGCTGCGGTACTGCATGAACTCGGCGGCGCTGGAGCTGGAGGAGCGGGAGTAGGCCGCGCTCGTCAGGCTGGCCCGGTCTGAACAGTAGCGGGCTGGATATCATCCGTATTCAGTGTCATCAGGGCTGCAGCGCTTCCATCTTCCCTGAAAATTCCACCTCGAAGTAGTGCTGGCTGTGAATGTGCACAACAGCGCCCCGGGCACCTCTTTCCAGGTGGTGGTGCCGTGGAAGGCCATGCCGTAGTGTTACGGTGTCCAGTTCTCGAATTGTCATGACATCACCTCCCGGGGTAGGCTCTGACAGGGTTGAACGGAAACGCTGATGCTGGAGGAGCGGGTCCGAGCCGTATCCCCAATGCGTGGTTTCAGTTCGCGGCACGACCCAGCGCGTAGATGGCTTTCAGCGTCGTTTCTTGATCTACCAGTTCCAGATCCCCCAAAAAGATTTCCGCATTGGAGCCGGTGAGCAATCCCCCCAATTCCTGCGTGACATTGTTCAGGTCCAGCGTCTCTGCAGCTCGCACGATTTCAGACGGGGTCAGTGTGACGGTGCCGCTGGTGTCGAAGTTTCCACTGAAGTTGATTGTCCAGTTTTCTTCTGACTGTTCACCGATCCGAGTGACAATTTCCAGTACTCCGTCCGAGATGGGTGTTCCGCTGGTATCATCGAAGTCTACTGTGAATCCGCCACTGATTCCTGTGACCGGGTTGGTAGATCCAAGGTCATGGATGTCAGCATCTTCTGATCCGAATGTTGCAGTTCCTGATAGCTCCGCGAGCCGAGGCTGCTGGGCTATGGCCGGGTCATGGAATAGGCTTCCGGGGACGGCGTTGGCAATAACCTCTGACCAGTTCTCCACGGCGGGTTCCGCCCAGTCGCCCCAGCCTTCGTTTCTGCCGATAACGGCTGCACCCGAGATGTTCGCGGTACTCTCGGTCTCATCGGCAGCGTCCCAGAGAGCAAAAGCGCTGGCAAAATGCTCACCCGAGTTGACGAAAAGCCCGCCAATGTCACCTTCAACCTGGTTTGACAGTTCTCCTTGTTCATCCGTGCTGTTCAAGGATGAATCATCAGAGATTGTCATTGAGGCAAAGGAGTGGTCACCACTGGACGGTCCACCTGCCTGCCCCGTGAAATCAACATTCCATCGCTGATAGTTGGAATCATCACGGATCTGCAAACGGCCGTTGTGGATGCTTCCGTCACTGAAATCGATGAGGAAACCGAACTGTTCAACGATGAAATAGGAGGAGCCGAAATCCTGTTGTGCAGAGGTGTCGAGCAGACGGGAGTACGCCGCAAAGCTGCCTTCGGCATTCGTGGGTACATCCGGTTCGGCAATCAGCCAGAAGGCTTCGTCGTCAATCTTCCCTGGGTCGTCATTGACCGATTCATCGATTCGCTGGATCGCATTGGAACCGTTCCAGTACCCCCAGGTGATTATAGCCGGTTGATCTTCGTAGCTGACCTGGACCGGCTTCTGGCTGGCGCCACTGCGGCGGAAGTACCTTGAAGGACTTCGGTCGTAAAAATCGGCCTGGGCCGGCGCAACGCCGCCGTCGGCGATGGCCACGTTGTTCAAGTTGGTGGAGTTTCCGGGATACAGCGCGGGGCCGCCAAACAACCCTCGGACGTCCTGTTCGCCACTGAAGGACGAGGACAATGCCATGATGCCGAAATCGGTCCCCTCGGAAAGCGCTTCCTGCTCGGCCAGCGTCAGCCAAGAAGCCGGGCGTTGTCCCAGTACATAACTGCCACTGGCGTAGCCCGCTCTGTCAGCAGTCCCCGACGGGCCGCGTAGATTGAACCCGCCAATCCAGTGATCCGCTTCGTTGCCCGTGAATCCGCCAGTGAGTGTCCCCTCGACATCGCCACTGAGGATGTCGCCATAACCATAGATGGAACTGCTATCGATGGTGAGGGTGTCAACGAGTCCATTGGCCAACTGGCCGGAAAAGTTCACATGCCACTCTTCGTTAGCCGGGTTCTGGAAGATCAGGGCCAGCTTACCGTCACTGATGGCGCCTGAAGAGAAATCGATATCGAATCCGGCGCGGAGTTCTTCAAGCAGTGAACCGCTGCGGCTGATGAAACGGGAATCCGGAACATTCAGTACGTCTCCACTGGTGGTGCCGGTGTAGGAGAAACCACTCAATAGCGTCGAGCTGCTTTCAGCCTCGGGGTCGAACTGTTCGAAGAACGTTGCATCCGTGGGCGTGTACTGCGTGAAAATGAACTTCCGATCCAGCTTGAATCCGCTGTCCTCATCCTGGCCGTCCTCATACAGTACAGGGCTGTTCGGGCTTGTTTCCCAGATGCCCCAACTCACGCCTGAGCCTGCCACATCGGCTTCCGGTGAGGAAGGTGTCCCTGCACGAAGCACCTGGCCGTTTACGGGATCTTCCAGATACGTGAGATCGCCGTCCTCGAGCACCGCGTTACCTGAAAAGGCAATGGCATTGCTGCCGCGATCCCAGTCCAGGGCCCAGCCGGCCACACTGCCGTCCGGTCCGGGTGACAGCACGGGTGTTTTGTTAGTCTCGAACAGTGTATTTCCGGCAAGCCAGCTGGATGAGGTGTCATCCTCGAACCATCGGAAACCGACCAATAGGCCGGATGCGTATTCACCAGTCAATTGCGCGGTGAGATTGCCCGAGAATGTATCCGTGGAATTCTCGATGGATCCGTCGATTTGCGTGGAGGGAAGTGTGCCGAGGGCAAGCAGCGTCAGACTGTTGTCAAATCCCGCCGTCCAGGTGCGGGTTGAACCATCACGGGTAACCGCTACTGACAGTTCGCTTCCTGCCTGTAACGTTGCTCCGTCGTTCAGGTCGATATGGAATGTACCGTCTACAGTAACGCTTTCGTAGGACGTTTCTTCGGAGTCAGCGATCTGGAAATCCGAGGCCGCCCCGCTGAAATTCCGTTGTCCGATCAGTGAGCCTGTCCCTTTGGGCCGTGTGGCATGGGCAAACATCAGGGAAACCGGGGGCAGGTTATCGACGAGACTCTGGTCATCTTCCCTGTCGCGGTAGTAATCGATGTTCACATCCTGCCAGTGACCCCAGTGTACGTTACCTGTGCGCTCCGTGCTGTCTGCCACAGCGCCGTAGGTCACTCCTTCTACATCCACTGCACCAAGGTTCATTGCATTAGGGTGTGTACCGGATGATCGGTACAGAAGGTTCGGGGAGTTGTCGCCATCTTCAAAGGCTGACTCGCCCGAAAACAGGCCTCTGAGTCCGGAGTATGAGTTAACCACGCCGCCCTGTCTGTTGGTTCCCGTCCAGTCTGCATCCGGAAATACGGGAGTAAGAATGCGTCCGGTCAACAAGGTGCTGATATCCAGTCTGTTGTCTTCCTCGGTCTCGGACAATTTCAGTCCGGCGACGATGGCAGGCAGGCTGGTTTCGCTTCCTCCGGTAAACAGGCCGGACAGAGAGCCGGTAAAGCTGCGTTCACTCTCGTTTTCAATGCCTGTTACTGCCGTGCCGTCACCGAATGCTGCATACTGGACTTCGTCGGTGATGCTTCCCTGGATGTCAGTCAATTGCAATTGACCTTTATCCAGTGAACCAGAGAACGAGTTGTCACTGCTCCAGCGATTCCCGTTTTCCACGACTTTCAAGGACCCGTTCGAGATGTCGCCGCTGGAGAGGCTGTAGCGGAAGTCCATCTCCACTTCATCGACGCCATCGCGATTGGCCAGGAAATCCGATGTAGTGGTGTAATCTGCGTATGAAGCTTCGGAGGTGTTAAGGGCAGTGCTATTCGCCATCGGCGCGCTCACCAGAAGCAGGTCGTCTGTCAACTGGTTCTCGTCGCGGTCGTCCTCCAGATTTCCACTATACGCGGTCAGATCGCCTTCTGCAGCCCATCGTGACCAGCGAACGCCGTAGTCCTCGTTCTGCAGCTCCTGCACCGGGTCATCTTCAGCCAGCCGGAAGACCACGAACTCTTCCGAAGCGCTGAATCCGACCACAACGGTGCCATCATCTGTTTCCAGCGTCACACCAAACAATGAGCCACCGAAGTCGTCATTGCCCAGCAGGGCGATTGCCATGCCATTGGGTTCTTCGAGCGCGTCCTGTTCGCTCTGGTCCAATACGGGCTCAGGCTCCGGTTTTTCAGATTCCACAACTTGGACTTTTTCAAGTTCAGGTTCGGGCTCAGGTTCAGGTTCGGGCTCAGGCTCAGGCTCAGGTTCGGGCTCGGGCTCAGGTTCGGGCTCAGGTTCGGGCTCAGGTTCGGGCTCCGCCGGCACACTGCCATCGCCGGTTTCACCGGGGTTGATGTTCACGTCAGGATCATTGCCCGGCCCATCGCCACCCGACGGATCGCCGGTGGCACCGAAGGCATTGCCCTGGGGAGGCTGGCCGCCGCCCTGGGCAGCTCCTGCGTCGTCACCCTGGTTACCATCCTGGCCGCCCTGGTCGTCTGTCAGTGCCTGACCGGAATCAGCGTCATCCTGGCCGGCACTGTCGTCGGCATCATCACCGCCGTCATCATCCGCTGTGTCGTCGGCATCGCCGCCGCCGTCGTCTCCCGCTGCACCATCATCATCGTCGGCTGTATCGTCATCGTCGTCCTCTTCGGTGTCGTCATCGACAATGGGGATGCTGCCCAGTACCGCCGGTGGCTCGACCAGGCCCTGCGGCGGGCTGTCGGGGGAGGAGACGTAGCCGTAGTCGAAACCCGCGTCCACGCCCAGATCCAGTACTCCGGCCTCATTCTCTACGGTGGTGCCGCCGTCGCGGACGGCCGCGTAGAGGCCTTCCGGTGTGATGACCGCCTCGTGGTCGGTGCCGCGGATGCCGATGGTCGCGAAGACGGTGTCGATGTTGTAGGCATCGCGGTCGTCGGCGCCGATGCTGCCGGTGATGGTGCGGAAACCGCCCTCGATCAGGCTCATGTTGGCGCGGTCCGCGCTGCCGTCGGCGGCGTCGAGACTGTATTCGACAATCTCGAAAACGGTGTCCTCGCGCAGCGAGACAATGGAGGAGTCGGTGAGACGCAACTGGGCAAAACCGGCCGGGCCGGTGATGACCGTGTCGCCCACATACAGTTCAGCGTTACGCTCCAGGGCGCGCGGACCATCGTCGCTCTGCGCCGCCACCTGGCCGCTGGTGCGTACCACTCGGCCCACGATGTCGGAGTCCTGTGCGAGTGCCGTTCTGGCGCTCAGAATCAGTGCCAGCGAGAATGCCAGTGCAAGATAGGTAATCTGTCCCGTCATGCGTTTCATGATCGTGATCCCGTCTATCGTTCAAATCGATATCGCACGCCCGCCTGAAAGCGGAAGCGCGAGTAATCGAACAGGGTGATGTTGCTGTCGGCGTCCATGTACATCAGTTCGCCGTTGACTTCGAGTTGTCCGTTGTACTGCCATCGCCAGCCGGCGGTGGCGCTGAGCTGCGTGTCTTCTCGGGTGTGCTCGAAAAAGACCGGATGACGTCCCTTGTGCCGCACTTCCTGCAGTGACACGCGGGCGTAAGGCTGGTGCTGGTCGCTGAAATCCCAGATGCCGCTGTAGGCGGCGCCGTGGAAACGCCGGCCGTTGTGGCGGCCCGCCTCGCGCAGGGCGCTTTCATTGGCGTAGAAGACGTTGAGGCTGTGGGTCCAGGGGGCCGAAACACGGATCAGGCCGCCGGAAATCAGTGCCTGGTTGACGTCCCGCAGGTCGTTGCGCGGCGAATCCGGGGCATTGTCATAGCGGATGGCATTGAGGGACAGGCTTGCCGTCTGGTACCAGCTGCCGCCTCCCGAGCGCTGCCAGGATCCGGTCAGTCCGGCACTGGTCTGGAAGCCGTCGCCCTTCAGCCAGGCACGCTGCACGTTAAGGCCGCCCCGCAGCCGGTGGTTGGCCTGCGTGTAGACGGCGGAAACACCGCTGCGCAGGGTGTCGAGATCGAAATCGTCCGTGGACAGGTTGTCACGGCTGTTGAGCGTGGCATCCACCTCCACGGCCAGGTTGCGGCGCAGTGGCCGGCGGTGCCGCAGGCTGCCATTCCACTCCATGAACTCGTCGGCGGTCTTGCGGCCATCGGGATTCAGCTCCACCTGACCGATCAGCGGGGTGTCGATCAGGGCGTTGGCGGTGGCGCTGTTGACGTTGTTGTCGTGTCCGCCGTTGGCCGCAATCTCGAAGTCGGTACTGCTGCGCTGCTGGCGGCGCTGGTTGTCGATCAGACCCAGGAACACCGTGATGTTGTCGCGTACGTTCTGCGGGGGATCGGACTCCAGGACGTTGCGGAACAGGTTCTCCGATGCGTCCAGGTTGCCGGTGGCAAAATGCGCCCGGGCCAGTTCCAGGCGGGCGCGCAGGCGCTGTGTGCGCTGCGGTGCGCTATTGGATACCCGTTCCAGCGCGAATACGGCTTCATTGGGGTTGCCCGATTCCAGGGCGGCCAGACCGTAGAGCAGGTCGAACTCCGGATCGCCCTCCCATTCGAATAGCTCCGAGTTGGCCAGTTCATAGGCCTGCTGATACTCGCCTTCTGTAACCAGTGCGTCGAGCCGGTCCACGGGAGGCGGGTTGTTACCGGATTGTGCGAGGACAAGCGTCGGTAATCCCGGGCAAGCTACCAGTAGACTCAATACAAAAACGATGATCTGCCTCGTCCGGTGTTCTGTCATTATTGTCCCTGTCTGTGCTGTAGAGTACCGTCCGGTCTTACTCTACCGTGCCGGGGCGCTCTGGAAAACCCTGAACGTCTTTGACTTTGTCAGAGTGTGACGGTAGTTTGCTTTTTTTCATGCACGGCGAGTCCGGAGCGTATGTGCCGACAGAGACAGAACGCAGGCATGGCAGCGATGTCCTGTAAACGCTGGCCGGGCGCAGTCGCGCGGCGCCTGGCGCCGGTAGTGCTTGTGGCGGTGGTGCCGGCCATCCAGGCGCAGGAAAGCGCAGGTTCCGATGCTCAGCCGGGCGGTGGGGCTGCTTATGCGAATACGCTTTCGCTGGGTGGTTACTACAGCCGCGGAGACTACGGAGCCGATGCGGACAGCCATGTGACCTATCTTCCCCTGTCCTGGGAGCACAGCCGTGCGCCATGGCGCTTCAGTGTAACGGCGCCCTGGCTGAAAATCAGCGGCCCGGGGAACGTACTGGTCAACACCGGCGGGGTTTCGCGGCCCGGGCGCCCGGACGTGCCGGAGACCACCGAGCCCCGCCGGGTGCGTGACAGCGGCCTCGGTGACGTGCTGCTGCAGGCCATCTGGGAGGCGCCGGTGTGGTCCGAGGGCGGGCCGTTCCTGGATGTGGGGGTCGAGGTGAAGCTGCCTACGGCGGACGAAACCCGGGGGCTGGGTACCGGCGCCACGGATACCGGGCTGCAGGTCGATCTCTACCAGCAATTCAGTGATACCACCGCCTTCGCCACGCTCGGGCACCGCTGGCGCGGTTCTTCCGATTGGTTCGCGGATTTGCAGGACACCTGGTGGGCGTCACTGGGCTTCTCCCGTCCTTTGCGGCAGGACAGCCAGGGAGGAGAGTGGTCCTGGGGCGTGATCTATGACTATCGCGAGGCAGCGTCCACCTGGTCTGTGGAAACCCATGAACTGTTGCCGTATCTGACCTGGGCGCCCGATCCGCGCTGGAGTGTGATGGGCTACGTCACCACTGGCTTCACCCGCGACAGTGCCGATCAGGCGGTGGGCCTGCAGCTGTCCCGGAGCTGGTGAGCCGCACGGCTCAGATCCGCATCGGGCGGGGCCGCGGCGCGGCAATGGAGGCCCGCTGCACCGGGCGTACCCGCTGGAACGGCGGCAGCTCGGGACGCTGGATGCGCTCGGGGCTGGCACGCGGGTCCGAGGTCTCTTCCTGTGCTTCCGCGCCCTCCGCTGTGTCTTCGGAACCGTCGGCCACCTCCATAGAGGCGGACTGCGGTTCGGCGCGGGGCAGGGAGTAGGGTTCGATGCCCTCGATCAGGGCGTCGTTGTCGATGGCGTCATTGACCTCGATCCGGATATTGACGACGTCCGGGCGGTTCTGCAGGGCCAGTTCGCCGCGTTGCAGCACCTTGTCGCGAAGTGTCCGCCGGGATTGACGCAGTGCTTCCCGTGTCCGAGTGTCGTCGACCAGGTCGGCGGTCTGCACCGGCTCATGGAGCTGCAACATCTGCGGCTGTGACTGATTGTCGATCCGGCGCATGGCGCGGTCCAGGGCTTCGGGGTCGTTCACCGCCGGTGCGCCGCGATCCTGCGACGGCTCCCGTTCGTCCGGGTCCGGGACCTGACCGCTGGCTCCGAAGAAGGGGTTGGGGGCGCCGGTGCCGCCCAGGCCGCTGCCGCCGAAGTCACCATTTTTCCCGGTACCACCCAGGCCGCTGCCTTCATCATCACCGCCGATGTACCCGAGGCTGCCGGCCGCCAGTATCAGGCTGGCGGCAAACATCAGCGCGGCGAGCAGCAGCGCTACGGGGTAATTGCGTATGGCGATAATGGCTCTAGGCATCAGCGTCAGTGCTCTTGTCGTTGTTCCGCGCCGTGATGACGCGATCACCATACGGAGTATTGTAATGGAATATGCCGAAATTCATACGATACTGATTTGTGTTTGTGTGACTGGAGTCAGTAGATCGTTCGTTTCTGTCGCTATTGTCCGCATTCGCGTCGCGCTGCTGTAGCGCCAGCGCGCGGCGGTTGATGGTCTGCAGGGCCTGCATGCCGGTTTCGGAGGCCAGCTGCGTCAGCTCTTCCACCGACTGCGCCGAGAGGCGATCATAGTAGACGCTGCGGTCGAACAGGGGTGGTTTGCGGCCCAGCAGGTTGTGGGTGCTGGCGCTGATGTGGTCGTGCAGGTTCTTGCCGAAGAAAAACGCCTTTTCGTCGAAGCCGTCCTCCGGCATGAAGGCCATGGTGTCGAGCACCACGCGCTGTTGCTCATCCATATGTACCAGTCCCTGATGCAGCCAGTCGTCCAGAATGACGCGGGGGCGGATGTCCTGCCGGCAGACCTGTTCCACCAGATCCTCGAAGCTGGCGCCATCCCCGCTTTCCAGATGGCTGCGCAGGGGCAGGGGGGCCGGAGCGCCGGAGGCATCGCGGAAGGTTTCCGAGCCGGTCCACCAGGCGATGAGCCGCGCCCCGGTGGAGAGGTTGGCCGGTACGGGGTTGGGTTCGTGCAGCTCGGCGCGCAGGCGCTTGATGTCCTTGCGGTGTACGCCGGTCAGGAGGTTGATGCGGCTGTCGGAGGATCGTTTGCCGTCCACGCCGAACTCTTCGTCGGCTACTTCCACATAGAGTGATTTGAGCAGGCTGATCAGCATCGGATAGGTGATCTGGTACGACAGCATCAATCGCACCAGAGGGCGCAGCAGCTTGCGGATGGCGCGCACCAGAATCTCGGGTGGCTGGCCGGCGGTTGGTGGCGATTTCTGCGACATGTCGGCAGTATACCTTGAGGTGGGAAACATTCCCACACCATTGAAGCAGAAAAGTCTGTGCGACGCGGGTGTTGACGTGGGAAATATTCCCACCTATCATCAACTCACTGATTCTGTCATGGATTGAAGCCTATCATGTATCTCCAGAAGCCGCAGCCGCAACCGGGGCCCGAGGGGGTGACGTTACCCATGGACGGGTATTCGGGAAACGAGGGCGGCGGCTGTTCTGGCAGCATTTCCGTGGGTGGGCGCCGTATCGCCTACAGTGAGTTCGGTGCGCCCGGTGGTTTTCCTCTGCTCTATTGTCATCAATATGGCGGCTCCCGGCTGGAGGCAAGTGCCCTGGAGTCCTCGGCGTGCCGGCGCGGTTTCCGCATTGTGGCCGTCGACAGGCCCGGGCTGGGTGGCAGTGATTATGCAGACACCGGGCAGACCGATCCGTCCGGCGACCTGGTTGCGCTTGCCGATGCTCTGGGCCTGCCGTCCTACGGCCTGCTCGCCTGGGGCGGTGGCGCCGGTTACGCGCTGGAGGCGGCGCAGCATGATCCGGGCCGTGTGCGCTTTTGCCTGATGCTTTCCTGTCCGTCGTTGTGGATGGATGGTGAAAAGGGTTGGATGCAGGCCATTTTGCAGCGGGCGCTGCAGTGGCGGTGCCGGCTGGCCGCGCGCTGGACGCCTCCGGCGCGGAGGCTGGCGCTGCTGGACCGCGTTGCCGGGCCGTCCGATCATCGTCTGCTGCGGCAGGCCGGTGTGCAGCGTTGGCTGCGCGAGTCCCTGGGCGAGGCGGCCCGGCAGGGCAGTCGCGGCCTGGCGCAGGACGTGGCGGGCGGGTTCCGCCGTTGCCGTTTCAATCCGGAGCGTCTGGAGCTGCCTGTGGAGTTCTGGTACGGGGCATCGGACCGGATGGTGAGTGAGTGTGGGGGCCGGCGGCTGGTACTGCGCATGCCTCGCGCCCGGCTGCGTCGCCTGTGCGGTGCGGGACACTTCTTCTTCCTGCGGCATCAGGACGTGTTGTTTGATCGTCTCACTGTGCTGGCCGGTCCGGGGGGGCGTGATCAGTCGGTGGCCAGTGAACGGGATGTATCTTCGCCGTCCGGTGATTCGCGTGCACTGGTGGCGTGATGCCGTTCAGAATGCGGCTGCCGTCCGGGCATGGGGTGGTTGTCTCGTTGAGCGGGCCTGCGTGCGCTGTTCCTTTTCCTGAATCCGTTCGACAAAGCGTGTCAGCATGGCCTCGGCTTCCCGGCGATACCGGAACGGGCCGATCGGTGCCCCTTCGCGGGTGCGGAAATACCACAATCCACTGTCCAGAAAAAGCCGCTCGGTGCGTTCATGGGAGGTCAAATCCCGGTCTGTGCTGCGATTGTATTCTGTCATGGATCTGCCCTCTGCGGTTTCACTTGTTGTTCTGGGTTGCAGTATAGCTATGATGCCGCATTTGGCAAATGGTTCCTCGCCGTTGTCCGGTTTATTGAATCCCTGCGGGTGTTGTGGGACAATCGCGCTCTCTGAAACACGGGGTTGAATCGTTAACTGTTTGAAATTACTTCAATAGTTGTGATTCTTCCTGGTACAGCAGTCTCCTGGCCCGCCCGCAACGGCCTGTATAGGGATGATGCGGGCATACCTGACAACCGAATAGTGCTTCCAGCCCTGTATGAGGGAGCTGGCTGAAGAGGATGATTCATGCAAGTCTCGATTGAAACCACTTCCGGACTCGAACGCCGAATGACCGTGGGTGTTCCCGCGTCTGAAATTGATGATGCCGTCAATGCCCGGCTGCAGGAAGCGGCCAAAACCGTACGGATCAACGGCTTTCGCAAGGGAAAGATTCCTCTGAAAGTGATAAAGAAGCGCTTCGGCAAGGGCGTTCGCCAGGAAGTGCTGGGCGAGGTGATGAGCCGCAGCTACTACCAGGCCATCTCGCAGGAAAACCTGCGCCCGGCCGGTCAGCCGAAGATTGAGCCGAAGACCACGGAAGAGGGCAGGGACCTGGAATTCGTGGCGGTATTCGATGTCTATCCGGAGCTTGAGCTGAGCGATTTCTCGAAGCTGGACGTGGAAAAGAAGGTGGCCGAGGTTACCGAGGCCGACATCGACAAGATGATCGAGTCTCTGCGCCAGCAGCGCCGCACCTGGAAGGAAGTCAAGCGCCAGGCGCGCGAGGGCGACCAGGTCACTATTGATTTCGTCGGCACCATGGACGGCGAGGAGTTTGCCGGGGGCAGTGGCCAGAACACCAATCTGGAGCTGGGCGGCGGCCGCATGATCGAGGGTTTCGAGGACGGTCTGCTGAAAACAAAGGCCGGCGACGAGGTGACGCTGGATCTGACCTTCCCCGAGGACTACCAGAATCGTGAGCTGGCCGGCAAGCCGGTGCAGTTCAAGGTCACAGTGAACAGCGTCTCGGAGCCGGTCCTGCCGGAGCTGAATGACGAGTTCTTTGCCGTATTCGGTGTCGAGGAAGGCGGCGAGGAGAATTTCCGCAAGGAAGTGCGGGAGAACATGGAGCGCGAGCTGCGCAAGGCCAGCCGCAACCAGGTCAAGAGCCAGATGATGGACAAGTTGATCGAGGCCAATCCGGTGGATGTGCCCGAGTCGCTGGCGGCGGCGGAGATCGACACACTGCGCCAGCAGGCGATGCAGCGTTTCGGGCAGGGTGCCCAGAACCTGGATCCCTCCATGCTGCCGGATGAGCTGTTCCGGGAACAGGCCGGGAAGCGCGTGGCGCTGGGACTGATCCTGGGCGAGGTGATCAAGCAGAAGGGCCTGCAGGCCGATCCCGCCCGTGTCCGCGAAGCCATCGAGGACGTCGCTTCCACCTATGAGCAGCCCGAACAGGTCATCAACTGGTACTACGGTAACCAGGAGCAGCTCCAGGCCATGGAGTCCGCAGTGCTGGAAGACCAGGTGTTCGACATCATTCTGGAGCAGGCCGATGTGTCGGAGAAGGAAGTCAGCTATGACGCGCTGATCAATCCGAAATCCGAAGAGGCCGGGGATGACGTAGAAGAGAAGAAGGGCAAGTCGACCGCGAAGAAGTCAGCCGCGAAGAAAACGGCGGCAAAGAAGTCGACGGCGAAAAAGACCACTGCGAAAAAGAGTGCCACAAAGAAGCCGGCTGAAAAGACAACGGCTGCGAAGAAAACCGCTGCCAAAAAAACCAGTGCAAAGAAAGCGGCGCCCAAAAAGGCGGCCGCCAAAAAGACCGCCGCGAAGAAGGCTGATTCCGACAGCTGATCTGCGGACAGGCATCATGGCACTGCAGGCATGGCCTGTGGTGCCGATATAATGAACGAGACAGGGCAGGCGATCGACTTTATGGAAACAGGCGACAATACGATGTACTCAGCACTGATCCCGATGGTGGTCGAGCAGACTTCCCGCGGGGAGCGCTCCTACGACATTTTCTCCCGGCTGCTGAAGGAGAATGTGATCTTCCTGGTCGGTCCGGTGGATGATAATGTCGCCAACCTGGTCGTTGCTCAGCTGTTGTTCCTGGAGTCCGAGAATCCGGACAAGGACATCCATCTGTATATCAATTCCCCGGGCGGTTCGGTGACGGCCGGCATGTCCATCTACGACACCATGCAGTTCATCAAGCCGGACGTCAGCACCCTGTGCGTGGGGCAGGCGGCCAGCATGGGTGCGCTGCTGCTCACTGCGGGGGCGAAGGGCAAGCGTTTTGCGCTGCCGCACTCCCGTGTGATGATCCATCAACCCAGCGGCGGTGCCCAGGGGCAGGCCTCGGATATCGAGATACAGGCCACGGAAATCCTCAAGATGCGTGAACAGCTCAACCGCATTATGGCGTTGCATACGGGTCAGGACCTTGAGACTATAGAAAATGATACCGAGCGAGACCGGTTTCTGACGGCAGAGGAAGCGGTAACGTACGGCCTGGTGGACCAGGTGCTGGAACATCGCAGTGCATCTGCGTAACGCGAGGATTTTGCATGTCTGATGATCGCTACAATAACGGTGAGGATAACGGCAAGCTGCTGTATTGCTCTTTCTGTGGCAAAAGCCAGCACGAAGTGCGCAAGTTGATTGCCGGGCCTTCCGTGTTTGTCTGTGATGAATGTGTTGACCTGTGCAATGACATCATCCGCGAGGAGATCCAGGAAAAGGAAGGTGTCGAAGGCGACAAGCGTCTGCCGTCTCCACAGGAGATCAAGGAAACCCTGGATGAGTACGTGATCGGGCAGGAGGCCGCCAAGCGTGTGCTGGCCGTGGCTGTCTACAATCACTACAAGCGTCTCAACTATGACAAGGGCAACGACGGGGTTGAGCTCGCCAAGAGCAATATCCTGATGATCGGCCCCACCGGTACCGGCAAGACACTGCTGGCCGAGACGCTGGCCCGTCTGCTGGATGTGCCGTTCACTATCGCCGATGCCACCACGCTGACCGAAGCCGGTTATGTGGGGGAGGATGTCGAAAACATTATCCAGAAGTTGCTGCAGAAGTGCGATTACGATGTCGACAAGGCGCAGATCGGAATCGTCTATATTGATGAAATCGACAAGATCTCCCGTAAGTCGGACAACCCCTCGATCACCCGTGATGTGTCCGGTGAAGGCGTGCAGCAGGCCCTGTTGAAGCTTATCGAAGGCACGGTGGCTTCCGTGCCGCCGCAGGGTGGCCGCAAGCATCCGCAGCAGGAATTCCTGCAGGTCGATACCAGCAATATCCTGTTCATCTGTGGCGGGGCGTTTGCCGGCCTGGACAAGGTCATACGGGACCGCTCGGAGAAGGGCGGTATCGGTTTCGGCGCCGAGGTGCGCAGCAAGGATACCAGCCAGGGGGTGGGCGAAATCCTGCATGATGTCGAACCCGAGGATCTGGTCAAATATGGCCTGATCCCGGAATTTGTAGGCCGCTTGCCGATGATCGCCACGCTCGAGGAGCTGGACCTGGAGGCGCTGGTGCGTATCCTCAGGGAGCCGAAGAACTCGCTGGTCAAGCAGTACATCAAACTGTTCGATCTGGAGGACGTGGAGATCCAGTTCCGTGACGATGCCCTTGAGGCGATCGCTCTGAAGGCCAAGGCCCGCAAGACCGGTGCCCGTGGCCTGCGTTCCATCATGGAATCGGTACTGCTGGATACCATGTACCGGATCCCGTCCCTGGAGAACGTCAGCAAGGTCGTCATCGATGCCGCCGTGATCAACGGCGAGTCCGAGCCGATGCTGATGTACGAGAATGTTGAGCAGCAGTCGTCCTGCGGTACCGCCGACGAATGACGGGCGCTTGAAAACGGCGCCTACCGGCCCTACATTGTTCAGTAGCCAAGTCATTCCCAACCAGCAGGATTCTCATTATGGGCCAGTCCCCGGATCTACCCGATACTCATGAACAGGACGCAGGACAGTCGGCGCTCCCGCTGCTGCCACTGCGGGACGTGGTGGTCTACCCCAATATCGTCCAGCCCCTGTTCGTGGGACGACCGAAGTCCATCAAGGCGCTGGAAGCGGCCATGCAGGACCAGAAGCAGGTGCTGCTGGTGGCCCAGAAAAACGCCGCCGATGATGACCCCGGCCCCCGGGATCTTTTCAACATCGGTACTGTCTCCACCATTCTGCAACTGATCCGCCTGCCCGACGGCACCGTCAAAGTACTGGTGGAAGGCGGCTCGCGCGCGCGCATCCGCTCTGTGGACACCAGTGGCGAGCATTTCCAGTGCCAGGTGGTGCCGTTGTCGCCCGAGCCGCTGTCGGACAAGCAGCAGCCGCTGTTACAGCGCTCGCTGCTGTCCCAGTTCGAGCAGTATGTGCAGCTCAGCAAGAAAATACCGCCGGAAGTGATGAACTCGATTTCCGGTATCGAGGAGGCCGGGCGCATGGTCGATACCATTGCCTCGCACATGTCCCTGCAATTGCAGGAGCGCCAGAACCTGCTGGAACTGGTCAGCCTGAAGCCGCGCATTGAGCATCTGATGGGCCTGATCGAGGCCGAAATCGACCTGTTCCAGGTCGAGAAACGCATCCGGGGCCGCGTCAAGAAGCAGATGGAGAAGAGCCAGCGCGAGTACTACCTCAACGAACAGATGAAAGCCATCCAGAAAGAAATGGGTGAGCTGGATGATGCGCCGAACGAAGCCGAGGACCTGCAGAACAGGATCGAGCAGGCCGGCATGAGCAAGGAGGCCAAAGAAAAGGCGCTGGGCGAGTTGAACAAGCTGAGGATGATGTCGCCGATGTCCTCGGAGGCGTCCGTGGTGCGCACCTATCTGGACTGGATGATCAGTGTGCCCTGGAAAAAGCGCAGCCGCATCTCCCTGGATCTCTCCAAAGCCGAGAAAATCCTGGATGCCGACCATTATGGTCTGGAGGAAGTCAAGGAGCGCATTCTCGAATACCTGGCCGTGCAGAAGCGGGTCCGCAAGCTGAAGGGCCCGATCCTGTGCCTGGTCGGCCCCCCGGGCGTGGGCAAAACCTCGCTGGGCGAGTCCATTGCCCGTTCCACCAATCGCAAGTTCGTGCGCATGGCGCTGGGCGGCGTGCGTGACGAGGCCGAGATCCGCGGTCACCGTCGCACCTATATCGGGTCCCTGCCCGGCAAGTTGACGCAGAAGCTGGCCAAGGTCGGTGTCAAGAACCCGCTGTTCCTGCTCGACGAGGTCGACAAGATGGGCATGGATCACCGCGGTGATCCGGCGTCTGCCCTGTTGGAGGTACTGGACCCCGAGCAGAACCACAATTTCAACGATCATTACCTGGAAGTGGATTATGACCTCTCCGAGGTGATGTTCGTCTGCACCTCCAACACGATGAACATCCCCGGTCCGCTGCTGGACCGTATGGAAGTTATCCGGCTGCCCGGCTACACGGAAGAGGAAAAGATCAATATCGCGCTGCGTTACCTGGTGCCCAAACAGCTCAAGGCCAATGGCCTGAAGGAAAAAGAGTTGACCATCGGACGAGAAGTGGTGCGCGACCTGGTACGGTACTACACCCGGGAAGCGGGTGTGCGGAACCTGGAGCGTGAAATCGCCAAGATCTCGCGCAAGGTGGTCCGTGAAAATGCGGTGGAGAAGAAAACCATTCCATTGGATCTTCAGCCGGAGCAACTCGAGGATTACGTGGGTGTGCGGCGCTTCGATTACGGTGTGGCCGAAGAGGAGAACCGCATTGGTCAGGTCAATGGCCTGGCCTGGACCCAGGTGGGTGGCGAGTTGTTGACCATCGAGTCAGTGGCCGTTGACGGCAAGGGCAAGATCGTCAAGACCGGCTCGCTGGGCGATGTGATGCAGGAGTCTATCCAGGCAGCGTTGACGGTGGTGCGAAGCCGGGCGGCGGCGCTTGGCCTGCCTGCGGACTTCCACGAGAACAAGGATCTGCACATTCACGTTCCCGAGGGCGCCACGCCGAAAGACGGCCCCAGTGCCGGGGTGGGCATGTGTACCGCGCTGGTGTCCGTGCTGACCGGTATACCGGTACGGGCCGACGTGGCAATGACCGGCGAGATCACCTTGCGCGGGCAGGTGCTGCGCATCGGTGGTCTGAAAGAGAAGTTGTTGGCCGCGCATCGTGGTAACATCCGTACCGTCATCATTCCGCATGAGAACGAGCGGGATCTGAAGGAAATTCCGGACAACATCAAGGCCGAGCTGGAGATCCGACCGGTGAAGTGGATTGATGAGGTTCTGGAGGTGGCGCTCGAGCATCAGCCCGTGCCGCAGACCGATGAAGAGTCAGGCAAGGACCGTGCGGTCAAAAGCCGGAAAGGCAAGGGACGCTCGTCCGGGAAAACGGTACCCAGTACACATTGACGCGCAAAGCGGCGGCCTGCCGCAGGCTGCGAGTTGACAGGGCTTTCGGAGGCTTGGTATAAAGTCCGGGTCATGTCGCAGTCAAGAATCATGCAAGTATCGAACGCCGTTGTGACACGTAGACGGAAATACACTACTTAAGACAGAAAAATAAAGGGGATAACGTGAATAAATCTGAACTGATCGAAGCCGTGGCTGCCAGTGCCGACATACCTAAGGCTGCTGCCGGCCGTGCAGTGGATTCAATGATCGAAACGATCACCGACTCTCTGAAGAAAAGCGACCCTGTAGTGCTCGTCGGCTTTGGTACCTTTGCTACCAAGGAACGGGCTGCCCGAACCGGACGTAACCCCCAGACCGGGGCGACAATCCAGATTTCTGCCGCCAAAGTGCCCAGTTTCAAAGCGGGCAAGGCACTGAAGGATGCGGTAAACAACTGATCCTGCCCATGTCCGGAAGGCAGTCCTGCGGGGCTTCGGCCGGCCTCAAGCCGATGGATCATACAAGGGCTGGTTGGTCACCATGACCGATGAGCCGCAGAGAGGAGGCGCATCATCGATGCGCCTCTTTTTTCGTTGGTACGATTGAAGCAGGAATCACCATGCTGCAGCGAATGCGAGACAACTCCCAGAGTTTCCTATCCAAGATCATCATCGGTCTGATCATCGGCGTGTTCGCCCTGTTCGGCGCCGAATCCATTGTTGGCGGATTCTTCAATCCGCAGAACGTCGCCACTGTCAACGGTGAAGAGATCACCGAGCAGGAGCTCAATGGCGCCATCCAGCGCCTGATGAGCAATCTGGGGAGTCAGGTCTCCAGCTTTGATGATGCCGACCTGAGGGACATCGCGCTGGAGCAACTGGTCGAGAACCGTGTGTTGATGCAGACGGCCGAGGACAGTGGTCTGGTCATTTCAGGACGCTCCATCGACCAGCAGATCCTCAATTCCCCCCAGTTCCAGATCAATGGGCGCTTTGATAGCGACTACGCTGCCCGCACCATGGCGACGCAGGGCTTCAATCCGTCGGGCTACAGGGCCGCCCTGGCTGATCAGATGTTGATCACCCAGTTGGCCACCGCCTATTCGGCATCGGCCTTCGTACCGCAGGCTGCTCTGGAGCGGATCGCCGCCCTGTTGAGTCAGACGCGGGATTTCCGTTTCCTGTCCGTACCGACCGGCTCGCGCACCATGGGTGAGGCGATTGCCGAAGAAGATATCGAGGCCTTTTACGAGAACAACACGGACCGGTTCATGCGCGAGGAGCAGGTGTCGGTCAACTACGTCATGCTGCGCCGTGACCAGCTGTACGATGAGTTCGAGGTCTCGGAGGAGCGTGTACGCCAGGCCTATGAAGAGGCCCGTGACGAGGCGTCGGGCGATGAAGAGCGCCGCGCGGCACATATTCTGCTGGAAACGGGCGGTGACCGCAGCGAGGAAGAGGCTGTGGAACTGGCCGGAGAGCTGCGGGCACGTATCGAGGACGGCGAATCATTCGCGGACCTGGCGCAGGAATATTCCGACGATGTGGTCTCCGCCCGCGATGGTGGTGATATCGGCTATAGCGATGGCAGCGTTTTCCCGGATGCCGTGGAAGAGGCGCTGCGTGGCCTGGAGGTCGAGGAAGTCTCCGCCCCGGTGGTCAGCGAATTCGGTGTCCATCTGGTGAAGCTGACCGAATACGATTTCGAGGAATATCCTTCCTTCGAAGAGCGCGCCGAAGAGATCGAGCGGGAGCTGGTCGAGTCGGAGGTGGATGAGGTGTGGTTCTCCAGCCTGGAAAGATTGGCCAACCTGGCTTTCGAGACCTTTGATCTGGAGTCCGTTGCCAGCGAGATGGACCTGCCCATACAGGAAAGCCCCTTCTTTGGTGAATCGGGCGGCCCCGACGACATCACCGGCAATGAGCAGGTCATCGAGGCGGCGTTCTCCGGTGAAGTATTGTACGACGATCTCAACAGTGATCTGATTGAACTGGGTGATGAGCGGGCGCTGGTGTTGCATCTGGATGAGCACCGCCCGGAGGCAGTGCGTCCACTGGAAGAGGTGCGTGACGAAATCGCAGCCACGTTGCGCAGCCAGCGTGAGCGCGAGCTGGCCCGGGAGATTGGTGAGCGTATTCTGTCCCGGCTGGAGAGCGGAGAATCCATCGATGATCTGGTCGAGGAAGAGGGGCTGGAGTGGCGCGAAGTCACCGATGCTTCGCGCAATTCCGGCCAGGTCAATCCCCAGGTGGCGCAACTGGCGTTCTCGATCCGTCCTCCGGAAGGGGATGATCCGGTGCGCCAGGGTGGCAGTCTGGATAACGGGACGTACGTGGTTGTGGAGCTGCATGCCGTGGCCGGGGGCAGCCTGGATTCACTGCCTGAGCAGCAGCGGGAGCAGTTGGTTCAGGTGCTGAATGATCACTATGGGCGGCGCGGTTTCGATGCGCTGCTGGCCAATCGCCGCACAGCGGCCGATATCGAACGGCGGGCCTCGGATTTCGAGTTTGGCGAGAGCGGGACCGCACCGGCTATGCCGGGCGGCGCTCCGCAGCTCTGAGCTACCGGGAGGAGGCGGCCGGGACGTTGTTACTCGGCCGCGTCCTCCAGACTGCCCATGGCGGTGATGTTGAAGCCGCCGTCGACGTAGAGGATTTCCCCGGAAATACCGGACGCCAGGTCCGAGCACAGGAAGGCAGCCGCGTTGCCGACTTCCTCGATGGTGGTGTTGCGCCGCATCGGGGTCTGCTTCCGGTTATAGTCCAGCATGCGGCGGAAGCTCTTGATGCCGGAGGCCGCCAGGGTGCGGATCGGGCCGGCGGATACTGCGTTCACCCGGGTGCCTTCCGGACCCAGGTTGGTCGCCATGTACCGTACGTTGGCTTCCAGGCTTGCCTTCGCCAGGCCCATGACGTTGTAGTTCGGCATGGTGCGGATCGCACCCAGGTAGGTCAGGGTCAGCAGGCTGCCCTGGCGTCCCTCCATCATTTTACGCCCGGCCTGCGCCAGCGCCAGGAAGCTGAAGGAACTGATCTCGTGCGCCATGCGAAAGCCTTCGCGCGTGGTGACATCCACGAAATTGCCGTCCAGTTCCTGTCCGGGCGCGAAGGCCACCGCATGGATGATACCGTCCAGTCCATCCCAGTGCTTGCCCAGTTCCGTGAAGACGTCCTCGATCTGCTGATCATCGGCCACGTCGCACGGAAAGCACAGTGATGAATCCCAGCCGGCGGCGAATTTCTCGACCCGGCCCTTGAGTTTGTCGTTCTGGTACGTGAAGGCCAGCTCGGCGCCTTCCCGGTGCATGGCTTCCGCGATACCGGAGGCGATGGAGAGCTTGCTCGCCACGCCCACGATCAGAAAGCGTTTACCTGCTAGAAATCCCATGATTGTTGTCCCGCTGCTGCGAATGTTCCAGGCGCCATTATCGAATATTTGCCGCTCCGGTGAAAGCGCTCTGTAATGTAGTATCACTACATATCCGGCCGGTTTTCCTTGCCAAGCCATTCCGGGTTTGCTACTTTTTCGCCTGCCCCGCGCCATGGCCGAACGGGCGGCCCGACACAGAGCAACGGCGAAAACAGCCAAAGAAAAAGGCGTCGTATGAAACATCTGACAAGTCTGCTGATAGTGCTCACCGTGGTCTGGTGGATCCTTTCCGGTTACACCTATCCGCTGCTGTTATCACTGGGCGCGGTGTCCATCCTGTTCACCGTCTATCTTGCCCACCGGATGAACGTGGTGGATGCCGAGAGTCATCCCATGCACATCAGCGTGCAACTGTTGCGCTATTGGGTATACCTGGTGGGTCAAATCCTCCTGTCCAATATCAAGATGGTGAAAATCATTCTCAGCCCGAACCCCGATATTGACCCCCGAATCATCCGGGTGCGGACCCGCCAGAACTCCGAGCTGGGACGGGTGGTGCTCGGTAATTCCGTCACATTGACGCCCGGTACGGTGACCGTGGATATTCGTGGCGACGAATTGGAGATCCACGCGCTGAACGGCGCCATTGCGGCGGATGTCGAGCGCGGCGAGATGGATCGACGGGTACCTGGCGACGTGGAAGGTGAAGCATGATGTTGACAGCCGCTGCTCTGGCCATACTGGTCACCATGGCTCTGGCCATTGTCCGGGCCCTGTTGGGACCCACCGTCTATGACCGCATTCTGGCGGTGAACATGTTCGGTACCAAGACCGTACTGTTGATCGCGTTCATCGCAGGCATCGCGGACCGGGGCGACTACCTGGACGTGGCGCTGGTCTACGCGATGATCAACTTCGTGGCCATCGTGGCGGTGATGAAGTATTTTGAACACGGTGATCTTGGCCGTGCCGGCGACGCGCCGACGGGCAAGAGGAGTGAACCCTGATGGACGTACTGGATCTTCTGTCCGCTGTATTGTTGCTGGCTGGTGGCCTGCTCGGTGTCGTCGGCGCCATTGGCATATTGCGATTCCCGGATTTCTATACCCGTCTACACGCAGCAGGTATCACAGATACATTGTGTACCGGATTGTTCCTGGGCGGTCTGGCCATCCATTTCGGGTTTACCCTGGCCAGCGCCAAGCTGGCGTTGATATTCGCGTTCATGCTGTTCACCTGCCCCACCGCATCCCATGCCCTGGCCAGAACGGCGCGCAATAACGGTCTGGAACCCTGGAAAAAAGGAGACCGGGCCTCATGATCATGACTCAGATGATTGATATCTTCCTGCTGGCGTTTCTGGCAGTGATCTCGATCGCGGTACTGCGGATTCGCGACCTGTTCACCTCCATTGTCCTGTTCGGCATCTACAGCCTGGTGTCCGCTTCGCTGTTCCTGGTACTTGCGGCGGCCGATGTGGCGTTCACGGAAGCGGCGGTGGGCGCGGGCATCGCGACACTGCTGCTGCTGGCCACGTTGACGCATGTGGGCCGGGAGGAGAAGGTCAACCGGCAGAGCAAGGCCTGGCTGCCGCTGGTGATCGTACTGGTTACCGGTGGCGCACTGATCTACGGCATCGTCGACCTTCCGCCTTTTGGCGCGGCGGACAATCCGGTGCAAACGCATGTCGCACCGCGTTATCTGCTTGAATCGCCCAACGAGATTGATGTGCCCAACGTGGTCACCGCAGTACTGGCCAGCTATCGGGGCTTCGATACCCTGGGGGAGGTCGTGGTGATTTTTACGGCGCTGGTGGCTGTTTTGTTGCTGATCGGACGCAGCGGGCGCAGAGAGGAACGGGACGCAGAGAATGCGGCAAACCCGGAAAAGGAGGGCGGCCATGAATGAGCAACTGATTTCACGGATCGTCGGCAAGTTCCTGGTGCCCTACATACTGCTGTTCGGTCTCTACGTGCAGTTCCATGGCGATTATGGTCCGGGCGGCGGATTCCAGGCAGGTGTCATCTTTGCCTCCGCGTTTGTGATCTATACATTGCTGTTCGGCGTCGAGAAAGCCATGGAGATTGCCCCGCCGGTGATTCTCAAACTGGTGGCCGCTGCGGGCGTGCTGCTGTATGCCCTGGTGGGTGTGGCCACCTTGCTGGATGGAGGCAATTACCTTGATTACGACGTGCTGGGTGAGTATCCGGTGGCCGGTCAGCATATCGGCATCATTCTGGTCGAGCTCGGCGTGGGCCTGACCGTGACGTCGGTGATGATGCTGCTGTTTTTCACCTTTTCACAGAAAGACGACGAAGAAGAAGAAGGGGGGTCCCGGTGAGTGGTCTCGGTGTCTGGAATTACGTCATCATCATTTTCCTGATGATGACCGGTCTGTACACAGTCATCTCCTGTGGCAACCTGGTCAAGAAACTCATCGGTCTGAACGTGTTCCAGACCTCGGTGTTCTTCCTGTATATCAGTTTCGGCTATATCGAGGGGGGCGCCGGTCCGGTATTGAGCGAAGGGCAGGATCTGTATTCTAATCCGTTGCCTCATGTACTCATCCTGACCGCCATTGTGGTCGGTGTGGCGACCACGGCGGTGGGACTCGCGCTGGCCATCCGCATCAAACGCGCCTTCGGTACTATCGAAGAAGACGATCTGCATAACATGGATTCATCGCTGTAATGGTTACTCATCTGCCCGTTCTGATTGTTGTGGCGCCGCTGCTGGCGGCGCCGCTGGTGGCGATCATGCGTGGTGGCCGCTGGCCCTGGGCCGTGGCGACCCTGGTCACCTGGTTTTCCTTCCTGTGCAGCATCCTGTTGCTGGCGAACGTATCCACCTACGGCGTGGTCAGTTATGCGCTGGGCGGCTGGGAGCCGCCGTGGGGCATTGAGTACCGCGTCGATCTGGCCAATGCGCTGTTGCTGGTGCTGATCACGGGTCTGGCCAGTGTAGTGTTGCCCTATGCACGGCTCAGCATTCGCCAGGAGGTGGGTGATGAGAAGGCGCCGCTGTTCTATTCAGCCCAGTTGTTGCAGATTCTCGGCCTGTGCGGCATCACGGCCACCGGGGACGCGTTCAACGTGTTCGTCTTCCTGGAGATTTCATCGCTGGCCACCTATGCGTTGATCGCCATGGGCCGTGATCGCAGGGCGCTGACTTCTTCATTCAGTTATCTGATCATGGGCACAATCGGCGCCACGTTCTACCTGATCGGTATCGGTTTCCTGTATGTGATGACCGGCACCCTGAACATGATGGACCTGGCCGAGCGCCTGCCTGAAATCCAGGACAGTGCCACGGTCAGGACGGCGTTCGCCTTCATCGTGACCGGCATCTCGCTGAAGCTGGCGTTGTTCCCGCTACACCTGTGGTTGCCCAATGCATACACCTACTCACCGTCGGCGGTCACCGCGTTCATGGGGGCCACAGCGACGAAGGTGGCGGTCTATGTGCTGATCCGTTTCATCTTCACCATTTTCGGAGTGCCGTTCAGTTTCGGACAGGAGCCGCTGGCTGAAGTGCTGATCCCGCTGGCCATCATCGGTCTGCTCAGTGCCTCGACAGTGAGCATCGGTCAGCCCAACATCAAGCGCATGCTGGCGTACTCCAGCGTGGCGCAGATCGGTTACATCGTCCTCGGTATCGCCATGGGTACTGCCATGGGGCTGACAGCGGCATTGTTGCATATGTTCAACCACGGCCTGATGAAAGGGGCGTTGTTCATGACCCTGGGTGCGGTGGCCTATCGGATGGGCGGCACCAACATCGAGCAGATGCGCGGCCTGGCCCGCACCATGCCCCTGACCTTCTGGGCTTTCGTGCTGGGCGGTCTCAGTCTGATCGGCGTGCCGCTTACTGTCGGTTTCGTCAGCAAGTGGCACCTGATCCTGGCCGCGCTGGAACTGGGCTGGTGGCCGATTGTTGTCGTGATACTGGCCGGTTCCATGCTGGCCGTGGTCTATGTCGGCCGGGTCGTGGAGGCCGGCTGGTTCGGTGAACCTGAAAATCCGGAGCGGAAAGAAGCGCCCATGAGTTTATTGATTCCGGTATGGATACTGATAGCGGCCAACCTGTATTTCGGTATCGATACGCGACTGACGGTGGATATCGCGGAAGCGGCCGCCGCACAGCTGATGGCGGGAGGTAGCGGATCATGATGACTGCCAATACCGCCATGATCCTTGCCTTGATCGTGCCGTTGATCGGCGCCGTGGCCATTGGGCTGCTGGGCCGCTGGCCCAACATCCGCGAGGCGGCGACGATGATCACCGCTGTCACGCTTTTCGGGCTGGTGATCCGCGTACTGCTCGGGCTGACCGGCGGTGAATTCATCTACGTGGAATGGCTGACGCTGTTCTCCGGCGTCAGCATCGCCTTCAATACCGAGCCGCTGTCCATCCTGTTTGCGCTGATCGCCAGTGGCCTGTGGATCGTTACCTCGATCTATGCGGTCGGTTACATGCGCGGGGCAGGGGAGAAGCACCATACCCGCTTCTTCGTGTGTTTCGCCATTGCGCTGTCTGCGGCCATGGGGGTGGCGTTTTCGGCCAATCTGCTGACCCTGTTCATCTTCTATGAAGTGCTGACCCTGTCGACCTATCCGCTGGTCACGCACAAGGGCGACGACAAGGCGAAGGCAGGTGGCCGTACCTATCTCGGCATCCTGATGACCACGTCCATCGTGTTCTTCCTGCCGGCTATCATCTGGACCTATGCCGCAGCCGGCACCCTGGACTTTACCCTGGGCGGGATACTGGAGGGCAACCTGGCTGCCGGCTCGGCCACGCTGCTGCTGTTCCTGTTCCTGTTCGGTGTAGCCAAGGCGGCGGTGATGCCGTTCCACCGCTGGTTGCCGGCCGCGATGGTGGCACCGACTCCGGTTTCCGCACTGCTCCACGCCGTGGCGGTCGTGAAGGCGGGTGTATTCACGCTGACCAAGGTGGTGATCTACATATTCGGCACCGATTACCTTGCCGGGGTGCCGTATGAGAGCCTGGCTGTCTATCTGGCCGGCTTCACCGTGGTGGCCGCCTCTGCCGTGGCTCTGCGGCAGAACAACATCAAGCGCCTGCTGGCCTATTCCACGATTTCCCAGCTCAGCTACATCATCATGGCCACCATGGCACTGGCGCAGCTTGCCCAGATTGGCGCCGTCATGCATATTGCCGCGCACGCTTTCGGCAAAATCACGCTGTTCTTCGTGGCCGGTGCCATCTACGTGGCGGCCAAGAAGACCGAGGTCAGCCAGTTGAACGGTATAGGGCTTCGCATGCCGTGGACGATGGCCGCCTTTGCGGTGGCCGCCCTGTCGATGATCGGGGTTCCGCCCACCGCCGGCTTCGTCTCCAAGTGGTTCATACTGGCCGGGGCGCTGGAAGCGGAGAACCTGTTTGTACTGGTGGTGCTGGTCCTGTCCACGGCGCTGAACGCGGCGTATTTCCTGCCGATCATCTACAAGGCCTTCTTCCTGCCGGAAACCGAAGCCCCGGCGAAGGATCATGGTGAAGCGCCGCTGCCGATGGTACTGGCGTTGTGTACTACTGCGGTGCTGACGCTGCTGTTCTTCTTCTTCAATGGTCCGTTGCTGGATCTGCAAATGACTCTGGTGGGAGGTTGAGCGTCATGAACGAACACCCTGCACAGAAGGCGGCGGACAGCCGCCCGGATGAAAGTGAACTGCACTGGCTGGTGCGGCCTTCCACGATACGCCGCCTGTGGTGGATCTTCGGCGCGGTGCTGGCGTTGACCGTACTGGCCCAACTGCCAGTCGAGGTCCATGACTATTTTGGCGTGGATGGCTGGTTCGCCTTCTACGCACTGTTCGGCTTCCTGAGCTGCGTGGCCATGGTGGTCTTCGCCAAGCTGCTGGGTTATGTGTTGAAGCGACCGGATTCGTACTATGATGACAAGTGATCTGATTTTCCCGCCCGCACTCATCATGATCCTGGCGGCGATACTGCTGCCGCTCGTGCGCGCCACTTTCCGGCCGGCCCTGATGATGGGCGCGCCAGCGTTGACCTTGTTGATGATCTGGGGACTCGATGATGGCGTGTTGCTGAGCGCTGCCTTCATGAATTTCGAGATCCAGCTGGTAGAGGCGGATGCCGTGCGTCGGCTGTTTGCCACGATCTTCGCTCTGATGACCGTGGTGGGTGGTCTGTTTGCTTTCCGCCATGCCCGTGTGGTCGAGATGTCAGCGGCCATGGCCTATGCCGCCGGCGCGGTGGGCGTCTCCTTTGCGGGCGACCTGATCACGCTGTTCCTGTTCTGGGAATTCATGGCGCTGTTCTCCACCGTCGTCGTCTGGAGTGGTGGCACGGATGAGGCGCGCCGGGCCGGTATCCGCTACGGCGTCATGCACCTGATCGGTGGCATCATCCTGAAAATCGGTATCGTCGGCGTGGCCGTGCAAACGGGCTCTATCGAGGTCCAGGCCCTGTCGCTGGACAGTTTCGCCACGTGGATGATACTGATCGGTGTGCTGATCAACGCGGCGGCGCCCCCGCTGTCCGCCTGGCTGTCCGATGCCTATCCCGAGGCCAGTGCCACTGGTGCCGTGTTCCTGTCCGCCTATACGACGAAAACGGCCGTATTGACGCTGTTGCTGTTGTTTCCCGGCCAGACTGTGCTGGTCTGGGTGGGCCTGTACATGATCTTCTACGGCATCATCTACGCCCTGATGGAGAACGATATGCGCCGGATACTGGCGTACTCCATCGTCAACCAGGTCGGCTTCATGGTCTGCGGTATCGGCATCGGTACCGAGCTGGCATTGAACGGGGTGGCGGCGCACGCCTTCGCCCATATTATCTACAAGGCGCTGCTGCTGATGAGCGCAGGCGCCGTGCTGGCGCAGACCGGCAAGCGCAAGTGTACCGATCTGGGCGGGCTGTACCGGACCATGCCGGTGACTGCGGTCTGTGGCATCATCGGGGCGCTGGCGATCTCGTCCTTCCCGTACACCTCTGGCTTTATCTCCAAGTCGATGATCAGTCAGAGCGCGGCGTATGGGGAGATGGGTTTTGTCTGGTTCAGCCTGGTGGCCGCCTCCGCCGGGGTGTTCCTGCACGCCGGTATCAAGTTCCCCTGGTTCGTGTTCTTCCAGAAAGATTCCGGCATGCGTCCGAAGGATCCCTCCTGGAATATGCAGGCGGCCATGATCATCTTCGCGGCCCTGTGTGTGGTCATTGGTGTCTTCCCGGGTACCCTGTATCCGTTCCTGCCATATGAAGTGGACTATGTGCCCTACACGGCGGAGCACCTGGTGACACAATTGCAGCTGCTGCTGTTTGCGGGCCTGGCATTCTTTGTCATGCTGCCCATGATGAAACGCACGGAGACCATCAGTCTGGATTTCGACTTTCTCTGGCGGCGTGTGGGCCCGGCTATCTGGAGTCGCTTCATCCGCGTACTGACGTTCGTTTCCGACCGTCTGAAGGGCGTGGTCTCACAGCAGGGGGGACGACTGGTCAACACCTGGATGCACTATCACGGACCGGAAGGCCCGCTGGCGCGCAGCTGGCCCACCGGCAGCATGCTGTTGTGGGTGACCCTGATTCTGGTGGTGATGCTGATCGGTGCCCGGCTGATCTGAGTCTGTTCCCTGCCTCCGGTTGACGTCTCTGTGCAGGAGGCGTGTACCGGAGGCAGAGGAACAATCACATGGCGTCGGTGCGGATGATCAGCTCCTGACCCGGCTGGATGAGGGCGCCCTCCCCAAGCTGGTTCCACCGCCGCAGTGCATCCACGCTGAGCTGGTGCTCATTGGCGATACGCCAGAGGCTGTCTCCCGGCCGCACTGTGTAGCTCACTTCCACGGCACCGGCTTCCTGGTTGCCGCTGAACCGGCTCAGATCGTAGGCACTGTAGGCACGCGGCACCATCAGCTCATCGCCGGCAATGATCCGGTCGCCCGTCAGTTCGTTGATGCTCCGCAACGCCTGTACGTCAGTATCAAAGCGACGGGCAATGGCGCCCAGCGTGTCTCCACTGCGAATCTCGTAACGTTCCCAGCTGATCTGCTCCGTGGTGTCCAGGCTCTCCAGTCCGGCGCTCAGGCGTTCCGCCGGCTCGGGTGGCAGCAGCAGCGTATGGGGGCCGTCAGGGTGGGTGGCCCACTGGCGATAACCGGTATTGAGCGCATACACCTCTTCGGGCTCCATACCGGCCAGCTCGGCGGCCAGGCGCAGGTCGATCTGCGAGCCCGCATCTACCGTGACCAGCGCCGGCTGCAGTGGAACCGGCTCCAGTTCCAGTTCGTAGTCCCCGGGAGCGGCGAAGATCCGCGCCAGAGCCAGCAGGCGGGGCACGTGATCGCGGGTTTCCCGTGGCAGAGGCAATGACCAGAAGTCGGTATCCAGACCACGGCGTTCATTCTGGCGCATGGCTCGGCTGACAGTGCCCCGGCCCGCATTATAGCCGGCCAGGGCGAGCAGCCAGTCGCCATCGAATTCCTCATGCAGACCCTCCAGGTAGTCCAGGGCCGCGTCCGTGGACGCCAGCGGGTCCAGACGGCCGTCGTACCACCAGTCACGCTTCAACCCCAGGCCCGCAGCGGTGGGCGCCATGAACTGCCAGAGTCCGGCTGCGTCGGCGCCTGAGGTGGCCCGCGGGTTGAAGGCGCTCTCGACAATGGGCAGCAGTGCCAGCTCCCCCGGCATGCCGCGTTTCTCGATGCGCTGGCTGATTTCGTAGATGAAAGGGGCGGCGCGTTCCGTGATGTCGGGCAGATAGTCCGGGTACTCGATATAGCGCTGGATCTGTTTCTCCACATCTTCATTGTAGTGCTCCAGCGCAAAGCTGAAGCGGCCTGCGAGCTGCTCCCAGACATGGGCCGGCGGGGGTGCCGTCTCATCCGGCGCCGTGGTTTCCGGTGTCTGCCGATCGCGCGGCGGCTGCGTTGCATCGGGTGTGGTCACGGCCGGCTGCTGAATATCGCCGCGCTCGCCTTGCCGTGTGTCCTGCTCCTGGAGCAATGTTGAGCTGCAGGCCTGCAGAAACATGGCCGAAGCAATCAGGGTGGAAAGTCGTTGTTGTGATCGCATCCTGTCATCCGTGGTAGTAATCGGAATATCGCGCCCGTATCAGAAATTGTCTTTCCATTGGCGCAGGGCGGCGAAGGTCTCGACCTCTCCCTGCGGAGGGCTGCCGAGCCGTTCTGTGAGCTGTTGTACGATAACAGGACTGTGACAACGGAGGAACGGATTGGTTCGCAACTCCGTTGAGAGGGTGGATGGCAACGTGATGCGGTTCTCGGCACGCAGTTGCTCCACGGACGCCAGACGCTGTTGCAGCGCCGCGTTCTCCGGTTCGGCGGCGCTGGCGAAAACCAGATTGGCCCGTGTGTATTCGTGCGCGCAATAGACCCGTGAATCGGGAGACAGGGCCGCGAGGCGCGACAGGGAGTCGTGCATCATCTCCGGATCACCTTCGAAAAGACGGCCGCAGCCGCCGGCAAACAGGGTGTCGCCGCAGAACAGCATGGGCGCTGCGCCCGGTGTTTCCGTCATGGGGAAATGGAAGGCGATGTGATCCAGGGTATGGCCGGGCACTTCAATGATCGTCGCCCGGTGTCCGAGAACCGTCACCGAGTCGCCTTCCGCAAGCGGCCTGGTGACCTGGGGAATGCGCCTGGAGCGGGGGCCGTATACCGGGATATCGAACCGTGCCAGCAGCTCGTCGACGCCACCGGTATGGTCCGGATGGTGGTGGGTCAGCAGTATGCCGGCGGCTTGCAGGCCATCCGAGGTCAGCCGCTCCAGTACCGGTACGGCATCACCCGGATCCACGATCCATGTCAGTGGGCCATCCGGTTCTCGGATCAGCCAGATGTAATTGTCCGTGAAAGCCGGTACGGGAATGATCTCTGTTTGCATGCGTCTGCGTCCTGGCCATGGTGTGTCGTATGGAAATTCCATGATAACCAACCAACAGGGTAAAACAACCGTCACCCCGCCGTCTGCCCGCCCGTGTTATCCTTGGCCGCATGAATCCTATAGCTCGATATCGGGCACGGCGGGCCGAGCGCAGGCGTCTGCCGTCAGCCCCTCATACGCACCGGGTGATGTGCGACTGGTTCGCCAGCGCATTGGGTTCGGCGTTGCTCGATGCGGAACGCAAGGCGCTGCTGCCCTGGCATGGTCGGTTGTTCGGGCAACAGGTATTGCAGCTGGGCTGTGCCAACGGGGTGTCGCTGCTGACGGATACGCCGGCGTCGTTGAAAATCAGCTTTGCTCCGGCCTGGGACAGTGAGCGACCGGTGCCGGTGGCGGACAATGCGGCATTGCCCCTGGAGTCGGACAGCGTGGATGCAGTGCTGGTGCATCACGCGCTGGATTTTGCCCCGGACAGCCACCGTTTGCTGCGTGAAGCGGGCCGGGTCACGGCACCGGGAGGGCGTCTGCTGATCATCGGCTTCAATCCGGTCAGTCTGTGGGGACTGGGCCGGCTGCTGCGCCGGCGGCGCGCACCCTGGAACGGGCGTTTCATTGGCCTGTACAGGATGCAGGACTGGTTGCGGCTGCTGGATTTTCAGGTGGAGAACATCGGTTATGGCGGCTTCCTGCTGCCCTATGAAGGGCAGAGGATGTTGCGCCGTGCGGCGCAGTATGAGCAGTTCGGGCATCGTTACCTCAAGCCATTGGGCGGTTTTTACCTGATCACGGCGCGCAAGCAGGTGCTGCCGTTGACGCCGGTGGAGTCACGCTGGCCGAAGCTGCGCAGTCCGGTGCTGGGCGGTCCGGTGGTCGATGCCGGACGTATGGCATCGAGAAAAGCTGACAAGGTGGTCCCGCTGCGCTGGGACCGGAACAGGGACGGAGAGAGAGACCCGATATCGTGACAGAACGCATTGTGATCCATACGGACGGCGCATGCCGTGGCAATCCAGGCAAGGGGGGCTGGGGTGCCGTGTTGCGCTTTCGTGACCGGGAGAAGACGCTGCACGGCGGCGACCCGCAGACCACCAACAATCGTATGGAGCTCCTGGCCGTGATCCGTGCCCTGGAGAGCCTCAACCGGGAAGATTGCGCCGTTGATCTGTACAGTGATTCGCGCTATGTGCTGCAGGGGATCAGCGAGTGGTTGCCGCGCTGGAAGGCCAGGGGCTGGAAGACGGCGGCACGTAAACCGGTATTGAACAAGGAGTTGTGGCAGCGCCTGGACGAGCTGGCCGCGCGTCATGATATCCGCTGGCACTGGGTGAAGGGGCACAGCGGGGATCCGGGCAACGAGCGGGCCGATGCCCTGGCCAATCTGGGGATCGATGAATTGCGGGACGAAACAGCGGGGTCCGGTGGATGAGGCAGATTGTACTGGATACCGAAACTACGGGTCTGGAGCATCAACAAGGGCACCGGATCATCGAAATCGGCTGCGTGGAACTGGTCAACCGGCGGCTGACCGGGCAGCACTACCATGTGTATATCAATCCGGAGCGTGAGGTCGATGAGGGCGCCCGTGAAGTGCACGGCATCGGTAATGATTTCCTGGCCGACAAACCCTTGTTCGCACAGGTTGCCGCCGAGTTCCTGGACTTCGTCCGGGATGCCGAGCTGCTGATTCACAATGCGCCTTTCGACGTGGGCTTTCTGGACAGTGAGCTGGCACGGCTGGACGGGATGGGGCGGACCACCGACTACTGCACGGTGGTCGATACGCTGGCCATGGCGCGCAGCCGTCACCCCGGGCAACGCAACACTCTGGACGCGCTCTGCAAGCGCTATGAGGTGGACAATTCCCAGCGTGAGCTGCACGGGGCCTTGCTGGATGCCGAGATTCTGGCGGATGTTTACCTGCGCATGACCGGTGGGCAGACTGATCTGTCGCTGGGCGCGGATGACGACGAGGTAAGTGGCCGAGGTGAGGAGAGCGTTCCGCGCACCATCGACCGGGAAGGCCTGACCATTCCGGTGCCAGCGCCGACCGGGGAGGAGCTGGCTGCGCACGAAGCCTGGCTGCAGCGCGTGGAGGAAGAGAGCGGGGGCAACTGTATCTGGCTGAAACAGCAGGGCGGAGTCTGATGCACTACGTTCTTCCACTGCGGGAGCCCACAGACGAGCGACTGCAGCTGTTGCTGTTCCATGGCCGGTATTTGTTGCAGGGCGAGGAGAGTTACCTCTGGCGCCCCGACCAGTTGCCCGCTCTCGGAAAGGAGGTACCATTGCTGCCCCTGCAGGCGCCGGGTTCAGCACGTTATGCTGCCGTGCCGGTGGGGGAAGCATTGGCTCGGGAACTGGGTGCCCGCCCGGTCGGAACGCGCGAGTTGCTGCTGCAGGAAGGTTTTGACCGCTTCTCGCTGGTGGGGCAGGGTAGCCAGATGGTGCACTGGTACAGTACGCACCGGTTCTGCGGACGGTGCGGGCAACCGACCGCTTTGCGTGGCCCGCGCCGTGTGCTGGGCTGTGAGCCCTGTGGCGTGGACTACTACCCCCGCATCAGCCCGTGCATCATCGTGCTGGTGACGCGGGGGCGGGAGGTATTACTGGCTCGCCATGCCCGGCACCCGAGTGGTTTTTACAGCTGCCTGGCGGGTTTTATAGAGGCCGGCGAGACACCGGAGCAGGCGGTACACCGGGAGGTGGCCGAGGAGGCCGGCATCACGATCCGTGATGTGCGCTACGTGGCCAGTCAGCCGTGGCCGTTCCCGTCCCAGCTCATGCTCGGGTATTTCGCCGAACATGCCGGCGGCGACATCCGCCTGGTCGACCGTGAGCTGGAGAGTGCACAGTGGTTTGACATCGACAAACTTCCGCCCGTACCGTCCGCCGACATCAGCGTTGCCGGACGGCTCATTCAACGTTACAGAAACGAAAAAGGCGGGAGAAAAAAGAGGGACAGAGAAAAGGGGGAAGAAAAGTGGGAAGAAAAGGGGGAAGAAGAAAAGGGGGACAGTCCCTCTTTTTGAAAAAAAAGAGGGACTGTCCCCCTTTTCTTCTTCCCCCTTTTCTTCCCACTTTTCTCTGTCCCCCCTTTTTTTTCTTCGCTATAGACAAGGAGCTTCAGTTTTGGACATTCTGATTGATCTGTTGGTATTTTTCGCACAGGTGGCCATTCTGTCCGTCGCACTGGTGGCGGTTTTCACTGCCATCATGGCGGCGGGCATGCGGGCCAAACGACAGGCCAGCCGTGGCAACATCGTGGTGACCCACCTCAACAAGGAATTTGACCGGATGCGCGACGCCCTGCGCCAGCAGGTGTATGACCGTTTCGCGTTCAAGCTGATCCGCAAGCAGGAAAAGAAGCAGCGCAAGGCCGAGCAACAGGACAAGAAGAAACAGGCGAGCGACGGCAAACGCGGCAAGAGCGTCTTCGTGATCAACTTCAAGGGGGATATCGCCGCCACCCAGGTCGAGTCCCTGCGGCAGGAGGTCAGTACGGTGCTGTCACTGGCCGGCCGCGATGACCAGGTGATATTGCGTCTGGACAGCCCGGGTGGACTGGTCAATGCCTACGGACTGGCTGCCTCCCAGTTGCAGCGGATCCGCCAGCGCGAGATTCCGCTGACCGTCTGCGTCGACAAGATGGCGGCCAGCGGCGGCTACATGATGGCCTGTCTGGCCGACCGGCTGGTGGCGGCACCGTTCGCCGTGCTGGGTTCCATCGGTGTGTTGATGCAGGTACCCAACTTTAACCGGGTGCTGAAGAACCACGACGTGGATTTTGAAATGATCACCGCCGGTGAATTCAAGCGGACGTTGACCCTGTTTGGTGAGACCACGCAGAAGGCTCGTAACAAGGTGCAGGAAGACGTGGAGGAGATCCACTCCCTGTTCAAGCACTGGGTCAGCGAGTACCGCCCGGTGCTGGATATTGATGCGGTGGCAACGGGTGAGACCTGGTTCGGCAATCAGGCCCTGGAGAACCATCTTGCCGACGAGGTCGGCACCAGCGATGACATCATCATGAAGGCCTGTGAGGACGCCGATGTCTACGAGGTGCGTTACGAGCTGCGCAAGAACCTGGGCGAGAAGATCGGCAAGAGTGCCAGTACAGTGCTCGAAAAAACGGCGCTGAACTGGCTGCAACGTCTACGCGAGAGCCGGTATTTCTAGACCCGACGAGGAGTTGAAAAAGTATGAGAACAGAGAGTTTCAAGGCGCTGCTGGTGGAAGAGCGACAGGACGAGAATACGGGGAAGGCGCGGTATGAAGCGTCGGTTGTGAAGCGCTCCACGGAGGACCTGCCGGACGGCGATGTGTTGATCCGTGTGCGGTATTCCTCACTGAACTACAAGGATGCCATGTCGGCCCGGGGCAATAAGGGGGTGACGAGGCACTTCCCGCACACGCCCGGCATTGACGCAGCTGGCGAAGTGGTGAGCGATGGTGGTGGTTTCAGCGCTGGCGAGGAAGTGGTGGTGATCGGCTACGACCTGGGTATGGAGACCGATGGCGGCTTCGGGCAGTACGCCCGTGTGCCCTCGGACTGGGTGGTACGCCGTCCGGACGGGCTGTCCCTGCGTGAGGCGATGATCATCGGTACGGCCGGGTTCACGGCGGCGCTGTGTGTGGAAAAGCTGCTGCTCAACGGAGTGACACCGGAACAGGGACCGGTATTGGTCAGTGGCGCCACTGGCGGGGTGGGCAGCTATGCGGTGGCCTTACTGTCGCGGCTCGGATTCCGGGTCACGGCGCTGACCGGCAAGGCCGATGCTGCCGACTATCTGAGCGGGCTGGGCGCCGATGCCGTGCTGGATCGATCCGAACTCAGTGAGGAGGCGAGCCGCCCGATGCTGAAGGAGCAGTGGGCCGGCGCCGTCGACACCGTGGGTGGCGAGATTCTGTCCAACACGCTTAAATCCCTGCAATACGGCGGCAGTGTGGCCTGTTGCGGGCTGGTGGCGTCACCGGTATTCAGTGCTTCGGTATTGCCGTTCATCCTGCGCGGCGTCAACCTGCTGGGCGTCGATTCGGTCAATCTGCCGCTGGAAAAGAAAGCGGCCGTCTGGGAACGTCTGGCCGGGGAATGGAAAATCGATGACCTGGAGCAGATGGCCACGGAAATCGGCTTTAGCGAACTGCCGGGCTCACTGGATACCGTTTTCCGGGGCGGCGCCCGGGGGCGTTACCTGCTGAATCTGGACCGGGATTGAGTCCGGCGGCCCTCCTGCCCCTGGTTCAGTCTGCCGGGGCCCGGCGGCGGAACAGGGGCAGGGGCTGGTCGATGCGCGGCTGGTAGCTGTCCCGGAAATCCCTCAGCGCCGACAGGCAAACGTCGGGATTCTGGTCGTCACGCAAGTCGAAGGCGTTGATGCCGCAGCGCATCATGTAGAAGAGCTGATCCCGCAGCACATCGCCGATGGCCCGCAGTTCCCCTTCATAAGCGAAGCGCTCACGCAGTTCCCGAGCGTTGGTGAATCCCCGTCCGTCCTTGAAGGCAGGGAAGTCTACGGCGATCAGCGGCAGATCCGGGATGGCACTTCCCAGCTGCTCCGGCAGTTCATGGCTGGCCAGCCAGACACCGACTCTGCCCTCATGGCGTTTCAGCGGCGCCTGTTGTCCCAGCCAGTCTTCCAGCGGTACGATGAGGTCCTGGCCGGCGTGTGACTCCAGCAGGTCAGAGCTGATTTCATCGCGCAGCAGCACCCAGGCGTCGTCGACCCATGCGCCGTCCTTAATGATTTTTGGCATAGACCCTCTCCTTGAACGGTGCAATGTCCAGGCGCGAGAAGGTGTCGATGAAGCGCTCGCCTTCCCGCCGGTTCTCGCGGTACACCGCAACGATCCGGGCAATGACTTCCGGTATCTCTTCCTGGGCGAAAGCCGGGCCGATGATCTTGCCGATGGCCGCATCGTTGTCCGCCTTGCCGCCCAGTGACACCTGGTAGAACTCCTGGCCTTTTTTGTCCACGCCCAGGATGCCGATGTTGCCCACGTGATGATGTCCGCAGGCGTTCATGCAGCCGGAAATATTGATGGACAGTTCACCGATGTCGCGCAGCTCCTCATCGCTGAAGTGACGTTGTATGGCCTCGGCGATGGGGATGGACTTGGCGTTGGCCAGTGCGCAGAAATCGCCGCCGGGGCAGCAGATCATGTCACTGAGCAGGGACAGGTTGCCGGTGCCCAGCTGTTGACTCTGCAGGGCCTGCCAGAGCTCGTACAGTGAATCCTGCTCCACGTCCGCCAGCACGACGTTCTGGTTATGGGTGACGCGCAGTTCGCCAAAGCTGTAACGGTCGGCCAGGTCGGCGATGAAGCGCATCTGCTGCGAGGTCACATCACCGGGCGCCGTGCCGGTCGGCTTCAGGGACACGGTGGCAATGGCATAACCGGGTTTCTTGTGCTCGGCCACGTTACACTCGTACCAGTTGGCGAACAGGATGTCCTTCTGCAGCGCCTTCTCCAGCGTTTCGTTGTGCTCGGGCAACTCGCGGTAATCGGGGTCGCGGAAGAAACGCTTGCAGCGTTCGACTTCGGCCTGGGTGAGGGTCAGGGGGCCGTCTTTCAGCAGCGCCCATTCCTGCTCGACCTGGTCGCGGAATGCGTCCATACCGGTTTCCTTGACCTGGATCTTGATCCGGGCCTTGAACTTGTTGTCCCGGCGCCCGCTGCGGTTATAGACACGCAGTATGGCATCCAGGTAGGTCAGCAGGTCTTGTTTCGGCAGAAAGCTGCGGATTTCCTTGCCGATGATCGGTGTACGCCCCAAACCGCCGCCGACCAGCACCCGGAAGCCGGTTTCCCCGTCTTCGTTGCGGACCATGTACAGGCCGATGTCGTGCACCTGGGTGGCTGCGCGGTCGTACTCGCCGCCAGAGACCGCAATCTTGAACTTGCGGGGCAGGTAGGCGAACTCGGGGTGGAAGGAGGACCACTGGCGGATGAGCTCGCACCACGGCCGCGCATCCTCGATTTCGTGCGCGGTCGCGCCGGCATACTGGTCGGTGGTGGTATTGCGGATGCAGTTGCCGCTGGTCTGGATGGCATGCATCTCGACCTCGGCCAGGTGGGCCAGAATCTCCGGTACCTCCTCCAGCAGGGGCCAGTTGAACTGGATGTTCTGCCGGGTCGTGAAGTGCCCGTAGCCCTTGTCGTAGTGATCGGCAATGAAGGCCAGCTTGCGCAGTTGCCGCGTGGACAGCATGCCGTACGGAATCGCGAGCCGCAGCATGGGTGCATGGCGCTGGATGTACAGGCCGTTCTGCAGACGCAGCGGCAGGAACTCGTCTTCACTGAGCTTGCCGTCCAGGTAGCGCGCCGTCTGGTCACGGAACTGCGCGACGCGGTCTTCCAGCATCTGGTGGTCGTACTCGTCGTAGCGATACATAGGGACTTCGGTTGAAATGTCAGGGGCGTGAATTGTAATGACTGGACCGGCGGAATACTAATGTCTCATGTGCGTCGGGTAGCGTAGAGATAAATGATAATAAACATCAAGTAAACTCTATAACATTATGAATAATAAGAATTAAAGAATTAATATGTTGAGCTGAGAAAGGCGGTCAAATAGCCGGTTGTACATAAAGATATAAGAAAAAAATCTAGGATTTTGCGGCGGGTCGGCGGTGATCTCGCGAGGAAAGCAAAACCGGATAATCTCGCGGAGATCGCGGAGGTCGCCAAGAAACCCCCGTTTTCCATTTACAGTATTCTGCTCTTCTCTGCGCTCTTGGCGATCTCCGCGAGATCATCCGGTTCTGGCGTTATTTGCGGTCTCTGCCGTCCCTGCGCGGCCCGGCTTGAGCCGGTTCTACTTGATTCCTGCCGCCAGCTCATTACAATGCTGCACCCGAAGCCCGCGCTGTGTTCGGGCGGTGGATCTATTGGAGAGCAGTGATGAGCGAGAATAATCCCGAGCAGCCTTTTACCGAGGAAGAAATCCAGGAAAACAGCCGTGTGGACGCCGTGGCCATACTGGCCATCGTCCTGATCGTTGTGGGTCTGACCAGCTATTTTGCCAGTCTTTGAGGCACCGCCGGGGGTGTAATCCGTCCGTGCCGGATGTTCGTCGTCAGCCGGTCACCAGGCTGACGATGAACATCAGTATCAGCACGAACAGCACGGTGAAGATCAACGCCGCGACAATGAAGCCGGTGATGGAGCCCTGGGCAAAATCCCGTTCCTTGTTCTCCCGGCTCTGCACGCCGAAGCTCGCCTGTATCACACTCAGCATCATCCGCCAGAAGGGCAGCCGTTGCCGCGCTTCCGGTGAGCCGGTGTCTGTGTCCCGGTGCTCTTCCTGATCTCCGCTTTCTCTTGTCTGGTCGTCGCTGTCTTTCGCCATTCCACTATCCCCCAGGCCCTCAGGCTAATACGGGTCGAAGCCGCCGCGTGGCCTCTTCGAGGTCAATTGTACATCGCTGCGCGTAGTTCTCCAGCTGATCCTGGTCAATCTTGCCCGTGGAGAAATAACGCGATTCAGGGTGGGAGAAGTAGAACCCGCTGACGCTGGCGGCCGGCCACATGGCGTAGCTGTCGGTCAACTGCATATCGATCTGCTCACTGACTTTCAACAGCGAGAAAATGGTCGCTTTGTCGGAGTGCTCGGGGCAGGCAGGGTAGCCGGGCGCCGGGCGAATGCCGCGATATTTCTCCTTGATGAGTGCATCGTTGTCCAGCGCTTCATCCGGCGCATAGCCCCATAGCTCTCGTCGCACACGTTGGTGCAGGGACTCGGCAAAGGCCTCTGCCAGACGGTCCGCCAGTGCTTTGATCATCAGCGCCTGGTAGTCATTGTTTTCGCGTTCGTACTGCTTTGCCAGCTCATCCGCGCCTTTGCCGGCGCTGACCGCGAACATGCCAAGGTAGTCCGGCTTGCCGCTCTCGGAGGGTGCCACAAAATCGGCCAGTGACAGGTTGGGCTGCCCGTCGCTTTTACGGGATTGCTGGCGAAGGAAGCGGAATTCGGCCAGCGTGTCTTCACGTTCCTCGTCCGCGTAGAGCGTCACATCGTTGGTGGCGGTGCGTGCCGCCGGCCAGAACCCGATCACGCCCTGTGGTTGCAACAGTTTTTCGTCGACAATCCGTTGCAACTGTTCCTGTGCATCAGCAAACAGGTCCCGTGCTGCCTCTCCGACTACCTTGTCCTGCAGAATGGCCGGGTACTTACCGGACAGGCTCCAGGTGATGAAAAAGGGAGTCCAGTCAATGAAAGGTACCAGCTCTTCCAGGTCGTATTGCTCGAACTGCCGTGTGCCGATGAAGGCCGGTTGCGGCGGGTCATAGGCATCCCAGTCCAGGGCAGGGGTATTGGCACAGGCCTCTTCGAAGGGAATCATGTTACGCCGAGTGTCCCGGCCGGCCGTACGCTTGCGCACCGCAACGTACTCTTCGCGGATCTTCTCGACGAAGGCGGGGCGGGCGGTGTCACTGAGCAGGTTGCTGACCACAGTGACGCTGCGTGAGGCATCCGGCACGTAGACGGTGGCGTTGTTGGTGTAGTTCTCCTCGATTTTCACCGCTGTATGGGCTTTGGAGGTCGTGGCGCCGCCGATCAGCAGCGGAATGTCGAAATCGAGTCGCTGCATCTCGCTGGCCACGTGGACCATCTCGTCCAGCGACGGGGTGATCAGGCCGCTGAGACCGATGATGTCGGCCTTCTCATCGCGGGCCGCCTGCAGGATCTTCTCGCAGGGTACCATCACGCCCAGGTCCACTACGTCGTAGTTGTTGCAGCCCAGCACCACGCCGACGATGTTCTTGCCGATATCATGTACATCGCCCTTGACCGTGGCCAGCAGCACCTTGCCCTTGCTGCGGGTGTCGTCGTTGGCCTTCTTTTCCGCCTCGATATACGGGAGCAGGTGGGCAACGGCCTGTTTCATGACGCGGGCGCTCTTGACCACCTGGGGCAGGAACATCTTGCCGCTGCCAAACAGGTCGCCGACCACGTTCATGCCGTCCATCAGCGGGCCCTCGATAACCTCGATGGGCTTGTCGGCCTGCTGGCGGGCCTCCTCGGTGTCCTCTTCGATGTAGCGGGTGATGCCCTTGACCAGGGCGTGGCTGATGCGTTCCTGCACGGTGCCTTCCCGCCAGCTTTCGTCCTGGACAGACTCGGTGGCACCGCTTTCGCTGTATTTGGCGGCGATCTCCATCAACCGTTCGGTGCCGTCGTCGCGCCGGTTGAGCACGATGTCCTCGACGCGTTCGCGCAGCTCATCGGGAATATCGTCGTATACGGCCAGTTGTCCCGCATTGACAATGCCCATGTCCAGGCCGGCGCGGATGGCGTGGTACAGGAATACGGAGTGGATCGCCTCGCGTACCGGGTTGTTGCCGCGGAAGGAGAAGGAGACGTTACTGACGCCGCCGGAAATCAGTGCGTGCGGCAGGTTCTCGCGGATGTATTCGCAGCTGCCAATGAAGTCCACGGCGTAGTTGCTGTGCTCCTCGATGCCGGTGGCAATGGCGAAGATGTTCGGGTCGAAAATGATGTCCTGGGGCGGGAAGCCCACTTTGTCCACCAACACGTCGTAGCTGCGTTTACAGATGGCGCATTTCTTCTCATAGGTGTCGGCCTGGCCGTCCTCGTCGAAGGCCATGACCACCACGGCGGCGCCATAGCTCAGGCACAGGCGGGCTCTCTCGATGAATTCCTCTTCGCCTTCTTTCAGGCTGATGGAATTGACGATGCCCTTGCCCTGCAAGTTCTTCAGGCCGGTCTCGATGATCTCCCACTTGGAGGAGTCGATCATCACCGGGACCCGGCTGATGTCCGGTTCAGAGGCGATCAGGCGCAGGAAGCGCTGCATGGCCGCCTCGGAGTCGAGCATGCCTTCGTCCATGTTGATGTCGATGATCTGAGCGCCGTTTTCCACCTGCTGCAGGGCTACGTCCAGGGCTTCATCGTATTGCTCTTCGCGGATCAGCCGGGCGAAGCGGGCCGAGCCGGTAATGTTGGTGCGTTCGCCGACGTTGACGAACAGACTGTCCTGTCCGATGTTGAAGGCTTCCAGGCCGCTCAGGCGGCATTTGACGGGCAGCTCCGGCAGGCGCCGTGGCTCGTGGGGCTCGACCGCTTCGGCAATGGCACGGATGTGTTGCGGCGTGGTGCCGCAGCAGCCGCCGATGATGTTGACGAAGCCGCTGGCTGCGAACTCTCCGACAATGGCGGACATTTCGGCGGCGCTCTGGTCGTATTCCCCGAATTCGTTGGGCAGGCCGGCGTTGGGGTGAGCGGATACGAAGGTATCGGCAATGCCGGACAGCTCCTCGATATGCGGTCGCAGCTGATCGGCGCCCAGTGCGCAGTTGAAACCGATCGACAGCGGCCGGGCATGGGAGAGGGAGTTCCAGAAGGCTTCCACGGTCTGACCGGACAGGGTGCGTCCGCTGGCGTCGGTGATGGTGCCGGAGATCATCAGCGGGACGTATTCACCGCGTTCCCGCAGGCAGTCCTGCACGGCGTAGACGGCCGCCTTGGCGTTGAGGGTGTCGAAGACGGTCTCGATCAACAGCAGGTCGACGCCGCCGTCCAGCAGGCCGTTGACCGATTCCCGATAGTTCTCAACCAGGGTGTCGAAATCGACATTGCGGTAGCCCGGATCGTTGACGTCCGGGGACATGGACGCCGTGCGGCTGGTCGGGCCGAGAACGCCGGTGGCGAAGCGGGGACGGTTCGGGGTCTGCCGCGTGAACGTGTCACAGCATTCCCGAGCGATGCGGGCGGCCTCGCGGTTGAGCTCGTACACCAGGCTTTCGGTCTGGTAGTCGGCCTGGGAGACCGCCGTCGAGTTGAAGGTGTTGGTCTCGATGATGTCGGCGCCGGCTTCCAGGTACTCGTTGTGCAGGCGGGCGATCAGATCGGGCTGCGTCAGTACCAGAAGGTCGTTATTACCACCCAGGTCGCAGGGATGATCCGCGAAGCGCTCGCCGCGGAAGGCAGCTTCATCCAGTTTCTCGGCCTGGATCATGGTGCCCATGCCGCCATCCAGGATCAGTATGCGTTTGCGCAGGGCCTGATGGACAGGATGTGCGCTGGATTCGGTGTCGCGGGTCGTCATGCTGATGGTCCACTCTATAGGGTCTGGTTCTGGCGAGGAGGCGCAATTCTACCAGAAGTTGCGCCTTCCGTGCCGCTGTCGGCGGACCGGGCTGGCCAGAGACCCCAATAACCAAGTAAAATGGTCGGATATAGAGGGCATCATCCGTGATGCCCGCCATTACCGGACATTCAACCGCGCGACGGGAAACCAGAACCGATGACAATGATCACGATTACCGAACCGGCCCAGGCTTATCTGAAGGAGTTGCTGGACAAGCAGGACTGCGAGGGTATTGGCGTACGGGTCTTCATTCTCGACCCCGGCACCCCGAAGGCGGAGACCTGCCTGTCGTTCTGCCGGCCGGGCGAAGAGAAGGAAGACGACCAGAAGATGGAGCTGGATGCTTTCAGCGTCTGGATCGAGGAACGCAGCGTTCCGTTCCTGGAAGAGGCGGTGGTCGACTACTCGAAGGACAGCATGGGTGGTCAGTTGACCATCAAGGCACCCAATTCCCGCCTGCCGAAGATCCGCGAGGACAGCCCGATCGAGGACCGGATCAACTATGTCTTGTACAACGAGGTCAACCCTTCACTGGCGGCGCATGGCGGTGTGGTCACTCTGGAAGAGGTCACCGACGACACCGTGGCGGTACTGCGCTTTGGCGGCGGGTGCCAGGGCTGCGGCATGGTCGATATGACGTTGAAGGAAGGCGTGGAGAAGACGCTGAAGGAGCAGATCCCGCAGTTGACCGCGATCCAGGACGCCACCGATCATACGTATCGGGAAAACGCGTACTTCAAGTGACCTGTTCAAGGGCTCGCAAAGGTTGAAAAATGAATGGTCTCGCGGAGATCGCCAAGAACGCAGAGAGATCCGAGCTGTGATAAAGAACGGGTTTTCTCCGCGTTCTCGGCGATCTCCGCGAGAGTAAATAAAGCCTGCTTTTTATCGATTATCCGCAGCCTCGTACCGTGATTCCAGAGCCTTGTACAACTCGTCCCGGAACGTCGCCGGTGCTGCATCCAGCGAGTCCATCAGCTCGACCAGGTGTTCATTGTCTTCCCGACCCTGCCAGGTCTTGCGGTAGTGGCCTTCCTTGTAACCATGGTCCTGGCGGAATCCGTTCAGGACATTCTTGCCGGTGTACTGCCTGAACAGCTCACTCCAGTCCATACCACAGTCTTCCAGAAGTGCGGCGAACAGCGGAATTTCCGTGCGGTCTGCCGCAGCGGTGGCCGAGAGCAGCTGCAACTTGTCAAGCAGGGGCAGTGAGGCCGGTGTGTAGTCATGGCCGTCAAACCGCAGGATGACCGTCCCGGGGTCGATGGCGGCTTCTTTCATCAGCTCTGTCAGGGCCGCCTCCTCGTCACCGTGGTGATCCAGCAGCAGCCGGGACATCAGGAAATGCCAGATGTCGATGACTTCCATCTGCAGCTGGGGCAGGTCGCAGCGCTGGTGCTTCCACCATTTCCAGCCGTGGTGTTCCATGGCTTCGGCGGCCTCGATGACGACGGCGCGCAGGTAGGGGTAGGCGGCGCTGACCCAGTCCGGGTCGATATGGCGGTTCATGGCGGCCTGCATGGCCAGCATACTGCGGGCCTGTTCTTCCCTGAGCATGGGGCGGTCACTCCGGTTGCTTGTGGTGGTCTGCGCTTTGCGTACTGTGTTTCAGCCTGCAGTATACAACAGGGCGGCAGAATAGCATTCTCACAGCTGCCGTGAAATACAGCATGATGCAGCAGGCCGCGCTGCAATGGTCACAGGCGGAGCCATTCGCGCGCGCTGACGTGCCGGCGGGGTTCTCCGTACAGGGCTTCGAGTAGCAGCCGGTCTGTCTTGCCCAGCAGTTTCAGCTTTTCGTGACCGATCTCATCGTAGGGTAATTCCATTGCGTCCAGTTCGCTGCGGTCCATGACGTCGGCCATGCGCCGGGGTGCTTCTGGCCGGTCCGGTGGCGGCGCGTCATGCAGGCAACTGGCCCGGGCTGCGACCTGGTACAGGGCATTCAGCCAGCGGCGCGTCGCCTGCTGGTCTTCCAACTGGCGCGCGCGGCGGAGTCTGGCGCGGAGTATGAGCGCCTGCTGTTCCAGGGCCTGCAGCTGTGGAAGCGCCTGTTCACTGAGCGCCATGGCCTCGTCCAGGTTTCCTTCGCTCCTTAGCGTCTGACATTGCTTTAGCCAATCCCGGGGCGGGGCTGTAGTGCTTGTGAAATCCGGGACAGTCCCGGATTTCGGGACTGTCCCGGATTTCACACCGGATTTCTCGCCGAGTTTCACACCGGTTTTCGCACCGGATTCTGTGGTTTCCAGTTCCGGAGGCTGAAGAGGGGGTAGTGGCTGGTGCCTTTCCGCGTACTTTGTCGTGGCACGGCTCTGCTGGCGCCGCAGAAAAAACACGATGACGGCCACCGCCGCAAGGAGCGCCGTTAGAATAAGGAATACTGCCATGGGTGATTGAGCCCTCCGTCTGTCCGGCGCGCATTATGGCATATACGACCATGGATTTTTCTGCTATTATGCCGCGCAGATTCGGTGACACGAGGCGACTCTGTCACTGGCAGAGTCACTGGCAGAAAAAGTTGAGCGGGAAGGCTTGACGAGTGGAAAAAAGCCACTTAGAATGCCGCGCTTTCTGCAGCAAAGCAGGACACAAGTTTACCACCTGTCCCCTTCGTCTAGAGGCCTAGGACACCAGGTTTTCATCCTGGCAACAGGGGTTCGAAACCCCTAGGGGACGCCAATTTAATAAGCCTGGCTTTTGCCAGGCTTTTTTTTTGGGTGCGCCAGGCATGGCGCGTAGCGCCTTGACGGGCGCTGTTCCGATACACGTGGTGGTGGTCGGATGACTTGGGGGTGCAAGTCCCCTGTGGACCCGGCAAGGGTGTCCATCGTGAGGTGGAATCTGAAGGAAGCCGCAGGCAAAGCACTGGCCCGACGAACAGGAATCGCATACGAGGCGGCCGCTGTGGGTGAGAAGGCCCATATCTTCAAAGCCCGATACTTGCACGGGAACGGCGGACGTAGATGCGGCGGGCATAAGTGTGAAGGTCACGCGTCTTACCCTGGGAAGTCTGGTTCCCTGCCACTGTGCTACTCACCTCGTGAGAGGTGGGGATGGGGAGCCAGAACTCAGCAGAGGCCATAGTAGGTGTGTCACCGCATACTGAAGGGCCGAACATGGTTGGCCGCCAGTAGGCGGTGAGTTCTCGTGGTGTGCTGATGAAGACAGAAGAGACCCGGCTGGGTCAGGGCATTCAGGAAGGGGCCGGACGGAATCCGGCAGGTACTGGAGCCCGTGTCGAGGCAGACGCGGTGGCTCACTCGTGGACGAACGCGGAGCCGAACGCGCTGATGGAACGGGTGCTTGAGCGCTCGAACCTGATGCGCGCGTATCAGCGGGTGGTGTCCAACAAGGGCGCGGCGGGTGTCGACCGGATGCCCGTGACGGTTTTGAAGGGACACCTGCAACAGCACTGGCCATTGCTGCGCGAGCGGTTGTTGGCCGGAGACTACCATCCTCAGCCGGTACGCCGGGTCAGTATCCCCAAGCCGCAAGGCGGCGAGCGGATACTGGGTATCCCGACGGTACAGGATCGTCTGATCCAACAGGCGCTGCATCAGGTGCTGAGCCCACTGTTGGAGCCGGGATTCTCGGATCACAGCTACGGGTTCCGTCCCGGTCGCAGCGCCCATCAGGCGGTCAGGGCGATGCAGCATCACATCAACGACGGTCACCGTTGGGTGGTCGATCTGGATCTGGAGAAGTTCTTCGACCGGGTCAACCATGATGTGATTATGGGTCTTCTGGCCCGCGGCATCACCGACCGCCGGGTGCTGACGTTGATCCGGCGTTATCTGGAAGCCGGTATGCTCACAGAGGGATTGGTCAGCCCGAGACGGGAAGGGACGCCGCAAGGCGGCCCCCTGTCGCCCCTGCTCTCCAACGTGCTCCTGACCGAACTGGATAGGGAGCTGGAGTGCCGGGGACACCGGTTCTGCCGCTATGCGGACGACTGCAACATCTACGTTCGCAGCGAACGGGCCGGTCATCGGGTCATGACCAGTATTACCCGATACCTGAAGAGGCGACTGCGCCTGAGCGTGAACACGGAGAAAAGCGCCGTGGATCGCCCGTGGCGGCGCAGCTTCCTCGGTTACAGCGTGAGCTGGCACAAACAGGTACGGTTGAGGATTGCGCCGAAGAGCCTGAAAGCCTGTCAACACCGACTGCGCCTACTGCTCAAGCGATCGCGGGGGCGGTCCCTGCGCGCCACCATCGAACAGCTGAACCCGGTATTGCGGGGCTGGGCAAACTACTATTGTCTGACTGCCTCGAAACGCCCGGTGCAGGAGCTCGATGGCTGGATACGCAGACGGCTGCGCCTGATCTTGTGGCGGCAGTGGAAACGGGTCTATACCCGGGCCCGCTATCTGATGCGGTTGGGTCTGACTGAGCTGCGGGCATGGACGAGCGCGACGAACGGTCGGGGAGCGTGGTGGAACAGTGGCGCCTCTCACATGAATGCGGCACTGCCCAAACGGGTGTTCGACCGTCTCTCTCTGGTAAGCTTGCTGGATACGATGATACGGCTTCAGCGCCAATCATGAACCGCCGTGGTACGGAACCGTATGCCCGGTGGTGTGAGAGGACGGGGGAGGTGACTCCCCCTCCTACTTGATCGTATCATCAGCGCTCCGCCGTTCTGTCCTGGCGGATCGATACTGACCGAGTGGAGCCGGCATGACCACCGCAATTTCTGTACGCAATCTGCACAAGACCTACGCCAGCGGCCATGTGGCCCTGCGCGGCGTCGATCTGGACGTCGAACAGAATGATTTCTTTGCCCTGTTGGGCCCGAACGGGGCCGGCAAGTCGACTATCATCGGCATCATCTCGACGTTGGTGCGTCAGTCACAGGGCGAGGTCAGCATTTTCGGGCATGATCTGGCCCGCGAAGAATATCAGGCCAAATGCGATCTGGGCGTGGTGCCCCAGGAAGTCAATTTCAGCCAATTCGAGAAGGTCGGCGATATTGTCATGACCCAGGCGGGGTACTATGGCCTGCCCCGCAGTCTGGCCCGCGAACGCACGGAGAAATACCTGCGTCAGCTGGATCTGTGGGATAAACGCGATGCGCGCTCACGGACGTTGTCCGGGGGCATGAAGCGGCGTCTGATGATTGCCCGCGCACTGGTGCATGAGCCGCGTCTGTTGATTCTGGACGAACCGACGGCGGGCGTGGACATAGAGCTGCGCCACTCCATGTGGACGTTCCTGCAGGAGATCAACCGGGCCGGTACCACCATCGTGTTGACCACCCATTACCTGGAGGAAGCCGAGAGCCTGTGCCGCAATATAGCCATCATCAATGAAGGGCAGATCGTCGAGAATACCAGCATGAAAGCCCTGCTCGGCAAGTTACAGCGCCAGGTGCTGGTCTTTGATACACACGAGCCCATCAGTATCGCGCCGGAGTTTACGGTGGGAGAAGCCAGCAGCCACTGGGTCGATGATCACACTTTTGAAGTCAGTGTTTCCACGTCCTGTGATCTGACGCAGTTGTTCGCCGAGCTCAAGGCGAAGAATATCGCGGTGCGGAGCATGCGTAACAAAAACAATCGACTGGAAGAAGTATTCCTGTCACGGGTAAGGGGGCAATGATGGGGGGCAGTCGACGTTTTCTCCTGGTGGCTTTCCAGACCATCGTGATCAAGGAGGTGCGGCGCTTCACCCGCATCTGGATGCAGACACTGGTGCCGCCGGCCATCACGATCGCACTGTATTTCCTGATCTTCGGCAACCTGATCGGGCGTCGGATCGGCGAGATGGGAGGCATCGACTATATGCAGTTCATCGTGCCGGGCCTGATCATGATGGCGGTCATCCAGAACTCGTATTCGAATGTGGCCTCGTCGTTTTTCAGTCACAAGTTCCAGCGCAGTGTGGAGGAAATTCTCGTTTCGCCGGTGCCGGACTGGATAACGCTGGCCGGCTTCTGTGCGGGAGGCATGGCGCGGGGACTGTTTGTGGGACTGATTGTCACCATCATGTCCTTCATTTTCACGGACCTGAGCATACAGCACCCCTTGCTGACCATACTGGTGGTGCTGCTGACCTCGGTGGTCTTTTCCCTGGCCGGTTTTCTGAATGCGCTGTTCGCCAACACCTTCGACGACATCTCGATCATTCCGACTTTTGTGTTGACGCCGCTGATCTACCTGGGCGGGGTGTTCTACTCGATTGATCTGTTGCCGTCATTCGGGCAGTTCATCTCGGCGCTCAATCCGGTGCTCTACATGATCAACACGTTCCGCTTCGGAATACTGGGCACTTCCGACGTCAACGTCTGGTGGGCCTTGTTCATGCTGGTGTTTTTCATTGCGGCCCTTGCCAGCGCTGCTCTCGCTCTGCTGCGGCGGGGCACCGGTCTGCGCCACTGACCGTTACGGAGGTGGGTGATGACGACAGAAAACCCTCTTGGCCGGCAGACCGAATATCCCGCGCAGTATGCCCCGGACGTGTTGTTTCCGGTCCCGCGCGCGGATAACCGGCTACAGCTTTCCTGCACGAATCCCTTGCCGTTTTCCGGGCATGACATCTGGCACGCCTATGAGCTTTCCTGGCTGGACGGGCAGGAGATGCCGCAGGTGGGCATTGCCCGGTTGGCTGTCCCACAGGATTCGCCGAATCTGATTGAATCCAAGTCCCTGAAGCTCTATTTCAACTCCCTCAATCAGAGCCGTTTTGCTGACCGGACGCAGTTACGGGAAACTCTTGTCCGGGATTTGTCCGCAGCCGCACAGGCCGATATCGGTGTTGAACTGCTGGCAGTAGATGGGCTTCCTGCCGGAGATACTGTGCTGGCTGGCGGTATACGGCTGGAGGCGCATCCTGTAGTGGCCGCAGGCCGGGAGCCGGCGCCCGGACTCCTGAAGGCTGATGCGGGCCGGGCGGTCCGGGAGGCATTGTACAGTCATCTGTTCCGTTCCAATTGCCCGGTCACGGGGCAGCCGGACTGGGGAACGGTCATCATCCGGTATGAGGGGGGCGCCATCGACCATGGTGGGCTGCTGCGCTACGTGCTGTCGTATCGGCAACATCAGGGTTTCCACGAGGACTGTGTGGAGCGGATCTTCTGTGACCTTTGGACGCGCTGTGAGCCGCAGTGGCTGGTGGTGGGCATCCAGTTCCTGCGCCGGGGCGGGCTGGATATCAACCCGTGGCGGTGGTCGGCAGGGGTGCCTGAGGGGGTGGTGCCGGGTGAAGGGATGCGGTTGACAAGGCAGTGACGGAAAGCAGTGGGGTCGGCGCGCACGGAATGGGGTGCTTGCCATACTGAAGGGCTGTGCGGGGAGGGATGAATGCCAAAAACGGCTGGGCCGTTTTCGTCACCCTTCGGGCTTCGCCCGCTGTGCGGGCTCGTTGCCAGTTGCTTTCGCAACTGGTCGAACCCTCTGTCGGGTTCGAACCCCTCCCGCTACTGGACTGTGGAGAATCTATAAGTTCAAGAGGTTGGCGCGAAAGGGGAGTGGATTCTCTGTGTGGCGGTGAGGGAGGGATGAATGCCAAAAACGGCTGGGCCGTTTTCGTCACCCTTCGGGCTTCGCCCGCTGTGCGGGCTCGTTGCCAGTTGCTTTCGCAACTGGTCGAACCCTCTGTCGGGTTCGAACCCCTCCCGCTACTGGACTGTGGAGAATCTATAAGTTCAAGAGGTTGGCGCGAAAGGGGAGTGGATTCTCTGTGTGGCGGTGAGGGAGGGATGAATGCCAAAAACGGCTGGGCCGTTTTCGTCACCCTTCGGGCTTCGCCCGCTGTGCGGGCTCGTTGCCAGTTGCTTTCGCAACTGGTCGAACCCTCTGTCGGGTTCGAACCCCTCCCGCTACTGGACTGTGGAGAATCTATAAGTTCAAGAGGTTGGCGCGAAAGGGGAGTGGATTCTCTGTGTGGCGGTGAGGGAGGGATTCGAACCCTCGATACGTTGCCGTATACACGCTTTCCAGGCGTGCTCCTTAAGCCACTCGGACACCTCACCGTAAGGCGCGGTACTTTATATCAGGGAACGTGGAATTACAAGGCGGCGCGCCCGGCATGCGTACCCGGCATGAAAGAGACACAGCTTCACACCCGGCCTGCCAGAATGTAGTATTCTTCCGATATCAACAAGAATAATGAGAGTGCTACCCATGATCACTGTCCGCTATGGTTACCGGCTGTCCGGCATCGCGCTGGTTGCTGTCATGACGTTTTGCCCCGTGCATGCACAGGACTGGCCGTCCTACGGCGCGGACGGGGCTTCTTCCAAATACGTGCCTTTCGAGCAGATAGCTCACGACAACGTCGATCAGCTGGCCATGGTCTGGCGCTGGGACTCTCCGGATAACGCCACCGTGGCGCAGAATCATGCCGAGGGGAATCACGCGGCCACTCCGGCTGCTTACAAGGTCACCCCCATTGCCATTGACGGTACTCTCTACCTGAGTACCTCGTTCGGTCGCGTGGCGGCCGTCGACGGGGTCAGCGGGGAAGAGTTGTGGGTATTCGATTCGCGTTCCCACGAAGCCGGCCGTCCGGCCAACCTGGGTTATAACCATCGTGGCGTCGCCTGGTGGAGTGACGGTGAGCAGGAACGTATCCTGATGCCGGCCAATGACGGGTACCTGTGGTCACTGGACGCGGCGACCGGAGAACCCGATCCGGCGTTCGGTGATGAGGGGCGGATCGACCTGGCCCGGGGACTGGGCCGGGACATCGATCGCAGCGCTTTCACGCTGATTTCTGCACCGCTCGTGTTTGAGGACCGGGTGATCATGGGTTCCTCGATCCACGACGGGCCACGCTACAAGAAGGCGCCCCCCGGTCACGTCAGGGCGTTCAGCATTCGCACCGGCGAGCAGGAATGGATTTTCCACACCATTCCACAAGGCGGTGAGCCCGGGGTGGAAACCTGGGAAGAAGAATCCTGGCAGTACACTGGCGGAACCAACGTCTGGACGCTGATGAGCGTGGACGAGGAACTGGGCCTGGTGTACCTGCCCATCGGTACGCCGACCAATGACTGGTACGGTGGACACCGCAAGGGCGACAATCTGTTTGCCGAGTCACTGGTGGCCGTTGACGGGCGCACCGGGGAAAGGGTCTGGCATTTCCAGACGGTGCATCACGGTCTGTGGGATCTTGATCTGCCGGCGGCGCCCAATCTGGTCGATATCGAGGTGGATGGTGAGTCAATCAAGGCAGTAGCGCAGATCAGCAAACAGGCTTTCACCTATGTCTTCAACCGGGAGACCGGTGAACCGATCTGGCCTATCGAGGAGCGGCCGGTGCCGCGTAGCACGGTGCCCGGCGAACGCAGCTCCCCGACCCAGCCTTTCCCGACCCGGCCGGCACCTTTTGACCTGCAGGGCCTGTCCGACAGTACGCTGATTGATTTCACGCCAGCGCTTCGTGAGCAGGCATTGAACAATATCGCAGCCTTCGATTACGGCCCGCTGTTCACGCCGCCTTCCACCCGGGGCACCATCAATCTGCCGGGCTGGGCTGGTGGCGGCGGCTGGCAGGGCGCGGCCGTGGATCCGGAAACCGGCATCCTGTATGTGCCATCCGGCACTGCCCCGATTGTCGTCCAGCTGGTTGAGCCGGATCCGGCGGAGTCCGACATGCGCTATCTGCGTGGCGGCGTGACGTCCGTGAACGGGCCACAGGGCCTGCCTTTGACGAAACCGCCCTACGGTCGTATCACGGCTATTGATCTGAATACGGGGGAGCATGTATGGCAGGTACCACACGGGGAGGGCATCCGCCAACGCCTGATCGATATGGGCATCGAGGATCCCGGCCCGGTCGGCTCGCCCTCGCGCACCGGTCCGCTGCTCACCCGGCATTTGCTGTTCGTGGCGCAGCAGGATAGTGGCCGCGCCGTTCTGCGTGCCTATGACAAACACAGCGGAGAGGTGGTGCACGAGATCGATCTGCCCTCGGCGCCCGCTGCCACGCCGATGAGTTACATGGCCGGAGGCAGGCAGTATATTGCAATGACGCTGGGAGGAGGTACCGATGCATTCATGGTCAGTTTTGCCATACCGGAGTAGATGTCTTCTGGCGATGGGGCTGTGTTGTATCAGCCCTCTGCTCCCGGCGCAGGATGTGGAGTGGCCGCATTACGGCCGCGACCTGGCATCCAGCAAGTATGTGCCACTGGAACAGATCACGGCGGACAATGTCGATCAGCTGGAGATCGTCTGGAGCTGGGATACGCCGGACAATGCGATCTTCCGCACGGACGAGGAAGCCTCGGCGGCGGAGTACAAGGCCACGCCCGTCATGGTGAATGGCGTACTGTACGTCAGCACTTCGCTGGGCAATGTGGCGGCTGTCGATGCGGCTACCGGCGAAGAACTGTGGGTGTTCGAGACCGGCTCGTATCGCCAGGGCCGGCACCCGAATTACAACAACAATCACCGGGGCGTTTCTTACTGGAGTGATGGAGAGGAATCACGTGTCTTCATGGCGGCCAACGATGGCATTCTGTGGTCCCTGGATGCGAGGACCGGAGAGCCCGACCCGGCTTTCGGGGATCAGGGCTGGATCGACCTGAAGCGGGGCCTGGGCAGCGAGGCGCGCATTGGTGACTACGGCAATATCTCGCCGCCCCTGATTGTCAACGACACGGTGGTGGTGGGCTCTTCCCTGCATGACGTACCCCGGTTCATGGAACAGGTGCCACCGGGACATGTGCGTGCTTTCGATGCCCGCACTGGACAGCGCCGCTGGATATTCCATGTGATTCCGCAGGGTGACGAAGCCGGGTCCGGGACCTGGGAAGATGAGTCCTGGCGCTTCATGGGCGGCGCCAACGTCTGGACCATGATGAGCGCCGATCCGGAGGCCGGCCTGGTCTACCTGCCCACCAGTACGCCAAGCAACGACTGGTATGGCGGACATCGTAAGGGGGACAACCTTTATGCGGAGAGTCTGGTGGCGCTGGATATCGATACTGGCGAGGTGGCCTGGCATTATCAGACCACGCGTCATGGGCTGTGGGACTACGATCTGCCGGCGGCGCCCAATCTGGTTGACATCGAGGTGGATGGCGAACCGGTCAAGGCGGTGGCGCAGATCAGCAAGCAGGGTTTTGTCTTCGTGTTCGACCGTCTGACCGGCGAGCCGGTCTGGCCCATCGAGATGCGGCCAGTGCCCCAGACCGACGTGCCCGGTGAGAGGACCTCACCCGTCCAGCCGTTCCCGACCCGGCCGGCTCCCTTCGAGCCTCAGGGGCTCACCGACGACACGCTGATTGATTTCACGCCCGAACTGCGGGCCGAAGCCCTGGCGCAGCTGGAAGGGATCGATTACGGAGAGCTGTACACGCCGCCCTCGCTGCGTGGCATGGTCATGGTCCCGGGTTACAGCGGTGGAGCCGGGTGGTGGGGCGCGGCCGTCGATCCACAGACCAATATACTGTACATCCCCTCGTACACGCTGCCGCGTTTCATCAAGCTGCGTGAGCCCGAGCCGGATGAATCCGATTACCGCTACATCCGGGACCGCAGCTTTACCATCAGCGGTCCACAGGGACTGCCGCTGACGCAGCCGCCCTGGGGGCGGATCACCGCGATCGACCTGGATACCGGCGAGCACGTCTGGCAGGTACCGCATGGCGAAGGGTTGCGGCAGCGGCTGATTGACATGGGGATCGACGATCCGGGCCCGGTGGGCAACGTTGGCAAGAACGGTCCGCTGCTGACCAGCACCCTGTTGTTTGTCGGGCAGCTGGATGCGGGTCGGCCGGTGTTCCGGGCCTTTGACAAGCTGTCCGGTGAGGTGATCCACGAAATGAATCTGCCATTGCCGCCGACCGGTACGCCCATGAGCTACCGGGTCGATGGCCGGCAATACATCGTCATGGCGACTGGCGCCGGTCCGACCACTCGGCTGCTGGCTCTGGCGCTTCCGGGAGAGGAGTGAGAACGACCTTGATTCGGGGGCGTCTTTTCCTGATAATGCGCCCTGTGATGCGGCATCGGATGCTGCATCATGGTCGACGGCATTTTCTGCCGGTCCCCGCGCAATGACAGGTTGTAAACCCCGCCAGGCCCGGAAGGGAGCAACGGTAGCAACTGACTCATGTGCCGTGGTGTGGCTGGCAGGAAGTGCCACCCTTATTCCAGGTCTGGGCCCACAATGAGTTATCAGGTACTGGCCAGAAAATGGCGCCCCAAAACCTTCCAGGAGCTGGCCGGCCAGGAACATGTACTGCAAACCCTGGCACACGCCCTTGATAACCAGCGCCTGCACCATGCCTACCTGTTCACCGGCACCCGCGGGGTGGGCAAGACCACCATCGCAAGGATCCTGGCCAAGTGCCTGAACTGCGAGGAGGGCGTCAGCTCTACTCCCTGTGATCGCTGCGATGCCTGTGTGGAAATCGCCAACGGCCGTTTCATGGATCTTATCGAGGTGGATGCCGCCTCGCGCACCAAGGTGGAAGATACCCGGGATCTGCTCGACAATGTGCAGTACGCCCCCGGCAAGGGCCGCTTCAAGGTCTATCTGATCGACGAAGTGCACATGCTCTCCACGCACAGTTTCAATGCACTGTTGAAGACCCTGGAAGAGCCGCCCCCGCACGTCAAGTTCCTGCTGGCTACCACCGACCCCCAGAAATTGCCGGTGACCATCCTGTCACGGTGTCTGCAGTTCAATCTCAAGAATCTGGCTCCCAAACGGATCGTCGATTACCTGCAGATGGTGCTGGAAGCGGAAGGCATCACGAGCGAGGAGCCGGCGCTCTGGCATCTGGCCAATGCTGCCGGAGGCAGCATGCGCGATGCACTGACCCTGCTGGACCAGGCGATCTCTTTTGGTGAGGGGCAGGTGCGTGAGTCGGCGGTTGTCGACCTGCTGGGGACTCCGGATCAACGGGTCATTTTCGGGCTGGCGGAAGCCCTGCGCGATCATGATGCGCAGGCCCTGATGGACGGTATCGCGTCACTGGCCGACAACAATCCCGATTATCGCCGCCAACTGGAACAACTCCTGTCGCTGTTCCATCGGGTGGCCATTGCCCAGGCCGTGCCGGAGGCGCTGGATAACAGTCAGGGCGACCGCAAGGCGGTGCTGGCCCTGGCCGGGGAGCTGCCTGCCGAGGATGTGCAGCTGTGGTACCAGATCGCGCTCCAGACCGTGCAGGACATGACGGTGGCGGTCGACCGGCGCATGGTGTTCGAGATGGGGCTGTTACGGATGTTGGCCTTCACGCCGGATCCGGGCGGCATGAGTACCGAACCACGGGAACAGGTCACCGGCGAAAAAAAAAAGCCTGAACTGAGGGAGCCTTCCACGCCATCAGTAGAACAGACTTCACAGGAATCGCCGGCGCCGGTACAACCGGAACCGGAACCGGAACCGGAACCAGAGCCACAGCCACAGGGTATTTCCCTGGCACAGCTGGACAGCCGGAACTGGACCGAGGTGGTGGATGCGCTGGGTCTTTCCGGGGTGGCCGGTAACGTACTGGCCAATTGTGCGCTGCAGAACTGTATCGCCAATGAGCTGCTGTTGGCACTGGACCCGGGCCAGAGTGCCTTGTACCGTCCCGAGGAGCACGACAGGCTGTTCGCACAGGCCCTGGGCGGCTATTTCGGGCAGCCGGTCACTGTTCATATCGAAGTGTCGGCTCCCGCCAACGAATCACCGGCCGCACGCCGACAGCGCCTGAAACGTGAGCGTGCCGAGTCAGCGCTGCGGCACTTTTCCAATGACCCCGGTGTTCGTGAAATAATGGACCGCTTCAACGCCCGGCTGGACGAATCATCGCTGCAGTATTCCGACGAGAGGTAAGTATGAGTGATCTGAATGAATTGATGAAACAGGCGCGCCAGATGCAGGAGAAGATGCAGGAGGCGCAGGAAGAGGCCCGTCACCGTGAAGTGACCGGAGAAGCGGGCGCGGGCATGGTCCGTATCACCATGAATGGCCGTTATGATGCCCGGCAGGTCAGTCTGAGCCCCGATCTGCTGCAGGAAGACAAGGAGATCGTCGAGGATCTGATCGCGGCCGCCATCAACGATGCGGTCAAGAAACTGGAAGAAGAGAACAAGGATGCACTGGGTGGTCTGACCTCCGGACTGAATCTGCCGGAAGGCTTCAAATTCCCGTTCTGACGAGTTACCTGCCCATGTTTTTCAGTCCACTGGTGGAAGAACTGGTTACTGCCCTGCGTTGTCTGCCCGGGGTGGGGCCGCGCTCCGCGCAGCGTATGGCGCTGCATCTGCTGGAGCGCAACCGGGACGGCGGCCTGACCCTGAGCCGGACGCTGCAGCAGGCCATGGAAGCGGTGGTCAATTGTCGGCAGTGCCGCACGCTGACCGAGTCCGATCTCTGTCATATCTGTGATAATCCGGGCCGTGACCGCTCGCAGCTCTGTGTGGTCGAGTCGCCCATGGACATCCATGCCATTGAGCAGACCGCGAGTTACCGGGGTCTGTATTTCGTGCTGATGGGGCGGCTTTCGCCCATCGACGGCATCGGCCCTGAGGAGCTCGGTCTGGATCAGCTGTTTTCGCTGGCGGATGAACTGCCGCTCAAGGAACTGATCCTGGCGAACAATACCACCGTCGAAGGCGAGGCCACGGCCTGGTACATTGCCGAGGAACTCGACGGCCGGCCGTTTGACATCTCCCGCATCGCCCATGGTGTACCGGTGGGCGGGGAACTGGAATTCGTGGACGGCGGAACCCTCTCCCATGCTTTCAACGGCCGACAGGCGCTACGCTGATGAATGATTCCCTGAGCCCTCCCGACCCGTCTGTGCTGCAGCCGCAGCTGATCACTGACGACGGCGAGCTGCATCGTCTCTGCCAATACTGGGGCACATTGCCTGTGCTGGCCATGGACACGGAATTCATCCGCGTCGACACCTTTTATCCTCAGCTGGGATTGTTGCAAGTCTGCGACGGGCGGGGCAGTTACCTGCTCGATCCCCTTGTGCTGGAGGACTGGGCGGCGTTCCGGGCGCTGCTCGCGGATGAAGCGATCACCAAGGTTCTGCATGCCTGCTCCGAGGACCTGCTGGTTTTCAATGAATACTTCGGCGTGATCCCGAAAACGGTCTTCGACACGCAGAAGGCGGCCGCTTTCCTGGGGCTGGGCTACAGCATCAGTTACCAGAATCTGGTGCGCGAGCTGCTCGGTATCGAGGTCGACAAGGGCGAAACCCGCTCCGATTGGCTGCGGCGCCCATTGAGTGAGCAGCAGCTGCACTACGCCGCATTGGACGTGGCCTATCTGCCGGCCATTCACGCGCGTATGAGCGAGCATCTCGACCGTAATGGCCATCTGGCGGACTTGCTGGACGAATGTGATCAGATGACAGTGCTGGCCGCTCTCACTGAAGATGAAAAGGACTGGGACACGCTGTACCTGAACATGGGCGCCGCCTGGCGTCTGGATCGCGGGCAGTTGGCCATTCTGCGTGCGCTGTCGCGGTGGCGCGAACGGGAAGCACGCCGCCTGAATATCCCCAGGCCATGGGTGGCGAAAGACAGCGACCTGATTCTGCTGGCGCAGCAAGCACCGGACAATCGTCAGTCGCTGCGTGGCCTGGGCGATCTCAGCCGGGCGGCCCGGGACGTGGATGCCGATGTGTTGCTGGAGCTGATCGGGGAAGCGCACCGGCAACCGGTACCGGCTGATGCGGTGCCTGCCGGGCAGCCTTTGGGGCCGGCGCAGCGCCGTACACTCAAGCGATGTCAGGCCATGGTCAGGAAGGTTGCCGAGGAGCAGGGCGTGGCGGTGGAACTGCTGGCGCGTAAGAAACAGCTCATTACCCTGCTGGAGCTTGCCGCGAAGTCCGACTGGCAGTGGCCCGAAGAACTTGGCGGTTGGCGACGGCAGCTACTCGAACCGTCGCTGAGACCCTTGCTGAACGGCGAGGAGGCCGCAAAGAGTGAGGCGTCGTCCACGGAAGAGACATGAAGGATCCTGATACCACAAGACCCCGGTTCTGGGAGTTGCCTCTTTCGTCCCTGACCCGGACGGAGTGGGAGGCGCTGTGTGACGGCTGTGGCCGCTGCTGCCTGCACAAGCTGCAGGATGCGGATACCGATGAAGTGCACTATACCCGTGTCGTGTGCCGTTACATGGATCAGCAGCAGTGCCGTTGTACCGAGTACCCGCAGCGCCAGACACTGGTGCCTGATTGCCTGGTACTGACGCCGGACAATCTGTCGGAACTGGACTGGATTCCCGACACCTGCGCCTATAAACTGCGTGAGCGGGGCGAACCGCTGCCGGACTGGCATCCACTGATGAGCGGTTCGCGAGAGGCCATGGAGGAAGCAGGTATCAGCGTGACAGGCAAGGTGATATCGGAAACCCACGTCCATGACGAGGGCATTGAGGAACACATCATCCGCTGGGTGCAGCCGGCATGCTAGATATCTACGGATACCTGGCTAGTTGGGCAATCTATCTGGCCGCCGGCACGCTCTGCTATGTGCTGTTCTATCGCGCCACGCGCTGGATCAGGCCACGGCTGATCGCCAACCTGCTGCGCGCCATCATGATCGCGCTGATCTACACACCCTGGACGGTGGCCACCGACCAGGATCTGATGGCACCGGCGGTGATCATCGTTCCGCTCGACATGATCACGGTGGGGCCGGATGCCTTCGTGCGGGCCCTGGTGCCACTGGTACTGGCCATTCTGCTGGCTGTCGCCGTGACCATCGGCATCAGCCTGTTCGGCCGCCGATCCTGACTGCTGCAATACAAGGAACCTCCTTTCATGCAATTTACGGGTACTGATCAATACGTTGTCACCGAAGAGCTGCAGATGGCAGTCAATGCGGCCATCTCCCTGCAGAAACCGCTGCTCATCAAGGGTGAACCGGGTACCGGCAAGACCATGCTGGCCGAGCAGATCGCCGGCGCCCTGGGACTGGATCTGATCCAGTGGCACATCAAGTCCACGACGAAAGCCCAGCAGGGGCTCTACGAGTACGACGCCGTGTCGCGGCTGCGTGACTCGCAGCTGGGGGATGACAAGGTCCACGACATCGGCAACTACATCGTCAAGGGCAAGCTCTGGCAGGCCTTCGATGCCGAGGAGCCCGTGGTGCTGCTGATCGACGAGATCGACAAGGCGGACATCGAGTTTCCCAACGACCTGCTACTGGAACTGGACCGGATGGAGTTCTTCGTCTACGAGACCCAGCAGCACATCCGTGCCCGCCACCGTCCCATTGTCATCATTACCAGCAACAACGAGAAAGAACTGCCGGATGCCTTCCTGCGCCGCTGTTTCTTCCATTACATCAGCTTTCCCGACCCGCAGACCATGGAGAAGATTGTCGCCGTGCATTATCCGGGTATAAAGAAGGAGCTGCTGCACGATGCCATGAACCTGTTTTTCAAGGTGCGGGAGGTACCGGGCCTGAAGAAGAAACCGTCGACATCGGAGCTGATTGACTGGCTCAAGCTGTTGGTGTCGGACGATATTCCCGAGGATGTACTGAAGAACGCCGATGGCAGCAAGGCCATCCCGCCGCTGTACGGCGCGCTACTGAAGAACGAGCAGGACGTCCACCTGATGGAGAAACTGGCCTTCATGCACCGTGCCGGACGTTGATACAGTGATCCCATGCTGATCCGGTTTTTCTACACATTGCGGCGTGAAGGGGTGCCGGTAACGCCCGGTGAGCTGTTTTCCTTGCTGGAGTGCCTGCGGGAAGGGTACGCGTTTGCGGACATGGAGCAGTTCTACCGCCTGGCCCGGCTGTGTCTGGTCAAGGACGAGAAATACTATGACCGCTACGACCGGGCCTTCTCACGTTATTTCAGTGCGCTGGAAGTGCTAGATGAGCTGCTCGAGGCCGCGATTCCGGAGGAATGGCTGCGCCGCGAGTTCGAGGAGTCGCTGAGCGAGGAGGAGAAGCGCCGTATCGAGTCCATGGGTGGTCTGGATGCACTGATGGATGCGTTCCGGGAGCGGCTGCAGGAACAGAAAGAGCGGCATGAGGGGGGCAGCAAGTGGATCGGAACCGGCGGCACCTCGCCATTCGGGGCCTACGGCTATCATCCGGAAGGTATTCGCATCGGCCAGGAGGAAGGCCGCAACAGCCGGGCGGTGAAGGTCTGGGACCGCCGGGAGTACCGGGATCTGGATGACAGTGTCGAGCTCGGTACCCGCAACATCAAGATGGCCCTGCGCCGGCTGCGCCAATTCGCGCGCAGCGGTGCCGAAGAAGAGCTGGACATTGATGACACCATCAGCTCGACGGCCCGCAAGGGCGGTTTGCTCGATATCCGCATGGTGCCGGAGCGTCACAATGCAGTGAAGGTGCTGCTGTTCTTTGATGTGGGTGGCTCCATGGACCCCTGGATCCGGGTCTGCGAGGAGCTGTTCTCTGCGGCCCGCACGGAGTTCAAGCATCTCGAATATTTCTATTTCCACAACTTCATCTATGAAGCGGTCTGGAAGAAAAGCCGGCGCCGGCACGCCGAGACCACGCCGCTTTTCGACATCCTTCACAAGTATGGCAGGGACTACAAGGTCATTTTTGTCGGTGATGCCAGCATGGCGCCGTATGAGATCTCTCATGTCGGTGGTAGTATCGAGCATTACAATGAAGAAGCCGGAGCCGTGTGGATGCAGCGTGTCTGCGAGAACTTCGAGCATCTGGCCTGGATCAATCCGGTGCCCCGGCAATACTGGGAACACAGCTATTCCACCGGGCTGGTGCGGGAGCTGATTGATGACCGTATGTACCCGCTGACGGTGCGGGGGCTGGAAGAGGCCATGACCGAACTGAAAAAATAGGAGCTGGAGAACTGACTATGTACAAGGCACCCGAGCTGGACAACAAGCCCGACCTGGATCCTTCCCGTTTTCCCACGGTCCCGGCCCTGTTCGATCATATTTTCTCACACTGGTCGGACCGGGTTGCGTTCAGTTGCTTCGGGCAGGAGCTGACCTACCGGGAACTGGACGAGGCCAGCGCGAAGCTCGCTGCCTGGCTCAGGGAGAACACGGACCTCAAGCCCGGTGATCGCATTGCGGTACAGTTGCCCAACGTGCTGCAGTTTCCGGTGGCGGCCGTCGCTGCGTTGCGTGCCGGCCTGATACTGGTCAACACCAATCCCCTGTACACGGCGCGGGAAATGCGGCACCAGTTTGCCGATTCCGGGGCCAGGGCCGTCATCATTATGGCCAATTTCGGCGACAAGCTGGAGAAGGTGATCGCAGACACCGACATCAAGCATGTAATTGTCACGGAAGTGGGTGACATGGTGCCGGGCCTGAAAGGCATGCTCATCAATGCCGGTGCCCGTTACATCAAGAAAATGGTGCCGCGCTACAAACTGCCATCGGCGGTGCGCTGGAAGGAGGTGATGTCTTCCTCACCGGGCGTGGATGGCCGGGAAGCTGTAGATGCAGGCACTGATGTGGCGCTGATCCTGTACACGGGAGGCACCACCGGGCTGGCCAAGGGAGCGATGCTCACCCACAGCAATCTGATCTGGAACATGATGCAGCTGCGCTCCGCCAACGAATCTCTGATTCGTGACGGCGAGGATGTCATCATTGCGCCGCTGCCGCTCTACCATACCTATGCCTTCATGCTGCATATATTGTCCCAGTGCTATGCCGGCAACCACAATGTGCTGATCCCGAACCCGCGGGATGTGGATAGTCTTATCAAGACCATCCGCGAAACGAAGCCCAACGGTATCGTCGGCATCAATACCCTGTACCTGGCGCTGTGCCGCCACAAGGAAATCGAGCACATCGATTTCAGCGCAATGCGTTTCTCGGCGGCCGGCGGTATGGCGCTGAGTAGCCGGGTGGCCCGTGACTGGAAAGAGATCACCGGCAGCGAGGTGCTGGAGGGCTATGGCCTGACCGAGTGTTCTCCCGTGGTGACGGTAAACCCGCCGGGCGCATCGCGTATTGGCACGGTGGGCAAGGCCGTGCCATCCACCAGCCTGATGCTGGCGGATGAGGAGGGTAACGAGGTGACCGGAGATGAGCCCGGAGAGCTTTGGGTAAAGGGACCGCAGGTGATGAAAGGGTACTGGCAGAACGAGGAAGCCACCCGCGAATCCATCACGGAAGAGGGCTGGTTCAAGACCGGCGACTATGCACAGTTCGATGAGGATGACTTTGTGCGGATCGTGGACCGGAAAAAGGACATGATCAACGTCTCCGGTTTCAACGTCTATCCCAGCGAGATCGAGGAAGTGGTGAACAGTCATCCCGGCGTAGCGGAAAGCGCTGCAATCGGCATCCCGGATGAAAGTTCCGGAGAAAAGATCAAGCTGTTTGTGGTGCGCCGCGATAACGTGCTGACGATGGATGACGTCACCGCGCATTGCCGGGAAAACCTGACGGCCTACAAGGTGCCCAGGGACATCGAGTTTGCCGATGACCTGCCCAAAACCAACGTGGGCAAGATTCTGCGCCGTGAGCTGCGTGACCGTGAAGTCGGCAAACAGGAGCAATCCTGACCGGTAATGCAGGCGCAGTCACCACCACTCACCATCCAGTACCCGGAATCCCTGCCGGTCTCGGAGCGCCGCCAGGAGATCGCCGACGCGCTGCGTGATCACCAGGTCATCGTCATCGCCGGGGAGACCGGCTCCGGTAAAACCACGCAGATCCCCAAAATCTGTCTGGAGGCCGGGTTCGGTGTACGTGGCCTGATCGGTCACACACAGCCCCGCCGGCTTGCCGCGCGGTCGGTGGCGGCGCGGATCGCCGAAGAGCTTGACGTGCCACTGGGTGGCCTGGTCGGTTACCAGGTGCGCTTCTCTGATCACAGTGGCCCGGACACCCGCGTCAAACTGATGACCGACGGGATCCTGCTCAACGAGATCCAGCGTGACCGGAAACTGCGCAAGTACGATGTGCTGATCATCGACGAGGCGCACGAGCGCAGCCTCAACATCGATTTCCTGCTCGGTTATCTGCGGCAGTTGATGGTGCGGCGGCCAGACCTGAAAATCATTATCACTTCGGCCACCATTGACGTCGACAAATTCTCGCGCCATTTCAACGATGCACCGATCCTGTCCGTCTCCGGGCGCAGTTTTCCGGTCGACATCCTGTATCGGGATCCGTCCGGGGACGACCAGGAGGAAAGCGATGACGATGTCCTGACCCGGTCTGTCCTGCGGGCTCTGAATGAAGTGGCGCAGATCGACCGGCGGCGAGGGCGCACCGGTGACGTACTGGTCTTTCTCAGCGGTGAGCGAGAAATTCGGGATGTTGCCGCGGCGCTGCGCAAGCGGCCACTGCCCGACACCGAGGTGCTGCCGCTGTATGCCCGTCTCTCCCATTCCGAGCAGAAAAAGATCTTCCAGCCCCACCGGGGCCGTCGCATTGTGCTGTCTACCAATGTCGCTGAGACCTCCCTGACCGTTCCCGGCATCGAATACGTGATTGACAGCGGCCTGGCGCGTATCGGTCGCTACAGTGTGGCGAGCAAGGTGCAGCGCCTGCCAATCGAGCCGATCTCGCAGGCCAGTGCCAATCAGCGTGCCGGACGATGCGGCCGTATAGCGCCAGGTGTCTGTATAAGGCTGTATGGTGAGGAAGATTTCCAGGGGCGCCCCGAGTTCACCGACCCGGAAATACAGCGCACCAACCTCAGTGCCGTGATCCTGCAGATGCTTATGCTGAAGCTCGGTGATATCGAGCAGTTTCCTTTTGTGGAACGACCAGCCAGGCGTGCGATCAATGACGGCTTCCGTCTGCTTGGTGAACTGGGCGCGATTGATGAGCAGCGGCGTCTTACCGATGTCGGCCGCCAGATGGCCCGACTGCCGGTGGATCCACGACTGGGCCGCATGCTGGTGGATGCCATGCAGCAGGGCTGTCTGTATGAGCTGTTGATCATCGTCAGTGCATTGAGCATACAGGATCCTCGTGAAACGCCGGCGGACGCACGGCAGGCGGCCCGTCAGCACCACGCGCGCTTCGATCACCCGGACTCGGATTTCATGAGCTTTCTTTCTCTGTGGGAGCACTGGGAAGAGCAACGGCAGTCACTGAGCCAGAATCACCTGCGCCGCTATGCCAGGGAGCATTACCTGAATTTCCTGCGTCTGCGTGAGTGGCGTGAAACGCACCGCCAACTGCTGCTGGCCTGTCAGAAGGCCGGCTTGAAAGTGCCCCGGCAGCCGGCGGGGGAGGAGCCGGACTACGCGGCCATCCACCGCAGTATCATCCGCGGATCGTTGAATCAGATCGGTATGAAAACGGCGGAGAAGTCCTATCTGGGTAGCCGCAACCGCCAGTTCGAGCTGTTTCCGTCCTCCACATTGTACCGCCGCCGGCCACGTTGGGTCGTGACCGCGGAGCTGATCGAGACCAGTCGCCTGTTTGCGACCCTGGCCGCTCGCATCGAGCCCGAATGGGTGACCGAAACAGCCCCCGACTGGTTGCTGCGAAGGGAATACCAGGAGCCCCACTGGGAGAAGAAACGGGGTCAGGTGATCGCCTTCGAGAAGACCACGCTGTTCGGGCTGGTGCTGATCGAGAAGCAACGGCGCCACTACGGCCCCATCGACCCGGTATTGAGCCGTCAGATTTTCATCCGCGAGGCGCTGGTGGAAGGGCAGTTGCAGACCCGGCGCCGGTTTCTGGCCGACAACCGATCGCTGATCGGCGAGATCCGGCGGGAGGAAGAGAAACTGCGGCGGCCCGATATCCTGGTCAGTGAAGAGGAGATGTTCGCCTTCTACGACCAGCGTGTCCCGCAGGAAGTATACAGTGCCAGGCAGTTCGAGAACTGGTGCCGCAAGGTGGATGTCGATCAGCAACGCATCCTGCACATGAGCCGCCGGGATCTGCGCCGCGAAGCGGATGACGATCAGGCCACGCAACGCCATTTCCCGGACCGGGCCACCATTCAGGACAATCCCCTGACCGTCCGCTATCGTTTTGAACCGGGCCGTGAGGAAGACGGGGCCAGCATTGACGTGCCATTGGCATTGCTCGATCAGCTGCAGGATACGGACCTTGACTGGGCCGTGCCGGGCCTGGTGGCGGACCGCTGTGTTGCCTTGCTTAAAGGATTGCCCAAGGCCCTGCGCAAACAGTTCATTCCGGTACCGGCATTTGTCGGGAATATGCTGAAGGACGCCGAACCGGGCCGCCTCAGCCTGCGGCAGTTGATCCGTCAGGAGGCGCTGCGCCGCAAGGGTGTCGAAATCAGCAGTGAGGCCCTGGACGCGGTGCCTTTGCCACCCCACTTGCTGACCCGGGTGCGTCTGCTGGACGAAAAGGGCCGCGTGCTGGCCAGCGACAGTGACCTTGGTGCGCTGCGCCGTCGTTTCGCGGAGCAGGCGAGCCGGGCTGAACCGGCCGTGACACGTACACACCCGCTGGTGCAGGAGAATATGCGCGACTGGCAGGGCGAAGTGCTGCCCGAGCAGGTCACCATCGAGCAGGGAGTGACATTGCAGCGTTACCCGGCACTGAGTGATTGCGGGGAATCGGTGGCTATCCGTCTGTTCAGCACCCCCGCCCGTGCACACCGGGAGCATATCGAGGGTCTGATCCGCCTGCTGTTGTTCCGTACCCCGCAGCAGCGTAAAAGCATCGAAAAATCGCTGAAGGCGTTGCCCGGCCACTGCGGTCTGCGATTTCCCGCCGGCTGGAACCAGTTCCCGAAGCAGGCGGTACGCGCGGTGTATCGTCAGCATTTTGACCCGGACCATCACTCCATACGCAGCCCGGCAGCGTTTGCCCGGTGGCTGGAGCATGGCAGGGCTGATCTGATGGAGACGGCGGACCGTGACCGTGGTCTGTTTGAAAAGATCATCGCATTGCGGTTCGATATTCAGCGTATACTGGCCGCGATGGATACCGATGAGGAGCGGGTCGTGCGCGTCGATATCGCAGGGCAGCTCGACGAACTACTGGGAGAGGGCTTCCCGGCCGGCGTGCCGGGTGGCTGGCTACGGGAGTATCCGAAGTATCTCCAGGCCATACAGCTGCGCATTGAACGTTTCAGACGCGATCTGGAACGGGACCGCGACTCCATGGAAGTCATCCGGACGCTGCGGCAGCAGTATGATCGCCTTCCGGACCCGGCGGCGCAATTGCCGGATTTTCCATGGCTGCTGCAGGAGTTGCGGGTCTCGCTGTTCGCGCAACAACTCGGTACGCGCCGCACGGTCTCACGCAAGCGCCTGCAACGCATGCTTGATCAGGCCACCGGGCCGGCGCCGGGGTGATCTGTCGCGATGGCCGGCACGTAACTGCGGTTACATCATGAAGTGGCTTGTCTGGACGCCGCTGTCATTTCTGGGATAATGACTCCCGCTAAAACGTCACTGTTAAGGATGGTAGTACGTGACCTCAATGTTTTCTCTGCCGGTTGCCCGATTCCGTGTACTGTCAGCCATGCTGCTGACCTTCACTCTGTGCGCACCGGTTTTCGCCATGGCACAGGATTCACTGGAAGATCCCTGGAGCCCGGTCAACAAGCGGATTTTTACCTTTAACCAGCATTTCGATGACTGGTTCATGCGCCCGCTGGCAAAGGGCTATGCGGCGGTAGTGCCCCCTCCGGCACAGAAAGGCGTCCGGAACTTCCTGTCCAACCTGGATGATGTGACCGTGATGGTCAACAGCGCCCTGCAGGGGAAGGCCGCCGATGCCGCTTCGGATGGCGGCCGTGTTCTGCTGAACACGACATTCGGCGTGGTCGGGCTCTGGGATGTGGCCAGGCACGTGGGGCTGGAAAAGAACAGCGAGGATTTCGGCCAGACCCTGGGGGTCTGGGGCGTGGGCCCGGGACCCTACGTCATCATACCGTTTCTCGGGCCCAGCACGTTCCGCGATACTTTCGGACTCGGTATTGATGTCACGTCCTCGCCGATATCATTGGCGGAAAAACCTGCTACGCGCAACATGCTGCACGCCATGGATATCCTGGATACGCGGGTCCAGGCATTGCAGCTCGATGACCTGATGTACGGAGACCGCTACATCTTCATGCGTGAGGCCTATCTGCAGCAGCGCCAGTACGAAGTCACGGATGGCGAGATGCCGAGTGCACGTGATGACAGCGATCCCTGGAGTGACTGGGACTGAGGCACGCCTGGCGTCAGTGGCCCTTCGCCAGTCCGTCCCGCACCTGCAGCTTCGCCCGGATGAAATCGTTGTGTCTGACGTAGATGAGCTCGGCGGTCTTGCGGATCATCTGCTCCTCATATTTGTCCAGATGCCCGTCCGCCCAGGCGATACGCCACATGTTCTCGATCAGCTGTACCTTGTCAGCATAGGCATAGCCGTCATTGACCAGTGAGGTGAACTCGTACAACGAAGTGGCTTGCCGGGCTTCCTGATGAGCCAGTTCGGTGATCTCCGCCAGGGTTTCTTCGTCCAGCGACAGGGTCTCGCGGAGTACCCTGGCGAATTCCGCCTCTTCGCGTTCGTCCACGTGACGGTCGGTATTGATCAGTTCCATCAGCAGCGCGGCGCTGGCGAGCTGGATCCGGCAGATGCGATCCTCATCGCTTTCATTACCGTGCGCCGCCAGGCGCTCCTCGAAGAATTCCCGGATACCTCGGATCATGCGATCTCCTTGCAGAGTACAGCGGGTTCGGTGAGTGCCAGGGCGTCTTCCAGCACCTCGATGCCGGCGCCCGGACGATGGGCATTTTCGCTCAGGTGACGGCGGAAGCGCCGTCCGCCGGGAACGCCACGATACAGCCCCAGAATATGACGGGTCATCCGCTGCAGCGGCGTGCCCAGCTCGAGCTCCCTGCGTACATGTGGCAGAAAGGCGCGGATGATGTCACCCCGGGTGCGCTGGCTGTCGTCCGGCTCTCCGAACAGGACATGATCCACGGCGCTCAGCAGCCAGGGGTTCTGGTACACCTCCCGCCCCAGCATGACGCCGTCCAGGGATTCGAGCAAGGTGCCGGACTCGTCCAGAGTGGTGATACCGCCATTGATGACGAATCGTAGTGAGGGGTAGCGCTGCTTCATGCGCAGCACGCGCTCCCGGTTCAACGGTGGAATATCCCGATTCTCTTTGGGGCTCAGTCCCTTCAGCCAGGCGCAGCGGGCGTGCAGGATGAAATGCCGGCAACCGGCCTCAGCAACGGGCTCGATGAAGCGCTGCAGAAAGGCATCGCTGTCCTGTTCATCAATGCCGATGCGGGTTTTCACCGTAACGGGCAGGGTGGTGGCCCGGCACATGGCCTGCACACCTGCGGCGACCAATGCAGGGTCGGCCATCAGGCAGGCGCCGAAACGTCCCGACTGTACGCGATCACTGGGGCAGCCGACGTTCAGGTTGACCTCGTTGAAGCCGGCTTCTTCTGCCATGGCGGCGCAACGGGCCAGCTCATCCGACACACAGCCGCCCAGTTGCAGGGCCACCGGCTGCTCCACGGGGTCGTGACACAGAAAGCGCTGCCGGTCTCCGTGGATCAGCGCGCCGGTGGTCACCATCTCCGTGTACAGACGGGCATGGCGCGACAGCAGGCGCAGGAAATACCGCTCATGGCGGTCGGTCCAGTCCAGCATCGGTGCCACACAAAAGCGGAATGAGGGGGCGGTATCGGTTCTGATCATGGCGGCATTATACAGGTTGAGCGGGATGACCGTCATCGGCTCCATGGCGTATAATTCGTTGCTTGACCATTACCAACGCAAGGATCCTCATGACCCGCGTCAGAACCCGAATTGCACCCTCGCCGACCGGTGATCCTCATGTCGGCACGGCCTATATTGCCCTGTTCAATCGCTGTTTCGCCCATCAGCACGGCGGTGAATTCATTCTGCGAATCGAGGACACCGACCAGGTGCGTAGCACCGCAAAGTCAGAGCGCGCCATTCTCGATGCCCTGCGCTGGTTGGGGATGGACTGGGATGAAGGGCCGGATATCGGTGGCAAGCACGGCCCGTACCGGCAGAGCCAGCGCAGTGATCTCTACCGCCAGTACATCAATCAACTGCTGGACAGTGGTCACGCGTTCCGTTGTTTCTGCACAGCGGAGCGACTGGCCGAGCTGCGGGCCGAACAGCAGGCCAACAAGGAAACAACGCGCTATGACGGGCATTGTCTGCACCTGTCGGACGCAGAGATTGCTGAGAAACTGCTGACTGATGAGCCGTATGTGATCCGTATGCAGGTGCCGGACGAAGGAGAGTGTCGGTTCGATGACATGCTGCGTGGCGAAATCGCCATCAACTGGCAGCAGATCGACATGCAGATTCTGATGAAGTCGGACAACCTGCCCACCTATCACTTTGCCAATGTGGTCGACGACCACCTGATGGGTATCACGCACGTGATCCGCGGCGAGGAATGGATCAATTCCACCCCCAAGCATCTGCTTCTCTATCAATATTTCGGTTGGCAGGCGCCGGTGTTCAGTCACATGCCGCTGCTGCGTAATCCGGACAAGAGCAAGCTGAGCAAACGCAAGAATCCGACCAGCATCGGCTACTACCGCGACATGGGTTATCTGCCCGGGGCGCTGGCCAATTACCTGGGGATGATGGGCTGGACGATGCCCGACGGACGGGAAAAGTTCAGCGTGCAGGAGATGACGGAGCATTTCGACATCAAGCGGGTTTCCCTGGGTGGGCCGGTATTCGATATCGAGAAACTGAACTGGTTGAACGGCAAGTACATTCGCGAGAACCTGGATGATGAGGAATTCGTCGAGGCGTTCGCCCAGTGGGCTTTCGATGAGTCGCGCCTGCGTGAGCTGGTGCCGCTGGTGCGCAGCCGGGTGGAACGCTTCTGCGATGTGGCCCCTCTGGCCGGCTTCATGTTGTATGGCATCGTCCCACTCGAGCGTGAGCAGTTTGTGCACAAGAAACTCGATGAGGCCCAGTGCCGGCAGATACTGCAGCTCTCCCTGTGGGCCTTTGAACAGATCACGGACTGGGAGCGTGATACGGTCGAACAGCGTTGCCAGCAGGTGGCGGCCTTCCTTGACATGAAGATCCGGGAAACACTGTTTCCGCTGTTCATTGCCATCACTGGTCAGGCGGTTTCCGTATCAGTGATCGATGCGATTGCCATCCTGGGTCTGGACGTCAGCCGAGCCCGTATCCGGCACGCGCTGGAGGTGCTTGGCGGGGTCTCGAAGAAGGAGGGCAAGCGTCTGGAAAAAACGTACCGTGAATTGGCTGAAACAATTGACAGGTCCGCCGGGGATGCCTAAAATGCGCGGACTTTCGGGGCTATAGCTCAGCTGGGAGAGCGCAACGCTGGCAGCGTTGAGGTCATCGGTTCGATCCCGATTAGCTCCACCAAATTTCCAGCACCATCCTCCTTTCGATACTATCCGGGCATGAGTCAGCGTAAATGGCTCATGCCCGTTTTTCTTCAAAAACCATCGCGCCAAAACCATTACTCTCGCGGAGATCGCAGAGTACGCCAAGAAGGGCATATCCTTTGCCTTTTGGTTACTTGGCGTGCTCCGCGAGCTTGGCGAGAGTAATGGTTCTGACTAGAGCAAAACGATTTTCTTCTGACCAGTCCACAAAAAAGGCGCTGCCCCTCAAGACAACGCCTTCTTTCTTTACCTTGGCGGGCAACGGAACCATCCGCCGCGCGTTACCGCTTACTTCACGGGGTAGTCGCGCTTCGCGCTGCCGGTGTACAACTGCCGCGGCCGGCCGATCTTCATCGGGCTGCTGAGCATTTCATTCCAGTGTGCAATCCAGCCTGGCGTGCGGCCCAGGGCGAAGATGACGGTGAACATGCTGGTGGGAATGCCGATGGCCTTGAGGATGATTCCGGAGTAGAAATCGACGTTGGGATAGAGTTTGCGTTCGATGAAGTACTCGTCTTCCAGCGCGATCTTTTCCAGCTTGCGTGCCATGCGCATCAGTGGGTCGTTCTCCAGCCCCAGCTCGGCCAGGACTTCATCGCAGATTTTGCTCATTACGCGTGAGCGCGGATCAAAATTCTTGTAGACGCGGTGACCGAAGCCCATCAGGCGGAACGGATCATCCTTGTCCTTGGCCTTGGCGATGTACTGCTCGATCTGTGACTCGTCACCGATCTCGTTCAACATCGCGAGCACGGCCTCATTGGCGCCGCCGTGTGCGGGGCCCCACAGCGCGGATATGCCGGAGGCGATGCAGGCATAGGGATTGGCGCCGGTCGAGCCGGCCAGGCGTACCGTGGATGTCGAGGCGTTCTGCTCATGGTCGGCATGCAGCAGGAAAATCACGTCCATGGCCTTGGCCAGCACGGGGTTGATGTCGGGCTCCTCGCAGGGTGTGCTGTACATCATGTGCAGAAAGTTTTCCGCGTAGTTGAGATCGTTGCGCGGATACATGAATGGCTGGCCGATGCTGTGTTTGTAGGTCATTGCAGCGATGGTCGGCATTTTCGCGATCAGGCGGTGCGCCGCCAGTGTGCGTTGTTCGGGGTCATCAATGTCGATCGTGTCGTGGTAAAAGGCGGAGAGGGCGCCGACTACACCCACCATGATGGCCATGGGATGGGCGTCGCGGGGAAAGCCATTGAAGAAGTTGTAGAGTTGTTCGTGGACCATGGTGTGGTAGCGGATGCTGTCATTGAACTCCGCTTTCTGCGTAGCATCCGGCAATTCACCGTTAAGCAGCAGGTAACAGGTCTCCAGGTAGTCCGAGTGATCGGCCAGTTGCTCGATCGGGTATCCGCGGTGAAGCAGGGTGCCTTCGGCGCCGTCGATATAGGTGATGGACGATTCACAGGAAGCCGTGGAAACAAAGCCCGGATCGAATGTGAACAGCCCTTTGGCGGTCAGGCCGCGGACATCGACTACATCAGGGCCCAGCGTGCCCTCGTACATGGGAAGATCAATCGCCTGATCGATTCCCTCAATGCTCAGGTGGGCTTTCTTGTCACTCATACAAAACTCCTAACTGGCTGATTCCCGGGAACCTCCGTTGAATCATGCTGAGCCGCGCAACGGCTGATCATGGTCATCGGGAGTTTCCTTGTACCTGTAATATGGGTCGTTGTTTAACGCGTTACTCTACCATAAAGTCGGCCGGATTCACCTGTCCTTGTATATTTTTTACAAGAAACGACATCGTATTGTCATTATAGCAGGGCAAATCCAGGGTTTTATTGTATTTGGCGGGTCAGACGTCTATACTCATCGCCCATGGTCTCAACTGTGCAATGTCGCTTGAGAGCTGGAGAATCCGGTGTCAGGTCAGCACTTTGGCTGCCTCTTGATGCGCGGTTTCGGACGGTTGGTCAGCACATCTGCCTGTCCCGCATAGCAGCAGGGACGTTCAGGATGGCTGACCGGTTTCGCTAACCAGGCCCTGGGACCAGGGCTGCAACAGAATCGGTTACCAGTGAAAGATAACAGACCCGTACATCTCGACCTGACCAAGATCCACTTTCCGCTACCAGCGATCATCTCGATATTGCATCGCATCTCCGGTGTGTTCATTTTTGCCGGCACCGCCGTATTGTTGTGGTTGCTGGCCGAGTCGCTTTCTTCCGAACAGGGGTTCAACCGGGTCCAGCAGTGGCTGGACATGACGGCTGTAAAACTGCTGCTCTGGGCGGTGCTCGCCGGTCTTCTTTACCACCTGATCGCCGGCATACGCCATTTGCTGATGGATGCCGGCATCGGTGAAACCCTGCAGGGCGGCCGGACCGGTGCAGTCCTGGTCATCATTTTCTCAGTCATCAGCATTGTGCTCGCGGGGGTGTGGGTATGGTAGGTAATGTGAGCAGCGTCACCAGTCTGGGGCGCAACGGCCTGTACGACTGGGTTATCCAGCGGTTCAGCGCCATCATCCTGGCCGTCTACACCGTCGGGCTGCTCGGCTGGATGATCCTGTCACCAGCGCTGGATTACGCCGCCTGGACCGCCTTGTTCGGCACGACCTGGATGCGCATTGCCACGCTGTTGGCCCTCGTGTCCCTGTGTGCGCATGCCTGGGTGGGCATGTGGACCATTTCAACCGACTATCTGACTGCCATGGCGCTGGGCAGGGCGGCGACGGCTGTACGCCTGCTGTTCCAGGCCGGTTGCGTCATCGTGATTTTCATCTACCTCGTCTGGGGTATTCAGATTCTGTGGGGAAACTAAATGAGCGGGATGCGTACTCTGACCTTTGATGCCGTCATCGTTGGCGGCGGTGGCTCGGGCATGCGGGCGGCGCTTCAGCTGTCGCAGTCCGGTTACAACACAGCCGTCATCACCAAGGTTTTCCCGACCCGGTCGCACACTGTGTCCGCCCAGGGCGGGATCACCTGTGCCATTGCCAGCGATGACCCGAATGACGACTGGCGCTGGCACATGTATGACACCGTCAAGGGATCCGACTATATCGGCGACCAGGACGCCATCGAGTACATGTGCAGTGAAGGGCCACAGACCGTATTTGAACTGGAGCACATGGGCCTGCCGTTTTCGCGTACAGAGAACGGGCGTATTTACCAGCGTCCCTTCGGCGGCCAGTCAAAGGACTATGGCAAGGGCGGGCAGGCGGCCCGCACCTGCGCGGCAGCGGACCGTACTGGTCACGCGCTGTTGCACACCCTGTACCAGGGGAATCTGAAGAATAATACCGTATTTTTTAATGAATGGTACGCCGTAGATCTGGTGCGCAACCAGGACGGCGTGGTGGTGGGCGTGATCGCCATCTGCATCGAGACCGGCGAGACGGTTTTTGTGAAGTCGCGGGCCACCGTGTTCGCAACCGGCGGGGCCGGACGCATCTATGCCTCCACCACAAACGCCCTGATCAACACCGGGGATGGTATCGGCATGGCGCTGCGCGCTGGCTATCCCGTGCAGGACATGGAAATGTGGCAGTTTCACCCGACCGGCATCTATGGCGCCGGCACTCTGGTGACCGAGGGTTGTCGGGGCGAGGGTGGCTACCTGATCAACAAGGACGGCGAGCGCTTTATGGAGCGCTATGCGCCAAACGCCAAGGACCTGGCCGGCCGCGACGTAGTGGCGCGCTCCATGGTCATGGAGATCCTGGAAGGCCGCGGCTGCGGTGAGCACGGTGATCACGTGATGCTGAAACTGGATCACCTGGGCGAGGAAGTGCTGAACAGCAAGCTGCCGGGCATTCTGGAGCTGTCGCGCACCTTCGCGCATGCCGATCCGGTGAAAGAGCCGATCCCCGTCGTGCCGACCTGTCACTACATGATGGGCGGTATTCCGACCAACGTGCACGGGCAGGCGTTGACGCAGGATGCTGAGGGGAATGAGTCCCCGATCGAAGGACTGTTCGCCGTCGGAGAGGCCGCGTGTGTTTCTGTACACGGCGCAAACCGCCTGGGTGGGAATTCTCTGCTGGACCTGGTCGTGTTCGGCCGGGCAGCGGGCAAGCACATCGAGGAGCGTCTCGGTCAGGGAGTGGAGCATCGCGATGCCAGTGAATCGGACATCGAGCAGGCCATGCAGCGACTCAACCGCCTGAACCAGAGCCAGGGTGGCGAAAGTGTTTCGGAGGTCCGCAAGGACCTGCAGGACATCATGCAGAACCATTTCGGTGTGTTCCGCACCGGCGAGTTCATGCGGGAAGGGATCGAGAAGCTGAAAGCTCTGCGTGAGCGCCTGGCCAACATTGAATTGCAAGACAAGAGCAATGTCTTCAACACGGCGCGTATCGAGGCGCTGGAGCTGGAGAATCTGTTTGAAGTGGCTGAGGCCACGGCAATTGCGGCCGAGGTGCGTACCGAAAGCCGCGGCGCCCATGCCCGAGATGATTTCCAGGAGCGGGATGACGAGAACTGGCTGTGCCACTCCATGTATTTCCCTGCCGACAAACGGGTCGGCAGGCGCGATGTGAATTTCGCGCCGAAAACGGTCGAGAAGTTCGAGCCGAAAATCAGAACCTATTAACCACAGGGCGGCCGCCCGCCCCTGTCGCATATAAGGTAGAGATGACGTGTTAGTAAGTCTGTATCGCTACAATCCGGAAACGGACAGCAAGCCGACCATGCAGGATGTCGAGGTCGATATACCGGAAGGCAAGGATCTCATGGTGCTGGATGTGCTGGCGCTGGCCAAGGAAAAAGATCCGACGCTGGCCTACAGGCGATCCTGTCGTGAAGGGGTCTGCGGCTCCGACGGCATGAACATCAACGGCACCAACGGACTGGCCTGTATCACACCGATCTCCAAGGCGGCCCCGGGCGGCAGGAAGCTGGTGCTGCGCCCGCTGCCGGGCCTGCCCGTGGTGCGGGATCTGGTCGTGGACATGAAGATCTTCTACAAGCAGTTCGAGAAGGTGAACCCGTTCCTGATCAACGATGAGCCGGCTCCGGCCATCGAACGGCTGCAGTCTCCCGAGGACAGGGCGAAGCTGGATGGACTGTACGAATGTATCCTGTGTGCCTGCTGCACGACGAACTGTCCGTCCTTCTGGTGGAATCCGGACAAGTTCATCGGACCGGCGGGGCTGCTGCAGGCTTACCGTTTCCTCGCTGACAGCCGCGATACTGACACTGAGCAGCGCCTGGCGGACCTGGAAGACCCGTTCAGTGTATTCCGTTGCCGCGGCATCATGAATTGCGTGGCGGTTTGCCCAAAGGGGCTTAATCCGACACGGGCTATCGGACATATCCGCAGCATGTTGCTGCAACGGGGTTCCTGATTATGCAAGACAGCACCATGGAGATGATGTGGCGCACCGGGCACCTGTCCGGTGGCAATGCCTCCTACGTGGAAGATCTGTACGAACAGTTTCTGGATGATCCCGAACAGGTGCCGGCCGAGTGGCGTGAGCTTTTCCAGGACCTGGCCGGCCGTCAGACCAACGGTTCTGCTGATGTTTCCCACAAGGAGATCCGTGAGTACTTCCGGAAGGTCGGTCAGACCAGCCGCTTCACACCGGTGTTGAGTAACGACGTTGTCGTCAACTCCGAGCACGAGAACAAGCAGGTCCAGGTACTGCACCTGATCAGTTCCTATCGGGTCCGTGGCCACCAGAAAGCCAAACTGGATCCATTGAATCTGATGAGCCGCCAGCAGGTTCCTGACCTGGATCTGTCGTTCTACAACCTGTCCAGTGGTGATCTTTCGACGGTGTTCCAGACCGGGTCCCTGTTTATCAATCGGGACACGGCCTCACTGCGCGATATCATTGAAACGCTAGAGAATATCTACTGTAAATCTGTAGGTTACGAGTTCATGCATATCGTGAACCTGGAAGAAAAACAGTGGATCCAGAAACGCATCGAGTCGTGTCACGGTAACCCGAACTATGATACGGAAGTAAAACATCACCTGCTGGAGCGCCTGACGGCCGCTGAAGGGCTTGAGAAGCACCTTGACTCCAAGTACCCGGGCACCAAGCGCTTCGGGCTGGAAGGCGGCGAGAGCCTGATTCCATTGCTCGACGAGCTGATTCAACGCTCCGGCAGTTACGGGGCCAAGGAGCTGGTGATCGGCATGGCCCACCGTGGCCGGTTGAATGTGCTGGTCAACATCCTGGGCAAGAACCCGTCCGAGCTATTCAGTGAATTTGAAGGCCGCGCCGTCTACAAGAGTTCCGGTGATGTGAAATACCACCAGGGTTTCTCTTCCAATGTGATGACGGCCGGCGGTGAAGTGCACCTGGCCCTCGCGTTCAACCCCTCGCATCTGGAGATCGTCTCTCCGGTGGTGGAAGGTTCAGTGCGGGCCCGTCAGGACCGGCGGATGGATGAGGTTGGCCACACCGTGGTGCCGATCAGCATTCATGGTGATGCGGCGTTCGCGGGGCAGGGCGTGGTCATGGAGACCTTCCAGATGTCCAAGACACGCGCCTACTCCACCGGCGGCACGGTCCACATCATAATCAACAACCAGGTGGGTTTCACCACCAGCAAGCAGGAAGATGCCCGCTCCACAGAATACTGTACTGACGTGGCAAAAATGGTGCAGGCTCCCATCTTTCACGTGAACGCCGATGATCCGGAGGCGGTGCTGTTCGTTACCCAGCTGGCGTTGGACTTTCGTTACGAGTTCGGCAAGGACGTGGTCATTGATCTGGTCTGCTATCGCCGCCGTGGACACAACGAGGCCGATGAGCCGGCTGCTACGCAGCCCCTGATGTATCAGCAGATTCGCCAGCAGAAAACGACGAGAACATTATATGCCGATCGCCTGTTGGCGGAGTCGGTGGTCAGGAAAAAGGAGCTGGATGAGCAGGCGAAGTCATTCAGGAAAGCGCTGGATACGGGCGAGCATGTAGTCAAGAGTCTCGTTAAAGAGCCTTCCATTGAGCTGTTTGTCGACTGGAGCGCGTACCTGGGGCACGAATGGCATCCTCATTTCAATACGACCGTGAAGCTGGAAACCCTGCAGGCACTGGCGCGCAAGGTGGTGAAGTTTCCAGAATCCCTGAAACTGCACCGCCAGGTACAACGCATCATGGACGATCGCATGGCCATGGCGGAAGGCGAGAAGCCGGTCGATTGGGGCTTTGCCGAAACACTGGCCTATGCCACTGTATTGAACAGCGGCGCCCGTGTACGGATTACCGGGCAGGACGTCGGCCGGGGCACCTTTGGCCATCGTCATGCCGTGCTTCATCACCAGGATAGCGGGGACGAGTTCTATCCGCTGCGTAATATTCTCAGTGATGAGCGGCAATTCGAAATTTACGACTCCCTGCTTTCCGAGGAAGCGGTACTGGCCTTTGAATACGGCTATGCGACCACCACGCCCAATGCGCTGATTATCTGGGAAGCCCAGTTTGGTGATTTCGCCAACTCCGCACAGGTGGTGATTGATCAGTTCATCACCAGTGGCGAGCACAAGTGGCAGCGGCTGTGCGGCCTGACCATGTTATTGCCGCACGGTTATGAAGGACAGGGGCCGGAGCATTCATCGGCACGACTGGAACGTTTCCTGCAACTGTGCGCGGAGCATAATATCCAGGTCTGCCTGCCCACCACATCGGCGCAGGTATTCCACATGTTGCGCCGCCAGGTGTTGTGCCCGCTGCGCAAGCCCCTCATCGTGATGTCGCCCAAAAGCCTGTTGCGCCACAAGGAAGCGACAACCACGCTGGAGGAGCTGGCGGAAGGCACGTTCCAGGTGGTCATCGCGGAGACCGACGACAACGTCAAACCTGACATGGTGGAGCGCGTGATCCTGTGTTCCGGCAAGGTCTACTATGATTTGCGCCAGGAACGCCGCAAGCGGGAGATTGACAATATCGCGATTATCCGTCTCGAGCAGCTTTACCCGTTCCCGGAGGAAGATCTGAAGGACGTGATGACACCCTACGAGAATTTCAGGGAAGTCGTCTGGTGCCAGGAAGAGCCGATGAACCAGGGCGCGTGGTATTCCAGCCAACATCATATGCGCCGGGTGATCCAGACATTGAAGCCGGAAGTCAGTCTGACCTATGCGGGCCGCGATGCATCTGCCTCGCCCGCCGCCGGATACCCCAAATTGCATCAGGAACAGCTGGAAGCGTTTCTGGACCAGGCCCTGAGTTTTAACAAATAACGATCAGTCAACACAGAACGTGTAAGGACCCGACACATGTCTATTGATATCAAAGCGCCGCAATTACCCGAGTCAGTACCTGACGGCACGGTTGCGACCTGGCACAAGAAAGTCGGCGATACCGTCGAACAGGATGAGTTGCTGGTCGACATCGAGACGGACAAGGTGGTCATCGAGGTAGTTGCCCCGTCCGATGGCGTACTCGAGGAAATTCTCAAGGACTCCGGTGAAACCATTGTCAGTAATGAGGTGGTTGCGAAGCTCAAGGAGGGCGCGGCAGACGGCACCTCATCCGATGAAGATGACAGCGACGACGATGATGAGGAAGCGCCGGCCGGGGATAAAGGCGGTAAGGCGGAAGAGAAGCAGAAAAGCAGCAGCTCTGAACGTTCGACCTCCGGTGGTGATGACGTGCCTCCGGTCAGCCCGGCGGCGCGCAAACTGGCCGAAGAGAATAATGTCGACCTCGCTTCCGTGGAAGGAACCGGCAAGGATGGGCGGATCACCAAGGAAGACGTGGTGAACTTCGTCGACGGCGGCAAATCATCGGACAAGAAAAGCAGCAAGGGTAACAAGGGCGATGGCGGCCGGGCTGCAGCGCCGGACAACGGCGCTTCCGTTGATCAGTCTTCCGGTCGGGTTGAAGAACGTGTGCCGATGAGCCGCTTGCGTGCCCGGGTAGCGGAGCGTCTGCTCCAGGCCAGTCAGGACACGGCCATGCTGACCACGTTCAACGAAGTCAATATGAAGCCGATCATGGAGCTGCGTAATCGCTACAAGGATCAGTTCGAGAAAGTACATGAAGGCACCCGTCTGGGCTTCATGTCCTTTTTCGTACGCGCCTGTGTGGAAGCACTGAAGCGGTTCCCCGCGGTCAATGCCTCCATTGATGGCAACGATGTTGTCTATCACGGCTACCAGGACATCGGTGTGGCGGTTTCCTCGCCCCGTGGTCTGGTGGTGCCGGTGCTGCGCAATGCGGACCACCTGAGCCTGGCGCAGGTCGAGGAGAAGATCCGCGAGTATGGCCTCAAGGCCCGTGACGGCAAGCTGGCCATTGATGAGATGACTGGCGGCACGTTTACCATTTCCAACGGGGGTGTGTTTGGTTCGCTGCTCTCGACGCCGATTCTGAATCCGCCGCAGACCGCCATTCTGGGCATGCACAAGATCCAGGAACGGCCCATGGCCGTTGATGGCAAGGTGGAGATTCTGCCGATGATGTACCTGGCGCTTTCCTACGACCATCGTCAGATCGATGGCAAGGAAGCGGTGCAGTTCCTGGTGACGATCAAGGACCTGCTGGAAGATCCGGCGCGAATTCTGCTCGAAATCTGATACAGATAACTGACAGGTAAGATTATGACAAAGAAATATGATGTGGTTGTTATCGGCTCCGGACCTGCCGGGTATGTAGCCGCTATACGTTGCGGTCAACTGGGGCTGAAGACCGCCTGTGTGGAGAAGTGGCACAATGAAAAGAACGAGGCGGTCTACGGTGGCACTTGTCTGAATGTTGGCTGTATCCCGTCCAAGGCGCTGCTGGACTCTTCCCACAAGTATGTCGAGGCCCAGCAGCACCTGGGTGACCACGGTATCAAGGTGGGCAAGGTCACGGCCGATGTGCCCGCCATGATCGAACGCAAGGCAAAAATCGTCACGCAGCTGACGCAGGGCGTGAAAGGCCTGCTGGCCGGCAACAAGGTCGATGGCATACAGGGCACCGGAAAGCTGCTGAAAGGGAAGAAGGTGGAAGTCACTTCCGCCGATGGTTCGACGAGCACGCTGGAAGCCGATCACGTGATCCTGGCCAGCGGTTCGGTGCCGATCGAGATCCCTCCAGCGAAGTTTGATCAGGAGACCATCGTGGATTCGACCGGAGCACTGGAGTTCGACAGCGCACCGAAACGTCTTGGTGTCATTGGCGCGGGCGTGATCGGTCTGGAACTGGGCAGTGTCTGGTCCCGCCTGGGTTCAGAAACCATCGTTTTTGAAGCGCTGGATACATTCCTGCCCGCCGTCGATCCGCCGATCGCCAAAGAGGCGCACAAGGTGTTGAGCAAACAGGGGCTGGATATCCGCCTAGGTACCAAGGTCACCGGCACCAAAGTCAACAAGGGCAAGAGCAAAACAGTCACGGTCACCTTCGAAGACAAGGATGGAGAGCACACCAAAACTTTCGACAAACTGATCGTGGCTGTCGGCCGCAAGCCCTATACTGAAGGTCTGCTATCGGACGACTGTGGTGTCGAGCTCGATGACCGCGGCTTCGTCAAGGTGGATGACACCTGCGCCACTGTTGTGGATGGTGTCTGGGCAGCCGGTGACATGGTTCGTGGCCCCATGCTGGCTCACAAGGGTATGGAAGAAGGAGTGATGGTTGCCGAGCGGATCGCGGGCAAGAAAACCCAGGTCAATTATGACCTGGTGCCATTTGTCATTTATACCCACCCGGAAATTGCCTGGGTCGGCAAGACCGAGCAGGAACTGAAGGAAGAGGGCGTCGACTATAACGCCGGTTCTGTACCCTTCGCCATCAATGGAAGGGCTATGGCCGCCAATGATACAGAGGGCATGGTACGGATACTGTCCGATGCGAAGACTGATCGCGTCCTGGGGTGTCATATCCTGGGGGCAAGCGCTGCGGATCTGATGCAGCAGGTCGCCATCGCCATGGAGTTCAGTTCCAGCGCCGAAGACCTGGGCCTGACCATGTTCTCTCACCCGACCCTGTCCGAAACGGTACACGAGGCAGCATTGGCCGCCAATGGTCATGCCATTCACGCGGTCAATCGCAAGAAGCGCAAGTAACCGGATCACAGCCAAACGGATTCTGAAACTGATAACAGGATGAACGCAGTATGAACTTACACGAATACCAGGGTAAGCAGCTGTTCGCCGAGTACGGGCTGCCGGTTTCCACCGGCCACGCCGTTGACTCGCCGGAAGCGGCTGCCGAGGCTGCCCGCAAGATCGGCGGCGACAAATGGGTGGTCAAGGCGCAGGTCCATGCCGGCGGCCGGGGCAAGGCGGGCGGTGTCAAACTGATCTCGTCTCCCGAGGAGGCCAGCGTCTTCGCCGAGCAGTGGCTGGGCAAGAACCTGGTCACGTACCAGACCGACGAGAACGGCCAGCCGGTCAGCAAGATCCTGGTGGAAAGCTGTACCGATATCGCCAACGAGCTGTATCTGGGTGCGGTGGTTGACCGAACCAGCCGCCGCATTGTGTTCATGGCCTCCACGGAGGGCGGAGTGGAGATCGAGAAGGTGGCCGAGGAGACTCCCGAGAAGATCCTCAGGGCCATCATTGACCCGCTGGTCGGCGCGCAGCCTTTCCAGGCGCGAGACATGGCGTTCAAACTGGGCCTGAATGCCACCCAGGTCAAGCAGTTCACAAAGATCTTTCTGGGTCTGGCGAAGCTGTTCGAGGACAAGGACCTGGCGCTGCTGGAAATCAATCCGCTGGTCATCACTGATGCGGGCGATCTGCACTGTCTGGACGCCAAGATCAACATTGACGGCAATGCGATGTACCGCCAGCCGCAGCTCAAGGAGATGCACGATCCTTCGCAGGAAGACGAGCGCGAAGCCCAGGCGGCCTCATGGGAACTGAACTATGTGGCACTGGACGGCAATATCGGTTGCATGGTCAATGGTGCCGGCCTGGCCATGGGCACCATGGACATCGTGCAATTGCACGGGGGCAGCCCCGCCAACTTCCTGGACGTGGGCGGCGGCGCCACAAAGGAGCGCGTCACGGAGGCGTTCAAGATTATTCTGTCCGATGACAATGTACAGGCCGTACTGGTCAACATCTTCGGTGGCATCGTGCGCTGTGACCTGATCGCCGAAGGCATCATCGGAGCTGTGGAGGAAGTCGGTGTGAAAGTGCCGGTTGTCGTCCGTCTGGAAGGCAACAACGCCGATGTCGGCCGTCAGGTCCTGAAGGACAGCGGTCTGAACATCATTGCTGCCGAAAGTCTTACCGATGCCGCCCAGAAGGTGGTCGATGCTGCAGGAGGTGCCAAGTGAGCATTCTGGTCAACAAGGATACCAAGGTCATCTGTCAGGGCTTCACGGGTGCGCAGGGCACATTTCACTCCGAGCAGGCCATCGAGTATGGCACGAAAATGGTGGGTGGCGTGACACCTGGCAAGGGCGGTCAGACCCATCTGGGACTGCCGGTCTTCAATACCGTGGCCGAAGCGGTCGAGCAGACCGGTGCCGAGGCCTCGGTCATCTATGTACCGGCGCCGTTCTGCAAGGATTCCATCCTGGAAGCGGCGTTCGCCGGCATACGGCTGATCGTCTGCATCACGGAAGGTATTCCGACGCTGGATATGCTGGATGCCAAGGTGAAGTGTGACGAGCTGGGTGTGCAGCTGATCGGTCCCAACTGCCCGGGTGTGATCACTCCGGGTGAGTGCAAGATTGGCATCATGCCGGGTAATATCCACAAACCCGGCAAGGTGGGCATCGTGTCGCGGTCAGGCACGCTGACCTACGAAGCGGTCAAGCAGACCACGGATGCCGGCTATGGCCAGTCCTCCTGTGTCGGTATTGGCGGTGACCCGATTCCCGGCTCCAGCTTCATTGACATGCTGAAGCTGTTCGAGGCCGATCCCGGGACCGAGGCAATCGTCATGATCGGCGAGATCGGTGGCACCGCAGAAGAGGAAGCGGCGGCCTGGATCAAGGAGAACGTCAGCAAGCCGGTGGTCTCCTACATCGCCGGGGTCACGGCACCACCAGGCAAGCGCATGGGCCATGCCGGCGCCATCATTTCCGGTGGCAAGGGTACGGCCGACGAGAAGTTTGCAGCGCTGCAGGATGCTGGTGTCATCACTGTGCGCAGTCTGGCTGATATCGGCAAGGCGCTGGGAGAGGCGACTGGCTGGTGAGGTCGAAACAGAGCCCGGACAGGCAAGCCTGTCCGGATTCTTTCATGAAGGCAGGCCCGGTTAGCGCAATGATCCGCACCATGCTGAAACAGCGCTGCACCACGTTGGCGCAAGCCGAATTTCCTGCCCAAATTTATGCGTTGAAAGGTTCAATAAAAAGGACAGGTTGTGTTAGGCTTTAATCGCTCTTTGGCAAGGACGGCCATTTTCAACGCTAAATAACCTGATCTTGCTGCCATTGGTTACCAATGGCTACAACCCGGGGTCAAGTGTGTAGAAAGGTAACCCCGAGGGGTTCGGAAGGAAGCAGGACATCCGGATTCACGGAGGATGAGGCCCATGAGGGCCGGCAGCAGCGGACAGGGCAGCCTGCCGTTGCCAGTACGTAATTACGTCATGTAGTAAAGAGGTCACGTCTGTACCCGGCTGAACTCAGCAGCGATGCGGCAGTAGAGGGGCAGAGTGTTTAATACAATAACAGGATGGCACATGAAAAACCGTCGATTATCTTTAAAGGTGCTGGCTCCACTCGCTTCCATGCTGGTGGCCGGCTCAACCCAGGCAGCCGAGGTCGATACCAGCACTCTCGATGAAGCGATGGAGGTTGTCGGCCAGACCAACCAGGCGGCTGTCGAATCCCAGCAGCGTATCAACCGGCTATCCGACTCATCCGACAGTCTGATGGATGACTTCAGCGCCGAGAGCAATAACCTCGAAGCGCTTCTGGTCCTGAATGCCGGTTGGCGCCGGCAGATCTCCATTCAGGAGGAAGAGCTGGAGACCATTACCGAGTCCATTGCAGAAGTACGCAACGTGACTCAGGAAATGCCGCTGTTGATGCAGAAAATGCTTAGCAGCATCGAGCAATTCATCGAGTTGGACATGCCGTTTCACCTCGAAGAGCGCCGGCAGCGTGTCGAGTTCGTCAAGAGCCTGATGGACGATCCGGGCGTCTCTGTCGCGGAACGGTTCCGTCAGATCCTGTCGATCTACCAGACCGAGACTGCCTACGGCCGCACACGGGAAACGTACCCGACCACATTGACCATCGACGGCGTGCGACGTGATGTCGACATGATGCGCGTCGGCCGGATCGCCCTGGCCTACCAGACGCAGGACCGGGAAATGACCGGTGCCTGGGATCCGGAAGCCCGGGAATGGATCGAATTGCCAGCCGGCGACTATCGCCAGGCGATCGACACAGCAATTCGTGTAGCCAGTGGTCTTATTGCGCCAGAAATCATTGAAATGCCAATCACCGCGCCGGAGTTAGCACAGTGAAAAAAATAATCCGATTTGCCAGTTTATCCCTTTCGGGCCTTGCCCTGAGCCTGTCTGCACAGGTTTTTGCGCAGGATACACCCTCGAACCTGAACGAACTGCTGGAAGCGGTGGAGCAGAACCGGATCGCTGAATCCGAGGAACACCGGGAACGCGAGCAGCGTTTCGAGCAGGAAGTCGACCAGCGCGAACAGATGCTGGAAGACATCCGCGAGCAGATCTCTTCTGAAGAAGACACCAACACGGATCTGGAAGAGCAGTTCGACGAGAACCGTCAACTGTTGTCCGAGCGTCGTGCACAGTTGCGTGAAGTTCGCGCCAACCTGAACGAGTTGCTGGGTAACATCCAGGGTGTTGCCGGCGACTTCCAGAGCATCTTCTCCGACTCGCTGGTCAGTGCGCAGCACCCCGGCCGCGTCGAGTTCCTGGACTCATTCATCAGCCGTGTGGCCAGTGACACCGAGCAAGTGCGCGTCGACGAGATCGAGCGCTTCTGGTACTTCATGCAGCAGGAGCTGGTTGAATCCGGCCGTGTTGTGCAGTATCAGGACGAGGTCGGTCTGCCTTCCGGTGAACTGGAAGACCGCACGATCACCCGTATCGGCTCCTTTAACGCCATCGGTGACGGAGACTATCTGTCCTATACAGGCAGTGTCGGTCACCTGCAGGTATTGCCGCGTCAGCCCTCGGACCGTCTGCTTTCCCAGGCCAGAGAGCTGGAGGCGGCTGCTGGTGGTGACGGTATCTACCGAGTGGGTATCGATCCGACCGGTGCCGTGGGTGGCAGCCTGATGGCCAACCTGATCAACTTCCCGACCTGGGACGAGCAGGTGACCGAGAATGCCGGCGTGATCGGCTTTATCATCATCGGCATCGGCCTGATTGCAATTCTCGTTGCGCTGATCCGGTCATTCATATTGACGCTGGTCGCCGCCAAGGTGAATTCACAGGTGAAATCCGACAAGGCCAACAAGAACAACCCGCTGGGTCGTGTACTGCTGGTCGCCGAGTCCAATCCGAATGTGGATACGGAAACCCTGGAGCTCAAGCTGGGTGAAGCCATCCTGCAGGAAACTCCTGCACTGGAACGCTTCCTGACCTTCATCAAGATCATCGCCACAGTGGCGCCGCTGATGGGTCTGCTGGGTACGGTGACCGGTATGATCCAGGTGTTCCAGCAGATCACGGTCTACGGTGCCGGTGACCCGACCATCATGGCCGGCGGTATCTCCATGGCCCTGATGACCACGGTACTGGGTATCACGGTCGCCATCCCGACAGTGCTGATGCACACCTGGGTGAAGAGCAAGAGCGACCGTATCATCCATATCCTGGAAGAACAGGCCACCGGCATTATTGCCACCAAGGCGGAACAGTCCGGTAAACAGGCCTGACAGGAGGCACCATGTATTTGACACTGCTCGATGGATATGAAGCGATCATGGAGTTCATGTCACGGGGAGGCGAGGTCCTCTGGATCATCGGTATTCTCCTCCTGGTGAAGTGGTCGCTGATCTTCGAGCGGGTCTGGTATCTGCACTCCACGCACGCCAGACGTGTCAAGGACACGCTGGCGGCGTGGAACTCCAGGAGCGACAAACGCTCATGGAATGCACACCAGATCCGTAACATGATGATCTCCGAGGCCAGGCTGAACCTGAAGGCCACGTTCCCGATGATCGAGGCGCTGGTGGTGGTGTGTCCGCTGTTGGGGCTTATCGGTACGGTAACCGGCATGATCGAGGTCTTCTATGTGATGGCCCTGACCGGCGGCGGCGATGCTCAATCGATGGCCGGCGGTGTATCCAAGGCCACGATTCCGACAATGGCCGGCATGGTCGGTGCGCTGTCCGGGATCTTCGCGTCCAACTGGTTGAAGAACAAGATGGATCGTGAACTGGAACTCCTCGAAGACAATATGGCCTGACAAGGTTGAACCCGAGACAAAGGCAGAACAATGAAATCAGGTTTAATGAAAAAACGCAGTGACGACGAAGAAGCCGGTGAAATTGACCTCACTCCCATGCTGGATGTGGTCTTCATTCTGCTGATCTTCTTCATCGTGACTTCGGTCTTCGTGACGGAGGCCGGTATTGAGGTCAACAAGCCGCAAGCCTCGACGGCTCAGCCGCGCACCCAGGATCTGATCCTGATCGCGGTCAGCCCGGATGGGGAGATCTGGATTGACGGGGAGCAAATCGATTCCCGTTTTATCCGGTCCCGTTTCGAAAGGCGACTGGCAGAAACACCGAATGCCTCGGTGGTCATCCAGGGTGACGAGAACGCCACCAATGAGCACGTGATGACCATTCTTCGTGCAGCCAGGGATGCTGAAATCGCCAATGTATCAATCTCGACGGAGGAATAACCCATGATTGCTGTCAGATGGTTGGTTTCACTGGCATTGGCTGCCGGTATCACACTGGCCCTGTTCTGGTTCATGCAGGCCCTGATTGCCACCGGCTCACAGCTTGACGAGCGGGCCAATGTAACGCGCATAGTCGATGCGACCATGCCGGATATTAATATGGAAGTGCAGCGGGAAATTGATGAACCCGAGCCGATGGAGGACATTCAGGAGACCCCGCCCGAGGATCAGGACCGTGAGTTCGATATGGACGGCAACATGGATCTGGGCATCGGCCGCGACAACGTGAACGTGGGCGGTGGCGTCGAGGTCGGCATGGCCGGTATCGGTGCTACCGACGGTGAGATGCTGCCCTTGGTGAACATCACTCCAAGCTATCCCACGCGTGCTGCCCAGCGTGGCATCGAGGGCTGGTGCCAGGTGCGTTTCACGGTGACCGCAGAAGGTGGTGTACGGGATGTGGAAGTTATCGATGCCGAGCCATCCGGCATCTTCGATCGCTCCTCCATCCGCGCAGCGGAACGCTTCCGCTTCCAGCCTCGTGTCGTGGATGGTGAGCCTGTCGATGTGCCGGGGGTACAGTATGTATTCCGTTACGAGCTGGAGGAATAACGCATGATGAAGTGGTATGCAAGATACAGATCCGGCTTTGCGGTACTGGCGATATCCGCCCTGGCGCTGATGGTCCAGCCATTGCCGTCCTGGGCGCAGGACGATGAGGACGATGGCCCGCGTCAACCACCTCCGACCCGCTCCTCCGATACGCTCAGCGAGCGTGTATTCCGGGTCATCTCCGATGTTCAGGAGATGATGAACCCGGAAGGCGACGATGAGGTCGACCTGGAAGGGGCGAAAGAGGAGCTCGACGAGCTGAACGAGCGTTATGATTCGCTGAATGATTTCGAGAAATCGACGCTGCTGAACTTCTACACCAATTACTATCTGGCGGTGGATGATGTACAGAGCGCCCTCGAGACCTTCGAGCGCATCCTGACGATCGAGGAGCTGCGCGTGGATGCCCGCTTGCGCGCCTTGATGGCACTGGGCCAGATCTATGCCGGCGAGGAACGGTACCGGGAGGCGATCGACGCGTTCAATCAATGGCGTGAGCTTTCCGAGGAAGAGAGTGCCACGGTGTTCCTGTTGCTGGCCAACTCGCATTACAACCTGGAGAACTTCGACACGGCCATCCCGTACCTGCTTGACCATATGGCCATGCTGGAAGAGCGGGACCGGGAAGTGCGTCGTAACATCTACTCGTTGTTGAACGTGATGTATATCGAGACGGAACAGTATGAACTCTCCAGGGACACGCTGGAAACCATGATTATCCTGTTCGACGAGCCGGCGGACTGGCGCAACCTGGCTGCCGTTTACGGTTTCGTGGATGATGACGAGTCGCGGATCCGGATCCTCGAACTGGCGTATCACCAGGGTTACCTGGAAAGCGAAGGGCAATTCATGAACCTGGCCCAGTCCCTGGCCGGCATGGATGCGCCGATCCGTGGCGTCAGGATACTGGAAGACGGCATGGCGCAGGGTATTGTCGAGGAAGACGGCGACAACCTGCGACGACTGACCCAGATGTACATGATGGCTGCCGAGTTCGAGCAGGCCACGGACCCGGCACTCCGCTACGCGGAAGTGTCCGATGAAGCCGAAGCCTATGACTACCTCGGATACATCAATTACATGAGCGGTAACTACGCGGAAGCCGCAGATGCCATCCAGCAGGCGCTGGACATGGGGCTTGATGAAGACGCCGAGGCGGATGCCTACCTGTTCCTGGCGCGCTCACTGGTGGAGCTGGAGCGCTTTGACGAAGCAGCCAGTGCTGCTCGTACCGCCAATGAACTGGGTAACAACTCCGCGGAGTCCTACATCACCTACATCGAGAGAACGCAGCAGCGGTTCCAGACGCTGGAAGAGCGCCGCGAGCAGGCGATCGATTTCTACCAGTGTCCTGAACTGCAGGGATTTACCTGCAGAGCTTGAAAACGGGTTGATACAACCCCATAAAGAACCCGGCCGGAACGCCATCTCCGGCCGGGTTTTTTATTGCGCAGAATTACAGGGGAGCAGACCATGACGAGTGCCACTGAAAAGGAAACGCGTGGCTTCGAGACCGAAGCCCGTCAGCTGTTGCAGCTGATGATTCATTCGCTGTACAGCAATCGCGAGGTATTTCTGCGGGAGCTGGTATCCAACGCATCCGATGCGGCGGACAAGTTGCGTTTCGAGGCTCTCTCGGACCCTTCCCTCAATGAAGATGATCCGGATCCGAAAGTCGTGATTGATCATGATGCCGAAGCCGGCACAGTCACCATTTCGGATAACGGGGTCGGTATGAGCCGCGACGAGGTGATTGCCAATCTGGGCACCATCGCCAGCTCGGGTACAGCGCAGTTTCTCAGAAACCTGAGCGGGGATCAGCAAAAAGACGCGCAGTTGATCGGCCAGTTCGGCGTCGGTTTCTATTCCGCGTTCATCGTCGCGGAACGTGTCGAGGTGTTTACCCGACGGGCGGGTCAGGCGGCTTCCGAGGCCGTGCACTGGAGCTCCGCGGGCGAATCGGACTACAGCATCGAGCCTGCTGAAAAAGAGCAGCGGGGTACGACGGTGATTCTCCATCTGCGTGAGGACGCGAAGGAGTTCGCGGACGGCTTCCGTCTGCGCCATATTGTCAAGAAATACGCTGACCACATCTCCATTCCGGTGCTGATGCCAAAAGAGCAGGAGCCGGACGAGGATGCCGAAGACGCGCAAAGCAAGGAAGAAAACAGCGCCACTGAATATGAAACCGTGAACATGGCCAGGGCGCTGTGGACCCGCCCGCGTACCGACATCAAGGACGAGGAGTACCGCGAGTTCTACAAACATGTCTCGCACGATTATGAAGATCCACTGACCTGGAGCCATAACAAGGTGGAAGGCAAGCTGGAATACACCAGCCTGCTCTATGTACCCGGGCGGGCGCCATTCGATCTGTGGAACCGTGAAGGCGCGCGGGGCCTGAAGCTGTATGTGCAGCGCGTATTCATCATGGACAAGGCGGAGCAGTTCCTGCCGCTGTATCTGCGGTTCATCAAGGGCGTGGTGGATTCCGCCGACCTGTCGCTCAATGTGTCCCGGGAGATTCTTCAGAATGACCCGGTGGTGGACAGCATGCGCAGTGCGCTGACCAAGCGCGCCCTGGATATGCTGGACAAGCTGCGCAAGAAGGATCCCGAACAGTACGCCGCGTTCTGGCGGGAGTTCGGCCAGGTACTGAAAGAAGGACCCGGTGAGGACTATAGCAACCGGGAGGCCATTGCCCGTCTATTGTTGTTCAATACCACGGAATCGGAAGGTGACCGCCAGAATCAGAGCCTGGAGGACTACATCGGCCGCATGAAGCCTGGACAGGAAAAGCTGTACTATGTGGTGGCCGACTCCCCGAAAGCGGCCCGCAACAGCCCGCATCTGGAGATTTTCCGCAAGAAGGGCATCGAGGTGCTGCTGCTTTCCGATCGTATCGACGAATGGCTGATGAGCCACCTGAACGAGTTCGATGGCAAGTCTTTCCAGGACGTCAGCCGCGGCAACCTGGACCTGGGTGAGCTTGAGGACGAGGACGAGAAGGAAGAGCAGGAGAAGGTCGAGCAGGAGTTCAAGCCGTTGCTGGAGCGCCTCAAGACAGCGCTGGAAGGGCGTGTCACCGATGTACGGGTCACACACCGCCTGACGGACTCTCCGGCCTGTCTGGCACTGGGAGAGCATGATATGGGCGCCCAGATGCGCCGCATCCTGGAGGCATCCGGACAGCCGGTACCGGAGACCAATCCGGTGTTCGAAATCAATCCGTCCCATCCGCTGATCCGCAAGCTGGAGCAGGAAACGGACGAGGAGCGTTTCGCCGATCTTGGTTCGGTACTGTTCGATCAGGCCAGTCTGGCCGAAGGCGGCCAGCTGGAGGACCCGGCCAGCTTCACCCAGCGGCTCAACAAGCTCTTGCTGGAACTCAGCCACTGATGTGTGGGAGACGGTCACGATCCGGTGACCGTCTCTTTCGGTCGCCTCCTTGAGGCCGGATGGCTGAATTCAGACCGTTCTACATGCGCTCCAGCGTAGGAATACCCAACAGTTCCAGCCCCTTGCGGATGGTCTGCGCACTGAGCCGTGCAATGGCCAGGCGCTGCTGGCGGCGACCGGCATCGGCCTTGAGAATCGGGCAGCTTTCGTAGAAACGCATGAACAGACCTGCCAGTTCGAACAGGTATTGGCACAGGTGATTGGGGTAACCTTCCTGGGCTACCTGCTGCACGGCTTCGGGCAGTTGCAACAGTTTCAGTACCAGGGCCCGTTCCTCCGGCGCTTCCCAGTCCAGTGCCGCCACTCCGTCATCCAGTGTGTCCACCGTGCCACCTTCGTCGAGTTTGCGCAGAATGCTGCAGATCCTGGCATAGGCGTACAGCATGTAGGGCGCCGTGTTGCCTTCAAAGGAGAGCATGGCGGACCAGTCGAAGACATAGTCACTGTTGCGATTGCGGGCCAGATCATAGTATTTGACGGCGCTGACACCGACGGTGCGGGCGATATTGCGGCGCTCTGCCTCGTCAAGATCGGCATTCTTGTCGCTGACCAGGCGGTAGGCCCGCTCGCTGGCTTCCTCCAGCAGATCCTTGAGCTTGACGGTGTCTCCGCTGCGCGTTTTGAACGGTTTCCCGTCTTTACCCATCATCGTGCCGTAGGCGATGTGCTCCAGTGAGCAGTTGTCCGGCGCGAAACCGGCTCGCCGGGCGATGGCAAAGACCTGCTGGAAATGCAGGCTCTGCCGGGCATCCACCACGTACAATACCCGATCCGCCCGCAGGGTCTGGCAGCGATAGCGCGCGGCAGCCAGATCCGTGGTGGCATACAGAAAGCCTCCGTCGCGTTTCTGCACGATGGCGGGCAGGGGAGTGCCGTCCTTGCCGACAAATTCGTCCAGGAACACGCACTGCGCACCTTGCGACTCACGCAACAGATTCTTCTCATTCAGAGCTTTAACAACTTCATTCAAGTCATTGTTATAGGAGCTTTCTGCTTTCAGGTCATCACGGGTCAGCAGTACGCCCAGCATTTCGTAGACGGCCTCGCAATGGCGCAGGGACTCCTCAATGAACTGTTCCCACATCGCCAGACACTGTTCATCCCCCTGCTGCAGACGCACCACATAGTGGCGTGCCCGGTCCGCGAATTCGGGCTCCGCGTCAAAACGTTGCTTGGCGTGACGGTAGAAAGTCTCCAGGTCCGACAGTTCGGTGGACAGCTCCGCGTCCGAGTCGGCCTGTCGCAGATCCTCCAGATGGGCGATCAGCATGCCGAACTGGGTACCCCAGTCGCCCACGTGGTTCTGCCGGATGACCCGGTGCCCGAGCGCCTGCATGACCCGCGCCAGAGCGTCTCCGATGATGGTGCCGCGCAGGTGTCCTACGTGCATTTCCTTGGCCAGGTTGGGACTGGAGTAGTCGACCACGACGGTCTGTGGATCAACTGCCGCCTCGAGCGAGGAGGTCGGGTCGGCCAGGGTGCGGCCGGCTGCTTCTCCTAGCCAGCGGTCGGTCAGGAACAGGTTGATGAACCCCGGCCCGGCCACTTCGGCGCGGTCGATCAGGTCACCACGGTCCAGCCGGTCTACCACCTGCTGTGCCAGTTCACGGGGATTGCTGCGGGCCTGTTTGGCCATCGCCATCACGCCATTGGCCTGGTAGTCGCCAAAGTCGGGGCGGCTGGCCTGGATGACGTTGGGTGCGTTGTCCGCGATTCCGGTGGCGGCGGTAATGGCCTGGCTGACACGGCTTTCCAGTGCCTGTCTGATCGTTGGCATTTGCTTGGTCCTGCTGGTCGGTTTTCGGGAAAACGGGAATTTTACACCATTGACGTGGGGTTCATACTGCGGGACTGCTATAATTGCGTTTTTCCCCCTGATCCTGCCGCCCACGCGGCCCGGTGCCATGAGTTCAGAGCAACACGGCGTACAGTACCTGGACACCGACGAGCGCAGTGTCGGTCAGCGACTGGATAACTTTCTGCTGACCCGGCTCAAAGGGGTGCCCCGTTCGCGTATCTACCGGTTGATCCGCAAGGGTGAAATCCGGGTCAATCGCAAACGCTGCAAGCCTGACCAGCGTCTGCAGGGAGGCGACACGGTGCGCGTGGCGCCGCTGCGGCAGCGCACTCCCGCGAAAGTGCCCGGCATCAGTCCGCGCCTGCGCGCACTGCTGGAAGACAGCATCCTGGAAGAGAACGAGCGTTTCCTGGTCATCAACAAGCCGGCGGGACTGGCGGTACACCTGGGGTCAGGCGTCGATATCGGCCTGATCGAGGCATTGCGTCAGCTGTACGCGGAGGATCGGGCACTGGAGTTGGTCCATCGACTGGACCGGGACACCTCGGGCTGCCTGCTGGTGGCGCGCGATAGCGGGATGTTGAAGTGCCTGCAGGACCTGTGGCGCAAACGCCGGGTCAACAAAACCTATCAGGCGCTGGTGGCGGGCCACTGGCCGGATGACTGCGCTGAAGTTGACGCACCGCTGCAGCGCGATCAGCTGCAGGCAGGAGAGCGCATCGTGCGCATCGACCGCGACGGCAAACCGGCCCTGACCCGGTTCCGGGTGCTGGAGCGCCTGCGCTCGGCCACGCTGATCGAGGCCAGTCCAGTCAGTGGCCGCACCCATCAGATCCGCGTCCACGCTCAGTACGCCGGCCACCCCATCCTCGGGGACAGCAAGTATCTTTTCCGCGATAGCGACCCACACCCGCGGATCAACCGTCTCTGCCTCCATGCCGCCAGGCTGTCTTTCGTGCTGGCGGACGGGGACGGTGCTGACCGGCAGTACCAGTTCCAGGCGCCATTACCCGAGCGATTCCAGGAGTTGCTGGCGGAGCTGCGCGAGACGGAAAACCCGAAAATCATACTCTCGCCAAGATCGCGGAGGAGAGCATGCCATGACTGAGAGCGAGAGTGGGCCCAGGCCCTTGATGCAGTGTAATGTGTCTCCAGACTGACTTGCTCATTGGTTTCTCCGCGCGCTTGGCGATCTCCGCGAGAACAACAAGCCCCATTTGGTTGATCCACAAATCATCCGGAGGAGCCGATTTTTTTGACAGTGTGGATCCAAATCCCTATTATTGCGCGCCTATGAATGACAGCTTGGTCCCCGAAACCCTCGATATCCGCAAAGCCTTCGTCGGCCAGACGGTCATTGAGGGCCTGTGGCCGGTCCGGAAGATGGCCCGGTTGCAAGGGTATCTGTCCAGTGACGCTGGCCAGGCCCGGGCCCGGCTGACGTTTTCCAGGGACAGAAACTGGCGATATATTATAGAAGGCGAGGTATCGGCTACCGTAGAGGTCACCTGCGAGCGCTGTCTGGAGAGTTTTCCCCTGTCACTCAGCGAGGTCGTGCGGCTGGCGGTAGTGGAGAGCGAAGGGCTGGCCGAGCGCCTGCCGGAAGAGATCGACCCCTGGTTGACCGCAGCCGAGACGCTCAGCGTTCCGGATTTGATCGAGGAGCAGCTGATTCTGGGCATGCCGATCGTGGCCCGTCATGAGGACACCGGCTGCATGCCCGCCGAGCAACGCGATGCCTTGCAAGCGACGGCTGACAAGCCCGGGAGCGACAGGAATCAGGGTCAGGGTCAGGGTCAGGGTCAGAAAGAGACCGGCGAGCAGGGCGCGGACAGCGAAGCCGACAACCCGTTTGCCATACTGGAAACATTGAAGAAGACCGATCGCTGAGAAGCGGTCATCATGAACCACTGAAACCGCCGGTGTCCGGCGGACGTTACAGGAGCTCATCACCATGGCTGTTCAAAAGAACAAGAAATCCCGTTCGCGTCGTGATATGCGCCGCAGTCACGACGGACTGGGTACCGCGACACTGACTGTTGACCGCACCACCGGTGAGGTTCATCGTCGCCATCACGTTACACCTGACGGTTTCTACAAGGGCCGTAAAGTCCTGGATACCGACAGCGAGTAAGACAGGCGTCTGTCCGGTGCTGCGCATCGCCATTGATGTCATGGGCGGGGAACATGGTCCGGCTGTCACCGTACCGGCCGCCGCCGGCGTGTTGGCGCGGGATCCGGGGTTTGAGCTGTTATTGACCGGTGACGGTGATGAAATCCGCCGTCATCTTGATCGCCTCCCTCCGGCGTTGTCGCAGCGCTGCCGCATTCGGCATGCCGGGGCGGTCTTTGCCGACACGGAACGCCCCGAACGCATCCTGCGGCACGGACGGGACTCGTCGATGTACAGGGCCGTGGAGGCCGTGGCGGAGAAAGAGGCCGATGCCTGCGTCAGTGCCGGCAACACCGGCGCGCTGCTGTTGGTCAGCCGCCATCTTCTGGACATGCTGCCGGGCGTGGACAAACCGGCGCTGGTGGCTGCGTTGCCAGTGTTCTCCGGCCGCAGGCGCACGCTGCTGCTGGATGTCGGTGCCACGCTGGAATGTAGCGGCGAACAACTCTACCAGTTCGGGATCATGGGCGCGGTGCTGCTCTCTTCGCTGGAGACGCGGTCCAGACCCAGGGTCGGTCTGCTGAACATCGGCACAGAAGAGTACAAGGGCCATCGACAGATCCATGAGGCGGCCCGATTGTTCGACCGCGCCGTCGATACACTGGAGTATACCGGTTTCGTGGAAGCCAACCGTGTGTTCGCCGGGGATGCCGATGTGCTGGTCTGTGATGGTTTCTCCGGCAATGTCACGATCAAGGCCAGTGCCGGTGCGGTGCAGGCCATCGACCGGATGATCGGCGATGTGACAGGGCGCCACCCCGTGCGGGCCGCGCTGTCAGGGCCGCTGTTCCGGGAGATTCGCGACCAGGCCGACCCGGCGCAGTATAACGGCGCCAGCCTGCTCGGTCTCACCGGGATCGTGGTCAAGAGCCACGGCCATTCTGACGTCGACGGTTTTGCGTACGCAGTTAGCCATGCGGTACGCGAGGCCAGCCAGCAGGTACCCCGTATCATTGCCCGCGAGATCGGGCGCGTCATCAGTCAATCCACGCGAGAATGAACCATGCAGAAATTCGCCGTCGTTTTCCCCGGGCAGGGATCGCAGAAGCAGGGCATGCTCGAAGCGCTGCACGGGCAATACCCGATCGTACGAGACACGTTCGCCGAGGCCGGTGACGTCCTGGCACTCGATCTTTGGCAGATCGTGAAGGACAACCCGGAAGGGCGCCTGGACAGCACGGAAATCACCCAGCCCGCCCTGTTGACCGCCTCCGTGGCTCTGTGGCGGTTGTGGCAGCAGCGCCAGGGGCCATTGCCGGAATTGTTGGCGGGCCACAGCCTGGGCGAATATTCAGCGTTGGTGTGTGGCGGCGCCCTGTCGTTTGAAGACGCGGTGGCCAGCGTTCATCAGCGTGGCCGCTTCATGCAGACGGCGGTACCAGCAGGAACCGGCGCCATGGCGGCCATCATCGGACTCGACGACGAGGCGATTACCAAGGCCTGCAGCGCGGCCAGTGAAGGTGACGCCACCGTCTCTCCCGCCAATTTCAATGCCCCCGGACAGACAGTCATCGCGGGTGAGGCCGATGCGGTCAATCGCGCCGTCGAGGCCTGCAAGAGCGCGGGCGCCAAGCGGGCTCTGCCGCTGAACGTCAGCGTGCCGTCCCATTGCGAGCTGATGAAACCGGCGGCGGAGAAACTGGCCGGACAGCTCCAGTCCATCACCTTCCAGCGCCCCTCGATTGCGGTAATACAGAACATCAACGGGCGTATCTGCAAGGACCCCGGGGAGATCCGCGACAACCTCCTCAAGCAGCTGTACATGCCGGTACAATGGGTCGATTCCATCCATTGCCTGGGCGACTTCGGTATCGGAAACGTAGTAGAATGCGGCCCCGGTAAAGTACTCAGTGGTCTGATCCGACGCATCAACCGGGATCTGGCCTGCTATACTATCGAGGACGACACCGCGCTGGACCAGGCTATTGAGGCGCTGCGAAACTGACTCCGGGTCGGACAGACAGTACAGCGCAGTGCAGTGACAAGGAGTATTCATGACCGACAAGTCTCCCCGTATTGCCCTGGTGACCGGTGCCAGCCGGGGTATCGGCAAAGCCATCGCCCAGCAACTGGCCGGTCAGGACATGACCGTCATCGGCACGGCTACCTCGGAAAAAGGTGCCGCCGCCATTTCCGAATATCTGCAGGCCTCTGGCAACAATGGTGCCGGCATGGCGCTGGATGTGGCCGATCCCGAGTCGGTCCGCTCCGTGATCGAGCAGATCGGCGAGCGCTTCGGCCCCCCGTTGGTGCTGGTCAACAATGCCGGTATCACCCGGGACAACCTGCTGATGCGGATGAAGGAAGACGAATGGGATTCGGTGATCAACACCAATCTCAACGCGCTGTACCGGCTGTGCCGAGCTTGTCTCAAGGGCATGACCCGCGCGCGCTGGGGCCGGATCATCAGTGTCAGTTCCGTGGTCGCTTCCAGTGGTAACCCGGGGCAGAGCAATTACGCGGCTTCCAAGGCAGCCATCGAAGGTTTTTCACGCTCACTGGCCCGCGAAATCGGCTCCAGGGGTATCACCGTCAACAGCATTGCCCCGGGATTCATTGATACCGACATGACCCGGGCATTGAATGAGAACCAGATCGAGTCATTACTGTCACAGATTCCTTTGTCCCGTTTCGGGAAACCGGAAGAGGTGGCGGCGGTGGCCGGATTCCTGGCATCGGATTCCGGTGCCTATATCACTGGCGAAACCCTGCATGTCAACGGCGGCATGTACATGGGCTGAGCCGGAAGTGTATTGGGCTGACAACCGGACAACTTTTTGTTGTCAAAGATTACAACCACCGGTTTTTCCATGTAAACTTGCGGTCTGGATTATCTTGGTTGGTCAGAAAATAACCAATACGAAACGGACGAACTGAAAAGAGACCATTCTTAGGAGCTGACTAGAGTTATGAGTAGCATTGAAGAACGTGTAAAGAAGATCGTATGTGAGCAGCTGGGTGTAAAGGAAGACGAGGTGAAGCCGGCTTCCTCTTTCGTCGAGGACCTGGGTGCTGACTCTCTGGATACCGTAGAGCTGGTGATGGCGCTCGAGGAAGAGTTCGAGACCGAGATTCCGGATGAAGAGGCCGAGAAGATCACCACGGTGCAGCTGGCCATTGACTACATCAACAATCACCTCTGATCAGGCGGACGCCCGACAGAGACTGATGGATATCCATCCCTCGAAGCTACTCCAGGCAATGCTACCCCGGAGTAGCTTTTCTTTATCCGGTTACGCCCGGAAATGAGCAGGGGAGAGCAGAGCGTTGAATAACAGAAGACGTGTCGTGGTGACCGGACTAGGCATGGTGACCCCGTTGGGGAATACTCTGTCCGAGTCCTGGGAAGGCCTCAAGGCCGGTCGCAGTGGCATCCGGCCGATCGAACACATGGATGTCAGTGAATTCAGCACACAGTTCGGTGGTTCGGTTCGTGACTTTGATGCCAGTGCCTATCTGCCCGCCAGGGATGCCAAGCGAATGGACCTGTTCATCCGCTATGGCATGGCCGCCGGTATCCAGGCCCTGCGCGATGCCGGACTGGAAAAAGATGGCGCAGGTGCCGGTTTCGATCCCGAGCGTTTCGGTGCCGCGATCGGTTCCGGCATAGGCGGCCTGCCGGCCATCGAGAATACTGCGGAGCTCATCCGCACCTCCGGTCCCCGCAAGGTCTCACCCTTCTTCGTTCCCGGTTCGATCATCAATATGCTGGGAGGATTCCTGTCGATTCGCTACAACCTGCAGGGACCGAACATCGCCATCACCACGGCTTGCACGACTGGTACGCACAATATCGGCTTTGCGGCCGACCTCATCGCACGCGGGCAGGCCGATATCATGCTGGCCGGGGGCGCTGAAATGGCAACCTCCCCGGTGGGGCTGGGTGGATTCTGTGCAGCCCGGGCGCTTTCCACACGCAATGATGCCCCGGAAAAGGCCAGCCGGCCCTGGGATCGTCAGCGGGACGGATTCGTACTCAGTGACGGGGCTGGAATCATGGTACTGGAAGACCTCGAGCATGCCCGCAAGCGTGGCGCGACGATATACGCCGAACTGTGCGGCTTCGGCATGAGCGCGGATGCCTACCATATGACCTCACCGTCCGAGAATGGCCATGGCGCGGCGCGCTGCATGGATAACGCACTGCGCGACGCTGGACTCAATGCCGGTGACATCGATTATATCAACGCACATGGCACTTCCACGGTCGCGGGTGATATCGCCGAAACACAGGCAATCCGTTCGGTATTCGGAGATCATGCCGACCACCTGGCCGTCAGCTCCAGCAAATCGATGATCGGTCACCTTCTTGGGGCATCCGGCGCCGTGGAAGCTATCATCAGTGTCCTTTCGCTGTATGAACAGGTGGTCACGCCCACCATCAACCTGGACGATCCGGATGATGGCTGTAATCTGGACTATGTGCCCCATGAAAGCCGGGATGCAAAGCTGGGCGCCGCACTGAGCAACTCGTTCGGATTTGGTGGCACCAATGGCAGTCTTGTCTTCAAGCGCGTATAACGCCTTCCGGCCACGGAGTGGTCGGGTATGATGCTGATCAACGGTGAGCCGGATACCCGGATGGATGCGGCGGACCGGGGGCTGCAGTATGGTGATGGCCTGTTCGAGACCGTATTGGTGCTCGGCGGTCAGCCCCGGTTCTGGCCGCAGCATCTGTCACGGCTGACCACCGATGCCGGCCGGCTGGGTATCCCGGTGGACCCGCAGAAAATGGAGGAGGAGACCCGCCGCCTGCTCGACTCGCTCCCCGATACCTCTCCAGACGCCGGTAACGGTATTCTCAAGATGATCCTTACCCGGGGATGCGGTGGCCGTGGTTACCGTGCGCCCCGGCCGTCCTCGCCTTCGCGCATTCTGCAATGGCATCCACTGCCACCGGATCTCGATCGGCAACGCAGAGACGGGATTGCCGTCACGGAATGTCGGCATCCGGTATCGATCAATCCGGTGCTGGCCGGTATCAAGCACCTGAACCGGCTGGATCAAGTCATGGCCGCCAGCGAACTGGAACCGCCGTGGGACGAAGGGGTGATGTGCGATGCCGAAGGCCGTCTTGTGGAGGGAACACGCAGCAACCTGTTCCTGGTCAAGGACGGTTGCCTGCGCACACCGGCTGTGATCCGCTGCGGCGTTGCCGGGATCCTGCGCGCTGAAGTACTGCGGCTGGCGCACGACCGGAATCTGCCAGCAGAACTGATTGATACCCGGCTTGATGGCCTGCTGGAGGCGGATGAAATCTTCGCCTGCAACAGCGTAGCCGGTATAATGCCGGTATGCAGACTGGCCGTCTTGCAGCAGTACCGTGACCTCTCTCCGGGACCTGTCACACGGGCGCTGCAACAATGGCTGGAGGAGGAGCAAACCCTGTCGTGAACCGTTGGCTGAAACGCATCATGGCTGCACTGACAGTCGCCGGAGTGATTGCCATTCTGGTGGCGGGCCGGGTTGTGCACGATCTGCGTCAGCCGCTGGAGCTCGACGAACCGGTCATCATCGAAGTGACCCCGGGCATGTCCCTGCGGCAACTGGGTAACAGGATGGCAGATCGGGATCTGCTGGCTTCGGCCTGGCTGCTGACCCTGCCCGGGCGATGGAACGGCAGCAGCCGCGCGATCCAGGCCGGTGAGTATCGGCTACAACCGGGGATGCGTCCGGCTGATGTGCTCGAACTGCTGATCCGTGGCCGCACCATCCAGCACCCGGTGGTTCTGGTGGAAGGCTGGCAATTCCGTGATGTGCTGCAGGATCTGTGGCGCAATAACGTGATCGACAATACCCTGGAAGGGCAGGAGGAAACGGTCATTATGGAGGCACTGGAAATAGCCTGGCCCTCGCCCGAAGGCGCATTTTTCCCGGATACCTATCATGTGACCCGGGGTACCAGTGATGTGGATCTGCTGCGGCGCGCTGCCGGGCGCCTGCAGCAAGTGCTGGAGGAAGAGTGGCAGCGCCGGGCGGTCGCCTTGCCCTATGATTCCCCATACGAAGCCCTGATCATGGCCTCGATCGTCGAGAAAGAATCCGCGCACCGTCCCGAAATGCCCCGTATCGCCGGCGTCTTCATGCGTCGTCTACAGCAGGGTATGCGCCTTCAATCCGACCCGACCGTGATCTACGGCATGGGAGAAGCCTACGACGGCGATATACGGCGTGAAGACCTGACGACCACAACGCCGTACAATACCTACCGGGTCAACGGGCTACCGCCCACGCCCATCGCCCTGGCCGGCCGCGATGCTATCCGGGCCGCTTTGCAGCCAGCCGAGGAAGAATATCTCTATTTCGTGTCCAGGGGCGACGGGACGCACCAGTTTTCAGAGACGCTGGAACAACACAATGCAGCGGTACGGCGATTCATTCTGGGTGAAGCCGTTGATCCGGATGCAGAACGTGACGAAGGCACGCCGTGACCGATGAAATGACAAAGCCGCAGCGTCACCGGCCGGGTCGATTCCTGACCCTGGAGGGTAGCGAGGGAGTGGGGAAGTCCACCAACCTGGCTTTCATGGCGGATCAGCTGCGTCAGGCGGGCATCCCCCTGGTGGTGACAAGGGAACCCGGTGGTACGGTGATTGCGGAGGCAATCCGGGAACTGCTGCTCATGCCCCATGAGGAAACCATGACCGACATGACCGAGCTGTTGCTGGTGTTCGCCGCCCGCGCCCAACACCTGGCCAATGTGATAGTCCCGGCGCTCAAGCGGGGGCAGTGGGTACTGTGCGACCGTTTTACCGATGCCACCTATGCGTACCAGGGAGCCGGGCGTGGCATGGACCGGGACGTGATTGGCAAACTGGAGTCGATGGTACAGCAGCAGCTGCGCCCGGACCTGACACTGATTCTGGATGTGGATCCTGCCGTGGGGCTGTCCCGCATTGCAGAGCGCGGGGAGCCGGACCGCTTCGAGCAGGAGAAGTTGGCATTTTTCCGCCGGGTACGCGATACCTATCTTGAAAGGGCATCGGGTGACCCTGCCAGGGTGGTGGTCGATGCGGGCCTGCCTCTTCCGGAGGTACAGCAACAGATTGCCGCCATCATTGACCAGTATGTAGAACGGAACCGATCCGCATGAGTGAGGTAAGCAACGAACAGCCTCTGCCGTTGCCACTGCCGTGGCAGGAATCGATGCTGCGACACCTTATGGGGCAGTATCGTCAGGGTCGCCTGCATCATGCCTGGTTGCTGCATGGGCCGGAGGGGATTGGCAAACTGGATTTTGCCATGGCGCTGGCTGCCGCGCGGCTGTGCCGGAATGCCAGTGACACTGGCGCGGCCTGCGGAGAATGCAAGGCATGCCGTCTGATGCGCGCCGGCAGCCATCCGGACCTGCTGCAGGTAGTGCCGGAGGAGAATCGCAGCGCGCTGAAAATCGATCGCATCCGCCAGGTCGGCGAGTTTGTCAGTCAGACCGCCACCTACTCGGGCAGTGCCAGAGTCGTTGTGCTGGCCCCGGCCGAAGCGCTGGGGCAGGGCGCCGCCAATGCCCTGTTGAAGAATCTGGAAGAACCACCCGGCGACAGTCTCTTTCTGCTGATTTCCCATGTGCCCGGTGCGGTATTACCGACCATCCGCAGCCGCTGCCAGCCACTGTCGCTGCCCGAGCCGGATGCGGACACTACGCTGCGTTGGCTACACGCCCGTGGTGGTGATCCGGCAGATGCGGGAATGGCCGCCCGGCTGGCGCCTTCACAGCCGCTGAAAGCACTGCGGTTGATGGAGGAGAACGTGCCGGCACTGTTTGTGTTCCTGGAGCGTGGCAGTGGTGAATTCCTGACCGGTACGGCTTCACTGGCGGAGCTGGTCCGTGGCTGTCACGATAGCGATGCAAGGCAGGTAGTTGCCTGGCTGTTGAGCGACCTGCACCGGCGCACTGTCAATGCAGCATCGGCTGGTGCAGTTCCGGGAGGCCAGCGTACAGCCCCTTTGTTCCCCGCATACCGCGATCTGTTGACGTTCGATCGCCAGTTGGCCGGCTCCGCCAATCCCAACCGCCAGTTGACCCTGGAAAGTGCCTTTTTGCGATGGAAACAGGGAGTATCACAATGTCGGTGATACAGAAACAACGGGGCGGCGATGGCAGCGCCCGTCAAGCGGGGCAGGGTATACTGTCGCTGAGCATCCGTGAGAAGTCGGTGCTCTATGCTGCGTATATGCCGTTCATCCGCAATGGCGGGCTGTTCATTCCCACCACCCGGGAATATGAAATCGGCAACGAGGTTTTCATGCTGTTGCGACTGCTGGATGAGGAAGAGAAATTGCCGGTGGCCGGTCGGGTCATCTGGATCACACCGGCCCGTGCCCAGAGTAACCGGGCCGCCGGAATCGGTGTGCAATTCAACGATCCCGACGGTGTGGCCCGTCAGCGCATCGAGAAGCTGCTGGCCGGGTTCGGGCAGGAGCGACCCACCCACACGCTGTAAATGTCTGACTGAATCAGAGAGAGGGAGACAAGATCATGCCGACCCAACTACTGTCCGTACTGGATATTGCATTCCGGTTGTTCTCGCGGAGCGGCCGGACCCTTGCGCTGAGCGGCGCGCTGCTGGTGTCCGCCGTGCTGACGGCCTGTTCCGGGGAGAGCGCGGGCAATGCGCAGAACAGCACGGCCGGAGCCATGGCCAACAACGGCGACATGCCGCAGCTTGAGGTCTACCTGACCCGTACCTGCGGGTGTTGTGGTGGCTGGGTGGAACACAGCCAGGCCGAGGGTTTCGACTCACTGCGCAACTATGTGGACCAGGACCAGCTCAATCAGGAAAAAGCGGATCGTGGCATTGCCCCGCGTCTGCAGTCCTGTCATACGGCCGTATCGGAAGAGGGGTATGTTTTCGAAGGCCACATCCCGGCCCGTGTCATCCATGACTTCCTGGAATCACCCCCGGATAATGCCATCGGCCTGGCCGTACCCGGCATGCCCATCGGCAGCCCCGGCATGGAGATGGGAGATCGCTTCGACCCCTACGATGTCCTGTTGATTCACGATGATGGCTCTACCGAGGTCTATACGCATATCGCCTCGGCGGATCAGCAATAAGTGCGCTGACCGATTCCGCGATGGACAGGGCTGCTGTCAGTCCCGGTGAGTCGATGCCGAACAATTGCACCAGGCCCGGCAGGCCCTGCGCCGACTCCTCCCGGATGATGAAATCGCCCGGGCCGGATTGCCCGGCCATCACCGCCTGGGCCCTTATTCCTGCGTAATCCGGTACAAGACGATGTTCCTCCACGCCGGGAAAATAGTCCTGTATGGCTTCGACGAAGGCGCTGCGGCGACTCTCGTCGACATGGTAGTCGGGCATATCCACGGTCTCGGTATCCGGTCCGAAACGAAGCCGTCCGGAGAGGTCCAGCGTGGCATGGATGCCCAGCCCCCGCCCATGAGCGGGCGGCAACGGATAGATCAACCTGTTGAAGGGCGATGGACCGTTCCAGGCGAAATACTGTCCTTTCACCAGGCGTATGCCCGGCAGGGTATCGGCGTCCAGGCTGCCCATCTGCCGGGCCAGCGCCTCCGCGCCCAGTCCGGCGGCGTTGATCAGTATCCGGGAGCGCAGACGCACCGGTTCAGCGCGGCTGCCACTGGCGAGTCGCAACACATGGGAGTCATCTCCGCCGGTATCCACGTGCTCCACGCGGGTCATCGGTGCCCAGGTCACACCCAGGGACAGTGCCTCGTTCAGCAGGGTCTGCATGAACGCATGGCTGTCCACGATGCCGCTTTGCCCGGACCACAGCGCCTGGCCTGCCGACAGGGCGGGCTCTATCCGCTGCAGCTGCCCACCGTCCAGCCATTGAAGATCTTCCGCCGCCACACCGCTGGCCAGGGCGTTGGCATGCAGGGCTTCCAGCGCAGGCTGCCCGGCATCATGTGCCACCACCAGTTTCCCGAGCTGCTGAAAGGGGATGGCATGCTGGCGGCAGTATTCGTAAAGCCGTTCCCGGCCACGCAGACAGTGACGGGCCTTCAGGCTGTCAGGCGGATAGTAGAGGCCGGCATGGATCACTTCACTGTTACGGCTGCTGGTTTCCTCACCGAAACCGGCATTGCGCTCCAGCAGGACAATGCCGTCACCGCTGCGGTACTGCCGGGCAAGGGTTCTGGCGATGGCGAGTCCCACGGCACCAGCGCCGATGATGGCCACGTCAGCATCCAGGCGGGTTTCAGTAGTCAATGGTATCACCTTCGGCGGTCCGTGGAATCAACGTGAGAGAATCCGTGATGCCCCGCAAAGGTGCATAAACAGGATGCGCATGATATGAATACAGGTGCCCTGCATTGATTGTCGATGCGGGAAATATTATCAGACCTGAAAGGAGTTTGTTTTGACGGAGCATGATTACGACCTGTTCGTCATCGGCGCCGGTTCCGGCGGTGTACGGGCGGCCAGAACCGCCGCCGGCCTTGGTGCCAGGGTGGCCATTGCCGAGGAGCGCTATCTGGGGGGCACCTGCGTGAATGTCGGCTGTGTCCCCAAGAAACTCTACAGCTATGCAGCCCACTTCCGTCATGACTTCGAGGACAGCGCCGGTTACGGCTGGGAGGCGCAGCCACTGCCTCCGTTCGACCTGCAGGCCCTGGTGGCCAACAAGAATCGTGAAATCAGTCGCTTGAACGGTATCTATGCCAGTCTTCTCGAAGATCATGGCGTAACTGTATACCGGGAAAGGGCCCGGCTTGCCGGCGACAGCCGCGTCAACGTGGGGCGGGATACGGTCACGGCACGGCATATCCTGATCGCTACTGGAGGCTGGCCGTTCGTACCGGATATCCCGGGACGGGAACATGCTGTCACGTCCAACGAATTTTTCTTTCTGGACCGGGTGCCGGACTCCATCGTGATCGCCGGTGGCGGATACATCGGCGTGGAACTGGGCGGCATACTGGCATTGTTGGGCTGCCGGGTGACTCTGATTCAGCGCCGTAACTACCTGCTGCCCGGCTTCGATGCGGATCTGCGTGACGAGATCGAGAAAGCGATGAGTCGTTACGCAACGGTGATTCTGGAAGACCAGATCGAGCGTATCGACCGTCTGGATTCGGCCATTCTGAAGATGAGCCTGCGCAGCGGCGGGGCGCTGGAAGCAGAGCAGGTTCTGTTCGCCACAGGCCGCCGGCCCAATACGGCGGACCTCGGGCTGGACGTGGCGGGCGTGGCTACTGCAGAGAGCGGAGCCGTCATCGTGGATGACCATTTCATGAGCAGCGTGCCGGGCATCCATGCGGTGGGTGATGTCATCGATCGTACTGCCCTCACTCCGGTGGCGCTGTCGGAAGGGCAGGCGCTGGCCCGCCAGCTGTTCGGGCCGGGTGATCAGGGGCCCGACTATTCCCTGGTGCCGGCCGCCGTGTTCAGCCAGCCGCCCCTGGCGACGGTGGGCCAGACAGAGGAACAGGCCAGGGAGCGGTATGATAATGTCACTGTTTACCGCACCCGCTTCACCCATATGCGCCACAGCCTGAGCGGGCGCGACGAGAAAGTGTTCATGAAGCTGGTGGTCGATAGCGAAAGCGATCGTGTCCTGGGCGTGCACATGCAGGGTCCCGACGCGCCGGAGATCATGCAAGGCTTTGCGGTGGCCCTGCAGGCCGGCGCCACCAAGGCACAGTTCGATGCCACCATCGGAATCCATCCGACGGCGGCCGAGGAATTCGTGACCATGCGCACACCCGACTGACAGGGAACAGGGCCAGACCATGGATATCAGAGACAGGAAGGATCAGAACGGGCTGAAGTTCCAGGCAGCGGTTACAAAGTTTGTCTGCATCAGCGGCCTCATCGTCGCCATTCCCTTCAGCCTGTGGCACCTGACACAGGGTATCCCGCAGATCCTGATCATGCTGCTGCCAGCCATTGCCATCCAGGCAACGGCCCTGTACCTGCTGGTTCGGGACGGCTTCAACCCCATGGCCGCCCTGATGGTTGCGGTGATACAGATTGCCGGATCGGTGTTCTATGTTCACCTGGCTGGCTCGGCTTCCAGTTACTGGCTCTTTACCAGCAGTGTGGCCAACTTCTTCCTGGTGTCCTGGTTCCGGGCCCTGGTATTGAATCTGCTTTGCGGTATTGCGGTGAGCTGGCTGATGCGCGAGAACCCGGATTTCGTCGTGCGGTTCGGCATCAATTACCTGATGGTCAACCTGTTCCTGTTCGCCTATACCTATCAACTGGAGAAAAAAACCGGAGAGGTGAGTCACCTCCTGTACCGGGACCCGCTGACCATGACCGGAAACCGGCTGGCGCTGGATGCGGCACTGGCGCATGCAAAGGAACACAGGGACCGCTATGGCACACCATTCACGTTGCTGATGCTGGACCTGGATCATTTCAAACGCATCAATGATGCCTTTGGTCATACCACCGGGGACCGCTTGCTGGTGATGTTCGCCAGGACGGTGGAGCAGCGATTGCGGGCCACTGACGGTCTGTATCGTTTCGGAGGCGAGGAATTCATGGTTATTGCCGAGAACACGGCCCTGGAACAGGCTGCGGTGTTGGCTGATGATATACGCAGGTTGGTGAGCGAAACCGCTTTCCCGCCCACCGAAGGCATTACTCTGTCTATCGGCCTGGCCGAGCTACAGAGTGATGAGAGTACCGACAGCTGGCTGAACCGCACTGATCAGGCGCTATACAAGGCCAAGGACGCCGGGCGTAATCGCATTCGCAATGCCATCCCGGACGCCCCTGCGGAGTGACCGTTCAGCCGTTGCCATTGCCCGAATCGGGCAGGGCCACATGACGCAGGCGCAGCGCGTTGCTCAGCACGAAAACACTCGACAACGCCATTGCTCCGGCGGCCAGTACGGGGGACAGCAGTATCGAGAAGAAGGGGTACAGGATCCCGGCTGCCACCGGAATCAGCGATACATTGTAGGCAAAGGCCCAGAACAGGTTCTGGTGGATGTTGCGCATGGTGGCACGGGCCAGTGCCGCCGCTTTTGCAACGGCTATCAGATCCCCGGATACCAGCACTACATCCGCGCTTTCCATGGCCACATCCGTGCCGTTACCCATGGCGATGCCGACATCCGCTTCCGCCAGTGCGGGCGCGTCATTGATCCCGTCACCGACGAAGGCCACGTTGACCGTGCCATCTGCCCGTAGCTCGCCCACCACACGGGCCTTGTCACCAGGCAGTACATCGGCATGCACTTCATCGATGCCAAGATCCCGGGCCACGGCCTCCGCAGTATCCCGGTTATCACCGGTGATCATCACGGTGCGAAAGCCCATCGACTGCAGGATACGGATGGCCTCATGGCTGGTGGCCTTGGGCCGGTCGGCAACCGCCAACAGGGCGGCCGGCTTGCCATCGATGATGACATACAACGGGCTCTTGCCTTCCCGCGCCAGCGCCTCCGCCGGCTCGCGGAAGGCTCTGTCTTTGATACCAAGCTGCTCCAGCAGACGCTCGGCGCCAATGTGAATCTCCTGTCCCTCGACCTGACCGCGCAGTCCGAAACCGGTCAGCGCCTCGACCTTTTGAGCGTCGGGAATTTCCAGGCCCTTTTCCCTCGCCGCTTCGACGATGGCGCCGGCAATGGGGTGCTCTGACTGCGCCTCGATGGCAGCCACCTGACGCAACACGGCATCACGATCGAATCCATCCAGCACCTCCCTGTCGGTCAGCACAGGGCGGCCTTCCGTCAACGTGCCGGTCTTGTCCAGTGCGATGACGCGCGTGTCGCGCATTGTCTGCAATGCCGAACCGCCCCGGAAAAGAATGCCCATCTGCGCCGCCCGGCCCGTGGCCACCATGATCGAGACCGGCGTGGCCAAGCCCATCGCGCAGGGGCAGGCGATGATCAACACGGCCACGGCATTCACCAGGGCCAGCGTCAGGGCAGGTTCCGGGCCCAGCAGCAGCCAGACCAGCAGGGTCACCAGGGCTGCCGCAATGACCATGGGGACAAACCAGAGGCTGACCTTGTCGACCAGTTGCTGGATGGGCAGCTTGGAGGCTTGCGCCTGTTCGACCAGGGCGATGATCTGGGACAGCAGAGTATCGGCGCCGGTCTTTTCCACCCTGACCCGCAGGCTGCCATTGCCGTTGATGGTGCCACCGACCACAGCGCTGTCCTGCTTCTTTTCCACCGGCATCGGTTCGCCACTGATCATGGATTCATCCACCCATGATTCGCCGGACAGCACCGTTCCATCCAACGGAATCTTTTCGCCGGGACGTATCAGTAACTCGTCACCGGGTTCGATTTGTTCGGGAGGAAGTTCGATTTCCTCGCCGTTGCGCACCACACGCGCCGTCCTGGCCTGCAGGTCGAGCAGCCGGCCGATGGCGGCGCTGGTACGCCCCCTGGCGCGGGCTTCCAGCCAGCGACCCAGAAGAATCAGGGTCACGATGACGGCGGCGGCCTCGAAATAGACATTTACCGTGCCTTCCGGCAACCAGGAGGGGGCGAACAGGGCCACCACCGAATACGACCAGGCGGCCGCTGTACCCAGCGCGACCAGGGAATTCATGTCGGGAGCGAGTCTCCAGAGCGCCGGGAAGCCCTGCTGATAGAAACGGCGTCCGGGAATGGCCAATATCAGCGTGGTCAGCACAAACTGGATCTGCCAGTTCAACGTCTGTCCCAGGTTCTGCTCAATCCAGTGATGAATAGCCGGCACCAGGTGTGCGCCCATCTCCAGCAGGAATACGGGGATTGTGAGCAGGGCGGCCAGGACCATCTGCTGCAACAACAGGCGGGTTTCCTTTTCGCGCTTCCTGCTGCGTTCCTGTTCCGCCGCTCGACCGGAATCCCTTTCCACGGCTGCCTTGTAACCGGCCTTCTGCAGCGCTTCCAGCAGGGAGTCCGTGGCTGTGCCCGCCGTCAGTGACACGTGAGCGCTGCCGTTGGCCAGGTTGACACTGGCCTCGATCACACCGGATACGGCGAGCAGGGCCGACTCGACGCGGGAAACGCAGGACGCACAATGCATGCCTTCCACATCCAGCGTCAGCGATTCCCGGTCCGGTGGATAGCCCGCATGATCCAGGGTCTGTACAAGCTGTTCTGCCGTTGCCGGCTCACCGAACCGGATTTCCACCTGTCGCGCCGCCAGATTGGCGGACACCGTCTGTACACCGTCCACCCGTTCCAGTGCCTGTTCAATGCGGGCCACACAGGAGCCGCAGTGCATGTCCGATACCGGCAGACGGAGCGTGTGTTCCTGATTACGGGTCATGGGGCGTACACCTCGTGTGCATTCATTACGACAATGACGTCATTGTCATCCTTGCCATAGTGGGAAGGTCAAGCGGAATCCGATGCCGTCAGCTGATCCAGGATGGCGCAGTCCGGTGCTTCGTCGCCGTGACAGGCGTCGATCAGTTGCTGCAGCGTACGTTTCATCTGCTGCAGTTCCGCCAGCTTGTGCTCAACGTCGTCCAGATGACCCCGGGCCACGGACCGCACCTGACGGCTTTCACGTTGCGGGTCCTGCCACAGATGGATCAGGCGGTCGATCTGCGGAATGGAGAATCCCAGCAGCCGGGCGCGGCGGATGAAACGCAGCACTTCGATATCACGTTGCGAAAATTGCCGGTAACCACCTTCAGTGCGCGCCACAGGACGCAGCAGGCCAGTGCGCTCGTAGTGGCGGATCATCTTTGCTGACAGGCCGGACTGACGGGCTGCGGTGCCGATATTCATAGTATCCTGACTCTCTCTGATCAATGATGAAATGCAGATAAAATCATTTATAATCAATTCAGTACAACGAAATTATAACGTCGGAGCAAACGAGTTCCACGGTTATTACACTATTTCCGGTAATAAAGATTACCGGAAATAGTACAGGTCTGCCGCGACAGGCGCAGCGGCCAACCGCCCATCAACTCCCGGTATCTGACGGCGTCCAGTCGCAGCTTTCACACTCCGGCGAGACGTCATTCTCCTCCAGCACCGTGAAGATGAAATCCCGCCAGGTTTCGTTGGGCTGCCAGACCGTGTTCATGTCTGCCTTGGCCTCGGCCACGCTGACATCGTCATGCAGCACCCGGTACAGGAAACTGAACGCCGTGGCGCGGGCGTTGACCTGACAATGCAGCAGCGTCTTCATCCCTGGATCACGCTGCATGGCATCCGCGAAGATGTAGTAGTCACGCGGCTGCGGATCATTCCATTCCACCGGGATGTGCAGATAATCCATCCCCAGTTCCGATACGCGTTGATCGGCATTGGGAAGCGCATTGTCGTTGGACGTAAACGCGATATAGACCACCCGTTCGAAACCGGCGTCACGGATCGCTTCGAATTGCCCGGCCGTGGGCTGTCCCGCACTGGCAAACGTGGGGCTGTATTCGCGGTAATTGAGTATATCCTGCAGGCTGGACTGGGCCTGGGCGCCCAGAGAGCACATCAGACCGGTGGTGGCCAGGGACAGACGGAACAGGAATTTCATCATGACTCTATTGACTCCATACGGCGCAGAGGGACGTGTCTACCATTATGCCGCAGCCGACAGTACACTGACAGCGGGACACCGGACGGAAACCGTGGCGCCATGGGAAAATCCATAGACAGGATGCTGTTCAGCGAGGCGGATTACCGCACATTCCGCGATGCACTGGAGCAGGATCTGATCGATCTGCGTGACCTGCTGGCCCGCCCCGGTTTTGGCGCCGGTGCTGCCTCGCTGGGCGCGGAGCTGGAAATGTACCTGGTGGATGACGGTGGCAGCCCGCTGGGCCGCAACGTCGAGATCCGAGATGCCATGCAGGACGAGCAGCTGACGCTGGAACTGAACCGCTTTAACCTGGAATACAACCTGGCACCGATCGCCATTGCCGACCACCCGTTCAGCGGCAGCGAACGGCAGATGTTGCTGGCGCTGCGTGAAATCAACCGTCACGCGGCCCACTACGGCGGACATGTCGTCCCTATCGGCATCCTGCCCACGCTGGAACTGGCTGATTTCGATCACCGTACCATGACCGATCTGCCCCGCTTTCATGCACTGCGCGAAAGGCTGCAGGAAGAGCGCCGCGATCTGTTCCGTATCGACATCGCGGGCGAGGACACCCTGTCGCTGGCCACCGATGACATCACTCTGGAAGGCGCCAACACGTCGTTCCAGGTGCACTATCGCGTCGATCCGGCTGATTTCGCGGACACTTTCAATGCCATACAGCTGGTCACACCGCTGGTGCTGGCCCTGTCCGCCAACTCGCCCATCGTCTTCGGGCGCCGCCTGTGGCATGAAACCCGGATACCCCTGTTCAAGCAGTCCATTGACAGCCGCACCGAGGTCAAACTGGATTCACTGCACTGGCAGCAACCGGCACGGGTCAACTTCGGGCACGGCTGGGTGCGGGAAGGCGCCTGGGAGTTGTTCGCGGAGGCCGTGCGCCTGTACGCCCCCCTGCTACCCCTGGTACGTGGTGATGCGGCCGCGCGCCGCCAATCTCCGCCGCCACTGGACGAGTTGCGCATGCACATGGGGACACTCTGGCTCTGGAACCGGCCAGTCTATGATAATACCGGTGACGGACATCTGCGCATCGAGATGCGCAGCCTGCCGTCCGGCCCGACGCCGGCCGACATGATGGCCAACGCGGCACTGATGATCGGCCTGGCCGAGGGGCTGCGGCCCCACATCCGCGAACTGATCACCGCCCTGCCGTTCCGGCATGCCACCCAGAATCTCTATCACGCGGCCCGTCGCGGAATGGCGGCAGAGCTGATCTGGCCCTCCACCGAACAATGCCGGCTGAAGGCGGAACCGGTACTGGAACTGGCGGAGCGTCTGTTGCCGGTAGCGGCCCAGGGGTTGAAGAGCATCGGCATCAGCGACGGCGAACGCGATCACTACCTGGGTATCATCGGGGAGCGGGTCAGTGCCCGCCGCAATGGTGCCTCCTGGCAACTGCAGGCGCTGGAAAGGCTGGAGGCGGGAAGCAACCGCAGCCGTGCACTGCGCGATATGCTGGCGCGGTACAGCGCCCTGTCCGCCGAAAATCGTCCTGTGTCGCAGTGGGAATTGCCCGATGTCTGACAAAAACACGCTGCGCCATTGGCTCAGACCGGGAGCAGATATCATCGGCCCGCATATCGAATCCTTCCTGCGCAACACCGGTGGCCCCGCGCATATCGAGATTCCCGGTCGTGATACTTCGCGCTGCCGCGTGCTCGTCACTTTACTGCACGGCAATGAAACCTCCGGCATCAAGGCGTTGCACGAACTGTTGCACCGCGAAACCAGGCCGGCCGTGACCATGCACTGTTTCATACTCGCCACACGGGCGGCCCTGCTGGAGCCGCTGTTCACTCATCGCCAGGTGCCCGGTCAACCCGACCTGAATCGCTGCTTCCGGGCGCCCGGCGAGGCTGATCCGGTGTCGAGAAGCCACGAATTTCATCTGGCACAGACGGTGTGGGAGCGGATTCAGGCACTACAGCCGGAAGCGGTGGTGGACATGCACAACACGTCAGGCGAAGGCCCCTCTTTTGCCGTGACCACCACCCTCGCCTCACGTCATGAGCCGATTGTGTCACTGTTCACGCAGAGACTCATTGTTACTGATCTGAAGCTGGGCGCCCTGATGGAGCAGGATTCGGCACAGCTGCCAGTGGTGACGGTGGAATGCGGCGGTGCCTTCGAAGAGACGGCGGACCGGATCGCGCTGGAGGGGCTGGAGCGCTATTTCACCAACAACGATATCCGCCGCTGTCCGCCGACGGACTGGCCACTGGACGTCTACCGGCATCCCATGCGCATGGAGATCACCCATTCGATCCGGCTGGCTTATGGTGAGTCTCCACGAGTGGGCGCCGACCTCACGCTAAAAGCAGACATAGAACATCATAATTTTGGCAGTGTGACGCCGGACACGCCCCTGGGCTGGGCCAACCCTGATGCCCTGGGCGGGCTGGGTGTCTACGATGCCCGGCGACGCAATCACCTGACCCGTCTGTATCGTATCGTCGACGGGATGCTCTATCCGGTACAACGCCAGAAACTGTTCATGATCACTTCCAATCCGGCAATCGCCGCCAGTGACTGCCTCTGGTACACCGTCATCGAGGATCCGGCGGACGGATCCTGAAGAATACGGCATAAAACGTCGGTACGGCCACCAACGTCAGTACCGAGGCAAAAGCCAGACCGCCCATGATGGTCACCGCCATGCTGGCAAAGAAGGCATCGGCGATCAGGGGAATCATGCCCAGTATCGTGGTAGCCGCAGCCAGGAACACGGGCCGTAGACGGCTGACACTGGCATCCAGTATCGCCGGATACCCGGGTTTGCCTTCACGGATCTGACCATCGATTTCATCCACCAGCACGATGGCATTCTTCATCAACATGCCCGACAGGCTGAGGAAGCCGAGCAAGGCAGTGAAGCTGAATGGCAGGCCACTGAGCAGCAGGCCGGCCACGACCCCGCAGACGGACATGGGCACCACCAGCCAGATGATCAGTGGCTGACGTACACGTGAGAACAACAGTACAGAGATCACCAGCATGACCAGGAAACTCAGGGGCAGCTGTGCCCCCAGCGAAGCCTGCGCCTCGCCGGAAGCCTCGTATTCCCCGCCCCACTCCAGCCGATAGCCCGGTGGCAGCTCGATCGCCTCGATCCGGGGGCGCAATTCGCTCCATACTTCCACGGCCGTCAACTCCGGCAGCGGTTCTGCCTGGACCGTGAGGGTGCGGCCCCGATTACGCCGCAGAATCAGCGTCTCCTCCGCGGCGCTGTCGAACTCATCGACGATCTGGGTGACGGGCACGTATTGCAGCTCGCTGCGGCTCCAGACCATGCGCTCCGGCAGCCGTGCCACATCCAGACGCTCGTCATCCGGCGGCCGTAGCACAATCGGCAGGAACTCCTCGCCTTCCCGGAAGGTGCCGGCCCGGATACCCGTGGTGGCAAAGGCCATGGCGCGCGACAGGTCATTGCGGGTCACGCCGGCGACCCTGGCCCGTTCCTCGTTGAACGAAGGCTGGATGACCAGGGAGGGTTGCCGCCAGTCCTGACGGATGTCCATGGTGCCGGCCGTCTCGCGCATCACCTGTTCGGCCCGGTTGCCGAGACGCCGCAGGACTTCCGGGTCGTCACCGGAAAAACGCGCCTCGATCTTGGCACCCGACGGGGGACCGAACTCCAGGCGCCGGGTACGGATTTCCGCCGCCGGGAAGGACTCGCCCAGCTCCCGCCGGAGTTCGGCGGCCAGCGGAGCAATGCGCTCGCGGTCCCCGGTCCGGACGATCAGTTGCCCGTAGGCGGGATTGGGCTGCTCCGGCTGATAGGTTAGCATGAAGCGACTGGCGCCCTGCCCGACCAGTGCCACTACATCCTCCACGCCGGCTTTCTCCTGCACATGTTCGCTCAGCGCCTGCATGTCACGCGACGTGGCCCGGATGTCGGCACCCTGTGGCAACAGGTAGTTCACGAAAAAGAGGGGTGTATTGGACGCCGGGAAGAAGGCCTGGCGCACCGAACCGAAGCCCCAGAAACTCACCGCCGTGACGGTGATCAGCCCGGCGACAGTCAGGGCCCGCCAGTGCAAGACACGCTTCAGGGTGTTCCTGTACGCCTGGTAAAACAGACCACGGTAGGGATCCTCGTCCGGGGAGCCCTGACGCACCTTGAGCAGGTACTCCCCGAACAGTGGTGTGACCGTAATGGCCAGAATCCAGCTCAGCAGCAGGGAGATACCGATCACGGCGAACAACGAAAACAGAAATTCGCCGGTGGTGTCCTGGGACAGACCGATACCGGAGAAGGCCATGATGCCGATCACCGTGGCCCCGAGCAGCGGCAGTTGTGTGCGGCCGGCCGCCTCGCTGGCGGCCCGGTCGGCCTTCATGCCGCGCTGCATGTTGATCAGCATGCCCTCGGCAACCACGATGGCATTGTCAACCAGCATACCCATGGCTATGATCAGCGCGCCCAGCGAGATACGCTCCATCTCGATACCGAACACCCGCATCATGAACACCGTGCCCATCACGGTCAGACCCAGCGTGATGCCGACCACCAGGCCGACCCGCCAGCCCATGAACAGGCACAGCACGCCGATGACAATGCTTACCGACAGCAGCAGGCTGCCGATGAAGCTGTTGATGGCTTCGTCCACCACCTCGTGCTGCTGGTAGATGGGATGCAGCTCCACGCCCAGTGGAATCTGCGAAGCCAGCTCCGCCAGGCGGGCATCCACCGCCCGGCCGATCTCGACGATGTTGCTGTCCGCAACACCGGATACTGCCAGTGAGAAAGCCCTCTCGCCGTTGATGTACAATTCGTGATCGGGAATCTCCACCGCTTCCCGGCTGATGCGGGCCACGTCAACCAGACTGATCTGGGCGGTGCTGCCGGGCCGGCCCACCCGCAGGGCCTCGATTTCCTCCACACTGTCGAATCCGGGACGGGTGTTGATACGCACGTTCAGATCATCGATGCGCGCGGCACCGGACGGCCGCACCACGTTCTCCGCCTCGATGCTGTCAATGATGCGCTGCAGTGGCGTGGAGGAGCTGACCAGTCGCCGATTGTCGACCTCCACGTAGACCGCTTCCTCCGGCAGTCCGCGCAGCTCTATCTTGCCGACCCCGGGGACGGTCAGCAGTTCCCGGCGCAGAAAGCGGCTGATGTCGCGGACCTCCCGGTCATCAAAACCCGGCGCCGTGACCGCGTAGAAGATGCCGAACACATCCCCGAAGTCGTCATTGACCAGCGAGGGTCCGGCACCGTCGGGCAACTGGCGCTGTGCATCGTTGACCTTGCGGCGCATCTCATCCCAGATCTGGGGAATCTGGTCGCCGGTGTAGCTGTCCTCGATCTCAACGGTGATTTCCGAGCGCCCGGGCATGGACTTGGAAGTGATGTCCTTGACCTGGGCAAGCTGCTGGATGGCCGACTCGACGTGCTCCGTGACTTCCTGCTCGACCTCCTCTGCCGTGGCGCCGGGATACGGGGTGACCACCACGGCCATCTTGAGCGTGAAGGCCGGGTCCTCCAGTCTGCCCAGGGTCAATACGCCCCAGATCCCGCCCAACAGACAGATCAGTACCAGTAACCAGGTGTTGACGGGCCGTTCAATGGCCGCACCGGCAATATTCATTGATTACTCGCTGTCCGGCCGGAAGGAGTGACCGTCATGCCCTCCTGCAGCAGATGGGCTCCCGCCGTGACGATCGTGTCTCCAGGCGCCAGTCCGCTTTCAATGACAATACGATCTCCACCCAGCGTACCGGCTTCCACTTCACGTGGATGCACGCTGCCCTCGTCCAGCACCCAGACCACCATCTGTGGTGCGCGGCGGGTGTCCAGTGCCGCCACTGGCACGCTGATGCCCGGCACGGCGGCCTCGTCGCGGACACTGACAGTGACGAGGCCGGTCATGCCGGGCAGTATCGTGATGTCGTCCTGTTGCGGCAGCGAGAACAGCAGTTCATAGGTCTGTGCGACAGGGTCCGGCTGCGTGCTGTGCTCGTGATAATGGACCGGGAAGGAACGGCCGGGCCAGGTCGCCAGTGTCAAGGACGCTTCCAGCCGGTCTGTATCATCCAGTGTATACATCAGGTCTTCCGGTACACCGATGCTGACCTGCAGGGCCGAGACATCCTGCAAGCGCAGCACCGCAGTCCCGGGCTGTACCTGGGTGAAAGGGTCGACCAGTTGACGGCTGACCAGGGCATCGAATGGCGCTTCCAGCCGAGTCAGGGACAGGTTCCGCTGCGCGTTGTCAAAGGCAACCCGGCGGCGCTCCAGTTCTGCCCGGGAACGTTGCAGCGCGGCCCGGGATACGGCATCGCGCTGCGCCAGACGCTGGTTACGTTCATGCTCCTCCCGCGCCAGCTCCAGTCCGGCTTCCGCGTCACGCAGTGCCAGCTCATAGTCGACCTGCTCCAGTTCCGCCAACAGTGTGCCGCGCTCGATGCGACTGCCTTCCTGAACGGCCATACGCTCGATGCGTCCACCGGTCTGGAAAGCGAGCGCCACGGTGTTGATCGGCTCGATGCGCGCCACAAAACGGCGCATGCCCGACAGCGGACGTTCACCGACGGTTTCCACTTTCACGGAACGCAGTATCTCTGCGTCGCTGTCTCCGGTATCCGCCTCACCGGAGCAGGCGCTCAGCCAGGCAACCACCAGCAGGGTCGTGTACAGACTACGCAACGGTTTCTCCTTCCGGTACGTCGCCGGCCAGTCGCAACATCGCATCGAACATGGCCGCCTTGTCCTCGTGACTGTAGGGCGCGACATCCATGATCCGGTGCAGCAGCAATCCGTCGGCCGCCGCCCATATCATCAGGGCCTGCTCGCGGTTGTCGCTCTCCCGGCAGATTCTTGAGTAGATGTCCCGGAAATGTTCCTTCAGGGGCTGCAACAGACCCGGGTTCTGGGCTGCAGCCGCAATGATCGCCAGTGAAGCATCCATGCTGATCTGCTCATCGTGTCTCCAGGCCCGGAGAAAAGCCCGCAATGTGGCGTCGGGTTGCCCTTTCAATGTCTCGTATTCTTCCTCCATGAGTTGAAGATGCTGGTTCAGCAGACGTTCCAGCATGGCCTGTAACAGGGCCTCCTTGCTCGGGTAATTGTACAGCAGGCCCCCCTTGCTCAACCCGCATTCCACGGCCACCTTGTCCAGGGTCAGGTTGCCCGCGCCATCGCGCGCGGTGACGCGTAGCGCCGCATCCAGGATACTGTCCCGGGAGTTAGGTCTTCCGGGGACCAATCGCTTTTTTTGATTCATGCAGAACTCGCTATGATCATCGCCGGCAACCGACCGGCTGGTACAGTCAGGGCAAGCAGGCATTATAGGCAAGAAGCTCATCACCGTACAGAGGCGATTACCGACCAGGCGTTACACTTCTCCTCCCGGCTCATGGCTGCGTGGGCCGGGCTGGTGGAAGGCAACATCATACACTGCGGAGGTTTATCCTCAAGGGCCGGCGTTACATGACGGGTAAATGTCTGCTCCGCCTTGCGGCCATTGAAAAACACATGACGGATATCCGGATGGTCCGCCAGAAAGCGTGGGAAGTCGTTCGCTTCTACCGAGGATGGATCAATGGACGTATCCAGACTGCCGGGGCGCCAGCAGTGTTTCAAGACATCCCATACCGCCACTCCCTTAGCAACCAGTACGGCACAACGTTGCTCGTAGGGCAGCTCCGGTCCGGCTCCGAACAACTCTCCCATGATGTACCAGAATGCGTTGCGCGGGTGCGCGTAATATTGTTGTGCCTGCAACGAAGCCTGCCCCGGCATGCTGCCGAGAATCAGAATGCGGGCATCCGGAGTGGCGAGTGGCGGAAAACTCTGGGCATTTGCCATGCGATCTGCTGTCTTCCCGTGATTTACTGTGTCAGGGCCGGTATCATTCTGCCACACTTGTTTACCCGGCCCCAGGAATTCACCGGATGATGATCTTTCTTGCCAGCCTGCGCCGTTATTTTTCCCTGGTCTGGCAGGCACTGACTGCGCCAGTGCTGGAAAAAAAACGCTGGTTCGGCTATCTGTTACCGCTGTTGTTGTTGCCACTTTTTCTGGCCCTGCAACTGTTGCACTGGTTCCTCTTTCTGCTGGATGAACTCCTCTTTCCAGCGTATCGCCGTGTCCGGGTGGAACGACCACTGTTCGTACTGGGACCACCGCGCTCTGGTACCACCCACCTGCACCACGTCCTGGCACTTGACGAGTCACGGACCACGTTCTCGGCCTGGGAGTGCGCTCTGGGGCTCTCCATAACGGCACGCCGGCTGGTCCAGGGAGTGGCCTGGCTTGACCGCCGGATCGGCCGGCCGCTGGAGCGGTTACTGAACTACACCGAGAAACGTCTGCTGGACAGCACCGGTTCTGTGCACCCGGTATCGCTGCGGGGGCCGGAAGAGGACTTTCTGACGCTGATGCCGCTGGCGCAGTGCTTCCTGCTGATCATCCCCTTTCCCCGTGCCACCTGGCTGTGGCAGACGGCCAGGCTGGACAGTGGGCACTTCCCGGCGGCCCACCGCCGCCGACTGCTGGGCTGGTACCGGCGCTGCATCCAGAAGCACCTGTATGTTCATGGCCCTGGTCGCCAGTTTCTCTCTAAAAATGCGTCGTTTGCCGGTATGTCCTCATCCCTTCTCGAGGAATTCCCCGACGCACGAGTGATGTGCTGCATGCGCGATCCTGTCCGTGTCATTCCCTCCCAGCTCAGCTCACTGCGTGGCGGTCTCACTGCGTGCGGCTTCACCGGCATGCCCGAGGCGCTGCGCGATCAGCTGATTGACCTGTTGCATTTCTACTACTGCAATCTGTACCGGACACTGCAGCAATACCCGGAACGCTTCGTGGTTGTAGACAACAGCGAGCTGCATCATAACCTGGACGACACCGTCACCGCTGCCATGCGCCGTCTGGACCTCTCCGTTTCGGACTCCTTTCGCAACCGGCTTGAAAAAGCTTCCAGTCAGTCGACGGGCTTCCGCTCCTCCCATCGCTATTCGTTGCAGGAGTTTGGCCTGGAGAACGAGGCGATACGGGCACGGTTTGCCGCTGCCTATGCTGCCTTTTCGAACGACGATAATGGTGCGCTCAACAACGCACAGGGCGAACGCAGCCGGGTCATGGTCTTTTCCGATGCCATTCCCGACCGCAATGGCGTGGGTGCCTACTACTGTGACCTGATCCATCAGCTGGAATCGGAAGGGTGGCAGACGGGGTTTGCCGGTCCAGAGGACACCAGGCGCTGGCAACTGCGTATCGGGATGCCCGGCGACCCGACCCAGCAGGTCTGGATGCCCTCCGCGTCTCGGGTGGCCCGTCAGGTCCACGCGCTCGCGCCCCGATTGATCGTCGCGGCGACGCCGGGTCCCTATGGCATGCTCGGGCTATGGTGGGCGCGAAAGCTCGGCTTGCCACTGGTAGCCGGTTTCCATACCGATTTTCCTGGCGTCACCTCTCACTATCCGACTGCCTGGCTGCGTTTTGTCAGCCGGCACTATTTTCTCTACGCAGACCGGCAACTTTTCCGTCACGCCGACATGGTGTTGGGCAATTCGGACAGCATGCTGACCCTGGCTTCGGCACGTGGAGCCCGGCGCACCGAGCTGATTGGCACCCTGCTGCCCGTCGGTATGCTGACCCGGCCGGCCAAGCCGCTGCGCGACGAGCTGTGTCATGTGTTGTTCGCCGGACGGCTGGCACCGGAGAAGAATATCCACACTCTGGTGAAAGCCGCGCATGCCCTCCCGGACATACAGTTCACCATTGCTGGTGACGGTCCCCTTTTCGCCGCGATCCGTCAGGAAAGTGAGACGCTGCCCAATCTTGTCTGCACAGGTTGGGTGTCACGCGATGAGCTGCTCGAGCGCATGGACCAGGCGGATCTGCTGGTACTGCCTTCCGAGCTCGAGTCATTCGGCAATGTGGCCCTTGAGGCCATGGCAAGACAACGGCTGGTGCTGGTTTCGCCCGGTTGCGGCATCCTGGACTGGCCGGCGCTTGCCGAACCACTTTTCCGCCTGAACCCTGACCAGACAGTGACCGACGCCATCCGCAGGATTGCCGCCCTTCCCGCTGAACAGCGGCAGGAACGAGCCCGGCGCGGTCAGCAGGCAGCCTTGTCACTGAATCGCGAAAGTCTGGCACACTGGGAGTCGCTGCTCACCGAAATGCTGAAGCGGTACCCATGAACAGACAACTGCTTGTGTCCATCCATGATGTGGCTCCATCCACACTGCCCCTGGTCGAAGAGCTCATGGCTCTGTTGACGGACAACGGTCTTTTGCCGGTCACCCTGCTGGTCGTGCCGGCCACGGGCTGGAAGAACGAAGAACTGGAGCGGCTACGCTCATTACAGACCAGCGGTGCCGAACTGGCGGGTCACGGCTGGACGCACCGGGCCCGGCATGTCCGAGGCTGGAGGCACCGGCTGCACAGCGCGTTGATCTCCCGCGACGCTGCGGAACACCTGGCACTGGACCGGGAAGATATACGTCAGTTGATGCTGGACTGTCACGACTGGTTTCCGGAGCACGGCCTGACGGCACCAACGCTGTATGTGCCGCCAGCCTGGGCTCTGGGCGCCCTGCCGTTGTCAGAATTGCATGCCCTGCCCTACCACCATCTGGAAACTCTGACCGGTGTGTATTGCCGCGAGCGCAATGAGTTCAGGCGTCTGCCCATGACGGGATACGAAGCCGACACGCGATTGCGGGCCGTCAGTGTGGGGCTCTGGAATGCAATGAATCTGAAGTGGGCCGGCAGGCACCGGCCACTCCGGTTGGGCATTCATCCCACCGACCTGCAGCTGAGGCTGGGGGATGATCTGAAAGCGCTGATCCGCGAAGGCGGAACAGCGCTTTCGTATCGAGATCTCTGACAATAAAGGGAGCCTCTGCTCTTCAATCAGAAATCGTACTGGAAGCCCAGCGATGCAGTTCGCGGCTTGTTCGGCCGGCCACCGTGAGGAGCCCGTCCGATAATCACCTGCTCGTCGAACAGGTTTTCGACTCGCAGGAACACGGTTGCCTGTTCGCTGAGGCCGTATCGGCTGATCAGGTCCGTGACAAACAGGGACTCGGTCTCTCCGCGCGGATCGCCGCCGCGGTTGCAGCCGGTGCTGACACAGGTGCTGTCCATGTACTTGGCCACCAGGTGGTTGTCCCAGCCCATGGCCGACTCCAGCCCCAGGCGCAGACTGAACAGGTTCTCGGGAATATCCGCCAGTACATCGCCATCCATAACGCCTGAGGTCGCATTGTCCTTGCTGATGGCTGCGTCGGTGTAGGTATAGCTCAGGTGCGCGGGCATCTGCCAGCCGTTATCGAACTGCCAGGTATTGCTCACCTGTACCTCCAGCCCGTTCACAACTGCCTCGCTGGTCACGAAGCTGCCTGAAGTGGCACCGTTACTGCAGGGGCTGGCTACGGAGCAGCTTTCCGCCTGGTTATCGAAATCGCTACGGAAGGCCACCGCCTCAACGAAAAGCTCGTCCTGCGTCATCCGCAGGCCCGCCTCGTAGTTGATGCTGGTCTCGGGCTCCTGGTTCTCCGTGGCGCCGCCGCCCAGTGGCGCGAACCCGCGATGCACACCGGCAAGCACCTGCCAACGGGTGTTCAGATCATAGGTGAATGATGCGCCGGGCAACCACTCGCTGGCTGAGCTGCTGCGATAGCTGCCGGGCGTGCTGCGGTCCACGGTGGAGAATTGCTCGCGGAACGTTTCCACGTCTTCGTGGCGCAACGCCAGGTTGACGCGCAGGGCGTCTGAAACCTGCCATTGATCGGTCAGCCAGAAAGAAATCGCATCGGCGCCTTCCAGACGATTGTCACCACCCGTAGGCTGTATCACATCGCGGAATACCAGGCTGCCACTGACCTGGTCATAGACCTCCACGGGCTGGAAACGGTCCATATCGTCGCTGTGATCACGAATGCCCGCTTCCAGCTGATGCGCATCGAGATCGATACGGGTGTTGAGCTCGATACCGCGCGATTCGTAGGCCCGGCTGTTGTGTTTGTACTCCATGCCGGCGATATCCTGCTCCCCGTCCAGCACGGCCTGTGCGTTCGCATCGCCGGCGTTGGCTGCATTGATCAGGGAACCGAGCGAGGTCTTGAACCAGTCACGGGCAAAGCGGTTCTCGTACGCCAGTGCTGACAATGACACCCGGTCAGTCAGTTCCGCCGAATAGTTCAGCGACACCCCGGAGTGATGGTTGTCCATCTGATCGATCTCGGAAAGCCCGTAACGGCGGTTGGGATCGGCGGCAAAGTCCGCGTCGGTCAGACCTGCGTAGGTTTCGTTGGAAACCTGTTCGGAGTACTGGAACTTGGCCAGCAATTGCTGGCGCTCACCGGTCCAGCCCAGCTTGACCATGTAATCCTGGATCTCGAAGCCCGCGTCACGATTGCTGCGATCAATATCCTTGAATCCGTCGCTGCTGCGCTGCACGGTATCCACCAGCCAGCCGAAACTGCCCGCCGTACCGCCATACCAGGCGTGAATGTCCTGGCTATTGTGTTCACCGGCCTTGACGGTCATCCGGCCGCGGTTCTCGGCGGGAATGGAGGGCGTCACCAGATTGATGACGCCGCCCGTGGTCTGCGGACCGTAACGCAGCAGCGGAGCCCCCTTGAGGATCTCGATGCTGTTCATGCGGTAGGCTTCCGGGAAATAATAGGCCGCCGGGTTCGAGTAGGGAGCCGGCGCAAGCAGTACGCCGTCCTCCATCAGAGTCACCTTGCTGGAGCGTCCGCCGGCAGCGGCGCGTACGCCAATGTTCGGGCGCAGGCCCTGACCGTCCTCTTCACGGACGTACAGGCCCGGCACGGTCTTGAGCAACTGGTGGATGTCTGTGTTGGCTTCCACTTCCAGCTGACGCGGATCAATGACCGCGCCGGAACCGGCCAGCTGCTGGACTTCCTGTTGGGATCCGATGATGCGGATCACCTGCAACGTATCGGAATCAGTGGATTGCGCCTCTGCGCCGGCGCTCAGAGCGGCAGCGGAGATGGCTGTGGCAAGCAGGGTTTTCTTCATCGGATTGGCTCCATTCAGTTTGCGGGATTTCATGGAGCGCAATATTAGTGAAAACTATTCGTATTTGCAACTGCATTTGATTGATCATCGCTGGCGTTGCACCGCTGCTTCGGGGTTAGCGCCAGTACCGTACGCCGGGGTATGATGCAGCATGACTGACATGAGCCGGAAACACCCCAGGCCGCTGTTCGACACGCTGGAACAGATGAGCAACCCGTTCCGCGAACCGCCGGAATCGGTGACCCATGCAGTGGGTGATCCGCCCCGAGGAGCACTGGAGGACTTCCGGCGAGCCTGCGAGTTCCTCTACAGCTACCGTGGAAGTCCCGACACCTTCGTCAGTTACCGCCGGGAGCTCGAGCACTTTCTGCAATGGGCCTGGCTGGTGGCCGGCAAGACCCTGCCGGAGATTCACCGTGATGACGTGGAAAGTTTCATCGAGTTCACCCGCGAACCGCCCCCGGCCTGGATCGGCCGCCATCATGTACCCCGGTTTCTGGATACACAGGGCGAACGGAAAGCCAATCCCCAGTGGCGCCCCTATGTACTGCCGGTCAGACCGGGCCACGGTCAGGACGACAAACGGCAATACCTGTTGTCGCAGTCAGCACTACAATCCTGTTTTGCCGTTCTGAGCAGTTTCTTCAACTTCCTGGTCCAGGAAGGACACACGGGAAACAACCCGGTGGCCGGGATCCGTCAGAAGAGCAAGTTCCTGCGCAAGCGTCAGGGTAGTAGCGAGATCCGGCGCCTCTCTCCCCTGCAGTGGGATTTTGTCATTGAGACCGCTGAAAGCATGGCGCGCGAGGATCCTGCGCGGCACGAACGCACGCTGTTCATCATGAGCGCGCTGTTCGCCATGTACCTGCGGATTTCCGAACTGGTCGAGACGGAGCGCTGGGCGCCCCAGATGGGGCACTTCCAGAAGGACCTGGAAGGCAACTGGTGGTTCGTGACCGTTGGCAAGGGGAACAAGGAACGGGACATCTCCGTCAGTGACGATATGCTCGCCTCCCTGAAACGCTATCGCCTGGCGCGCGGCCTCCCCGCCCTGCCCGCCCCCGGGGAAACCACCCCTCTGGTTCACAAGACGAGAGGCCGCGGTGGCATCACCAGCACCCGGCAGATTCGCGCCATCGTGCAACAATGTTTTACAAGGGCGGAAGAAAAGATGCGCCGCGAGGGTTTTATTGAAGAGGCTGATCGACTATCGACAGCCACCGTCCACTGGTTGCGCCATACCGGCATTTCGGAGGACGTCAGGCACCGTCCCCGCGAACACGTTCGCGACGACGCAGGGCACGGATCCAGTGCAATCACGGACCGCTACATTGACGTTGAGCGCACGGAAAGACACGCCAGCGCCCGTAAGAAGCGGGTACGCAGCGGTTGACAGGCAACGGCCAAACGTAATATCAAGGAACGCATGAATCCCATTTCCGAGACAGCACTCGCAGGACCCGAACCCTATGAGCACAGCAGACGATAACCGATCTTTTTCACGACTTTTCCTGAGCGCCATCCTGCTCCTGATGGTCATCGGACTCTTGCCGTTCAGCATGCACGGCATGGCCGCCGACGAGGCGGACGAGCCGCCGGCGGACAGGGCCGAGGAAGAAATTATTGATGAAGACGGTTTGCCGGACGAGCTTGTTCTGGACGAGCTGTACACCGAGCTGTCCTCTGAACCGGTATATGGCGAAACTGCCATCGAGTTGCTGAAGGAACTGGAAAGCAAGCATTACTCCGACGTGGTATTTGATGAGCGCTTCTCGGAGCGGGTGTTCACGAACTACATTGACGCACTGGACGGCTCGAAACTCTACTTCCTGCAGAGTGATCTCGATGAGTTCAGCCGCTACCGCGACGGGATCGCTGCGGCGCTGGAGTCCGGCGACCTGCAGCCTGCCTTCGATATCTACAACCGTTACGTTGTCCGCGTGATGGAGCGCCTGATCTGGACCATCGAACACGTGGAGAACGATCTCGCCGAGCTGGATTTCACGGTCGAGGAATATCTGCAAATCGATCGGGAAGAGGCCGAATGGGCTTCCTCGGAAGAAGCACTGGACGAACTCTGGCGTCTGCGTGTCAAGAACAGTGCCCTGAGTCTGAAGCTGACCGGTATGGAAATGGATACCGTCGAGGAACGCCTCAGTGAACGGTATCGCAACCAGCTCAGCCAGCTGACCAAGACCAACAACCGGGATGTGTTCCAGTCCTATCTGTCCACGGTCGCCAAGACAGTTGATCCGCATACCGGGTACTTCTCCCCGCGTGATTCCGAGAATTTCAACATGGGCCTGCGCGGTTCCCTGCAGGGCATCGGCGCACAGCTGACCAGTGAGGGCGAATTCACCAAGGTGGCCGAGCTGATCAAGGGCGGCCCGGCCGAACAGGCGGGAGAGCTCAAGGCGGGTGACCGGATCATTGCCATCGGTCAGGGCGAGTCCGGTGAAATGAAGGACGTGATCGGCCTGCGTCTCGATGACGTGGTCGACCAGATCCGCGGTGAAAAAGGCACAGTCGTGCGTCTCAACGTGATTCCCGCCGAGGCAACCAGCGAAGCGGCGGCGCGGGAAGTCGCCATCACCCGCGATACCGTCGAGCTGTCCGAACAGTTCGCCAGCTCGGAAGTCATCGACGTGGAAATGGACGGACAGCAGTACCGGGTCGGCGTGATCACACTGCCCTCCTTCTACCTGGATTTCCAGGCCGCCCAGCGCGGCGAGGAGGATTACCGCAGCTCGTCACGCGACGTGGCGGCCCTGCTGGAAGAATTGCAGGAGGAAGATGTCGAGGCGGTGGTCATGGACCTGCGCTACAACGGCGGCGGTTCGCTGAACGAGGCCAACGAACTGGTGGGCCTGTTCATTGAAGGTGGCCCCACGGTGCAGGTGCGTTACTCCGGTCTTCGCAACGGCTTTGTCCGCTCCTATGGCGACACCGACTCGGACACCGCCTACGATGGCCCATTGGCGGTACTGGTCAACCGGGCCAGCGCCTCCGCTTCGGAGATTTTTGCCGGTGCGATCCAGGATTACCAGCGCGGCGTCGTGCTGGGCGGCCAGACCTTTGGCAAGGGGACGGTGCAGGAGATCATTCCCATGGACTACGGACAGGTCAAGCTGACGCGCTCCAAGTTCTACCGCATCTCCGGCGCCAGCACCCAGCATCGTGGCGTCATGCCCGATATCGAGTTCCCGGACCGCTATCAGGTCATCGACTCCATGGGTGAGAGCAATCTGGACGGCGCCCTTCCCTGGGACACGGTACGCCCGGTGGAGTACGAAACATATTATCCGCTGCGTCAGATCATGCCCGAGTTGCAGGAGCGTCATCAGACGCGTGCGGCCCGCGACCCCGACTTCATCTACCTCAACAGCGCGGTCGAGCGGATGCGTGACGTGCGCGAGCGCACTCATCTGCCACTGCAGGAATCCGCCTTGCTCGAGCAACGTGAAGCCGACCGGCGGGCCGCATTCAATGCCAACAACCTGCGCCGCATGATGAAGGGATTGCCGATGAAGCTCTGGCAGGACTCGGACAATGACGAAGACGACGGCGAGTCCGTGTCCCTGTCGCTGGGAACCGATGATCTGCAGGAGGAAGGCGAGGAAGACATCGACCCCGTGCTGATCGAGAGCGGACATATCCTCGTGGATATGTCACGTATGCTCGGACGACCCATGACCGCCAGTCATGACGCCGGGGAAACGGATCGTCGCGACAACCTCTGAGCGCTTCAGGTGCCGAAGCGATACCGCAGCTTGACGACCAGCTGGCTGACCAGCGGGTCGTCCCAGGCATCGCCGAACTGGTCATCGAATGAGCGGATCATGCCCCGCTGGTTGTTGCTCTTGCTGTACACCACAAACAGATCGGACAGTGGCGCGATCTGCCATCGATAGCGCAGCTGCAGGTTCATCTGTGTCAATGCGAAGCTGTCCGTGGGACCTGCCGGCTTGTCCACCTGGATCAGGTCCCGATTGCGGGTCGGTGCATCGGCCGGCAGATGGTAAAAACGATCCTCGTCCGCCTTGATGCCCACCCACTGCAACGCGGCGCTGAATTGTTGCTTGGCGGTGAGGTAATACTCCATGCTGAGGTTACTGCGCCACTGCTCGCTATCGAACGCCGTGAAGTTCTGGTCTTCCTGGTGCAGCAGCCAGCCATCACGATCATCGTATTCCACTTCACTGGAGAAATTCAGATTGTCGATGGGCCGCCAGGTCACGCCGGCGGAGAGATTGTGGCTGGTGCCGCCGGCAAACTCACCGGACTGCCCCGCTCCCACTTCGAAACTCACCGCCCGCCCGGGGTCGGTGGTGTAGTTGACGTTGAAATTGGTGCGCTCGGCGACCGCAAAGGTACCATTGCCGAAACTGTTCCGGTCATCATAGCGCTTGGGGAAGTGGAAAAGCCCGAAACTGACCTGGTCCAGGTTGTTCAGCGTGACGTCCACGTTGAACACGGGAATGGCGTTGTTGGTCCGGTCACCGTCCAGGTTTTCCTCATAGCGCAGGAACGGGCTCAGGCGTACATTACGCACCACATCCAGGTCGGTGAAGATCCACTGCCCCCGATACCAGAACTCCCAGGAGTTGTTCCGCTCCAGGAAGCCGAAATCGTTAACGTCGATCGTGTCATCCAGGTAGGTCATCTGCAGTGTGTGGCGCACGCCCTGCTGGGGCTGATAGACCACATCGGCAAAGGTGCCGTAACCGGTACCCACACCCTCGACATCCGATGCAATGACCTGGCCATCCACGTTCCAGCGGCCACTGGTACTGAGATAGTGATAGTCCACGGCATGAACATCGGCACTGCGGTCGGGATGCCGGACCGTGGTGCCGATATAACCCAGGCCACGATAGGCGGCGTTACGGCTGTCCTCGTACAACATCCTCACGGCGCCGAAATCCCGGCCATCGGCCGTCACCCTGGTGCCGCCCACATCGTAGTCGGTATCGTCTTCCATCGCCGTCAGTACACCGTAGCGGACGGAACCGCTCTGTCCCGTGAACTTGGCCGCCCCGAGCAGGTCGGCCGGTGTCACGCGCTGCCTCGCGCTCAGGCTCTCGCCTGGCGGCAGGTCCGGTGTACGGGGACGCCCACCGATCCGGCGGGTATTGATGATACTGAGGCGTTTGCCGCCGCTGCCGGTTGACCGCGGCGTAGTATTGAAGATCTCCTGTCCTTCCTGGAAAAACAGCCGCTTCTCGGGAAAGAAGGTTTCATTGGCGGTCAGATTGACCACCACGTCGTCGGATTCGGCGGAACCGAAATCGGGGTTGATAGTGGCCGTGGCCTGGAAGTTGCTGGACGGGCGCCAGAACAGGTCCACACCCGCCTTGCCGTCCACGTCGTTGTCCACTTCATCAACGGTGGTCGAGGCGTAGGGGAACACACTCCACTGCTGACGGGGATCAACGCCTTCCATGGTCAGACGGGGATAATCACTCAGGAACAGACTATCCGAGCCGGGAATTCCGGGCCAGCCCCAGGTTTCGTCCAGACTGCCAACGTTACGCTGGGCGTAGAATCCGATAGCACGCTCCTCGCCTTCCGAGTCCGGCATGGCCAGTTGCCCCCAGGGAATATAGAACTCGGCCGACCAGCCATTTTCGGTCTCCGAGGTGGCGCCGTACCAGGCGCCATCCCATTCACTGCTGTACTGACGTTCCGGAAGGATGGTGCCGTCCATCTGGTTGTCACCCAGTGCGAGACTCATCCAGTAGCCAAACCGGCCGTTGCCGGAGGTATCGATGGTGAAAGAAACCCGGTCACGGCGGATGCCACGGGCGTCCCGGCCGCTGATACGCCGTACCAGCGTCTCTTCCGGCTGCTCCATGTCAACGGCGATGTAGAGCCCCTGATCGTTGTAGAACACCTTGAAATCGGTGTTGTATGGCGTCGCAGCCAGGGTTTCCGGTTCCACCACTCTCATGGAGAGTCCCGGCACGTTGCCGGCCGCTTCCCAGGCTGCCTCGTCAATCACGCCATCGATGACAACTTCGCCCTGTTCGCCGTCCAGACGGGACAAGGGTATGCGCGTTTCCGGGCCGGCGCGCAGCTGCATGGCTGGCGACAGACCTTCGGAGCTCGTAGACAGGGGTTGGGCAAGGCTGACTGAGGAGGCGGAGAGACCAATAATCAGTCCGGTGGGCAAATACTGGAAAATACTCAAGACTACATACCTTTGTTGTTATCCGGAACACCTCGGCAAACGGAAACCGAAACGAAAAACCGGGCAATTATACGCAACCCCCGGCGGAAAAACCTTCCGGAATCCTACCCGTTTGTTACGAAGTGTCAGCGCCGCCAGTCGAAATCCATCTGCCGGGCAGTGGCCTCGGCGAGTTCCCGACCGAAGCGCCGCTCGACCAGATGCAGGCTCATGTCGATACCCGCCGAGATGCCGGCCGATGTCAGATAACGTCCCTGATCCGCCCAACGGCAGTCCTCCACCACTTCCAGCTCGGGGTAGCGCGATGCCAGATCAGCCGCGTTCTCCCAGTGGGTCGTCACGCGTCCGCGGCGCAGGATACCGGCCCGGGCCAGCAGGAAGGCACCGGTGCAAACCGAAGCGGTGAGTTTGGCCGTGGCCGAGCTGCGGCGAATCCACTCCAATACCACTGGATTGTCCATCTCGGCATCGACGACACCGCCGGGAATGATCAACAGGTCTGCCGGGGGGTGATTGGTAAAATGCCAGTCCGGCTGGATACTCAGGCCTCCCCTGGTCCGAACGGGCTCCGGCGAGGCGGATACCGTGAACACCCGGCAGGGCGCGGGCCCGTCCGGTGTGTTGCGGGCCGCTACCCGGGCGGCGGTGGAAAACACCTGGAAAGGTCCCGCAAAATCCAGCACCTCGACCTCCGGGAACACGAAAATCGCTACTGTTTCCGTCATGCGTTGTATATCCTTCCCGCTCTCATACTGAGGTAGTCATTCGTCGTCACGGCTCACGGAGACATGCAGGTTCTCGTCCTCGTCGATCAGTACGCTGAACTCGATCGGTGCACAGCACACCTGGCAATCCTCGATGTACTGCTGCTCCATCACCGAGCAGTCAACCAGTACACAAATGCCCTCGCCACAATAGGGGCACTGGACCTCACATTCTTCCAGATCGTTCAACATGGTTCCTCTCCCGCCGGCATCGTCTGGCCCGGTCAGGGTGCTTCGTTGCGGTTGCCCGCCACGCGCTCGCTGAGCGAAGCCAGCATTTTGCGTATCAGGACCAGCCGCACGGTATACGTGCAGGCCAGTCCGGCCAGGATCGAAAACAGCATGCCCAGTCCCACGCGGAACATCAATGCGGTGAAAAATGCCGTCAATGCCGCAGTGAAAATTTCCTCGACATGCTCTTTCAGCCATGTTGTGAAGTCGGGTTTTTTCATACTGCTCCTGTCATGTATTGTGTGCGGTGCCTACGGTGCCGGGGCAACCACCTGGCGTTGTTCACCCAGGCCCTCAATGCCGATGCGCACCACGTCACCCGGCTGCAGGTATTGCGGCGGACGCATGCCATCCCCGACCCCTTCAGGCGTGCCCGTGAAAATCAGGTCACCCGGTTCCAGGGTCATGAACTGACTCAGGTGACTGATGATATGGGCGACACCGAACACCATCTGGTCGGTATTGCCTTGCTGGCGCCTGTCGCCATTGACTTCCGACCACACGTCCAGCGTCTGTATGTCGTCGATATGGTCACGTGTCACCAGCCAGGGGCCCACGGGAGCGAAGGTATCGGCACTTTTTCCCTTCACGAACTGCCCGCCACGTTCGCGCTGGAACGCACGCTCGGAAACATCGTGGCCTACCATGTACCCGGCGATGTGCGCCAGTGCGTCTTCTTCATCGACATAACGGGCCTGGCGGCCGATCACGGCCACCAGCTCCGCTTCATAGTCCAGTTTGGTGGCACCCCGGGGAGAAACCACGTCATCATGGGGGCCGCTCAGGGCCGTGATCGCTTTGGAGAAGATCAGTGGCTCTTCGGGGACGTCCGTCTCCATCTCGGCGGCATGGTCGACATAATTGAACCCGACGGCGATGATTTTCCGGCTACCCTGTACCGGTGGCCCGAGGCGTGTGTCCGCATCGACCACGGGCAGCGTTGCCACGTCGATGCCGGCCAGCATTTCCAGCCGCTCGTCCGACAACCAGACCGGCGTAAGATCGTCGACATGGGCCGACAGATCACGGATGCGGCCCTGGTCATCAATCAGTCCCGGCTTCTCCTCTCCCGCCGCTCCGTGGCGCACCAGGGTCAGCTCCACAGCCAGCGTGGAGGCGGTTGTCGTCAGTGCCAGTGCGGCACCCAGCAGCAGTCTTGTCAGTCCGGATTTCATGATCAGATCTCTATTCCGTCTTGTAATGTGATGGTTGTCGGGCAGAGAAACGCGTCAACGCCCGCCCCCGGATCATAGCAGAGTTGCCTACCACATCAACTGCAGTGGCGGCTCGTCCAGTGCCGCCCGCTGTTCGCGCAGTTCCAGCACATGCTCGGCCCAGTAGCGTTCGGTATTGAACCAGGGAAAGCTCATGGGAAAGGCCGGATCATCCCAGCGCCGCGCCAGCCAGGCGCTGTAGTGCATGATGCGCAGCGTCCGCAGTGGCTCGATCAAGGGCAGTTCGCGTGGATTGAAATGATGGAACTCATTGTAGCCTTCGATCAGCTCCAGTAACTGGCCCTGGCGCTGATCACGATCCCCGCTCAGCAACATCCACAGATCCTGCACCGCCGGTCCAGCCATGGCATCATCAAAATCCACGAACCAGGGGACCTCGCCCTGCCACAGCACGTTACCCGGATGGCAGTCGCCATGCAGGCGGATGGACTCGAAGGGGGCACTGTCGGCGAGGCGCTGATGCACCACGTCCAGGAGGTCCCGGCTCACCGTTTCATAGGCTTCGCGCAGTGAACCGGGTATGAAATCATGCCGCAGCAGATACTCGCGGCTGTCCTCGCCAAACCGCTGCGCCGACAGAGTATGGCGATAGCGGAAAGACTGCAGACGCCCGCACAGGTGTACCCGCCCCAGAAAACGGCCCATGACCAGCAGGTCATCCATATTATCGAGTTCCGGTGCCCGGCCTCTGAGGCGAGGGAATACGGCAAAGGTGAAATCATCGAAGTGATACTGGCTGGTTTCGCCATCCAGGCGCAAGGGCGCCACCACCGGAATCTCCAGATCTGCCAGTTCCTGTGCGAAGTCATGCTCCTCCTGGATCTGCTCCGCAGTCCATCGCCCGGGGCGATAGAACTTCGCGATCAGCGGCTGGTCATCCTCGATGCCGATCTGGTATACGCGATTCTCGTAACTGTTGAGTGGGAATATTCTTGCGTCACACTGCCACCCCAGCCCCTCGATCGCATCCAGAACCCGGTCAGGCGTCAACGCTTCATACGGATGCAACTCGGATACTGCCATGACAACTCCCCTGCTTTTCATGTCGGACCCTGCTCAGCTGAAGTCCTGTTCGCTCATCCAGGGGATGATGCGCTCGAAAGCCGCCTCGATCTGGTCGGTCGAAATGGAATAACTCAGGCGCAGCGCATTGCTGCAGGAACTGCCAAAGGTCTCACCCGGTATGGTACAGACACCGGTTTCCTTCAGCAGACGCAGTGCGACGTTTGTGCCATTGACCCCTTCGGGCAATGCCGGAAACAGATAGAAAGCCCCTTCCGGCTTGTAACCGGTCAGGTGAGGTGTCTGGTCCACCAGTTCCACCAGCCGGTCACGGCGCCGGGTGTATTCCTGTCGCATTTCCTCAATGAACCGGTCGCTGCCATGCAGTGCTTCCACGCCGGCCCACTGAAAGGGAGTGTTGGCCACCGTCGTGGTGAACATGTGATAGCGGCGCAGTTTCTTGATGGCACCCTGGCTGCTGATCAACCATCCGATACGCATGCCCGCCATGCTGTAAGTCTTGGAGAAACTGCTGACCACCATGACATGATCCAGATCGCTGCAGCAGGACAGCACGGAGGGATATTCCTTGCCATCGTAGATGAGGTGGTCGTATACCTCGTCACTGATGATCTGGATGTTCTGGAAGGCGGCCTCTTCAATGATCGCTTCCAGCGTCTCTCGTGGATACAACGTCCCGGTCGGGTTGCTGGGTGAATTGAGCACGATGCCGTAAGTATGGGGCTCAATGGCGTCGATGACTTCCTGCGGATCCAGCTGGTGGTTGTTCTCCGCCCGCGTCGGAATCTCGGTCACCTCTCCGCCGTTCATACGGATCAGCGGGGCATACAGCATGAATGCCGGGTCCGGCACAATAAAATGGCGGCCCGGCGCCGAGACGGCCGTCAAGGCCAGGTACAACGCTTCGGTGGCACCCGTGGTGATCATGATGTTGTCGGAGGTCAGGGTGCGCCCGTTGCGCTCACTATAGTACAACGCCAGTGATTCCAGCAGCTCAGGCAGTCCGGCATCCATCGTGTACCCGGTCTGTCCACGCTCCAGTGCTTCGGTGGCAGCCTTGATCACATTGCCCGGTACCGGGAGGTCGGGCTGGCCGATGGACAGATGGATGACATCGTCCATATGGGACGCCAGGTTGATCATGCGGCGGATACCCGGTATGGGCATGGACAGCAATCCCGGGTTCCAGATCGGATCCTCGGACTCGTAAAACTCGAAGTCCATGTTGTTCAGCGACATGCTCAGCCCTCTTCTGTCATTCTTCGATTTGCGGTATACAGCGGCGGACGCCGGTCAGTCAGCGGATAGGCCTGCTGGTACGCATAGCCGGCCTGCAGTACCAGTGCATCGTTGTAGCAGGCACCCACCAGTTGCAGTCCGATCGGCAGACCTTCGTCGTCAAAACCACAGGGCACTGAAAGTGCCGGTTGTCCTGTCATATTGAACGGATAGGTGAATGGTGTCCACGTGGGCCAACGCGTGTTCGGCCAGTCTTCGGGTACTTCCCGGCCTGCCCTGAACGCTGTGATGGGCAGCGTGGGCGTGAGCAGCAGGTCATATTTGCGGTGAAACGCTGCCATGCGCTCACGCAACGTCATGGCTTCATTGACCGCGCCAAGGTAACCCAGCATGCTCAGTCTGGAAGCCTTCTCCGCGACCTTGACCAGTTCCGGGTCCATCATCGATTTCTTGCGCGTGGACAAATCGCGCATGGCATTTGACAGACCGCCATAGAACAGGTGCCCGAAGGAGCCGAGCGGGTCATTGAAACTGGGGTCGGTGCGTATGACTTCGGCGCCAAGCTCACGGAAACGCTCGGCGGCATCGTTGAGCGCCTGCTCCACTTCCGGTGCCACGTCCACGTAGCCGAGATTCGGACTGAATGCGATCCTCAGGCCGCGCACACCGTCTCGCAGGTTTTCCCGGTAGTCGATGTCCCGGCGCGGATAGGCCATCGTGTCGCGGGCGTCGGCTTCGGTCAGCACATTCATCATCAACGCACAGTCTTCCACGGTCCAGGCCATGGGTCCGGCGTTGGCCAATGTGCCGAAAGGGCTGGCTGGCCAGTGCGGCACTTCCCCGATCGACGGTTTGAGGCCGACCAGACCACAGAAGGAAGCGGGAATACGAATGGAGCCGCCGGCATCCATACCCAACGCCAGCGGTGCCATGCCCGTTGCCACGGCTACGGCACTGCCTCCACTGGAACCCCCGGCGGTCTTCTCGATATCCCAGGGGTTGTTGGTAACGCCATGCACGGGACTGTCTGTGACGCCCTTCCAGCCCAGCTCTGGCGTATTGGTCTTGCCGATCGGCACATAGCCGTGGCGCGCCAGGGAGGCGGTGGACGGAGCGGACTTTCCCAGTGTGGTGTTCGGCTCCACGATTCTGGATCCCTTGCGGGTTGGCCACATGGGTGTCAGAAACAGATCCTGGATGGCGACCGGCACCCCGTCGAGGAGCCCGTCGCCCTGCCCCCGCTGGTGGCGCTTCTCCGACTCCCGGGCCAGTTCCAGCGTCGTGTCCGGGTCGACCAGGCAGAAGCCGTTGGTTCCCCCGTCCAGCCGCTCGATCTGCTCCAGCATGACCCTGGCGACTTCCACCGGAGTCAGGGTGTGATCACGATAGTGTCTGAGCAACGTCGTGGCGCTCATGCCGGAAATATCATCGCTCATCGACAGCTCCTTTCTGGATCAAACAGTAACGGGTTGCCAGCAATACATCACTGGACACGATTGAAGAGTTCATTTTCATTTTGCCATTGCTGGAAGTTCTCGACGAATTGCTCTCCCAGCGCCGACCGCCAGCCGATAAAATCACCGGCCATGTGGGCGGAAATCATCACGTCCTGGCGTTCCCATAGAGGATGATCCTGCGGAAGCGGTTCCTCCTCGAATACGTCCAGCGCCGCGCCGCCCAGATGACCGGACTCCAGCACGGTGACGAGGTCATCACTTCGCACGATCGGTCCGCGACCCACATTGATCAGAAAGGCGCCGGGTTTCATTCGTTTCAGCATGGCCTTGTTGAAAAGCCCTTCGGTTTCAGGGGTCAGCGGTGCAGTGATGATCACGTGGTCACTCTCCGCCAGGCAGTCGACCAACCGGTCCCGGGCGTAAACCGCCTCAAAACCCTCGACGTCCCTGGCAGTGCGGGCGATCCCGGTGACACGCAGGCCGGCGGCGGAAAGCAACTGCGCGGTTGTTGTTCCTATCGAGCCCGCACCCACCACCAGTGCACGCTGCTCGCGGATCAGGGCCGTGTCACGGTGGACCCAGCGATGCGCTCGCTGGTAACGCAGATTCCCCAGCGTATCCTTGGCGAACATCAAGACAGCGCCCAGCACATATTCGGCGATGCCCCGGTCGAACACTCCGCGGGCATTGGTGACAGGAATCCCGCTTTTCTTCAGTGCGGGAAACATCAGGGCATCCACCCCGGCACTGGTGGCATGCACCCAACGTACCGACGGATCATCCGGCCAGCACCGGGCCAGCAGTCCGGAGCGGAAATCGGTGACCACCAGGATATCGGCACGCTGCAGGCCCGCCTGCAGATCATCCTCCCGGCAGACATGGGTGACGCGGATATCGTCTGGCAATCCGTCCAGCCCCGGCAGCGCTGGTTCATCCGGCGCCGTGAGTACAAGTACTTCCATCATGACTCCTCTGCTACCATCACCAGTCATTCTCCACCCATGCACAGGTACTTGATCTCCTGGTACTCTGCCATGCCGTGATGCGATCCTTCCCGGCCCAGTCCGGAAGCCTTGACGCCGCCGAACGGAGCCACCGGATTCGAGATGGCCCCTTCATTGATTCCTATGATACCGGCTTCCAGACCGTCCGCCACGCGCCATACCCGGTGAACATCGCGGCTGTAGAAATAGGCCGCCAGGCCGTAGGGTGTGTCATTGGCCAGCCGCACCGCCTCTTCCTCGCTGTCAAAACGCAGGATGCCAACCAGGGGACCGAAAGTCTCCTCATGGCACAGTTGCATGTCTGTGGTGACACCGGTCAGCAGTAAGGGGTGGACGAATCGCTGCTCGTCTTTCTCCGGTGCGCGCCCGTGTACAAGCCGCGCGCCCTTGTTGACCGCATCCTGGTAGTGATTGCGTACCTTGTCGACGGCTGCGGTATTGATCAACGCTGACTGGTTCACACCCTCCTCAAAGCCGTCGCCTATTTTCAGCGACTGCATGGCTTCGCCCAACTTCTCGACGAACGCGTCGTGCACACCATTCTGCACGAGCACCCGGTTGGCACAGACGCAGGTCTGACCGGTATTGCGGAATTTGGACGCCATGGCGCCTTCCACGGCCCGGTCCAGGTCGGCATCATCGAATACGATGAATGGCGCATTGCCGCCCAGTTCCAGGGAAATCTTCTGTATATGTTCCGCGCATTGCGCCATCAGTTTGCGGCCCACGGCTGTCGACCCGGTGAAGCTGAGCTTGCGCACCACCGGAGAACCAGTCAGCGCCTGGCCGATAGCCGGCGCATCGCCGGTGATGACATTGAAGACACCATCCGGAACTCCGGCCTCGCGGCTCAGGGCCGCCAGCGCCAGCGCCGTATAGGGCGTGGCCTCGGCCGGCTTGACCACGATGGAGCAGCCGGCAGCCAGAGCGGCACCGACCTTGCGGGTGATCATGGCGGCCGGAAAGTTCCACGGCGTGATGGCCGCCGCCACGCCCACTGGCTGCCGGGTGACGATGATGTGCTGGTCCGGCTTGTTGCCCGGAATGGTCTCTCCGTAGCCCCGCCGGGCTTCCTCGGCGAACCACTTGAGGAACGACGCCGCATACTGGACCTCACCCCGCGCTTCAGCCAGCGGTTTACCCTGTTCCAGGGTCATCAGCGTGGCCAGGTCCTCGACATTCTCAAGCATCAGTGCATGCCAGCGGTACAGCGCATCACCGCGCTCGGCCGCCACGGTCCGTCCCCATGTCCGGAATGCCTGATCCGCCGCCGCAATGGCCTGCAGGGTGTCCTCGCCTTCACACAGGGGCACTGTACCGAGAATCTCTCCGGTGGCGGGATTGTCTACTTCCAGGGTCTTTCCGCTGCGCGCATCGATCCACTGTCCGCCCACATAGCACTGCTGGCGGAACAGGGTCCGGTCGTGGAGTCGGCTCGATGTCATGGCTACTCTTCTCCTCTGTTGCGTCGTGCGATGGTTTCGCTTCCACGCTATGGTTACGACTGTAGAAGCGTTACGCTATGGCTGCAAGTGGTTCCGGTCAGTAACAACCGAAAACGGAGTCACGGAGCCGAAACACATGCTCCAGGCAATGCCCGAGCCGCTCCCCCGGTCTCATCAGCAACAGTTTCCATAAGGACGGATAACGATGCGTATTCTGAAAGTCACAGCGCTATCGGTGCTTGCACTGGTGGTGGTACTGGCAGTGGGAATCAGCGTGCTGATTCTGACGCTTGACCCCAATGACCACAAGGAACGGATCGAGAATCTGGTCCGGGAACAGACCGGACTGGAACTGCAACTCACCGGCCCCATGGGGCTGACGCTCTACCCCTGGCTGGGACTCACCCTGTCCGATGTCTCGATCGCCAGTGGGGATGAGGCGCCCTTCATGCAGGTCTCTCATGCCCGCGCCCGGGCACAGTTGCTGCCGCTGCTTCGCGGCCGCTACGAAATCGATACGGTACAGCTGCACGGCGCCACGGTGGATCTGGTCATTGACGAGCAGGGCCAGGGAAACTGGACAACCTGGCTGGCGGGAAGCGCCGGTGCAGAAGATTCGGGGGCTGGCCAGTGGCCCGCTGCCCTTGCTCTGGGCGGCGTGGACATCCGCGATACACGCATCACGCTCGACGACCGCCAACGGAATCGGCGCGTGTCCATCGACGATCTGACCGTGAGGACGGGAGAGCTGCTCTATGGTGAGCCGGTGGAACTGTTCCTGTCGGCTGATACTTCAATGGACCGGCCTGAACTGCGTGGCCGCACGACCCTGGAAGGTCTTGTCACCTACAGTGATAACGGCCAGACCCTGACCCTGGATGCGCTGTCCCTGACCGGGCCCGGCCTGGACCTGCAGGCGAGTGCCTCGCTGACCGACCTGGACGGCAGCCCCTCGGTTGAGGCCACACTGGACCTTCGTGGCGAGGACATGGCCACCCTGTTCCGAATCGCAGCCCTGGATGATCTCGCCGACCGCATCGAGCGCCTCGGCGACCGGGCATTTTCGATCAGCGCCGGACTTGAGGCCGACAGTGCTCGGAACACGATGGCCATCCGGAACCTGCAGGCCGGGCTGCTGGGGAGCCGCATTGAAGGGACACTGGAACGCTCTGCTGGAGGCCGGATCAACGGGCGGCTACAGGCCGAGGGACCGGATCTGCCCTTGTTGATGACAGTGGCGGGACAACTCCAGGGAGACGGCGGTGCGGCGTTGGCACAGTACGGTGAGCAACTGCAGAGCCTGTCGGACCGCAGTTTCCGGTTGCGCACGGATTTTGATCTGGATCTCGATGGTGGCCGCGTCGAGATACCGACAATCTCGGCGGCTGCGTTGGGTATGCAACTCGATGGCGAGTTGACCGCCAGCGAGCTGTTCTCCGCATCAGCGTCTGCCGAAGGCAATCTGGAAGCCAGTGGCGACGACCTGTCACCCTTGCTGCGGGCCATTGAACAACCTGTCCTGGCCAATACACTGCAGTCCTTCCGCCTGAGCTCCCGGATCAGCGGACAGGGCAGTGAGCTGATGGCCGGGCCGCTGGACCTTACGGTAGCGCTGGCGGACCCGGCGCTGCCCGATGGCAGCCTGGAAATCCGTCTGCAGACCCAGGCAGAGCATGACGCGGAAAGCGGTACCCTGGACCTGCCGTATTTCACCCTGTCCGGGGCCGGGCTGGACATCGACGGCCGACTGAATGTGACCGGGCTCGAGGGATCGCCCGAATACCAGGGCCAGCTCTATATCGGTGATATGGATCTCCGCGAACTGGCCGGGCGCTTCGGAATGGGCCTGCCGCCCATGCGCGACGAGAACACCCTGCGCCGTCTGGCTTTCGAAACGGAGTTCTCCGGTTCCTCCACACAACTGAGCAGCCGGAACCTGCAGTTGCGCCTGGACGATACGACTGTGAACGCCACACTGACCGCTGACCTCTCCGCCACACCCGCCGATATCGGCCTTGACCTGAATGTCGACCGGCTCAACGTCGATCGCTATCTGCCCCCGGCGGACACCGGGACGGGCGAAGCGGAGAACGGGCCGCCTGCGGCTGCCCTGCCATTGGCATTATTGCAGGCGGGTACTGTTCGGGGTGTACTCAGCGCCGGAGAGCTGACTGCCGGGGGCGTGCAGTTGAGTGAACTTCGAATCGGCTACTCAGGTACGCAGAACCGGCTTGCCCTGTCTCCAGTGGAAGCCCTGTTGTACGGTGGCCGTTTTGAGGGTGATATCGAGGCGCGGATCAGTGATGACGACACGCTGTCCTTTACCAGTGATACAAGCCTTCAGGCAGTCAACCTGGCGCCTCTGCTAAATGACCTGGCGGATGCATCGAATCTGAGCGGCCTTGCCAATATGGAGCTGTCACTGAACAGTAGCGGCGTTTCGCTGGAAGCGCTGCGCAGCAACCTTGCCGGCAACGGCCGCATGGGGCTGGAGAATGGTGTGCTGTACGGAGTCAGCGTGGGCGGGACACTGGCGCAACTGGAGACCATGATCAGAAGCAGGCGCCTGATGTCTCTTGACAGGGGCGAAAGCACACCGTTCGAGGAACTCACCGCCACACTGAACATCAACAGAGGCATCATCCGCAGTGATGACTTGCGCCTGCTCGCCCCGGGGTTCCGGGTGACTGGTCAGGGGGTATTGCTGGACCTCAACGATAACAACATCGACTATGACCTGGACGCCTCGGTGGACCGGGCCACCGCCACGACCGAGTCAGAAGAGTACGATATCGGCGGCTACACCGTGCCGATCGCGTGCCGGGGCAACGTAGAGTCGCCGACCTGTACGCCGGACATTGAAACCATCATCCGTCGGGCATTGGGCAATGAGATTGAACGCCGGGTCGGGGACTTTCTGAGGAACCTGTGAAATACAGCTGGCTCCCTTACGTCTCTGACAGTACGAACAACCCGGCGACCTCGACGCAGGCGTTCAACGGGAGGCTGTTACTGCCCACCGCCACCCGTGTGTGACGGCCGCGCTCGCCGAACACGTCTCCCATCAGGTCCGAGGCACCGTTCATGACACTGGACTGGCGGGTGAAATCGTCGCTGCAGGCTACATAGCCCTCCAGTCGGACGCAACGTGCCACCCGGTCCAGATTGCCATCGCAGGCCGCGTTCAACGCTGCCAGGATGTTGATGGCACATTGCCTGGCCGCTTCCCGGGCCTCCTCCACGCTCACGTCCACCGGCACCTTTCCCGGGGACAGCAGTGTACCGTCACGCATTGGCAACTGCCCGGCAATATGCACCTGGTTACCCTGCACCACATAGGGGACATAGCTGGCCACTGGCGCCGCCAGTTCCGGCAACGTGAGACCGAGCTCATCCAGACGCGCGGATATGCGGCCGCCCCGCTCGGCGGCGTGGCCTGTTGTGGAAGGCAGGCCGGTCAGCGACAGTGCCGAAGCCCCGATCAGACTACCCAGCAGGCGGCGCCGTGACAGGAAAAGATTCGTGATTGTATTCATTGATGACTCCTTATCTGATGGTTCATCCATACAGGCTTCGGTAGACCTGCGCCACGTAACGCATCTCTTCCGGAGTCTGCATGCTGATCCGCGCCCAGTCACGATAGGGCGGGAACGGGCGGCCGATCATGATCCCGGCCTCCAGCATTCTTTCACTGACTTCGGCGATGTCGTGACCGGTCTCGATGAATGTGAAGTTGGCACGGGAGGGCACGTAGCGGGCACCGATCTCGTCACACATGTCATTGATAATGGCCAGGGACTCGCGGTTCTTGCGCAGCGTGTACTCCTGGAAATCCGCATCCTGATAACTGGCATAGGCGGCATGCATGCCCAGTATGTTGAGCTGCCCGGTCATCTTGTTGTTGATCTCGGTGATCAGCTCGGGGTGCGCGTAAGCGAAACCGACCCGCAGTCCCGCCAGACCGTGGATCTTGGACGCCGTGCGGGACACTATGATGTTGTTGTGCCCTTCCCGGATCAGGGACAGCATCGACTCGTAATCGGGATCATCAACAAATTCATGATAGGCCTCGTCCACGAACACCAGCCGTTCCCTGGACACCTCAAGAACGAAGTCATGCAACGCGTCCTTGCCGATGATATTGGGTATGGGATTGTTCGGGTTGCACAGGTAGACCATCTTCGTATCGGGCCGGATGGCGGCATACATGGCGTCCAGGTCAGTCTTCAGTTCGGCGTCGACCGGCACCCGGATGAGTTCCGACCCCATGGCTTCCACATACCGTATCAGACCACCGAATGTGGGGTCGGGGCAGACCACGGAACCACCCTCCAGGCTACCAAGCAGACCCCCGACCCGCAGCAATTCACCGGAACCGGAACCGATGGCGATATGATCCTCGGGGATATCCCCCAGACGAGCCATCAGGGACAGCATTTCGTCCGTGATGCCGCCGTATTTGTTGGCATCTTCCAGGCCGTCAGCGATGGCTTTCAGCGCAAGCCGTGAGGGACCGTACGGATTCTCGTTGCTGCTGGCGCGTATGATCTGATCGGGGCGCATCGCCTCAGCGGCATGCGCGCGCCGCATCAGACCGCTTGTGCGCTGACCCGCAGGCCCTGTCAGTTCTCCGACAAGACCGGCACCCAACAGGCCGGCCCCACCCAATAAAAGCTTTCGTCTGCTCAACATGATTATTCTCCCGTATCAGGACTGCATTGTTATCGTCACAGCGACCGCACTGGAACCGTGCAATAGTGGCGCAGAATCCGGCGGAACCGGGACGGATCCTTGACCAGCACACCGACCTGATCGGCATGCTGCATGCGGGCCAGTTCCCTCGAGGTCCAGAATCGCAGCGCGGCGAGTTGCAGCATCATCGGCCAGCTCTTCCGTTCCTCCTCTTCAAAAGGCCTGAGTCCCTGATAGGCCTCCAGCAAAGCTGCGGCCCGACGCGGGTCCGCGCTGACTTCATCCCGGCCATTGCTGTCCATGCACCAGTCATTGTGACAGATGGCCAGATCCAGCAGATTCCATCCGCTGGCCGCATTATAGAAATCAATCACACCGGTGATACGGGTTCCATCGAACAGCACATTGTCCCGGAACAGGTCGCCGTGGATCAGGGTCCCGGGCAATCGTGGCGCACCGTCCAGCCACTCCTGCAGCGCATCGATCACAGGTTCGAGCCAGCCCTTCTCGCCCTGCCAGACCTGCCCGATCAATGCGCGGGCCTGCGTTAGCACCCAGGCGGGTCCCCTGTCGCTGGCCCGGGAGAGATCACTACCGGCCACCCCATCATGCAGCCGGGCCAGCATGGAACCGACGGCCGCACACTCCTTGGGGCCCGGCTCCATCCGGTGTTCCCCCCGGAAGCGGGGCTGCAGTAATGCGGGCTTGCCTTTGAGGTCATGCAGCCTTTCGCCGTGCCGGTCAGCGATGGCGTAGGGTACGGGCAAGTGCGCCTGGTGGAGTTGTTCCAGCAGTTCGATGAAGAAGGAGAGATTATCCCGGGGGCCGCGCTCGATCAATGTCAGCACATACCCGCCACTGTCGCAGTTGAGGAAATAGTTGGTATTCTCACTTCCACCGGGTACGCCCTGCCAGTCAATCAGCCCGCCCACCTCGAAAGTGGACAGGAAACGCCTGATGTCGTTGGCTGTCAGCGCCGTAAAAACGGACATGACCGGCTCCTGAATGGGGAGAAAACCGCTACTGTGACTATCATGCACCAGAATACCGGGTATGGGAATAGCAAGCCGGGGCCGGCGTTTGCTGATCTCGATGAGCTCACCAGGGGTGCAAAGAAGGCAGCATTACATGCCCTCCCCCAGGTATCGATTGCCAATCCATCAGTGACTGCGTAGAGTTTTGCAGACCATCATCGAAGACACCTACAGAAGGACATCCCTGCATGCTGACACTTCACCACCTGCGCATTGGTCGATCCATTTTCACCGTCTGGCTGGCCGAGGAACTGGAACTCGATTATGAACTGAAGGTCTACCACCGCGATCCCGAGACGATGCGGGCAAAGGACGATCTGAAGCAAATCCACCCGCTCGGCAAGTCACCGGTCATCGACGATGACGGCCTGGTGCTGTCGGAATCCGGAGCCATCACCTCCTACCTGCTGGAGAAACATGACAGCGAGCACCGGTTCTCGCCTCCTCGCAGCGACCTGAAGGCCTGGGCCCGTTACACGCAATGGCTGCACTACCCGGAAGGCTCGGTATTCACTCCCCTCTTCCTGCGCATGATCCTGCTGCGCAGCGGCCAGCCCCATGACACTTTCCAGGCATTCAGCGATGGCGAGATTGCCCGGCACTTCCAGCATATGACCCGGCAACTGGGTGACAACGAGTTCATACTGGGCGACCACTTCAGCGGCGCCGACATCGGCATCAGTTATGTCGTCTCCATGGCGAAGCGATTGAAAGCGCTGGACGACTACCCGGCCCTCGCTGCCTACCTGGAGCGCAATCAGCAACGCCCTGCCTGGCAACGGGCGGTGCAACGCGCTGTGGAGTGACCCTGCCTACTGCACCAGCAGCGCTCAGACGGTACAACCGCTCATTCCACGGCGGCCCGGTACAGGTGCCATGTGGCGTGACCCAGCATCGGCACCACTACGGCCAGGCCGATGAAGAGAGGCACGGCACCCAGGATCACCAGACCCACGACCATCAGATACCAGACCGCCATGGGCCGCCAGTTGAGCTGGACTGCTCGCAGTGACGTGCCGACCGCCTCCAGAAGTCCGATTCTGTGATGCATCATCATGGGTAACGAGACCACGGTGGTCACGAACACCACCACGCTGTAGACAAAGCCGATGGCCCCGCCGGTGAGCAACAGCTGCCAGCCGGACGGCGTGGAAAATACCTGGCTCAACAGCCCTGCGAAACTTGCCGGCGTGGTATCGCCGAAGAACACGCCGTACAGGGCAACCGCAGTCATCAACCAGACCGCGAACAGAATCGCCAGCATTACCGCGATGACAGCGATGGCGCCACGTGATGGCGCATTGAATACGTCGAACACATGCCACCAGGCATAGTTCTGACCGTTCTCGCGCCGCCGGCTCAACTCGTAGAGTCCGCAGGCCGCCACCGGGCCGATCAGGGCAAGGCCGGCAATGACCGGAAACAGCAGCACAAGCAGGTTCTCCCGGAGACCGATAAAGACCACCACTGCCGCCACCAGTGCATAGATGACGGTCAGAAATACGCCGTGGGTGGGCCGGGCGTAGAAGTCCTGTCTGCCCCTGTACAGAGCGGTTCCGAGGTCCCGGACGGTAATCCGGCGAACGACGGGACGGTCGCTGGTAATGCTGTCTGACAAGTCTGTCGATACATCAGTTTGCGCACTCATTGGCACTCTCCTGTCCGTATTTGAATCAGACTACATCCTGTTAGACCTGCATTGCAGGCACTTCATTCCTGTACAGACAGTATACAATTCCGCCGTGAGAGGCAATCAGGAGGCTGCCAGCAGGCCCGGCAACAGGTATAATGCCTGCATGACAACCGATTCCATGGACACCCTCATTGACGCCGGACATCACCTGGACCGGGCCGGGCTCGGTCAGGGACGCTCGGGAAACATCAGCCTGCGTACAGAGACAGGCCTGCTGATCACCGCCTCGGGTGCCCGGCTCGACCGGCTGACCCGCAAGGACCTGGTGGCAGCGGATCTGTCGGGACACTGGACAGGCCCCCTCCGGCCATCCAGCGAGCTGTCCTTTCATTGCGCGGTGTTCAACGCACGTCCCGACGCCATGGCCATCGTACACGTGCATTCTCCCTGGGCCACCTCGCTGGCCTGCATGCACTGCCCGATCCCGGCATTCCATTACATGGTGGCGGCGGCTGGCGGCGATGACATCCCTTGCGTGCCCTATGCCACTTTCGGTACCGGAGCGCTGGCGCAGGCCGTGGCCGGGGGATTGCAGCAGCGCAACGCCTGTCTCATGGCCAACCACGGGCAGATCGCCCTTGGCGCCACCATGGAGGAGGCACTGGAGCTGGCGGAAGAAGTGGAAAACCTGGCGCGCTGTTACGGACAGATACTGGCAATCGGCGACCCGGTGCTGCTGGACAGTGAACAGATGGCGGACGTACTGGAACGGTTCGGCGGCTATGGGAAACAGCAGCCGGAATGAACCATCTGCCTGTCAGACGTCCTGCCCCGCCGCCACGGCGGATGCCCACGCCCACTGGAAATTGAACCCGCCCAGATGCCCGGTCACATCCACCACCTCACCGATGAAGTACAGACCGGGCACTTTCGTCGACTCCATGGTCCGGGACGACAGCTCGTCGGTATTCACCCCGCCCAGCGTGACCTCGGCCGTCCTGTACCCTTCGGTCCCTGCCGGTTTCAGCCGCCACGGCTGAAGCGCTTCACTGACCTGGCGGATGTCGGCCGCCGACAGGTCAGCCACCCGGCGATCCGTCCAGCGCCGATCCGACCACAGTTCGACCAGGCGCCGGGGCAGATGCTCGGACAGCAGGGTGCGAAGCTGGATTCGGGGACGCTCCCTGCGCGCCTCGTCAATCACCTCCCGGACGTCCAGGCCGGGCAACAGATCGAACGCCACTTCCTGTCCCGGCAGCCAGTATGAAGAGAGCTGCAACACCGCAGGGCCGCTCAATCCGCGGTGTGTCCACAACAGGTTCTCGCGGAACGAGACGCCGCAGGAGGCCGTGATATCCAGCGACACGCCGCTCAGCTCCCGGCTCCAGGACAATGACTCACCGTCCAGCGTGAACGGCACCAGGCCTGCGCGAAGCGGCAGCACGTCCAGTCCGAACTGACGTGCCAGGTCATGGCCGAAGCCGGTGGCCCCCATGGTGGGAATCGACAGGCCGCCGGTGGCTACCACCAGTGACTCGCAGGCTGCGGTGCCCTGCCCTGTCTCCAGCCGGAAGCCTTTTTCCCGATGCACCGCGTAGACGGGGCAGCGCAGGCGCAGCTCCACTCCCGCCTGCTCGCATTCGCGCAGCAACATGTTCACGATATCGCTGGACCGATGATCACAGAACAGTTGTCCCAGTTTCTTCTCGTGCCAGGCAATACCATGACGTTCTACCAGCGCAATGAAATCCCATGGGGTGTAACGGCTGAGGGCCGATTTGCAGAAATGCGGGTTGCGCGAGAGGAAGTCTTCCGGTGTAGTATGCAGGTTGGTAAAATTGCAGCGCCCGCCCCCCGACATCAGGATCTTCTTGCCGGCGCGCTTGGCATGCTCCAGCAGTAGCACGCGGCGACCTCGCCGGCCGGCCTCGATGGCACACATCAGCCCGGCGGCCCCCGCACCGATCACGATGACATCGTACTGCTGAACCACTGTCTGTTTCTCCGCCCGCTGGCAAAGCCGGGAAGTGTATCGCATTCGGTAACGGTGCTAAACTCGCTTGAGTGCTCATAAAGGCACCTCCAGTAAGGGAGTTTCCATGAAACATGCTGTCATTATCCTGTTCCGTTCGCTGGCCGCCTGTCTGGTGCTGACAGCGCTGGCCGCTCATTCCGCCCTCGCCCAGAATGCCATCGGACCGGTTTCGATCACCGGGGACACCGGAGATACCTTCCGGGAGTTGCTCTCCGATACACGGATACAGCAATCCCTGGAACAGATCCTGGAGCGGGAACCGGAGACCATCGCCGAGCAGATCCGCCTCACCGAAATCCCGGCCCCTCCCTTCATGGAAGAGGAACGCGCGGAAGATTACCTGCGCCAGATGCGCAACCGCGGACTGGGCAATGCCCGGATCGATGGCGAAGGCAATGTGATCGGCCGCTGGCAAGGTAGCGGAGACGGCCCCCTGTTCGTGCTGTCCGCTCACCTCGATACAGTGTTTCCCATGGATACCGATGTCACCGTACAGGAGCGCGACGGGCGCTATCATGCCCCGGGCATCAGCGATGATGGACGGGGTCTCGCCGTGTTGCTGACGGTCATTGAAACCCTGACGCAGAGCGGCATCGAAACCGTCGGCGACATCCTGTTTGTCGGTACCGTGGGCGAGGAAGGCCGCGGCGACCTGCGTGGCGTCAAGGCCCTGTTCAATGATCACCCGGACATCGACGCCTTCGTGTCCATCGACAGCTCCGGTCTGTCCAGCATCACCCATGGAGCCACCGGCAGCCGCCGCTTCGAAGTACAGTTCAGCGGACCGGGTGGCCATTCTTTCGGCGCTTTCGGCATGGCCAGTGCGATTCATGCAATGGGCCGGGCGATCACGAAAATCGGTGATCTGGAGGTACCGGAAGAACCCAGGACCACGTTCACGGTGGGTACAGTAGAAGGTGGCACCTCGGTAAACTCCATCGCGGGCGATGCGGTCTTTGCACTGGACATGCGCTCCAACAGCCCCGATGAGTTGATCGCACTGGAAGAACGGGTCTGGCAGGCAGTCCGGGAAGCGGTCGAGGAAGAAAACAGCCGCTGGGAGCAACCTGAACAGATCACAGTCGAGTTCGAACTGATCGGCGACCGGCCGGCCGGATTGACAGCAGCGGACCACCCGCTGGTCCAGTCTACCGCTCTGGCTTTTGATGCGGTGGACTCCGGTGTCGAGGCACTGCGCCGCTCCAGCACCGACTCCAATGTCCCGATGTCACTGGGTATTCCGGCGGTAACGATCGGAGGTGGTGGCCGTGCTTCCGGAGCACACTCATTGAGTGAGTGGTTCGAACCGGTCGACTCTCACCAGGGACCACAGGCTGCCTGGCTCCTGATGCTGGCGATGGTCGGCGTCGAAGGTCTCACACATCCACTGCTGAAAGACTGAGGAAGAAACTGATGAGTGAGCCGCTGTTCCGGTTCCGGGTCATCACTTTCCGCAGTCTCGACTACCACCGGACCCTGACATTGCGCGAGCGGGTGCTGCGCCAGCCCCTGGGGAAAGTGCTCTCCGGCGACGACCTGGCCAATGAGCAGGCGCAATGGCATTTCGGGCTTTTTGACGCCTCCGGAAAGGCGGGCGCCTGCCTGGTGGCCGCCCCGGCCGGTGAAAATGCGGTGCGCCTGCGACAGATGGCGGTGGCCCCGGAGTTCCATTCGCGCGGTCTGGGTGGCAGGCTGCTGCGCCTTACAGAGGACGAGCTGCAGCGCCGGGGCGTATTCCGGGTCACACTCAATGCCCGTTCAACGGCCACCGGATTCTACCATCGGCATGGTTACCATATCCGGGGACAGCCATTCATCGAGGTTGGCATCCCGCATCAGGCCATGACCAAACAGCTCGATGTCCTGCACAGTTCCTGACCTTTTCGGGAATCATCCGGTGACCCATCCGACAAGCAATGTCATCGATACTACTCTGCATCGTGTTGGTTACCGGCTTGCTCCTGTCCACTGGTTCCCCCCTTTCGTGAGCGGGTACTGTGCGGGGTGCCCGCGCAGCTTTCCCCGGTGTACATGCCTGCCAGGAACAGGGCAAGATTGCGCCGCAGCCGTTGCAACAGATTGCCGCGCCGGGGCTCTTCGGGCAGGCTCAGTTCGCCGAGACGCACACGCCGACCGTCGGGGGTGTATTCGACATCGTGTTCGTGGGGTCGCTGGTGGTCATGATGGGGCACGAGGGGCCTCCTTCCTGCCCGTCGGGAGGGGCAATACCGTCGTCGGAGTGTAACGTGTCTGTCCGGTCGGGTCATCAGAGGGTGCCCGTCAGCGGTATGCATTGGCCCACCTCCAGGTGTACGCTGTTTCTGTTTGAGCGAGATTCTCCATGACTACCATGAAGATCGACATCGTATCTGATATCGCCTGTCCCTGGTGCGCCATCGGTTATGCACGTCTGGAAAACGCCATGCGCTCGCTGTCGGACGAGCTGGACTTCAGACTGGAGTGGCATGCTTTCGAACTGAATCCGGACGCTTCCGCCGATGGCGAGCCCATACTCCCGGCTTTGAGCCGCAAGTACGGTCGCAGTACCGAAGAAATGAAAGCGGCGCAGGACGATATGATGGCCATCGCCAGAGAGCTGGGACTGAACTTTGAGCGCATGCAGGAGCGCCATACCTGCAATACCTTCGACAGCCACCGGCTCGTGAAGTGGGCTGCGGAACAGAATCGCCAGACTGATATGAAGAAAGCGTTCTTTGAAGCCTACTTCGGCCATGCCGCCAACATCTCCGACCCGGAAGCACTGATCCGCTGCGTCGAGTCGATTGGCCTGAGCGGCGATGAGGCCCGCAAAGTATTGAAATCCGATTCTTACGCCGATGTCGTGCGCCAGGACGAAGCGCGTTACCAGCGCGCTGGTGTGTCGGCGGTACCGACATTCGTCATCAACGACCGGTATATGATTTCCGGTGCCCAGGATCCGGAAACGCTGGTGCGGGCGTTCCGAGAGATTGCCGCTGAGTCCAGCCCGGACCCGGCGGCTTCAACATCATAGACAGCCTCGTTGCCGGTTGCTGGCGCAACCGGTCGAACCGGTTCGAACCCCTGCCCCGCCTCGTACCCGAAGTGGTACTGTCCGAGCTCTGGGGGGCATTGCAGGGAGAGAGAGGCTTCGTTCACGGTCCTTGCCACATTGACAGGCAGGGATTAATCGAAACGCCATTGGCGTTTCGACCCTTCGGGCTTCGCCCGCCGAAGGCGGGCTCGTTGCCGGTTGCTGGCGCAACCGGTCGAACCGGTTCGAACCCCTGCCCCGCACCAATACGATGGTGGCCATGAAAAAAGTTCGAGGGTGGCTTTGTCGGGAGGTAGAACCTTTGAAGTGGCGGAGGGGCAGGGATTCGAACCCTGGGTAGGCTACTAACCTACGCCGGTTTTCAAGACCGGTGCATTCAACCGCTCTGCCACCCCTCCGCAGTCGGAAGCGGCATATTACTATAATCAGCATTGCAGTCAACCGCCGATTGACCTGTGGGGCCCTCTGCGACGGGCGGCGCTCCGAAATGCGATGAACGGGGGCTGTGACACTCGAAATTGATTGATTTTGCCCCCACCACAGGTATGATAATCCACTGTAAATGCAATTCTGGAGGTACACCGTAGATGAGTCAGTACGAGTTGAAAGCCACGCAGCGCGGCGAAGCTGTCGTAACAGGTCTGGAGGCGAACCGCGTCCTGCGTAATACCTATATGCTGCTGGCCATGACACTGGGTTTCAGTGCGGTCTGCGCCATGTTCGCAATGGCCAGCAATGCCCAGCCCGTCAACATCTTCATGTTGCTGATCGGTTTTTACGGTCTGCTGTTCCTGACCCACAAGCTGGCCAACAGCGCCTGGGGTCTGGCTGCGGTCTTTGCCCTCACGGGTTTCATGGGCTACACCATCGGCCCCATACTCAATTACTACATGTCGATGTCCGGCGGACCCGAAGTCGTCATGATGGCTTTCGGCGGCACGGCAGCCATATTTGTGGGCCTGTCGGCCTTCGCGCTGATCACGAAGAAGGACTTCTCCTTCCTCAGCGGCTTCATGATGGCCGGTTTCCTGGTTATCGTGATCGCTTTCATTGCCAATCTGTTTCTGCAGATGCCGGCGCTGCAACTGGCCCTCTCGGCCGGTTTCATGCTGTTTTCCAGCGCTGCGATCCTGTACCAGACGGGCGCGATCGTGCATGGTGGTGAAAAGAACTACATCCTGGCCACCGTCACCCTGTTCGTGTCCATCTATAACATCTTTATCAGTCTGCTTAACCTGCTGATGGCCTTCACCGGCCAGGAGTAGGATAAAAAGGGACGAACAGAGGATGGCCCTTCACACAGGCCACCGAGTCGCCCCGCCGGGCCCGCCCGGCGGGGCTTTTTATTGCGGGGACGGCCCGGGTATCATGGGCGTGTTCCCGGCACAGGGATTCCAGGCGCATGAATATCACGGTCGTCATACATACCGCACCCTGGTCGCACCAGGCTTCCGCCACCGCGCTGCGTTTCTGTGAAGCGGCCCTGCAGGCCGGCCACGGCATCTACCGACTGTTTTTCTACTACGACGGTGTGCACAACACCAGCACGCTGGCCGTTCCGGCTCAGGATGAATTGGACATCCCGGCGGCCTGGCGTGCGCTGATCGAGCAACACGGCATCGATACGGTCAGCTGCGTTTCCTCCGCCCTGAAACGCGGGATTCTTAATGACCAGGAGGCACGCCGCTATGAGCGTGAGGCCAGCAACCTGGCAGCCACCGCCGAGCTCTCCGGTCTCGGGCAACTGATCGAAGCCACCGCGCACTCCGACCGTGTCGTCAATTTCGGAGCCTGAATGACATGACCGAAGAAGCAAGTGGCAACAGCGAGCCCCGGACACTGACCTTCATCAGCCGGCGTTCGCCTTACGGAGAGGATTACCCCCGGGCCTGCCTGGACATGGTGATGGCCGCCGCCGTGTTCGACCAGACCGTGAACTATGTGTTCATGGACGACGGGGTATACCAGCTGCTGAACGGCCAGCAGCCGGCACGAATCCATGCCAAGGACCTGTCCGCGCACTTTGGCGCCCTGTCACTGTACGGCGTGGAAAACGTGTTCGCTGATCACCAGTCCCTGCTGGAGCGGGGCCTGGAAAACGCTGCTCTGGCCATGCCGGTCGACGTCGTGGACAACGCCCGCCTGCAACAGCTGATCAATCATTCCGACCAGGTATTCCTGCTATGAGTGCCTTGCATGTGGTCAACAAGCCCCAGAGCCGGAGCCAGACGCTGCGCAGCTGTCTGCGGCTGCTGCAACCGGGCGATGCGCTGTTGCTGATCGAGGACGGGGTCTATGCCTGTGCTGATACCGGGGAGAACCGCCTGCTCTGGCAGAACCTGCCCGCCGACGTGAGCTGCCATGTGCTGCAACCGGACCTCGACGCCCGGGGTATCACCCTGCCCCTGACCGCCTTCGCGCTGGTTGAGGACGCCGGTTTCGTTGACCTGGTCTGTCGGCACGACAAGACCCTGAGCTGGTTCTGAGACCGGCCGGATGAACGATCACACACACACAGCCATCCGTGATGACAACAGCCAGCCAGTGCCGCTGGACCGTGATGGCTACCTGAAACACCTGGACGACTGGAGTGAAACCGTAGCGGAACAGCTGGCGGCCGCCGAGGGCATCACCATGACCCCGGCGCACTGGGAGATCATCCGGGTACTGAGAGCCTTCTATCAGGAAACCCAGCATTCACCCGCCAATCGTGCCCTGGCCAGACTGATCGCCCGGGAGCTCGGTGCGGAAAAAGGTCGCAGCATCTACCTGATGAGTCTGTTCCGGGGCCGGGGCAGCCCCGCCCTGCTTTCCACCCGGATCGCCGGCTTGCCCCGGCCCAGGAACTGCTTCTGAACCAGACCCGCCCTGCGTGCAATCACCTGCCGGGACCGGGGCCATATGTTATATTGCCGCATTCTATTGCCGATCACGGGGACCCGACACGATGACCGCTTCCCATAGCGTCCTGGCCGTGGCTGACAATCTGCCGATACGCACCAGACGCCCGGTGCACAGCGGCAAGGTCCGCTCGGTCTACTGGCTGGATGACACCGACAGCCGCCGATTGATCCGCGAGCGTGGCTACGCACTCCCGGAAGACGCCTCGCTGGCGGTCATGGTCATCAGTGACCGTATCTCCGCCTTTGATTGCATCTGGCACGGGGAAGGCGGCCTGCATGGCGTTCCAGGCAAGGGAGCGGCGCTCAATGCCGTGGCCAACCACTGGTTCGGGCAGTTTCGTCAACAGGGACTGGCGCACAGCCACATCGTCGACACGCCCCATCCACTGGTCTGGATCGTGCAGCAGGCCCGCCCGGTCCGCATCGAGGCCATTGCCCGCGCTTATATCACCGGCTCCATGTGGCGCGCGTACTCGGCGGGCGAGCGGGAGTTCTGTGGCATCCGGCTGCCAGAAGGACTGAAGAAAGACCAGGCCCTGCCCGAGCTGCTGATCACGCCGTCGACCAAAGGCATTCTGAAAGGGATACCCGGCGTACCCGAAGCGGATGATGTGAACATCAGCCGCGAGGACATCGAGAACAACTTCCTTGCCTTCGGGTTCCGTTCCACCGAGGACATCGCGCTGTACGAAACCCTGCTGCGGCGTGGCTTCGAATTGATCAGCGAACAGCTCACCCGCCTGGACCAGATTTTCGTAGACACCAAGTTCGAGTTCGGCTACGTGAAAAATGCCAGGGGCAACGAGGAACTGATCTACATGGATGAAGTGGGGACACCCGACTCGTCTCGCATCTGGGATGGCCCGGCGTGGCGTGAGGGAAGGATCGTGGAAAAATCCAAGGAGTCCTTCCGGCAGTTCCTGCTCTCCCATTTTCCCGACCCCGATGTGTTGCTGAACAAGCAGCGCATGGAGGAACGCACGGCACTGGCCCGCGATAACGCCCTGCCCGGTCACGCATTGATGGACCTCTCCGATACTTACCGGGATATTGCCGCCCGCGTCACCGGCCGGGATATCCCTGTTCCCGAAAATGCCCGGGCCCAGATCATCGAGAGTTTGTCCGGGTACGGGCTGATCCGGTAGTGGGCCGCACGGATCGACTGACCCGGGCCCGTGTATTCCAGGTCGCCTGGCCCATCATCCTGGCCAATGCGGCGGTACCCCTGCTGGGCCTGGCGGATACCGCCGTGGTGGGCAATTTCGCCGCTCTCGAGGACCTGGGCGCCGTGGCCTTCGGCGGCGTGATCTTCAGTTTCGTATACTGGAGTTTCGGTTTCCTGCGCATGGGCACCACCGGCTTTGTGGCCCGCGCCGATGGCGCCGGTGACGAGGCAGAGGTCCGCACGGCCCTGTGGCGGGCCCTGTTACTGGCCGCCGGCATCGGTCTGCTACTGATTGTGCTGCAGTGGCCGATACGCCAGCTCTCTCTGTCATTGCTGGGTGGCAGTAACGCCGTACAGGAGCTGACGGGAGCCTATTTTTCCATCCGTATCTGGGGCGCACCGGCCATCCTGGCGCTGTTCGCCCTGATGGGCATCCTGATCGGGCTGGGCCACAGCAAGACACTGCTTGTCTTGCAACTTTTCCTGAACGGCCTGAACATCCTGCTGGATATCTGGTTTGCTGGTGTCATGGGCCTGGGCGCCGAGGGGATCGCCCTGGGCACGGCACTGGCCGAATGGAGCGCCCTGCTGTTCGGCCTGTGGCTGGTGATTCGTCTGCTGCGTCAACGCCACGGCGATCATGAGGCGTTCTTCCCGCTGACACGACTGCAGGATCTGTCGCAGCTGCGCAGTACCTTGTCCGCCAATACCGACATCATGATCAGAACCCTGCTGCTGGTGTTCAGTTTCGCCTGGTTCACCCGCCAGGGCGCCCGGTTCGGCGACGATGTGCTGGCCGCCAATCACATACTGCTGCAATTCATTTCATTCTCGGCCTTCTTCATGGACGGCTTCGCCTTCGTGGCCGAATCCCTGGTCGGCCGGGCCGCTGGTGGCGGTCGGCGCCGGCGCTTTGACATGGCGGTACGGCGCACCACGGAAATGGCCGCAGGCAGTGCCCTGCTGCTGGCCGCCCTGGTCCTGCTGTTCGGAGGCGTTGCCGTTGACAGCCTGACCACCCATGAGCCGGTACGCCAGGCAGCGGCAAGCTGGCTACCGCTCGCAGCGCTGTACATCGCCGTTTCGTTTGCGGCCTTTCAGCTCGACGGCATCTTCATCGGCACCAGCCGCACGCGGCAGATGCGCAATGCTTCCATTCTGTCCGCCGGGACATTTCTGCTACTGTCGCTGCCGGCCATGTCCGTGGCCGGCAATACCGGTCTGTGGGGCGCGTTCATCATCTTTGTCGCCGCACGGGCTCTGGCCCTGGGCTGGTACTATCCGGCCCTGAGGCGCCATGTCGGGACTGCGTCACATTGACCCGCTCCACCACTACAGGCGCCGGTACACCCAGATACCGGAACCGTTTTCCCGCAGTATCTGCACACGCTCGTAGCGGATGCCGATCCGTTCATAGCGATCCAGTTTCCTCAGCTCCCCGGCGCTCACCTCCAGCAGCAGACCTTCAACACTGGCATCCGGGTTCTCCGTGATGTCCAGCCCCTGTCTTTCATAGCCTTGCAGCGTATACTGTGCGGGTTGTCCGGCGCGGCCCATTACCAGCCAGCGAAGGGGGGCTGATTTCAGCGTTCCGTACACGAACACCGTATGGGTGGTGTCGTGGTCCGGCATCTGCCAGTCCTCCGGATACTCATAGGTGAGCGGACTGAGCATGACCAGCCAGAACAAAAACGGCACGGCCAGTAGCGCCAGACCACCGGTCAACAGCATCGCGCGGCGAATGGTCATGAACTCGGCGTCTCCGAAAACAGAACAGCAGGACAATGAAGTGAGCGGGAAGCAGCGATTATGACAACCCGGGATGACAGTCTGCAAATGCCGCCTCAGTTGTATACGACCGAGGGCGAGGAACGCCGGGTCGGGGTAGAACTGGAAATGCATGGCCTGGAGCTCGACCAGCTCGCCAGAGTGGCGGCCCGCAAACTGGATCTGCGGGTGGTGGATGCCGGGCGGTACGAGCGGCTCCTGTGCGGGGATGCGGCCGGTGACTGGGAAGTGGAACTGGACTTCGCCCTGCTGAAGCGGATGGGCCGCGAGGACCGCGAGCCGAGCTCCCTGCTGACAGACCTGGGAGAGACTGCCGAAACCCTGCTGGCCATGGGGGCGGAACCGCTGGTCCCTGTAGAACTGGTCAGCCCCCCCCTGCCGCTTCACCGGCTGCCGGAGATCGAATCGCTGATTGAGCATCTGCGTGAAGCCGGCGCGCTGGGTACATCCAGCCGGCTGCGGTACGCGTTCGGCATGCAGTTCAACCCGGAGGTGCCGGACACGGCGCCGGAAACGCTGCGGGACTATCTGAGAGCGTTTCTTTGCCTGCACGACTGGCTGGACGAACGCGCGGAGATCAATTTCACCCGTCGACTGACGAGCTATATCGACGCTTTCCCCCGTCACTATGCCCTGAAAGTACTGGCGTCCACATATGCTCCCGACATCACGGGACTGATCCGCGACTATCTGATTGACAACCCGACCCGCAACCGTGCGCTGGATCTGCTGCCACTGTTTGCCTGGCTCGACGGGAATCTGGTCGCCCGGTACGTACAGGACGAGCGGGTCAAACCCCGCCCGACCTTTCACTACCGGCTACCCAACTGCGAGATCGACCGACCCGGCTGGGGGCTGAAACAGGCCTGGCACGATTGGCTGGAAGTGGAGAAGCTGGCCACTGACCAGGACCGGCTGAATGCGTGCTGCCGGGCATACCAGCGCCACTTGACCGACCTGTTTCACCTGCCGGGCAGCTGGGCAAGAACGGTGGAGATGGAATGGCTGAGTTGATACAGACGCCTCACGTCCCCGTGGTCGCCATCACCGGTCCGGCCCGGCGCGCGGTGATGCCCCGACTGCTGGTGAGCCTGGTATTGCGACTCTGCGGTGCCCGCCCATTGCAACTGCGACCCGGTGACGATTTTGATCACCGCAGTTTCGACGCCGTGGTGATCACCGGCGGGCATGACATCGATCCCGTTCTGTATGCCGCCAGACCGGAGGTGGTCCCGCGCTACGACCGTGAGCGCGATGAATTTGAAAGCCGTGTGATTGACCTGGCGCTTGCGCATGCACTGCCCCTGCTGGGTATCTGCCGGGGTGCGCAGCTGCTCAATGCACGGCGCGGAGGCTCCCTGTTCCAGGAACTGAAGAGCCTGCGCCGGGCAACCTCCAATCGATGGACCATATTGCCGCTCAAGACCCTGCTGGTCGACAGCGACCGGCTGGCTTCTCTGATGGGTCGCCGGCGGTGTCGGATCAACAGTCTCCACAACCAGGGCATCGACCGGCTCGGTGAGGGGCTGCGGATCAGCGGCCGGGACCTGGATGGCATCGTGCAGGCCATTGAAGATCCGCAGGAGAGATTTCTGCTGGGGGTACAGTGGCATCCGGAATTTCTGATCTACCAGGCCAGGCAACGGCGTCTCTTCCGGGCGCTGGTGGAAGCGGCTCGAGAGGAACGCATCCCTGTCAAGCGGGCCTGAACCCTGCACCACTCACCGGAGACGATCAGGCGTCTCCGGCATCGCGCTCCACATTGAACCACGCCAATTCGCGATGCAAGGCCACCACATGCCCGATGATGATGATGGTGGGAGGCTGGATCGACTCGTCCTCGGCCCGCGCTGCAATATCATCCAGTGTACCGATCACCACGCGTTGCGTGGCGGTGGTGCCCTGCTGCACGATGGCCACGGGCATTGTGGCCGGCATACCATGGGCGACCAGTTGTGTGCAGATATTGGGCAGACCGACCAGCCCCATATAGATCACCAGGGTCTGATCCTCCCGCGCCAGGTGTGCCCAGTCCAGATCCACTTCGTCATCCTTCAGGTGGCCGGTCACGAATCGCACGGATTGGGCATGGTCGCGATGCGTGAGCGGTATGCCGGCATAGGACGCGCAGCCGGAGGCCGCCGTGATGCCGGGCACCACCTGGAACGGAATACCCAGCGCCGCCAGTCGATCGATCTCTTCCCCGCCCCGTCCGAAGATGAAAGGATCCCCGCCCTTGAGCCGCAGTACCTTTTTGCCCTGCTGCGCCAGACGCACCAGCTGTTCATTGATCGCTTCCTGGGGCACGGGGTGGTGGGAACGGCGCTTGCCGACATGGATCTTCTCCGCGTCCGGGCGCACTTTCTGCAAAATTTCCGGGGAAACAAGGCGGTCGTACAGCACGACATCAGCTGCGTACATCAGCCGCAACGCCTTCAATGTGAGCAGATCCGGATCGCCCGGCCCGGCCCCCACCAGATAAACTTCACCCTGTGACGTGCGTTCTTCCGCCGCGCCCCGTTGCAGCTCCGCCAGCAGATACTCTTCCGCTTCCTTTTCCCGGCCGGCGAACACCATGCCGGCCAACGGTCCATCCAGCAGACGTTCCCAGAACCGGGTCCGGAGATTGAAATCAGTGATGTGTGACTTGACCCTGCTGCGAAAGCGTCCCAACAACGCCGCCAGCCGGCCATAGGCGGCCGGGATCGTCTGCTCGATCTTTTCCTTGAGCTGGCGGGTCAACACCGGCGAACTTCCTCCGGTGGAAATGGCCACCACCACCGGGGAGCGATCGACAATCGCCGGGACAATGAAGGTACACAAATCCGGCTGATCGACCACGTTGACCGGCAGGGCGCGCTGTGTGGCCAGCTCTGAAATGCGGTGATTGACTGCATTATCACTGGTGGCAGCCACCACCAGCGCCATGTGGTCCAGGTCGGCATCCGCAAAGGGGCGTTCGTGGATCAGTCCACCCCTGGCCTCGACCAGCTCACGCAGCTCCGCACACACCTCGGGCGCCACAACCACGAGACGGCCTCCGGCCCGGGATAACAACGTGCCCTTGCGCAGCGCCACTTCACCACCACCGGCCAGCAGACAGGAACGGCCGCGGATGTCCATGAACACCGGGAGATAATCCATTGTTGCCTCTCGATTCTCTTGCAGTACAGAGCGTTCTCAGAGGGTCCCGATACCACCCATATAGGGTACCAGCACATCCGGCACCTTGACGCTGCCGTTCGCCTGTTGGTAGTTCTCCAGAATCGCCACCAGCGTGCGGCCGATGGCCAGGCCGGAACCGTTCAGTGTGTGCAGCAGTTCAGGCTTGCCGGTCTCGGGACTACGCCAGCGCGCCTGCATGCGCCGCGCCTGGTAGTCCTGGAAGTTACTGCAGGAGGAAATCTCCCGGTAGGTGTTCTGCGACGGCAGCCAGACCTCCAGATCGATGGTGCGGGCGGCGCTGAAACCCATGTCACCGCCGCAGAGCAACATGGCGCGATACGGCAGTTCCAGTAGCTGCAGAATGCGCTCGGCATGGCCGCTCAGTTCGTCCAGTGCCTGGTCGGATTCACCCGGGCGGACCATCTGCACGAGTTCGACTTTCTCGAACTGGTGCTGACGGATCATGCCCCGGGTATCGCGGCCATAGCTGCCAGCCTCGCTACGGAAGCATGGTGTGTGTGCCACCAGCTTCATCGGCAACTGCCCGGTGCTGACGATCTCACCCCGCACCAGGTTGGTCACCGGCACTTCGGCCGTGGGAATCAGATAGAAATCCCGCTCGTCCTCCAGCCGGAACAGATCCTCGGCGAATTTGGGCAACTGTCCGGTTCCGGTCAGTGACTCGGCGTTCACGATGTAGGGGACATAGACTTCCTCGTAACCGTGTTGCAGCGTGTGCTGATCCAGCATGAACTGGATCAGTGCGCGGTGCAGACGCGCCATGCGGCCGCGCATGACCACGAATCGCGAACCGGCCACCCGGGTAGCCGCCTCGAAATCCATGGCCTGCCCGCTGGCGGCCTGATGCTCGCCCAGCTCGACATGGTCACGCACCTCGAAATCGAAGGCTTTCGGCTCGCCCCAGCGATGCAGCTCCTGGTTGTCGTTTTCGTCCTTGCCGGCCGGCACGATATCCTGGGGCAGATTGGGTACGCCCAGCCAGAATTCGTCGAAAGCCGCCTGTGCCGCGTTCAGGGCCTGCTTCTTCTCGTCCAGCTGCTTCCCCAGGTCGCCCACCTCGGCCAGCAGCGGTTCGATGTCCTCACCCGCCGACTTGGCCTGACCGATGGCCTTTGACCGCTGCTTGCGCTCGTTCTGCAGTTTCTCGGTTTCCTGCTGCAGACTGCGGCGCTCCTCATCCATACGGTGAATCGCATCCATGTCCAGGGTATAGCCACGTCTGGCCAGCGCGGCGGCCAGGCGTTCGGGGTCGGTTCGCAACAGTCGTGGATCCAGCATGTCGGTTCCTTTCTCAAAACATTCTTGTCAGTGTCATTCCGGTCCATGCCGCCAACAGGCACAGCACTACACTCCCGAGGATGTAGGCCATTGCCTGCACCAGCAGGCCATTCTCCATCAGCAACAGGGCATCCAGCGAAAAGGTGGAAAAGGTGGTGAACGCCCCCAGTAACCCGGCCACCAGCATGGGCCGCCACTCCGGTGCAACGACCCACCGCTCGGCGATCAGCACAAAGCACACCCCCATGGCCAGAGAGCCGAGAATGTTGACCGTCAGCGTGCCGAATGGAAACCGCGTCTGCGTCACGGTATCGACCAGGGTCATCAACCAGACACGGCCCACTGCGCCAAGTGCACCACCTGCAGCGATAGAGAGGTAATAAAGCACGATTTCCATCCTGTCCGGATCAGAAAACAGGGACAGTCCCTCATTTCTTTTCAGGGGGCGAAGTATAACGCTTTACGGAGCTTTCTTCGTCCCTGCGTCGCAGATATTCCAGCTTTTCGCCGATTTTCTGCTCCAGTCCGTTCGATGACGGGTGGTAGTACCGCTGGTGTTGCAGTGCCTGCGGGAAATAGTTCTCCCCGGCTGCATAGTGCTCCGGTTCATCATGCGCATATCGGTACTCGCCGCCGTAGCCCAGGTCTTTCAGGAGCGTGGTCGGGGCATTGCGCAGGTGCTCGGGTACATCAAGGGAGCCGAACACCCGCATGTCCTCGGCTGCCGCATTGAAAGCCTGGTAGACCGCGTTGCTCTTCGGGGCGCAGGCCAGGTACAGCACCGCCTGGGCCAGGGTCAGTTCGCCTTCCGGACTGCCCAGCCGGGTCATGGCGTCCCAGGCGCTCATCGCCACTTGCAGTGCACGGGGATCGGCGTTGCCGATATCCTCGCTGGCCATACGCACCAGGCGCCGGGCCACATAGACCGGATCACAGCCACCATCGAGCATGCGCCTCATCCAGTACAGGGCGGCATCCGGTGCACTGCCCCGCACCGCCTTGTGCAACGCGGAAATCTGTTCATAAAAAAGATCTCCGCCCTTGTCGAAACGCCGCGTGCTGCCTTCCAGGACCTGCGCCAGGGCGGTATCCTCCAGCACCAGCCGCTCACCGTCCGGCACCGCCAGGTCGGCAGCAATTTCCAGCAGGTTCAATACCCGCCGCGCATCACCGTCCGCCGCCTGGGCAAGCCTTTTCAGCATGGGCGGCGCCAGATCCAGGTGCCGGTCCCCGAGACCGCGTTCGGTATCTCGCAGCGCCTGTTCCAGTATTCCCACCAGCGCGGACTCATCGAGCGATTTCAGTACATAGGTGCGAGCACGGGACAACAGGGCATTATTGAGCTCGAAGGACGGGTTCTCCGTGGTGGCGCCGATGAACACCACCGTGCCGTCCTCGATATGCGGCAGAAAGGCGTCCTGCTGACCCTTGTTGAAACGGTGCACCTCGTCCACGAACAGGATGGTGGCCCTTCCGGTCTCGCGCTGACGCTCGCGGGCATGCTCCACCGCCAGGCGGATGTCCTTGACGCCGGCCAACACCGCAGACATGCGTTCGACATGGGCATCACAGGCCGCCGCCACGATGTTGGCGAGGGTGGTCTTACCCGTGCCCGGCGGTCCCCAGAGAATCATGGAGTGCGGTACACCCCGGGTCAGCGCCTCATGCAGGGGCTTGCCGGGCGCCAGTATATGCGACTGGCCGATGAAGTCCTCGACACGGCGCGGCCGCATCCGGGCGGCCAGGGGCTCGTATGCCGACGGGACAGCTGCCGTACCCCGGGTGGCGCCATGTTCGCCTTCCGCCCCGCTGCCCAGTTCGTCAAAGGATCGCTGTTTCATGGCCTGGCGGCTGCATCGCGATTGTCCAGAACATCCAGCAGTTCTTCATCCACGTCGTCCGGCATCTCGAACCGGAACCGGGCGTCGTCGACCGGTTCATTCACCACCACGTCATTGAACTCCCACTGCGTACGCTGGCCATTGGTCTGATTCACGTCAATGGAGGCCAGCCGGCCATTCTCGAAGTACAGCTGCAGCTGTTCATACACGCTGCCCGGATCCAGTGGCTCCAGCACAAAGCTCTGCTGCGTGGACGTCGAAGCCGGGTGAATCTCCACCGTGTAGTCTTCTGAAAGGCGATCGAAGCGGCCACTCAGCAGATGGGCCGCCAGTTCTGATTCATCCTGCTCCCAGTCGTCGATGGTCAGCTGCCACAGGTCCGGTTGGTAGTGCCACAATGTCTCGCCGTCCGTGATGATCAGTTCCGGCCACGGCTCCACAGTCTCCCAGTAGAACCCGTCGGGACGCTTGAGCAGAAACCGGATGCGGCTCTCTTCCAGTACTTCGCCGTCCGCTTCGACGATGACCTGCCGGACCTTCGAACGCATCGTATCGATATCAGCCAGCAGGGCTTCCAGCTCTCCGGCATCATTCGCCGTCGAAGCGCTTGCCGTCAGACTGGCGGACAGACACCAGAGGGTCAGTGCCAACAGGGCGGAAACAGGGCTCATGTCATCTCCCTCAACGTCTGGGCGGTGCCGGGGCCAGCACCTCGCGCGAACCGTTAGTGCCCATGCCGGACACCACCCCTGCCGCTTCCATGGCCTCGATCATACGGGCCGCCCGGTTGTAACCGATGCGCAGCTTGCGCTGCACGGCAGAAATCGAGGCCTTGCGCGACTCGGTCACGAAGGCCACCGCCTCGTCATACAGAGGATCGTCTTCATCGCCGCCTTCTTCCATCGAGGCAGGACTCATTCCGAGTTCTTTTTCTTCCACTCCCTGGGTGATCGACTCGATGTATTCCGGGGCACCACGCTTCTTCAGGTCCGCCACTACACGATGAACTTCCTCGTCACTCACGAAAGCGCCGTGAACGCGTTTCGCCAGGCCACCGCCGGGCGGCAGGAACAGCATGTCGCCATGTCCCAGTAGCTGCTCGGCGCCGCCCTCGCCCAGGATGGTCCGGGAGTCCACTTTGGACTGCACCATGAACGACAGGCGCGTCGGGATATTGGCCTTGATCAGACCAGTGAGCACATCCACTGAGGGGCGTTGCGTGGCCAGGATCAGGTGTATACCGGCAGCGCGGGCTTTCTGGGCGATCCGCGCGATCAACTCCTCGACCTTCTTGCCCACCACCATCATCATGTCCGCCAGCTCATCCACCACCACCACGATATTGGGCAACGGTGTCAGCTCCGGCGCTTCCTGATCGTCCTGCAGCTGCGTCGGGTCGGGCTGCCAGACCGGATCGATGATCGGCTTGCCGGCCTTGCTGGCATCACGCACTTTCTTGTTATAACCCGCCAGGTTACGCACACCCAGCGCGGACATCAGTTTATAACGGCGCTCCATCTCCGCTACACACCAGCGCAGCCCGTTGGCGGCGTCCTTCATGTCGGTAATCACCGGTGTCAGCAGATGGGGAATGTCATCATAGACAGACAGCTCCAGCATCTTCGGATCGATCATGATCATCCGCACATCATCCGGAGAGGATTTGAACAGCAGGCTGAGGATCATGGCATTGATGCCTACGGATTTGCCCGAGCCGGTGGTGCCGGCCACCAGCAGATGGGGCATTTTGCCCAGGTCCACGATCACCGGTTTGCCGACGATGTCGTGCCCCAGAGCCATGCTGAGCGCCGATTGTGATTTATCGAACTCCGACGAGGCGAGCACCTGGCTCAGCAGGATCATCTCGCGGTGCTCATTGGGAATCTCGATGCCGATCACGGTCTTGCCGGGAATCACTTCCACGACACGCACGCTGACCACCGCCAGGGAGCGCGCCAGATCCTTGCCCAGGGCCGTGATCCGGCTGGCCTTGATGCCGGGCGCCGGCTGGACCTCAAAGCGGGTGATGACCGGACCGGGGTTGACCGCAGTCACTTCCGCCTCGATGCCGAAGTCCTTCAGCTTCAGTTCCAGCAGCCGGGACATGGCCTCCAGGGATTCGGCGGAGTAGCCCTTGTCCTTGCTGGCCTTCTGCTCATCGAGCAGGCCGATGGCCGGCAGTTCCTCACTGGCCGAGGGCTCGAACAGCTTGCCCTGCTTCTCTTTCTGGACCCGCTCACTGGGCTGGATGGGCGGCAGGGTCGGCTCGATGCGCGGCGGCTTGCGTTTCTTCTGTTTCTCGACGTGCCGGGTCAGATTCTGTCGGCGTTTCTCCACCACCTTGCGGCTTTCCTGCCGCTCACGGCGCTCCTCGCGCCAGCGCTCGACCCGGGCCAGCGCATTGTCCCATAACTGCAGCGTCCAGTAGCCTACGCTGTCAATGGTACGCAGCCAGGAGATATCGAATGTGATGGTTACACCGAACAGGAATACCGCCAGGTACAGCAGTGTGCTGCCGGGCAGTGCCAGGACAGGCAGGGTCGCATCCGCCATGATGGCACCGACGTAGCCGCCGGCAGGCCAGGTCACGTCATCCGGCAGGGAGAAATGCAGGGTGGCCAGCGCGCAACCCCCGATCGCGAACAACAGTATGCCGGTTATTTTCAGCATCCAGACCGTCATCAGCGATTCACTGGCAGGAGGCTCGCGGTCGCGGAACAGGTTGACGAGTTTGAGTCCCAGCGCCAGTGGAAACAGATAGGCAAAATAGCCGAACAGATGCAGCAACACATCCGCCAGCCAGGCGCCCATATTCCCGACCATGTTATCCACACGCCCACCGTCGCCGGTGGTCGTGAAGCCGGGATCATCCGGAGAATAACTCACCAGTGCCATGAGCAGGAAAAGACCCAGCAGGGCCGAGCCGATCAGCGCTCCCTCGCGCAACAGGCGGCGGGACAATCCGGCTTCCGCCGCTCCGGCCTGCGCCTGTTTTCCAGTCGTATTCTTCAATTCAGTCAACCATTTACATCAGTTATTTGGGATGCATTCTAGCACAAAGTCAGCTATGATAATCGTTTTCAGGTTGCAGTGAAACAAGGGCACCGCCGACAATGCCCAATCGTGTTACCATTCTGCGCCAAATTTCACAAACATACCCGGAATACAGTCACAAGGAAAGCCACTCAATGAGCGACACCCAGCATCACCGACTCATCATCCTCGGCTCCGGACCGGCAGGATATACCGCCGCCATCTACGCGGCGCGCGCCAACCTCGACCCGGTGGTCATCACCGGTATGGAACAGGGCGGGCAGCTGACCACCACCACCGACGTGGACAACTGGCCCGGTGATGTCGAGGGTCTGCAGGGCCCGGATCTGATGGTGCGCATGCAGAAGCACGCCGAACGCTTCGACACCCGTATTATCTTCGACCACATTAACCATACCGATCTGTCGAAGCGTCCGTTCACACTGAAGGGCGACAGCGGCACCTACACCTGTGACGCGCTGATCATCGCCACGGGTGCCTCTGCACGGTACCTGGGGCTGCCCTCGGAAGAGGCGTTCATGGGCAAGGGCGTCAGTGCCTGCGCCACCTGCGACGGGTTTTTCTACCGTGACAAGCCGGTGGCGGTGATCGGCGGGGGCAACACCGCCGTGGAAGAAGCGCTCTACCTTTCCAACATCGCCTCCAGCGTGACCCTGGTCCACCGCCGCGACAGTCTGCGGGCCGAAAAGATTCTGCAGGACAAGCTGTTCGACCGGGCAAAAAACGGCAATATCGACATCATCTGGGACCATCAGCTGGACGAGGTGCTGGGGGACGACATGGGCGTCACCGGCATGCGTATTGCGCATTCGAAAACCGGTGAAACACAGGAACTCACCGTGGATGGCGTGTTCATTGCCATCGGGCATACGCCCAACACCTCCATTTTCGAGGGGCAACTGACGATGCAGAGTGGCTGGCTGGAAATCCACAGCGGCATTCAGGGCAATGCCACGCAGACCAGCGTGGAGGGCGTCTTCGCGGCCGGCGATGTGGCCGACCATGTGTACCGCCAGGCAGTCACTTCCGCCGGCTTCGGCTGCATGGCGGCACTGGATGCCGAGAAGTTCCTGGACCAGTAGACCGCCACTCCCTGACAGGTTCACGAGTATCGGCCATGCACCCGATCAGCTGGCTCAGCGATCACGACCTGCGTTTCCCGCCCATCGAGCAGGCACTGGCCGAACCGGATGGCCTGCTGGCGGTGGGCGGGGACCTGGAGCCGGAGCGCCTGGTGGCCGCCTACTACGAGGGCATTTTCCCGTGGTACGAGGCTGGCGGGCCGATCCTCTGGTGGTCACCGGACCCCCGCATGGTGATGGCGCCACGGGACGTCCATCTGTCCCGCAGCCTGCGCCGCCACATCCGCCGGCAACCCTTCACGATCACCATGGATAGCGCCTTCCCCGAAGTGATCCGGCAATGTGCCGGCCTGCGGGAACATCGGGAAGGTACCTGGATCACAACAGAGATGCAGGACGCCTACGTCAGGCTGCACGAACTGGGATACGCCCACTCTGTGGAAGTCTTCCAGGATGGGCGGCTGAGCGGCGGCCTGTACGGGATCAGCATCGGTCCCATGTTCTTCGGAGAGTCCATGTTCGCCCTGCGTGACAATGCCTCCAAAGTGGCCTTCCTGGCTCTGGCCAGACAACTGGACGACTGGGGTTTCAAGCTGATCGACTGTCAGATGCCGACTTCCCACCTGGCAACACTGGGTGCACGGCCTATGGCGCGCAGCACATTCAAGCACTGGCTGTGGAAATATCGCGAGCAGCCGACCCGGCGTGGATTCTGGCGGTTCGAACTCGATATACCCCGCCTGATAGCCCCGAAACGCGAATAATACGGCAAGACTTTGCCAAACCGCGTGAATTGAGGCAAAATGCGCGCTTGCCAATTGCAAGCCGTACGATTTCACACAAGCAAAGGTAGTGACTGAATGGCGAAGGAAGACCAGATTGAAATGGAAGGCGAAGTCATCGACACCCTTCCCAACACCATGTTCCGTGTCAAACTGGAGAACGGCCACGTCGTGACCGCCCATATCTCCGGCAAGATGCGCAAACACTATATCCGCATCCTGACCGGCGACAAGGTCAAGGTGGAACTGACGCCCTATGACCTGACCAAGGGCCGCATCACCTACCGCGCCCGCAACTGACCCCCGGCGGGCTCAGCTGTCCGCTTCGCTGAGCTGGCGCCCCTCGGCCTTCTGCCCCTTCGGCGTGACCTCCAGGGCGATGTCATCGTCCTTCAGCGTAACGCGCACATCACCACCGTCACTGAGCTGACCGAACAGGATTTCCTCCGCCAGCGCTTTCTTGAGCCGATCCTGGATCAGGCGCGCCATGGGTCTTGCCCCCATTGCCTCGTTATACCCGTGTTCCACGAACCAGTCACGGGCGGCCTCGTCCACGCTGATGGTGACTTTCTTGCTGTCCAGCTGCACCTGCAACTCGACCAGGAACTTGTCGACCACCGTGCGGATGGTGTCCGGCTGCAACGGACCGAACTGTACCGTCGCATCCAGCCGGTTGCGGAATTCCGGTGTGAACGTACGCCGGATGGCTTCCGAACCATCATGCTTCTTGTCCTGTTTGGTGAAGCCGATGGAGGGTTTTGACATCTCCGTGGCACCCGCGTTGGTGGTCATGATCAGGATGACGTTGCGGAAATCCGCCTTGCGTCCGTTGTTATCGGTCAACGTGCCGTGATCCATGACCTGCAACAGGATATTGAACACATCCGGGTGCGCCTTCTCGATCTCGTCAAGCAGCAGCACGCAATGCGGGCTCTTGGTCACCGCCTCGGTGAGCAGGCCGCCCTGGTCGTAACCGACGTAGCCCGGAGGAGCGCCGATCAGGCGAGACACCGTATGACTTTCCATGTATTCAGACATGTCAAAGCGCAGCAGGTCGATACCCATGATCCGCGCCAGCTGCCGGCTCACCTCGGTTTTACCCACCCCGGTGGGGCCGGAAAACAGGTAGGAGCCAATCGGTTTGTCCGGGTTCCCCAGCCCGGCCCGCGACAGCTTTATCGCCGAGCCGAGTTGACCGATGGCTTCGTCCTGTCCGAACACCACCATGCGCAGATTGGACTCCAGGGTTTTCAGCGCCTCGACATCGGAGGTGCTGACCTGCTTGGGCGGGATGCGCGCAATGGCCGCTACAATCTTCTCCATGTCCGCCGCCTGGATCAGCTTCTTGCGTTTGCTCTCCGGTTGCAGTCGCTGAAAAGCGCCGGCCTCGTCCACCACATCGATGGCCTTGTCGGGCATGAAGCGGTCATTGATGTAGCGGCCGGCCAGTTCCGAGGCGACGCGCAGGGCATTATCGCTGTAGCGCAGGGCATGATGTTCCTCAAAACGGGCCTTGAGACCTTTCAGGATCTTGTAGGTGGTCTCCACATCCGGCTCCTCCACATCAATTTTCTGGAAACGGCGCGATAATGCACGATCTTTCTCGAATATGCCGCGATATTCCTGATAAGTGGTGGAGCCTACGCACTTCAGCTCGCCCGAGGTCAGGATCGGCTTGAGCAGGTTGGAAGCATCCATGACGCCGCCGGAAGCCGCCCCCGCACCGATGATGGTGTGAATCTCGTCAATGAACAGGATCGACTCGGGCTGCTTGCGTAGTTCGCCGATCAAGGCCTTGAAACGTTTTTCAAAGTCCCCGCGGTACTTGGTGCCGGCCAACAATCCTCCCATGTCCAGTGAGTAGATCACGCTGTCCGCCAGGATGTCGGGCACCTGACCTTCCACGATCTGCCGCGCCAGCCCTTCGACGACGGCCGTCTTGCCGACACCCGATTCACCGACCAGCAGCGGGTTGTTCTTGCGGCGGCGGGACAGCACCTGGATCAGGCGCACCACCTCTTTCTCGCGTCCGATCAGCGGGTCGATCTTGCCCTTGCGGGCCAACTCGTTCAGGTTCGTGGCGTAGGTTTCCAGCGCACTGTCCTGGCGTTCGCCGCCCTCTCCGTCCGTCTCGGATCCCTGCGCCGCTCCGGCCTGCTCATCGTCGTCACCGTGAACCCGTGAAATCCCGTGGCTGATGTAGTTCACCACATCAATACGGGCCACGCCCTGTTGAGCGAGCAGGTACACCGCGTGGCTCTCCTGCTCGCTGAAAATGGCGACCAGCACATTGGCCCCGCTGACCTCACGCTTGCCCGAGGACTGTACATGGAAGACGGCCCGCTGCAGCACTCGCTGGAAGCCCAGTGTGGGCTGGGTATCGCGTTCGGTCTGCTCTTCCGGAATCAATGGCGTGGTCTGCTCAATGAAGTCGTCCAGCTCGGCCCGCAGCCGGTGCAGGTCCAGGCCGCAGTTGAGCAAGACATCCGCCGCCGTGTCGTTATCCAGCAACGCCAGCAGCAGATGCTCCACCGTCATGAACTCATGCCGCTTGCGGCGGGCCGCCGCGAAGGCGCCGTTCAGGGTGATTTCAAGATCTTTACTCAACATGGGCTCTGCTCTCCAATACTTCAGCGCAACATGGCAACGACAGGCGGCCGCAGTCCCTCAGCCTTCTATTTCAACATTGCACAGCAACGGCTGCTGGTGTTTGCGGGAATAGGCATTGACCTGTTCAACCTTGGTCTCCGCCACATCCCGCGTGTAGACGCCGCAGACTGCCTTGCCTCTGGTATGCACGGCCAGCATGATCTGCGTCGCCTTCTCGACATCCATGGTGAAAAATGTACACAGTACATCCACCACGAAGTCCATGGGGGTGTAGTCATCGTTATGCAAGACCACCTTGTACAGTGGCGGCCGGGCGGTTCTGGGCCGTGCCGCCTCGGTGGTCAGTGAATCGTCCTGCCCGGGACTCTCCTCTTCGCCCGGGCCGGAGCCTGCGCTTCGAATGATGGAAAATCGATCAATCATCTCTCTCACTATACTGCCAACGTCCTGGATCGGATGAAATGGTTCTGTCCACATTGTACCCCGCCGCCAGACAAAGTGCGCAAGGGATGTTCCTTTTCCTGATACCCGGACAACAGGAAATTTCTTCCCGCTGCGAAGCCCGGGCCCGACAATGTGCCACCGTCCGGCCGGCGGTCTGGATAATCGTGTTGATTTCAACATTTGAATTGTTGCAGAATGTGTCAGACGGTCTGAAACAGAGCGTCGACAGCGTAAAGCCAATCAAGAATAAGAAGAAGTAAGAGGGAGTATCAGCATGAGTACGGGGCAAGTGAAGTGGTTCAATAACGCCAAGGGATTTGGCTTCATCCTTCCCGACGGCGGCGGCGCCGATCTTTTCGTTCATTACTCGGCCATCTGGATGGATGGCTACAAGACGCTGAAAGCCGGACAGGCCGTGACATTCGACACGGTGGAAGGCCCCAAGGGACTTCATGCGGCCAATATCCGGCCAGTCGAGGACTCCGGCAACGCGGAATCAACCGGAGCGGACTCGGCCGGGGATGAGAACCAGCAGTCGGCATCGACACACCACCAGCAGGCCAATGGCCATGCCTCTGATGGCGACCAGCACAGCCTGGCGGCGCAGCCGGGTAACAGTCAGGACTCCCACCATTGACGACGCGCCGGGGCGGTCGTCGGGGAACTGACGGCCGCCCCTTCCACGGCGGTCCGGAGACATCCCTGATCAGCTCTGTGGACATGCATGTCACGCATTCTTCTCTTCAATAAACCGTTCCAGGTACTTTCCCAGTTCACTGACGGTGGAAATCGCGAGACACTGGCTCACCATATTGATGCGCCCGGTTTCTATCCGGCCGGCCGGCTGGACCGCGATTCCGAAGGGCTCCTGCTACTGACAGACAGCGGACGAACCCAGCAACGTATCGCCGATCCCCGCTTCAAACTGGGTAAAACCTACTGGGCGCAGGTGGAAGGAGAAGTTGACGAGGCGGCCCTGCAGGCAATACGCGCGGGTTTGCCCCTGAAAGATGGAATGACCCGGCCAGCCGAGGTCAGGCGTATTGACGAGCCGGCCTTGTGGCCCCGTAATCCCCCCATCCGCGAGCGCCGGCACATCCCCACCTCCTGGATCGAGCTGGTCCTGTATGAAGGTCGCAACCGCCAGGCACGCCGCATGACCGCCGCTGTCGGCTTCCCCACACTGCGACTGGTGCGGGTGCGCATCGGCGACTTCCGGCTTGACGGGCTGCAGCCCGGCGAAAGCCGTCTGGTCACGGCGCCCGACTGAGTCCGCTGCGGACCTGCCGCTTTCACCAGCGCCGGGCTGCCTGGTAATCCGTATCGCGGCTTTCCACCCATTCACTGTGTCCGCCACGCTGCTGCTTCTTCCAGAACGGCGCCCGGGTCTTCAGGTAATCCATAATGAAATCAGCCGCCTCGAAGGCGGCGGCCCGATGGGCGCTTGCGGTACCCACAAAGACGATCTGGTCACCGCTGTCCAGCGCCCCCACCCGGTGAATGATCCGGCAGGCCTGCAATGGCCAGCGCTCGCGCGCCTGCTCTTCAATCTGCTGCAGCGCCTTCTCCGTCATGCCCGGATAGTGTTCCAGGGTCAGGCGGGAAACCGGCGCCTCGCTACCGCCGGGCTCACCATGGTATTCGCGCACCAGTCCCGCAAAAGTGACGATCGCTCCCGCGTTGTCCGAATCCGCACGCAGCAGTCGATACTGCTCGCCAATGTCAAAGTCCTCGTGTTGCACACTGATCATGTCAGAACCCTCCGGAACTTCATCCGCCGGTGACCGGCGGAAAAAAGGCCACTTCCTCGTCGCCTTCCAGCGGGTGCCGGCGATCAACAATGGTCTGATCCACCGCCACCAGTACCTGCCCGTCCTCCAGCAGCACCTGCCACGCGTCACCGCCTTCCCCGGCCAGATGACCGGCCAGCGCTTCCACGTTGTCCACCTCCCCGGGGAGTGCAAGCTCCATCCGGTCGGTCCCCAATTGTTCGCGCAGACTGGCGAAAAACAGAATTCTGAGCATGTTTGTCTCCGGTCTTTCTCAGGAGGGACGCTGATAGTGACCGGAACGGCCACCGGCTTTTTCCAGCAGGCAGATCGATTCGATCACCATGCCACGGTCCACGGCCTTGCACATGTCATAGATCGTCAGGGCAGCGACTGACGCGGCGGTCAGGGCTTCCATTTCCACGCCGGTCCGCCCGGCCAGCCGGCATTCGGTTTCGATAACGGCGCGGTGATTGCCGGCATCCAGTTCGATCTCCACATTCACGGCACTGAGCATCAACGGATGGCACAGCGGGATCAGCTCGGCTGTTTTCTTGGCGGCCTGCAATCCCGCGATCCTGGCCACGGCAAGCACATCCCCTTTCTTGTGCCCGCCTTCGGCGATCAACTGCAGGGTTTCCGGCGCCATGTTGACCACGGCGCAGGCACGGGCGCTGCGTTCCGTGACTTCCTTGCCGCCCACATCCACCATCTGTGCACGGCCCTGCGCGTCGAGGTGCGTCAGTTCACTCATTCGTTACTCCAGGCTCTCGGGTTACCGGTCTGGCCGGCTGTCGTTTCAGGACGATGATTATCGCCTTTCCGGCGCCACAAGTGGAGGGGGTGAGCAGGCCGGGGAAGCAATTTTCACCCTTTTACGGTAACATGGCGCCCCTCTTCGCACAGTCCCGTTGATCGGACCCGTTGACCAGAGCACGGACAGTACCCATGGCACAAACGCCCAAAGTGATCGTCGGCATGTCCGGCGGCGTCGACTCTTCTGTTGCCGCACTGCTGCTCCAGCAGCAAGGCTATCAGGTCGAAGGCCTGTTCATGAAGAACTGGGAAGAGGATGATGACACGGAATACTGCACAGCCCGGGCCGACCTGGCCGATGCGCAGTCGGTGGCTGACCGGCTGGGTATTCACCTGCACACGGCAAATTTCGCTGCCGAGTACTGGGACCATGTCTTCGAGTATTTCCTCGCGGAGTACCGCGCGGGCCGCACACCGAACCCGGACATCCTCTGCAACCGCGAGATCAAGTTCAAGGCCTTTCTGGAATACGCGTTGATGCTGGGTGGCGAACTGATTGCCACCGGGCATTACGTGCGCAGGGCCGAACGTGGCGGTCACACCCGCCTGCTGAAAGGCCTGGATGGCAACAAGGATCAGAGCTACTTCCTGTGCGCGGTCAACGAGGAAAGTCTGGCAAAAAGCCTGTTCCCGGTCGGCGAGCTCGACAAGAGCGAGGTGCGACGCATCGCGGAAGATCACGGCTTCCAGACCCACGACAAGAAAGACAGCACCGGCATCTGCTTCATCGGCGAACGCCGTTTCAGCGACTTCCTGCAACGCTATCTGCCAGCGCAGCCGGGTGTGATCGAGACCACCGGGGGAGAAGTCATCGGCGAACACCAGGGGCTGATGTATCATACCTATGGACAGCGCCAGGGGCTTGGTATCGGTGGCCTGCCCCATCACAGCGAGGCACCCTGGTATGTGGTGGACAAGGACCTGGACCGCAACGTGCTGGTGGTGGCCCAGGGCAACGATCATCCCCGGCTCTATTCACAGGGGCTGCGGGCGTCGCAGATGAACTGGATCAACGGTGCGCCATCCATGCCATTGCAATGCACGGCGAAGATCCGCTACCGCCAGCCGGACCAGGCCTGTACCGTGCACGATGCCGGCGCAGGCCGTCTGGAAGTGACATTCGACCAGCCACAACGTGCGGTGACGCCCGGCCAGGTCATCGTTTTCTATCAGGACGACATCTGTCTCGGAGGAGCCGTCATTGAGCAATACATCCGCCAGCAGGACTGAAGGGTTCAGCGACTGGGAGTACCGCAACATGGCGCTCGGCGCGACCATGCAATGCGCCGTGCTGGTTCATCAGCTCGCCACCCGCGGACAGACCAACGAGCAGCAGCTGGGCAGCCTGGTGCGCACGTTATTTGTGACCAACCCGGGCAGCGTGGCTGACATCTACCGGGACCCGGCCGCGCTCAGCCAGGGTCTTCAGGCCCTGCAGGAAAGCCTGGATGGCCAGGGTCTCAAGGAGCACGCAGAGGAGGCCCGCTATCTGCTGGGTATCCTGGTGCTGCAGAAGAAATTCCTGCGCAACGGAAAAATGCAGGAAACCATCCGTCAGCGACTGGAAACCATGGCCACCCACTGGCACGGCGAGCTGCCCTCCGTCTACGAGGACAGCGACTACCTGGAACTGTCGCGACTCTACCAGGAAACGCTGAGCAACCTGACCTTCCGGATTCACGTGGCCGGCAACCCGGAACACCTGCGCCGCCAGGAAGTCGCCGACCGTATCCGCGCACTGCTGCTGACCGGTATCCGCTCGGCCGTACTGTGGCACCAGCTTGGCGGACGGCGCTGGCAGCTGTTCCTCTACAAGAAACGCATCAAGGAAACCATTGCCACGATCCGGCGCCGCCTGATCCGGCTCAACTCCTATTCGCCAACCGAGGACGATTCCGCATCATGAGCACCATCGCATTCGACAACCTGAGCGCCATTTCCCCCGTTGACGGCCGCTACCGCAACAAAGTGGAAGACCTGAGCCACTACTTCAGTGAATACGCCCTGATCCGCTACCGTGTGATTGTCGAAGTGCGCTGGCTGCAGCAACTGGCCGCCCATCCGGACATCAACGAGGCGCCCGCGCTGAGCAAGGCCGGCAACGCCCTGCTGGACAGTCTGATCGAGAACTTCTCCATGGAGGATGCACGACGCGTCAAGGAGATCGAGGCCACCACCAATCATGACGTGAAAGCGGTCGAATATTTCATCCGGGAGAAAGTCTCCGGACATCCCGAAGCCGCCACACAGAGCGAGTTCATTCACTTCGCCTGCACCTCGGAGGACATCAACAACCTGGCCTACGCTCTGATGCTGCGCGATGGCCGGGACCTGGTCATGCTGCCGATGATGGAAAAACTCATTGAACGCCTGCGTGACCTGGCCCATGAACACGCGGAACAACCCATGCTGTCGCGCACCCATGGACAGAGCGCCTCGCCCACCACGGTCGGCAAGGAACTCGCCAACGTCGTCCACCGACTGCAGCGCCAGATGGACCAGTTTGCCGCCAGTGAGATTCTGGGCAAGATCAACGGCGCAGTGGGCAACTACAACGCCCACCTTGTCGCCTATCCCGAAGTGGACTGGGCCGCACATGCGAAGCGCTTCGTCGAAACGCTGGGGCTGACCTGGAATCCCTACACCACGCAGATCGAGCCACACGACTACATCGCCGAACTGTTCTCGGGCATCTGCCGCTTCAATACCGTGCTGACGGACCTGGATCGCGACCTGTGGGGCTACATCTCGTTGGGTTATTTCCGGCAACGCGCCGTGGCCGGCGAAGTGGGATCCTCCACCATGCCGCACAAGGTCAATCCCATCGATTTCGAGAATTCGGAAGGCAACCTCGGTATCGCCAACGCGGTCATGCAACACCTGGGCGAGAAGCTGCCCGTCTCGCGTTGGCAGCGTGACCTGACCGACTCTACCGTACTGCGGAATATCGGCGTGGGCTTCGCCCACAGCGCCATTGCCTACCAGGCCACCCTGAAAGGCCTTGGCAAACTCACGATCAATGCCGAACGCCTGCAGGCGGACCTGGACGACGCATGGGAAGTGCTGGCCGAGCCGGTGCAGACCGTGATGCGCCGCTACGGGGTGGAACAGGCCTACGAGAAACTCAAGGAGTTGACCCGGGGCCAGCGTATCGATGCCGAAAAACTGGCCGGGTTCATCGACTCACTGGACATTCCGGAGGAGGCCCGCCAGCAGCTGCGTACGCTGCGCCCCGAGACCTACACCGGCAACGCGGCAAAACAGGCGGACAGAATCTGATTTCCATGCGACTGTTCCCCGAAAGATTCGACAGGCAGCAGTTCCTGACGCACTACTGGCAGCAGAAACCGCTACTGATCCGCGGCGAGGGTGCCTTCGCCGATCCCCTGGATGCCGACGAGCTGGCCGGGCTGGCCTGTGAGGAGGCGGTGGAATCCCGTCTGATCCGTCATGATGGCCACAACAGTGGCTGGCAGCTCGACCATGGCCCGTTCGACCCGCAGACACTCGCCGGCCTGGGTGAACGGAATTTCTGCCTGCTGGTGCAGGCGGTGGATCAATGGCACCCCGCTGCCCGTGCCCTGCTGCAGAGCTTTGACTTCCTGCCCGGGTGGCGCCTGGACGATATCATGGCCAGCTGTTCGGGCGATGGCGGCAGCGCAGGCCCCCACTTCGACCACTACGACGTGTTCCTGATCCAGGGCGCAGGCCGGAAGCGCTGGCAGATCGGCCAGGTCTGCGACGCCGACACGCCCGTTGACGAGGACAGCGGCCTGCGCCTGATGGACAACTTCGAGATACACGAAGAACACGAAGTACAGGGCGGCGACATTCTCTATATACCGGCCCGCTACGCCCACCACGGCATCGCCATCGATACCTCATTGACCTGGTCCGTGGGTTTCAGGGCACCGTCCCACGCCGAGATCATCACCGGCCTGGCGGCGTTCCTGGCCGATCATTGTGATCCGGGGCAACGCTACACGGACCGTCAGCTCACCCCTCCCGTACACCCGGGTGAGATCCCGGAAAGCGCCACCGATCAGCTGGAAAGTATCCTTAACACGTTGATCGACAGCACTGCCATCACCACCTGGTTCGGTGAGCACATGACCCGGCCCCGCTACCCGGAGCTGCTGGTCGAGGACGAGGATGACACCGGCATGTCCTCCCATCTGGCGCAGGGAAAACCGCTGTACAAGGCGCCCGGTGCCCGCTTTGCCTTCGCCCGTCATGCCGGCGAACTGCAGGTGTTTGCTGACGGTCAGTCACTGCATTGCCCCAACGGCCTGGCGCCACTGGTGGAATCACTCTGCGACCACCGCCTGGACCGGATCACCGCAGCAATGGAGACGGGCCGGCAGGACGCCGCCCTGTCGTTACTGGAGTCCCTGTACAATCAGGGCAGTCTGCTGAAGGAGCCGCCCTATGACGATCCCGACCTGGAGTGATCACCCATACAACGGTGTGATCGGCAACTGGCAGACGCTGATCGACGGGATCGATATCCGGGTCCGGCCGCAGGACTGAACGGGGAATACATGCCAGCACTGGAAGTAGAAACGCTGCCCTACCGCCGCGACAGTGCCACGTGGATGCAGCGGCTGGCGGCACTGGATGACGCCGCATTCCTGGACAGCGGACTGAGCCGGCAACCCCATGCCCGCTTTGACATTCTCACGGCCCTGCCGGCCACCATACTGACCCTGCCGGCCGGAGACGCTCCCGGGCCGGACATCTTTGCGGATCTGCAACAGGCACTGTCCGCACTGGGGCCCGGCGCAGACACGCTCGGGGACGAGCGTCTGGCGCGCCTGCCGTTTCGCGGCGGCGCCATCGGCTACCTCGGCTACGCATCGCGCCGTGATCTGGTGCCATTGCGACGACGGGCAGGCACGGCGGAGCATCCACAGCCCCGCTTGCCCGATGCCCGCTTTGGCGTCTATCAGTGGGCACTGACCGTGGATCACGAGCAACAGCGTTGCACGCTGTTTTTTCTGCCGGAATGCCCGGCCACCACCCGCGAGCGGGTCCGCGCTGCCCTGCACCAGACCAGCGCTGATCGCATCGAGATTCCTTCCTTCGAGTTACGGAGCCCGTTCCGGGCCAGTATCGAACAGGATCACTACCGGCGGGCCTTCAACCGGCTCAAGCAATGGATCGAGGCCGGGGATTGCTATCAGGCCAATCTGGCCCAGCGTTTTCATGCCGGCTATGCGGGAGATCCGCTACAGGCCTACCTGCGCCTGCGCCAGACCAGCCACAGTCCGTTTTCCGCCTACCTGGAAGCGGCTTCCGGCGAAGCCGTGCTGAGCCTGTCACCGGAACGGTTCCTTCGCGTGGAGGAGAGCAAGGTGCTGACGCAGCCCATCAAGGGCACCCGGCGGCGCGGCCAGACAGCGGAAGAAGACCGGCAACTGGCTGACTCCCTGCGGCACAGCGCCAAGGATCGGGCCGAGAACCTGATGATCGTGGACCTGCTGCGCAATGACCTGGGTAGCCGCTGTGCCACCGGCAGTGTGCGGGTAGAAACCCTGTTCGAGTTGCAGTCCTATACCGCTGTTCATCATCTGGTCAGTTCGATAACGGGAGAGCTGCGCGAGGGCGATCATGCGCTGGCGCTGCTGCACGCCTGCTTCCCCGGCGGCTCCATCACGGGTGCGCCGAAAATCCGCGCCATGGAAATCATCGATACGCTGGAACCGGATCACCGTTCGGTCTACTGCGGCAGCGTGGTGCGGGCCGGCTTCGACGGCAATCTGGACAGCAGCATCGCCATCCGCACCCTGCTCTGTGATTCCGATCACATCTACTGCTGGGGCGGCGGCGGCATCGTATCAGACTCGGACAGTGAGCTGGAGTACCAGGAAACAATCGACAAGATCTCTCTTCTTATCAACACACTGGAATCGATACAGTAGAATTCACTTCAAGGAAAGATCCCGCTCGCTGGCATCCAGGAACGCCTGTCTCAGCGCTTCATAGTCATGCACTGCGGGGTACTGGGGAAACTCCCGGATCACCTTGTCGGGGGCGCTGAACAGAATGCCGGCGTCCGCCTCGGCCAGCATCGTGGTGTCATTGTAGGAGTCACCCGCCGCGATGCAGCGGAAATTCAGCCCGTGGAAAGCCTTGATGCACTGACGTTTCGGGTCCTGCTGACGCAACCGGTAATCAATGATGGCGCCCTCGTCATCCGCCACCAGCCGGTGACAGAACAGGGTCGGGAATCCCAGTTGCCGCATCAGTGGCTGAGAGAACTCGTAGAAGGTGTCGGAAAGGATGACCACCTGGAATCGTTCCCGTAGCCAGTCGACGAATTCCACCGCGCCGGGCAGCGGGCTGAGACCGGCGATAACCTCCTGGATGTCCGGCAACCCCAGGCCGTGCTCGCGCAACAGCCGCAGACGCTGCTGCATCAACACATCGTAGTCCGGAATATCCCGTGTCGTGGCCCGCAGTTCCCTGATTCCGGTCCGCTCCGCGAACCCGATCCAGATTTCCGGTACCAGCACCCCTTCCAGGTCAAGACAGGCGATTTCCAAGTCACACCTCACACATCAATCGTCAGCGGAAAACCCGGAATTTTACATGATCTCCGGCGCCTTGCCACTGCCGGACCGCACAGCGGCCTGTCATGTGGTGACAGAGTCCGCTCTGCGCTTTACCAGCTACGACATTTGTTTCAGAATACCGCCTTTCCCGAAGGAACCGAGAACTGCCGATGATCAGCCCCGATAGCATTGCCGAGGCCAATGCCCGCTTTCAGTCCATGGAACCCCGCGACATTCTGAAGGAAATCCTGGAGGCTGTTCCGGACATCACCGTCTCGTTCAGCGGCGCCGAGGATGTGGCACTGGTCATCATGGCCTGGAAGCTGCGTAAGGACATTCCGGTGTTCACGCTGGATACCGGCCGCCTGCACCCGGAAACCTACCGTTTCATGGACGAAGTGCGGGAAGCTTATGACCTCAACCTGCAGCTCATGTGTCCGGACACCGCGAAGCTGCAGGACCTGGTCAGTCGCAAGGGCCTGTTCAGCTTCTACCGCGACGGTCATGAGGAGTGCTGTGGAATACGCAAGATCGAACCGCTGAAACGCAGACTCGCCAACGTCGACGCCTGGATCACCGGGCAGCGCAAGGACCAGAGCCCGACCCGCAGTGACGTGGCGGTGGCGCAACTGGATACCACCGTCTCCACGGATGACCATCCTGTGATGAAGTTCAACCCTTTCGCCAACTGGTCATCCGCGCAGGTCTGGGAGTACATCCGCATGTTCGACCTGCCCTACAATCCACTGCACGATCGCGGCTTCGTCAGTATCGGCTGCGAACCCTGCACACGCCCGGTCGGCCCCAACCAGCACGAACGCGAAGGCCGCTGGTGGTGGGAGGAAGCCACGGCAAAGGAATGCGGTCTGCATCTGGACAACCTGATCGCCCGGGGCGGTTCGCAGTAACGACACCTCAGCAATCCGGTATGGGGTGATTCTGCAACAGTGCGTCGACTTCGCTCTGGGTATGACACGCCAGCAACTGATCAAGCAAGGGCGCTTCCAGCTGTGAAGCGAACAACTGAATGAAGTCCCGCATATAGCTGCGCAGCACGGTAGTGCGCCGGAAGCCGATGCGCGTGACGCTGTAGTCGAACAGGTGACTGGCATCCAGTGAGCGCAACCCCCTGTCCTCTTCCTCGTCATAGGCCATGCTGGCCACGATGCCGATGCCCAGCCCCAGCCGCACGTAGGTCTTGATGACGTCCGCATCGGCGGCCGTGAATACCACATTGGGGGTCAGCCCCCTGTGCCGGAAAGCCTCGTCCAGCTGGGATCGGCCGGTGAAACCGAACACGTACGTGACCAGGGGCCAGGCGGCCACATCCTCCAGCGCCAGCGGCTGATCCAGCTCCAGTAACGGATGTCCGTCCGGCACCAGGATGCAGCGGTTCCAGCGGTAACAGGGCAACATGATCAGATCACTGAACAATTCCATGGCCTCGGTGGCGATGGCGAAGTCCACCATGCCCCGCGCCGCCATCTCGGCAATCTGGATCGGCGTGCCCTGCTGCAGGTTCAGGTTCACTTCGGGGTAGCGGTCAATGAAGGCACGGATCACCGGCGGCAACACATAACGACTCTGTGTATGGGTGGTAGCGATGCTGAGCCGGCCGCGCTTCGGATCCGCATGTTCCTGCGCGAGATCCCGGATATTGCCAGTGGTGTGCAATACCTGTTCCGCCAGCTTCAGGATCTCCGTGCCCGGCACGCTGAGACCGGTAATCTGCTTGCCATGGCGAGTGAACAACGTCACCCCCAACTCGTCCTCCAGCGCCAGGATCTGCTTGCTGACACCGGGCTGCGAGGTATGCAGACGCCGGGCCGTGGCGGAAACGCTGAAATCATTACGGCTGATCTCGACCAGGTATCGGAGTTGCTGCAACTTCACTTGGTCTTCTCCGGCTCATTGGCAACACCATGGGGTACGTGCCCGGTGGCCACCAGGTCGCGAGCCGACTCGCAGTGTCCCTGCTGATCATCGAAGAAAACATCGGCGCCGAACGACTGCAGGAAAGGTCCCTTGGCCATGCCGCCCAGGAACAGGGATTCGTCAATACGGATGTTCCAGGCCCGCAGCGTGCGCACCACCCGCTCGTGAGCCGGCGCCGACCGCGCCGTCACCAGGCAGGTGCGGATCGGGGCCTCGCCGACCGGAAATTCCATCTGCAACTGCTGCAGGGCCGCCAGAAAGGGCTTGAACGGTCCACCGGACAGCGGCTGCGAAGCGGACTGTTTCTCGTTTTTCGCGAAGGCCTCCAGACCACTGCTTTTGTAGATCTTCTCGGCCTCATCAGAAAACAGTACCGCGTCACCGTCAAAGGCAAACTTGAGCACACCATGCTCATCCTGCCAGTTGCCGGCCGATGGCAGAATGGTCGCCGCAGCCACCCCCGACTCCAGCGCCTGTCGCACATCCGCCCCATCCGCCGACAGGAACAGGTGGCTGTTGAAAGCACCGATATACCGGTACGGACTGTCACCTCCGCAGAATGCAGCCCGGGTAATGGACAGCCCGTAATGTTCAATGGAATTGAATACCCGCAGCCCGGTATCCGCGCTGTTACGCGACAACAGGATCACCTCGACCCGCGGACCACCGATCAGCTCATTCAAGGCCAGGAACTTGCGCACCAGGTTGAAAGCGACCCCCGGTGCCAGTGGCTCATCCTCGTGAGCAATCTGATAGTCCTGATAGGCCTCGAGCCCCTCTTCCTCGAACACCCGGTGACTCTCGCCCAGGTCGAACAAGGCCCGTGATGATATGGAAATGACCAGCTGCTCGGGACTTCTGGCGGGGGCGGCAGATGTCTCTGTCTGCTCCCTGTGCTTGTGCTGTTCAGCCACGTGGCATCCGGCTCCTGTTCTGAAAAATCATCCTGGATTGGGGGGTAAAGCACAGCGCGCCGCTGACACATCCCGCCGATTGGTATTAGAATACAGCCCTGACCGCATTTAGGAAACCGCCCGGACCCGTTGGTCTCTCCCCGCTGGCAGCCGGCTTCCGGTGCGCCGGATAAGGAATGATATTGAGCAGTGATCCAGAAGAATCGCCCCGTTTCGGACTCGTCCTGTCCGGTGGCGGTGCCCGCGCCGCCTATCAGGTCGGTGTAATGCGTGGTATCTCCATGGTCCTGCCCAAGGACGCGCCAAATCCCTTCCACATCATAGCCGGCACGTCTGCCGGCGCGCTCAATGCCGCCTCTCTGGCGACCCATGCCCACCGTTTGCGGACCGGCATACGGACGCTGGAATACATCTGGAAAAACATCGACAGCAGTCAGGTCTACCGCGTGGATGCGCGCGGTCTGCTGGGCAGCGCGGCCAACTGGGCTTTCTCCTTTCTGGGCAATCGCCGCAGCAGCAATCCGGTCTCTCTGCTGGATAACAGCCCCCTGGAGGAGTTGCTGAACAACGTACTGCGCATGGAGCGCTTACAGGAACATATGGCCGCCGGCCATCTGGAGACCATCAGCATCACGGCATCGGCCTATTACAGTGGCAACTCGGTTTCTTTCTTCCAGAGCCGGCATGAGATCGAGGACTGGTACCGTCCGCACCGGGTCGGATTCAACACCGACCTCAGCGTCAGGCACCTGCTGGCCTCCACGGCGATCCCGACACTGTTCCCGGCCGTGAAAATCGGCCGGGAATACTACGGTGATGGCGCAATCCGTCAACTGGCGCCCCTGAGCCCGGCGATCCGGCTGGGCGCCGACCGGATACTGGCGATCGGCGTCAGCGGGGCCAACACCGAATGGGTCGAGGATGAGTCACCGCTGTACCACCCGTCACTGGGGCAGATCATTGGTCACGTACTCAACAGCGCATTCGTGGACACCCTGGAAAGTGACATGGCCGTGCTGCGCCGTTATAACCGGTTATTGGCCAGCTGTCAGGCCGGCCCCGATCCGGCGCTGCGTCCCATCGAGCTGCTGGAAATCACCCCCAGCATCGACCTTAACGCCATCGCCAGCAAACATGCAGGCGATCTGCCCCGGTCCATCCGCCTGTTCATCCGCGACACCAGTGCCAGCTCGCTGGTCAGTCTGCTGCTGTTCGAGCAAGCCTACTGCCAGGAGCTGATGAACCTGGGTCTCAAGGATGCACTGGCCAAGCGGGAACAGATCCGGACCTTCTTCCGTGTCAGAACGCCAGCCAATCGGCCGGTAACGCCTCAACCGGCCTGAACACCCAAGCCCTTGAGCCCGCAATAACCGCCGGGATTCTGCTCCAGATATTGCTGGTGGTACTCCTCGGCATAGTAGAACACGTCCAGCGGACGGATTTCCGTGGTGACCGATCCCAGTCCCTTGTCACCCAGACGCTGTTGAAACTGCTCCCGGCTCTGCTCTGCTATCGCTTGCTGCGTTTCATTAGCGGTGTAGATGGCGGACCGGTACTGGGTGCCGCGATCATTGCCCTGCCGCATGCCCTGGGTCGGATCATGCTCTTCCCAGAAAAGCGCCAATAATGTTTTCAGGGACACCTGATCCGGATCGTAGAATACCCGCACCACCTCGGTATGGCCGGTCGCTCCGCTACACACCTCGTCATAGGTCGGGTTCGGTGTGTACCCCCCGGCATAGCCTACCGCTGTGCTGTAGACCCCGGGCTGTCGCCAGAACACGCGCTCCGCTCCCCAGAAGCAGCCCATGCCGAATACGATTTCCTCAATGCCTTCCGGCATCGGTGGCGCAATCGGCCGGCCATGCACCCGGTGTGAGTGGGCGGTTTCGATGGCCGTCTCCCGCCCCGGCAGGGCCTGTTCCGGCGTCGGCAATTCCAGTTTCCGGGCACCCCGCAATCCACTCAACATACGGCTCTCTCCTGTCTGCATGACACTGTCTGTTGCGCCTGACCTCTTTTCGTGATCCGGGCCACGATGCGTTAGAATAACACACACGCTGCCACCTGCTTTCTGGCACAGTGTGTGAAGGTCGGCGACAATACGTTACGTCTCCTGCCGCAACGGAAATAATAATCAGATCAGGATGGGCCGGAAGCATGAAGCGTATCGACAGACAATTCATGGCAATGAGAGCGAGCACTCCCTGGCGTGCTCGCGGCACTGTGAATGATGAGTTCTGGCAGCTTCTGGCACTGACTTCCGACTTCTACTGGGAGGAAGACGGCCGCAATGTCTGCCGCCGGCTGCACCGGAGCGGACAATCACCCGCCAGCCACCTTTTACGCAAACGACTGCCCGACCACACTCTCCGCCAGGCCGGGGCCCGTCCTCTCCGGCATTATGACCAGCACCGTTATCGCGAAGCACGGCGGCAGAAGCATCCATTCAGTCAGGTTCTGTTCCGCCTGCGCGGCGGCGGCGAAGAGCGCATTCTGAACATCAGTGGCACACCGGCCCACGACCGCAAAGGCCGGTTCCGGGGCTATCATTGCTGCGCCACCGACATCACCCGGCAACACGAGAGCGAAGCCCATCTGCAACGCTTCCGGGCCGCCATCGATACCTCCACGGACATGATCTATCTGGTGGACCCGCAATCGCTGCGGTTCGTGGATATCAACCAGACCGCCTGCCAGGCCACCGGATACAGCCGGGAAGAGTTGCTGTCGATGGGGCCGAACGACATCACCGGAATCCCCGGGCACCAGTTGAAAGAACGCTACACACGGCTGATCGAACACGGTCGCAGCAGCCGTCTCGTCCATGAAATCGAACGCAAAGACGGAGAGATCGGCTATGTGGAAATCCGCAGTCGAGCCGCTTTCATCGACGGACGCTGGATTATCATCGCTGTCAGCCGCGACATCAGCGGGCGTCGCCGGACCGAACAACAGTCACTGCGTCTGCAACAGATGTTTTCGGCGCTCAGCGAAACCAATGGCGCCATTCTACGGGCCGATTCGGTACAGTCCCTGTACGAAAACGTATGCAACGCGGCCATCAAGGGAGGCCGCTTCATCATATCCGCCATCGTCGAGCCCAATGCCGATCATCTACTGCGCGCCCGGGCCCGGGCCGGCGCTCCGCTCACGGATCAACTGCCCCGTGCACCGATTTCCATACGCACGGACACGGCAGCCGGAGGCGGGATCTCGGGAGAAGCCTGGCGGACCATGCAGCCGGTCATCAGCAATGATTTCCTCAATGATCCCCGTATGAACCACTGGCGTGCCTATGCGGAAATCTATGGGCTGCAGGCCGCTGCCGCTTTCCCCCTCTACCAGCGCGGTACACGCGTTGCATTGCTGCTGTTCTACGCTACCGAAGTGAATGCCTTCGATCCTGAAATCACTCGCCTGCTGGTCAACATGGCTGATAACGTCTCCTTTGCCCTGGACAGTTTCGCCAGCGACGAGGACCGCCGGCAGGCCGAGCAGCAGATCCGTGAAAGCGAGGCGCGGTTCCGCAGCCTGACCAACCTGTCATCGGACTTCTACTGGGAGCAGGATACGAAGCTGCGTTTCACCAAATATGAAGGACATGTGGTGGGTGACGCCAATCGCCATGCGGTCAGTCAGGCGATCGGCCACCGTCTGCGGGAACTGGCCTTTCTGCAAGCGGACAATACCAGCTGGGCAGCCCTGGAAGCACGGCAGGAAGCACGGAAAACGTTCCGCGACTTCGAGTTCACTTTCACCAACGATGAAGGTACCCGATATCATTTTTCTTTAAGCGGAGAACCCATTCTGGATGACCAGGACCGGTTCCTCGGTTACCGGGGCATTTCACGCGACATTACCGAAAAAAAGAACATCGCCGAGCAGATGCGTCACCTGGCCACGCACGACAGTCTTACCGGATTGCCCAACCGCGTCATGTTCATGGAGCTGCTGGAACAGGGTCTTCGGTCGGCCCGTCGCTATCCGGAATGGTCCTTCGCTGTACTGTTCATTGATCTGGACCGCTTCAAGCTGGTCAATGATACCTATGGCCACCACGCCGGAGACCGGCTGCTGAGCGAAGTGGCCAAGCGGCTCACCAGGCCACTGCGGGATAGCGACGTAGTTGCCCGCCTGGGTGGCGATGAGTTCGTGGTGTTGCTCCAGCATCTGCGGGAGCCGGCACAGGCCGAGCGGATCGCCGGAAAGCTGCTGGACATCTTCGAGGAGCCGTTGCAGGTACGTGGCAACGCCTATGAAATAAGCGCGAGTATCGGCATCAGCATGTACGGCAAAGACGCGGACGATGCCGAAACACTGATGCAGCATGCCGATTCCGCCATGTATCTGGCCAAGGATGAAGGCCGCAACAACGCTCAGTTTTACCTGGAGGAGATCAACCAGCGCAATCGCGAGCGCACGCGGCTCGAACATTATCTGCGCGGCGCCCTGAAGAACAATGAATTCACCATCCACTACCAGGCCAAACTGAGAGCCGACGGCCGGGAAGTCTGCGGTGCAGAGGCACTGCTGCGATGGCATAGCCCGGTACTGGGCGAGGTGCCCCCTGACCGATTCATCCCGATCGCCGAGGAGTCCGGCCTGATTCTTGACATCGGCGAGTGGGTCATGCGGGAGGCCTGCCAGCAACTGGCCTCGTCGTCACCCGGGGAACCCCCCTTGTCCCTCGCCGTCAATCTGTCCGCGCGGCAATTCAGCGACCCCGATCTGCCCCGCCGCATCCGCCGCTCGCTGGATGACTCCGGTTATCCCGCCCATCAGCTGGAACTCGAAATCACGGAAAGCACCGTGATGCAGGATACCGATAAAGCAATCGAGGTCATGCGCCGGATCCGTGACATGGGTATCGGTCTGGCACTGGATGACTTCGGCACCGGGTACTCCTCACTGGGGCAACTCAAGAGCTACCCCCTGGATACACTGAAAATCGATCGCACCTTCACATCGGAATTCAATGATAGTGAACAGGACAAGGCCATCATCCAGGCTATCATCACCATGGCTCACACCCTGGGACTGCAGGTGGTGGCCGAAGGCGTGGAGAATACCGAGCAACTGGCATTTCTTCATGAACAGGGCTGTGACCTCATCCAGGGATACCTCTGTCATCGACCGGCGCCGATCGAAGCCCTGCTTGAATTCTGCAGAGACCCTCACTGCTGAAGGATTTCCGACAGCTCTCCACAGTCCATGGCAATGTGAATCCATTCATTTTTCGGTTAGACTCTGACTGACAACAATGACAAGGGATTCGAACGATGCTGTCATCACCACTGGATGCCGACCTGGACCCCTCGCTGAACCTGCTGCAGGACCAGGTCCGACAGTTCGCCCGTAAGGAAATCGCGCCCCGCGCCGCCGATATCGACCGCGACAACCAGTTCCCCCCGGATCTGTGGCAGAAAATGGGCGACATGGGGCTACTGGGTGTGACCGTCTCCGAAACCCTCGGTGGTGCCGGAATGGGCTATCTGGCCCATGTACTGGCCATGGAAGAAATCAGCCGGGCGTCGGCCAGTGTGGGGCTCAGTTATGGCGCCCACTCCAACCTCTGTGTCAATCAGATCTTCCGTAACGGCACCCCGGAGCAGCAAGAACGCTATCTGCCCGCCCTGATCAGCGGCAAGCGAGTCGGCGCACTGGCCATGAGCGAGCCCGGTGCCGGCTCGGACGTGACTGCCATGCAGCTTCGTGCCACACGCGATGGCGATCACTGGATACTCAATGGCCGCAAGATGTGGATCACCAACGGCCCGGAAGCCGACACGCTCGTGATCTATGCCAAGACCTCTCCAGAGGACGGCCCCAAGGGGATCACCGCCTTCATAGTGGAAGGCGATACACCAGGCCTGGGCCGTTCCCCGAAACTGGACAAACTCGGCATGCGCGGCTCCAACACCTGCGAGCTCGTTCTGGAGGATTGCCGCGTCCCCGCCACCAATATCCTGGGGGCACTGAACGGCGGTGTGCAGGTCCTGATGAGCGGACTGGACTACGAGCGGGTGGTGCTGGCCGGAGGACCACTGGGCATCCTGCAGGCCTGCCTGGACACCGCCCTTCCCTATGCCCGGGAGCGCAGGCAATTCGGCAGCGCCATCGGTGAGTTCCAGTTCATTCAGGGCAAACTGGCCGATCTGTACACAGAACTCAACGCCTGCCGGGCCTACGTCTATGCCGTGGCCCGCGCCTGCGATCGTGGCCAGACCACCCGCAAGGACGCCGCCGGCGCTATTCTGCTCAGCGCCGGAACAGCCACCCGCTTCGCACTGGAAACCATACAGATCCTGGGCGGCAACGGGTACACTAACGAGTACCCGGCCGCCCGACTGTTGCGCGACGCCAAGCTCTACGAGATCGGAGCCGGCACCCAGGAAATACGCCGCATGCTGATCGGACGAGAGCTGTTCCGGGAAACCGGGGGCTACTGATCACCCGTCAGCCAAAGGGACATCGCCGACATGACCGTCATCCAGTCCAGCCTTCGCACCGACAGCCCGGATTATCGGGACAATCGCGCCACACAGCTTGAGCGGCTCCACGCACTGCGCGTGCAGACAGACCATTTCGCACGCGGCGGCAGCGAGCGCGCCCGGACCCGGCACACGGAACGCGGCAAACTACTGCCCCGCGATCGTGTCGAGGCACTGCTGGATACCGGCTCCCCTTTTCTGGAATTCTCCCAGCTCGCTGCCTGGCAGGTCTACGATGAAGAGGTTCCCGGCGCGGGTCTGATCACGGGCATGGGCCGGATCGCCGGGCAACTCTGTGTAATCGTGGCCAATGATGCCACGGTCAAGGGCGGCACCTATTATCCGCTGACGGTCAAAAAACACCTGCGTGCGCAACAGATCGCCGCCGACAATCACCTGCCCTGCCTCTACCTGGTCGATTCCGGCGGCGCCAATCTGCCACATCAGGCCGAGGTATTTCCGGACCGCGAACACTTCGGACGGATCTTCTACAACCAGGCACATCTGTCGGCCCGCAACATCCCCCAGCTGGCGGCGGTGATGGGCTCCTGCACGGCGGGTGGAGCCTATGTGCCCGCCATGGCTGATGAATCGATCATTGTCCGGGAACAGGGCACAATCTTCCTGGGCGGACCGCCACTGGTCAGGGCCGCCACCGGTGAGGAAGTCACCGCCGAAGAACTGGGCGGAGGCGATGTCCATGCCCGCATCTCCGGCGTCGCCGATCAACTGGCCGACGATGACGCCCATGCCATTGCCCTGTTGCGCGGCAGTGTCGCCAACCTCAATCGCCCCGGCCGTGACTGGCCGGACGAGGCCGAGGCCCCGCTGCATGATCCCGGGGAACTGTACGGCCTGATACCACGCGACGTACGCCAGCCCTTCGAGATCCGGGAAGTGATCGCCCGGGTGGTGGACGGTTCCCGCTTTGATGAGTTCAAACCGCTTTACGGCAGCACACTGGTCTGCGGTTTCGCCCGCATTCATGGCCAGACCGTAGGCCTGCTCGGCAACAACGGCATCCTGTTTTCCGAATCGGCTACAAAAGGCGCGCACTTCATCGAGTTATGCTGCCAGCGCAACATCCCTCTGATCTTCCTGCAGAACATCACCGGTTTTATGGTAGGCCGCAAGTATGAGCACGAAGGCATTGCGCGGCACGGAGCAAAGCTCGTCAACGCGGTCGCCACCGCCGCCGTTCCCAAGATCACGGTAATTGTGGGCGGCAGCTTCGGTGCCGGCAACTACGGCATGTGCGGCCGGGCCTATGATCCTCGCTTCCTCTGGAGCTGGCCCAATGCCCGCGTCTCGGTAATGGGCGGCGCCCAGGCCGCTGGCGTGCTCAGCCAGGTGCGCGAAGACACGCTGCGGAACCAGGGAAAACAATGGAACGAGGAAGAGCGCGACGCGTACCGTGCCTCCATCGAGGCTCGCTACGAGGAGGAAGGCAACGCCTGGTTCGCCAGTGCCCGGCTCTGGGATGACGGCATCATCGATCCGGCGTATACCCGCGAGGTACTGGCCCTGTCGCTGTTCGCCGCCAGCCACGCACCGCCGGAGCCGACCCGCTTCGGTGTTTTCAGAATGTAAAAATGCTCTACAGCACGACCACGGGAACAGAGACAACACCATGCTTGATATCACCACCACAGACCGGATTACCCTGCTGACCCTGAACCGGCCAGAGCGGCATAATGCCTTCGGGCCGGAACTGATCCAGGCGATCACCACGGCGCTTCGCCAGCTTGCCGACGATAACGGAACACGAGTGGTGATCATCACGGGTGCCGGGCGCAGCTTCTCGGCCGGCGCCGATCTCAACTACATGAAGTCCATGGTCAACTTCAGCCACGCGGACAACATCAAGGATGCCGGCCACCTGGCGGACATGCTGGACACACTGCATCGCTTCCCGAAACCCCTGATCGCTGCGGTGAACGGCAACGCCATGGCCGGCGCCACCGGGATCGTGGCGGCCAGCGATATCGTGATCGCAGCCTCGGATGCGCGATTCGCCATTACCGAAGTCAGACTGGGCATTGCACCAGCGGTCATCAGCCCCTGGCTCATTGCCCGCATCGGCATTCACCAGGCACGCCGTTTCTTCCTGACCGCCGAGCCCTTCAATGCGGAGCAGGCCCAGGCGATGCAGCTGGTGCATGAAATCGTGCCACCTGACGCTCTGTTGACGCGGGCCCGTGACATCGCCGCACAGATACTGCACAACGGCCCGACCGCCCTGCAGGCAACCAAGGAGCTGATCCGCACGGTCGCGCCGCCCGTTTCCAGCGACGAAACCCGCCGCTACACCTGCGAGCTGATCGCCCGGCTGCGTACCAGCGAGGAAGGCCAGCAGGGTCTGGCCGCCTTCTTCAGCAAGAACATGCCGCCCTGGGCCCCGTCATCAAAGGGAGATGGCTCGTGATCCGCCGTCTGCTTGTGGCGAACCGCGGCGAGATCGCCTGCCGGGTGCTCCGCACGGCGCAGGAAATGGGCATCGAGTCAGCCGTAGTCTATTCGACGGCCGACCACAATGCCCTGCCTGTGCGCATGGCGGATGCCGCCTTTGCAGTGGGCCCGCCCCCGTCTGATCAAAGCTACCTGAATATTGAAGCCATTCTCGCTGCCGCAAGAGAGTGGCGGGCCGACGCCATCCATCCGGGCTACGGGTTCCTGTCAGAGAATGCCGGTTTCGCCAGGGCCGTAGAAGACGCCGGTTTGATCTTTGTGGGACCTCCGGCCCACGTCATCGCGGACATGGGCTCCAAGGCCCGCGCCAGACAGTTGATGCAGGCGGCCAACGTGCCGGTGATACCCGGTTTCCAGAGCCCGGAAGGTAGCACCACCGACGACGGGCAACTGCAGCAGGAAGCCACCGCCATCGGCTATCCCGTATTGATCAAGGCCGTGGCCGGAGGCGGGGGCCGCGGACTGCGAGTGGTGCACCGCGAGGAGCAGTTCATGGAGGCCTTGAAAGCCGTCCGCCGCGAGGCCTCATCGGCCTTTGGTGATGCCTCCGTGTTACTGGAGAAATACCTGACGGGAGCCCGCCATATCGAGGTGCAGGTTTTTGCCGACACGCAGGGCCAGGTCATCCATCTTCATGAACGGGATTGTTCGGTCCAGCGCCGCCATCAGAAACTGATCGAGGAAGCCCCTGCGCCGGGCTTGTCGGAACAATTGCGCCAGCAAATGGGAGACGCTGCGGTGCAGGCCGCCAGGGCCATCGGCTACGTTGGCGCCGGCACCGTAGAATTTCTTATGCGAGACAATGAATTCTGGTTCATGGAAATGAACACCCGTCTGCAGGTAGAGCACCCGGTCACCGAAGCGGTCACCGGTCAGGATCTGGTTGCCTGGCAGTTGCGGATTGCCAGCGGAGAACCACTACCCCTGACACAACAGGATGTGCCGCTGCAGGGGCATGCGATGGAGGCAAGGCTCAACGCGGAAACCCCGGCCCTGGATTTCCTTCCCTCCGCCGGCCGACTGCAGAGTATCCGGTGGCCAATCGGCCCCGGCCTGCGCATCGACACCGGCTATATGGCCGGCGACACCGTTTCTGTCCACTACGACTCGCTACTGGCCAAGCTGATCGTGCATGCTCCGCAGCGCAACGATGTCATCCGGATGATGGCAGAAGTACTGCAACAGATCCGGGTGGAGGGAACGGACACCAATGCCACTCTACTGGCCACACTGGTGCAACATCCGGATTTCCTTTCCGGTTCCATGCCCACCACCTGGCTGGAGGAAGTACTGCCCGCACTGCTCCGCGACACGTCTGCCGCGACCGCCGCTGATCGGATGAGTATTCGAGAGGATGTTCCTGCGGGACCATTGCGGGCCTGGCGTAATCTGACCCACAATCCCTTCAGCCGGCGTTACCATCTGCAGGAGAAGCCGGCGCCGGGCCATGGCCGTGACGCCACCGAGGCCGGGCCGGATCGCAGCAACCGGATCGTCGCCCCCCTGCCGGGACGTATCGTCTCGCTCCAGGTGGCCGAAGGCGAAGCCGTCACGGCCGGCCAGACCCTGCTGATCATGGAAGCCATGAAAATGGAACATACACTGACGGCGCCACGTGCCGCCACCATCGCCACCCTGCCCTGCAGTGAAGGCGAGCTGGTGGCACCGGATACGGTGCTGCTCACCTTTGCAGAGGACATCAACGAATGATCGAGTCACCCGAGCGGGTACGGATCGTGGAGGTCGGACCCCGGGACGGCCTGCAGAACGAATCCGGCCAGCTGTCCGTGGAGGACCGCATCGCGTTCATCGAGCGATTGGCGGACGCGGGGATACGGCACATTGAGGCGGGCAGTTTTGTCTCACCGCGCTGGGTCCCTTCGATGGCCGGCTCCGATCAGGTCATCACCGGTATCCGGCGCCGTCAGGACGTGCGCTACACCGCGCTCACCCCCAACCTGACAGGCCTGCAACGCGCGATGGATGCCGGCGTGCGGGAAGTAGCGGTATTTGCGGCTGCCTCGGAGGCGTTCAGCCAGAAGAACATCAACTGCAGCATCGATGAGAGCATGCAGCGTTTTGCTGCCGTCTGCGAGGCCGCCCAGCAGGCCGGCGTGGCGGTACGCGGTTACGTCTCCTGTGCCATGGGCTGCCCCTGGCAGGGAGACGTGCCGGCCCGCGAGGTCGCCCGGGTCACCGGGCTGCTGATGGACATCGGCTGCTACGAGGTGTCCGTCGGTGACACCATCGGAGTCGGCACGCCCCGCCAGGTACAACAGGTCCTGGAATGCTGCATGGAACGGACGGATGCCAGCCAGCTGGCCGTCCATTTCCACGACACCTACGGACAGGCCCTGGCCAATATCCTCGCCGCCCTGCAGCTGGGCATTGCCACCGTGGACAGCTCCGTCGCCGGACTCGGAGGCTGTCCGTACGCCAGGGGAGCCAGCGGCAACGTGTCCACCGAGGACGTCATCTACATGTTGCACGGCATGGGCATTGAAACCGGAGTCGACCTTCCGGCCCTGGTCCGCACCGGACAGTGGATCAGCGCCCAGCTGCAACGCCCTGTGCAGTCACGGGTCTCGGTGGCTACTGCCTCCCACTCCGAAGACGGAGAAGATCCATGAGTCATACACAGAACGCCCGAACAATTCTGTGGTCGCCTCCTGTTTCCAGACTCCAGGGCAGCCGCATGCAGGCATTCCTGGAGCACATCAACACCGTCCACGACGCCAGCCTGACCGACTATGCCTCACTGCACCGGTGGAGCATCACCCATCGGGAATACTTCTGGTCCGAGTGTCTTGCCTTTACCGGTGTCCAGCTCGATACCGGACCCGACCGGACGCTGGACAAGGGAGAACATCCCTGGCAGGACCGTTGGTTTCCCGGCGCCCGGCTCAACTATGCCCGGAACCTGCTATGCCGTCAGGATGACCACACCGCACTGCTCTTTCGGGACGAGACCGGCATACAGCAGTCCGTCACTTACGCAGTTCTTCACGCAGAGGTCACGCGTCTGGTCGCCTGGCTGCGCGAACAGGGTGTAACTCCCGGCGACCGCGTCGCCGCCTTTGCCGCCAACCGCCCGGAGACGGTCGTCGCCATGCTGGCCACCGCCAGCGTGGGCGCGGTCTGGTCCTCCTGCTCCCCCGATTTTGGCGTCAATGGCGTACTGGACCGGCTCACACAGATCGAGCCGGTCATTCTTTTCGCGGTGTCCAGTCATTGCTACGCAGGCCGTATCAACCGGCATGCGAAAACACTGGAGCGCCTGCAGGCGGCATTGCCATCGGTAAAGCGGCTGGTGCTGTTGCCGGAGCTGTATGGCGACACTCCTTCCCCCGGGATCCGCAACTCGATCCACTGGCACGATGCCACGCCCCGCAACCCTGTACCCCTGCAGTTTGCCGCGATGCAGTTCAATGATCCGCTATTCATCATGTACTCTTCGGGAACCACCGGCAAACCCAAGTGCATCATCCACGGAGTGGGCGGCACACTGCTGCAACACCGCAAGGAACACGAACTCCACGCAGACCTGACGAACAGCAGCGTCCTGTTCTACTTCACCACCTGCGGATGGATGATGTGGAACTGGCTGGTCAGCGGACTGGCGTCGGGAGCCACTCTGGTCCTGTACGACGGCTCTCCCTTCCATCCGGCGCCTGACAGCCTGTTCGATCTGATCGATGAGACCGGCATCACCCACTTCGGCGTATCCGCAAAATTCATCGCCACGGCGCAGAAACAGGGACTGGCGCCACGGAGAACACATTCACTGGGCAGTCTGCAGACCATACTCAGTACCGGATCCCCCCTGCTGCCAGAACACTTCGACCACGTCTATGAGCACATCCACCCTGACGTGGCCCTGCAATCGATTTCCGGAGGCACCGACATCATCTCCTGCTTCGTACTGGGTTGCCCGCTGCTACCGGTGCGCCGTGGCGAGATCCAGTGTGCAGGCCTGGGTATGGATGTGGCCGTGCTCAACGAGGCAGGTGAAGCGGTGATCGGCGAGAGAGGCGAGCTGGTCTGCCGCCAGTCTTTCCCCAGCATGCCTACCGGTTTCTGGAACGACCCAGACGGAAAACGTTATCGGCAGGCCTACTTCGATCGTTTTCCGGATATCTGGACACACGGCGACTATGCGGAACAGCGCCCTAAAGGCGGCTTTGTGATTCTGGGTCGATCCGACACGGTACTCAACCCGGGAGGCGTCCGGATCGGCACAGCGGAGATTTATCGTCAGGTGGAGCCATTACCGGAGGTCGCCGAAGCGGTAGCCGTGGGTCTCCCGGAACGCGGTGATGTGCGGATCGCGCTGTGCATACGTCTCACAGAGGGGTATTCGCTGGATGACGGACTGCGCGACCGGATCCGCCAGGCGGTCCGTGACGGAGCTTCTCCGCGCCATGTACCCCGGGATATTTTCGCCGTGAGCGATATCCCCCGCACACTCAGTGGAAAAATCGCAGAGCTCGCCGTGCGTTCGGCTCTGCTCGGTGAAGACATCACCAACCGCGATGCGCTGGCCAACCCGGAAGCCCTTGACGAATATCGGGCCATGGCCTGACAGCCGCGAATCAGGTGCTCCGCAGGAAACGGCCACCGGACAGATCAAAGACTGTCGAGATTAATTTCGCTGAAACTGTTGACCACCGGGTGCGCCGATTCGACCTGCTCCGGCGAACCGCCGATCTCCTCCGGGCGCACCACACGCAATGTATGCATACCCGCTTCCCGCGCCGCGTCGAGCTCGGCTTCGGTATCGGAGATGAACAGCATCTGCTGTGGCTCCAGCGCCACGCCGGCGGCCAGACTGCGATACGAGTCCACTTCCTCCCTGGGCCCGATGGCAGTATCGAAGTAGCCGGCGAACATCAACCGGAGGTCACCCTGGCTGGAATAGCGAAAATACAGCCGCTGGGCTTTCTCGGCGCCCGAGGAGTACACATACAGATTGATTTCCCGCTCCAGCCACTCGCGCAGCTTCTCCGGCACATCCGGGTAGACATGGGCCTGGAACTCGCTCTTCCGGTAGCCTTCCTCCCAGACCATTCCCTGCAGAATTTTGAGTTCATTGACCTGCTTGCCGTCGCGCATCCATTGCTGCAGGCTGGCAACCAGCCCTTCCGTATCCTTCAGGGTGATGCCGGTCTTGTCGCTGATACCGCGCAACTGACGTGCCACGTCACGCTCGTCCTTGTGCTCTCGAACATAATCCGGCAGGAACCGCTCGGCATAGACGAACAGTACATCCCGAATGAAGCGGATCGAGCTGGTGGTTCCCTCAATATCGGTAACGATGGCTAGCGGCTTCATTGGGCCTCCAGTCGTGAAAAACGATCAGCGATGCTGCTCTCCGCCGAAGCGGGGCGCCCGTTCTTCGGGGTTTGTGAAAACGGCGCCGATTATATCGCGAAATCACGGTCTTCCGGTAGCAATGCCCCTTTCAGTCAGTCAAGCCGGCACAACAACCCTTTCAGATAGAGGCTCTCGGGAAATGGCAGGGACACCGGATGGTCCGCGCCCTGGTACAACCAGGCCTGTACTTGCCCGAAACGCCCCGCGTCCAGTAGCGCATCGGCGGTGATTTTCTGGAACAGCCCCATGTCCATGGCACCGGAACAGGAGAAGGTCATCAGCAGGCCGCCCGGGGACAACAGGTAGGCGGCCTGCAGGGCAATATCCTTGTAGGCTCGCGCGCCCTTCTTGAGCTGATTGCGGCTGTCGGCGAACTTGGGAGGATCCAGTATGATCAGGTCGAATTGCCGCTCGTCCTCACGGAAACGCCGCAGTTGCTGGAAGGCGTTGGCGCACAGATTGCTGTACTGCCCTTTGTCAAAGCCATTCAACGCCATATGCGCGGCGGCGCGCTCCAGGGCCGGTTCCGAGGCATCCACATTGGTGACATGGCTCGCTCCACCCTGCAGGGCGGCGACGCTGAACGCGCCTGTGTAGGAAAAACAGTTCAGTACCCGGCGCCCCTTCGCTTCCCGGCGGGCCAGCGCCCGGTTGGCGGACTGGTCCAGATAGAAGCCGGTCTTGTGGCCCTCCACGACGTCCACCGTGTAACCAGCGCCGTTCTCGACAATATGCGGCTCGGTATCTGGCAGCGCGCCACGCAGTATACCTTTCACCGGCGACAGGCCTTCCAGTTCACGGATGCCGGCGTCCGAGCGCTCATACAGGCAATCCGCCGGCAGCAGCGACATCAGCGCATCGGCAATCTCTTCCTTCCACGCCTCGGCCCCGGCGGAGAGACACTGGCAGACCAGTACATTGTCGTAGCGGTCCACGATCAGCCCGGGCAGGCCATCCGATTCACCGTGTACCAGCCGGCAGGCACCGTTCGGCGCGGTGGCACGCTCACCACGGCGCGCCATGGCCTCCTCCAGCCGCCGCTGGAAGAATGCCTCATTAATGGATTCGGAGGGATCGAAACTCCAGACACGTGCCCGGATGCGCGATTGCGGGGACCAGGCCGCCAAAGCCAAGGCGTTTCCAGCGGCATCCAGTACACGGACGGTCTCTCCGGAAGCCGGAGAATCGCCCGCCGGCTCGCCCAACGCTCCGGAGAACACCCAGGGATGGAGGCGCCGCAGCGAGGAATCACGGCCACGGCGCAGTCGGATTTCCTTCATTCTACGCCCGGCTCGGCTCCCAACGCCTCCAGAGCCTGCAATACCTGATCGAGCACGACGGTGGCATTACCCTTGCCCATGCCTTCGCTCTCAGCCACTGCCAGCTGCCTGGCATCGTACTCCCAGCGGTGCAGTACATGGATCTTGTCCGCCTGCTCCAGCGAGGCATCTTCCACGACCTGCAGTGGATTGTCGTAGGCTGCGGCCGGGTCCAGCAGAATCTGGTCCAGTTTCATTGATGTACTCCCATGTTGCTTCCATCAACCGCTGTCAGCGGCTGACTAGCTGATCTGTGATACCCCAAGTCTAACCTCCCCAGCGCGCACTGACCAGCACAGCGCCCCTTGATCCGGGGCCAGGGCTCGCGTAATTTGGAAGACGGCAGGCCGCGCTGGCCTGCATAAGCAGAGAGGTAGCAGCCGTGAGCGCGCAACAGTACCGACAAACGCAGTCCCCGGAGGAGAAATCCAGGAAGGCCCGCCAGGACGAGTGCGAGGTCAAGCAGCGCATGACCACCCACTGGGATCTCGATTACCTCTCCCGCGAGGAACTGGAAGCCGAGATGGAGAAAGGCTTCTCTCACGATGGGTCGGAGCCCCGGGAACGGGCCAGCCAGGTCCCGGGCGAAGACGAGGATACGGGTAGCGAAGAAAACCCGCTGCGCATTGGCATGACATTGCTGGCTGCGTCAGCGGCGATGATGGTGGGGGCCGTGTTGCTGTTGCAATCCGGGGGGAGCTGATACCTGATCGCTCCCGCCAGACCAGGCAGGGGCGTACCCGGAGGCAACAGGTACAACCACGACCAGATACCTTGCCGGTTCCTGCCGGATTGAAAGCTCAGGGATCCGTTGTCTGGTCAGAGGTGTCTCCCCGGCTGCACTCCAGCCGTATCGCCTGCTGCATCTTCTCCATGACCGTCAACGTATCCGGCGACTCGACGGCCGGGTAGCAGCCCGGTGTGCGCGGGCACACTGACCCGCGTGAGCAGATAACCCGTGCCGGGTTGTCGATACCTCGCTCTACCCAGCCGATGTTGAGTACGCGCGCCGCGCTGAGCAGGTCCTTGCGCAGGGCTGCGGGAATCGCGGCGTTGCCCCCGCCCTTGACACAGACGTGCTTCAGACTGGTGGCGAGCTCACCACTGGCCTTGCCCTGTGCATCGAGCACCGGGTTCAGATCGATACCTGCGCACAGTACGTGGGGATTGCCCGCCATGTCTTCCACGTTGACCGATTCGCAGCAATAGATACGCGAACCGTCGCCGGTATCCAGCACGGATACCTGGGCCGAGGTGCCGGCGCTGCTGCCGTTGTTGAGCATGCGGAACACGGCCCAGTTCTGGCAGGGATCCTCCACCATTTGCATATTGCCCCAGGGCAGCGGGATACCGTTGCCGCGGTAGACCGCCTTGAGCGTACCGGGCGGATAGGCGTCGAAATAGTGCCAGTGCGGGTAGGAAGAGACCGCTGTCATGCGCCGCATCACCACGGACGGTGAGACCTCCAGTTGCCGGTGTACACTGACTTCGTAGCTGTTGCGCTCCAGCAGCTGCCGGAACGGGATGCGCGGACAGAGCAGCGCTCCGGCAAAAAAACTGCACTCGAAATCGCGCCAGGCACCGAGAATATCCTGCGCATCCGGCTCGAAGGACTGCGCACTGCCTGCATTACCGGTATTGCTCTGATTCCTGCCCGCCAGCAGCACACTCTTCAACCCATCCTTGTTGTGAAGTGTGCAATGGCCGATGTGCAGCGCCAGGTCATACTTGAGCCGTGCCGGCTCTTCTTTCAGCAATTCATTCAGGTATAACGTGCCGGGTGGATCGAAAAAAGACCGAACGGTACTTTTCGAGTGGCCGCCGGATTCGTCCAGCACCTCCTGGGGCGAGCGGCTGAACCACCTGACGGTCAGGCCCAGTTTCTCGACGATGGTCATCAGCTCCTCAACACGCAGCGGCATGCGCTTGAGGCCTATGTCCTCGGCCGCGCGCTCCAGGTCGGGAAAGTGGTTTCGATGATGCTCCTGGTGCGCCCGTATCAGCAAGTGGGCGAACTGGCGCCCGGTTGTGCCCGTCTGGGCCAGCATTTCCGGGATGGCAATCTGCAGGATGGTGTCGCTGAACAGGAACCCCGGTTCCAGTGCCATGCCGCTGATGCCACCATGCCCGGTCTTTACCGGCGTGATCGCCGATTCCGGCATGGCATCGTCCATGAACCAGTCAATGTCTTTCTGGAATACAGCCGCAATGATGTTCAGCATGCCCTTGCCCGGCACGCGCTTGCCGCGTTCGATCATCGAGAGGTAGGACACCGAGGGGGCCGCCTCCGGGTCGATCTTGACGCAGCGAGCGGAGAGATCTTCCAGCGTCAGATGATGTTGTTTGCGCAGGTTGCGGATCTTGGTGCCCAGGAAATGGGACTGCCGCATCAGGCTGGCGTGGCTTCTCATGGTGTTACCTCTCGATGCAGATTTATTCTTATTCTCGCGGAGATCGCCAAGACCGCCAAAAAACCCTCTGCAGGGGCCTGTTCCCGGTCATGGGGTATGCCCTCCTTTTGCGCGCTTGGCGATCTCTGCGAGATCAAAGAGCCCACCCGAACGTCTTCCGGACACCCAACAGACACACTGCGTTTTGTAAAATTAACAATGTGTAATTTCTATAGTGAAATTCCAATATTCGATTCTATACACTACGCCTGTCTTAAGCAATCGCCCCCGGAAGTCCGCAAGGAGGTACCGGGTGGAAACGGAGATCGACATGCAAACAGCCCAACCGCTACCGACAGCCGGACAACCGCACAGCGCTATCGACCCGCGTTTCTACTGCTTCATCAATGAGCAGGTGTTGCCCCTGACAGGCCTGTACGCCCCAGCCTTCTGGCAGGGACTCGAACGCCTGGTGGCGGACATGGCCCCGCGCAATCGCGAACTGCTGGCCCGGCGGGACGAGTTGCAGCAGCAGATTGACCAGTGGCACCACCAGCACCGCAGGCAGCCGCATGACCCGAATGCCTACCGCCGCTTCCTGGAAGAGATTGCCTATCTGCTGCCCCAACCCGACGCCGCCCCGATTGCCACCGAGGGGGTGGATGATGAAATCGCGCGGATCGCGGGCTCACAACTGGTGGTCCCCCTCAAGAACGCCCGCTTCGCCATCAATGCGGCCAACGCGCGCTGGGGCAGCCTCTACGATGCCGTCTATGGCAGCAACCTGATTCCCGATAAGGGCCTGTTGGCCGCCGGCACAGACTACAACGCCATACGCGGGGCCGAAGTCATCCGCTATGCCAGGGAGTTTCTGGATCGCGCGTTTCCGCTGACCGAGGGTTCCCATCAGTTGGCCACCGGCTACCGCATTGAAGGTGGCCGGCTGGTGGTCGGCCTGGCGAATGGCACCTTGACTGGACTGCATCAGCCCCGGCAGTGGATCGGGCTGACGGGATCACCGCAGCAACCCGATTCAATCATCCTGTGTAACCAGGGATTGCACGTCGAGATCGCGTTTGATCGCAGCGGCGCAATCGGCAGCCGGGACAAAGCGGGCATACAGGACATCCAGGTGGAGTCCGCCGTCTCCACCATCATGGACTGTGAGGACTCGGTGGCAGCAGTTGATGTCGAGGACAAACTGGAAGTCTATGCCAACTGGCTGGGTCTGATACGCGGTGACCTGCGTGCTGAGCTCGTCAAGAACGGCACAACCCGCCTGCGTTCACTGCATCCGGACAAGGTGTTCACGGCAGCCGATGGCACGAAACGCGAGCTGCCGGGCCGTACCCTGATGCTGATCCGCAATGTGGGGCTGTTGACGGACAGCGAACTGATGATGGATGCAGACGATCAGCCAGCGCCGGAGGGTATCATCGATGCCGTGGTCACCGCCCTGATCGCCTCGCTGGATGTCCGCGGCGCCAATGGCCTGCGCAACTCGCGCAGCGGCAGCATTTACATCGTCAAGCCCAAACTGCACGGCCCGGAGGAAGTGGCGTTTACCGTCGCGCTGTTTGACCGGGTGGAAGACCTGCTGCAGCTGCCAGGCAATACCATCAAGCTCGGCATCATGGATGAAGAGCGGCGCACCACGGTCAACCTGGCAGCCTGCATTGCGGCCGCCCGGGAGCGGGTGGCATTCATCAATACCGGATTTCTGGACCGCACGGGTGACGAGATCCACACCAGCATGCATGCCGGTGCGTTCCTGCCGAAAACACAGCTCAAGGACCAGGCCTGCATCCGCGCCTACGAAGACCATAACGTGGATGTCGGGCTGGCCTTCGGTCTGCCCGGCAAGGCACAGATCGGCAAGGGCATGTGGCCCAAACCCGATGATATGGCCGGCATGATGTCCAGCAAGATCGAGCACCCGCTGGCCGGGGCGACCACCGCCTGGGTGCCCTCTCCCACCGCAGCCACCCTGCACGCCCTGCACTATCACGACGTGGATGTACTGGCGCGGCAACAGGCGCTGCGTTTGCGCCTGCAGTCGCGCCCCCGGGCGACGTTGGCGGACATGCTGCACATTCCGCTGTTACCCAAAGACCACGAATTGACAGCGACCGCCATTGACCGGGAGCTGGAAAACAATGCCCAGGGCATTCTCGGCTATGTCGTGCGTTGGGTCGATCAGGGCGTCGGCTGCTCCAAGGTGCCGGACATTCATCAGGAAAACCTGATGGAAGATCGCGCCACGCTGCGCATTTCCAGTCAGCACATTGCCAACTGGTTGCTACATGGCATCTGCAGCGAGCAGCAGGTGCTGGGCGTGATGCGCCGTATGGCGGCCATCGTCGATCAGCAGAACCAGGGGGATCCCGACTACCGGCCCATGAGCGCAGACCTGGATAACAACCTTGCATTCCAGACCGCCAGGGCCCTGATCCTGGAAGGCCAGGCACAACCAAACGGATACACCGAACTCATTCTGCACAGTTATCGCCGCCTGGCCAAACGCCAGGCTTGATCGATCATCCTTGCAACACTCCATACACAGCCACGAGGAAACCACTATGTCGACCTACCAGCAGCAGATGGACCAGACCAACCACACACTGGCCGCACAAGGCAATGCATGGAACGGCATCAACGCCGACTACATTACCCGCATGCGGTTGCAGAACCGCTTTCAGACCGGACTGGATATTGCACGCCACACCGCGCGCATCATGCGCGAGGACATGGCGGCCTATGACCGTGACCCCGCACAGTACACGCAGTCGCTGGGCTGCTGGCACGGCTTTATCGCGCAACAGAAAATGGTCTCCATCAAGAAGCATTTCCAGAGCACAAAGGGCCGCTATCTGTACCTGTCGGGCTGGATGATTGCGGCCATGCGCTCCGAGTTCGGGCCGCTGCCTGACCAGTCCATGCACGAGAAAACCGCAGTGCCGGCGTTGATTGAGGAGCTGTATACCTTCCTGCGCCAGGCCGATGCCCGGGAACTGAATCAGCTGTTCAAGGAACTGGATGCAGCCCACGCCGCAGGGGATCAGGTGGCCCAAAAAGCCGCGCTGAGAAAAATCGACAGTTTCCAGACCCATATCGTGCCCATCATCGCCGACATCGATGCCGGCTTTGGCAATGAAGAGGCCACCTACCTGCTGTCGAAGAAGATGATTGAAGCCGGTGCCTGCTGTATACAGATCGAGAACCAGGTGTCCGATGCCAAACAGTGCGGTCACCAGGACGGCAAGGTCACCGTGCCCCAGGAGGACTTCCTGGCCAAGATCAATGCCGTGCGCTACGCCTTCATGGAGCTTGGCGTCGAGGACGGCGTGATTGTTGCGCGCACTGACTCCCTGGGCGCCAGCCTGACGCAGAAGATTCCGGTATCGCGCACGCCCGGCGACCTGAACGACCAGTACAACGCGTTTATCGACGGTGAGGAAATCACTTCGCTGGATCAACTGCAGTCGGGGGATATGCTGCTGCGCCGGGGTGATACCAACATCAGGCCGAAACGCCTGGCAAATGGCCTGGTGCGCTTCAAGCCGGGTACGGGCGAGGAGCGGGTGATCCTGGATTGTGTCACTTCGCTGCAGCACGGTGCTGATCTGCTGTGGATTGAAACCGAGAAGCCGCATCTGCAACAGATTGCCGGCATGGTCAACCGGATTCGGGAAATCGAGCCCAAGGCCAAACTGGTGTACAACAACAGTCCTTCATTCAACTGGACCCTGAGTTTCCGTCAACAGGTATTCGATGCGTGGGCAGAAGAAGGCCGCGATCTGACACAGTTCCAGCGCGACAGGCTGATGGATGTGGAATACGATGAAAGTGACCTGGCGCAAGAGGCCGATGCCCGCATCCAGCGCTTCCAGAGTGATTCCGCGCAGATGACAGGGGTATTCCACCACCTGATCACTCTGCCGACCTACCACACCGCTGCGCTGTCTACCGACGACCTGGCCAAAGACTACTTCGGCGAACAGGGAATGCTGGCCTATGTGCAGAAGGTCCAGCGCCTGGAAATCCGCCGCGGCCTGGCCTGCGTCAAACATCAGGACATGTCGGGTTCCGGTATCGGTGACAGCCACAAAGAGTATTTCTCCGGCGACAATGCCCTGAAAGCCTCCGGCAAGGACAACACCATGAACCAATTTGCCTGACGGCATCAAGGCATTGATTTTATTGGTGCCCGGGACCGGAATCGAACCGGTACGGTGTTGCCACCGAGGGATTTTAAGTCCCTTGCGTCTACCAATTTCGCCACCCGGGCAGGAGGATCTGGCACCCTCGGGAGGCACCGGACAAATCGATGAGGCCGAAGAGGTGTGGGCCGGGAAAAGTGGAGGCTGGGGTCGGAATCGAACCGGCGTACGCGGAGTTGCAGTCCGCTGCATGACCACTCTGCCACCCAGCCTGAAACGTGCCATCTTCACCTGGCAGCCAGGCAGCCTCAGTAACGGTCATCACTGGTGACCTGCGGCATGAAAAATTGGAGCGGGAAACGAGATTCGAACTCGCGACCCCGACCTTGGCAAGGTCGTGCTCTACCAGCTGAGCTATTCCCGCTCTGTCTCTCCGCAGACGCGCATTCACGTCGTCTGAAAGAGGCGCCTATTCTAATGCCATTCGCCGGGATGTCAAGCGTTCAGAGTAGGCTTTTTCCGGCTCTTCCGGAAAATTCCGGGTAAGCGAAATGGATCTGTGCGAGACCATTACACTACTTCAATCCCAGCACCGGCAGGGCCTTGCGCAGGTAGCTCCACATCGACCAGACACTGAAGAAAGCCGCCAGGTACAGCAGTACATAGCCGGCCCACAGTACCGGCCAGGGCCAATCCGGAGAGGCAGCCAGAAGGACGATGATCGCGATCATCTGGACCGTGGTCTTGACCTTGCCGATGTACCCTACCGCCACCGCATCGCGCTGGTTGACGCTGGCCATCCACTCCCGCAGCGCGGAGACGAACACTTCCCGGGCAATGATCAGGGCAATGGGCAGGACGAACCAGGGACCGGGGTAGTTGGCGGCAATCAGTACCAGTGCCGAGACCACCAGCAGCTTGTCAGCCACCGGGTCCAGGAACGCGCCAAATGACGAAGCCTGGTCCAGTCGCCGCGCCAGATAACCATCCAGCCAGTCGGTCAGGCTGGCAATGCCAAACAGACCGGCTGCCAGCCACTCGCTGCCCTGCAACGGCGCGTAATACAGCAGTACGACCAGGGGAACCAGCAATACCCGGATGATGGTGACAGTGTTGGCGATGTTCATGCAGCGCTCTCTCTCTTGCGGGAACCCATTCTACCCGTTGTGCAGGGCGGCATAAATGTCAGCGGCCAGTTTTTTGCTGATGCCCGTCACACGCGTAATCTGCGTCTCGCTGGCCTTGCGCAGCCCCACCTGCCCCCCGAAGTAGCGCAGTAGCGCCTGACGGCGCTTCGGACCAAGCCCCGGTATGTCTTCCAGGGGCGAACGGTTCCTGGTCTTCGCGCGCCTGGCCCGGTGACCGGTGATGGCGAAGCGATGCGCCTCGTCACGTACCTGCTGCAGCAGGTGCAGGGCCGGTGAAGTCTCGCGCAGTGCGATTTCCCGGAAATGTTCACCGGTGGCCAGAAACAGCGTTTCCTGGCCGGCCTTGCGGCTGATGCCCTTGGCGATACCGATCAACAGGACATCATGCAGACGGGCCTCTTCCTGCTGGCAGGCCTGTAACACATCCCGTGCCATGCCCAGTTGTCCTTTGCCACCGTCGATCAACAGGATATCCGGTATGGTGCGCGCTTCCCGCTCGCCCTGCTCCGGCGGCCGGAAGCGGCGGCGCAGGGCCTGTTCCATCGCGGCATAGTCATCGCCCGCCGCAATATCCTCGATATTGTAGCGCCGGTAATCGGACTTGCGCGCCCCATTGACATCGAACACCACGCAGGAGGCCACCGTGCTTTCGCCCTGGGTGTGACTGATATCAAAGCACTCGATGCGCTGCGGCGCCTCATTCAGCGACAGCGCTTCCTGCAGATCGGCGAAACGCTGGTGTACCTGCCTTTTATCATTGACCAGCCCCTGCAGCCCCTGTTCAGCACTGGCCCTCGCCATCTCCAGCCAGCGTGCGCGCTGCGAACGCACCGCCGTGCGGATCTGCACCCGTCGGCCGGCAATCCGGGCCAGGGCCGGCTCCAGCGCATCACGGCCATCGAAGGGCGGACTGACGAGTAGCTCTGCCGGCACATTGCCGGCGTTGCCTTCCTGTATGTAGTACTGGGCAATGAAGGCGGGCAGCAACATGGACGCATCCGTGGCCAGGCGGTCGGTGGGGAAAAAATTCTTGCTGCCAATCACCCGGCCACTGCGGATAAACACGCAGTGCACGCAGGCATGGCCGGATTCCATCACCGCCGCCAGCACATCGGCATCACCCCGGGTTCCGGCGACGGATTGCTGATCCTGTATGCGGCGCAGATCCGTGATCTGGTCGCGGATACGGGCCGCCCCCTCGAAATCGAGCGCTGCAGACTTGCGCTCCATCCGGACGGACAGTTCCTCGATCAACGTGTCGCTCCTGCCCTCCAGGAACAGCCCGGTGAAATGCACGTCCTCGGCGTACTCTTCCGGGGAGATGAAGTCCACGCACGGCGCCGTGCAGCGATCGATCTGGTACTGCAGACAGGGCCGGGACCGGTTCCGGAAGTAGCTGTCCTCGCACTGGCGCAGCCGGAACACCTTCTGCAGAATGGCCAGCGTCTCGCGTACCGCGCTGGCACTGGGATACGGCCCGAAAAACGAGGCATCGCGCCGGCGGCTGCCCCGGTAGAAAGCCAGCCGCGGGTACTGGTCCCGATCGGTAAGCATGATGTAGGGGTAGGATTTGTCGTCGCGCAGCTGGATGTTGTAGGGCGGACGTAATTTCTTGATCAGGTTCTGCTCAAGCAGCAGCGCCTCGGTCTCACTGGCGGTGACCGTCACCTCGATATCGGCGATCCTGGACACCATGGCCATGGTCTTGGTATCCAGGCCCGAGGCCCGGAAATAGTTGCTGACCCGGCGTTTGAGGTTGCGCGCCTTGCCGACGTAGAGCACGCTGCCCTCACTGTCCAGCATCTGGTAGACCCCGGGGCGCCCGGTCATGCCCTGCAGCAGCTGACGGTGATCGAAAGGCGCATCGCGGCTCACAGGATCCTCACCTCCGGTTCCAGCCTCACGTCGAACTGTTCGGCCACATCATCGGCAATACGCCGGGCAAGACGGGCGATCTCTTCTCCCGTGGCGCGGCCATGATTGACCAGCACCAGCGCCTGCCGGTCATGCACGCCTGCGTCACCGTCCCGGAACCCTTTCCAGCCCGCCTGTTCGATCAACCAGGCCGCCGGCACCTTCACCGCATCGCTGCCCGGCACGGGAAAGAACGGCAACGCGCCATGACGGGACTGCAGCCGCTCCTGCAATGCACCGTAGCGTGCCCGGCTCAGTACCGGATTACGGAAGAAACTGCCGGCATTGCCGATTCTCTCCGGATCGGGCAACTTGCTGCGCCGGATCGCACAGACAGCATCAAACACATGGCGCGGTGTCGGCGTCAGGTCGTGCTCGGCGAGAGCGGCAGTCAGCGCCGGATACCGCAATACCGGATCAGGCACGGTGGACAGACGCACAGCCAGTTGCGTGACCACGTAGCGGCCCGCCAGTTCCTGTTTGAACACACTGTCGCGATACCCGAACCGGCAGTCATCGGCATACAGCGTGCGTAGCTGCCCTGTCACGCCATCCAGCACCTCGACGGACTCGAACAGGTCCGACAGCTCCACACCATACGCCCCGATGTTCTGGACGGGAGCGGCGCCCACGCTACCGGGAATCAATGCCAGATTCTCAAGACCGTACAAATCCCGATCAAGACAGGTCCGGACCAGGGTGTGCCAGTTGACACCCGCGCCGGCCCGGATCAGAAATGAATCATCGCCCACTGATTCGAAGCGGATACCGGGAATGGCGATACGGATGATCATGCCCGGTACATTGCCAGTCAGCAGAACATTGCTGCCTTCCCCCAAAACCCGCCAGGAGAGACCCCTGGTACGCGCCAGGCCGATCGCATCCCGTAACGTCTCCACCGAATCCGCCTGCGCGTAATACTCGCAACGCGCCGGCACGCCAAACGTGGTCGCGCCGCACAGATCCTTGTCAGCTTCGACGGACAACACCTCAGTGCCGCTGCTCCAGCTGTCGCCGGAACTCCTCCAACCAGTAGTCACAGGCCTCTTCCACCAGGTCCAGCACTTCTCCGAAACCGTCCTCTCCACCATAGTAGGGGTCCGGCACTTCGCGGTCGGGGCCCAACGGAGAAAGCATCAGATGGATTTTCGACAGCTGTTCCCCCGAAGCCATCCGGATCATGTGTTCCAGATTGCTCAGGTCCATCGCCAGCAGGCAGTCAAACTGCTCGAAATCTTCAGGCACCAGTTGCCGGGCGCGAAGTGCGGACAGGTCATAGCCTCTCTCGCTGGCGGCCTGTTGTGCCCGCACGTCCGGTGGCTTGCCGATGTGGTAGTCACCCGTGCCCGCAGAATCGACTTCAATGGCCCCGGCGAGCCCGGCCTGCTCCAGCCGTCGTTGCATGACGGCGTGCGCCGTGGGCGATCGGCATATATTACCCAGGCAGACCATCAATACCCGCAATGGCTTGTCGTCATTCATGATCCGTTTCTCTCCTTCCTGAAGGATGGGTCACCTGGCGCTGAACAACGACCTGACACGCCGCAAATCCGCCTCGGTGTCGACTCCACCAGCGGACGGGACACAGGCCGCGCTCATGTGAATCCGTACCCCATGGACCAGGGCACGCAGTTGTTCGAGTCGCTCGGCCTGCTCCAGCATGGCCGGCGGCCACTGCACGAAGCGCCGTAATGTCGATACGCGGTAGGCATAGATGCCGATATGCCGCTGACAGACCGACAGCCCATCGGCTCCCGGGCTTTGCCAGGGCACGGCACTGCGGCTGAAATACAGTGCATAGCCTTCAGGGTCGGTCACCACCTTGACCAGGTCAGGGTCGTCCGGGGATTCACCCTCAGCCAACGGCTCATACAGTGAACTGATTCCCGCGTCGGAATGGGCATCGAGATCCATCGCCACCTGGTTGATCAGCTCCGGGGCGATCAGGGGTTCGTCTCCCTGCACGTTGACAACAATCTCCCGGTCACCCAGGCCCACAAGGCGGCTGACCTCTTCAACCCGGTCCGTACCGGACTGGTGTTGCGTTGCCGTCATCACCACCCGGTCCGTGAAAGCCAGAGCGGCATCAGCCACCCGTTGATCGTCAGTGGCGATATACACTGCTTCGGCTGCGCTGCGGCGTGCCTGTTCATGGACATGACGGATCATGGGCCAACCGGCAATGTCCAGCAACGGCTTACCGGGCAGGCGTGTCGATGCATAACGAGCCGGGATGACGACCGTGAAGCTCATCGGCGCGCCTCTTTCTCCTGCGGACTCATGATCCGGGCCTCTTCCTCCAGCATCACCGGAATGCCGTCCCGCACCGGGTACGCGAGCGAGTCACCGAAGCACAGCAGCTCGCCCTGCTCGCGATCATACTTGAGTCCGCCCTTGCACACCGGGCATACCAGAATACTTAACAACCTGCGGTCCATCCGCTCACCTCACCTGTATCCGTCATCGGTCATCCGTTCGGGCTGCGGCCCACTCGCGCAGCCGCCCCTGCACGGTCTGTAACACCTCGTCCGGCAGCACCACCGCCACTTCCAGGTACCACCAGTCCGCTTCCGCCCATTCCCGGCACTTGACAGCGTCCTTCTCCGTCATCACCAGTGTGCGGTCTGCGGCAAAGGCCAGATCCTCCCGCCGGAAGTGGTGATGATCCGGAAACGGATGCCACTCGGCCGTATACCCCAGAGACCGCAGCAGCGTGAAAAAGCGTTCCGGGTGGCCGATCCCGGCCGTCGCCACCATGCTGTTCGTATTCTGCAGTGCATCGGGCGCCAGCCGCCGACCATCCCGCAGGTTGACCCAGGCTCGCGGGGTCAGCGTCATACTCTGCCAGCCGCTGCCATCCAGCTGCCTGACCACGTCCCTGCCAGGCTCTCCGTTGACCAGCACGGCGTCCACCTCGCGCAGACGTTGTGCGGACTCCCGTAATGGACCCGCCGGTAGCAGGCGGGCATTTCCCAGGCCCCGACGCCCGTCCACCACCACAATTTCCGCAAGACGGGCCATGGCATAGTGCTGGAGCCCGTCATCACTGATGATAACATCGCAGTCCGTATGCTCCGCCAGGTGCCGGACCGCGCGGCAGCGGTCCGGATCCAGCACTACGGGCAGACCACTGCGGCGGGCCAGCAACAGGGGTTCGTCTCCCGCCTGCTGCGGATCATCATTCTCCTTCACCGGCCAGGGCAAGGTGGTGGGTCTGGCGCCGTAACCGCGCGTGACAATGCCCGGCCTGTAGCCAGCGGCCTGCAGCGCCTGCGCCAGACCCAGCACGACCGGCGTTTTACCGGTCCCTCCCACCGTGATATTACCAACCACAATCATCGGCAAAGGCAGATCGCGCTGCCCGGCAAGCAACCGGCGACGGCGCCGACGGGAAAACCATCCGAATCCGGCCGCCAGGGGCTGTAGCAACCGCAGCCATGGCGAGCCACGATACCAGGCATTAACCAGAAGCATCGCCGGCTCCGGCCCCATCCGGCTCCCCCTCGTTAAACTGCATCCGATGGAGCCGTGCGTAATGACTGCCCTGCTCCAGCAGTTCCCGGTGGGTGCCCGACTCGGCAATCCTGCCTTCATCCATCACCAGTATCCGGTCCGCATTCTCGATGGTGGACAGGCGGTGAGCGATCACAAAGGTTGTGCGGCCACGCATCAGGGTATTCAGTGCCGCCTGTATATGCTGCTCGGATTCAGAATCCAGCGCCGAAGTGGCCTCGTCCAGGATCAGCAGCGGCGCATCTTTCAGAAAAGCGCGGGCAATGGCGATACGCTGACGTTGTCCACCCGACAGCCGGGAGCCACCCTCCCCCACCTGACTGTGTATTCCTTTCTCCAGTGCCTCGATGAAATCCATGGCGTGGGCGTTGCGGGCGGCGGCAATGACTTTCTCTTCATCGAGTTCCTCGTCATAACCATAGGCGATGTTCTCGGCCACCGTCCCGTCAAACAACACCACTTCCTGTGACACCAGGGCAATCTGGCGCCGTAGATCCGACAGGCGATAATCGCGCAGGTCCACACCATCCAGCAGAACCTGTCCGGACAGCGGATCGTAGAATCGCGGCAACAGACTGACCAGTGTCGACTTGCCACTGCCGCTGCGGCCCACCAGCGCCACCGACTGGCCCGGTTCAACGTCCAGCGAAATGCCGTCGATAACAGGCTCGTCCGGTTGATAGGCAAAATGCACATCACGGAAACTCACCGCTCCCCTGGCCCGCCTGACGCGGCGGGTTCCGGTATCGCGTTCGCGTTCTTCATCGAGCAGACCGAATATGCTGTCTGCGGCGGCGATACCCCGCTGAATTACCGCGTTGACGCCAGACAGTTGCCGCAGCGGTTTGGCCAGAAGCCCCGCCAGGGTCAGGAATGTCACCAGCTCACCGGCCGAGGTATTGGCGAGAATATCCGGCGACATGGCGAACCAGATCAGCGCCGCCATCGCCACGCTGACCAGCAACTGGATCAACGGCGTGGCGGTGGCCTCGGTGAGCACCATTTTCATGTTCTGCCGACGATTCTGCTCGCTGGCGCGGGTGAATCGCTGGGCCACATAGCCAGTGGCATTGAAGGTACGGATGACCCGTTGTCCCTTGATGGACTCGTTGGTGATCTGGGTGACATCACCCATGGAGTCCTGCATCTGCCGGCTGTACTTCCGGTATCGGGATGTCGCCAGATAAACCACCCAGCCGACGCCGGGAGCCACCAGCAGGAAAATCAGACTAAGGCGCCAGTTGGTCCAGAAAAGGGCGATCAACAGCCCGATGACAGTCAACCCCTCGCGCAGCAGGATGGTGATGGCGTTGGTGGCCGCGCCCTTGATCTGCATCACATCATAGGTGACCTTGGAGACCAGCCGCCCGACCGTCTGACCGTCGTAGAAACCTACCGGCAACGCCAGCAGCTGATCCACCACCTGTATCCGGAGGCGATGGATCACATGATTGGCTACATACTCCAGTGAATAACCACCCAGGAATCCGCCCACTCCCCGCATGAACACGATAAGCACACACAGAACAGGTGCCAGGATGCGCGCATCGGGGTTGCGCGCCTCCACCTGGTCGATGGTCCAGCCCAGCCAGGCTGCGGTGGCCGGGCTGCTGGCGGCAAAAATGGCATACCCCAACAGACAGATGGCGAACATACCACTGTGAGGCAGCACGTAGGCCAGCAGACGCCGGTAGATTCGCATACCACTGTCTGACAACGGCGCGATGGCGGGTTCCCTTTCCACGTCTCCTACTCCCTGTCCGATGCGGTAGAACCGGGATTGTCACCGGTCTCATCTTCGGCGTTCTGGCGCGTGGCGATACTGAGGCGGCTGAACCCGGCCTGTCCAAGCACATCCATGGCGGTGACCACGGACTGGTGTGTTGCATCGGCATCGGCAACCAGTACCACCGGCACCTCACGGTTATTGCCGGATACTTCCTCCAGTGCACGCTGCAGTGTGCCGGGTTGACGATCGACCAGCAGCCGGCCGTTTACCGCATAGCGTCCTTCCGCATCCACGGCGATCTCCAGTTGATCCGGTACCGCCTCCGCCGCTTCAGCATCCGCTTCCGGCAGATTGACCGCCAGTCGGGTCTCCCGGTTGAAGGTGGTGGTGACCATAAAGAAAATCAGCAGCAGGAATACCACATCAATTAGGGCGGTCAGGTTGATGGCCGGCTCCTCGCGTTGGCGGCGACGGAACTTCACTCGCCCTCCTGCCCCTGTTGCTGCAGGTTGACACGCCGGTCGCTGTGCAATGCATCAACCAGCTTGCCGGACTCCTGCTCCAGCGACAGCACCAGAGTATCGACCCGCCGCTGGAAATACCGGTGGAACGCGTACGCAGGTATCGCAACAGTGAGACCTGCCGCTGTCGTGATCAGCGCCTCTGAAATACCTCCCGCCAGCGCATTGGGATTCCCGGTACCCTGCACCATGATCTCCGTGAAGACGCGGATCATGCCGATCACGGTCCCCAGCAGGCCCAGCAACGGGGTGATGGCGGCAATGGTACCCAGGGTGCTCAGGTAGCGCTCCATTTCGTGAATCACCAGCCCCGCCGCCTGCTCGATGCTCTGCTGCATGATCTCCCGGCCATACCGGGCGTTGACCAGACCTGCAGCCAGCACCTGGCCCAGCGGTGACGAAAGACGCAGCTCCCGCAAGCGGTTACTGTCCAGTTCGTTGTTTTTGATCCAGGTCCACACCTGACCCGCCGTGTAGCGTGGCACGATACGACTTTCACTCAACGTCCAGAAACGCTCGATGACGATGGCGATGGCCACGATGGAACACAGAATGATGGGCAGCATCAACCAGCCGCCTGCCCCGATGATTTCTACCACAAACAGTCCCCCCTGGATTTCGGGGTACTTTATCACAATCGTTCCCCGCGATGGCATTTAGAGGTCTATCAGAGCTGACGCCAATATCGGGGCCGCCAGGCACGGAAGCGTTGCGTCAACAGGCCGGCCGGGCAGGCCGCGCCGAGACACAGCCCGATCGCTCCGGATTCCCCGGTACCCACCGTACGCACTCCCCGTTGCCGGTAGCGAGCCAGCACTTCGGTATGCGGGTGTCCAAAGCGATTGCCGGTCGACGCCGAATGCACCGCCAGCGAAGGCTTCACCGCCTCGATGAATGGTGCAGTCGATGAACTCCGACTACCGTGGTGAGGCATGAGCAGGATGTCCGACTGCAGCTCGTCCGCCAGGCCGGTGACCAGTCTTGTCTCGGCCGGCGCCTCTATGTCCCCGGGTAGCAACAGGGCATCCTCCCCTGCCTGCACACGAAGAACACAGGAGCGGTTGTTTTCCTTCCCGCCCGGCGAATCCGCTGGATGAGAGGCTGGCGGATGCAGGAAGCGGAATACCACACCATCCAGACGCCATTCCCGATCCGCCTCACAGGCGCGGAACCCGGACATTTCCTGCAACGATCCTGTCAGCCAGCGATCGATCTTCACCCGGCCGTCAAAGCCGGCCAGTCCGCCGGAATGATCGGCGTGTGCATGACTGAGTATCATCGTATGGACCCGTTGATGAGCGGCCTCACGCAACTGCCGCTCCAGCACCCGCCCCATCAATGCCGGGCCCGGTCCGCTGTCATATACCACGGTATGATGACGGGTCCGGATAATGACGCCCAGACCTTGCCCCACGTCCGCCACCAGTATCCGGGCCGTATCCGGTGCCAATGCATCCTGTTGCGGCAACAACAGAGGAAGCATTAACGGCGCAGCCATATGACGCAATGGCCAGCCACGTGGCATCAACAAAAGAGCAGCCGCCACGAGTACACAGGCGATGGCGGCCGTGTGCAGCAGGGGAAGCGGCAGCAGCGCCAGATCACCCGCGCTATTGCGCAACAGAACCAGGCCTTGTTCCAGCCACTCCAGACAACGTGCCGCCGGCGACAGCAGCAGCGGTGCGCCCCCTGGCCAGATTGTCACCAACAGGGCGGCGCCGAGACATAATGGAACGACCAGCAGGCTGACAAAGGGAATGGCCAGCACATTGGCTAACGGCGAGATCGGGGATACCTCGCCATGCCAGACCATCATCGGCACCAGCAGTCCGATGAACACCACCCACTGTGCCCTGCCCCAGCGTGTCCAGGCGTTGTCCAGCGCGCCCGTCGGGCGCCGCGTCTGTTGACCGCGACCGGCAAAGGCCAGCAACAAGGCGCCTACTGCAGTGAATGAATACCAGAAGCCGGCGCTCACCACCGCCAGGGGGTCCATCAGCAACACCAGCAACAGCGCCACGCAAAAGCCCAGCGACCCCGGGAAGCGCCGGCCGGACAACCGCCCCGCCAGTAGCACCAGCAGCATGATCAGGGCGCGCCGGGTAGGCAGCGAGAATCCAGCCAACGCCGCGTAGACAATGGCGGCACACACCGCTCCGACGCCAGCCCACAGAGCCCCGGGCTGCATGGCCGGCAGCCGGGGAATGCGCCGCACAATGCGATACAGCAGCGCATGAACCGTCCACGCCACGAACCCCACATGCAGCCCGGAAATCACCACCAGATGACTGGTGCCGGTATCGGCAAACAGCTGCCATTGCTGGTCGCTGATACCACCACGGTCACCCAGCACCAGCGCATTCACCAGCCCCTGCTGCCCATCATAATGAGCGGGCAGAGTGATCCGCTCCAACAATGCGTGCCGCCAGCGGTCAATGGAAAACAAGTGCGTCCCGATCCTGTCGTTGAACGCAGTCTCGCGCACATACCCGCGCGCGGCGACCCCTTCCCGGAACCAGTGCGCCTCCGGGTCGGTGAGACCGGGATTGACCGCGCCCCGGGGCCGTCGCAGGCGCACACGCAGCCACCACTCTTCGCCCGGCAAAAGACTCAATGAGTGATCATAGACGGACAGGCGCACAAGACGGGGTTCAAAGCCGTCGGAGCGGTGAACGCATTGATCGGGCAACAGGGCCACGCAGCTGGACTGCACCCGGAAATCGAGTTGCCGGTACTGTTCATAGTGGCGGGGCAACCCGCTGACCACGCCCCGCACCCAGATATCCTCGCCATCCCAGGCTTCCGGCAAGAGCCGCTCGTTATACAGATGCCCGCGCCACAGGGCATATCCGGCTCCCAGCAATACACAGACCAGTACCGACAACACGGCATGGAGCTGCGGGCGATGCGATGCGCGACGACAGAGCAGCCAGACTGCCAACCCCGGCAGCACCACCCAGTGGCCGGTCTGATCGGCACCGAGCGGTATCAGCGCGGCTGATCCGATGCCGATCGACACCGCCAACATCCGTATTCGCAGCATACCGGGCCATCCCTGCTCCAGTGGGCCTGCGACGCAGTTCCCTTGCACAGGTTATAGCCGGGGCCGGCCAATCATTCCAGCCGCAAGGCCTCCACCGGCGCCATGCGCGCCGCCCTGAGCGCCGGATACAGACTGGCCAGCAGGCTCAGCACTGCCACACCACCGCAGACCAGCAGCACATCCCCGGCCTGTAGCTGCGACGGCAGGTAGTCGACCGGATAGACATCCGCACTGAGCAGTGCCGCACCGCTCAGCTGCTCGAACCAGCGGAACAGATCGGTCACGGATAAGGCCAGCACTACGCCAGCCGCCAGACCGAACAGCGTTCCCGCCAACCCGACCAGACAGCCCTGGTACAGGAAAATACGGGCCACCAGTCCGGGACTGGCCCCCATGGTGCGGAGAATCGCAATGTCGGCGGTCTTGTCCCTGACGATCATGACCAGACTCACCACCAGGTTAAATGCGGCAACAGCGACCAGTAGCCAGAGCAGGAAACCGATAATGGTCCGTGACAGCAGGATATTGTCGTAAACGGCGCCGAACTGACTGGTCCATACGCTGATTCGCCAGCCGGCAGGCAGCCCGCCGGACAATTCTGCAGCGACCCGGCCGGCCTGCAGTACATCACGGAACTGCAGGCGCATCCCGGTATCGGCGGCGGCCTCCCGGAACAGCACACGCGCATCATCCTCACGCAACAGGACCATCTCCCCGTCCAGTTCCTGTGTACCCACGCGGAAAATACCGGCCACCCGGAAGGCCCGCTGGCTGGGCAACACAGTCACCGGGTTGATGGACATGGACGGGGAATACAGACGCAGGGAGTCGCCGACCCGGACACCCAGTTGATCGGCCAGGGTCCTGCCGATCAGTACCTGGAACCGCCGCTGCTCCAGCGCGGCAAAACCCTCGCCGCTCATGTAATTACCCAGCGGGGAAATGTCCTGTTCCGCGCGCGGATCGATACCCGCCGCCAGCACGCCCTTGCTGGACCGCTCAGTGGCCACTACACCCACACGCTCGACCAGTGGAGCGACATTGAGGACATCGGGGTGCGCTATCAGCTGCTCCCGCAATGCGGCACGGGTTATGGCATCCGCCCCACCCTCACTGCTCACGGTCCCCTGTGGCAGGATGGCCAACACGGTTTCCCGCATCTCACGCTCGAAACCGTTTAGCACGGAAAGCACGCTGATCAGTATGGCCACACTCAGCGCCAGGCCACTGATCGTCAACAGCGACATGAATGACACCAGACGACTGCGCTCACCAGTGCGTACATAGCGCAGCGCAATCCTCAAGGCCAGCGGCAAACGTGAGGCCGGATTCATGAGGACTCCGGAGCCGTAACCAGTCGACCGTCCCGCAACCGCAGGGTGCGGTCCATACTGGCCGCCAGTATCTCGTCATGCGTCACGATCACGAAACTGATCTCCAGGGTCTCATTGAGTTCCCGTATCAACGCCTGAATGTTGGCGGCCGTCTGCCGGTCCAGATTGCCCGTCGGCTCATCCATCAGGACACAGGTGGGACTGGTGACCAGGGCACGGGCGATGGCCACCCTTTGACGCTCGCCACCGGAGAGCTGGGCCGGTTTGTGGTCAAGCCGGCCACCCAGGCCGACCCGTTCCAGCATACGCTCCGCCCGCTGCGCAGCTTCTGCAATGGCCGCCCCGCCGATCAGCAATGGCATGGCCACGTTTTCCAGGGCAGAGAACTCGCCCAGCAGGTGGTGAAACTGGTAGACGAAGCCCAGGGCCCTGTTGCGCAGACGTCCGCGCCCCGCCTCCGACAACTCAACCAGGGACTGACCGTCAACGGTGACGGTGCCGGCCGTGGGCGTGTCCAACCCACCCAGCAGGTTCAACAATGTGGTTTTGCCGGAGCCGGAACTGCCGGTGACCGCAATGCGCTCGCCGGCCGCCACCTCCAGCGTGATGTCCGACAGCACTTCCAGCGCCCGGCCACTCTCGCCATAGACTTTTTTCAGCCCCTTGCAGGCCAGTACCGGCGTCTTCCTGCTCACGATTGCACGCTCACGGTCCATCTCCATTTCCAGAGGTTTCTTCATTCGTACCGCAACACATCGGCCGCTTCCACCCGCGAGGCCCGCCAGGCCGGATACAGCGTGGCCAACAGGCTGATTAGCAGCGCACCACCCGCGACCAGCCAGACATCGCTCCACAGCAACTCCGCGCGCAGGTGCGAGATCATGTAGACGCTGTCCGGTGCCAGCCAGCGGTTGATCAGTGCATCAAAGCCGCTGGTGATGGCATCCATCTGTCCTGTCAGTGTCACGCCCAGCAAAACCCCCGTCATGGTACCCAACAGACCGGCTCCCATGCCCTGGGTGACAAAAATGGCCATGATACCCGCGCGGCTGGCCCCCATGGTACGCAATATCGCAATATCCGCCCGTTTGTCCGCCACTACCATCACCAGCGTGGAAACGATATTGACCGCACCGATGATGACAATCATCAACAGCATGAAAGCGGTCATGCGCTTTTCCATGCGCAGGGCGTTGAACAGACTGGCCTGACTCTGATCCCAGGTGACCGGGTCGTAGTCAGCCGGTGGCAATTCCGCCAGCAGGCGCTCCAGAACAGCAGCCGTCTGCAGCGGTTCTTCCATTCGTAACTGCAGACGCAGCTCGGCTGCGGCCCGGTCCCCCTCGAACAACCTGCCTGCTGCGGCCAGGGAGACCAGCGCCGTGTCACGGTTACCGTAGAAACCCAGATCCGTGACATCCAGCACCCGGAAGCTGCGCGTACGTTCGCCATCCCGTGAGGTCAGCGCATCCAGGGCGGTCAGGTCCAGCCGCTCGTCCGGGAAAAGACCCAACCGCCCGGCCAGCGCGGAACCCGGCACGATCCCTTCCGGCACCTCCTGCAATGACGTCAGTGCCTGATGCAGCCGCAGCGTACCATCAGACTTCAGGGAAACCTCAAGCGACGGATCAATGCCACGGATCTGCACGAAATCAGCCGCATTCCGGAATTGCAGCCAGGCTTCCCCCTGCCGATAGGGCGCTGCCCCTTCGACGCCTTCCTGACCAAGCACTGTGTCCAGCCACTGCCCGTCCAGCCGCCCTTCATCATGAAAGGCCTCTGGTACACGCAGACTCGCATGGGGAATACTTTTCAGCATCTCGTCCCGCATCACCGTTGTCGAGGCATTGATCACCGACAGCACAGCAATCATCACCAGTACGCCGAGCGCAATGCCCAGCATGGAAATCAGCGAGACGAAAGAAACCAGCTGGCTCCGCTTGCGTGCGCGGATATAACGCAGTCCGACGAACAGGGGCAGTGGTCTATACATGGCGTTGCAGAATCCGTTGCACCGTCTTGAAACTCACGGGCGTCAACGGTGTACTGACTTCCCCGGCGATCGCCCGCAGCGACCGGCCTTGTGCTCTCAATTGCAGAATGCGTTTCAACACGCGTTGCTCCATCGGGTTCTCGATCAGACGGCCGTTTTCATGAACCATGTAACCAAACGGACGACTTCCCCCCAGGTACCGGCCCTTGTCGCGCTGACGGCGCTTTACATCCATGATTCGCTCTCCGGCGCGCTGGCGTTCAACCTGCGCCAGACTGTGAATGAGCATACGCAGATCAATACTGGCGTTCGGATCCGTCATGGTGCACTGCAGGGACAGGTCGAACCAGTTCATATCGCGCCCGGTCAACCAGGTGATGGCTTCCTCCATGTCCTGGCAGGAACTGATCAGATCCATCGGCGCGGCTGTCAACAACCAGTCGCCGGGGGCGGCCACGGACTCCAGCGTCTGCGCCACCGGGCCGCTGAACGGGTCAGACCAGCGGAAATCGTCCAGTACGCACAGCTGCGGTGCCCGCTGGCCATGGCGGGCAGCGAAGTCACAGACGTTCTGCCACAACGGGTGCGGTTCATCTCCTGTTCCGGAATCCGGACGCCGGGACCGCCGGCAGATCATCATGACTGACATGGCACCGCCTTGTTCGTATGGGCTCAGTGGCGGGAAACGAGAAACCCGGGTCTGTGTCTGTGTCTGTGCCTGTGCAAGGGCACTGGCATTGTAGAGCGCCGCGAAGCTGGCCGCAACACGGTCAGCGTGACTCCCCAGGTGATTGTAAACCGTCGATTTACCTGCTATATTCAGAACGCTGCAAAAGCCACCGGGAAGCCTGTACGCCTCCCGGTCCGAACAGATTACCGACTGACTGCCAATTTGCGTGTCAGTCAGCCCCGGTGACGTCGCCGGAGAACAACGACGAAAAAACAACGATACGACGAAACGATAAAGAAGTGACCGGTCCATCGCACCGGCAAACGTAGCAAGACGCCGGCCAGAGCCGGCACTTTGGATAACCGACCGGACCAACACGAACGTCAGGTTAAGGATTCAGGGCGAACGGCCACGACAAAAGCCGTCACCGACAGCAGAACAGACATCGAATCAAGGCGTTCCGACAACGACGCTGCGATGACACACTGACCCGGCGATGAAAGAATCCATCCCGCCCGAGGCAGTCACCATCGAAAGAACGTTGCACGAGAACCCGCTGGATCAGAACAGGCAATACCGGTTCGCCCACAATGGCGGATCACGGCTCCGGGATTCCGGGACAGACAGCAACATGGTCTGCCGTAACCCATCGAGATTTGCGGTACTCGCGGGCATTCACAGTGCCCGTGACAGGAGACGTGACCCGGGTTTGATACCGACCGGACAATGCCTGACAGCGCCGCAGTGATGCGGCCTTCCGCCACAGCACCCGCCTTGATCCCACATGCCTGATCGCCCTGCCCCACCTGGTCGAACTGTTCTGGTCCCACAGAAGAGTGAATCAACAACATGAAACGTATGCTGATCAACGCAACCCAGGAAGAGGAGTTGCGCGTCGCCCTGGTCGATGGCCAGAGACTGTTCGACCTTGATATCGAGAATCGCGCCCGCGTCCAGAAAAAAGCCAGTATCTACAAAGGGCGCATCACCCGCGTCGAACCCAGCCTGGAAGCCGCCTTTGTTGACTTCGGCGCCGAACGCCACGGCTTTCTTCCCCTTAAGGAAATCGCCCCTGAGTACTATACCGGTAAATCCGAGAGCGGCGGCCGGCCCAGCATCAAGGAGCTGGTCGCGGAAGGCACGGAAGTGGTTGTGCAGGTGGAGAAGGAAGAGCGCGGCAACAAGGGCGCCGCACTCACCACCTATGTCAGCCTTGCCGGACGTTACCTGGTCCTGATGCCCAACAATCCGCGGGCTGGAGGCATCTCCCGCCGTATCGAGGGTGACGAGCGCGCCGAAATGCGCGACATCATCAGCAACCTGAACATTCCCGACGGTATGGGCGTGATTGTGCGTACGGCCGGCGTGGGCAAACAGGGTGAGGAACTGCAGTGGGACCTCGATTACCTGCTGTCGCTGTGGGAGTCCATCTCTGATGCCTCCAGCAAGAAATCGGCCCCGTTCCTGATTTTCCAGGAAAGCAACGTCATCATCCGCACCATCCGGGATTACCTGCGCCAGGACATTGGTGAAGTGCTGTTCGATACCCGTGACGCCTACGAGGAAGCCATCAACTTCGTACGCCAGGTGATGCCGCATTACGAGTCCCGTATCAAACTGTATGAGGATGCGCTCCCCCTGTTCAACCGTTACCAGATAGAGGCGCAGATCGAATCCGCTTTCCAGCGCGAGGTGAAGCTGCCATCCGGTGGTTCCATCGTCATCGATCCGACGGAGGCACTGATCTCCATCGACATCAACTCTTCGCGCTCCACCCGTGGTTCGGATATCGAGGACACCGCATTCAACACCAACCTGGAAGCCGCCGAAGAAGTCGCACGCCAGTTGCGCCTGCGAGACATGGGCGGCCTGGTGGTGATCGACTTCATCGACATGAGCTCCAACAAGAACCAGAAAGAAGTCGAGAACCGCATGCGCGATGTGCTGGAAGCCGACCGCGCCCGCGTCCAGGTCGGCCGTATTTCGCGTTTCGGCCTGCTGGAAATGTCCCGGCAGCGCCTGCGGCCTTCCCTGGAAGAGACCAGCGCCATCGTCTGCCCGCGCTGTAACGGCCAGGGCGTCATCCGGGATATCAAATCCCTCTGCCTGTCCATCCTGCGCGTTCTGCAGGAGGAAGCGAACAAGCAACGCACGGCCGAAATCCGGGCCATCGTGCCTATCGCCGTCGCTTCCTACCTCCTCAACGAGAAACGCCAGGCTGTGGCCGACATCGAGACACAGAGCGCAGCCCGGGTGGTGATCGTTCCCAACCCCAATCTGGAAACGCCGCACTACGAAATCCAGAGCATCAGCCAGCAGGATGCCGGGAAAGAGCCGTCCGCCAGTTACGAAATCGAGAGTGAGGCCCAGCAGGACGAGACACAGCCCCGTGACAAGCCCACACCGCCGCCACCGCAGGCCGCCGTCCAGGCGCCACGTGTGACCACTCCACGGCCGATAGCCTCCGCACCGCAGCAGCCGGCGCAACCGGAACGCAAGAAGGGGCTGCTCAGCTCCCTGTTCTCCGCGTTCAGCGACCTCCTGTCCACGGCAGCCAATGATGAAGAGGAAGAAGACGGTACAGACCAGACCGGCCGGCGCGACAGCAACCGGCAAAGACCACAGTCCCGCGATCGTGATGGGCAGTCCCAGTCCTCGCGGCGCTCACGGGGCGGACGCGGCGGAAACAGCAGCCGCCGTGGCGGGAGCGGCAAAGGCCGTGATGGCAATGAGACGGAAGGCCGTTCCTCCGATAACAGGGACGGCGGCGGCCGCAAGAAGGAGGAACGCAAGTCGGGTGAGAAATCTTCCGACCGATCGGGTGATCGCAACACACAGCGCAACAAGGATCGTCGCGGCAAGCGCGACAGCGCCGGTGACGAGAATCAACCCTCCCCGGCAGCGGCGAAAGAGAAGCGCTCCGATGACGACCACCGGGATGACAAGCCCAAGGGAGGAAACCGCAATAAATCCCGCTCGCCGAAACCACGCCGCCGTGGTGGCAAAGGCGATGACAGCGGGCAGGACGACTCACGCAAAACGACTGCGGAAGCTCCTGCCGACAGCGGCAGCGGCAGCGGCAGCGGCAGCGACAAGCAGGATGACAGCGCACCGCGCCGGCGCCCTGGCCACAAGCCACGCAACACCACTCCCCGTACACGCGGCCCGATGCCGGAGGAAGCTGTGAGCGAATCCGGTGCAGGACAGGAACAGGCGCCGGCGGCGGATACCGCACCGAGTTCGGGGCAGGCCGAAACGTCACCGGCAACGGAAACCGCCAGCGGGAGCCCCCCATCGGAGAAACCCGGGGACGACAAACCCAAGGACGAAAAGCCGAAAAAAGCCAAGCAGAAAGATGGCGGCAAGAGCGACGGCGACACCGCCGGGAAGGCCCCTGACGCACCGGCCAAGCGTACACGAGGCAGCCGCGGCGGCAAGAGTGCCGCTGCGCGCAAGCGTGCACGCTCCGAGGAGGCTCCGGAGTCCACCTCTGACACAGCGACCGGAGAAAAAGCCGCTTCGGACGCGCCGGCTGCCACCGCTGTCGACCAGTCTCCGGATCGCCAGGACGAGACAGCCGCTGAAAAACCGGCTGCCGAAGCTGTCGCAAAAGCGAAGAGCGAACCGGCAGAATCACCATCGGAGTCTGACAGCAAGCCGGCAGCGGCGCGAAAGCCGGCCGCCTCCAGGCGCGGCAAGGGAAAGCCGGCGGTGAAGAAAGACAAGCCGGCGGCCGACAAGGATACGGGAGGTGAAACACCTGCTGAAGCGAAGAAACCACTAAAGGCCGCTGACGCTGAAAAGCAGGCTACGGAGCCGGCGGCAGAAGCGCCAGCGGCACCACCGCGGGGTCGTGCACCCAACGATCCCCGTGAGCTCAAGCGCCGTCAGAAGAGTGAGGAGGCGGCCTCATCGGACCAGCAGGAATGACTTGAGGTGCCCTTGACGCTCCACTGACACAAAAAACCCGGCTCAAGGCCGGGTTTTTTGGTTCTTACGATCGGGATTCACCATGACCTTCTGTCGTCAGAGCTTTTGTTCCAGCTCCGGTACCGCGTCAAACAGGTCAGCGACCAGTCCGTAATCGGCCACCTGGAAGATGGGCGCTTCCTCGTCCTTGTTGATGGCAACAATGACCTTGCTGTCCTTCATGCCGGCCAGGTGCTGAATAGCGCCGGAGATACCCACAGCAATGTACAGGTTCGGTGCCACGATCTTGCCGGTCTGGCCGACCTGCATGTCATTGGGCACGAAACCGGCATCGACCGCTGCGCGTGACGCGCCGATGGCCGCGCCGAGTTTGTCCGCCACCTTCTCCAGGATGGCGAAGTTCTCGCCATTCTGCATGCCACGTCCGCCGGAGATGACAATCTTCGCGGCGGTCAGATCCGGTCGCTCGGACTCTGTCAGTTCCTCACTGGCAAATTCGGAGATGTCCTGCTCCTTGACGATATCCAGTGTTTCCACCGTCGCTTGACCTCCCTGCGCCTCCACAGCGTCAAACGAAGTGCCGCGCACCGTGATGACCTTTATCGAATCGGAGGACTGGACCGTTGCCAGCGCATTGCCGGCATAGATCGGTCGGACGAAGGTATCCTCCGACTTGACTGCCGTGATATCGGAAATCTGCGTGACATCCAGCAGCGCGGCCACCCGCGGCATCAGATTCTTGCCGCTGGTGGTGGCCGGAGCCAGTATGTGCGAGTGGTCCTTACCGGCCTCGGCAATCAGCTCTGCCAGATTCTCTGGTAATTGATGCTCATAGGCCGCATTGTCGGCCAGCAGCACTCTTTTCACTCCGGCGACAGCGGCCGCTTCATCCGCCACCGCCTGGCAGCCACTACCGGCCACCAGTACATCAATATCCTGCTTGAGCTCGGCAGCTGCCGCAATGGTGCTCAGTGTCGTCGCTCCCAGCGACGCGTTATCGTGTTCTGCAATTACCAGTACGCTCATGTTTTGCCCCCTTCAGTGCGGTTCGCCCGGATTCTCAGATGACCTTCGCTTCGTTCTTCAGCTTGTCGATCAGTTCATCGACACTCTCGACGATAATACCGGCCGAACGTCCCGGCGGCGGCTCCACACTGACCACCTTGAGACCGGACGTGGTATCGACACCCAGCTCGTCCGGAGTCAGCGCATCAATGGGCTTTTTCTTCGCTTTCATGATATTGGGCAATGACGCGTAGCGCGGCTCATTGAGTCGCAGGTCAGTGGTGACCACGGCCGGCAGCTTCAATACGACGGTCTGTTCCCCGCCGTCGATCTCCCGGGTGACTTTCGCCTTGCCATCCGCCACTTCCAGTTTGCAGGCGAACGTGCCCTGCGGCATGCCGGACAGGGCGCCCAGCATCTGGCCGACCTGGTTATTGTCCGAATCGATGGACTGCTTGCCCATCAGTACCAGATCCACACCTTCTTTATCCACGATCCCTTTCAACAACTTGGCCACCGCCAGGGGCTGCAGGCCGTCTTCCGTCTCCACGTGAATGCCGCGATCGGCCCCCAGTGCAAGTGCCGTGCGGATCTGCTCCTGACACGCCTTCTCGCCAATGGAGACAACGATGATTTCATCGGCCACCCCCTGCTCCTTGAGCCGAACAGCCTCTTCGACCGCAATCTCGCAGAACGGGTTGATGGCCATTTTGGCGTTGGCGAGATCGACGCCGCTGTTATCCGCCTTGACGCGCACCTTCACATACGCATCAAGCACACGCTTCACTGCTACAAGAACCTTCATGGATTCTCCAATCGTCTGTTAGTTCAGGATGGGTGGTTCGAAAGGGGGCCAATGATGACGTTTTTGGGGACTTCCGTCAACTCGGCGGCGGTGTCTGCGCAGCGCCACATCGCGCTGTCCCGTGCTGGCCAGGGGACTGACACTTTTACAGGAAAACCGGCCCGTGTCAGAGGCGGCCCAGCAGAAATGTGCGCCCGGCGCTGGTCAGGACCAGACCGCTGCGGCCTGATTCACCGGGTTGCTCCTCGGCTCGCTCCACCAGTTCGTAGAATACCGGTCGGCTCACCAGAGCCTCCAGGCCCGCGCGCACTGGCAGTACCGGATGAGGCTGGTCATCGCCACCCTCTTCCACACGCAACACATGCTCCTCATCCAGAGGTACCTGCTCCCCGTTATTCAATGTAAAGCGCAGGACGGACGGTTCGACACCGGTGTCTTCCTCCACCGCGATGGCAACGAAGGGACAGTCTTCGACCGTGATGCCCAGTTTCTCAACCGGAGTGACCAGAAAGTGGTCATCGCCATCCCGGCGCAGCACGGAACTGAACAGCCGGACCATGGCGTCCCGGCGGATGGGCGACCCCTGGTAGTACCAGGTGCCGTCGCGCGCGATCCGCATGTCGATGTCACCGCAGAACGGAGGATCCCAGAGGTGTACCGGTGCCGGCCCGTCCACGGCCGGGATTTCGCGGCTGAAAGCCTGGGGGTCGAACGACCTGTTGCTCATTGAACTGACACCTCCACTGTCGATGAGTCAATCACGAGATTGCCCCGCGCGTCAATCAGACCGAGCCGTGCGGGCGGCCGTATCCGCGATCTTCCTCTGCCCCCGGACAGACCCTGAGCTCATCCGGTGGCACGAAGCGCAAAGATGCCGGGCGCATTGCGCCAGTATTCGCGGCAATCCATGCCGTAGCCAAACAGATAACGGTCCTCGGCGTACAACGCCGTATGATCCGCCTCGGGAAGAGCCGTGCATCGCCGGTCATGTTGTTTGTCTACCAGTACAGCCGTGACCACCCGCGCCGCGCCCTGCTCCAGGCACCAGTCGCGGATACCGGCCAGCGTGTCCCCCTCGTCGAGGATATCGTCCAGCACCAGTACACACCGCCCTTCGAGCGGCGTGCCGGGACGGTGAATCCAGTGCAGGTCGGCGCCGCTCAACGCCCCCCGGTACCGGCTCGCATGTACATAATCGAGCTGCAAGCGGAACGGCAGACGGGTCAGTAGCGCTCCCGAGAAGACGATGCCGCCATTCATGACACATAACAGCAACGGATTGTCCCCGGCCAGGTCTTCAGTCAATGCCTCCGCCAATCGATCGATGGCACTCTCCACCTCGGCGCGCGAATACAGGCATTCCGCTTGGGCCAGCATTTCATCGTGCGCTTCGCAGGTCATGGCGCTTCTCCTGTCAGCTCGTGCATCAATGCCACAGCCCGGTGCCATCGCGGCGAAGCGATCCGGTCACGGGCCAGCTCGCGGGCCCCCGGCCGGATCAACCGCTCCAGGGCGTGCAATCCGGACAGATCCAGCCGGGTGGCCGCGAGATGGTCCCGGGCCGCGACAGCGCCTGTCGGGTCGTTACAGACCAGCAGACAGTCACAGCCGGCCTGCAGGGCAACATCAACGCGCGCTGTCATCCCCCCGGCCGACGCCGCCCCGGCCATACTCAGATCATCACTGAAAATAACACCTCCGAACCCCAGGCGGCCTCGCAGCACCTCTTGCAACCAGTACCGGGAAAAGCCGGCCGGCTGTCCATCCACCGCAGAGTAACGCACGTGAGCAGGCATGATGCCCTGCAACTGATCCACGCACTGCCGGAACACCTCCAGGTCCTGCTGCTCGATGGCGGTCCAGTCACGGGAGTCGTCCGGCAGTTCATGATGGGAGTCCGCCTCTACATGGCCATGCCCCGGGAAATGCTTGCCCACGGCAGCCATGCCCGCCTCGTCCATACCCGCGATAAAGGCTCTGCCGAGCTGGATGACCGCGTCGGGCTCGCCGGCCAGTGCCCGATCACCGATCACTTTGCTGATACCGGCATCCAGATCCAGTACCGGCGCGAAACTGAGGTCGATACCGGCGGCCAGCACCTCCGTGGCCATCAGCCAGCCATGTTCCGTTGCCTGGTGCAGTGCCCGCTGACGGTCTTCCCGGTACACCCGGCCATGTACCGCCATTGGCGGCAGCACCGACCAGCCCTCGCGGAGGCGCTGCACCCGCCCACCCTCCTGATCCACCGCGATCAGCAGATCGGGGCGTGCGGCACGCAGCTGTCCGCACAGTGCCTCCACCTGTCCGGGGGACTCGATATTCCGGCTGAACAGGATGACGCCACCGATCAGGGGATCACACAGCAGCTCTCTTTCCGGCTCCTGCAGCAGGCCCGCTTCCAGATCGATCATCAGGGGACCGCCCTGCGCCCTGTGTTCCCTGCTACTCACTATGATTCTCCGTCCATCCCTCAATCCGGCATTATCACCGATCGTGCGAAACCCTCACAATGGTTCTTCCGCCTCGGCTACGACTTGCCTTGTTGCTGAAACTGTATATAATCACAGTGACCACCTTCAGGAGCCGAGACGATGCAAAGCCTGACACGCAAACAGAGCGAGGTACTGGAGACCATCCGCCGCTACCAGCAGGAAACCGGTTATCCGCCCACCCGCTCCGAAATTGCCGCAGAAATGGGCTACCGGTCCGCCAATGCGGCCGAGGATCACCTTCGTGCCCTGGCCCGAAAGGGAGTAATCGAGATGATTCCGGGCGCTTCCCGGGGTATCCGTCTGCTGGACCAGGAACCGGCACCGGAAGGCCTGCCCGTGATCGGCCAGGTAGCGGCCGGCAGCCCGATTCTCGCGGAGGAATGCATCGACGATCATGTCGCGGTCCCGGCAGACCTGTTCCGCCTGCGGGCCGACTACCTGCTTACCGTCAAGGGCCTCAGCATGATTGATGCGGGTATCATGGAAGGCGACCTGTTGGCCGTGCACAAGACCGACCAGGCCAACGACGGCGACGTCATTGTGGCAAGACTGGACGAGGAAGTGACCGTAAAACGCCTGCAACGCGGGCGCAGCCGGCACCTGCTGACCTTACTCCCGGCCAACCCGGACTTCGCTCCGATCGAGGTGGACTTGCGCCATCAGGCATTCCAGATCGAGGGAGTCAGCGTCGGAGTGATCCGGCGCAGCCTGTGACCGGGTGGCTGGCGCCCCGGAGGGTACCAGCCGACAACGGCATCAGCTGCCGGACTTCTTGCGGGAAGCCGCTTTCTTCCTCGCTGGCGCCTTCTTGCGTGTTTTGCGGGCCGAAGCAGCGCCACGCTTTCCGGCTTCCTCTACCCAGCGGCCGCCTTGCAGCACGGCCTTCCAGCCAGTGGCCTTGCCATCCTTCTCGCTCATCACGTAATGCTCATTGGCCTTGCGGCTGAAGCGCACCACGCTGGGGTTGCCATCCGGATCCCTGGCCGGAGCACTCATCAGGTAGTGGTACTTGCTGTCGACCTCTTCCTTGTGGGGCAACAGCTCTTCCAGCAGCGGCGCCCGGGTTTCCCGGTTCCTGGGGAACTTGCTGGCGGCCAGAAACAGACCGGCCGCGCCATCACGCAGTACATAGTGATCATCCACTTTCTGACAGGCCAGCTCCGGCATCGGAACAGGATCCATCTTCGGCGGTGCCGGCTGCCCGCTACGGAGCAACTTCCGGGTATTCTTGCACTCTTCATTGCTGCAACCGAAATACTTGCCGAAACGGCCCGATTTCAACTGCATGTCCGCGCCGCATTTGTCGCACTCGATCACCGGCCCATCATAGCCCTTGATCGCGAATCGCCCCTGCTCGACCTCGTACCCCGGACAATCGGGATTGTTGCCGCAGACATGCAGCTTCCGACTTTCATCGATCAGATAACTGTCCATGGCAACATTACAAATCGAACAACGGTGGCGCTCCCGAAGACGCTGGTTCTCGACCTCTTCGGCCTCCTCCGCGCTGTCCGTGCGAATGGCTTCCTCGCCCGGAATCAGATTGATCGTGGCCTTGCAGCGTTCCCTGGGCGGCAATGCATACCCGGAACATCCCAGGAACACGCCAGTGGAAGCCGTACGGATCTGCATGGGCCGTGTGCACTTGGGGCAGGGAATATCGGTATCCGTAGGGTCATTGACCCGCATTCCGCCTTCCTGGTCCTGTTCCGAGGCCTTCTCCAGCTGCTCCACGAACCCCTCATAGAACGCGTCCAGCAACTGGCGCCAATTCTTGTCACCGGCTGCCACCTGGTCGAGTGACTCTTCCATACGAGCCGTGAAATCGTAGTCCATCAGGTCGCGAAAACTTTCCAGCAACCGCTCGGCCACAATATCGCCCATCTTCTCGGCATAGAATCGCCGGTTCTCGACACGAACGTAGCCACGATCCTGGATGGTCGAAATGATGCTGGCATACGTGGACGGACGACCGATGCCGCGTTTTTCCAGCTCCTTGACCAGACTGGCTTCCGTGAAGCGGGCCGGAGGCTTGGTGAAATGCTGTCTGGGCTCCAGCCCCTGCAAATCCAGCACATCTCCTTCTTCCACTCTTGGCAGCACGACGTCCTCGTCCTTGACCGGCAATACCCGAAGATAGCCATCGAACTGCATGATGCGCCCTTTGGTACGCAGCTCGAAATCACCGGCCTGAACCGTAATCTGACTGCTCAGATAGCGCGCTGGCGGCATCTGACAGGCAAGAAAGAAGTTACGGATAAGCGCGTACAGGCGGACTGCATCACGGTCGACTCCCTGCAACCGCTCCGGTGTCACATTCACATCACTGGGACGGATGGCTTCGTGTGCTTCCTGCGCCCCCTGTCGGGCACTGTAACGCACCGGCTTTTCCGGCAGATACTTGTCACCAAAATGCGTTTCGATATGTTGCCGCGCCATCTGCAGGGCATCTTCACTCAGGTTGGTAGAGTCGGTACGCATGTAGGTGATATACCCGGCCTCGTACAGACGCTGCGCCATGGTCATGGTCTTCTTGACGCCGAAGCCCAGCCGGGTGCTGGCCGCCTGCTGCAAGGTCGAAGTGATCAGCGGCGGCCTGGGTTTCGACGAGGTCGGTTTGTCTTCCCTGGCAACAACCTTCAATGCGTGCCGGCGCAGTTCTTCCTGCAGCGCATCAATCTCGTCCTTGCTGCCGGGCCGGAAAGCCTTGCCCTGATGACGGTGAGCCTGCAGGCGCAACGCTTCGTCAGCGACAGTCCGTGTATCGGCGAACAACTCCCAGTACTCTTCCGGAATGAAGGCGCGAATCTCGCGCTCCCGCTCAACCACCAGACGGACCGCTACAGACTGGACGCGGCCGGCGGACAACCCCCTGGCTACCTTGGACCACAATAGCGGCGACACCATGAACCCGACCACGCGGTCAAGAAAACGCCGGGCTTGCTGCGCCTCCACGTATCGCATGTCCAGTTCACCGGGATGCTCGAAAGCCTCTTTGACCGCCTTCCGCGTGATCTCGTTGAACACCACGCGCTTGTAGCGATCGTCATCACCTCCGATGGCCTCCTTCAGATGCCAGGCGATGGCTTCCCCCTCGCGATCAAGGTCGGTGGCGAGATAGACGGTATCGGCATTGCGTGCCAGCTTTCTCAGCTCGGCCACCACTTTTTCCTTGCCGGGCAGGATCTCGTAGTCCGCCTTCCAGCCGTGTTCCGGATCGATACCCATGCGGGTGATGAGCTGCTCACGCGCCTGCTTTTTCTTGTACTCGGCCTTGTCTTCCGGACTGAGCTTGCGCGTGGCCGCCGCCTTGCGGGCCCGTTCCTTGGGATCGGTTTTTCTCCCGTTACCGGATACCGGCAGATCGCGAATATGACCGACACTGGACTTGACCACGAAGTCATTGCCCAGATACTTGTTGATGGTCTTCGCCTTGGCGGGCGACTCGACGATGACGAGAGATTTGCTCATTAGCTGTAGGTTTCCTGCTTCGCTGTTAGAGATCTACTGCCCGGGTCCATCCATACGGATCATCTCGCTCACCGCGCTGCAGACTGACCAGACGGTCATAGAGTTGTTGCATCACTGGACCGACCGATTCGCCGCCATCGTGGAAATGATGCCACTGCCCGTCCACCAGAATGCGGCCCACCGGAGCCAGCACGGCGGCCGTACCACAGGCCGCGACTTCCCTGAAACTGTCAATTTCACCGCGCAGATCGATAGAGCGGTTCTCCACGGTCATGCCCAGTTCCTGCTCCGCGATCAACATCAGTGAACGGCGGGTGACGCTGGGCAGAACGGCTGAGGACTTCGGTGTCACCAGACGATTGTCATCCAGTGCCACCAGGATGTTGGCCGATCCGGCCTCATCAATGTACCGGCGGGTGGCGGAGTCAAGGTACAGCGCCTCATTGGCGCCCTGCTTCTGGGCCTCCAGGGTGGCCAACAGCCCGCCGGCATAGTTGGCACCGACCTTGTAACTGCCGGTACCGGCCGGGGCAGCACGATCGATATCGGATACCGCCAGGGAAATCACGCCCATGCCGGAATCGCTGTAATAGGGCCCCACGGGCGAGACAAAGACCCGGAATTCAAACTCCCGCGCCGGTTTCAGCCCCAGGTTTTCACCCACACCGATCAGCATGGGACGAATGTAGAGAGCGGCACCATAGCCGTGGGGTGGCACCCACTGACTGTTGGCGCGGACCGCTTCCTCCACACCACGCAGGAACAGCGATTCCGGCACTTCGGGTATCAACAGCCGGGACGCGGCCTCGCGCATGCGCTCGGCATTGAGTTCGGGCCGGAACAACAGTACGCGCCCATCAGGCGCAGTCTGTGCCTTCAGACCCTCGAAACACTGCTGCGCGTAATGCAGGGCCGGGGCCCCTTCATGCACGGGTATGATCTCGGAGCGGATCAGCTCCCCTTCCGACCACTCACCATCGCGCCAGATCGCACGGAAACGGAACTCGGTCGGGCGGTAATGAAACCCCAGTTCCGACCAGTCCAGTGATGTCTGTGATGTCGCTTCTTTCAATGTCCTCACCTGTTATTCCGGGGCTGTTTCTCCGACCCTCTGCCTGCCCGTCGCGCGCCAGACCCCGCCGCCCGGCCGCGCATTATCCATGATTCAATCCCTGACTTCCAGAATGTGCCGGTTTGCGACCCGTCACGCCGGGTTGTAGAATTCGCCCCGCTCCGCACCCACGCAGACAAACTCATGGTACCCGGATGAATCACAACCTGACTCTCACCGACATTGGCGCCAACCTGGCCCACGACAGTTTCGATCACGACCGGGACGAGGTCATCGAACGGGCCCGGCAGGCCGGCGTCGATACGTTGCTGCTCACCGGCAGTTCACTGGATTCCTCGCGCAAGGTAATCGAACTCGCCCGCCAGCACAACAATCTCTTTGCCACGGCCGGCATTCATCCCCATGAAGCGCAGCACGCCGATGCGGAGACGTTGCAGCAGATCGCCGCACTCTGTGACGATGCTTCGGTGGTGGCTGTGGGGGAAACCGGACTGGACTTCAACCGGGACTTCTCGCCGCGCCCCGAGCAGGAACGGGTGTTCTCGGCTCACCTGGAAATCGCCTCGGACAACGGCAAGCCGGTGTTTCTCCACCAGCGCGATGCTCACGAGCGCTTTCTGCCCATGTTGCGGGAACAGCGCGACCGGCTGGCGGGCGGCGTGGTCCACTGCTTCACCGACCGCAGGGAAGCCCTGTTCGCCTACCTGGACCTGGACATGTACATCGGAGTGACCGGCTGGGTCTGTGATGAGCGGCGCGGACGTGAGTTGCTTGAACTGGTCCCGCAGATTCCGGTGGACCGGCTGTTGCTGGAGACCGATGCACCCTACCTGCTGCCGCGCAGTCTGCGCCCCCGGCCATCAGGCCGGCGTAATGAACCTGCCTGGCTCACTGAAGTGTTGAGGGTGGTGGCGGACGCCCGGCAGACCACACCCGGCGAACTGGCCAGACAGACCTCCGCCAACGCGGCCAGACTGTTCCGGCTGCCCGCCTGACCGGGCAGGCCCGATCAGGCGTCCGCCAGAAACGCAGCCAGCGCCGACCCGTCAAACGGCCAGCCCAGTTCCTCGCCATTATCCGCCCGCTGCAGAACAGGAATACGTATTCCGTAGCGCTCCATCAGCAATGCATCCTCGGCGATATCGCTGAGTTCCAGTTGCCAGCGCGGGTCGCCCGGCGTCACCTGCTCCTCGATCAGTCGCTGCGCCTGCTCGCAGAGATGACACCCGGCGGTGGTATAAAGGACCAGCGTTGTCGGAGAATCAGACATCTGCTTTCCCCCCGGCAGCAGCATCTTCGGCCCAGGCCGCTGCGGTCTCGGCAATCAGAGCCGGCCCCCGGTAGATGAAGCCGCTGTACAGCTGAACCGCGTCCGCGCCGGCATGCTTCTTCTCCAGTGCATCCGCTGCGCTGCAGATTCCGCCCACACCGACAATCGGCAGCCGTCCACCCAGCGCTGTACTCAGCTGCCGGACCACATGAGTGGACTGTTGCTGCAGTGGTGCACCACTCAGCCCACCCGCCTCATCAGCCAGCGGATGCCGGTCAACGCCAGTGCGCTGCAGCGTGGTATTGGTGGCGATCACACCGTCCACCTCGAACTGCAGCAACGCGGACGCGATCAGTCCGACCTCCTCGTCCGTCAGATCCGGAGCGATCTTGATGGCCAGCGGAACACGCCGTTGGTGGTGGGCGGTCAGGCGCTGCTGCTCTTCCTTCAGAAGCGCCAGCAATTTCAACAGCTCGTCCCCGAACTGCAGCGTGCGAAGCCCCGGTGTATTGGGTGATGACAGATTCACCACCAGGTAGGAAGCCACCTCCCAGGCCTTCTGCATGCCAACCAGATAGTCATCGGCCGCTTTCTCCACCGGCGTATCGATATTCTTGCCGATATTGACGCCCAGTACGCCATCGAAACGACTGCGCCGGATCCGCTCTACCGCAGCATCAATGCCCCCGTTATTGAATCCCATCCGGTTGATGATGGCCTCGTGCTGGCGCAGGCGGAACAGACGCGGCTGCGGGTTGCCCGGCTGAGGGCGTGGTGTCAGCGTACCGACTTCAATGAAGCCGAAACCCAGTGCTGCAAGCGCATCAATATGGGCAGCATCCTTGTCCAGGCCCGCTGCCAGGCCCACCGGGCTGGGCAGGGTCAACCCCATCAGCTCCACCGGCCGGGCCTGCCGTAAAAGGAGGTCGTTCACCAGCAGTGACCGCAGGGGACCCAGGCGCGCTGCCTCCATCAGCATCAAAGCCACCCGGTGGGACTGTTCCGGGGGCAGTGCGAACAATAACTGTCGCAGCAGCGTGTACATGATCACTCCCTGGGTATCTGATGAATCGTACTGTCCGGCAAAGCGCTCTATTATAGGACACTGGCACACTCTGGCACAGTCTTCCACGATCACGGCGGTGGACATCAAGAGTGAATTGTTTACAATCGGGCACTTGCGGTTCACCTCAGGCAGAGAATAACGATATGAGTCACCACGAAACAATCACCACGCTGAAAACCTGGCTGACACAACAGATCATTGGCCAGGAGCGTCTGGTTGATCGTCTGCTGATCGCCCTGCTCGCCGACGGACACCTGCTGGTGGAAGGCGCTCCGGGCCTGGCCAAGACCAAGGCCATCAAGGATCTGTCGCGTGCCATCGAGGGCGACTTCCACCGGATCCAGTTTACACCCGACCTGCTGCCCAGCGACATAACAGGCACCGAGATTTTCCGCCCGGAAGACGGTTCCTTCCGCTTCCAGCCCGGCCCGATCTTCCATAACCTGGTCCTGGCGGACGAAATCAACCGCGCGCCGGCCAAGGTGCAGTCGGCACTGCTGGAGGCGATGGCGGAGCATCAGGTCAGTGTGGGCCGGGAATCATTCGACCTGCCCCCTCTGTTCCTGGTGATGGCCACCCAGAATCCTATTGAGCAGGAAGGCACCTATCCCCTGCCGGAAGCACAACTGGACCGCTTCCTGATGCACGTCTCCATCGGCTACCCGGCCGTGGAGGCGGAGCGTGATATTCTGCACCTGGTCCGCGATGAGGCCCGCAATAATGCGCCGACCGCACCGGATGTGATCCGCCAGGAAGACCTGTTCGCCGCGCGCCAGGAGATCCTGGCCATGCACATGGCTCCGGCCGTTGAGGAATACATCATCCAGCTCATCATGGCGACCCGGAATCCTTCCGCCTACGGCGAGGACCTGGGCGGCTGGCTGGAGTATGGCGCCAGCCCCCGCGGCACCATTGCGCTGGATCGCTGTTCACGCGCCCATGCCTGGATCCAGGGCAAGGATTTCGTCAGCCCGGATGATGTCCAGGAAGTCCTGTTCGACTGCCTGCGTCACAGGGTACTGCTGAGCTTCGAGGCCGAGGCTGGCGGCATCACCGCAGATCATGTACTGAAAACCATCCTCGAACGCGTACCGGCCGCCTGAGCGGCCACGGATCGTGCCATTGATGCAGACAGAGCCACACACAACGCCGGGGAGGAATGTATCCTCTCTTGACGTGCATGGTGCCGTTGTCAGTCTGCGGGACCTGTTGCTGCAGCGCTATAATGCCCGGCTGATCGAGTATGCCCTGCAACGCCGCTCGGTCGCCGGCATCTCCGGCCTCCATCTTTCGAAGATGCGCGGTAGAGGCATCGACTTCGAGGAATTCCGCCCCTACCAGGCCGGCGACGACATCCGCACCATCGACTGGCGCGTCACCGCACGCACCGGCAAGCCCTATACCAAGGTTTTTCGGGAAGAACGCGAACGCCCCGTGATCATCGCGGTGGACCAGTCCTCGTCCATGTTTTTCGGCAGCCGGCATGCCTTCAAATCGGTCATTGCCGCCCAGGCCGCTGCCATTTTTTGCTGGCTTGCCATCGACAATGGCGACCGTGTCGGGGGGCTGGTGCATACCGATGGTCAGCACAGCCTGATACGCCCTCGCCGCAGCCGCCGTTCAGCACTGCACCTGCTCAACCAGATCCAGCAGTACAATCACGCGCTGGCCGAGCATGACGCGGAGCGGATCACGCGCCGGGAGAAGACTGGCGACACCGGACTGGCCAATGCCTTGCACCGGATCCGCAGAATCACCAAACCCGGCAGCACATTGTATCTGATCAGCGATTTCAGCAGTATCGATGAAGCCGGTATGCGCTACCTGTACCAGATCTCGCGGCATAACAACGTCGTCTGCTGTTTCGTATACGACCGCCTGGAAGAGGAACTGCCGTTGCCCGGTTACTACGGTATAACGGATGGTCAGGATACGGGTACGCTCAATGCCTTCGACCGCAAGGCACGAGAGACCTACCACGACCTGTTCGATGAACATTTCAGACACCTGAAAGGGGAACTGGACAAGATGCAGATTCCCCTGCTGACCCTGCGAACCGATGAATCGGTCATGGAACGGATACAGACATGGACTCAGACCCGCTAAGCCAACTGGCAGACATCCACCTGCCCCAGCAGGTCGGGTTATGGCCCCTGGCACCGGGGTGGTGGATATTGTTGTGTCTGCTGGCCGCACTGGCCGTATGGGGCATCATTCTGCTGCGCCGCCGCCTGCACCACCGCAATCTGCGCCTTCACGCCCTGGCAGAACTACAGCGCTGCCGCGACGCCCTGCACTCTTCCCCCGACGCGGACAGCGCACAGATTGACTATCTGAACGCAGTCAACACGGTCCTGCGCCGGGTGGCACTGGCCCATTATCCCCGCAGCACCGTCGCCGGACTGACCGGCCGGGCCTGGGTGGACTTTCTGCGCAGCCACGGCACGCTGCCACTGGGCGAGGACACCGCCCGCGCATTGAGCGAAGGCCGCTTTGCACCACGCTGCGACGTGGACCCGGATGCACTGCAGGAAGCTGCCGGACAATGGATCAACAGTCAGTACTTGTCTAGAATCGGAACCGGGGAATCTTCCGGTAAAACGGCGACGCATCATGCTTGAATTCATCTGGCCCTGGGTTTTTCTGGCCCTGCCTCTGCCACTGCTGGTCTACTGGTTCGTGCCAAGGGCACCGCGCCAGGAAGCGGCCCTGCAGGTGCCCTTTTTCCGCCAGGCCCTGCAGTTGCGCAGCGATCAGTCCCATCGCCTGGGACGCAAACCGTTGATGCTCCTACTCTGTTCGCTGATCTGGCTGCTGGTGGTGACAGCGGCCAGTCGTCCGCAGTGGGCCGGCGAACCGCAACAGCTGCCAGCTACCGGGCGTGACATGATGCTGGTGCTGGACATGTCCGGCAGCATGGAAGCCCGGGACATGTTCCTGGACAACACCCAGTTGTCACGCTTTCGTGTCATGAAAGAGGTGGTCAGCGATTTCGCGGAAAACCGACAGGGAGACCGTCTGGGCATCATCCTGTTTTCCCGCTACGCCTATCTGCTGACACCCATGACGTTCGACCTCAACTCCATCGCCGGCATGATCCAGGATCTGGAAGTGGGCGTCATTGACGAATCGGCCACCGCCATCGGTGATGGTATCGGTCTGGCGGTCAAACACCTGCGGGAGCAGCCTGAGAACAACCGCGTCATGATCCTGCTCACCGATGGGGTGAACAATTCCGGAGAGCTGGAGCCGGAACAGGCCGGGCAGCTGGCGGAAACGGAAGGCGTACGGGTCCACATCGTCGGCCTGGCCTCCGACCAGTTCGCCCGCCAATCCGCTTTCATCCAGTCCCGGGGAAGCGGTAACAATTCCGAAATTGATGACGCCGCCATGACCCGGGTGGCGGAGATGACCGGCGGACGGTATTTCCGTGCCCGGACACTGGAAGACCTGGTGGAAATCTATGACGAACTGGACCAGATCGAACCCATCGAGCAGGACGAGCAGACTTTCCGCCCCATCCGGGTGCTTTTCCACTGGCCTCTTGGCCTTGCGTTGATACTGAGTTTCCTGATGGCGATGGTCGGCACGCCAATGGGAGCGCGTCTGCTGTCAACGGGTGACCGCAGCCACTCTTCCCCTGCGCGTGATACGTCCCGGACCACCGGGAGGACCAGCCCATGAACGAGTCATTGACCTTCGCCGAGGCCCTGGCCAATTTCCATTTTCTCCGCCCCTGGTGGCTACTGGCATTGCTGCCCGGTTTCTGGCTGGTGCGCACTGTCTGGCGACGCAATGCCCACGGCTCCGCCTGGCAGCAGGCCATCGATCCCGAACTGCTACCCTGGTTGCTGGACAAGCGGCCGGGGCGCTCGCAGCGCGCTCCGGTCATACTGCTGTCGCTGGTCTGGTTCACCAGTATCATTGCGCTGGCCGGGCCCACCTGGAGTCAGGTCCCGTACCCGGCCCAGGAGCGCCAGAGTGCACTGGTGGTCGTGATGGACCAGTCGCTGGCGATGACTGTCGATGACGTCTCGCCGGACCGGCAGACACAGGCACGGCGCAAACTGCTGGATATACTCGACGAACGTGAAGAGGGACAGACCGGACTGGTGGTATACGCCGGAGGAGCACACGTCGTCACACCCCTTACCGAGGACAACGTGACCATACGGGCACTGGTGCCCTCGCTCAGCCCGGAGATCATGCCCTCCCAGGGCAACAACCCGTCGCACGGCGTGGAACTGGCACTGGAGTTACTCAACGAGTCGCGCAGCGGCACCGGACACATCCTGCTGATGACCAGTGGTGTGGCCGCCGACCAACGACAACGCATACGGGACATGATGGACGGCTCTCCCTTCATATTGTCAGCCATCGGCGTTGGCACCACGAATGGAGGTCCGATCCAGGGACCGGATGGCGATGTGCTGCGCAACGATTCCGGGCAGACGCTGGTTTCCGCGCTGGACCGCGAGGGACTGCAGTCTTTGTCTGACTCGCTCGGCGGTGGCTACCGGGATATCACCCTGGACAGCGAGGACATCCGGCAACTGCTCAATGACACCACATTGCCCGGCGAGGGGGAGTTTGCCGATGCGCTGCAGGAATTCGACGTCTGGAATGACCTGGGCCCCTGGCTGTTGCTTCTTGCACTGCCGTTGACTGCCTTCATCTTCCGGCGTGGCTGGCTGCTCGGCCTGGCACTGACCAGTACACTGGTGCTGGGAAGCATGACTCCCACAGAACGGCTGCAGGCGCAGGAGCTGGACCGGCTCTGGCGTAACCCCGATCAACGGGGGCAGAAAGCCTACGAGGAAGAGGATCACGCCCGTGCCGCAGAGTTGTTCGAATCCCCGGCATGGCGTGGCGCTGCGCACTACCGGGCCGGCAACTACCAGGCGGCCGCCGAAGCCTATGCACAGGGCGACGAGGATGACCCGGACACCTACTACAATCTGGGTAACGCCCTGGCGCGAAGCGAACTGTACGAGGACGCAATCGCTGCCTACGAAGCCGCTCTGACGCTGGACGAAGACCACGAAGACGCCCGTAATAACAAGACTATCGTGGAAGACCTGCTGGAACAGCAAGAGCAGCAAGAGAGCGAGGACAGCGACGAGCAGGACGACGAGGAAAGCGACGAACAGCAGCAGGAAGAAGGCGACCAGGAGCAGGAAGAAGACGAGGAACCGCAGGAGCAGGAATCCGAGGACGAACCTCCGGAAGGCGACCAGCGGGAAGAGGAACCCCAGGAACAGCAACCCGACGAGGACGGCAGCCAGGACCAGGAGCAGCAATTGAACCTGGAAGAGACCGAGGACCAGGAATCCCTGGAACAGTGGCTGCGCCGGCTGGACGATAACCCGGGCGAGCTGTTGCAACGCAAATTCCAGTTTGAATACCGGCGCCGCCAGATTGAAGCGCGGGCAGCAGGCAGAGAGCTATGAGACACGCAATGCAGCATTGGCTGATGGCTGTGACACTGCTGGTAATGGCGGTTCCGACCGTCGCACAGGATAACATCGTCACCCGGGTCGATAACGACGACATCACCCACGGGGAAACACTGACAATGACCGTTGAGGTCTATGACCGGCAAGGCAATGTCCCCATCGACATCACCGTACTGGAAGAAGATTTCGATGTTGTGTCCTCCCGTACCTCGAGTCAGCTGCGCACCATCAACGGCCGCGTGCAGGCACGCACCCGGTACGAGTTGGTCCTGTTTCCAAAGCGCGCGGGCGAGCAGACCATTCCTCCCATCGAGATCGGCGGCTACGAAAGCGAGCCGATCGATATCACCGTCAATGAACGGACAGCCGATGACCCGCGTAATGAGAATCTGTACCTGGAGACCTCACTGAGCGCGGACAGCGTCTACGTGCAGGAGGAGCTGCTGTTCACGATCAGACTGCTGTTCCGTCTTGATGGCATACGGAATCCCGACTTCACCGAGCTGGACATGGATGACACAGTCATCCAGCATCTCGGACCACCGGACCAGTACGAGCAGATCGTGGATGGCCAACGCTATGGTGTCTATGAGATCGACTATGCCATTTTCCCGCAACGCAGTGGCGAGCTGGAGATTCCCGACATCTTCTTCAGGGCACAGTTGACCGACGGCAGCAGCCGCTCCATATTCCGCAACAACAACATCGAGACCATCACCGCATTTGCCGAAGGGTATCAGGTGGAGGTCAAGCCCCGGCCTGCCGGGTACCCGGAAGATGCCACCTGGCTCCCTGCAAGATCACTGTCAATCAGGGAGCAGTGGAGCCGTGATATCACCAACCTGGAACCCGGAGACTCGGTGGAACGCACCATCACCATCGAAGCCGATGGTCTCGACGGCGCCGCCATCCCGCCTCTGGGTACAGACAACATTGAAAGGATGAACCTGTACCCGGAGTCACCGGACGTCGAACGCACCATCATTGACGGCCAGGTGGTCGGCACCCGCAGCCGCAGCTGGTCCATGGTACCTACGGAGCCCGGCTCCGTGGTAATTCCCGAGATCCGGATTCCCTGGTGGAACACGGACGAGGAACGACTGGAATATGCCGTACTTGACGAGGCATTCATCACGGTACGCGATCCCTCCGGAGCCGGGCAGAGTGCCACACCGGACCAGGAACCGGATGCGGTCAGTACCGAGCCTTCATCACTCCTGCAACAACCGGACGACCTCGTCCGTTCGCCAACCACACCCGTCTGGATATTCACGATCATGACCGCTCTGATGGCTGCGGCCGGCATCGCCATGATGATGCTCTACCGGCGCAAGCAATCCCTGGCGACGGCGTCGCCCGCAAGCCCAAGCGTGGCAGTCTCCGCTGCCTACCGCCGGGAGATTTCCGACCAGGATGAGAAGCAGGCCTACCAGGACCTCATGCAGCGCTGCCGGCAGGGCACGCCCGGCGCGGTCCGCCTGGCACTGATTGCCTGGGCCCGCCAGTACTACGATGATCCGGACCTGCATACCCTGGATGCGCTGGTTCAGCGCGCAGAGGAGCCGCAACTGGCTTCCTGGTGCCACCGCCTGCAGCAGGCATTGTACGCAGGCAAGCACTCCGTCGACCTTGATGACGAGACGAGACAGGGATTGGCGGACTGTATCACCCGCTGGCGCACGGAGCATCAGCACCGGCGCCGCGACCAACGCCGGACCGAGCGTTACTCACTACCTCCGCTCTACAGGAATTGACGACTACGATGTCCACGGTCTACAGCACGGAAACCGGCCGATTGTGTCCCGATTGCCGGCAACCGGACCGACAATGCCGGTGCCGGGAGCAGAAACTCTCTGCGGAACGGAAGGGCTACAGCGACGGAGTGGTGCGTCTGCGGCGGGAGACCAAGGGTCGAAAAGGGTCAGGCGTCACTCTCGTGGACGGCCTTCCCTGCTCCGATGCCGAGCTCAAGCGTATCGCCAAGGCCCTCAAGGCTCGATGCGGCAGCGGTGGCACTGTCCGGGATGGCATCATCGAGATTCAGGGCGACCAGCGGGAGACGATCCGGGACCACCTTTCGCAACAGGGCATCCGGTGCAAGTTCGCGGGCGGCTGACAGCCAGGCGGAGTTGCAGATACCGCATCCTCCACGCCAGCCTGCGCCGCCGAACCCCGTCCAACCGACGACCAGCCGCTCCGGCCCCATAGCACAGGAATACCAGTTCCCCGCTCACCTCCCGGATCGCACTTCCCAGGGAAGGCCACTCGCCAGCCAACGACGCCGATGCCCTCAGTGGACCATCCGTCCGGCGGCACTGTGACCCACGGCGAATGGCGGTATCCAGTAACTGACCATAGCGGTGCAGTAGTCGGTCAGCGCCGCAGCGCCGCTTCCCTTGTCCGTACAGCAGAACGACCACCAACAGGACCGCAGTGACGAAGACAAGCCCACTGGTCAGCGCCCGGCGCAACGCCTGTTCCGAGCGCTGTCCGGTCAGCGACTCCAGCAGATTGAACTGGGATGCGCTGTCGAAATTGATGACCCAGCGGTTCCAGGCATAGTTCAGACTGTCCAGCCGCAACCGTAGCGCATTGAGCCAGGGGTTGTTACGCCCCCCGCCCAACGGATCCAGCCCCGTGCGCTCGCCATACGCCTGCAGCCAGGCTTCCGCGCCCAGCTCGATGCGCTCCGGAGCCACGGTGGCTGTGGGGTCCACCCGGGTCCAGCCCTGCCCTTCCAGCCACACTTCCACCCAGGCATGGGCATTGTACTGGTAGACCATCAGATAGTCCTCGTAGGGATTGCGCTCCCCGCCCTGGTATCCCACCACGACACGCGCCGGCACCCCGGCCGCACGCATCAGATAGGCGAACGCGGACGCAAAGTGCCCACAGAATCCCGCCTGTTCATCAAACAGGAAAGCATCAATGCCGTTCTGTTCACCGTACTCCGGTGGCTCCAGTGTGTAGACAAAAGGACGGTTCCCGAACCAGTCCAGGGCCTCTTCCACTCGCTGCCGGTCCGTCAGGTCCGCGCTACGCCAGCCAGCCGCCAGCTCACGGCTGCGTGGTTCACCCTGGCCGGGCAGCCTGAGTGCACGTTGCCGGTCAACAGCCTCCCCACTGGCGATCGGGATCTGCTCACCGGGCACTGTCGACAGGCGGTAGCGTTCACGCTGAATGACAGGACGCTCCGCATACAGGCTTCGGTTGCGATCCATACGCAGCGCTGTATCGGCAGTGGAAACCGGTTGCAGGGCATACACCCAGCGCTGACCGCTGGGTTCCATGATTAACTCATAGTCCAGCGACAATGCCTCCCCCGCTCCTTCCCCGGAGAGGGGAGACTGCAACGACGGGCGGTCCAGTGCTTGCCGGCTTTCCCGGCTGCGCTGCCAGCGGGAACCGTCAAAACGATCCAGCGCGAGCCCACGCCAGTACAGTGATGACACGGAAGGGAGTGAGCCTTCCGACCCAACCCTGAATGCCAGTTCATCCGACAGGCCAAGCCCGGTGATGCCACCCGGTGCCAACTCGTCACTGACACCACTGGTGGCCACATCGTTCGGCGCAGGCATCGCCCACAGTGGACCGATACGCGGAACACCCAGAAACAGCACCAGCATCAGCGGCGTCGCCATCATCAGCAATGCGGCGGTACCGTACAGGCGGTCGCGCAGCGCCGGCATACGGTGCTGCGAGAGAAGAGCCTGCAAGGTCAGCAGTACCAGCGCAGCCGTAGCGAATGCATGCACGGCCGCAGGGATCGACTGATCGTAAATAAAACCGGATGCCAGCACCACCAGCGTCAGGACACACAGTTGACGGGCCTGCAAGACAGTCCGGGTTTCCAACACCCGAAGCACACTGCCAGCCGCAAGCAATGCAACGAAAATATCAACACCGGCCTCCTCCAGGCCGTAGTGGGCAATGACCAGCGTTATGCAGGCAAATACCAGGAAAAAGCGCAACAGCGCCCCCGGCAACCTCCAGGCACGACGGGCCACCTCGTGGCGCCAGGCAATCATCCCCAGCAGCAGTACCGTCAGCCACCACGGCAGGCGCAGCAGATGGGGAAGCAGTGCAGCCGCCACCGTTACCAGTAGCCACTGTAGCGCCGGCCGTGCAAGTACCGTGCTGGTCATCCGGGCTCTCCCGTATCATGCAGCGCAAGTGCCTCCAGCAGCTTGCGCTGGTGATCCTCCCCCTGCCCCGGAGGAATCTGCCGGCCCGGCAACTGCAGGCCATAGGAGCCCCCTTCCCTGGCTGAAGTGAGCACCAGATGGCAAAGCCAGGAAAGCCGCAGTTCAGGCGCCACTCCGGGAAAATCGTCCCAGCGCAGCATCCGGTCCGCCCCGTCGGCATCAAAAAACTGTTTGACCTGCAACTCCCGGCGCCCGGCAAGACTCTTCCACGCGATGCGGGACAGGCTGTCCCCGCTGCGGTACTTGCGCAGGTCATGGAAATACTCGATTCCTTCCGAAAGGCTCCCCATACCGGAACTGTCGGTCGAGGCGCTCTGCTTGCGGGCCATTCCGGCATTGTCCGGAGGGGTGACGGGCTCCGGACAGACCAGATAATCCAGCGCCAGATCCACATCCGACCAGACCCGGCAAAGACCGGTGGGATACTGACTTTCAAGGCGTACCGGCGGCGCCCTGTGCCGACCCCGTCTTGTCACCGGAAGAGACAGCCGTACTGTGGAGCGGCCATGACCGGGACTGACCGAATCTGCCTCTCCGCGCTTGCGGAACTGCACCGATACCGCCGTGGCAGGCGACCCTGACTCTGACTGCAGTGTAATGGCAAAGCGCGCTTCCTGACCCGCAAACACCGGTTGATCCGACCCGCTACCAGCAATGACCTCCATGCCGTACAGATTACGAAACGTCTGCAGGATCGCGGCCATGAACAGGCTGAACATGGAGAACGCCAGAGCCAGCCCGAGGCTCAGGACATAATTGATGGAAAGGACGAATATGAGGGCACCCAGCATCAGGAAAAACAGCCCCTGGCGGGTCGGGAGTATGAACAAGCGCCGGTAGCCCAGCGTCTGCCTGGAAGCAGCGGGATGACGGCGAATGATGCGAAGCTGCAAGACGTCAAGCAACCGCCGGACTGACGTGGTTTGCGCGGACATGACAGCTCCTGTATCAGGCGTAGACCGCTACACTCCCGAGCAACTCATGGATTCGGGCATCGCGGTCCGCCACTGCCGTCTCGCGTTCGAACACCAGACGGTGTCTGCTGACCGCCGGGAAAACGGCCTGTACATCTTCCGGCAGGACATGATCACGATCGTGCATGAATGCCCAGGTACGCGCCGCATGCATGACGGACAGCGCTCCCCGTGGAGACAGACCCAGTGTGATCCGGGGGTCACTGCGCGTGGCCGCCACCAGGCGCTGAACATAATCCAGCAATGCTTCGCTGCTTGCCAACCCGCTGATTTTCTTCTGCAGTGCCTTCAATTCCCCCGGGTCGAAATACTGTTCGATCTGTTCGGCATCCGGCCGTACCCCTTCTGCCAGCAAGGCCCGTTCTGCACGCTCATCCGGGTATCCGACCTCCAGACACATGTGGAAGCGATCGAGCTGGGATTCAGGCAACGGGTAGGTTCCGGACATCGATACCGGATTCTGTGTGGCGATCACAAAGAAAGGCTCCGGCAATGTGCGGGTTTCACCTTCGATGCTGACCTGGCGTTCTTCCATCGCCTCCAGCAGCGCGCTCTGGGTGCGGGGGCTGGCGCGATTGATCTCGTCCGCCATCACCAGTTGGCTGAATACAGGTCCGGCATGAAACACGAAACGGCCGCTTTCCGTGTCATACACCGAGCAGCCGGTGATGTCGGCCGGAAGCAGATCGCTGGTGAACTGAACGCGCTTGTACTGCAGACCAAACAGCCCGGCCAGGGCGCGGCACAATGTGGTCTTTCCCATACCCGGCAGATCTTCAATCAGCAGATGCCCGCCACCCAACAGACAGCACAGTGCCAGGCGTATTCGATCCTGCTTGCCTTGCAGTACCTGTCCCAGCGCATCACTGGCCCGTTCGATCACATCCTGCATCACCACAACATCCTATGCCACACTGGCGGCACGCTTTTGTTTGGCCATGTCGTTGCGGATTGTCTCCAGCTTGTCAAGATACGACTGATCCACGTCCCCGGTAATGTACTGGCCGTCGAACACCGAGCATTCGAACTTGTTGATTTTCGAGTTTCCTTCCGCCGACGCGGCAATAAGATCCTTCAGATCCTGGAAAACCAGCCAGTCGGCTCCGATCAGCTCCTCCACTTCTTTCTCCGTGCGGTTATGCGCGATCAACTCCGAGGCAGCCGGCATGTCGATACCATAGACATTGGGATAGCGCACCGGAGGCGCTGCCGAGGCAAAATAGACATTTCTGGCGCCCACATCGCGGGCCATCTGGACGATCTGGCGACACGTGGTACCTCTGACGATGGAATCATCCACCAGCATCACGTTCTTGTCGCGGAACTCCAGTTCGATGGCGTTGAGTTTCTGGCGCACCGATTTGCGGCGCTGACTCTGGCCTGGCATGATGAATGTACGGCCGATGTAGCGGTTCTTGACGAAGCCTTCCCGGTACTTGACGCCCAGCCGGTTGGCCATCTCCAGCGCCGAGGTCCGGCTGGTGTCGGGAATGGGGATCACCACATCGATGTCGTGATCGGGACGAAGCTTCAACACCTTGTCGGCCAGCCGTTCTCCCATGCGCAACCGTGCCTTGTAGACAGACACGTTATCCATCAACGAGTCCGGCCGGGCAAAATAGACATGCTCGAAAATACAGGGAGTATGCTCGGCCTGCTCGGCACAGTGGCGGGCGTGAAGCTGACCGTCACCGTCGATATAGATGGCCTCGCCCGGCTGTACGTCCCGCACCAGCGTGAAACCCTGGGAGTCCAGTGCCACGCTCTCCGAAGCCAGCATGTACTCGGTCACACCGTTGCGTTCACGCTTGCCATAGACCAGTGGACGGATGCCATGCTTGTCACGGAAGCCCACCACGCCGTATCCGGTGATCATCACCAGTGCCACGTAGCCGCCCTTGCACCGGCGGTTGACGCCCTCGACCGCAGTGAATATGTCTTCTGGCGTGGGTACCATCTTGCCCACCTGTTGCAGCTCGTGGGCAAAGACGTTGAGCAGGATCTCCGAATCGGAATCCGTGTTGATATGGCGCAGATCCTCGCGGAACAGATCCTGCCCCAGGGCCTCCGAGTTGGTGAGATTGCCATTATGCGCCAGGCAGAGACCGTAGGGCGAATTGACATAGAAAGGCTGCGCCAGCGCAGGACTGGAACTGCCGGCAGTGGGGTAGCGCACGTGACCGATACCCATCTGACCCGTCAGGCGCCGCATGTGCCTGGTGCGGAACACGTCCTTGACCAGTCCGTTGTCCTTGCGCAGATTCAGCTTGCCGTTGTCACAGGTCGCGATCCCCGCCGCATCCTGCCCCCGGTGCTGCAACACCGTCAACGTATCGTACAGGCACACCCCGACATCGGACCTGCCGACCATTCCTACCAGACCGCACATTCAGAACACCTCAATCTTTGTCATACAGTTGTCGCATCCTGCCCGGTAAAATCCATGATGAACAGTCGCGACCATTCGATAAGCTCAGTGACATAGGGAAGCAGCACCGATGCCTGCCACCACGGCTCGGTACTGAAGAAATTCATACCCACGAAAACCAGCGCTGCCACAATCATCACCCCCCTGGCCACACCGAACAGAATGCCCAGCAGACGATCGGACAACTGCAGACCGGCCGCCTTCACGAGTTTGCTCATCAGGTAATTGATCAGCGCACCGATGATCAGCACCGCCAGACACAATAGCGCAAACGCGAGCACATAGCGGGCCATCTCGTTGGCCAGTAATCCTTCCAGCCAGGGCATCAGGTCCGTAGCGTAGAATCGCGCCACCAACAGGGCCACGATCCAGGTCGCCAGCGACAGCACCTCCCGGATGAATCCCCGCCACAAACCGAACAAACCGGACAGGCAGAGGATGGCCAGTATGACGATGTCCACCCAGTTCAACGTCACTCTTCCTCGATTCGATAGCGCACCACCCGTCCGGCCAGTCCGAATGAAGACTGCAGTTCGGCCTGCAGATCAACAGCCGCGTCCCGGTCCACCAGCGGCCCCACGAACACGCCGGTCAGTGCATCGGAAGACGACTCGATCGCACGGGTATACGCGCTGTGCCCGGCGCTCTGAAGACGGTCGACCAGCGCTTCCACATTGCTGGGATTGGAAAAGGCCCCGAGCTGCACGCTCCAGGCCTCGGGTAACCCCGTGGCCTGATCGAGTGAAGGCCTGTCATTGTTCGCCGACGTCCGGGACTCATCAACTCCGGAATCCGCAACAGCCGTTTCCTCATCCGGTACCGGTTCATCGTCGGAGAGTTCTTCCGTAAGACGCAGATCGTCGCTGTCCGCCGTGATCTCTGGTCTGCGGGGATCGACTTCCAGGGGTTCGGAATCGGTGACGGGACGGGCCGGAATCCGCTCCTCCACGTCTCTGGCGGGAACACCACTTCCATCGAGTATGGCAGGCAGCACCACGATGGCGGCCAGCAACAGCACGATAGTGCCCACAACTCTTTGCCGGGTGCTCTGGTTCAAGCCGTTCCTCTGCCTCTCAGCGCTCCGGATCGGGAGTGAATAGCGTACCGGCCATCTGCATCATGGCGGACACCGTGAAAAAAGAGCCGCACACCAGAATCAGGTCATCGGCCCCGGATAGTCGGCAGGCATCGTCATAAGCTGCCGGGACATCGGCATAGGGACCGCGTACCGCTGTTGCTCCCAGTGCCTCGAGGCGGCCGAGCAACGATTCCGCCGGCAGACATCGCGGCTGTTCGACGCGGGTAATATACCAGAAATCGATCCCGGATTCTAAAGCCCTGTAGAACGCAGCGTGATCCTTGTCAGCCATCATGGCAAGCACCACATGAATGCGGCCCGGCCACTCCAGCTGCTGCAATGCCCGGGCCAGGGCCTGCGCCGCTTGTTCATTGTGCGCCACATCCAGCAACACATGGCGTCGATGCCTGGTATCGAACAGGCGCTGCCGTCTTCCGGCCAGCTGCAATTCCGGCAACACCCTTTTCACCACGGCCGCATTGGGCCGATACGGTGTCAATACCAGGGCCTGCAACGCTGCGGCCACATTGGAAAGCGCAAGACCGGGTAGCGGCAGCCCGTCCAGGACCAGCGTCTGCCCCCCGAGGTCCTCTCCCTGCCATGACCACTGTACGCCATGCTGCTGCCATTGCAGCTTTCCCTCCGGTCCGTACCAGGGGCAATCCAGCGTGCGGGCGGCTTCGATCACGGAATACGGAGGATCAGGCTCCACGCAGACAACGGGGTGGCCACGCCGGAAAATACCGGCTTTTTCGCGACCGATCGTCTCCCGGTCGTCACCCAGCCATTGCTGGTGATCCAGCCCGATGCTGGAAATCACGGCCACATCCGCATCCAGGATGTTGACCGCATCCAGACGCCCGCCCAACCCCGTCTCCAGCACCACCACGTCGGGTCGGGCCTCGCGGAACAGCAACAACGCTGCCAGGGTGCCGAACTCGAAATAGGTCAGGGAAATCTCGCCGCGCGCCCGCTCGATCTGCCCGAACGCCCGGCAGATTGCCGCGTCTTCCGCCTCATGGCCATCGATGCGTATTCGCTCGTTATAACGGAGCAGGTGTGGTGAAGTGTAGGCGCCGACCGAGTGACCCTGCTCCAGCAGGAGGGCCTCCATGGCCGCCACGCAGGAACCCTTGCCGTTGGTGCCGGCCACCGTGATCAGACAGGGGAAGCCGCTCGTCAGACCCAGGCGGCCGGCAACGGCGCTGACCCGATCCAGCCCCAGGTCAATCTCACTGGGATGCAGGGATTCCAGCCGCATCAACCATTGCGGTAGCGTGTCGGGTCGGGTATCCGGTGAAGAAGGAGTCACGCCTCAGGCAGCGGGCGGCAGATGGGTCAGTTTCTGTATCAGCCCCGCCACCCGGTCCCGCATGTCGCGGCGGTGTACGATCATGTCGATAGCGCCATGTTCCAGCAGGAATTCACTACGCTGGAAGCCTTCCGGCAACTTCACCCGCACGGTCTGGCGGATCACGTCCGGACCGGTAAAACCGACCAGCGCATTGGGTTCGGCGACATTGATATCACCCAGCATCGCCAGGCTGGCGGAAACACCACCGTAGACCGGGTCCACCATGACGGAGATGAACGGCAGCCCTTCCTTGCGAAGACGCGCCAGCGCCGCCGAGGTCTTGGCCATTTGCATCAGGGAAATCAGCGCCTCCTGCATGCGGGCACCACCGCTGGTGGAGAAGCAGACCAGGGGCAATCGCTGTTCAATGCACACGTCAACGGCCCGGACGAACTTCTCGCCCACTACCGCGCCCATCGAACCGCCAATGAAACCGAATTCAAAGGCCGCCACCACCATATCCACGGATTTCACCTGGCCACGCACCACGATCAGCGCATCCCTCTCCCCCGTGTTCTTCTGGGCGGCGGAGAGGCGATCCTTGTATTTCTTCAGGTCCTTGAACTTGAGCAGATCCACTGGTTCCACATCCGTGAACAGCTCCTCGACCCCCGTTTCCGCATCCAGGAACAATTCCAGACGGCGGCGAGCCGTAATCCGCATATGATGGTCACACTTCGGGCAGACCTCCAGATTACGTTCCAGATCGGGACGGTACAACACAGCTTCACAGCGCGGGCATTTTTTCCAGAGCCCTTCTGGTACGCTCGACTTCTGCTTGCTGTTGTTGTTGCTGCTGTTGTTGTTGCTGCCCTCACCACCAATGGAAGGAAGAATCTTGTTAATCCAGCTCATAGGGGTTCCCTGTACCACCATTCAACAAAGAAGGACATTCTATCATCCGCGATGATCGATTGCCGAGCGTATACGGCCCACCAGTGACAGAGTTTCGCGGATGGCATCCGGATTCGGCTCGCCCCCGCCCAGCTCCGCGATTCGCCCGACGATCGCGCTGCCGATAATGATTCCGTCGGAGGCGGACGCCATGGCGACAGCACTCTCTTCATCCTTGATCCCGAAACCGACCATCACCGGCAATTCCGTCTGCGTCTTCAACTCCTTCACTCTGGCTTCAATGACCCGGGGGTCGGACAGTGCCGCGCCGGTCACCCCTTTGAGTGAAACATAGTACAGATAGCCGCTGGAGTGCCGGCAGATGGCTTCGACTCGCGAGGCCGGAGTGGTGGGCGCCACCAGGAATATGGTGTCCAGCTCCTGCTCCCGGCTGGCCGCCAGCCAGTCATCGGCCTCGCCCACCGGCAGGTCCACAAGCAGGACGCCGTCAACACCCGAAGCGGCGGCCCGGCGTGCGAATGCCTGGTACCCCGTAATTTCCACCGGATTGGTGTATCCCATCAACACGACGGGCGTATCGGTATCGGACTCCCGGAACCGTGCCACCAGGTCCAGCACGCCGGACAGGGTCATGCCCGCAGCCAGTGCCCGTTCGGCACCCAGCTGGATCACCGGCCCGTCGGACGAGGGATCGCTGAAGGGCATGCCCAATTCAATGATGTCGGCGCCCTGCCGCACCAGTTCATGCATCAATGCCAATGTGGTGGGGATGTCCGGATCCCCCGCCACCAGGTAGGGAATCAGTGCCCGCCGGCCCTGCGACTGCAGCGCCTCCACCACCGGAGTTATTCGACTCATTCCTGTTTTTCCTTTCCGTTGTCTGTCAGAGGCTGATGCCGTCCAGGCTTGCCACTGTATGAATATCCTTGTCTCCCCTGCCGGAGAGATTCACGACGATGATTTTGTCACGCGGCAGATCGGCCGCCATACGGCCGGCCCACGCCAGGGCATGACTGGTTTCCAGCGCCGGGATGATGCCTTCCTTGCGGGTCAGCAGACGGAAGGCATCCAGCGCCTCGTCATCGGTCACCGAAACATAGTGCACCCGGCCGGTATCCTTCAGCCACGCATGTTCAGGTCCCACACCGGGATAATCCAGTCCTGCGGATACCGAATGGGTGGGCAGGATCTGCCCCGCCTCGTCGGTCATCAGGTAGGTGCGGTTGCCATGCAACACGCCGGGCCGGCCGGCCGACAATGGCGCGGCATGACGCCCGGTTTCCACGCCGTCGCCACCGGCCTCGACCCCGTACATTTCGACATCACTGTCTTCCAGCATCGGATGGAACAGGCCGATGGCGTTGGATCCGCCCCCGACGCAGGCCACCAGCGCATCAGGCAGACGTCCGTATTCTTCCAGTGATTGCGCCCGGGCTTCACGTCCGATCACGCACTGGAAGTCCCGCACCAGCGTCGGATAGGGATGCGGGCCGGCCACGGTGCCGATGATGTAGTAGGTGTCGTCCACGTTGGTGGCCCAGTCGCGCAGGGCCTCGTTCATGGCATCCTTCAGGGTGCGGCTGCCGGAGTCGACCGCCACGACATTGGCTCCCAGCAGCTTCATCCTGTAGACATTGGCCGACTGTCGCTGGACATCATCGGCCCCCATGTAGACATGGCATTCCAGCCCCAGACGCGCGGCAACGGTAGCAGTCGCCACGCCATGCTGTCCGGCACCGGTCTCGGCGATGATCCGCGTCTTGCCCATGAACTTTGCCAGCAGCGCCTGTCCAATCGTGTTGTTGATCTTGTGGGCGCCGGTATGATTCAGATCCTCCCGTTTGAGCACAATGCGCGCGCCGCCGAAGTGAGCACTGAGACGTTCTGCCTCGTACAGCGGCGAAGGGCGCCCCACATAGTGGCGCAGGTCCCGGTCATAGGTCGCCCAGAATTCAGGATCGGCCGAGAGCTGCTTATAGACCTTGTCCAGTTCCTCGACGGCTTCCATCAGGGTCTCCCCGACGAAAATACCGCCATAGGGGCCAAAATGACCGTCCTCGCCGGGCTTGCCGGTTGTCTTGCCGGAATCCGGCTCATTCATCATCTGCAGCGTGGACACGATATACCTCTCTGAAAAATTGGTTCAGTCTGTCCGGACTCTTGATGCCGGGCGCGCTTTCTACGCCACTGGATACGTCAACCGCCCATGGATCGACCAGTCTGATGGCTTCCGCGACATTATCCGGCGACAGCCCCCCTGCCAACACCACCCGATCGGGCAGTTCTGCACTGAGATCCCGGGCGACCTGCCAGTCGAACTGCCGTCCGGTTCCCCCGGCCTCTGTCGGATGCCAGGCATCAAGCAGGATGGCACTGGCAGACGGATAGGTCCGGGCCGCGCGCTGTACATCAAGATCCGGGCGCACCCGTAGCGCTTTCATGTACGGTCTGCCGAACGATTCACAGAACGACACCGGCTCATCACCGTGGAATTGCAGACAGTCGGGCGACACCGCATCCAGCACCGCCCGCACCTCGGCGGGATCAGGATCCACGAACAGGGCCACCAGCGTGGTCATGGCCGGCACCACATCACGGATCGCACGAGCCTGCTCCAGGGTAACGGCGCGCCGGCTACCGGCATAGAACACCACCCCCAAGGCATCGGCGCCGAGGGTGGCGGCCAGCCTGGCATCTTCCGGTCTGGTGAGTCCACAGATTTTGGTTCGGGTTCTGGTCACGTGTGCATACGTCCGAAAATCAGCCATTCTAGCAGATACGCGCCCTGTCCGGGTGGACTCTGGACCGTTCAGGATGCCGGCGGCGTCTTGCCGGATGCCTCGATGTCCAGAAAGAAAGGACCCGAAGCAGCCTCGGGCAGACCGAAGGCCTTCGGGTAGTCTACCGCCACCAGGTACAGGCCCGCCGGACTGGCGGTGGCAGCCGACCGCCGGCGGTCCCGCCCGGCCAGTAGTTGCCCCGGCCAGTCACAGTCGCGCTGCCCCAGCCCGACAGTGATCAATGTCCCGGCAATATTGCGCACCATATGCTGGAGAAACGCGTTGGCGGCGATGTCGATGACCACGAAACAGCCCTGCCGGAACACCCGCAGATGACTGACGTAGCGAAACGGACTGCGAGACTGGCAGCCGGCGGCGCGAAAAGCACTGAAATCATGTTCACCCGGCAGCGCGTCGGCGGCACGCTGCATCGCCCCGGTATCCAGGTGACCCCGTACATGGGTCACCTGCCGGGACAGCAGCGCCGGCGCCACGTCGGATTCCAGTATCACATACCGGTACCGTCGGGATAGTGCAGAAAACCGGGCATGAAAAGTATCATCCACCGTCCGTGCCCAATGTATGCGAACACCGGCGGGCAGCAGGCTGTTGCCACCGCGAAGCCAGGCTCTGGCGCCGCGGTCCACCGCAGCATCGAAGTGAACCACCTGCGCAGTGGCGTGCACACCTGTATCGGTGCGCCCGGCGCAGATCAACTGTATCGGATAGTCCGCAACCTGCGACAACGCCTTTTCCATCGCTCCCTGCACGGTGGGCAGCTGCGGTGAGGACTGGCGCTGCCAGCCATGGAAATTCGCACCGTCATATTCGACTTCCAGCGCAATACGGGCCGGGCCGGAAGCGCCTGAATCTGAAGAGAAGACTGGATCAGACATCGGCGGCGACGATCAGTCCAGTCTGTCGATCAGCTGTCGGGCATCGTTGGCCTGCGCTTCAGTGCCCTCTTCGATGACCTCGTCGAGAATTTCGCGTGCCCCTTCCATGTCGCCCATATCGATATAGGCACGGGCCAGATCCAGCTTGGTGGCCGCCTCGTCCGTATCCGACAGGAACTCGAACTCGTCTTCGGACTCGTCCGCCTGTTCCTCAGCGTCACTGTCCGAGAAACTCAGGTCCGCAAAGGGGTCGGTCTGCTCATCGCCCGAGGCCGCTTCCCTCTCGGTGACCGACCGGTCTTCAGCACCACCGGTTTCGGCAGTATCGGTTTCGGCATCCAGCGCGAAGTCATCAAGGGAGAATTCGAAATCCTCATCTTCCTGGCGATCAGCATCTTCGGTGCCGGCATCGTTCTGCGGCTCGTCACTCTCCCCACGCTCCGGCGCCGGTTCAGGCTCCTCATCCGCGAGGTTCAACTCCTCCCGCTCCGATCCGCTTTCTGCTTTTGTTTCCGGCTCCGGCTCCAGATCGAGGTCAAAATCAAACTCGAAGTCCTCGTCCGCAGCAGATTCCTCTTCTGACGGAGCTTCCGGAGAAGATTCCCGTTCAGCCTCCTCCGGTGCTTCGTCGCTTCCGGTATCGGCATCAGTATCGTCTGTTGGCTGTCCGGCTTCTGCCCGGGAGTGAGAGGGTTCTTCACGTCCCGGCTGCCCGGAATCCGATTCCGGTTCTTCATCATCGAGATCAAGATCGAGATCGAAATCAAAATCCTCGTCCTCGCCTCCGGTCCGCTCTTCCGCTGGCGTCCCGGTGTCATCATGCTCCTGTAGCGCTTCAGCCTCTACGTCGTCACCAGACTCCAGTGCGGCGACCTGCTCCCGCAGGGTCTGCACGCGGTGCTGCAATGCGATGTTCTTCACAGTACCCAGTTCCGACTCCTGCAGGCGGAACGTCTCGAGATCTTTCTGCGCGACCAGCACCTCCAGCAGACGGACTCGCAATTCCTGACGGTTCGGGTCGGCCACAATGGCATCTTCAAGCAGTTTGCGCGCACCCTCGTGTTGCTCCTGTCTGCTCAGGGCATCCACCTCGGCCAGCAGGTCATCCAGCTCCTCGGAGACCAGCGCCTGTTCGCCCTGCTCATTGAAGCTGCGCAGCTCGTCAACCAGCTCGTCATCATCCTCGTATTCCTCGAATGGCTGACGGGAACCACGGTATCCGCCTTCCCGCGCCTCCGTATCGTCGTCATCATCCGGGTCATCGTCTCTGTCACCGTCGTCGCCAGCATCCGATGCCGCAGCCGTACCCACGCCAGAGAAATCCAGCTCGTCTTCATCGTCCTGCCCATGCTGCTCGTCCGCCAGCTCGGCCTGCTTGGCCTTGTTGCGGCGAATCAGCAACAGTACCAGCAATGCCACCACCAGCGCCAGAATCGCGCCCAACACCATCGGGTTGGCCAGGACCATATTCATGATCCGCTGTGGCAGCGGAGCATCCGATGCCATGATCACCGTCGGAGAGGGCGAGGCGCCCTCCTGTTGGTCATCGCCGGCATCACGAGACTCACCGCTGTCGTTATCCGAGGCCAGGGATTCCTGCAACTGGGCCAGCTCCATATCCCGCAACCGGATGATCTCCCGCGCCGACTCGATCTGCTCCTCCAGCATCGAAAGGCGATCACCCAGCTCTTCGTTCTCGCGCTCAACCCGGTCCACCTCTTCCCGGCTGACCGCGAGCTCATCCTCAAGCGATTCGATGCGGTCATCGAGTTCCTGCAGTCGCTCTCCGGCGGCCGCATCCGCGTTGGCAGTATCGGCTTCCTCACGGCTTTCCTCATCCACGCTGACCACGCTGAGTTCGCCGTCACCGGAAGCCCCGCCATCGTCTTCTGCAGGTGGCGCGGCCAGCGGCTCGGAGCCGAGCGGCGCATCACGCCGATCCTCGAACATACGGTTCTGGCGACCCACTTCGGAAATCGCCTCCGCATTGCTCATCTCACGCACACCGTCCGCGTCCGGCACGCGCAACACTGCGCCCCGCCGGACCAGATTGATATTGCCGTTGATGAACGCTTCCGGGTTGAGGCGCTGCAGGGCAAGCATGGTCTGCTGGACGCTGACGCTATCGTCCGGTCGTACCTGCAGCGCCACATCCCAAAGGGTGTCATCCCCGTCGATTTCGACAGTGCGGGCTGTATCGGCGAAACGCTGCTCTGCGGCAGGAGTGTCGGAGGAACCGCTGTTGACCGCGGAAGCGCCGGATACATCAGCGGCTTCCGCAGAGGATGCCGAAAGTTCACTCTGCCGGTCCGGAGCCGGCGACGGTTCGCTGGTATTTTCCGGCGCCTCCTGGCCAGCCGCCGACGGCTCTTCGGCAGGCTGTTGCGGCGCTTCAAAACGGGTCGCGGCCGGTGGCTGGGGAGCCTGCACCACACCGTCATTGGCAAAGGATGGCGGATCCAGCAATACGGTGTATTCCGCCAGCACTCGACCACTCGACCAGCGCGTGTCAAGCACAAAACTCAGGTAGGGTTCACGGATGGGGCTGGTACTGCTGAGCTCGATGTAGGGCCGCTCGTCACCGGGCCCGGCTTCACGAACGTTGAAACGGATGGAATCCAGGTGATAGGGACGATCCAGGGAGAAGCGCTCGAAATCCCTGGCGGAAGCCATCTGCACGCGGATGTCTTCCATGCGCACACCGGCGGTCTGCAACAATTCGATGCGCGCCGATAGCGGCTGATTCAGCGCTGACTCCAGCGTGATGTCACCCAGGCCCAACGCCCTTGCGTGTGTCGCGGCCAGCACGACAACTGTCGCGAGGAATATGATGAGCTTTCTCAGCATGTGGCCGCCTCTGTCATGGTCTTCCTGATTGTTATTAGAGGTGTCCTTCTGTTCCATCCACCCGGAATCCAGAAACCCGGCGAGTCAGTACCTGCTCCGCCGGGCGTGGCTAGAGAGCCTCCAGAATAGTACCGCAAGTATTCACGATAAGTAGTCTTTTATCAACACTTCGGCAATCTGGATCGAGTTCAATGCGGCACCTTTACGAACGTTGTCGCCGACAATCCACAGGTTCATGCCATTGGGATGTGTAATGTCCTTGCGTATACGTCCGACAAACACCTCGTCCTTGCCGGCCGAGTCAGTGACCGCTGTCGGATACCCGCCGTCACGGCGCTCGTCCAGAACTTTCACGCCGGGCGCCGCCGCCAGCAGGCTGTACACGTCGTCCTCGCTCAGCGCATCGCGCGTCTCGATATGAACGGCTTCCGAATGCGAGTAGAACACAGGCACCCGCACACAGGTCGGATTGACCCCGATGCTTTCGTCACCAAAGATCTTGTGGGTCTCCCAGACCATCTTCATCTCTTCCTTGGTATAGCCGTTGTCCTGGAAGTCGTCAATATGCGGCAGCGCATTGAAAGCGATCTGCTTGGGATAGACCTTGCATTCGACCTCCTTGCCATTCAGCAGCGCCGCCGTCTGTCCCGCCAGTTCCTCGATGGCGTTCTTGCCCGTCCCGGAGACGGCCTGATAGGTCGCCACATTGATCCGCGTTATCCCCGCCCGGTCATGCAGGGGCTTCAGTGCCACCAGCATCTGGATGGTCGAGCAGTTGGGATTGGCGATGATGTTTCGGGTGGTATACCCGGCAATCGCTTCCGGATTGACTTCCGGCACGACCAGCGGAATGTCCTCCTCATAGCGGAACCGCGACGTGTTGTCGATGACGATACAGCCGGCCTTGCCCGCTTTCCCGGCATACTCGTCGGAGATACTTCCTCCCGCAGAGAAAAGACCGATGTCAGCCTTGCTGAAATCAAATTCCGCCAGATTCTGTACGGTAACCGCCCGCCCCTTGAACATCACTTTGGATCCCGCAGAACGCTCACTGGCCAGGGGATACAGCTCCCCCACCGGGAAATCACGTTCTTCCAGAATGCTGATGAGAGTTTCGCCCACGGCGCCAGTGGCCCCGACTACTGCTACATTATATGTTTTCATATTTCCCTAACCTGACAGTTAATCAGTCACTTATGAGTCCAGCGTACCATAGATACGCATCTTTCGGGTGGACACGGCACACATTCCGGCCACTCACCCCGCACGGAAATACCAGGGCGCCTCTTCACGCCACCGTTCCTCGAATGCGCGGATCGCATCGGCCTCCTCCAGGGTCAGACCAATATCATCCAGCCCGTTGAGCAGGCTGTGTTTACGGGAGGAGTCAATGTCGAACGCCAGGGTGGTTCCATCCGAGCAATCGATCTGCTGCTGCTCCAGATTCACCGTCATGGAGAAACCTTCCTGCGCCTCTACTTTCTGGAAAAGCTCATCCACTTTTTCTTCTTCAAGAACAATGGGTAAAATCCCGTTCTTAAAGCAATTATTGAAGAATATATCTGCATAGCTGGGTGCTATGATGACGCGAAACCCGTAGTCGTCCAGGGCCCAGGGCGCGTGTTCGCGACTCGAGCCGCAGCCAAAATTGCGGCGGGCCAGCAGGATGCTCGCGTTCCGGTAACGCGGCTTGTTGAGCACAAAATCGGGGTTCAACGGCCGCTGACTGTTGTCCGCGTCCGGCAGCCCCTTGTCCAGATAACGATGTTCATCAAACAGGTTCACACCAAAGCCGGTACGCTTGATGGACTTCAGGAACTGCTTGGGGATGATGAAGTCCGTGTCGACATTGGCCCGATCCAGCGGCATGACGACACCTTCATGTACTGAAAATTTTCTCATAATCGGTCTCTCGATCCTGATTCTCTGACAACGGCGCTGGCTGATCAGCCAGCGCGGCGCTCGGTCAACAGCATGTCCCTGACATCCACGAAACGACCATTGATGGCAGCTGCTGCCGCCATGGCCGGACTGACCAGATGGGTACGTCCGCCGAATCCCTGACGACCCTCGAAGTTGCGATTGGATGTGGAAGCGCAGTGTTTCCCTTCCGGTAACTGGTCGGCATTCATGGCCAGGCACATGGAGCAGCCCGGTTCACGCCACTCCAGGCCGGCGGCGATGAAGATCTTGTCCAGCCCCTCCGCCTCGGCCTGCTTCTTTACCAGCCCGGAACCGGGAACCACCATGGCCATTTCGATGTTGTCAGCCACATGGTGGCCTCTTACCACCTCGGCTGCGGCCCGCAGATCTTCTATGCGTGAGTTCGTGCAGGAACCAATGAAAATATAGTCCAGCTGGATATCCTTTATGGGGGTGTCCGGCTCCAGCCCCATGTACTGCAGCGCCTGACGGATGCTTTCTGCCCTGCCCGCATCAGGCTCGCGATCCGGGTCCGGGATACGGCCAGTGATCGGAGCAACCATTTCCGGGGAAGTGCCCCAGGTCACCTGCGGGACGATGTCCGCAGCGTCCAGCACCACGACCCGGTCGAACTCGGCATCATCATCACTGACCAGTTCCTTCCAGTTGGCGACAGCGCGCTCCCATTGCTCTCCATCTGGTGCAAAAGGCCGCCCCTTGATGTAGTCGATCGTGGTCTGGTCCACGGCGATCAGGCCGGCTCGCGCGCCGGCTTCGATCGCCATGTTACAGATGGTCATCCGCCCTTCCATGCTCAGGGAGCGGATGGCTTCACCGGCGAACTCGATGGTATAGCCAGTGCCCCCTGCCGTGCCGATTTCGCCGATCACGGCCAGCACAATGTCCTTGGCCGTGACGCCCGGATTCAGGCGACCGTCCACTCGCACCAGCATGTTCCGGTTCTTGCTTTGAATCAGACACTGCGTGGCCAGCACATGCTCGACCTCGGACGTGCCGATACCATGCGCAAGCGCGCCCAGCGCGCCGTGCGTGGAGGTGTGCGAATCACCACAGACCACCGTCATCCCCGGCAGCGTGGCACCCTGCTCGGGGCCCACGACATGCACAATACCCTGGCGCTCATCATCCATACGCAGCTCCAGAATATCGAAACTGCGGCAGTTGTCATCCAGGGTCTGGACCTGAATACGCGAAACCGGGTCGAGGATCCCCTCCATGCCCTGACTGCGCTCTGCCTTCGTGGTCGGGATATTGTGATCGGGGGTCGCCAGATTGGCGTCTGAACGCCACGGGCGCCGGCCAGCCAGCCGCAGCCCTTCGAACGCCTGGGGTGATGTCACCTCATGAATGAGCTGGCGGTCTATGTAGATCAGGGCCGTTCCGTCATCGCGCTGACTGACGAGATGCGAGTCCCACAGTTTGTCATAAAGCGTTTTTCCGGCCATATACATTTCCTGTAATATAGTTCCAGTAATACAGAGTATTATGCGATATTATTAAAGCTGATTATTATAATTGGAATGCCACCGGCCATCTGAGTTACTGCGTCAGATGACCGGCGTTGTGGTCGTCACATCGGCATTCTGTGCCCGGTGACGCAAAAGATGATCCATCAGCACCAGCGCCATCATGGCTTCGGCAATCGGCACGGCCCGGATCCCCACGCAGGGATCGTGGCGACCCCGGGTCACCACCTCAATCGGATTGCCGTGTACATCGATCGAGCGGCCGGGCAATCGCAGACTGGATGTCGGCTTCAGGGCAATGCGGGCCACAATATCCTGGCCACTGGAAATGCCACCCAGCACACCACCTGCATTATTGGACAGGAATCCTTCGGGCGTCATTTCATCGCGATGCTCGGTTCCTTTCTGCTCCACCGAGGCGAAACCCGCTCCGACCTCCACACCCTTGACCGCATTGATACTCATCAGCGCATGCGCCAGATCCGCATCCAGCCGGTCAAATACCGGCTCGCCGAGTCCCGGTGGCACACCGGTCGCCTCCACGTGAATACAGGCGCCGATGGAATTGCCTTCCTTGGACAGGGCTTTCATGTAGGTTTCCAGCTCACCCAGCCGGCTGGTATCCGGAAAGAAGAACGGGTTGTTCTCCACCGCATCCCAGTCGAAACCGCCAGCCTGGATCGGCCCCAGTTGCACCATGCAGCCGCGGATCCGGATGCCGGCCCGCGCCTCCAGGTACTTGCGCGCAATCGATCCGGCCGCCACACGCATCGCAGTTTCCCGGGCCGAAGCGCGTCCCCCGCCCCGGTAATCACGCACCCCGTATTTGTGCTGATAGGTGTAATCGGCATGCGCCGGCCGGAACTGCTCACTGATGGCACTGTAGTCCTTCGAGCGCTGATCGGTATTCTCGATCAGCAGACCGATGGGTGTGCCGGTGGTATGGCCTTCAAACACACCCGACAGAATACGCACCTGGTCGGCTTCCCGCCGCTGCGTGGTGAACCGTGAAGTACCCGGCTTGCGACGATCCAGATCCGCCTGCAGATCGGCCTCGCTCAATGGCAACCCGGGTGGACAGCCATCCACCACACAGCCCAGTGCCGGCCCATGGCTCTCGCCGAAGCTCGTCACGGTAAACAACTTGCCGTAGGAATTGCCCGACATAAAGGGGTACGCCGCCTGAAAAAGGATCGCATTGTACACCAAATCCTAGACTGTCGACAGTTGCTCCCGGGTCAGAGCCAACACACCCTCGCCGCCTCCCTCGAAGGATAACCAGAGGAACGGGTGGCGCGGACAGCGCCTCTCCAGTTCCGGCCAGCTGTACCCGACCTCCATGACCAGCAGACCGCCCGGCGCCAGATACCCGGCAGTCTGATCCAGAATCCGCAGGGGCAGGGCCATTCCGCCGTCGTCCGAGCGAAGCCCCAGTACCGGCTCATGATGATATTCCCTGGGCAAGCCGGATACTTCGTCATCGGACACATAGGGAGGATTGGTGATCACCAGGTCGTAGACGCCGTCCACCGCATCAAACAGGTCAGACTGCAGAATGCGGACCCGATCACCCACATCATGGCGCTCGACGTTCCGCTGCGCCACCGCCAGCGCTCCGGCATCGATATCGGCCAGATCCACACGGCTGCCCGGAAACTGCTGGGCGCAGGCGATGCCGATACAGCCGCTGCCGGTGCACAGATCCAGAATCCGATATGGTGGCCGCGTCAACAGTCCACCGAAACCGGCAGTGATCAGCTCCGCCATCGGTGAACGCGGCACCAGCACACGGTGGTCGACATGGAACGGCAAACCCGCGAACCAGGCCTCTCCCACCAGGTAGGCTACCGGCAGACGTTCCCGGATCCTGCGATGCGCCAGCCTCTCGATCCTTTCCTGATCGTCCTGTGGCAAGGGGCGCTGAAGCTCGAGATCGGTGTCGCTGAAATCCAGCTCCAGCGCTGCAAAAACCAGATAGTAGGCTTCGTCGAGCGCGTTGTCCGTCCCGTGTCCGTAAAACAGGTCCTGCGCGGCAAACCGTTCCCCCAATGCCGCAATAGTTTCCCCGACTGTCATTGAGCCTCCTCTCACAAACCGCTTTACCGGACCACACCAATAGCGTACGGTATGCGCTCCCCGAATAACCACCCGACCACAGAACAGACAACAGTCATGAGCGATTCTTCCGAACAGCAGATGGAACAGGCCTATCAGACCGTCATCCGCGCCATGGGCGAAGACCTGCGACGTGCGGGATTGAAGGATACGCCAAAGCGGGCCGCCAGCGCCATGGGCTTTCTCACCCGGGGCTACCAGCAGAATATCGATGATGTCATCAACGGCGCACTGTTTCCGTCGACATCCGAGGAAATGGTCATCGTCAAGAACATCGAGCTTTACTCGATGTGCGAACACCATCTGCTGCCGTTCATCGGCAAGTGCCATGTTGCCTATCTGCCCCAGGGTCAGGTCATCGGCCTGTCCAAGATTGCCCGGATTGTGGACATGTTCGCGCGGCGCCTGCAGATCCAGGAGAATCTCACCAAGGAAATCGCGGAAACCATTGTGGAGCGGACCGGTGCGGCGGGAGCCGGCGTGATTATCGAAGCACAGCACATGTGCATGATGATGCGCGGCGTGGAGAAGCAGAACTCCATCATGACCACCTCATGCATGTTGGGCGCTTTCCGGAACAGCCAGAGTACCCGCATGGAATTCCTGTCGCTGATCCGGCAGAACTGACCCGGGCCGGACCGCTCTCAGGGTTGTAACACCAGTTCAACCCTCTCTCGACAGTCACCCGAAAGGCACCACGGAGCCAGTGGCCCGGCACCATGCGCCGACACCCGGCCTGCACCGACGCCTTCTTCCACCAGGCGGTCGACCACTGCCTCCGCTCGCGCGGCAGAGCGTTCCAGCAGACGCTCCATACCCACCCCGGATTCCCGCAGGTGGGCGACCACATAGACTTCCAGCAAGGTATCCCGTTGTAATGCGTCGACCAGCAGTTCGATGCCATCACCCTCTATCAGCTCATCGTCGGCATCGAATGCCAGACGCGGTATCCCGACTGCCTGCGACTGCTCCAGTTGCCTAAGAATGGCGTCCGGGGTGATCGCCATGAGTGGCTCACCATCGCCTTGCGGCATCTCAAGAAAATCAAGATGGGCATAGACACGCCGGTTGCCACGCGTGACGGTATACAACGCCGCATAGCCCTGCACGGAACGACCGCTGCGGTTGGATCGATACGAGGAAGCCATGTAGTACTGCCCCTCGACGGGACCATAGAGGACACGATTTCCGAATACGTCATTCGCCCAGTAATTACTGCTGCCACAACCGCGGCCCTGACATTCGTACTGCGCCACCTCATCCGTCGACAACAACTGTTCTCGATGGTGTTCAAACGCATCTTCCGCGGTAAATCCATCGGGGATCTCATACGTGATTCGGTACAGGTCGCCCCTCAACCGTTCCGAGCGGCCCGGCGCCACCTGGCCGTCCACCCGCTGCATCCTGCCCAGCGGAAGACGGTATACCGTGTCTCCGGACCGCCGGTACTCCGTGACCGTGGCGTCCGGGAAGCGGGTGAACCCGGCGTAATCGCCCGGTTCATCCACCGACTGGGCCAGTCCGGCTTGCGCGGACAGCAACAGAATGAGGGTGGCGATGACAGGGCAACGCATCGGGTTCAAAGGTCCTCCCGATTGTCATTGTCCTGGGCCGGAAAGGCGGAAAACGGAAAGGGGCGGTGATCACTGTTGTACGTGGCGTAGGCGAGCACCTGGCTGACATACTCCGACAGACTCGCCCCCAGCCGCCGCAGGTTGGGATTGTCAGCGCCGCTGAACAGGCTGAACAACGCCTGGGCGATGACCACAACCAGTAATACGATGCCCGTCACATACAGCGCGACCATGAACAACAGGGTAAAGAAAATACGCAGCCAATGCTGACGCTTGGTGACGTTCTCCATCATATCATCGGGCATATTGACTCTCCATGGCTCGTCACGCAGCCGCACTCCCCTTCCGTATCAGACCCGGGTCCCGGCTTCGTATTCGACATCCAGTGCCTGCTCTCCCAGCATCAGGGAAGACACAACGCTGCTCACTGACCGGCCCTCGTACATGATCGCATAGAGCCCGGATGCCAGCGGCATGTAAACGCCGAGTTCATCGGCCTTCTCCTTGACCAGTTTCAGGGTATTGACGCCTTCGGCAACCTGGCCCAGCTCGGCAATGATGGCCTCCAGGCTCTTTCCCTCTCCCAATGCAAAGCCTACACGAAAATTGCGGCTTAACGAAGACGAACAGGTCACGATCAGGTCGCCGACGCCGGACAGACCGAGAAACGTCATCGGATCGGCGCCCAGCTCTCGTCCGAAACGTGCCATCTCGGTGAGACTGCGGGTCACCAGCATGGCATTGGTATTGTGTCCCATGCCCAGTGCGGCCGCCATGCCGGCGATGATGGCATAGATGTTCTTCAACGACCCCCCCAGCTCCACCCCGAACATGTCGCGGTTCGTGTAGACACGGAAGTAGTCCGAGCGCAGCACCGTCATGACCGTCTCCAGCAGTTCCTTATCCTCACTGGCCAGCACGGTGCCGGTCAGCTGCTGTCCGGCGACCTCCCGGGCCAGATTGGGACCACTGAGGATGCCCACCCGGGTATTCTCCACATCGGCGGTTTCCTCGGCCAGCACCTGGCTCATCAACAGGAAACTGCCTGCCTCGATTCCCTTGGTGGTACTGACCAGCAGACAGCCCGGCTGCAGATGCGGCTTCATCCGCCGCACCACCTGCCGGAAATAGGCACTGGGAACCGCGACGAATATCAGGCGCACGCCGCTGACCGCCTCCGCCATGTCATGGGTAGCACGGATTCCTTCATGCAGGGGGTAGTCCGGCAGATAGCGCCGGTTCTCGTGCAGCGTGTTGACCTCGTCGGCCAGACTGTCGCTGCGCATCCAGAAGTTCACCCGATACCCGTTGCCGGCGATGATGTTGGCAATCACAGTACCGAAACTGCCTCCGCCCAACACCGCCACGCGCTCTGTCTTCATGGCCTCTTCTCTTTGATCGTCCGGGGCGTCGGTCACCTCAGAATACCCGGTTCAGGCCGTCAAGTGCGGCGATACGATACGCTTCCGCCATGGTCGGGTAATTGAACGTGGTATTGAGAAAATACCGCATGGTATTGGCTTCGCCCTTCTGCTCCATGATCGCCTGACCGATGTGAACGATCTCCGATGCCTGATCTCCGAAACAGTGGATACCCAGAATCTCCAGTGTTTCGAAATGGAAAATCAGCTTCAGCATACCCACTTCCTCACCAGTGATCTGTCCGCGCGCCGTGTGGTTGAAGAAGGCCTTGCCCACCTCGTAGGGCACACAGTCACCGGTCAACTCCTTTTCGGTCTTGCCCAGCGTGCTGATTTCCGGAATGGTGTAGATGCCCGAGGCCACATGGTCCACGAACACGAACTCGTCCGGGTTGACAATGGCATTGCTGGCCGCCCTTCCCTGGTCATAGGCTGCACTGGCCAGCGACGGCCAACCGATTACGTCACCAGCCGCGTAAATATTGTCCACACAGGTCTGATAGCGCTCATTGACCTGCAACTGACCACGGTTGTTGACCGGAATCCCCAGTCGCTCAAGGTTGAGGCGATCCGTGTTACCGCTGCGGCCATTGGCCCACAACACGATATCGCTCTTGATCCGCTTACCGGATTTCAGATGCGTGACGATGTTGTCGTCACGATACTCGATGGTCTCGTATTCCTCGTTGTGCCGGCTGCGCACACCGGCATTCCGCAGGTGGTAGCTCAGGGCATCGGAGATCTCCCAGTCCAGGAAGGACAGCAGGGTCTCCGCCGGGTTGATCAGTTCCACCTTGCAGCCCAGACCACCAAAGATGGATGCGTATTCGCAGCCAATCACGCCAGCCCCGATGACAGTGACCTTCTTCGGCGAATGGTCCAGGTCAAGAATCGTGTCACTGTCGAAGATGCGCGGATGATCAAAGTCGACATTCTCGGGGTGATAGGGTCGCGAACCGGTGGCGATGATGAAGGACTCCGCCTTCAATTGCCGGCCACGGGCACCCAGCCTGATGGTGTGCTCGTCAACAAACCCGGCAATACCCTGTATCACATCGACATTGTTCTTCTCGAAATAATTACTGCGCAGATGAACCTGATCACTGATCACGCGGTCGGCGTGGCGGATGATGTCGGGAAAACCCGGCTTGCGCAATGTACCGAACTCACGTAACAGCGGGTTCTCACGAAACTGCATGACCTGTTTGACCGAATGACGCAGCGCCTTGGACGGGATGGTACCCAGGTGAGTGCAATTCCCCCCCACCTTGGGCCGATCGCTTATCAGGGCCACGGAGCGTCCGTTCTTCGACGCATTAATGGCCGCCGACTCGGCTGCCGGCCCACTGCCGATCACGATGATGTCATACTGGTTCTTCGCCATAGGTCCTTTATTCCTTTGTACGTCAGGATTTCGATGTCTCGTCGCAGCGTTTCGTGTCACCTCCACAGATTTCACATTCTTCTTCCACGCCGGCGTTGTTCAGGCCACCACAGGAACCCTTGATCGGCTCTCGCCCGAAAATGACGCCGACGGCCATTCCGGCCATCAACACCATCATCACCACAATGGTCAGCAATACGGTCGTCATGCTTTCACCTCTCCAGATAACCGGCGAAGGCCGGTGTCATGTGATCCTGCAATGTGTCATCGCCACTCCCCACCCTGTAAATGAAGAATGCCGCCAGATCTCTTTCTTCGGCCAACCGGCGTGCCTCGTCCAGACCCATTGCCATGAAGGCAGTACTGAGGGCATCGGCCATCACGGCCGTGTCACTGATGACGTATACGGCCGTCAGATTGCCCTCGACCGGACGGCCGGTGCGGGGATCGATCTCGTGCGAATAACGCTGTCCGTCCGCGATGAAGAAGTTGCGGTAATCCCCCGACCCGGCAAGAGCCAGTGGCCGCCCGGCCGGATCGATGACGGCCTGCGCTTCCCGGCCGGCGCCGGGCCGCTCGATCGCCGGCACCCACTGTCCACCGTCGGGCCGCGTGCCCCGAAGCCTGATTTCCCCACCGATTTCGATAAAATAACTGTCCAGTGCCAGAGAGTCAAAATAGCCGGCCAACACATCCACGGCGTACCCTTTGGCCACGCCGCCCAGATCCACCCTGAGCGCCGACTGTTTTCGCAGTGCCGGGGCCGAGCGGCGCCACTCCAGCTGCCGGTAATCCACCTGTCTGCGGAGGCTCTCAAGCTCCCTGTCGCTCGGCAATACGCCCTGATCAGCGGCACCCGGCGTCTCCGCAAACCCCCAGCGCTGCACCAGCGGTGCTACCGTAACGTCGAATGCCCCGCCGGACAGTTCGCTCACTTGCTCGGAAACCCGGATCACGTCAATGACCTCATCCGCCACGGCGAACCACTCGCCCGGCTCCGTCCGGTTGAACCGGGAGATCTGTGAATCCTCCGCATACAGGGACATCAGCTCTGTGTCGAGCCGGTCCAGTTGCTCCTGAATCCGCGCGGCAAACGTTTCCTGGTCGGGCGCTTCCGGAAATTCCCACAGCCGGATACTGTAGGTAGTCCCCATGGTCTGCCCCTGCAACTGATAGACCGCCGGCCCGGGCTCGGGCCGCAGCCATAACCACCCCAGGAACAGGGCCAGGAATGTCAATGTATAGCGAAACCGGCGAATCAGATGCATGGATGGACTATCCGGAGCCAGCAGGAGCTTTTGAACAAAAAGGGGAACAGCGCCGTATACAACGTTGTCCCCCTCCCTCTGTAGGTGCCTTGTACCGAACCTGTCCGGTTGGTCCTGATCAGCCGAACTCGTCCAGCATGATGTTCTCGTCCTCGACGCCGAGATCCTTCAGCATCTTGACCACTGACTTGTTCATCATGGGTGGACCGCACATGTAGAACTCGCAGTCCTCGGGGTTGGGGTGGTCCTTGAGGTATTTTTCGTAAGCCACCGTATGAATGAAGCCGGTCGGCCCTTCCCAGTTGTCTTGCGGCTGCGGGTCAGAGAGCGCTACATGCCATTCAAAGTTGTCAAAATCTTCCTGCAGCTTGTCGAAGTCTTCCACATAGAACATTTCCCGGACGCTGCGGGCGCCGTACCAGAAGCTGATCTTGCGCTTGCTGTTGAGCCGCAACAGTTGATCGAAGATATGAGAGCGCATGGGCGCCATGCCGGCGCCGCCACCGATAAACACCATTTCCGCATCGGTATCCTTGGCGAAGAACTCACCGAACGGCCCGAATACACGTATCTTGTCGCCGGGTTTCAGGTTGAAGGTGTACGAAGACATGATCCCCGGCGGATATTTGGTGCCCGGCGGCGGCGAGGCGACCCGGATGTTGAACTTGACGATCCCCTTCTCCTCGGGGTAATTGGCCATGGAGTAAGCGCGAGTGATGGTTTCGTCACACTTTGAACTGAGGTCGAAGAGACCGAACTTTTCCCAGTCACTCCGGAACTTCTCATCAATGTCGAAATCCCGATAATGCACTTCGTGTGGAGGCGCCTCCAGCTGCACATAACCACCGGCGCGGAAGTCGACACTCTCGCCCTCGGGGATCTCCAGCACGAGCTCCTTGATGAACGTGGCCACATTGTGGTTCGAGACAACCGTGCAGTCCCACTGCTTGACCCCGAAGAACTCCGGATCGACCTCGATTTTCATATCCTGCTTGACCGCCACCTGGCAGGAAAGGCGCCAGTTCTCCTTCGCCTCTCCCATGGTGAAATGGCCGCGCTCTGTGGGCAGCATCGAACCGCCGCCTTCATGGACCTTGCACTTGCACTGGGCACAGGTGCCGCCACCGCCACAGGCGGAAGACAGAAAGACACCCTCCTCGGCGAGCTTGTTGAGCAGTTTGCCACCAGCGGGGACGGTAATGGCCTTGTCCGGATCACCATTGATTTCGATTTTGACATTACCCGAGCTGACCAGCCTGGAGCGGGCCATGAGGATGATCGCCACCAGAGCCATGACCACGGCGGTGAACATGACCACACCGCCTACAATCGTCGTGATATCCATTATTCAGAAAACCTTCTATCAGACGCGTTACAGAGACAGACCACTGAAGGACATGAAGCCGAGTGACATCAGGCCGGTCGCGATGAATGTGATACCCAGGCCGCGCAGCCCCGGCGGTACATCGCTGTACTTCATTTTCTCCCGGATACCGGCCAGCAAGATGATGGCCAGCGCCCAGCCCACACCCGCTCCGGCGCCGTACACGACGCTTTCCGGGAATGTGTAGCTACGCTCCACCATGAACAGGGAAGCACCGAGAATCGCACAGTTCACCGTGATCAGGGGCAGGAATACACCCAGCGCGTTGTAGAGCGCGGGCACGTACTTGTCCAGGAACATTTCCAGGATCTGCACGATGGCGGCGATCACGCCGATGTAGCACAGATAGCCGAGGAAACTCAGGTCCACGTCTGGCAGACCGGCCCAGGCCAGCGCACCATCCTGCAACAGATAATTGAAGATCAGGTTGTTGACCGGCACCGTGATGGTCTGGACGACGATCACCGCCACCCCGAGACCGATTGCGGTTTCCACTTTCTTGGACACCGCCAGGAAGGTACACATGCCCAGAAACAGCATCAGCGCCATGTTCTCGACGAAAACCGCACTGATGAAAAGGCTCAGATAATATTCCATTACTGCACAACCTCCTCGGCGGTATGGGCCTGCATCGGATACTCGTTCTCTTCCACCTGGTCGGTATACTGATTACGCAGAATCCAGATGAAGAACCCGATGATGAAAAACGCACTCGGTGCCAGCAGCATCAGACCGTTACCCTGGTACCAGCCGCCGGCCTCGAGCATCGGGAAGATCTGGAAGCCCAACAGGCTGCCGGAACCGAACAGTTCACGCAGTGTACCGACCACGATCAGCACCACGCTGTAGCCCAGACCATTGCCGACCCCGTCGATGAAACTGGGCATGGGCGGGTTCTGGGAGGCAAATGCCTCGGCCCGGCCCAACACGATGCAGTTGGTGATGATCAGGCCGACGAAAACACTGAGCTGCTTGCTGATGTCGAAAGCGACGGCCTTGAGAATCTCGTCCACCAGAATCACCAGAGACGCGATGATTGTCATCTGGATGATGATGCGGATACTGCTGGGCATGTGATTGCGCAGCAGCGAGATAAACAGGTTGGAAAACGCACAGACTGCCGTCAGCGCGACACACATTACCAGCGTCACGGACAGGCTGGTCGTCACCGCCAGCGCGGAGCAGACCCCGAGAACCTGCAGAGCAATCGGGTTCTCCGCGAAGATCGGTTTGATCAGAATCGTCTTGTTCATTGTGGAAGTGGCCATGGGACTACTTCACCTCCTGATTTCGTTTTCAAGGAACGGCCCGAAACCCAGATCACCCATCCAGAAACTGATCAGGTTTTCCACGCCGCGGCTGGTCAGCGTCGCACCAGCCAATGCATCAACTTCATACTCGCTGTCGGCACCGTCCTTGACCACCTGGAACACGACATTGTTGTTCTCACCGTAAACCTGTTTGTCCGGCCACTGTTGCAGCCAGCGGGGGTTGTCGATCTCGCCACCCAGTCCCGGTGTCTCCTGATGCTCGTTGAAGCCAATACCACGGATCGTGTTGCCGTCCCCCTGAAGGGCCAGATAGCCGTACATGATGCCCCACAGCCCATAGCCGCTGACCGGCAGGACAACGGTTTCATAATCGTCTCCGGTCTCGGCGGGAATCAGGAACACCGTGGCGTAGTTGGCCCGGCGGCGGACTGAGGCGATGTCTTCCGCGTTGCTCAGATTGCGCGACAACGCCGGATCGTTTTTGGCCCGCTGCATGTCATAGGTCTGCGGATCAAGGCCGAGCTCGCTCATTTCTTCCTCTGACAGGAAGGTACCGTCACGCAGGTCCACCATGCGCACCGTGAACTGCTCGAACAGTTCCGGCACATCGGCTGCGCTGTGCACGGCAGGATCGAACAAACCGGCGGCGGCCAGGATGTTGCGGTTGCGGTCGAGGAGCTGGTTGGCCGCCTGCATCGGGCGCAGCATCACTGCCGCACTGGAAATCACCACGGAGCAGACAATGCACAGGCCCAGCGCGATCTTGATGGTATTGCCAATGGAATTGACCGATTTACTAGACGACATTGCGCGCTAACCTCCGCTTCACATTGGCCTTGACCACGAAATAGTCGATCACAGGCGCTGTCAGGTTGCCGAACAGGATGGCCAGCATGATGCCCTCCGGATAGGCCGGATTCACCACCCGTATCAGTACCGTCAACACGCCGATCAGCGCTCCGAAGATCCACTTCCCCGTATTGGTCATGGACGCCGATACCGGGTCAGTGGCCATGAAGATCATGCCGAAAGCGAAACCGCCCAGGACAAGATGCCAGTACCACGGTGTGGCGAAGAACGGATTGGTGTCCGAACCGATGAAATTGAGCAGCGTGGACATGGCCACCATGCCGAGAAACACGCCCAGAATGATGCGCCATGAAGCGATTCTTGTGATCAGCAGTATCGCACCACCAATCAGGATGGCCAGTGTGGACACCTCGCCGATGGAGCCCTGCATGCGCCCGAAGAAAGCATCCAGCCAGGTCAGCTGCTCTCCCGTGGCAGCCATCATGGCCGGCAAACCATCGGTAGCCAGCTGACTGAGCGCCGTGGCGCCGCTGTATCCGTCCACTGCTGTCCATACCGAATCACCCGACATGTTCGGCGCATAGGCGAAATACAGAAAGGCACGCCCGGTCAACGCCGGGTTGAGGAAGTTCTTGCCTGTGCCACCGAACACTTCCTTGCCGACCACCACCCCGAAAGTGATACCCAGCGCCGCCTGCCAGAGAGGCAGATCGGGAGGCACAATCAGCGTGAACAGTATGGAGGTAACGAAAAACCCTTCGTTGATCTCGTGTTTGCGTTTGATGGCAAACAACACTTCCCAGAAGCCACCCACCGCGAATACCACGAAGTAGATGGGCACGTAGTACATCGCGCCGTGCCAGAAATTGTCCCAGATGCTCTGCGGGTCATTGCCGGCAATCAGGCCCAGCAACACACCACGCCAGCCCTCGACACCTTCCAGACCCATGTTCATGATCGCCATGTTGGCCTGGTAGCCCACGTTATACATGCCGTAGAACATGGCCGGGAATGCCGCCAGCCAGACCGTGATCATGATGCGCTTCAAATCAATGCCGTCGCGGAGATGAGCGCCAGCCCGTGTCACCTTGCCCGGACTGTAAAAAATCGTGTCGACCGCCTCGTACAGGGGATAGAGCTTCTCATAGCGCCCACCCTGTTCGAAATTCGGTTCGATCTTGTCAAGAATTGTACGCAAACCCATGATTCAGATTTCCACTAAGTCTCTTTTTCGATTCGCGTCAGATTATTACGCAGAATCGGACCGTATTCGTACTTGCCCGGGCAGACATAGGTGCAGAGCCCCAGATCTTCCTCGTCCAGTTCCAGCGCGCCGAGATCCATCGCCGATTCGATGTCGGTAACGATCAGCGAACGCAGCAGCTGTGTCGGCAGAATATCCAGCGGCATGATGGTCTCGTAGGAGCCCACAGGCACCATGGCCCGTTCACTGCCATTGGTGTTGGTGGTGAAATCGAAACGCTTGCCACGCAACAGGGAAGACAGGTAAATACCCAGATTGGAGTGGCGGTTCAGCCCCGGCGACAGATACGCCATGAATTCCCGCTCGCGCCCCTCACGCAGGACACTGACCTGCTGGTGATAACGCCCCAGAAACTGCTCCGGGTCCCGGGCGTTGCGGCCGGACAGCACCGAACCGGATATGATCCGGTTATCGCCCTCCTTCAGCCCGCCGGCTGTCAGTTCCTCCAGATTGGCCCCCAGCCGCGTGCGCAGCAGCCGCGGCGCATTCACCTGGGGGCCGCCCAGCGCCACCACCCGCTCTGTCCAGACCTTTCCCGTACTGAACAGCTTGCCGATGGCGATGACGTCCTGGGCATTGATGGTCCATACCCACTTATTGAGGCTGACCGGCTCGAGAAAATGGATGTGCGTGCCGGTCAGGCCAGCAGGATGTGGTCCGTCGAAATCCTCGACCACGACGTTGTCCGCCGTGTGCTCGTCTTCCAGTCCGCTGAAGCTGCCAGCGCGCCGGCAGGCGTAGAGACGACCATCGGTCAGGCGCGACAACAGGCGCATGCCCCGCAGGAAGTCGTCCAGGTGTTCTTTGACAATGATTTCCTGATCGGCTGCCAGCGGATTGCTGTCCATCAGGTTCACAAAGATTGCCGCCGGCCGGCTATCCGGCGCCGGCACCCGGCTATAGGGACGAGTCCGGAGAGCGGTCCAGGCACCGGACTGCACCAGGTTATCGACAATAGACTGTCGATCCAGAGTGGCCAGGGCGTGATCGTCGTAGACCTGAAAAGTTTCCTGATCCGACTGGTCATCATCCAGATCGATCACCAATGACAGGAAAGTGCGACGTTTGCCGCGGTTGACAGCCCGGACCGTACCGGTCCCCGGCGCCGTGTAGATGACGCCTTCCGTCTTTTTGTCGGTGAACAGCGTCTGGCCCAGCCGGACCCTGTCCCCCTCAGTGACTTGCATCGTGGGCTTCATACCCACGTAATCACGTCCCAGCACAGCCACCGAGCGCACGGTCCGTGCCTGCTCGATACGCTGTTCCGGAACACCCGAAACGGGTATATCCAAACCGCGCTTAATCTTGATCATTCACCACGCCTGATTGTTACTGGATCATCGAAAACCGATCAACCAGTGAGGACATCGGCAGGGGAGCAGCGGTATAGGCTGCACCAGGCCCGAGGCCTCACCGAGCTGTTGTGCACATGAGAGTGACTGAAGCCATTCAGTCGACTGGCCCGAGGGAACAGGGCTCGGCCGGCCCGCCCGGGTGTCCGGTTCAGGTCAGTGATTGGCACCCGGAACCGCTGTTCTCGAAACGGGCCCGATTATAGAGACAAGTCCACTGATTTACCAGTGTTTGTTCCTGATTCTGCCTGAAAATGACAACACTGCACCACCCGTCACTGGTGGCGCAGCAACGAAACCGGTAACGGATTCAGGATTCTGCGGGATAGGTACGAAAGCTGACCCCGGCCATGCGATAGACCATCCGCACGACCTGGTTGCAGTAGCCGAACTCGTTGTCGTACCACAGATACAGCATGCACCGGTTGCCTTCGACGATGGTGGCATTGGAATCCACAATGGCAGCTTCGCGCGTACCAACGAAATCACTGGAGACGGCATCCGGGTCCTGCGTGTAATTGATCTGGTGCTGCAGCGGAGAATGCAGCGCCAGCTCGCGCAGGAACTCGTTGACTTCATCCTTGCTGGTCTGCTGCTCCAGGTTGAGCATCAGAATCGCCATGGAAACATTGGGAATCGGCACACGTACGGCATTACCCGTCAGCTTGCCGGCTAACTCAGGAACCGCTTTGACCACGGCCTTGGCGGCACCTGTCTCTGTCAGCACCATGTTCAATGCCGCGCTGCGTCCCCGGCGGTTGCCCTTGTGGTAGTTGTCGATCAGATTTTGATCATTGGTATAGGCATGCACGGTCTCCACATGACCACTGGCAATACCGTACTTGTCATTGAGCACCTTGAGCACCGGCGCGATGGCATTGGTCGTGCAGGAGGCCGCCGTGATAATGGTGTCCTCCGGGGTAATCTGGTCATCGTTGATGCCGTGCACGATGTTCTTGAGATTGCCTTTACCTGGCGCCGTGAGCATGACCTTGCTGGCACCCTTTGCCTTCAAGTGCTGGCTGAGACCGGCTTCGTCACGCCATTTACCGGTATTGTCGATGATCAGAGCGTCATTGATGCCATACGCCGTGTAATCGATCTCTTCTGGCGAATTCGCATAAATAACGTGAATCTTGTTGCCATTGGCGATCAGACAATTGTTCTCCTCATCGATCCGGACCGTGCCCTGGAAGGCGCCGTGCACGGAGTCCGAGGTAAACAGGCTGGCCCGCTTGATCAGGTCGCCTTCCTGGCCCGGACGCACCACCACGGCCCGCAGCCGCATGACCTCGCCGGTACTGGTGCGCTCTACCAGCAGACGGGCCATCAGACGACCGATCCGGCCGAAGCCGTACAATACGATGTCCTGCGATTTCTTTACGGGCTTGTCACTTACGCCGTGCAGGGATTGCAGCTCACGCCGGACGAAGGCTTCGACATTCGCCTTCCCACCCTGTCTATCCTGCTCCTCCATGAACTTGACGGTCAGCTTGCCGAGGTCGATCTGACAGTGCCACAAATCCAGTTGGGCCAACGCCATCAGCACCGGATGGCTTTCGAATTCCGACATCTCGTTACGGCCCACCTGGCGCACATAACGATGCGACTTCATGATATTGGTGACGGAGCGGTTATGCAGGGCACGTCCATAGATCTCGATGGCCACGTTCCGCTGGCTGTACAATCGCCCGACCACAGGGATCATCTCCTGGGCCAGTGCTTCGCGCTGTTTCCAGTCGCTGAAAAAATCGTCCGGGCTCGGTCTGCTGCTCACGAAAGGCACCTGCTGTTGCTGATTGAATGGCTGGGGTCAAACCAGGGGTTCTCGTTCAGGGCCGACATTATCTTTTTATTGACTCCCGGGTGCAAGCCGGCCGCCCCCGTTTGACCACGAAGACAATTCCCGGCGGCTGTGAGAGAATGCGCTCCCTCTGCTGGCCGCAACCCCGAAACCCGTTTACCAAGGATCATCAGCCAATCCATGTCCGGATTCGACCTGCTCCACCCACCATTGCCCGGTACCGCCCGCCCCGTCGAGAACTGGCCTGCCCTGCTGGATGGCGAACTGCCGCTGACCATCGCTGCGGCGGCCCGCGACAGTCAACGGCCGGTGCTTGTCGTGACCGCCAATACGGCGACCGCCGAACAACTGCGCAGGGAGCTGCAGTTTTTCATGGCCCATAACGGCGACATTCCGGTTTATCTGTTTCCGGACTGGGAAACGCTGCCCTACGACAACTTCTCCCCACACCAGGACATCATCTCGGACCGGCTGAACACGCTGTACCATCTGCCGGCGCTGCGGCACGGCGTGCTGATCATGCCCGTCAACAGCCTGATGCACAGACTGCCGCCGCCGGACTACGTTCTGTCGGGCAGCCTGGTGGTGAGCACCGGGGATTCACTGGATCTGGAACGGATGCGCCAGACGCTCGTCCATGCGGGATACCAGGCCGTCGAGTCGGTGTACGAGCACGGTGAGTTCGCCGTACGCGGCGCCATTCTTGACCTGTACCCCATGGGCAGCAGCGAACCCTATCGCATCGAGCTGTTCGACGATGAGATCGACAGCCTGCGTACATTCGACCCGGAAACACAGCGCTCCCGGCAGACCGTAGAGTCGATCCGCCTGTTGCCGGGCCGCGAGTTCCCCCTCAACGAGGCGGGTATCCGGCGGTTCCGCAGCCGTTTCCGGGAGGAATTCGACGTCGACCCCAGGCAATGCAGCCTGTACCAGGATGTCGGCGAGGGCATCAGTTCACCGGGCATAGAGTATTACCTGCCTCTGTTCTTCGACCAGCTGGCCACCGTTTTCGACTACCTGCCGGATGACACGCTGACCATCCGGCCTTCGGACCTGGAAGAACCGGCTCTGCGCTTCTGGAAGGATGTCCAGTCCCGGTATGAGTCCCGCCGACACAATGTCGAGCGGCCCCTGCTCGATCCCCGCAGGCTGTTCCTGGATCCGCAGGACATTTTTGACGGATTGGCACCGCATGAGCAGATTCGGTTGAAACCGGTCCCGGAAGAGCAGGCCACTCGGTTCCCGGAGCTGGGAGTGCGCTCGCAATCCGATGCCCCGCTGCAACACATCGAGCGCTTCATACAGGAACACGCCGACTACCGGCTGTTGTTCTGCGCCGAATCGGCCGGACGCCGGGAATCCCTGCTGGAGTTGCTGGCGCCCCTGTCACTGCACCTCACCCAGATCGATGGCTGGTCGCAGTTCGTGGAAGGCGGCCAGTCCTGTGCCATCACGATAGCGCCGCTGGACCGTGGACTGCTTCTTGAAGACCAGAGCATGGCTGTCATCACAGAAGCCCAGTTGCTGGGACAACGTGTGGCACAACGCAGGCGGCGACGGCGCGCACAGGACAACACCGACCTCATCGTCCGCAACCTGACCGAATTGCATCAGGGCAGCGCCGTAGTCCACGCCGACCACGGCGTCGGCCGCTATCAGGGACTGACAACACTCGAGATCGACGAACAACCCACCGAGTTCCTCTTGCTGGAATACGCCGGGGGTGCCCGCCTGTATGTGCCGGTTGCCTCGCTCCACCTGATCAGCCGGTACGGCGGCACCGATCCGGACATGGCGCCCCTGGACACGCTGGGCAGCGACCAGTGGCAGAAAGCCCGCCGCAAAGCCGCAGAGAAAATCCGTGATACCGCCGCAGAGCTGCTGGACATTTACGCCCGGCGCCAGGCTCGCACCGGATTCACCTTCCGGACCGAAAGCATCGACTACCCGGCGTTCGCCGCCGGTTTCCCCTTTGAGGAGACCGCCGACCAGCAGGATGCCATCAATGCGGTCATCGCCGATATGCAGGCCCCGCAGAGCATGGATCGCCTGGTCTGCGGCGACGTCGGATTCGGAAAGACGGAGGTGGCCATGCGGGCGGCGTTCATCGCTGTACAGAATCACAAGCAGGTGGCCATTCTCGTGCCCACTACCCTGCTGGCCCAACAGCACTACGACAGTTTCCGCGACCGTTTCGCGGACTGGCCGGTGGTCATCGACCTGATTTCCCGCTTCCGAACCGGAAAGCAGCAGAATGAAACCGTCGAGCGCATCACTTCAGGAAAAACCGACATTATCATCGGCACGCACAAGCTGCTGCAGGGTGCCATCCGCTACAAGGACCTGGGTCTGTTGATCATCGATGAGGAACACCGTTTCGGGGTACAGCAAAAAGACCGGCTCAAGGCGCTGCGTGCGGAAGTCGACATCCTTACGCTGACCGCAACACCGATTCCCCGCACCCTGAATATGGCCATGTCCAGTATCCGGGATCTGTCCCTGATAGTGACCCCGCCGGCCCGGCGATTGTCGGTCAAGACCTTTGTCCGAGAGCGCCAGGACGATCTCATTCGCGAGGCGGTCCTGCGCGAGCTGCTCCGGGGTGGCCAGGTATTTTTCCTGCATAACGAAGTCCGCACCATAGAGCAGGCGGCGTCGGAACTGCAGGAGCTGGTGCCCGAAGCTCGCATCGGCACCGCACACGGGCAGCTGCCGGAACGCGAACTGGAACAGATCATGGCCGACTTCTATCACAAGCGCCACAATGTCCTGGTCTGTTCCACCATCATCGAGACCGGCATCGACATACCCAGCGCCAATACCATCATCATCGACCGGGCCGACCGGCTCGGGCTGGCACAACTTCACCAGCTGCGCGGCCGGGTCGGGCGCTCCCACCACCAGGCCTATGCCTACATGCTCACACCGCCGTGGCGGCAGATGACCGCTGATGCGAGAAAACGTGTCGAGGCCATCAGCAGCGCCAGTTCACTGGGCGCTGGATTTACACTGGCCAGTAATGATCTGGAAATCCGGGGGGCCGGCGAAATTCTGGGCGAGGAGCAGACCGGCCATATCCAGAAAATCGGCTTCAGCCTCTATACCGACATGCTGGACCGGGCCGTTCAGGCAATCCGTGACGGCCGCTCGCCCGATGTCGACATCAGCCAGCAGAACAGCGACATCAACTTGCGCGTCCCCGCACTGATCCCGGAAGACTACCTGCCCGACACGCATACCCGCCTTATCACCTACAAGCGGATCGCCAGTGCCCGCGACGAAGAATCACTACGCGACCTGCAGGTGGAGATGATCGACCGGTTCGGCCTGCTCCCGGAAAGCACCAAGCGCCTGTTCCGTATCACCCGGCTGAAGCTGCGCGCCGAAAAACTGGGCATCGCCCGCATTGACGCCAGCGCCAGCAGTGGCAAGATCGTTTTCGGCCAGTACACACCGGTGGACCCGTTTTCTGTGGTACAGCTGGTACAGAAGGATTCCCGGCAATTCCGGCTGTCGGGCGCCACCGAACTGCAGTTCAGCCATGACCACGAAAACGCCGATACACGCATCGATTTCATCAACGGCGTCCTGGACCAACTCAAGACCACTGAGTCTTCCACTGCCTGAAGACGGATGTCTTGTACTACTGGAAGGTGCCCTGACCGGATTCAGTCCCTATCGCCCAGGCGCTGCAACCGGTAGTCGCCACTGAGCACGCGCTGCCACCAGTCCGGGCGTTCCAGATACCATTGCACTGTCTTGCGCAATCCGGTTTCAAAGGTCTCCTCGGGCATCCAGCCAAGCTCGCGGGCGATGCGGCTGGCATCGACCGCATAGCGGCGATCGTGGCCAGGCCGGTCGCGTACAAACTCGATCAGTTGATCATGGGGAGTCACTGGCGACTGCGGATGCAGTTCATCCAGCAGACGGCAGACCGCACGCACCACGTCGATGTTACGTTTCTCATTATGGCCGCCTATATTGTAGGTTTCGCCAGGCTGGCCTTCCGCCATCACGGTGTACAGGGCGCGGGCGTGATCTTCCACGTACAGCCAGTCGCGTACCTGGGCACCATCTCCATATACCGGCAAGGCCTCCCCGCGCATGGCCCGCAGGATGATCAACGGGATCAGTTTCTCGGGGAAATGGAAAGGGCCATAATTGTTGGAACAGTTGCTGAGCACCACCGGCAGACCGTAAGTACGATGCCAGGCCCGCACCAGATGGTCGGACGAGGCCTTGCTGGCCGAGTACGGGGAGCTGGGCGCATACGGCGTCTGTTCGGTGAACGCCGGATCGTCCGGCTCCAGGTCACCATAGACCTCGTCAGTGGAGACGTGATGGAAGCGGAACGCGGTGGCCTGCGCCTCGGGCAGGCCTTGCCAGTAGGCCCGGGCCGCTTCCAGCAACGTGGCCGTACCAGTCACATTGGTGCGGATGAACCGGGCCGGGCCATCAATCGAACGGTCTACATGGCTCTCGGCCGCCAGATGCATGATCACATCAGGGCGGAACGAGGCCAGCAGCCGGGATACCCCCTCGAGATCACAGATGTCGAGCTGTTCAAAGCGATAGCGCGGGTCCGGTGTCACCTCATCGAGTGATTCCAGGTTGCCCGCATAGGTGAGACTGTCCAGATTAACCACATGATCCGGCGTCGAACGGATGATATGCCGCACCACGGCGGATCCGATAAAACCGGCGCCGCCGGTAACCACGATACGTTTCGGTATGCTGTGCTGCCCTGTCATCGATTCCTGTCCCTGTCCGGATTTCCCGCAGGGCAAAGGCCCTCTCCCCCCCGGGGCGCTGACTATATCGGGCGGACCGGCAACCTGTCCAGCACGTCAGCCGGGGTAATGCCCTGCAGACAGGCATACTGGCGATGGCAGACCCGGCGCCGGCATCGGGGATCGCAGGCCCCCCGGTTCTCCACCATCTGAACCGATTCTACCAACGGATGCCAGAGCGCCGTATCCGTGGGACCAAAAATCACCACCCCCGGAGTACCCACTGCTCCGGCCAGATGCATGGGCCCGCTGTCGTTCCCCACCACGGCATCCACGTTTCGCAACAATCCGGTCAACTGCGGCAGTGAGAGACGGTCACAGAGATCGACCACGCCGCGCGCTGCCTCACCCACCTGCTCGATGATCGCCCTGTTGACCTCGGCGTCCGACCGGCCGGCACCGATCAGAAATACTCTGTCACCGCGCTCAAGCAGCATTTTCGCCAATTCGGCAAAATAGGCCAGGGGCCACTTCTTGTAGTTTTTGGTGGCTCCCGCATGCAAAACAATGCCACTGCCCCGATCAACATCCGGATACGGAATCGTTGAGCTCTCCGGTCCGTTCACACCGGCGGACTCGAAATCCGGCAGACGGATATAACACGGAGCCACGGGGAGTGCCCCGGCCAGATCCAGCCGCTCCAGTACGTCCCGGTAACTGAACCAGATATGCGACTCGGGAGGCCGCCGCCCGCTGCGCGGCACCGGCAACACCTCATGAAAACCGAAGGGATGACGCTCTGCGGAGCTGGCCACCCGGCGGCGAGCACCGGACAGGCGCGTCAGTTGATGGGCAACGGAATCATCCTCGATGGGGAACGCCAGGTCGGCCCGGAAAGCACGGATACGCCGCACACAACGCCACCAGGCTTTCCAGGCGTTCGGTTGGCCGGGCCGCAGCAGTTCCGAGCGGGGGTACCAGACAAACTCCACCGCATCGAAAGCCCGCTCCAGCAGCGGGCGATAGCGTTGATCGAGGACCAGCAGGAGTTGTACATCGCGGCGCCGACAGTCAGCCGCCAGTGCCTGTATCAGACCACCGGCAATCAGCAGATTGCCCAGGAATTTGGTGGGATTGATCAGCGCAATTCGCTGGCAGGTGTCGGCGTTCTGCTCGATGGGGACCACCGGGCGACTCCCTGATAATGACCGAAAGTGACGGCGATGATAGCACAGCGCCCCGCACCGGTTTCCGGAGCGGGGCGCTGTGTGTCGATACGGATCGGTTCGGGTTGTGGGAACATCAGAAACCGTAGCTGAAGCCGATCACGATCTTGTCTTCCTGATCCATACCGTCACGGTCCTCACCACCCAGCACGTAGGTTGCGAACATGCTCGCCGGCGTATCCGTCAGCGTCTTGCTCAGTGTGATGTCCAGACTGCGGAACCCACTGCTCTCGCCACTTGAGGGAATATACTTGCCGCTGTCCTCATAGGTGTAGAAGCCCAGTGTCGCATCCAGGGCAAAGTCATTGCCCAGGTCGAAACCCGTACCGGCTGACCAGAAGATGTCTCCCTGGTTGGACCAACTGATGTCCTGCGCCATGTAAGCCGCGCCCAGCGTTACCGGACCTACGTCGACACTGACATAAGGTTCTGCACCGCTGGCATCGGAATCATCCATGTACCAGTAGTACAGCAGGCCGACATCGAATGCGTCCCCGGCATAACCCACGTAGAGGTCATTCTCCACCGTAGTGGTCAGATTGTCCGAACCGTACCCCAGGTTCGAACCCCAGTACCCGGCATAGAATCCGTTGTCCGCTTCCAGATCGAAGCCACCCTGAACGGCGGCTCCGTCACTTTCGGTGGCCGAGGTGATACCGCGGAATACATAGTCCGATACCACACCGATGTTACCGCTGACTTCGTAATCAGCATGGGCCGGCGTAGTCGTCAGAGTCGCGGCTGCCAGCAGCGTCACAGCGCCGCCCACGGCAGCTGTCTTCCGGCAGATCATTGCGTGAAATTCCTTCATTATCATCACTCCTGAATTTTCCATTCATTCTTGATAGTCATCGTTGACGAACCCGCAACCGCTCCGGCCTCCTGGCCAGCTTACTTCCGGCACGCGTTTTCACAGTGGTATTCAGCAACGCCCGTGCCAACTCAGGAAAAAGGCAGAATTTCAGTAATTTGTGAGATTTCGGGAAGAGTTCTCGCAACCCTGCTGCAGGCATCAGCGCACCAACAGCGACGCCACGAAGGTGCATTGCACCATAGAAGTGCATGACGCCGGATCAACGCGCGGATCCCTGCCATCCCTGCCATCGCGGCCTGATCTGGGCTACACTACCGCAGCCTGGACGGGGGCCTGTGCCCCCGCTGAACCGAAAATGAACAGCACGAAAAAGGACCGGATATGAAAGTCACACTGTTTGGTACCGGCTATGTCGGACTGGTTACCGGCGCCTGCCTGGCAGAGTCAGGCCACCAGGTGATGTGCATGGATGTGGACGAGAACAAGATCGACAAGCTGCGCAATGGCATCATCCCCATCTACGAACCGGGACTGGACCGGATGGTGGCAGAGAACGTGGAACAGGACCGACTGCATTTCACGTCAGACGCCAACGAGGCCATTGCGTTCGCCGAACTGCTGTTCATTGCCGTGGGTACCCCCGCCGGTGAAGACGGCTCTGCCGACCTGCAGTACGTGCTTGGCGTGGCCCGCAAAATCGGTGAAACCATGCAACGCCCCGCCATTATCATCACCAAATCCACTGTCCCGGTAGGCACGTCGGAGAAGGTACGGGACACGATACAACAGGCGCTGACGCAACGTGGCGAGGATATCGAATTCCACGTGGCATCCAATCCGGAATTTCTCAAGGAAGGCGCGGCCATCAGTGACTTCATGAAGCCGGACAGGATCATCATCGGTACGGATTCGGCACATGTCCGCAAACGCCTCGGTGAACTCTTTGCACCGTTCAACCGCAGTTCGGACCGCACCATTTACATGGACATCCGCGCAGCCGAACTGACCAAGTACGCCGCCAATGCCATGCTGGCCACCAAGATCAGCTTCATGAATGAAATTTCCCGGCTGGCAGAGTGCCTGGGCGCCGATATCGAGCAGGTCCGTCATGGCATCGGTTCGGATCCCCGCATCGGCTATCAGTTTATCTATCCGGGTATCGGCTACGGCGGCTCCTGTTTCCCCAAGGACGTCAAGGCCCTGGTCCGCACGGCCGCCGCAACCGGCATGAACATGCAACTGCTCGGTGCCGTGGACGACGTCAACGAGCGCCAGAAAACCCATCTGGTCTCGCTGATCCACCGCCACTACAACGGCAACCTGAGCGGTAAGGTTTTCGCTCTCTGGGGTCTCTCGTTCAAGCCCGGTACCGACGATATGCGCGAAGCACCGAGCCGGGTCATCATGGAAGCCCTGTGGGAAGCCGGCGCGCGGGTCCAGGCCTATGACCCGGAAGCCATGCAGGAAGCCGAACGCATCTATGGTCACCGCAGCGAACTGCAGTTGACCGGCACCCGGGACGCTGCCATTCATGGCGCTGACGCCCTGATCATCTGTACCGAGTGGCAGCACTTCCGCGCCGCCGATTTCGAACACCTTTCCCGGCAGTTGACCGATCAAGTAGTGTTCGATGGGCGGAATGTCTACGATCCGGACACGGTCAGTCAGTATGGACTGACCTACTACGGCATCGGTCGCGGAGCCTCACTGAAACCGTCCGTCAAGGAGTAAGCCATGTCATGTCACGACAGCGCCGGCGCCCGCTTTCGCCGCGCCATGCAGGAACACCAGCCATTGCAGATCGTGGGCGCCATCAATGCCTACAGCGCCATGCAGGCGGAGCAGACCGGACACAAGGCGCTCTATGTTTCCGGCGCCGGCGTAGCCAATGCGTCCTACGGACTGCCGGACCTCGGCGTGACCAGCCTCAATGATGTCGTGATCGATGTGGAACGCATCACCGCTGCCAGTTCACTGCCGCTGCTCGTGGATATCGACACCGGCTGGGGCGGTGCCTTCAACATCGCCCGGACCATCCGGCAGATGGAGCGCGCCGGCGCAGCGGCCGTGCATATCGAAGATCAGGTGGCGCAGAAACGCTGTGGACACCGGCCCAACAAGGCCATTGTCAGCCGGTCCGAGATGGTGGACCGCGTCAAGGCCGCGGTCGATGCCCGCCAGGACGACGATTTCGTGATCATGGCCCGCACCGACGCGCTGGCGGTGGAAGGCATGGACTCGGCCATCGAGCGTGCCGTGGCCTGCGTGGAAGCCGGCGCGGATGCCATTTTCCCGGAAGCGATGACCGAATTGTCCCTGTACCAGCGCTTCACCAGCGCCGTCGATGTGCCGGTGTTGGCCAATATCACCGAGTTCGGCGCCACTCCCCTGTACAGTACCGGCGAACTGGCGGAAGCCGGCGTTGCCATGGTGCTCTACCCGCTGAGCGCTTTCCGGGCCATGAGCCGGGCAGCAAAGCTGGTATACACGCGGATACTGGCAGACGGGCATCAGAAAGCCGTGGTCGATGACATGCAGACGCGATCCGAACTGTACGAGGTACTGGGCTACCACGATTACGAACAGAAACTGGACGCGCTTTTCGGAAGCGACCAGTAGACTCACCACATACTTCTGGCAGGAGACACGAGTCATGAGTGACAACAGAAAACAATCGGGCGGCGCCGGTCTGCGCGGTCAGGTGGCTGGCGAGACAGCGCTGTGTACGGTGGGCAAGACCGGATCCGGTCTGACCTACCGTGGCCACGATATCGAGGAACTGGCGGAGAAGGCCGGCTTCGAGGAAGTCGCCCATCTGCTGCTGAAAGGTCACCTGCCGGACCGGCGGGAACTGGACGATTACCGGAGCCGCCTGCGCGGTCTGCGCGAACTGCCCCCCGCCCTGCGGGAAGTGCTGGAACGCATTCCCGCCTCCGCCCACCCCATGGATGTGATGCGCACAGGCTGCTCCATGCTCGGCAATCTGGAGCCCGAGCAGGATTTCAGTCAGCAGCAGGCAAGCAGTGACCGGCTGGTGGCCGCCCTGCCCTCCATCATCTGCTACTGGTACCGCTTCAGTCATGACGGCATCCGTATTGATACGGCACTGGATGATGAATCCACGGGCGCCCATTTCCTGCACATGTTGCATGACAGAGAGCCGTCCGAGCTCGCGGCACGCGTCATGAACGTATCGCTGATCCTGTATGCCGAACACGAGTTCAATGCCTCGACCTTTACCGCGCGCGTCTGCGCCTCGACGCTTTCCGACATGTACTCCTGCATCACCGGCGCCATCGGCTCACTGCGTGGCCCGCTGCACGGCGGCGCCAACGAGGCGGCAATGGCCATGATCGAACAATGGAAAACGCCCGACGAAGCCGAACAGGCCCTGTTGGGCATGCTGGAGCGCAAGGAAAAAATCATGGGATTCGGTCACGCGATATACCGCGAGTCCGATCCGCGCAATGCCATCATCAAGCAATGGTCGAAGCGTCTGGCAGAACATGTGGGCGACACGGTACTGTACCCGGTTTCCGAGCGCAGTGAGTCTGTCATGTGGCGCGAGAAAAAGCTGTTCTGCAACGCAGACTTTTTCCACGCTTCGGCCTATCACTTCATGGACATTCCCACCGGCCTGTTCACGCCGATTTTCGTGATGTCCCGGGTGACGGGCTGGGCCGCCCACGTCATGGAACAGCGGGCGAACAACCGCATCATCCGGCCCAGCGCGGAGTATACCGGCCCCGAGCATGCACAATGGGTGGATATTGACGAGCGCTGAGAATTGTTCAGCACAACCGCTTGTCAACCGGATTCCGGGGATTAAAGAAGGAGGGCGGTACTGCGAGCCGACGAAATGTCCGCGTCACCGCCCTCCGAAGTGCCGGGGCTGCTAACAGGAAGCGCACCGGGCCCCGGCCGCCCACCTTCCCTGACAGGCTTCAAGCGCACAATCCGTGTGCGCAATAAGGTTATAGCGGGTGATCGGTGGTAGCGCAAACAGACAGTCGATGAGTCGCAGGCGACACAGGATGGATCGACAGATACTGACACAAACAGGCATCACAGCATGAGGAGAACGAGAACATGTCCGCCAATGTAGAGACCAACCAGCGCCCCGCATCCGATCAGGAGCTGGTGGATATCGCGCGCTACGTCACCGGGTACGAAGTCAATTCAAAGGAAGCCTATGACACGGCCCGCAACTGCCTCATGGACACGCTGGGCTGTGGACTGCTGGCCCTGCGCTTTCCCGAGTGCACCAAGCTGCTGGGGCCGCTGGTAGAGGGTACTGTCGTCCCCAACGGCGCCCGCGTGCCCGGCACGCAGTTTCGGCTCGACCCGGTGAAGGCCGCCTGGGACATCGGCTGCATCATCCGCTGGCTGGATTACAATGACACGTGGCTGGCTGCGGAATGGGGCCACCCTTCCGACAATATGGGCGGCATTCTCGCCGTCGCCGACCATCTGTCGCAACGCAACATCGCGGCCGGCCGCGAGCCGCTGCTGATGCGTGATGTGCTCACGGCCATGATCAAGGCCCATGAGATCCAGGGCATCCTGGCGCTGGAGAACAGTTTCAACCGCGTGGGCCTCTGTCATGTGCTGTTGGTGCGCGTTGCTTCCACCGCCGTGGTGACGCATATGATGGGTGGCACGGAAGACCAGGTCATCGATGCCCTGTCCCAGGCGTGGCTGGATGGCTCCAGCCTGCGCACCTACCGGCATTCCCCCAACGCCGGCCCCCGCAAGTCCTGGGCTGCCGGTGACGCCACTTCCCGCGCAGTGCGGCTTGCCGACCTGACCCTGCGGGGCGAGATCGGCTACCCGAGCGTGCTGACAGCACCGACCTGGGGTTTCTATGACGTACAGTTCCAGGGCAAACGCTTCCGTTTTCCGCGCGACTACGGCAGCTACGTCATGGAAAACGTACTGTTCAAGATCTCCTTCCCGGCCGAGTTCCACTCACAGACTGCCGCCGAAGCGGCGGTCCGTCTCCACCCGGAGGTGAAGAACCGCCTCAATGAGATCGAGAAGATCGCCATCACCACGCACGAGTCGGCCATCCGTATCATCAGCAAATCGGGTCCGCTCAACAACCCGGCCGACCGTGATCACTGCCTCCAGTACATGACCGCCGTACCGTTGATCTTCGGAAACCTGGTGGCCGAACACTATGAAGACTCCTTCCACGAGTCGCACCCCATTATCGACGAACTGCGCGAAAAAATGGTCATCGAGGAAGACGAACGCTACACCCGTGACTACATGGAACCCGACAAGCGGTCCATCGCCAATGCCCTGCAGATCTTTTTCAAGGACGGCACTCATACGGAGAAGGTGGAAATCGAATATCCGGTCGGCCATCGCCGCCGGCGGGAAGAAGGCATTCCGTTGTTGGAGGACAAGTTCCGCAATAACCTGGCCACGCGTTTTCCGGCGAAACGGGCCGAGCGGATCTTCGAACTGTGCAAGGACCAGAAACGGCTGGAGGCCATGCCGGTCAACGAGTTCATGGACCTTCTTGTCATCTAGCTTGTCCGGAGAGGAGCACTCCGTAGAACGAACCGTCCGGGCGGGGCGGCGCCGGGAAAGACGCCCGTCAATCCGTCCATGGAGGGCTTGGCGTCCGCCATCCATGGCGGCCGACACTTTCCCGGCGCCACCCCGCCCGAACGGTTCTCTATCGTTGCCATCCCTCCCCACGGTTCCAGACGCACGCCTCCCCGAGAGTATCCCTCGCGGCTATTCAGAGCCACTCCAGAGCATTTCAGGCCTGACGCTATCATTGTCGAGAGGCCTGTTGGCGGGGCGGAAGGGCCGGTAAGGAGCGTCGGGCGCCATGGATGGCGCACGCCGAGCCCCCCATGGACGGGTTCACGGGCGTCTCCGCAGCGGCCCTTCCGCCCCGCCAACAGGCCTCGTTAATAATTTACGACGCAGACTTGAAAAGCCTTTGGAGTGATCCTATCAAGAGTTTTAGGGGACGCTCTGAAGAGGCCCCCGACCCCGGCCCGATCACCATGATGGGCCACGATGAAAAACTTATTGCTCACGAGGAGGATAAGCCATGAGAACACTTGATTTCGCACCACTGTACCGCTCTGCGATCGGTTTCGACCATCTGGGATCACTGCTCGATGCGGTGACACAGCGAGAACAGAACCAGCCCGGTTATCCGCCGTACAATATTGAACGGCTGGGCAAGGACCAGTACCGCATCAGCATGGCGGTTGCCGGATTCCTGCCAGACGAGCTGGACGTCCAGTCCGAACAGCAGACACTGACCGTCCGCGGGCGCAAGTCCGAGGATGACAGCAATGATCGCACCTATCTGCACCAGGGCATTGCCGCCCGCAGCTTCGAGCGGGTCTTCCAGCTGGCTGACCATGTGAAGGTGGTGGCCGCTGATCTCGAGAATGGCCTGCTGCATATTGAGTTGGAGCGCGAAATACCGGAAGCCATGAAGCCACGCCAGATCCCGATCGGTGCAGGTGACAAACTGCTGAATGTTTCTTCCTCCCGGGAAGCATCCGGGAATTCGGCGAAGGTCGAGCGGAAACAGTCCGCATGATGATCTGAACCGGTCAGTTGGTACAGACAGACGGGGGGTGCCGCGTGATTAGCACCCCCTCTCTGTCCTGATCATTTGTGATCGAAAGTGAACACCCCGTCCCAGTTTGACGGATTTTCCCTGATCAACTGTTCAATACGCTCCCGGTAAATACGGTACAGGGGGCGCGGATGATCCGCGTCCAGGTCGCGCAGTATTTCGAGAGCACTCTCCCAGTCCCTGTCCAGATACAGCACGAACGCCTCTTCGAACCGGTCTGCCTCGCGGAGACGTTCGGGCGGCACTTCGCCTTCGCGGCCCAGCAGTTCATGAATATCCAGCGCATCAGAGCGCCCCTTCACCCGCACCCGGTCCAGACGGGACCAGACGAAGCCGGCCGGTGCCCGGCGGCGGGTCGTGTCGCTGACGATGTTGGCCACCTGGTAGAATCGGCACAGGGACTCAAGCCGGGATGCCAGGTTCACGGAATCCCCTATCACCGTGTAATTCATGCGGCTGGCGGAGCCGATATTACCGGCCACCGCGACGCCGGTGTGCAAACCGATGCCCACCTCCAGAGCGGGGATATCGGGACGGCGATGCAGCTCCTGCAGCGCCTGCGCGACGTGCGGGACCGTGGCCACCGCGTTCCGCACATCGTCCTCGCGGCTCAACGGAGCACCAAACACGGCCATCACCGCATCCCCTGTGTATTTGTCGACAATGCCCCGATTGCGCTCAATGATCCGTGTCATCTCACTGAGGTAGGTGTTGAGGATGCCCAGCAGACGGGCCGGAGCATACTGCTCGGACAGCGTGGTGAAGCCCCGGATATCCACGAACAGCACACTGACCACCTTTTCCTCGCCCCCCAGCTCGATACGCCGACTCAGCAGTTCATCAGCGACGTCGCGGGATACCACCTTGCCCAACAGGTCCCGGACCTGTTCCTTTTCCGCCAGACCGGCCGCCATACTGTTGACGGAGTCGGCCAGGCCGGCGATTTCATCACGTCCTTTCAACGCAAGCTGCTCTTCCTCGGTAACCGTTCGGTAGTCGCCCCGGTCGATGCGTTGCACACGACTCGCCAGTGCCAATACGGGCCGGGTCACACTCCGGGAAACACTGAACGCACCGATGACTGAAACCGCGATCACGGCAAGATAGAATTGCAGCAGCCGGTTACGCAGTGCCTGCAGATTTTCCTCGTTTTCACGGTAGGAACGCTGGATGGTGGCCACAAACTCCAATGCGTCACCCGGCTCCCCATAGAGTGAACGCACCAGCGTTCCATGGTCACTGTCAGACAGGGCAATCCGCTGAGTCCGGGCATACCGCGCGGTGTCCAGTGCGGTCACCAGCCTGTCGCGATCATCCTCCTCCAGTGTGGACGCCACAAGCGTCACTTCGGGAGGCGTCTCGGGCTGCGTGCGCTGATAGCGCAAGATCGAAATATCCGAGACCACAGTCTGCTGAATGGTATCAACAAATTCGTCGTCGAGCTGGAAACCGGCAAACACCCATGCTACCGGCGTGGGCAGGAACAGGGGCACCACGGTCACCAGATAGGGAGACTCACCTACCGTCACGATTCCCTGGGCCTGCCCCTCGTTGCGGCGTGCCCTCACCGTGAGACGGGACCACTCCGCCTCCAGATCTGTCATGCCCTGACCCAGCGTATCAGCAATCACCGCGCCCTCCAGATCGGTCACCAGCAGCATATCCGCCGCTCCCTGAGTGCGTGTCAGCAGGTTCCGGGCTGCATCCAGCACGGTTGCCGAGTCGGCCGCGCCAAAGGCGTTGCGAAAGCCCCAATCCCTGGTCAGGGTGGACGCAATGGTCAGCAAGGTTCTCTGATGCTCTTCCAGGCTGAAATCAAAGACATCCGCTCCGAGTCTGAGATAACTGTCAATGGTGTCCGAGGTGTAGCGGGTATTCTGGTAGCTGACGTAGGCATAGATCGCCATCAACACCGGTAGCAGCAGTACCAGTACAAAAACCAGCAATCGTGTTCTGAAGCTGCTGAAAAGCGTCATCAATCCTCGCCGTACCGGGCGACCCGCAGGTCACCAGCCTCACTGAAACCCGGACTATAGCACAGCCGCTTGATCCCGCTACCGGCGGCTGGCACACTGCCAACTACCCCATCGACGCGAGGCACCGATGCAGCGAAGTATTCTGCTGACACTGACATTTCTACTTCTGGGCAATCTCGCCCGTGCCGAGAGTCTTGCGGTCACTGTACTGGACCAGCACGGCGAGCCGCTGGCCGATACGGTGGTGGAAATTCGCGAGCAACGACGCCAGCTCACGCCGGATGAAAACGCAGTGATCGACCAGATCAACCGGCGTTTCGTGCCAATGGTGATTGCCATCCATCCGGGTCAGTCAGTGGAGTTCCCCAACAGCGACAACGTTCGCCATCACGTCTACTCCTTCTCGGATATCCGGCAGTTTTCCACGCGTCTGTACGCGGATGATCCCGTGGATCCGGTACAATTCAACCAGGCCGGTATCGCCACGCTGGGCTGCAATATCCATGACAGCATGGTGGGCTACGTCTATGTCTCCGAGTGGCAGCATGTCGCGGTATCGGACGAACGGGGCCGGCTGCAACTGGAAGATCTGACCGCTTTCCCCGACACCCTGCATGTCTGGCACCCCTGGATGGATGCCCCCGACAATCGCCGGGAGATCGCTCTGCCACCGGAAACCCCGGAACGCGGCGATGTGGAAATCACGCTCAATGTCACGCCGCCCTCGCAGGACTTCGGATTCGGAGCACTGTCGGGAGATGATTCATGAACCGATGCCCGAGCAGGCAAACGCGTACCGGCGGAATGATGCTCCCGGGACTGCTACTGGGGCTGTTACTGACACTGCCTTCCCCCCCCGCTTTCTCCGAGGGCCGGCTGGCCGGTACAGGGGGTGTGAGTTCCATTAACGGCAGCGGTGGTGGCGGCCTGACCGGCTGGGCGACTCTAGCCGGCTATGCGGATACCGGCGAGACCAGCGGTACCGTGTATGCCAGCCGTGCGGACGTCGATGACTTCCGGCTCGACGTTTTCGGGGCGTCTGCTACATTTTCCAACCGCCTGGAAATCGGCCTTGCCAGACAACACTTCACCATCAAGGCGGCGGATGCACGGATCGAACAGGATCGCTTCACTGCAAAATGGCGTATGGCTGGCGACCTGATATACGGCAAGCTGCCCCAGCTGTCCCTGGGGGTTGAACACGGGCGGCTCCGGGACACCGGGACGGCATTGGCCCTGGGCGCGGCCGATACACAGGACACCGACTATATAATCAGCGCGGCCCGAGCGTGGATCGACGGATTGTTCCACCGGACCACACTATTGAATGTCAACCTGCGTCGCTCACAGGCCAACCAGTACGGCATTCTGGGTTTTGGCGGGGATGACCCCGGCCGCGAATGGCATGCGGAAGGCGCCCTCGCCTGGTTCGCCACCCGCAATATCGCCATCGGTGCCGAGTACCGGCAGAAGCCGGATAATCTTTCCGCCTTGCGTGAACAGTCCGCGCGGGACCTGTTTCTCGCCTGGTTCCCTAACAAGCGCGTATCCGTGACAGCGGCCTGGCTTGATCTTGGAGCCATCGCAGGACAATCCGATCAAACCGGTTTCTATCTTTCTCTGCAGGCGGCTTTCTGATGACTGTGCGAAACAGGAAAAAACATTGGGTGGGGCTGCGGCCACTCATACTGGTCATGGCTCTGGCGGGCTGCGGAACCACCGGTCAATCAGACACGCTCTTCCAGGAACTGGGAGGCCACGAAGGAATTGACCGGATCGTTGACGAATTCATACTGGAAATTGCCAATGACCCGCGCGTGCTACCCCGCTTCGAGGATTCCAATGTGCAAAGATTCCGGGAGATGATCACCGAACATTTCTGCATGGTCGCGGAGGGTCCCTGTGAATACACGGGCGACTCCATGGTTGAGATACATGCCGGCATGGAACTTTCCTCTCCGGAATTCAATGCCGTGGTCGAAGACCTGATCGCCGCGATGGAGCAGTCGGATATTCCCCTGGCTGCCCAGAACCGGCTGCTGGCCCGGCTCGCCCGACTGCGCCCGGAAATCATCCGGATCTGACCCCGGGGACTGGCCGCCGGCTGACGGAATCAGCACTCCTCGTCGAACCCCTCTTCCAGGCGGCACAGGGCCTTGTGACTCTGCTCCGCCGTGAAGCCACGCGATGCGAGAAAGCGTTGCAGCCTGTTTCGCTCGCGCAGACTGTCCAGCGATGACTTCGAACGGGCCTTGCGACTCAATGCCTCTTCAGCCACCGTGATCCAGTGCTCATCACCGCTGTCCAGCGCCGCTTCCACAGCGGCCGGATCGACGCCGCGTTTTCCGAACTGTGACAGGATATAGAGGGGCCCATACCCCCTGTCACGACGCATCCGCACATAGGATTCGGCAAAACGTACATCACTGAGCAGATTGTCGGCTTCCAGCTGATCCAGCACTTCGCCGACCATCACCTCATCAGCGTCCTCGAAGCGCGAATGCAACTTGCCGCCCAGTTCATGACGCGAATGCTCGCGCCGGGCCAACAGATCCATGGCCCGGCGGCGCAGCTGCAACACCAACTGCTGCCGGTCATTTTCGTCTTCTGCACCGCTCATGCCATTACGGCTCTCATCAGACACAGCCCTCACCATGCCCGGACACTCATTCCTCCGGGTTCACCGCCTCATCGGCATCAGCCGATTCTTCAGGGCTCTCGGGCGGCGTCACCGTCCCCAGCATCTCCTGACGGATCTTCTGTTCGAGCTCCTCGGCGATCTGCGGGTTTTCTTCCAGGAACTGGGCCGCGTTCTTCTTGCCCTGACCAATCTTCTCGCCGTTATAGGCGTACCAGGCACCGGACTTGTCCAGCAGGTTCAGCTTGACACCCAGGTCAATGACCTCGCCCATCCGGTAGATGCCCTTGCCATACATGATCTGGAACTCGGCCTGCCGGAAGGGAGGCGCCACCTTGTTCTTCACCACCTTGACCCGAGTCTCGTTGCCGATCACCTCGTCCCCGTCCTTGATCGAACCGATCCGGCGGATGTCCAGACGCACCGAGGAATAGAACTTCAGTGCATTACCACCCGTGGTGGTTTCCGGTGAGCCGAACATGACGCCGATTTTCATGCGGATCTGGTTGATGAACACCACCAGTGTGTTGGAATTCTTGATGTTGCCGGTCATCTTGCGCAGGGCCTGCGACATCAGGCGGGCCTGCAGGCCGACATGACTGTCACCCATGTCACCCTCGATCTCCGCCTTGGGTGTCAGGGCGGCCACCGAGTCGACCACCACCACGTCGACGGCGCCGGAGCGCACGATCATGTCGGCAATCTCCAGGGCCTGTTCACCGGTGTCCGGCTGACTGATCAGCAGGTTCTCGATGTCGACACCCAGGTTGCCGGCATAGATCGGGTCCAGTGCATGCTCGGCATCAATGAAGGCACAGGTTCCACCCGCCTTCTGGCACTCGGCAATCACCTGCAGCGTCAGCGTGGTCTTGCCCGAGGATTCCGGGCCGTAGACCTCCACGACCCGTCCGCGCGGCAACCCGCCCACGCCCAATGCGATATCCAGGCCCAGCGAGCCGGTGGAGATGGACGGGACGGTTTCATGCCTGCGGTCACCCATGCGCATCATCGAGCCCTTGCCGAATTGTCGCTCGATCTGCGCCAGGGCGGCACCCAGTGCCTTTTCGCGATTACTGTCTTTCACTGCGTCTGATTGCGCCATGATTGCCTCGTTCCTGAAGGTGATTACTGTTCGATGCGGATCATTGAAGCAGAAAATTACTGTATATTCAAACAGTATTTCTGTAACAGCCGGAATCCCCGCCAGCCGACGGGATATTCAGCCTTTCGTATGCTGATTATTGACGATTTCCAGCAATCCTGCCAACGCCTCGCAGACCGACTGCTCGCGAACTGCCTGCCGGTCGCCGTCAAACTGGAAACGGCGCGCGCTGCTGGAAATGGCCGGAGAATCAGCAGACCGCATGGCCCAGCCCAGCCAGACGGTCCCGACGGGCCGGCCGGGACTGCCTCCATCCGGCCCCGCGATGCCGCTACTGGCCACGGCAACATCGGCTCCGCAGCACTTCAGCGCACCACGGGCCATCGCCAACACCGTCTGTTGGCTGACAGCGCCCGGCGCCTCAGGCCCGTCGAAGCATTCGGCCGGCACTCCCAGCAGTTTCTGTTTGGCGAGGTTCGAATAGGTTACCCAACCACACTGAAACCACGCGGAGCTGCCCGGCACGGCGGTGATGGACTGGGCGATCCAGCCCCCCGTGCATGATTCTGCCGTAGTGAGTTGCCAGCCGCGCTCGCGCAGGGCCTCGCCCACTGTCTGACTGAGTACGGACAGATCCGTATTGACCATCTCCCCTCCCCGGTTCCTGTTGCCACGGCATTGTCGCAGACAAGAGATCGACTGACGAGCCTCCCGATCGGACGCAGCTTGGTATTCTTCGGGGCGCCCGTTAGAATGCCCGCTTCATGGAACGAGACCCGGAGCCGACTGTGGCTGAAAAATCTTCCGCGACCCATACCCCGATGATGCAGCAGTATCTGCGCATCAAGGCGGAACACCCCGATGAGCTGCTGTTCTACCGGATGGGCGACTTCTATGAGCTGTTCTATACCGATGCCGAGCGGGCCGCCCGGCTGTTGGACATCACGCTGACCGCCCGAGGTATGTCGGCGGGCAAGCCGATCCCCATGGCCGGAATTCCCTACCACTCGGCCGAACGGTACCTGGCCCGCCTCGTGGAAGGCGGTCATTCCGTGGCCATCTGCGAGCAGATCGGCGACCCGGACAGCAGCAAGGGGCCGGTGGATCGCCAGGTGGTTCGTATTGTGACACCGGGCACAGTCAGCGATGAAGCCCTGCTCAGCGAGCGGCGGGATTGCGTGGTCATGGCCGTCGCCGGCGAAGCCGGGCGTGACGCCATCCGCTACGGCCTGGCCTGGCTTGATATCAGTGGCGGACGCTTCCTGTTGTCAGAGGTCACGGGCGAGGAAGCATTGCTGGCCGAAATCGAGCGCATAAGACCCGCCGAGCTGCTGCTGGATGAGTCACTGCTGTTGCCGGACTCCCTGGCCGGACGTCCGGGCAGCCGGCAACGTGCCGCCTGGGAATTCGACAGCGAGAGCAGTCACCGGCAGCTCACCAACCACTTCGGCACCCGGGATTTGCAGGGCTTTGGCGTCGCCGGCATGAGTCAGGCGTTGCGCGCCGCCGGCGCCCTGCTGGCCTATGCCCGCGACACCCAGCGCTCCGAACTGCCACACATCCAGAGCCTGCAGGCCGAACAGCCGGATGAAGCCCTGCTACTGGACGCGGCCACGCGGCGCAATCTGGAACTGGACCGCAACCTGGGCGGAGGAACGGACAACACGCTCATGTCCGTTCTGGATGTCACCTCCACGGCCATGGGAAGCCGGTTGCTGGCCCGCTGGCTGCACCGCCCGCTCCGGGACCGTCGGGTACTGGCCATGCGCCAGCAGACTGTACAGACGCTGCTGGACCAGTATGCATTCGAGACCCTGCAGCCCCTGCTGCGGAGCATCGGGGATATAGAGCGCATATTGTCGCGCGTGGCCCTGCGCACCGCCCGCCCCCGCGACCTGGCGCGACTGCGCGACGCGCTCCTGCAGCTGCCGGCGCTTCAGGCCAGCGTGGCGACGCTGCTGGATGCCACTGATACGCCCCGCCTGCGCGAGCTGGCCACCGCCATCAGCAAGTACCCGGAGCTGTCGAAACAGCTTGAAAAGGCCATTATGCCGGACCCGCCGGTGGTGATCCGCGAAGGCGGTGTGATTGCGGAAGGCTACGATCCCGAACTGGATGAACTGCGGGCCCTGAGCGCCAATGCCGGTCAATACCTGGTGGACCTGGAAACCCGGGAAAAGCAGCGTACCGGCCTCAGCACCATGAAGGTCGGTTACAACCGGGTACATGGCTACTACATCGAACTCAGCAAGGGACAGGCCGGTGAGGCACCAGCTGACTACATCCGCCGTCAGACACTGAAGAATGCCGAACGCTTCATCACCCCCGAACTCAAGACCTTCGAGGACAAAGTGCTCAGCGCCAACAGCAAGGCGCTGGCACGGGAAAAACAACTGTACGAGGCATTGCTGGACATTATCGCATCAGACCTGGCGCCACTGCAGCAGTCAGCCGCTGCCGTGGCGGAACTGGACGTGCTCTGCAATTTCGCCGAGCGGGCATTGAATCTGGAGTGGCACGCCCCCGTGCTGGACGAGGAGGAAGGCATTCATATCGTGGCAGGCCGGCACCCCGTTGTCGAACAGGCCATGGCGGACAGCTTCGTGCCCAATGACATGGACCTGGATGACGAGCGGCGTATGCTGATCATCACCGGTCCCAACATGGGTGGCAAATCCACCTACATGAGGCAGACCGCACTGATTGTCCTGCTGGCCCACACGGGGAGCTTCGTACCCGCCTCCGAAGCCCGCATCGGTCCCGTGGACCGGATTTTCACCCGTATCGGCTCCTCGGATGATCTGGCCGGTGGACGCTCGACCTTCATGGTCGAGATGACCGAAACCGCCAATATCCTGCACAATGCCACACCGCGCAGCCTGGTACTGATGGATGAGGTCGGGCGGGGCACCAGCACCTTTGACGGTCTTTCGCTGGCCTGGGCCAGTGCCGTGCATATTGCCGAACAACTGCGCGCCTTCACCCTGTTCGCCACCCATTACTTCGAAATGACCGCCCTGCCCGATGAACTGCCCACGGTCGCCAACGTCCACCTGACCGCCACTGAACACCATGACGGCATCGTGTTCCTGCACACCGTCCGCGACGGCCCGGCCAGCCAGAGCTACGGCCTGCAGGTCGCCCAGCTGGCCGGCATTCCGGCCCGCGTGATCCGCCAGGCCCGCGCCCGGCTCCGGGAACTGGAAGCCCAGTCACGCCATGGCGCAACGTCGCGTGAGCCCGAGCAGAACGACCTGTTCAGCGCTGCCTCGACGCCTCATCCGGTGGTCGAACGGCTAAGCGATTGCGACCCCGATGATCTGACGCCACGTCAGGCGCTGGATCTGCTCTATGAACTGCATCGGGAGCTGAAATGATACGGCAACAGTGCTAGACTGCGGCTGCGCCGGAGCGGCACGCCGCCCGGGCCGGATCGGCCCCCGACACCGCCCGCGCTGATCGAACGCACAGAGCCAAAGACCCTGAGAGAGATTCGACGATGACATTCGTAGTAGGCGAGAACTGCATCAAGTGCAAGCACACAGACTGTGTGGAAGTCTGCCCCGTGGACTGTTTCTATGAAGGCCCGAACTTCCTGGTCATCCATCCGGACGAGTGCATCGACTGTGCACTGTGCGAGCCGGAATGTCCCGTGGATGCGATTTTCGCTGAGGACGAACTGCCTGATGATCAGCAGCAGTTCCTGGAGCTGAATGCCGACCTGGCCGAGAAATGGCCCAATATCGCCGAGATGAAACCGGCGCCGGAAGATGCCAAGGAATGGGACGGCGTACCCAACAAGATCGAGCATCTGGTCAAGGAATGGCCATCCGATTGACGAATCCTTCACGCCGGCTCACCGCGCTCCCTGGGCACTCGGTACAGCGATAACGCAGCGGCCGGCGCGTCATCAGGTACGATGTCCCTTACCGCACCCCGTTCTTGCGGTATACACCGCTTCCGCTGGCTCGCGCAGGGACTTCAATGCTTCCATCTGGATCTGGCGGACCCGCTCTCTCGTCAGACCGACATGCCGTCCGACCTCCTCCAGGGTGTCCGCGTCATGTTGATGGAATCCGAACCGCTTCACCAGAACGTCCTGCTGGCGCCGGGTCAACCCGGACAGCCAGCCGTCGATACAGACTCGCAGGTCTTCCTTGATCACGGCCTCCTCAACCGCATCCAGCTGCATGGACGGATCGCCCGGTGGCACGCCATCCACCAGATCCTCGGGCTCTGAAGAGATCGTTCCGGTCGACACCGACTCTCCGTCATGCCCGCTCTCGTGCAGGTGCATCAACCTGTCGACCTGCTCCAGGCTCTTGCCGGTCTCCCTGGCGATATCACGCATTCGCACACGGCGAAACAAGCGGTGCTGCAGGCGATTACGTGCCTGCAGGCAGATGCCGATTTCCTTGAGCACATGGATGGGTAGCCGCACGGTCCGCGCGTGATTCATCACACAACGTTCGACGGCCTGCCGGATCCACCAGGTGGCATAGGTGGAGAAACGGAAACCGCGCTCCGGGTCGTATTTTTCCACTGCCCGGATGAGCCCGATATTGCCCTCTGAAACCAGGTCGGCCAGGGGAACTCCGCGATTCTCATAGCGCCGGGCCACGCTGAGCACCAGCCTGAGATTGTGCTCCACCATGGCATGACGGCTGGTGGCTTCACCATTCCGCACACGACGGGCGAGCTCGCGCTCCTGTGCCGCATCGAGCAGGGGCAGACGTCGGATAGTATTCTGGTAACTGACGAGGTCGTCAGTACCCGCAAGGGGTCTGGAATGAGACATATGACAAATCCTTTTGTCGGTTGTACAGATCACCGCACCGCAAAGGGTATCCTGGCAACCCTGACGGTACGTTCAAAAAGCTAGCAGAATGACTCCCCGGCAGGCAAGCTCACAAATGTGATGCAGTTCTCATTATCAGCGGCCGGGCAGAAATCCCAGTGGGTCAACGGGTTGTCCATCCACCCGTATCTCGAAGTGCAACAGACCACGCCCATCGGGAGAGCGGCCGGATTCAGCGATCTTGTCGCCCGCACGGATACGGGCACCCTCGCTCACCAGCATGGAACGGTTGTGCATGTAGGCGCTGAGGTGCCGCGCACTGTGCCGCAGGATGACCAGATTGCCGGTACCCTGTATGCCCCGCCCCGCATAGACGACATCGCCGTCTGCCGCCGCATAGACCGGCTCCCCTTCCTCTACGGCAATATCGATGCCACGGGTGGAGCCGCTGAACCGTGAAGCCAGCCGGCCGTCGCCCGGCCACTGCCAGCTCACGCCATCGCGCGAGCGCTGTTCCACGATCCCGGTGCGCCGGGCCTCGACGGCGGCCCGGGGTCTTTCACCACTGCCGGAGCCCGGCACACTGCCGGCGGGTGATGCCGGAATATCCGGCAGGGCATCGACCGCACTGGCGGAAACGCCCCGCTCATCGAGTTGCAGTTGCTGGCCCGGATAGATGGTGTATGGCGGTGTGAGATCATTGGCCAATGCCAGCCGGCGATAGTCCAGACCGTAGGTCCAGGCCACCGAATACAGCGTATCGCCACGCTCCACGGTATGCGTCGCCGGTCGACCAGTATCCGCCGACTGATTATTGGCGGCCGCCTCCAGAGGGCGGCTCTCCAGACTGCGCCGGGAGATGCCACCGCCCACATTCACACCGCGCACCACCGCCCCGCTGGCCGTGGTCGAGCCCGTCTCCGATGACTCCCCGCTACGGGCCCGTTCACCGGTGCTGCGCGTCGACCCGGCCGAGATGACTTCCCCGCCCCGGACGATTTCAGGACGTTGTTGCTCCACCTCGGTACTACGATCTTCCAGGGGGGCCTGGTATTGCCCGCCAGCGCAACCGGCCAGCGCTGCAAGCAGCATGATGAGCAACCCCGACTGTTTTCCACTCATCACTATCCTGTCTCCTGTCATCGTACTGCCCTGCCTGTGACGCGCTCCAGTAACAGAATCAGGCTGAACCCCGCCACCACCAGACCCAGAACCAGCAGCGGGTGGGCCGGCTGCCCGGTGATTGCTTCATATTCCCCGGGTCCCAGCAGCGAAATGCCACCGCCGGACAACGCAGTATTCTTCCAGGGCCACAAGGCGACCAGGGAAGCCATCAGCATACCGATGATCGCCGCATAGGTCTGGGACCGGTAGCGCAGAAACACCCACCCCAGTACATGCGCAAAACTCAGCAAACCGGTGACGCAACCGGCGGCGAACACCAGAATAGTGCCCCACTCGAAGGCACGCAAGGCGGAAAGAACCGGTTCATAGACGCCCAGCAATAACAGCAGAAAGGCCCCGGACAGTCCGGGCAGTATCATGGCACAAATGGCTACAGCTCCGCACAGGAAGAGGTAGGCGGCGGACGGACCCTCCACGCTGACGGGGGAACCCAGGCTGAGCAGCACAGTCCCTGCGCCACCCAGCAGGCAGCTTATGATCGAGGCCGCCGACCAGCGCTCCACTTCCCGCAACAGAAATCGTGCGGAGGCCAGCACCAGGCCACAGAACAAGGCCATGACCAGCGGATACAGGGTATCCAGTAGATACAGAACCAGATTGGCCACCAGTAGCAGCGAGGCCAGTATTCCGGCCACCAGGGTCACCAGGAACGTACCGTCCAGGGTCCGCCACGCACTGGCAACTCCGTGACCGCACCACAGGCTGTGAAAGGCCGGGACGGCCGCTCGTATCGCCCCGAGCAGCCGCTCATAGATGTGCATCATCACCGCGACGGTACCGCCGGAAACCCCCGGCACAGCATCCGCCGCGCCCATGGCCATGCCTTTCAGGAACAGGCCCGCACACGCCAGCGGTTGCAACCTGTTCTGTTCATCCGGCTTATCGCTCAATGGGACCACCCCGCAGCGGCACGAACCGCACCGTCGCCAGGGTCTGCCGATAAAACTCATCCCCCTGGCGATGAATCAATTGTAATGTCTGGGTCTGCTCGTTCCCTACCGGTATGACCAGCCGGCCATTGTCGGCCAGCTGATCTATCAGGGACTGCGGCACCTCGCTTGGCGCAGCCGCCACGATGATCGCGTCATAGGGCGCCTCCCTTGCCCATCCCAATGTGCCGTCATCCAGCCTCAGGCGGACATTCCTGATCCGCAGCGCCGCCAGGTGTCTGCGGGCCTTCTCCTGCAATGGACGTATTCTTTCAATGCTGATCACCTCGTCAGCCAGTTGCGCGATGATGGCGGCCTGGTATCCACACCCCGTCCCCACATCCAGCACCTTGCCCAGCCGGCCGGTGTCCGGGTCGGCCGACTGCAGCACCGCCTCGGTCATGCGGGCTACCACGTACGGCTGTGAGATGGTCTGACCATGTCCAATCGGCAACGCGACATCCTCGTAGGCACGGTGCGACAGGGCTTCATCCAGAAACAGGTGCCGGGGCGTACCACGGATGAGATCCAGCACCCGCCAATCGCGGATTCCCTCTTCCATCAAACGCCCGATCAGCCTTTCGCGGGTCCGCTGCGATGTCATGCCGATACCCGCCATATCCCGCCGATTCCTGTCGATCATCACCTGTTCTGCTCCCCGCAATAAACCCGTCAGGCCAGTGGCCCGATCAATGGTCCGGCTTCGCTGTAATGGCACAATTCCCGCAATACCGACGTGGCGTACGTGCCGGCCGGCAACGCAAAGGTCAATACCACCCTGTGCTTTTCCTCATGCCTGCATTGCAGTTCCCGGACCGGCAACCGCAGACTGCGCCGCTGCATCATCAGGCCTCGCTCCTCCAGCCCCCGGCACAGCAGAGGACTGTCAGCCTGTAACCGTTGCTCCCACTCCCGTGCCTTGCCTCTGGTCGGCAAATCGCCGCGCCCCCAGAGGGGGCCGGAAGGGTGGATATCGCCGGAGCGAAGCCGCTGTTCCAGCTCTTCCTCGTTCTCCCGTTCCGATGCGAAATGACTGTTGGAGCCATCCAGCATCATCACGTCTCCCGGAATGTGGTCATTCCAGTTACCGTCCGTCACTCTCCGGGACAGCAAGCAGTTGAACAATAAGGCCCGCGCAGTGGACAACAGCAGACTGCGCTCCTGACGCCCCCGGGGCTGCCATTCTCCCCTGAACCAGGCCAGGAGCCGGGCCGGATTGTCTCGGCCGAAGCGCTGTTCCCCGAAATAATTGGGCACCCCTTCCAGGCCGATCTGCTCCAGGCGCCTTGCCCATTGCCGATCAGGATCCGCCAGTTCCCGCAGCGCAATCGTGAAGCGATTGCCCGCATGGCTGCCGATGCGCAGGCGCCGCGAGTTGCGAACCTGACGCAGTATTCTGAGGTCTTCTCCTTCCAGGGGCGAAAAATCAGGATCCTCACGGCCCGGCAACTGGACACTCAACCATTGTATGCAGACCCCCTGACGGTCCTTGAGTCCGGCGTGGGATACCTGCCGGGTCCGGACACCGGCACGGTCGGCGACCCGCCGCGCGACCTCGGCGGTGGTCAGGCCCCTCTTGCGAACCAACAGGAACAGATGCTCTCCACCGCCTCCCGGCTCCCAGCCCAATTGTTCCTCGACCACAAAGTCATCCGGACTCTCCCGGAACCGCGCGGTGACGGCCGGTATACCGCCTGCCCGGGCAGCCACGTCAACGCCCGGCATCAGCGGGTCACCAGCACTACGGCATGGACGGCAATGCCCTCTTCACGGCCCACGAAACCCATTTTTTCTGTGGTGCTGGCCTTGATGTTGATCTGCCCGGGTGACAAGGCCATCAATGCCGCAAGCCGTTCACGCATGGCGGGGATATGGGGACCGAGCCGGGGCTGCTGGGCCAGCACGGTGAGATCGGCATTGGCCATCTGCCAACCCTGTTGCCTCAGTAGCGCATCGACCCGCTCCAGCAGGCGGGCGCTGTCAACATTCTGCAGCGCCGGATCGGAGTCGGGGAAATGCTGTCCGATGTCCGCTTCTCCGACTGCACCCAGCAACGCGTCACAGAGTGCGTGGATGACCGCATCACCATCGGAATGCGCCTTCAGCCCCCGGTCATGGGGAATCGTGATACCGCCCAGCACCAGCGGCCGTTGATCGGTGCGCGGGTCGGCAAAACGGTGTGCATCGTATCCATGTCCGATACGCAGGGTCATGTCTCGCACCTCTGTGCTTGCAGTATCAGTCCGGCCAGGTGCAGATCCGGTGGCCAGGTAATCTTGATGTTGTCCGGACTGCCCACCACCAAGAGCGGCTCGTGGCCTGCGTTCTCCATCGCCGAGGCCTCGTCGGTCACCGGTTTGTCGCCCGTTCCCGCCGACAGGGCATCGCGCAATGGGCCGTAACGGAACAGTTGCGGGGTCTGTGCCGCCCACAGTCCGCTACGGTCCACGGTTTCGAGCACGGCATTGGCCGCATTGCCACGCTTCAGGGTATCGGCGACGGGCACGGCCAGTAATCCACCCACCGGGTGGTATTCCACCGCCTGCAGGAGACGCTGCATATCTGCCACGCGGACGCAGGGCCGGGCCGCATCGTGAATCAGCACCCAGTCATCCTCTGCCGCCCTGCCCGCCAGTGACAACAGGCCATTGATAACCGAGTGGCGGCGTTCGGCACCTCCCCTGCAGATCGTCACCGCGTCCGCCGCCTCCGGCCGCGCTGCAGCGATGGCCGGCCATTGTATGTCATCCGGACTGAGCACCAATACCACACCGTCGAGTCCGGGAAGAGCACTCAGACGACTCAGTGTATGGAGCAACACGGGCTGACCATCAATTCGCAGATACTGCTTCGGCGCAGAGTCGCGCATCCGCCGGCTGCTGCCCGCCGCCGGCACAATTGCCCATAATGCCATGTCAGTGTCCTGACCCGTTACTCGATGATCAGATAGAAAGTCTCGTCGTCCCGGATCATGCCCAGGTCGGTGCGCGCCCGCTCCTCAATGGCATCCAGCCCTTCCTTCAGGGCCAGTACCTCGTTCTCCAGTTCCCTGTTGCGCTCGTCAAGCCGCTCGTTCTCCTGCCGGCGCTCTTCCACGTCGGCCTCCAGTCGCTGCAACTCGGCAATACTGCCGTCACCGACCCAGACCTGGTACTGCAGCACCAGAAGAATACCCGATAATATGATGACCAGCGCCTTCATGGTTCACCCGGCCCGGGACTCAGGCGCTAAAGTGGCTGAATTCTTCAATGCCACGATAACGCGCCTTTGTGCCCATCTCCTCTTCAATGAATAACAGGCGGTTGTATTTGGCCACCCGGTCGGAGCGACACAGCGAACCGGTCTTGATCTGTCCGGCACCGGTGGCAACGGCCAGGTCCGCGATGGTGGCGTCCTCGGTCTCGCCGGATCGATGCGAAATGACGGCGGTATAACCCGCTTTCCGCGCCATGGCGATCGCCTCCAGAGTTTCAGTCAGGGTGCCGATCTGATTGAATTTGATCAGAATCGAATTGGCCACCCCCTTGTCGATACCATCCTGCAGGATCTTCGTGTTGGTCACAAACAGATCATCGCCGACCAGTTGTACCCGTTCTCCCAACTGTCGGGTCAGACGGGCCCAGCCGTCCCAGTCGGCTTCGTCCATGCCATCTTCAATCGACAGTATCGGATAGTTCGCGGACAGCTCGGCCAGATACTCGACAAAGCCGGCGGCGTCATACTCACGCCCTTCTCCGGACAGATTGTAGCGACCGTCCCGGTAGAACTCGGAAGCCGCACAATCCAGCGCCAGGCGGATATCACCCCCCATGGACAGACCGGCCTTCTCGACCGCCTGGATGATGGCTTCCAGTGCTGCTTCGTTGGATGGCAGATCCGGAGCAAAACCGCCCTCGTCGCCCACCGCAGTGCTCAGGCCGCGTTCCTTCAGCACCGCTTTCAATGCATGGAACACTTCGGCGCCGTAACGCAGCGCTTCGGAGAATGTCGGCGCCCCCACCGGCTGGATCATGAATTCCTGTATGTCCACGTTGTTGTCAGCGTGTTCTCCGCCATTGATAATGTTCATCATCGGTACCGGCAACACCATGGCAGCCTCGGGTGTCCCGTACAGGGAGGCCAGGTGACGATACAAAGGGGTGCGTCCATCGGCGGCGGCCGCCTTCGCCGTAGCCAGGGAGACCGCGAGAATCGCATTGGCACCAAGACGCGATTTGTTCTCGGTGCCGTCCAGTTCAATCAGCGCACGGTCGATGTCTTTCTGGTCAGCCGGGTCCCGCCCTGTCAGCAGATCCCGTATCTCCTGGTTGACGTTATTGACCGCCTGCAACACGCCCTTGCCCAGATAACGCGCCGGATCCTTGTCACGCAACTCCAGCGCCTCGCGCGAACCGGTGGAGGCACCGGACGGCGCGCAGGCACTGCCAATGGCTCCGGATCCGAGTATGACATCCGCCTGAACGGTCGGATTGCCCCTCGAATCAAGCACTTCCCTGGCGTGTACTTGTTTGATTTCTGTCATGATTGGCGATTCCCCTCTCCCTTGTTCTACAGGACATCTATGATAATTTCTAGCGCGTATCCAGCTCCCCGAACTTTTTGACCACACGATCCAACGCCTGGATCTGAGTCAGGAACGGCTCCAGTTGCTCCAGCCGCAATGCACAGGGGCCATCGCAGCGCGCGTTATCCGGGTCCGGATGAGCTTCCACGAAAAGCCCTGCCAATCCCATGGCGACCCCGGCCCGCGCCAGCGCCGTCACATCGGCGCGCCGTCCACCCGCACCCGATGCCAGTCCACCGGGCATCTGCAGGGAATGGGTCACATCAAAAACCACCGGGTAGCCGGTGGTCTGCATGACCGGGAAACCCAGCATGTCGACCACCAGATTGTTGTACCCGAAGCTACTGCCCCGCTCGCACAACAGCAGGCGGTCATTGCCTGCCTCCTCGAACTTGGTGATGATGTGCTGCATCTCCCGTGGCGCAAGGAACTGGGCCTTTTTGATATTGACCACCGCGCCGCTTTCCGCCATCGCCACCACCAGGTCGGTCTGGCGGCTCAGGAACGCGGGCAACTGTATAATGTCGGCCACTGCCGCCGCCGGGGCAGCCTGGCGCGGCTCATGCACATCCGTCAGTACCGGCACGCCATACCGTTGCCTGATGTCAGACAACGTCTGCAGGCCGCGCTCCAGGCCCGGCCCCCGGAAGGAATGAATGGAGGAGCGATTGGCCTTGTCGAAGGACGCCTTGAACACATACGGAATCCCGAGACGGCGGGTCACCTCGACAAAGTGTCCGGCCACTTCATGGGCCAGCTCATCGCTTTCCAGTACATTCATTCCACCAATCAGGACAAGTGGCGAACGATTGGAGAAAGAAACCGTTCCGGCGGTGACCGTCTTCATGCCGCTCATTCCTCACCAGCATTGGCTGTGCTGACCCGCTGGTGCTCCAGGGCTGCCTCGATGAAACCGGTGAAGAGCGGATGTCCATCACGCGGCGTTGACGTGAACTCGGGATGGAACTGGCAGGCCACAAACCACGGATGCCCCGGCACCTCCACCACCTCAACCAGGGAGTCGTCACCGGATCGCCCGGCAATACGCAAGCCGGCATCGCTCAGGGTCTTCACATAGTTGTTGTTGACTTCGTAGCGATGGCGGTGACGCTCGATGATTACATCCTTGTCGTAACACTGCCGGGTGGTTGAACCGGCAACCAGTCTGCAGGGCTGACCACCCAGCCGCATGGTTCCCCCCAGGTCGGAATGTTCATCCCGCACCTCTTTCGATCCATCCGCCTCGGTCCACTCACTGATCAGCGCCACCACGGGATCCTTGCAGTCTGCCTTGAACTCCGTGCTGTGAGCGCCCTCCAGACCGGCCACGTTACGCGCATATTCAATGACGGCCACCTGCATGCCCAAACAGATCCCCAGATAGGGAATATTGTTTTCCCGGGCATACTGTACGGTCTGGATCTTGCCGTCCACACCGCGCAGACCGAAGCCCCCCGGCACCAGAATGGCATGCACCCCTTCCAGCAGACTGGTGCCATGCACCTTGACGTCCGAGGAGTCGACATAGCGAATGCTGACCCGCGTTCTGGTCTTGATGCCCGCGTGCAGTACCGCCTCCACCAGGGACTTGTAGGCATCCAGCAACTCCATGTACTTGCCCACGATCGCGATGGTCACTTCCTGATCAGGATGTAAATGGGCGTCAACCACTGCGTCCCACTCGGACATGTCTGCCTGGGGACATTCAAGCGCAAATTTTTGAACAATGATTTCATCCAGGCCGCTGTTACGCAGCACGGCGGGCACCCGGTATATCGTGTCACTGTCCGGCAGCGAGACTACTGCCGGCAGGTCGACATTGGTAAACAGGGCGATCTTGCGCCGCGCTGATTCATCAATGGCCTGCTCGGAGCGGCAAATCAGCACATCCGGCTGGATACCGATGGACCGCAGCTCCTTGACCGAGTGCTGGGTCGGCTTGGTCTTGGTTTCGCCCGCCGTGCTGATATAGGGCACCAGCGTCAGGTGCATGAACAGTGCCCGTGTGGAACCCAGCTCGACCCGCAACTGGCGCACGGCTTCCAGGAAAGGTAGCGACTCGATGTCACCCACCGTGCCGCCAATCTCCACCAATGCCACATCAGCGTCACCGGCACCATCCAGTACCCGGCGCTTGATCTCGTCGGTGATGTGAGGAATCACCTGGATGGTAGCACCGAGGTAGTCGCCCCGCCGCTCCCGGCGGATGACTTCCTCATAGACACGGCCGGTAGTGAAGTTGTTGCGGGCCGTCATGGTGGTGTGAATGAAACGCTCGTAGTGTCCCAGATCCAGATCGGTTTCCGCACCGTCTTCGGTGACAAACACTTCCCCGTGCTGGAATGGACTCATGGTGCCCGGATCCACATTGATGTAGGGATCGAGCTTGAGCATGGTGACATTGAGACCGCGGGCTTCGAGAATGGCCGCAAGAGAGGCTGAAGTAATGCCTTTGCCGAGCGACGAGACCACGCCGCCGGTAATGAAGATATATCGAGTCATTCACGCCCCATCCAGTGTTTATGGTGATAATGAAGTGTAGTGTTGTCGGTACTGTGGAGCGCCGGACAAGCACTGCCTAGATGGGATTACAGATTACCAGAAAGGCCCTCCTTCCACAAACGAATTATCCCCCGCAGTGACCGGGCTCACGCTCCCGGTCGGGCGGGTACCAGTCAAAGGCCCAACCGCTGTGTTGCATAGCCGACGCCGGACCAGAGGGACCCACACCCGGTATCCAGATCACCTCGTTGCTAACTGTGACAAGCGGCAGGCGGTCTCTCCACCAGACCGGAACGCCCTGTTCCTGCAATACCCGGGAAAGAGCTCTCTCCGGCCGCCCGGGCAACTGACAGCGTTCTCCCCGCCGCCGGTAGCGCAACGTGACGGTAGTGCCCGACGGTACACCACCCGGTGCTGTGCTGCGTGCAACCAGTCTCCCGTTGCCGGGCAGCACCAACACCTCACCATTCTTCTCTGGTCGCCATATTTCCTGCCAGTCCCGACTGAACGGTGGCAACTCCCGGCACACGACCAGCGCGTGACGGTGGCGCCGCAGGCGATGACCGGCCAGCGGCACTTCCGGCGCGGCATCGGCACGGGCCGGAAGCACCTCCCGCAGCACTCGGGACAGCAGCCGCGCGCCCACTGGAGCTCCGGTTTCGCGTTGCAGCCAGTGGCGCAGCACATTGCGCTGCCGCTCCGGCGGCAATGCGATAAGCGCTCGGCCATCCACGCACTGCCGTGCCGATGTAAACGGAACCGGACCGGCCTGTATCGCGGCCCTGTCCTTTCGGGCCAACCCGGACACCAGGTCGGCTGCTTCCGCGCAGTGTTGCGCCGACAACTGCCAGCTTTGACGCCAGTCCGGCCAGCGCTCGCCGATCAACGGCAGGATCTGATGGCGCAGATAATTACGATCCATCCTGGTATCCGCATTACTGACGTCCTCGACCCATGACAGCCCGTACTGCCGGGCATGATCTTCCAAAACCGATCGTGGATGCTCCAATAACGGCCGCCAGAGCTGTCCCGCGCCAAGACTCCGGCGTGCCGGCATCCCGGCCAGCCCCGCCGGACCAGCGCCCCGTAGCAGCCGCAGCAGCACGGTTTCCGCCTGATCATCCTGATGATGTGCCATCAACAATGCGCTGTGCTTGTCCAGGTATCGGGTGAATGCCGCGTACCGCGCGTCCCGCGCTCTGGCTTCAGGCACTTTCGCACTGCCCTGCAGCATATCGTCCGGCATCGCAGCCACGCGCGCCGCCTGACACAACAATGGAACATTCAGGTCAATGCATTGCCGACGGCAGTGAGAGGCCCATTCAGGAGCCCGGGGCGAGAGGCCATGGTCAACATGGAGCGCTTCCAGTGTTCTCTCGCTGGCACCATCAAGAGGAGAACCCCGCTGCTCGCGCAGCGCGGCACAGGCGTGCAGCAGCACGGTGGAATCCAGCCCGCCACTGAAAGCCACGACCAGTCGGTTCACATGAGGAACGTGCAGCAGCCACTCTTCGAGTTGCTGCTGCAGAGACTGGATGAGATCGTTCATGTCCGCCATCCGGGAGGCCGGGGCGAAAAGTGCCGTCAACGGCCCAGACCATAACTCATAAGACGCTGATAGCGGCGCGCCACCAGCTCGTCGGTTTCCATCCCCTGCAGACGGTCCACCTGTTCGATCAATGACTCCCGCAGCGTATCGGACATGGCTCTGACATCCCGGTGGGCACCACCCAGCGGTTCAGGAATGGTCATATCAACCATACCCAGCTCCTCCAGCCGTGAGGAGGTAACGCCCATAGCTTCGGCCGCCGCTGCGGCATGTTCGGACGACTTCCACAGAATGGTTGCACAGCCCTCCGGCGTGATGACCGTATAGGTGGAGTACTGCAACATATTGAGCTGGTCGGCGATACCGATGGCGATGGCACCGCCGGAGTTGGCCTCGCCGGTGACCGTGGCAATCAGCGGCGTCCGGACAGCGGACATCACCGCCATGTTCTCGGCAATGGCTTCATTGATGTTGCGTTCTTCCGAATCGATCCCGGGGTAGGCACCCGGCGTGTCGATGAACGTCAATACCGGCAGGCGGAAGCGCTCGGCCAGTTGCACCAGCCGCCGCGCCTTGCGATACCCTTCCGGGCGAGGCATGCCGAAATTGTGGCGCACCTTCTCCTTGGTGCCACGCCCTTTCTGATGTCCCATGACCACAACCGGACGACCATCGAGCCGGGCAATGCCACCAATCAACGCCATATCATCGGCAAACAGGCGGTCGCCGTGCAGTTCATCAAAATCAGTGAAGACATGCTCGATGTAGTCAGCGGTATACGGGCGCAGCGGATGGCGCGCCACCTGGGAAATCTGCCAGGAACTCAGGTTACCGTAGATTTTCTCCGTGAGCTTGGTGCTCTTGTCCTGCAGACGCTGGATCTCGTCATTGATATTCAGATCGTTGTCGTCACTGACATGTCGCAGCTCGGTGATCTTCACTTCAAGATCCGCGATGGGCTGCTCGAATTCCAGATAATTAGGGTTCATGATGCAAAAGCCTTCCAGAGAGCAATTGTTATAATGATAGCAAACTCGGTCTCCGGTAGTAAGACAGGCTTCACTCCCGGTACACCAGTTCCACCCGGCGGGCGCCCACCAGTTGCCGCAGTTCCTGCACCAGCTCCTCGTCCAGCCTGACGTTCCACTCCTCACCCAGACGCAGCCGTCCACTGACATCCCCCGCCATATACTCGACCACCACCGGACAGCCGGCTGGCCCGGCAGCGTCTCCATCATCGCCGTTCAATATGGCGGCATCGGTACCGGCACCACTCTCCGGCTGTGGTTCCGGGAGCCGGCCAGCCACGCGATAGGGAGTGAGCAGGGCCGCCAGTCGTTCGCTGAAATCCCTGCCCGGCGAGGGGCTACGCAGCAGCAGGAGGCGCACATGACCCTGCCGCGCCTCCTGCAGGCTGTAGACGTGCTCCGCGCGCCCTCTCAGTCCGCCACTATAGTCATCCACGGATACCTGGCACTCGATCACCAGAATGGTGTCCGTATGCAGTTGTTCCCGATATTTCTCATACACCCGTGGCGGCAATGAGACTTCGAGACGGGCGCTGCGATCGTCCAGTGTGACGAAAGCCAGCATGTCGCCCTTCTGGCTGCGCATGGTGCGCACCCCCACCACCAGACCCGCCACCGTCTGGCGTTCACGTACCGGCTTCAGGTTGGCCAGGCGGTCGCGGGTCATGGACGCCAGTTCACCAAGGTATTCATCCACCGGGTGGCCGCTCAGGTACAGACCCAGTGTTTCCTTTTCCGCCGCCAGCCGCTGGCGCTGGGTCCAGGGACGGACCCGGTTCCGGCTGTCCATGCCGGCCGGTTCGACAGCGGGCGGCGCGATATCACCGAACAGATCGGAGACACCGGCCGCCTGATTACGGCTGGTCTGATCGGCTGCCTGAATGGTGCCCGCCAGATCTTCCATGAGCCGCGCCCGGCGTTCATCCACATCGCCCTGCGCCAGGCAATCCAGCGCACCGGAGCGAATCAATGCTTCCATGGCCCGTTTGTTGACACTGCGGCCATCCACCCGTTGGCAGAAATCCAGCAGGGAGGAAAACGCCCCCCCATCATGTCGGGCTTCCGTGATGCTGGCGATCGGTCCTTCGCCCAGGCCCTTGATCGCACCCAGTCCGTATACGATTTCACCCTGATCGTTGACCGTGAAGTTGTACCCGCCCATGTTCACGTCGGGCGGCACGATCGGCAGGTCCATCTGCCGGCATTCCTCGATCAGGGTCACGACTTTTTCAGTCTGCTGCATATCGGCGGACAGCACCGCAGCCATATAGAAAGCCGGGTAGTGCGTTTTTAACCAGGCGGTCTGATAAGACACAAGCGCATAGGCCGCCGAGTGAGATTTGTTGAACCCGTAGCCGGCGAATTTTTCCATCAGGTCGAAGATATATCCCGCCAGTTTTGCTTCCAGCCCGCGATCGGCGGCACCCGCCAGGAATATCTCCCGTTGACGGTCCATCTCCTCCTGCTTTTTCTTGCCCATCGCGCGGCGCAGCATGTCGGCGCCACCCAGACTGTAATTCGCCAGCACCTGTGCGATCTGCATCACCTGCTCCTGGTACAGGATCACACCATAGGTATTGGACAGCACCGGCTCGAGATCCGGATGAGGGTAGTCGACCGAGGCACGCCCGTGCTTGCGGTTGATGAAATCATCCACCATGCCCGACTGCAGTGGGCCGGGGCGGAACAGCGCAACCAGCGCGATGATGTCCTCGAAATTGTTCGGCAGCAGACGACGGATCAGCTCCTTCATGCCACGTGATTCGAGCTGGAATACCGCCGTGGTTTCAGCGCGCTGCAGCAGGCTGTAAACCGACTCGTCGGCCAGGTCGATGGCGTTGATGTCAAGATCGGATTCCGCCTGGACCGCGCCGCGTTGACGGGAATCGTTGATCATGCCCACGGCCCAGTCGATGATCGTGAGAGTACGGAGACCCAGGAAGTCGAACTTCACCAGCCCGGCCGTTTCCACATCATTCTTGTCAAACTGTGTGACCAGGCTCTCTCCGTCGTCATCACAGTACAGCGGAGAGAAATCGGTCAGTCGGGTGGGCGCAATAACCACGCCCCCGGCGTGCTTGCCGACATTGCGAGTGATGCCCTCCAGTTTGCGGGCCATCTCCATGATTTCCTGGGCATCCTCATCACTGTTGATGAACTCGCCCAGTTGCGGCTCCAGTTCGAGCGCCTTCCCCAGAGTCATACCGGGCTCGAAGGGAATGAGCTTGGAGAGCTTGTCCGCCAGGCCATAGGATTTCCCCTGCACCCGGGCGACATCACGCACCACCGCCTTGGCGGCCATAGTCCCGAAGGTGATGATCTGCGACACCGCTTCCTTGCCATACAGCTCCGCCACATGCTGGATGACCCGGTCACGGCCGTCCATACAGAAATCCACGTCAAAGTCCGGCATGGATACCCGCTCGGGATTGAGAAACCGTTCAAACAGCAGGTCGTAGCGCAGCGGATCCAGATCGGTGATGCGCAGCGCCCAGGCCACAATGGAACCGGCGCCGGAACCGCGACCGGGCCCCACCGGGATGTCATTGTCCTTGGCCCACTGAATGAATTCCATCACGATCAGAAAATAACCGGGAAATCCCATCTGGTTGATGATGCCCAGCTCGAAGTCGAGGCGCTGGTAATAGGTCTCCGTGAACGAAGGATCCAGCGCCTTCCCCCGCAACTGTGCTTCGTGTGCCAGGCGACTGTCCAACCCCTCCCTGGCCACCTTCTCGAGAAACGCTCCCGTTGTCATACCCTCCGGTACAGGATAATCGGGCAGACTGGGCTTCCCCAGGGTCAGATCCAGGGTACAGCGGCGTGCGATTTCCACGGTATTGTCCAGTGCCTCGGGCAGATCACCGAACAGTGCCTCCATTTCCTCAGGACTGCGCAGATACTGCCGGGGCGTGTAGTGTCTGGGGCGGCGCGGATCATCCAGCGTGCGGCGTTCGTGAATACAGACCCGGACCTCATGGGCTTCGAAGTCCTCTTCATCCAGAAAACGCACGTCGTTGGTGGCCACCACGGGACATTGCTGCTCGCTGGCCAGCCTGACCGCTTCCTGGATATACGCTTCCTCCCCCGGACGCCCGCAGCGTTGCACCTCAATGTAGAAACGACCGGCGAAACAGTCCATCCAGTGACGGAGCCGTGTCCCGGCCGCATCCCGATCACCGTCCACCAGGGCCCGCCCGATCTCGCCCTGCATGGCACCGGACAACGCGACGAGGCCAGCAGCGTGCTGCGTCACCCATTCAGCACGCACCAGTGGTACACCATGACCGATTTTTTCCGTATAGGCGCGGGAGATGAGCTCGGTAAGATTCCGGTACCCGTCAGTGTTCTGAACCAGCAACGTCATCATGTTGTGACGCCCCGGGTTATCACCATCTTCCACCAGCACGTCACAGCCACAGAGCGGTTTCACTCCGGCGGCCAGTGCGGCCGTGTAGAATTTGATCAGACCGAACATGTTGGTCTGATCCGTGAGGGCCACCGCCGCCATACCCTTGTCACGCACTGCCTCGATCAACGGGCCGATTCGGACCAGGCCGTCGACGACGGAATACTCGCTGTGCAGGCGAAGGTGGACGAAGGGTCTTGTCATGTCGCGGAAGTCTCCCCGGTAGCCTGATGGATCGTGGTTTGCCGCAGTTGACGGGCTACGGGTCCGAAACTGCGACGGTGTACGTCACAGGGGCCCAGCCTGACCAGCGCCTCGATATGCGCCCGGGTGGGGTAGCCTTTGTGCCGCGCGAACCCATAGCCCGGATAGCGCTCCTCCAGTAGCAGCATGTCCCGGTCACGCTCGACCTTGGCGATGATGGATGCGGCAGCAATGGCTGCAATGCGTCCGTCGCCTCCCGGTATCGCCTGCGCCTCCACACTCGTTTGCGGGCAGTGCAGCCCGTCAACGTACACCAGGTCAGGCTGCCTTGACAGCCCCTCCAGGGCACGTTGCATGGCCAACAGGCTGGCCCGAAGGATGTTGAGGTGATCGATTTCCGCCACGCTGGCGCGGCCTACAGCATAACACTGCGCGTCGCGGATAATCAGGTGGTATAACCGTTTGCGCTGCCGCGCGGTCAGCTTCTTGGAATCATTCACGGCATCAAGAGAAAACGCCGGCCCCGGAATGACTGCGGCGGCCACCACATCGCCGGCCAGCGGGCCTCGTCCGGCTTCGTCCAGTCCGGCGATACAACGCCCCTGATGATCTTCCAGCGACGCCATCAACGCCATGTCAGCTGCCCCCTGCCGCGCCTGTCAGTCGCAGGACGGCCCCTGCGGCGCGGTCGCTGGCGTCCCGCCGCAGTACCTCATGAAGCCCGTCAAAGCGCCGACACAGACGCTCTACCGCGTCCCGGTCACCCAGCCACCGGAGAATGGCGCCGCGCAGCGCATCCGGAGTCACCGCCGACTGTAGCAGCTCCGGAATCAGCTCATCGCCCGCCAACAGATTGGGCAATGAAACATAAGGGACGCGCAGCAGCCGGGATGCAAGCATCCAGGTCAACGGCGCCAGCCGATAGGCAACCACCATCGGGCGCCGCAGCAGCATTCCTTCCAGGGTGGCCGTACCGGATGCCAGCACCACCACGTCGGCGCTCAACATGGCTTCATGCGACTGGCCATCGAGCAATACGCAACGTTCCCGGCAAGATGCGGGCAGCGCTTCGACCATGGCAGCGACCTGTGTCCGCCGCGCCGGCGTGGCGCAGGGTATCACGGCACGCAGATCAGGCCGCACATCCAGGCACGACTGAAAGGCGCGGAGAAACAACTGACCGAGACGCGCAACCTCGTTGTGCCGGCTACCCGGCATCAACGCGATAACCGGCGCCTCGCCCGCAATACCGAAGGTCTCACGATGCCTGTCACGCACTAACCGGTCATACCCGGTGCCGGGATCAATGCGGTCGGCCAGAGGGTGTCCGACAAATTCAGCGGCAATACCCTGTTCCTGGTAGATTGCCGTTTCAAAAGGAAGCAGGGCCAGCACCAGATCGACATTTCCCGCCATGCGCTGGACCCGTTTCCGGCCCCAGGCCCATACGCTGGGGCTGACATAGTGTACCGTCCGCAATCCGGCTTCATGCAGACGTCGCTCCAGTCGCAGATTGAAACCGGGAGAGTCGATGCCGATCACAACATCCGCCCGCCAGGTTTCGAAATGCTGTTGTACACGGCTCATGATTCCCAGCAATTCCGGCAGGCGTCCCAGAGGTTCCACGAACCCCATTACAGACAGACGTTCCATATCTTCCAGGCTGCGAAACCCTTCCTCCTGCATCCGGGGCCCGCCGATGCCGGAGAACTCCACGTCGGGGCAGCGTTCCCGCAGCGCACGTATCAGTCCCTGCCCAAGCATGTCCCCTGATGACTCCCCGGCCACCAGTCCGATACGCAACGTCATGTTCGAGCCTCCGCCGAATCGTTCAGCGCTGGATGCCGCGAGTCGATGTCCTGATTGAATCGATGAACAGGCGAAGCGCCGGGGAATCCGCCGACATTCCTGCCAATTGCTCCAGCGCTTCCTGCACCGTCAGCCCTTTCTTGTACACCAGCTTGTACGCATTACGGATGGTACGGATATCGTCAGCTCCGAATCCGCGTCTCTCCATTCCCACTGCGTTGATGCTGCGCACGCTGGCAGGATTGCCACTGGCGATGACGTAAGCGGGCACGTCATTGGTGATGTGAGTCATACCGCCCACCATGGCATGAGCTCCGATTTTCACAAACTGGTTCACTCCGGCAAAACCGCCCAGTATCACCCAGTCACCGACCTCCACATGACCGGATATGCCGGCATTGTTGGCGAACACGGCATGGTCACCCACCATACAATCATGTGCCACATGTACATAGGCCATGAACAGGTTATGGCTGCCGATTCTAGTGTGGCCACCACCCGTACCAGTGCCGCGGTGCAAGGTGCACCCTTCGCGGATGATATTGTCATTGCCAATTTCCAGCCACGTCTCCTCGCCTTCAAACTTCTTGTCGGCCGGGTCTTCCCCGACCGAAGCAAACTGGTACAACCGGTTGTTGCAACCGATCCGGGTATTGGCCTTGATGATTACGTGCGAACCGATTTCGGTTCCCTCTCCCACTTCCACGTTCGGACCGATAATGCTCCACGGACCGACGTTCACATCTTCGGCCAGGTTGGCTGTCGGGTCGATGATGGCTCGCGAATCAATCACTGTCACTTTTCCTCTCGGCACACATGATCGTTGCACTGCCCACCAACTGCCCGTCCACCGAGGCACGGCAGGCAAACTTGTAGATACCCCGCTTACTGGTAACGATGGTCGCTTCCAGCTTGAGGCAATCGCCCGGCACCACGGGACGCTTCAGACGCACGTCATCAGCGCCAACGAAGTAATACAGATAGCCGTCCTTGGGTTTCTTCTCCTGGCTCTTGAATCCCAGCACACCGGCGGCCTGCGCCAACGCCTCGATGATCAGGACGCCCGGCATGATCGGTTTTTCGGGGAAATGCCCCTGGAAGAAGTCCTCATTTACCGTCACGTTCTTGTAGGCGACGATCGACTTGCCCAGATCGATCTCCACGACTCTGTCCACCAACAGAAACGGATATCGCTGGGGGAGGTACTCCTTGATTTCCTCAATGTGCATCATAACGTTGTCCTGATCAGGGTATCCGGTGGCCGATTGCCACCATATCAGCATCAATCGGCCGGACCACTTCTGGGGCCATCCAGCGCTTCCAGTCGGCTCTCCAGCTCCCGGACACGCTTGCTCAACGTGTCAAGGTTCTGCAGACGCAGCGAATTCTTTTTCCACTCACGGGTTTCCTGCAGCAACGTCCCGGAGGAGTAGACCCCGGGGCGCTTGATCGATCGGCTTACGAAGGACATCGCACTCACCGTGACCCCATCGGTGATCTCCAGGTGACCGATGATCCCCACGCCGCCACCGATCACGCAATAACGGCCCAGTGTGGTGCTGCCGGCCAGCGCGCTACAACCACAGATGATGCTGCCTTCCCCCACGACACAGTTGTGGGCAATCTGCACCTGGTTGTCGATTTTCACGCCGTCGCCGATCACCGTATCATCCAGGGCTCCGCGATCCACCGTAGTGCCGGCACCAATTTCGACGTCATCGCCGATACGCACACCGCCAAGCTGTGCAATCTTTACGGACCTGCGGCCATCAAAGGCGAACCCGAATCCATCCGCACCGATGACGGCCCCGCCATGAATCACCGCCCGCTCACCGATACTCACACGATGATACAGGGTGACTCCGGGGTACAGCCGCGAATCAGCGCCGATTCGCGTATCCGCGCCAATCACGCAATTGGCACCCACCCGGACACCGGATCCGATCGCAACACGGGGGCCGATCACGCTACAGGCACCGACCACCGCCCCCGCGCCCAACACAGCCTGGTCACTGACGACGGCCGTGGGGTGTACCGAATACCCGGTGCCGCTGCCCTCCGGCTGATCAGTATCGAACAGCTCCCCATCATCAAGCAGTGCGAAGAGCTGTGATGCCCGGGCATAGGTGAGATAGGGGTCGTCGGCAATCAGACAGTCGCAGGGCGCTCCTTCGGCGCTGGCGGCATCGACGATCACCGCCGAGGCTTTGCAGCTACGTAGCTGGCGGGCATATCGGGGGTTTCCAAGGAAAGAAAGGTCTCCCTGGCCGGCGCTTTTCAGGGTAGCCAGGCGCGACAGTCGTCGTGACGGGTCGCCCCGGTATCCGGTGCCCAGCAGGTGAGCCAGTTCGGCCAGTGTATAACCGCTTTCTGATGTACTCACCCGGAACACCCCGCTACCGTCACGCCTGCCCGACCGGGAGCCTTACTGTGTCAGCTCGTTGAGCCTCGCCGTCACCTCGGCAGTGATGTTGTAGGCATTGTTGAAGTAAGCCACCTGCTCCGCATTCAGCACCAGGTCGTACCCCCCTTCCTGGACCACTTCCTCAATGGCCCGGCCAAGATTCTGACGCATGCCGTCCACAAACTCCTGCTGGCGCTCTTCCCATGCTTCCTGCAGACGCTCGGCGACAACCCTGAGCTGCACCTGCTTGTCCTGGGCATCGGCATTGAGACGACGCATTTCGGACTCACTGAGAATGGACTCGTCGCGCTGGGCACGCTGGATGATCTCCTGCAGTTCCGCGTTGAGCTGCTCGAGTCTGGCCTCATCATCACCCATCTCTTCACGGATATCCGCTTCCAGCTCCTGGGCCACTTCGGTATTGAACAGGGCCTGCTCGAGGTTCACCACACCGATCACCGGTCCGTCCTGGGCAAACAGGCTCTGGGAAAACATCAGCAGGGCTGCGATAACTACAATTTTCTTCATCATGATCAGGTCTACTCCGCCTCTTTCTTGAACGTGCGGGACCTGCCGGCCCCTGAATTGTGTATTCTACCATCGACCGCCGTCAGACTCAGCACCCGGAACGATGTTTATCCGACCACCAGCACTGACACCCCTTTCAGCGCGTCAGAAGCCGGCCCCCACAGTGAAATCGAAAGTCTTGGTGTCATCCCGGTCATCCGTGCTGAACGGCTTGGCCAGATAGAAGGTCAACGGCCCGAACGGCGACAGGTAACTGACACTCACCCCGGCGGAGTAACGCAACTCGCCAGCATCAAAATTACTGCAATTGTTGAGATTTTGCTGACGATCAGTGCAGTTCGTGGAAAATACCGAGCCGACATCCACAAAGAACGAGGACCGGACCCGGCTGCGGTCTTCCACGAATGGCAGCGGAAAGAGAAGCTCCATACTGCCTGTGGTCATCAGGTTGCCGCCAAACGCATCCGTGCGGCGGTTGAGATTGACGTTGTTCACCGCCAACTCCACCTGTTGATTGCCATTCTCGTCATAGACCGGCTCGCCGTCGGGCCCGATCACCGGCACAGTCTGGAACGCGCGGCCTCCGGGTGCGAAACTGGCCGGTGCCCCGCTTTCATTGAGGATGATCTCGCCGTTTTCATCACGCCTGAATGCCGTGTTCTCGAGCTGATACTCTCTCGGATTCGAGCTGCGCGGCCCCAGGGTATTCTCATCAAAGCCACGCACCATGCCCGTGGCCAGGCCACCGGCGAAGAAATTCTCGAAAAACGGCATGTCATCGGTATCGCCATAACCATCACCGAAACCCAGATTGGTGCGGAAATGCAGCACCCAGTCCTCTCCGAAGACAGGTTTGTAATACTGGGCGAAATAGTTGGCCTTGTAATACTCCAGGTCACTGCCGGGTACCGTGGTCTCGAGCGAAAGCTGCTGATAGGAACCCCGTGTCGGGAATTGCCCGCGGTTCAGGGTAGTCCGCGTCCAGTTGGTGGTCAGGGTGACGTTGTCGAACTCGCTGCCGTAGCGGTCGATGAAACCGGGGTCCGCGCTCCTGTTCAGATACTCTTCAGGAAGGTTGTCGAGAGGCGCCGTGACCGGCTCGCGGATCTCCCCCTGATACGGGTTGGTATTGCCGGGCTCCACCACATAGCGGTCCACGCCGGGATACCGGTCCAGACGGGGACTGGATTCGATCTCCTGCACACTGAAACCACCGGAAGTGAGCTCGGTGTGGGCGTACCCCACGTTGAAACCGATCTGCTGGACCTCATCGATCGGATAACTGAAGTTCAGACTGCCCCCATACGACTCCGTGGAGAAGCTGGCGATGTTGAACGGCGAATCCTGGTTTCGCCAGTAGACACTGAAACCCCGGCTCACCCCGTCCGGCGTATAATAGGGATCAAGGTAGGAGAACTGGACGCTGCTCTGGAAATAACTGCGGTTGACGCCGATATTGACGCGGCGCCCGGTGCCCAGGAAGTTCTGCGCCTCCAGATTGCTGGAAACGAACCAGTCCCCGCCACCGCCGGAACCCAGGCTGAAAGAGACACTGCCGAAGTTCTGCTCCTCGACATCGAAATTCACATCCACCTGATCCGTGGTGCCGGGCACTTCCTCTGTGTCCACCTGGACCGAAGAGAAGTAACCAAGGCGCTCCAGGCGCACACGGGACAGCTCGATCTGCTGACTGGATGCCGGAGCACTCTCCAATTGCCGCATTTCCCGGCGCAATACGTCATCGGCTGTCGACACGTTACCCCGATAATTGATCCGGTTTACGTAGGTCCGGCTGCCCGGTTCAACGTAGAACACCACATCGACGGTCTGCTCTTCCTCATCGATTTCCGGCACACCCTCCACTTCCGCGAAGGCATAACCCAGGTTGCCCAGGATCTGGGTCATGTACTCCTCGCTGGCCGTCACCAGGGCCTGCGAGAATGTCTGCCCGGAACCGACCAGGGTGTAGGCACGCAGCAATGACTCGGCGTTTACCAGATCACCGACCAGATTCACTTCATTGACGGTATACGGTTCACCTTCAGACAGGTTGATGGTGATATAGATCTCTTCATTGTCCGGGGTGATGGAAATCGGCGTGGAGTCAACACTGAACTGGACAAAACCGTTATCCAGATAGTGAGACTCCAGTCGCTCCAGGTCGCCGGTAAGCTGCTCCCTGGAGTAACGGTTCCGACCGCTGAACGGGTTATACCAGGGTTTCAGTCCCAGTTCGAAAAGGTCCAGCAGCTCGTCGTCCTCGAACGTCTCGTTACCGATGACATTGATGTCCTGGATGCGGCTTTCACTGCCTTCGTTGATCTGCAGATCGATGGCCACCCGGTTGCGGGGCTGGTCGGTCACGTCGATCTCCACGGTAGTGCCATAGCGCCCCCGGGAGGAGTAGACTTCCTGGATGCCCTGCCGGATCGCCTCCATCGTGGCCCGCGTGAAAATACCGCCTTCCACAATTTCGGCAGACGCCATGTTGTCGCGAATGTCCTCGCTCTCCAGGACGCTGTTGCCGGAAATGTTGATTTCACTGACCGAGGGCCGTTCCTGCACCGTGACGATCAATACGTCGCCTTCCCGGGCTACCTCGACATCCTCGAAATACTGCGAGCCAGTCACTGAACGGATGATCTCCGCCGCCATGCCCGGCGTGACCTCGTCGCCGATTTCCACAGGCAGCAGACTGAATACGGCGCCCGGAGAGATGCGCTGCAACCCGTCGATACGAATGTCTGAAATGGTGAAGCTGTTCTGCGCCTGCGCTGTGAAGGAGAGGCAGAGCAATAGCCAGGTGGTTGCTGCAAATCTGATCATGTAATCCCTGAAACTCCGCCCGGTTGGCGGAGAACTGCATGAATATGTCGAATGCGTCTGATCCGGGCTAGAAGAGCCTGTTCAGGTCATTGAAAATGGCCAGCATCATGATACCTGTGATGATGACCAGCCCGAACTGCAGACCCATCGCCTGCACTCCCTCCGGAACCGGACGGCGTATGATAGCTTCTATGGTGTAATACAACAAATGGCCTCCATCCAGCATGGGTATCGGCAACAGGTTGAGCACGCCAAGGCTGATACTGAGAATGGCCAGGAAGCCCAGATACACCTCCAGACCGTATCCTGCCGTCTCCCCCGCCACCTGCGCAATGGTGATCGGTCCATTCACATTGCGGTACGAAATCAGACCAACCACCATCTTGCGGATCGATTCCAGCACGAACACGGACTTGTCCCAGGTTTCCTGGAGCGCGGGTGCAACCGCACTGACCGGGTTAAACCGGATATCCCTGCGCTGCTCATCCGGCAGGTTGGCGGCCAGATCATACGGCTCCACCCACGCGCCGATCACCCCGATCTCGTTACCCTCTTCATCCCTGCTTCGCTGGGGTACCAGGCTCAACGCCTCAGTGCTGCCTGCCCGTTCGACTGTAATATCCAGCGGAAGTTCCGGATGCTCGCGGATGATCTGCACCCATCGCGTCCAGCTGCTTACCGGCTCACCAGCCGCGCTGATGACCCGGTCTCCGGGTTGCAAACCAGCCTGCCTGGCCCGGCCGTCCTCGGTCACACCATCGATGACGGGCGGGATGATGAAACGGACCAGCCCCAGCGAACCCAGCGGATTCGGTTCGGTGGTCCCCGCCAGCCAGTTCTGCAAGGGTAACCGGTATTCGCGCTCCGCAGTCTCCCCCTCGGGAACCGCGTCCAGTAGCAACGTGCCGCTCTCGCCCAGACGATTGAGCAGCTGCATGGTCACCTGTTGCCAGATGGTCACCGGCTCCCCGTCCACCGCCGTAATCTCGTCTCCACTGCGCAACCCGGCTTCCCAGGCAGGCGACTCCGGCACAACGTCGGCGATGACCGGTGCCACGCCGCGCTGGCCGTACATCACATTAATCAACCAGAACACCAGGATGGCGAGCAGAAAGTTGGCCAGGGGGCCGGCCGAGACGATGGCAAAGCGTTGCCAAAGCGGTTTGTAGTTGAAATTCCGGGCCCGCTCGCTGGCCGTTGCCTCATGACCTGCGGAGGTATCCAGATCGTCCTGACCCAGCATGCGCACGTAACCGCCCAGCGGTATCGGGGCGATCGCGTACTCTGTGCCATCCTTGCCATACCACGAATACAGGGGCTTGCCAAAGCCTATGGAGAAACGCAGCACTTTCACCCCGCAGCGACGGGCGACCCAGAAATGGCCGAATTCGTGAAAGGTCACAAGAATACCCAAGGTCACAATCAGGGCAAGGACATTGACGATCAGAGACTGCAGCATGTAGACAAATACTCTGGCTGGATACGGTTATCAGGACCGGACGATGCCGATTAACAGTTCGTTGGCCAGTTCCCGGGCCCGGCGGTCGATGGAGAGCACGTCGTCCAGCCCCTCAACAGGATCGGCGCTACCATTTTCCGCAGCCTCCAGCGTCCGCGCGATAATAACAGGGATGTCCATAAAGCCGATAGCTCCTCCCAGGAAAGCAGCCACTGCCACTTCATTCGCAGCATTGAGGCGGATGACGGAGACAGGCCCTGCGCGGACCGCTTCCCGGCCCAGTCTCAGGCAGGGAAACTGCTCCGTGTCCGGATGACGGAACTGCAAGTCAGCACTGCTGACCAGATCGAGAAAGTCGGCGCCGGATGGCCGCCGCTCCGGCCAGGCAAGGGCATGAGCGATGGGGACGCGCATGTCGGGACTGCCGAGTTGAGCCAGCATGGAACCGTCGCAGTACTCGACCAGCGAGTGCACAATGCTCTGTGGATGAATCAGCACATCCACCTGCTCCGGCGGCAACCCGAACAGATAACAGGCCTCGATCAGCTCCAGCCCCTTGTTCATCATGGTCGCGGAGTCGACGGATATCTTCTGTCCCATGGACCAGTTGGGATGCCGGCAGGCCTCCGCCGCCGTCACCTCTCCCAGCATTTCTGCCGGCCTGTCCAGAAAAGGGCCTCCGGAAGCCGTGAGAATGATGCGCCGTACATCCGTGGAAGCGGCCATCCGTCCCGGCAGCCGGTTGGACTCCGGCAGGCACTGGAACACCGCATTGTGTTCACTGTCGATGGGCAGCAGTACCGCACCGTGATCACGCACTGCGGCCATGAACAAAGGCCCGGCCATGATCAGCGCCTCCTTGTTGGCCAGCAGCAGTTTCTTGCCCGATTTTGCTGCGGCCAGCGCGGACGGTAACCCCGCAGCTCCCACAATGGCAGCCAGCACAGTATCCACCGCAGCTTCGGTCACGACCTCGACCAGTGCGGCAGCACCGCTGAGCACCCGCGTTTCCGGGGAAACCGACGGCATCGCTTCCCTTAATTGACGGGCGGCCTCCTCATCGACCATGACAGCGCAGGTCGGCCGCCATTGCTCGCATTGCTCCAGCATCAGGGAGACATTACGGTTGGCCGTCAAGGCAAAAACACGGTGGCTGCCGTGACACGCCAGCACGTCCAGCGTACTCTGACCGACTGAGCCGGTGGAACCCAGCAGAACGATGGACGGTCGGGACCTCATAACCATGCCACCCGGGACGCCAGAAACCACACTCCCAGTGTGAACACCGGTGTCGCCGCCAGCAGACTGTCCACGCGATCCAGTAATCCACCGTGCCCGGGCAGAAACTGACCGCTGTCCTTGACCCCCCGCTGACGTTTGAGCATGCTTTCGAACAGGTCGCCGACCACGCTGGCAACGCCCAGCAATACAGCCAGAGCTGTCAACCCGGCCCAGGTGAGAGCCTCCAGGGGCTGACGGCCGACATGGACGGCTGTCACCAGAAGAAGCGCCAACGCCACACAGGCGAACAGGCCGCCCCAGAAACCAGCCCAGGACTTGTTGGGACTGAGCGCCGGAGCCAGCTTGCGGCGACCCCAGGCGCGTCCGGAAAAATAGGCGCCAATATCCACGATGCTGACCAGGGCAATCAGGGCGAATACCAGCAAGCCGCCTTCATCGAGCAATTTCAGATACACCAGGTTCCACCACACCGGCAGCAGCGTAAGCCAGCCAGCCACGGCAAGCAGCAGGGGGGAGTCCCAGAGAGAGGTACCTTGCGGGTAACGCACAATCGCCACGAAAACCAGCAGCCAGAATAGTATGGCCAGGCCATTCAGCCCCAATACCCAGTCGGCTCCGCGGATCAATACCGACAGCTGCGTGCCGGAATAGGTAGACAGCACCACAGTGAGGACAATCAGAAGATAGAACACCAGTGCATACAACCGGTGTTGCCAGGGGTATGGCAGCCCCATAAGCCGGGACCACTCCAGCAGCGCCGGCAGCACGAACGCACTGAGCACGACCGCGAAGCCTGTCACTGGTAACCAGGCGGTGGCCAGATACAACACCGCCAACATACAGATGGCAGTAACGACCCGTTGTCTAAGCAATGCGGCTTCCTCCGCGGGCCTGTGGGGCGGCTGCCGGGTTCTCGTCACTGCCAGTCGCTCCACCACCAGCCTCATCCGTCCCCGGCTCCAGGTGCCCATACCGGCGTTGACGGTGACTGAACGCATCCAGTGCCGCCTGCAGTTCATGGTCATTGAAATCCGGCCATAAACAGCGGGTGAAATACAATTCCGTGTAGGCCATTTGCCATAACAGGAAATTGCTGATACGCAACTCGCCACCGGTGCGGATACACAGGTCAGGATCCGGGGCATCACCAAGACAGATCTGCTCCTGCACCGCCGCCGGATCAATATCACCGGGTGACAAGCGCCCTTCCGCCACTTCTGCGGCCAGCCTTTGACAGGCCCGGACGATATCCCAGCGGCCACCGTAATCGGCGGCAACATTGACCACCGTACCCGTATTATCGCCTGTCAGCTCTTCCACATCCTGCATGTGCTGCTGAAGCCGTTGCGGGAACCCTGCCCGATTACCGATGAACTGCAGCCGGACATTGTTGCCGTGTAGTTCCCTGATCTCTCTGCGTCGCAGGACATTAAGGAACAGCGCCATGAGTCCTTTCACTTCCCGATCGGAGCGCAACCAGTTCTCGCTGCTGAATGCGAACAGCGTCAACCAGGGAATGCCCCGCTCGACGCAGCCATAGACCAGACGCTTGGCGGCCTCAGCACCGGCCCGATGACCAGCGGACCCTTTCAGCCTGCGGCTACGGGCCCAGCGGTTGTTACCGTCCATGATGACAACCACGTGTCGTGGCTGTTTATCCCACCCGGCAGAAGACCTGACAGCAATTTCTCCAGCTTCACTACTCATCTGTTGCTCCAGTCCAGGTCCGGCCATATGATCTGCCGGGACTGCCGATCAACCAGCGGCCGGGCCGGCTCAGATCGACAGCAGATCCTGTTCCTTGGCGGCATAGCTGCTGTCAACAGCGGCGATATACTTGTCAGTGAGCTTCTGGATCCGTTCCTCGGCGCGACGTTCCTCATCCTCACTGATCTCCTTTTCCTTGAGCAAGTCCTTCACATCGCCATTGGCGTCCCTGCGAACACTGCGCACGGCCACGCGGGCCTGCTCGGCTTCAGCTTTTGCCTGCCGAGTGTATTCACGGCGAGTCTCTTCTGTCAAAGCGGGCATGGGCAGGCGAATCACGTCGCCATTGTTGGAAGGGTTGAGGCCCAGGTCGGATTTCATGATGGCTTTCTCGATTTCCCCGATGATGCCTTTCTCCCAGGGGGAAATGGTCAGCTGCCGGCCATCTTCGACTGTGACATTGGCCAACTGGTTCAGTGGCGTGTCGGCACCGTAGTACGACACCGTGATACCGTCCAGGATCGCAGGATGGGCCCTTCCGGTGCGGATCTTGTTGAAGGCGGACTCCAGTGCCTGCACGGACTTGCCCATGCGTTCCTCGGCGTCCTTCAGAATCTCGTCGATCATGTGGATCATTCCTCTGTTGCAGGCTGCCTGAGCGGCAGCATTACCAGGTATCAATGCCCGGGCGTGTCAATCCGGGTTTCAATCAATGTACCGTCGGGTACGCCCATGACATTGTTCAACAATGCACCGGGCTTCTGCATATTGAACACCCGGACCGGGATGCCGTGATCACGCACGAGACAGATCGCCGTCAGATCCATGACCCCGAGCTTCTTCTCCAGGACCTCGTCATAGGTCAGTCGTTCATACTTGACCGCATCCGGCACCAATGCCGGGTCAGCGGAATAGACCCCGTCCACCTTGGTGGCCTTGAGCACCAGCTCGGCGTCGATCTCGATGCCTCGCAGACAGGCGGCAGAGTCCGTGGTGAAGAAAGGATTTCCCGTACCGGCCGCAAAGATGACGACGTCACCCGACTTGAGATGCCGGATGGCGGTGCGGCGATCATAGTGCTCGACGACTCCGCTCATGGGAATGGCCGACATGACCCTGGTGGGAATACTGGCACGTTCCAGCGCATCGCGCATGGCCAGCGCGTTCATGACGGTGGCCAGCATGCCCATGTGGTCTCCGGTGACCCGCTCCATGCCCGCAGAATGCAACGCTGCGCCACGGAACAGGTTGCCACCGCCGATGACCATGCCGATTTCCACTCCCAACCCCACCAGCTGGCCGACTTCGACCGCGATGCGATCCAGCACCTTGGGATCAATGCCGAAATCCACATCGCCCATCAGCGCCTCACCACTGAGCTTCAGCAGTATGCGCTTGTATTTCCTGTCCTGTCGGCCCATGCTGGTGCTCCCGTGGTCATGTCTGAAAAAAGGAAGCGGTGAGGCTCAGGACTTGCCACCTGCCTGAGCGGCCACCTCTTCGGCGAAATCCACTTCTTCCTTCTCGATACCCTCGCCCACCTCATAGCGCACGAATCCGGCCACATCGGCGCCGGCTTTCTTGAGCAGTTCGGCTACCGTGCAGTCCGGATCCTTCACAAAGGGCTGATCCACCAGACTCAGCTCCGCAACGAACTTGCGCAGACGTCCCTCGACCATCTTCTCGACAATCTCCGGCGGCTTCCCGCTTTCCGCTGCCTGGGCAGAGAAAATTTCTTTCTCCTTGTCCAGCATTTCCCCGGGCATATCAGCACCACGAACCACCAGCGGATTGGCCGCCGCTACATGCATGGCCACATCGCGCGCCACATCAGCGTCACCGCCTTGCAGACCGACCAACGTGGCAATCCGGCTGTTGCTGTGAACATAGCTGCCCACGGCACCGTCCGCCGCCTCGACCACGGCCACCCGGCGCACGTTGATGTTCTCGCCAATCTTCTGGACCAGCGCCTCACGCGCCGATTCCAGTCCGTCGGCCATGAGCTTCGCCACATCCTCCTCACGACGATCAAAAGCCTGTTGCAGCACATCGTTCGCAAATGCCAGAAAATTATCATCACGCGCCACGAAGTCGGTTTCGCTGTTGATCTCGATGATCACGCCAACAGTGGCGTCGTCGGATACGCGGGTCATCACCACACCTTCAGCCGCCGTGCGGCCCGCCTTCTTGGCGGCTTTCAACCCGCTGGCCTTGCGCAGATCCTCGATAGCCCTGTCCAGGTCACCATCTGCCGCTACCAGCGCCTTCTTACAATCCATCATGCCCAGCCCGGTACGCTCGCGGAGCTCCTTTACCATTGCTGCGGAAATAGTTGCCATTTGCCCTTGCCTCTCACTATATTCTTGAAAATTGTGTCAAATCCCGGTGACCGTCAGGCTGAAGGAGCGGTCGGCGTTTCGTCAGCCGCCTTCTTTTCGGCCTCAGCCGGCTTGGCTTCAGCCGCCACTGGCTCTTCATCGCTCACTTCCACAAACTCGCTGTCGCCGCCAGTCATCGCATTGCCTTCGTTCTTGCCACTCAGGCAGGCATCGGCGAAAACACGGGCATACAGGCGAATGGCCCGAATGGCGTCATCATTACCGGGAATCGGGTAGTCCACGCCATCCGGATCGCTGTTGGTATCGACGATACCGATGACGGGGATCCGCAGGCTGTTGGCTTCTGTCACGGCAATTCGCTCATGGTCAACATCGATCACGAACAGCGCGTCAGGCAGGCCGCTCATGTCCTTGATACCCCCGATACTGCGGTTCAGCTTGTCCATGGCCCGGCGGCGCATCAGCGCCTCTTTCTTGGTCAGGCGTTCGAACGTGCCGTCCGTTTCCTGGGCTTCCAGGTCGCGCAGGCGCTTGATGGAACCACGGATGGTCTTGTAGTTGGTCAGCATGCCGCCCAGCCAGCGGTGATCGACGTAGGGCATGCCGGCGCGCTCGGCTTCGGCGCGGATGATCTTGCTGGCCGCACGCTTGGTGCCAACGAACAGGATCTTCTTGTTCTGGGAAGCCAGTCGCTTCACCGCGTCCAGAGCGGTGTCCAGCATCGGGACAGTCTGCTCCAGGTTGATGATGTGGATCTTGTTGCGGGCGCCGAAGATGTACTGGCGCATTTTCGGGTTCCAGTAGCGGCTCTGGTGGCCAAAGTGGACACCCGCCTGGAGCATTTCCTTCATGGATACAGTCATGATGTAGTTACCTTGATTTCGGGTTAAGCCTCCATACACCCCATGACCAGACCCGCCCCGCGCAAGCGCTTCGACAGGCACCCATGGCACATGTGCCGGTGTATGTGTGACGTTACAGTTAATGGCCCGGCAATACCGGACCTTCTCGTTGCTCTTTCGTCTTTCTTTTGATCGGGACCGGACGAGCCGGCACCACCGCCTGCAAGCGCACTTTCAGGCGGGCAGCTTTATACCACATAAAAGCACCAACATAAAGCACAGACGCAGCTCCACACGGATGCAATCGTAGCCTCCGTCCTTTACAATACGCGTCCATCATTTGACGCAGCAGAGCCACTATACATGGCCATCACCATCAAAACACCCGACGAAATCGAGAAAATGCGCGTGGCCGGCCGACTGGCCTCCGAAGTGCTGGAGATGATCGGTCCGCACGTGGAACCCGGCATCAGCACCGGCGAGCTGGACCGTATCTGTCACGACTACATCGTCAACACCCAGGGCGCCATCCCGGCCCCGCTCAACTACAACGGGTTTCCGAAATCGGTCTGCACTTCACTCAACCACGTGATCTGCCACGGCATACCCAGCGACAGCAAGATCCTGAAGAAAGGCGACATCCTCAATATCGACATCACCGTCATCAAGGACGGCTACCACGGGGACACCAGCAAGATGTTCCTGGTCGGCGAGGTGGCAGCTCACGCGAAGCGCCTGGTGCGAATCACGCAGGAATGCCTGTACCAGGCCATCGGAATTGTCCGTCCGGGCACACAGCTCGGTGACATCGGTCACGTCATTCAGACTCATGCGGAAGGCAACAACTACTCGGTGGTGCGTGAATACTGCGGACACGGCATCGGCCTCGGTTTCCACGAGGAACCCCAGGTATTGCACTATGGCCACCCGGGCACCGGTCTGGTCCTGAAGCAGGGCATGACGTTCACCATCGAGCCCATGCTGAACGCCGGCACCCGACACACGAAGCTGAACAAGGCAGACGGCTGGACCGTGACCACCAAGGATCGACGTCTCTCCGCGCAATGGGAGCACACCCTGGCGGTGACCGCCGACGGCTGCGAAGTGCTCACACGCCGCAAGGAAGAATCTTTCTAGCGATCCGGCCTTGTTATTCACGACCGTTCCGCCTTTTTGGAGAGCCACTTTGGAGAGTCACTCCACGACCGATATCCAGACCGCCCTCGCACCGCTGTTCGATGCGAGGCAGATGGACCAGTACCTGGACGAGCACACTGACACCCTGTCGGCCTACCGCGAATGCATTGCCACTGCGGAATCCACGCTTGAGCAGCGCTACCGCGAGGGTGAGGACATCGCCTCTCTGGTGCGCGGCCGCGCCACTTTCGTGGACGGCCTGCTGCATCATATCTGGCAGCGCTACGAATGGCAGGATCCCGAAAAACTGGCATTGATCGCCGTTGGCGGCTATGGCCGCGGCGAACTGCATCCCCATTCCGACGTCGACCTGCTACTGCTGGACAATGGACAGGGCAGCGAGACCAACCGACAACAACTGGGAGAGTTCTTCACATTCCTCTGGGACCTGAACCTGGAAATCGGCCATAGCGTGCGTTCCCTGGAGCAGTGCCAGGAGGAGGCCCGCAAGGACATCACCGTGGTGACCAGCCTGATGGAATCGCGGACCATTGCCGGGCCCGAGCACCTGCGCCACCGGATGATGGAAATGACCAGTACGGACGACATATGGCCTACGCGGGAGTTCTTCCGGGCCAAGCGCGACGAGCAGATCAACCGCCACCGCAAGTACTATGACATTGACTACGCCCTGGAGCCCAACATCAAGACCTCTCCGGGCGGATTGCGTGATATCCAGACCATCGCCTGGATTGCCAAGCGGCATTATAACGCCGAGACCCTGGAAGACCTGGTACGGCTGGACTTTCTGCTGCCCAGTGAATTCGAACTGCTGCAACGCAGCGAGAAACTGCTCTGGCAGCTCCGCTGGGGCCTGCATCTGCTGGCAGGACGCCGCGAAGACCGGCTGCTGTTCGACAAACAGAAAGAACTGGCTGCGCTGTTCGACTATCACGACGATGAGCGCAGCCTGGGTGTGGAGAAACTGATGCAGAGCTACTACCGTGCCGTTGCCACCGTGCGAGAGCTCAACGATATGCTGCTACAGCATTTCGATGAGGCAATCCTGCGGGCCGGCGAAAACACGGAAGTGCACACGCTCAACAAACGATTCCAGGTCCGTAACGGTTATATCGAGGCAAGCAGTGCCGAAACCTTCAGCCGTTTCCCGTTTGCGCTGTTGGAGATCTTTGTCCTGATGGCCCAGCACCCCGAGATCCAGGGTGTGCGGGCCGCCACCATCCGCCAGATTCGCGAGCATCGCCATCTGATCGACGAGGATTTTCGCCACGACCTGCGCAACGTCACTCTCTTCATGGAGTTGTTGCGCTCCAGCCACGATTTCTCCACGCAGCTGCGTCGTATGGCGCGCTACGGCATTCTGGCGCGCTACCTGCCCGAGTTCGGCGCCATCACCGGCAAGATGCAGCACGACCTTTTCCACATCTACACGGTGGATGCGCATACACTGCAGGTGGTGGAGAACATGCGGCGCTTCCGCCTGCCCGATGCCGAAGACGATTACCCGATCGCCGCCCATATCGTACGCCGCCTGCCAAAGATCGAACTGTTGTATATTGCCGGCCTGTACCACGACATTGCCAAGGGACGCGGTGGCGATCACTCGGTATTGGGCATGGACGATGCCACACGGTTCTGCGAGCGCCACCACCTGAGCACCTGGGACGCCAATCTGGTCGCCTGGCTGATCAGCAAGCATCTGCTGATGTCGATGACGGCCCAGCGCAAGGACATCATGGACCCGGAAGTGATCCACGAGTTTGCCACGGAAGTCGGCGACAAGCTGCACCTGGATTACCTGTACGCCCTCACCGTGGCGGATATCAATGCGACCAACCCCACACTCTGGAATGCCTGGCGAGCTTCCCTGCTGCGCCAGCTGTACCTCAATACCAAACGGGCCCTGCGGCGCGGCCTTGAAAACCCCATCGACCGCGATGAAAGGATCCGTGACAAACAGGAAAGCGCCCTGCCCAAACTGCTGGACAAGGGGCTGACGGAAGATGAGGTCCTTCAGATCTGGGATACCACGGATGACGAGTACTTTGTCCGTGAATCGGTCAGCAACATCGTATGGCATACGGAAGCGATTGCGCGCCATGAGGGCGAGGAGACACTGGTCCTGGTGCAGGACACCACCGATACCCTGGCGGAAGGGGCCACGCATATTTTCATCTACACCGTGAACCGACCCTACCTCTTTGCCAGTAGCGCGGCGGCCATGGATCAATTGGGACTGAACATCCAGGACGCACGGATCTTCACATCACAGAAAAATTACTGCATGAACACCTACTCGGTGCTGGAAAGCGATGGCAACGCCATTGAGGAACGGCCTCGGCGCATCGACGAAATCAAACGAACCTTGCGGACGTATCTGTGCGACCCGAAGGCCAACCTGCGCACCACGGACAAACGCACACCGCGCAAACTGCGTCATTTCGATCAGTTCGTGGACACGGAGATCATCAATCACGACGATACCCCGTATACCATCCTGGAACTGAGCTGCATCGACCGCCCCGGTATTCTTGCGGCCATCGGCAAGGTATTCGCCGAACAGAACATCCAGTTGCTCAATGCCCGCATTGCGACGCTTGGCGAGCGCGTGGAGGACCTGTTCTTCATTACCGACTGGGAAGACCACCCACTGACCGATCCGGAGCGCAATGAACAGCTGAGGAAAGCCCTGAAAGAGGCGCTGATACAATAAGCGCCCTGATAATGACACCGACAAGGAATTCGCCACATGACTGACACACTCCACAGTTTCGGCCTGGGCATCGCCACCCTGAACCGTGAAGGGGCGCTGATTGAAACCTGGTACCCCGCGCCAATGTTACACCCGGATCCTGGCGTGACACGCGCTGCCGGCAAGGCCTGTGGCTATAGCGGAGGCAACCGCGCCATCGTGCTGGAACCGGTGCAGCTGGAAGCGCTGGAGAAAGCAATCAGCGACAGCGGCGACGAACACAGCCGTCAACTGGTCCATGCCCTGCAGTCGGCCGCCCGCCCCATCGTGGCCACTTTCCTGGCCACTGACGAAGCTCCCGCCTCCGTGGCCGAGGTGTACCTCAAGCTGCACCTGCTGTCCCACCGCCTCTGTCAGCCTCACACACTGAACCTGCGAGGCGCCTTCGGCGTGCTGCACAATATCGCATGGACCAGCGAGGGCCCCATCGACCTGCCCGAATTGCCACAACGGCAGTTACAGGCCCGTCTGGCCGGCCGCGCTCTGTCAGTAGATGCGGTGGACAAGTTCCCGAAGATGTCCGACTACGTCATCCCGCCCGGTATCCGTATTGCCGACACCGCCCGTGGGGGGCGGGGGGCACACGGCGGCGAAGGCACCACAGTGATGCACGAGGGTTTCATCAATTTCAACGCCGGTACGCTGGGTCCGGCCATGATCGAGGGCCGCATTTCCGCCGGCGTCGTGATCGGTGAAGGAAGCGACCTGGGCGGCGGCTGCAGCACCATGGGCACACTGTCCGGCGGTGGCAAGGAAGTCATCTCGGTAGGCCGGGACTGTCTGATCGGCGCCAATGCCGGCATCGGCATCGCCCTGGGTGACCGCTGCGTGGTGGAAGCCGGACTGTATATCACGGCCGGAACCAAACTGCAGCTGATGGATCGGGACAACCAGCCCGTTCGTACTGTGAAGGCCCGCGAGCTGTCCGGCCACTCCGATCTGCTGTTCCGCCGGAACTCGACCACAGGCGGCGTGGAATGCCGTGCCAACAGTACGCAGATTGAACTCAACGAAGAACTGCACCGACACAACTGAGGCCAACCCCGATGAGCATACAGGACAGTCCGACGCTGGCATTGACCCGCGAATTGGTGCGGCGCGCCTCGGTCACGCCGGACGATGCCGGCTGTAATGCACTGCTGGCCGGGCGTCTGCGTGATCTGGGCTTCACCGTGGAAACCATGGATCGTGGCGGGGTCCGCAATTTCTGGGCCCGCCTGGGCGATACCGCTCCGGTACTGTGCTTTGCCGGTCATACTGATGTGGTGCCGCCGGGGCCACTGAAGGAATGGTCCTCCCCTCCTTTCGAGCCCGACCTGAGAGATGGCATTCTGTACGGTCGCGGAACTGCGGACATGAAGGGCAGCCTGGCGGCCATGGTCACGGCCTGTGAACGGTTCCGGGCAGCTTGTGAACAGAATTCACGGAGCATGAACGGCTCACTGGCCTTCCTGGTCACCAGCGACGAAGAGGGCCCCGCAGCCGCCGGCACCAGGGCGGTGATCGAGAAGCTGCAGGAACGAGGAGAGCACATCGACTACTGCGTGGTCGGCGAGCCCAGCAGCCGAGACCGGCTGGGGGATGTCATCAAGATCGGCCGCCGCGGCTCCCTGCATGGACAGCTGGTATTTCATGGCGTACAGGGGCACATCGCCTATCCGCAACTGGCACGGAATCCAGTCCATGAAAGCCTCGCCCCTCTCCGGGAGCTGTGCGACACCGTATGGGACGAGGGCAACGAAGGGTTCCCGCCAACCTCATTCCAGATTTCCAATATTCATGCCGGCACTGGTGCTGAAAATGTGATTCCGGGTGACCTGGAAGTGACCTTCAACTTTCGTTTCTCCACCGAGTCCACCCGCGAATCATTACGGGAACGCACCGATGCGATACTGACACGCCATGGTGTTCCATTCACTCTGACGTGGAGGTTGTCAGGCGCCCCCTTCGTCACACTGGACAGTCCCTTCGTGGACCGTGTGGCCGACTGCATCACGTCCGTCACCGGCGTGATTCCGGAGCGCTCGACTTCAGGCGGGACATCGGACGGACGCTTCATTGCACCAACGGGAACCCATCTGGTCGAGCTGGGTCCCTGCAATAACAGTATCCACAAGATTGACGAACATGTCCGCGTGCAGGATCTGGATACGCTTTCGATCGTCTATGAGCGCGTCATGGCCGAGCTACTGACCGCTGGAGACTGAGTAGACGTCAAAACGGGTCGAGCGCCCGCTCAGTTGCCAGTCAGGCCTCATGCCAGCCAGACAGGGGGCAAGCCGGGGCCGCTTCACCACCACCCGGTTATCGGCCGCCCGCAGGGCCGGCTCCAGCAACGCCTCCCCCTGGTCCTCGGCAGCCAGCAGCTTACCCAACAGAAACATTTCCTTACGCACCCGGGCGCTCTTCCTGCGCGGAGGAAACATCGGGTCCAGACAAACCACATCCGACCGATGACGGCCCAACCACTGTGCCGCATTCCCCGTATACAACTGCATGCAGGATGCCGTCCGACGTAGCTCGGGATCCGCACTATCCGCCGCACGGTCCAGCGCATTCATCAACAACGCGGCAACCACCGGCGAACGCTCGATCATGGTCACGTGGAATCCCGCAGTCGCCAGTAACAGGGCATCTCCCCCCAGGCCGGCCGTTGCATCGATGACACTGCGCCCGGAGGCACGCAAGCCGCCGGCGGCTTTTACCAACAACTCACTACCGACGTGCTGACGACGACGGTATCCAAGACTGCCGCCATCGAACGACGCCGCCAATGTCATGCGCGAATCCACATCATGCAGATGCAACACCGCATCATCGTCGTAACGGAGCAGAAACGTCACGCTACCGGCATCTCCCGGAGCCACAAGAGGGAGCGCCAGGTCACGCGACAAGGCACTGGAGCGAGGAAGGCCATCATCTGCAACACCCACGAATTGGATGGACCCCGCCTGCACGTCCACCATCAGCTCCCCGGCAGGCCGCTCTTGCGGTACTCGAGATCATCCTTGATATACGCTGGTACGGCGCGGGTCGGAGAAATCGCTATCGAAGGGACATTCTGCATGAGGCGGGCCGACAGACGGACAAGAACAGCCGCATCGACGTCAACCACCGTCGGCTCGGCAAAAGGGAATAGCGGATCGGCCCGCAATGCCATGGCGGTGGACTCATCGGTCACAACGAGGTCATGTGGCTCCGCATCCGCGAACGTGCACGGCCCCACCCGTTCGCTGTCCAGCAACCGGGGCAGGTCATCCTCGACCCGGTATGTCGCATGATAATATTCTCCCGGTCGCGCTCCCAGCAAGCAAAGCGCCCGGACATTCGCCCGGTCGATGGACGCTGCTTCTGCAAGCAGGGCCAGAGACGATACTGGAATTACAGGCAGTGATGTCGAGTACGCCAGCCCCTGGGCGACGGTCATGCCAATGCGCAGTCCGGTAAACGACCCCGGCCCGCTGATTACCGCAATGGCGGACAAGGCCGATAGTGAAAGACTGCTGTCATGCAGCACGGCATCCACCAATGAAAGCACCTCCCTGGCGTGGCGACGCTGGCCACTCCCGCGACGGAAGTGCATGTCACCGTTGCCGTCCAGCACGGCAACGGTGCAGGAACGGGACAAGGTATCAATGGCAAGCAGACGGGTTGTGAGCTTCATGAGGTTCCGGTCAGGTCACAGGCAGGAACGGTCACCGCAACGACAGAAGCCCTCCCGGCGCACCGGAAGGGCTTCTGCAGGAAACCGGTCATACGGTCCTCTTTCAGGAGGTGGATGGACCGGCCGCCTTCTTCGTGGCGCCTTTCTTCACAGCCGCCTTCTTTTTCCCGGCTGTCTTCCGGGCAGGTGCCTTGCGCGGTGAAGACTTGCTGGCCGTAGTTTTCTTTTTCGCTGCGGTCTTCTTTTTCGACGCAGTCTTCTTTACTGCCGTTTTCTTCGCTGCGGCCTTTTTGGCCGGGCTTTTTCTGGCAGTTGTCTTTCCAGCCGCCGTTTTCTTACTGGCTGTCTTCTTGCTAGCCGCCTTCTTGCTGGCCTTCTTCTTACCGGCAGCTGCCTTCACCTGGGCTGCCTTACGCTTGGCCGCAGCTTTCGCCCTGGCTTCCGCTTTCCTGGCGGCGGCTTTCGCCTTCGCGGATGCCTTCTTAGCGGCCGCTCTCTCTTTCACCGCCTCTTTGCGCTGAATAGCCGCTTCCTTGCGGGCGTCAAGACGGGCCCGTTTCTTCTTCCACTGCTCGGCAAACTTCTCGACCGCTTTCTTCAGATCGGATTCGGCCTTTTCCGCCATGCGCGACCGGCGCGTTTCGGCCGCCGCTTCACGGCGAGCCGCTGCCGCCTTGGCCTTGGCTGCTTCATTAGCCGCCTTGACGCTTATCTGGGCCGCCACAATACGATCGTTGACATCGGCCACATTATCTGCCGCCCTGGACACAGCTGACTCGGCATTAACCAGTGACTTTTTGGCTGCCTCTGTTGCGTTACGTGCGACCCGGTCAGTGGCGGACTTGAGCTTCTGCCGCGCTGCCTTGAGTCGGGATTGCTTGGTGCCAAGGTCCTTTTGCAGACTGTCCAGGGCTGACTGTGCCTTTTTCAGTGCCGCATCTTCAACCTGTCGGGTGGTTGTCGCCGGTGCCGGCTTTCTTGTTTTCGTCCTGGCTTTCGCCTTCGCCTTTTTTGTAGCCATACTCACTAGTCTCCCAAACGGTGGATGAAACCACTGCGAAAAAGCAACGTCGTGCAGGTTGCATTTGCCCGAAACATAGCACAAATTTCCGACTGCATACACCCATCATGCGAGAATTGCGAAATCAATCAGCACATTGGTCCAGAACATCGGAGATCTGTTCGCGAATCACACCAACATCATTCTTGCCATCAATAGTGAACACACGAACTCCCTGCCCTTCTTTTTCCAGTCCCTGATAGAAGCCCAACAACGGCTGCGTCTGTTCGTGGTAGACCTGCAGGCGCTTGCGTACTGTCTCTTCCCGGTCGTCATCACGCTGCACCAGCGGCTCACCGGTGACATCGTCTTTTCCGGCTTCGCGTGGCGGCTGATACTGCTCGTGATACACACGACCAGAGGCCGGATGAACACGACGGCCACTGAGGCGATTGACGATTTCTTCATCCTCCACTTCGATATTCACGACCGCATCAATACTGATGTCTGCCTCGACCATCGCTTCCGCCTGGGGAATGGTCCGGGGAAAACCATCGAGCAGAAATCCATTGCGGCAATCCGGTTCAGCAATGCGCTCCCTGACCAGCGCGATGATGATGTCATCGGTAACCAGCGCGCCGCTGCTCATTACCGTCTCGACCTGCTTCCCCAATGGTGTGCCTGCTTTCACGGCGGCTCGTAACATATCGCCGGTGGAAATCTGGGGAATACCCAGTTTTTCGGTAATGAACTGTGCCTGGGTCCCTTTTCCAGCCCCCGGCGCTCCCAACAGTATGATCCGCATACCCACTCCTGCTCGATTGGCGAAGGCGCTGACAATACACGAAATCGGCCAGGAATGACAAGAAACGCCATCGCGCTGCCAGAGCCGTCCCGGCCAACCGGCCCTTTCCGGACCGACTCAGACGGTGTTTTCCCTGGCCTGTCGCCACCAGTCTTCCAGCGTCTCCATGGAAGCGGAACCGGGTGATTCACCGCCGTCTCTTGCCTGGCGTTCCAGATCACGGAACCGTTGTTCGAAACGGCGGTTGCAGCCACGTACCGATTGCTCGATATCAACCTTGAGGTGGCGGGACAGATTCACGCAGGTGAACAGCAGGTCGCCCAACTCGTCAGACTGACGGGAAGACTCGCCCGAACGGATGGCCTCGCGCAACTCGTCCAGTTCCTCCTGCACCTTGTCCAGCACTGACCCGGAATCGCTCCAGTCGAATCCCACCGAGGCTGCACGCTTCTGTAGTTTGGCGGCACGTTGCAGCGCCGGCAGCGCCCGGGGCACATCATCCATGACGCTGACCGGCCCGGCCGCCCCTCTCTCCCGCTCCGCATTCTTGATGGCTTCCCAATTGTTTTCCACCTGACCCGCCGCCATTTTCTCCTGCGGCTGACCGAAGCTGTCCAGCGTGCCGTCGGGAAACACATGCGGATGGCGGGAAACCAGCTTGGTGAATACCCCGTCAGCCACATCAGAGAAATCAAACCAGCCTTTCTCGCTGGCGATACGGGCATAGAACACGACCTGGAACAACAGATCACCCAGCTCGCCCCGTATGTCTTGCGGAGAACCGTTCTCGACCGCGTCAATCACTTCATGGACCTCTTCCAGTGTATGGGAGGTCAATGTGTCCATCCTCTGCTTCAAATCCCATCGGCAACCGTGTTCGGGATCACGCAACATGGCCATCAGTCGCAGCAGGCGCTCCGTGGCGTCGCCTGCCGGGTCTTTGTCTGTCATTGATCACCTCGTTCGCTGTCCCGCCCGCTGAATGGAAACAACCCGGTCGTCGTACGTGCCGGTCGTGGACCTGTGCAGTGTGGTATTGGCACGGTTCGCCTGAATTACATGATCCAGGTGGGAGATGCGGTCCAGCACCCTGGACAGCGTGTGGTAGGAAGGCATCGTCATACTGAGCTCCATAGTCGCCGTGCCACTGGACGCGTCGGTATGCGTACCCATTTCCTCAACGGTGAGCTGTTCTTCTGCAAGGATGGTGCTGACATCACGCAGCAGACCCGCGCGGTCCCGCGCCGTGACATGCAGAGTGACGGGAAGGCCTGCCGTTGCCGGCGTTTCAGGCCAGTCCATTTCAATCAGTTTGCCCTGGGCCGGTGCGGGCTCGTCCTCCCACACCAGCATATCCAGCGACTCGGCGCTATCCAGCACATCGTCGATACGAATCGAACCAACCCCCACCGACATGTAGAAACCATCCTCGTTACGACAACCCAGCTTGCGCGCAATAGCGCCCATATCGAGACCGGAAACCCCCAGGCGCTCACACTCGTATTCCAGGATCTGTTGGCCATACCGACGGTTTTCCTCGCTGCTTTGCGTGCGAAACCACTGCACCATTTTCGCTCGCGCCCGTGGCGTATTCACGAATCCAAGATGTGGCTTGAGCCATTCCCGGCTCGGTTGATTGGTATCACTCGACATCACTTCAACCCGATCGCCGGTACACAGCTGGTAGTTCAGCGGCACCGATCGGCCATTGACCCGCGCGCCACTGCAGTGATGCCCGACCTCGGTGTGCACGTAGTAGGCGAAGTCCAATGGCGTGGCACCCTGCATCATATCCACAACATGACCTTCGGGTGTAAACACGTAGATACGCGCTGCTTCAGCCGAGTCGGACCGCAGCTGATCCGCAAGACCACCCATCATGCCCATTTCGTCGTGCCAGGCCAGTACCTGGCGCAGCCACTCGACTTTTTCCCCGTACGAGTCGTGGTTGCCGGGGTCCTGTACTCCTTCCTTGTATCGCCAGTGTGCACAGACACCGAGCTCGGCATCCTCGTCCATGGCAAACGTCCGGATCTGGATCTCGAACACTCTGCTGTCCGGGCCGATTACCGCCGTATGCAGGGACTGATACCCGTTGGGCTTGGGGTTGGCAATATAGTCATCGAACTCATTGGGCACAACTCGCCAGAGATTGTGTACGATACCCAGCGTGGCATAGCAGTCACGCACATCGGGAACCAGAATCCGCACGGCGCGCACATCAAAGATCTGTGCGAAATCCAGATCCTTACGCTGCATTTTCCGCCAGATGCTGTAGATACTTTTCACCCGGCCATTGACCTCGGCATCGACCCGCGCCCGCATCAGGTGCTCACGTAACAGTTCCGTCACCTGTGTGATGAACCGCTCACGATCAATGCGCCGCTCATCCAGCAGACTGGCAATACGCTTGTAGCTGTTCTCTTCCAGGTACCGGAAGGCCAGGTCCTCCAGTTCCCATTTGAGCTGACCGATGCCCAGACGGTGAGCCAGCGGCGCGTAGATATCGAACACCTCACGCGCCACGCGGCGGCGCTTTTCCTCACCGGCCTTCTTGACCGCGCGAATCGCGCAGGTGCGCTCGGCGATCTTGATCAGCGCCACTCGCACGTCATCAACCAGCGCCAGTAACATCTTGCGGACGTTTTCGACCTGGTCGTGACTTTGTCCCAATACCCGCGTCTTGCTGGTGTTTGTCTCATTGATGGCAGCCATGCGCAGAACACCTTGCACAAGCCGGGCCACCGTATCCCCGAACTCTTGGCGAACAGCCTCCAACGGCAGGCTGCCTTCACGTACCGGACGATACAGAATTGATGCAATGATGGCATCGCTGTCCAGGCGCAGCTGGGCAAGAATCTCGGCCATTTCCAGGCCCGTCCGGTAACTGCTGATACCGGGCGACCAGGTATTCTCTGCAGCGACGGCCTGTTGTTCCACTTGCCAACTGACATCACACGCCGCGCGCAGCATTTCGTGGTTATCCAACCGCCGGTAGGCCTCCAGCCGCGCCAGCCAGTGACTGAAGTTGACGCTGCCATCGCCATTGAACGAGTACTCTTCCCTGACCTTGACCATAATCAGCTCTGCGGAATCCGAATGAATCGGGCAATGGACTCGACGTGCGCGGTATGCGGAAACATGTCCATGATCCCGGTCTGCTCCAGGTAATAACCCTGCGCGACCAGCAGGGCAGCGTCCCTGGCAAGGGTCACAGGGTTACAGGAAATATAGACTACTTTTTCCGGTTTTAATTCCCCGATCAGGGAAATCAGTTCGGCAGCCCCGGATCGCGGCGGATCCAGCAATACACGATCCCACGTCGACCGGGTCCAGTCCTGTTCGCGCACATCCCCCGTCAGATCGGCCGCCTGGAATGTTACATTGTCGATGTCATTGAGCGAGGCGTTCTCGTAGCCCCGCTGCACCATCTCACTGCTACCCTCCACGCCATGGACCGCAGCGCAATGGCGCGCCGCAGCCAGCGTGAAATTGCCCAGCCCGCAAAACAGGTCCAGCACCCGATGCCCTTCCGAGAGGTCGAGCAGCTCGATGGCCAGGCCCACCATACGCCGGTTGATATCGCCGTTGACCTGGGTGAAATCCATCGGGTGAAAGGCCATCCGCAGATCGAAGTCCGGCAACCGGTAATACAGTCGTGACTCGCCCTCCTCGCTGTCCAGCGGCATGACGCTGCGCGGCCCTCCCGACTGCAGATACCAGCGCACACCGTAGGCATTGGCGAAGGCCCGCAGCGCCTCCCGATCGACCTCCGGGAGCGGGGCAAGATGACGCAGCACGAGGGCCACCTGCGAGGGTTCAGGGCTGTCAGCAGGCTCTCCGGCTGCCACCTCGACCTGGGGAATCGCCGCACCCGCCTTCATGTCGCTGAACAATGCCCGCAGCGGCGCAATCAGATCCGAGACGGCGGGCACCAGCACTCGGCAATCCTGCATGTCGGTGATGAAAGTGCTGGCCTTCTCGCGAAAACCGACCAGCGTACCCCCCTTCTTCCGCACATGACGAACGGCAAGGCGTGCTTTCCGGCGATAATTGATATCGCTGACACCGCTCATGGGCGGAAGCAACCGAAAATCATTCACACCCAGGCCGGCCTGATGCCTCAGGTGCTCCAGCAATACCGACTGCTTGTGTTCGCGCTGCTCCTCCGGAGCCAGGTGCTGCATGGCACACCCCCCACAGATGCCGAACCACTCGCACGGCGGTGTCACACGTTGTGGTGAGGCTTCGATAACATCCAGAGTGCGCAGCTCATCAAACTGGCGGCGGCTCCCCGTATACCGGGCCTCCACCGTCTCCCCGGGAAGAGCACCATCGACGAATGCCACCTTGCCGTCGATTCTGGCAACGCCCCGCCCTTCATGGCTGAGACCATCGATGGATACTGTCACGGGCCCGGCGGGCAGGGCTTGCCGTCGTTGTCTTCGGCTCATGGGAATCCGCTACCGTTGAAAGTGGATCAGGAAGAAAACACACCGGTGGAGAGATAACGGTCCCCACGGTCACAGATGATGGCGACAATCACCGCATTCTCGAGCTCGCTGGATAACGTCAGTGCCGCATGCACGGAGCCGCCCGAGGACACCCCGCAGAATATCCCTTCCTCACGGGCCAGCGCGCGCATGGTCCGCTCGGCGTCGTCCTGGCTGATATCCAGCACACGATCCACCCGCCGCTCGTCGTAGATGGCAGGCAGATAGGCAGCCGGCCAGCGCCGGATACCCGGTATGCGCGAACCGTCATCCGGTTGCAGACCGACAATGCTGACAGCCGGGTTCTGCTCCTTCAGGTAGCGAGACACCCCCATGATGGTGCCGGTGGTTCCCATTGAACTGACGAAATGGGTGACACTGCCACCGGTGTCGCGCCATATCTCCGGCCCGGTGGTCAGATAATGCGCTTCCGCATTGTCCGGATTGGCAAACTGATCAAGGACGCGCCCACAGCCTTCATGGCCCATTCGCTCGGCCAGGTCACGGGCACCTTCCATGCCCTCCTCCTCGCTGACCAGTATCAATTCCGCGCCATAGGCACTCATCGATGCCTTGCGCTCCTCGGACATATTGTCCGGCATCACCAGCACCATGCGGTACCCCTTCACGGCACAGACCATGGCAAGGGCAATGCCCGTATTGCCACTGGTTGCCTCGATCAGCGTATCACCCGGCCGGATTTCACCCCGCCGTTCCGCCTGGTGGATCATGTTCCAGGCCGGACGGTCCTTCACGGAACCGGCGGGGTTATCCCCCTCCAGTTTCACGAGCAGTGTATTACTGGTCTGTCCCGGCAGGCGCTGCAGGCGCACCAGCGGCGTATTACCTATCAGGGACTCGTTGGTCGGATACGTCATAATCGATAGCCTGGAGCGATTCCGGGAATACGGGGCGCATTTTACCTGCCGGAACGGCCGGGAGAAAGTCTGGCGAAATATTCTCGGCTTTTCAGGGGCCGCTGGCCGAGATGGGGCGCCAACGCCTGACGCAGCAGCCACTTGGCCATGGGCAGCTGCCCGCCCTGTGCAGTCAGTGTGCGCTCGCGCAGCGCGACCAGCACGGCACCATCATATACATTTCGCGCGGGAACGGTGTCCGGCACCCGCTCGAATCCCTGCTCAGGGTGAAACAGATACTGCCGTCCCACCTCAAGTGGCGCTCCGCTATCTGCCTCGTGCCACAGATCCAGCCCGTAGCCCGACTCCTCCAACAGATCCATCTCGAAATAGCGCAGCAACGGCTCCACCGGCTGATCATCCGCCAGCGCCCGCAGGGTTTCATGATAACGCGCAAACAGGGTGCTGCCCGGTTGATGCATGGGCAACATCCGCACCACCAGCTCATTGAGATACAGACCACTGAAGAGACGCTCGCCCCGCAGCATCAGAGCGCTTCCGGCGCTCTCCACATCTGTCAGGGTCAACAGTTCACCACGCCCCTGCAGGCAGACAAGCACAGGGTGGAACAGCTGTAACAGCGGACGGTGACGACTGCCATTACGCCGTGCCCCGCGGGCGACAGCGCGCAGCCGGCCGTGTTCCGGACTGATGAGATCGACCAGCAGGCTGGTATTGCGGAACTCGCGCGTATGCAGTACCAGCGCGGGTTGCAGTTGTATCGATGCACTGGAGGTCAAGGGCACCTCAATTCAGGCTTTGCAGCGCTCTCTCGTCATCGGACCACCCGGACTTCACCTTCACCCATAACTCCAGCATGACCTTGCAACCGAAGGCTCGTTCCATATCCAGCCTGGCCGCCTGGCCGATCTGTTTCAGCCGCTCCCCCTTTTGACCGATGATGATCTGCTTCTGCCCGCTCTTTTCCACCAGAATCAGGGCATGGATATGAACAAGACCGGTTTCCTGCACGAACCGCTCGATCTCCACCATCGCTTCATAGGGGAGTTCATCACCCACCTGGCGTGTGATCTTCTCCCGCACCAGCTCAGCGGCGAGAAAACGGGAACTGCGGTCAGTGACCTGGTCCTCGGGGAACAGGAATGGACCTTCCGGCAGGTAGCGGGCCACGCACTCACCGACTGTCTCCATATTGTGTCCCTTCAGAACGGAAAGCGGGATCACGTCCGCAAAGGAGAAGCGGGACGAAATCGAGGCGATATGCGGTAATAGCCGCTCACGCCGGGGCAGCAGATCGCTCTTGTTGATCAGCCAGATGACCGGGCAGCGGACTTTCCTGAGCTGCTCCAGCACCATTTCGTCCTCTTCATTGAATACTGTACGCTCGGTCATGAACAGAACAACATCAACATCTTTCAATACGTCCAGCACCGTGGCATTCATGACCCGGTTCATGGCCCGCGCTCCACTCTTGTGCAAACCCGGTGTATCGACATAGATGAACTGACGATTGCCTTCCGTATGAATGCCGTGAATTCTGTGACGGGTGGTCTGCGGCTTTCGGGACGTGATACTGACTTTTTGTCCGAGCACATGATTGAGCAGGGTCGACTTGCCCACATTGGGGCGGCCAACGATCGCCACGAAACCACATTGAGTGGGAACCGTTTCTGTTGCCGGATTCATTGTTGACTCTCCAGTTGTTGCAGCACACGAGCCGCCGCATTCTGTTCTGCGGCACGCCGCGTGGCGCCCCTCGCCTCCACCTTTCCGGACAAAAGGCCAACCTGGCAGGTAACGACGAATTCCTGCTCATGTTCCTCGCCGGTAACATCAATGGTATCGTACAGGGGCAGGGGCAGGCTGCGGGCCTGCATGGCCTCCTGCAGCCGGGTCTTGGCATCTTTGTCGTGCTCCGTCGTAACGGTCGAGAACAGGTGCTCTACACACTGTTGACAGGCATCCAGGCCGGCATCCAGGTACACAGCCCCCAGCACGGCTTCCATCGCGTCGCAGAGGATGGACGGCCTGCGCCGCCCTCCACTCTTGCGTTCACCGGCTCCCAGTACAAGGTGATCGCCTATACCGAGTTGCATGGCCAGCTCGGACAGGGTGTCCCGGTTGACCAGACCGGCGCGCAAGCGACTCAATGCCCCTTCCGTCTCATCCGGGTGCCGGCGATACAGCATGTCGGCGGTACACAGGCCCAGCACGGCATCTCCCAGAAACTCCAGTCGCTCATTATGGGAGGCACCGGCGCTACGGTGTGTAAGAGCCAGGCGGAGTAGCCCGGAATCGGAAAAACGGTGGCCGAGACGGCTCTCGAGCGCCGCCAGCGCGTCAGGGTCGGACATCTGCTCAATCCACGCTTTCGTCGAATTGGATGGCAAAGTCAATATTGTACATGAACGGTACGCGCCGCTCGTAACGGATACGCGCTGCGGGAGAGCTGCCGGATCGCACCAGGACCACGGCCGAGCTGTCCACGTCCCGAATATTGTTGAGCCTCAGACTCCGGGCGATCTCGCCACGCAATTCCGTCTGAGAGAGAGAGCCGGCATTCCGGCTGTCCAGTACCGAGCGTGTCGCCGACACCAGGAAGTTGTGATCCACATAGACCGGCACTAGCTTCACGACACCCAGCATGATGCAGGCCATAAGAACGACGCCCGGCACCCAGCCGGTGAGCATATTGCCACGCTGGCATGGCAACCCGGTCAGATGGTTCATCACTCGATCCCACCATTTCGCGAGAAAGTGGGCATACTCCAGCCTGGATCCTTGTGCAGCCAGACAGCAAACGCCCGCCCGACAATATTTTCTTCCGGCACCGCTCCCCATACGCGGCTGTCGGCACTGTTATCCCGGTTATCCCCCATCATGAAATAGTGCCCGGGAGGGACGACCCACTCGGTTCGCACAGGACGGCTGCGCCTCCGGTTGACCACCTGGGACAGGTGTTCGTTCGCCCCCAGCTCTTCCTCGAACAGCAGTCCCGGCTGCTCGCCCGCCGAAGTGTCTATCTCGACTTCCCTGATCAGCTCTCTCTCCACCAGCTCGCCATTGATGATCAGCTGGCCGTCCTCGTACTCAAGCTGATCACCAGGCAGGCCGACCACCCGCTTGATGAAGTACCGATTGTCATGCGGTGGAAAAAACACCATCACTTCGCCCCGCTGCGGCTCGTTGACACTGACCAGCTTGGTGCCCAGCACCGGCAGTCGCAGCCCATAGGTATATTTGTTCACCAGAATGAAGTCACCGACCTCCAGTGTGGGCTCCATCGATCCGGACGGAATCTGGAATGGTTCCACTACAAATGATCGCAGTACCAGTACGATGGCCAGCACGGGAAAAAACGAACGGGCGTATTCGACCACGCCGGGTTCCCGCAGGGCCTGCTCTCGGGCCACGCCCTGCCGCTTCTCCGCCACGCGCCGGCGCGCCGGCGCAAGCCATACCGCATCCACCAGCCAGATCAGTCCACTGACGGCAACCAGTACCACCAGTACCAGCGAAAAATCGATATCCATCAGCTGTCCACCTTCAATACGGCGAGAAAGGCTTCCTGTGGCACCTCCACATTACCCACCTGTTTCATCCGTTTCTTGCCCGCCTTCTGCTTCTCAAGCAGCTTCTTCTTGCGGGTCACGTCGCCGCCATAGCATTTGGCGGTAACATTCTTGCGCAAAGCCTTCACCGTCTGCCGGGCAATGACCTGCCCGCCAATCGCTGCCTGAATGGCCACATCGAACATCTGTCGCGGTATCAGCTCTTTCATTTTCTCAACAACCACCCGCCCTTTGGCGTGAGCTTCGTCACGGTGTACGATCAAAGCGAGGGCGTCGACCCGGTCACCGTTGATCAGCACGTCCATGCGCACCAGTTTCGCCGGCTGGAAGCGCAGGAAATGGTAATCCAGTGACGCGAAACCCCGGCTGGCCGACTTGACCCGATCGAAAAAATCCAGCACCACTTCATTCATCGGCAGCTCATACGTCAATGACACCTGATTGCCGATGAACTGCATATCGCGCTGCACACCGCGCTTGCTGACACAGAGCGTGATGATGTTGCCGAGGTACTCCTGCGGCACCAGGATGCTGGCCAGCACGATCGGCTCCCGGGTCTCGGCAATCGAGGCGGTCGCCGGCAGCGCGGAGGGACTTTCCACCTTGAGCTCCTCACCGCTGTTGGTAACGATTTCGTATACCACGGTTGGTGCAGTGGTGATCAGTGACAGATCATATTCACGCTCCAGACGCTCCTGCACGATCTCCATATGCAGCATGCCCAGAAAGCCGCAGCGGAACCCGAAACCCAGTGCATCAGAGCTCTCCGGCTCATATTGCAGGGAGGCATCATTGAGAGTCAGCTTTTCCAGGGCATCGCGAAAGTTCTCGAAGTCATCAGACGAAACCGGATAGAGACCGGCGAACACCTGGGGCTGCACCCGCTTGAAACCCGGTAACCGAGGCACATCGGGCGCGGCGGCACTGGCAATCGTATCCCCTACCGGGGCACCTTTGATCTCCTTGATGCCGGCCACGATGAAGCCGACCTCGCCCGCTTCCAGCACACCGGTCACCGTACGCTTGGGGTTGAACATGCCGATCTCGTCCACTACATGGGACTTGCCCAGACTCTTGACGATGATCTTGTCTCCTTTGCGCAGCGTGCCCTCCATGACCCGTACCAGCGATACGACACCCAGGTAATTGTCGAACCAGGAGTCAATGATCAGCGCCTGCAGGTCGCCGTCACGATCCCCCCCCGGCGGTGGCACCAGACGTACCAGCTCTTCCAGCACGTCCTCCACTCCCATTCCGGTCTTGGCACTGACCGACACGGCACCCGAGGCATCCAGACCGATGATTTCCTCGATCTCCTGGCGCACTGCCTCCGGGTTGGCCTGCGGCAAATCCATCTTGTTCAATACCGGAATGACTTCCAGCCCCTGCTCGATGGCGGTGTAACAGGTCGCCACCGACTGCGCTTCCACGCCCTGGGCAGCGTCGACGACGAGCAATGCACCCTCGCAGGCCGCCAGGGAACGCGACACTTCATAGCTGAAGTCAACATGACCCGGCGTGTCGATGAAATTGAGCTGATAGCGCTGCCCGTCACGGGCATCGTAGTGGAGGGTGACACTCTGGGCCTTTACAGTGATACCACGCTCTCGTTCGATATCGAGTGTGTCGAGGATCTGCTCGGACATCTCACGGTCGGTCAACCCGCCGCAGACCTGTATGAAACGATCAGCCAGAGTGGATTTGCCGTGGTCGATGTGGGCAATGATGGAGAAATTGCGAATCCGGGATAAATCAGTCACGTAACAGCTACACCTGACGGTTGTGGGGGGTTTACCTGCCGGGCGGGAAAACCCCGCTGCGGCCAGCTGACAAGTCTACAATATCTGCCCGCCACTGTCAGTGAATTTCCCCTCGCACCGCCGGCCCCAGTGGCCTCAGCGCAACTCCATCACCAGCGTCGTACCCCGGCCACCACGGAGGATACGCACGGGAACATAGCCGTTTTCCGGCAACCCCTCCACCACATCACGATAATCGTCCAGGTTGAGGATGGCTTGATGGTCGAGACTGATGATCAGATCACCGGCCCGCAGACCGGCACGCCTTGCTGCGCCCGCCCGGACCCGTTCGATGACCACTCCCCCTTCGAGTCCCTCGGGACGGCTTGCCTCATCCAGTCCAGCCACCTTGAGCGCCAGCTCCCCCTGCCACGGCCGGGGTTCCGGCAACTGCACGGTGGCCAGCTCGGTACCCGGCAGACTGCCCACGGTGACCGGCAGCTCCATGGACTCCCCCGCGCGGACAATCTGCAGCCGCGCTTCATTGCCGGGGCGCACCTGACCAACGTGATACGGCAGATCGGAAGACCATTCAATGGGGATGTCGTTGAACCCGACAATGATATCGTTATCCTGTACGCCCGCCTGCTCCGCTGGACTGTCAGGTTGCACCTCGTCGACGAAGGCGCCACGCGGCCGATCCAGGCCAAACACTTCAGCCAACCCCTTATCAACATCCTTGATCATGACGCCCAGCAAGCCGCGATTGACCGTCCCTGATTCACGCAACTGATCGATCACGTTCAGGGCCATGTTGCTGGGAATGGCAAAGGAAATACCATTGGAGCCCCCGGTACTACTGAGAATCTGGGCGTTGATACCTACCACCTCACCCTGAAGGTTGAAAAGAGGCCCGCCTGAATTGCCCTGATTGATGGCCACATCGGACTGGATGAACGCCACATAGTTGGACGTTCCCCGGGTCGGTACGCTGCGGGCCTTGGCACTGACAATGCCGACAGCCGCCGAAAACTCCAGACCGAAGGGTGAACCAATGGCCAGCACCCACTCGCCAACCCGAACACTGCGGGAGTCGCCGAAGCGGACAGGGTCCAGGTCACTGGCATCAATCTTCAACAGCGCCATGTCGGCCAGTTCGTCCGACCCGACAATAGTGGCATCGAATTCGCGATTGTCGTTCAATGTGACAATGACTCGCTCGGCGGCAGCCACCACATGGTGGTTGGTGACGACATAGCCGTCCTCGGAGATCACGAAACCGGAACCGACTCCTCCCCGGCGACGGCGTGCGGGTTCATCCTCCTGTTGATCGGCCTCATCCTCATCCGGCCCACGAAACTCGTCCGGTTGCAGTTGACGCAGAAGGTCATCCAGATTACCGCTGCCACTACGGGCAGTGACTGGTTGTTCGGTAGTGATGTTGACGATGGACGAGGCGTTGCGCTCGACCAGTGATGCAAAGTCGGGAAGGGGGCCATCGGCCGCAAGGGTTGGTGTGGCTACTAACAGCAGTGACAAACAGAAGGCGCGCCACATGAATCGTTTCTCCCGGGTCGATGACAACTACAACTCGGAAGTAAAGTAACGCGTCAGCCGCCACTATTCAATGAATACGGCAGGTTCAGTCCCGCGACGGTTCAGGTACCACCAGCTCACGGTCGGCCACCGGGCGCAACTGCGGTGTCTGACGCAGGTTTTCCAGCTCCGCAATCGACTCGTCGACGCCGCTGCGCGTATTGTCGCCAGAAATGGCCACACTCTGGATATAGTCATTCAGACGCTGCTGGGCATCGGCGTCAATCTGCACGTTCACCGCTTGTCCCTCGCCCTGCCCGCTATCTGCCATCATGCCGGGCCGGGTCACCTCTCCCTGCAGGGACAGCTCCATGCCCAGAAAGACGGCAACGGCCACTGACGCAGCCACTGCCAGACGGCCAACCGGCTCTATCCAGCGGCGGCCGGGTCCTGACGCTGCTTCCTGTCCATGAACACCGCTGGTATGCAGTGGCACGGCATCCCGGTGTACGGCCTCCATCACCCGCGCACTGAAATCGTCCGGCGCACGCACGAACGGCTCGCCTTCCAGCACGCTGCGGCCCAGACTGTAGCGGGCCCACTGGTCGGCCAGCCCCGGGCGCTCTTCGACCTGATCCAGCACACGCCGGACTTCGAATGCCGAAGCCTCACCATCCAGCATCGCTGACAGGGTGGTTTCCGACGTTACGGGCGACTGACGGTCGCCGTTTTCAAATGCCTCGCTCACTATGATTCACCTCACTCGTCACCAACATTGTGGATGACTCAATTCGCATCCAGTGCTGCTCGCAGCTTTCTGTCGATCGCTTCCCTGGCCCGATAGATCCTGGATCGCACGGTGCCCACAGGGCAGTCCATCACTGCTGTTATGTCCTCGTAGCTGAGTCCGGAAAACTCGCGCAGGCTGAAAGCCGTTCTCAGCTCCTCCGGCAGTTCGTCAATGGCTGCATGCAAAACGCGCTGCAGATCCTCTTTCTCCAGATTGGCTTCCGGGCTGCCGGTATCCTGCAGCGCAGGAACAGTCTCAGCGCCCTGCGTCTCGTCCAGATCCACATCACTGGTCGGCGGGCGACGACCGCGCGACACCAGATGGTTCTTGGCGGTATTGACCGCAATCCGGTACAACCAGGTGTAGAAGGCACTGTCGCCACGAAACAGGTGCAATGACCGGTAGGCTTTCAGGAAAGCCTCCTGCGCCACATCCTCGGCTTCATGGGTATCGCGTACATATCGCCCCACCAGCCCGAGCACTTTGTGCTGATATCGCAATACCAGCATCGTAAACGCCCTGTTATCCCCGGACAACACCCGCTCGACCAGCAAGCGGTCAGAACTGTCAGCCATTCACCATAACTCCGTAATGGCCGGTCGTGACCGGGCATTGCCTCCTGCCACCATCCATCTTTCCGTCAGTACAATAGACATCGGACATTTCCAAAAGTTCACCAACTCGACTACCATATTGCCAACGTTTTACCGGATACCCCGCCACCATGCTCCACTTTCAGACCCGGCAACAGCGCTTCGTATGACCGCTCACAACCATACCACAGCCCTTCATGACGTGGACATTCTGGTGATCGGTAGCGGCGCGGCCGGCCTCAGCACCGCACTGCGATGCGCCGCATTCGCCCGTGTCGCGGTCCTCAGCAAAGGCAGCCTGGACCAGGGTGCCACATTCTGGGCCCAGGGCGGCATCGCCACAGTACTCGATAGCGAGGACAGCCTGGAATCCCATATCGAGGATACATTGCAGGCCGGCGCCGGCCTGTGCAGCGAATCCATGGTCCGGCATGTGGTGGAGAACAGTCATGAGTGCATCCAGTGGCTGGTCGACCAGGGAGTCCCGTTCACCACCCGCACCGATGCAGGATCACTGCCCGATGGCAGCGATCCGCTGGCCGACCTGCACCTCACCCGGGAGGGCGGTCACAGTTTCCGGCGCATCATCCACGCTGACGATGCCACCGGGCGGGCCGTCTTCGAGACGCTGTTGGCCCGGGCGCGCGAACATCCCTCCATCACGCTGTTTGAGGACCGGATCGCGATCGACCTGATCACCCGGAGAAAACTCGGCCTGTCCGGTGATGGCTGCGTGGGCGCCTATGTCTACCGGCCGGCCCGGGACGTGGTGGAGTTGTTCCGCGCCCCGTTTGTGGTGCTGGCCACAGGAGGAGCCAGCAAGGCCTACCTCTACAGCACCAACCCGGCCGCCGCCACCGGCGACGGCATCGCCATGGCGTGGCGGGCCGGTTGCCGGGTCGCCAACATGGAGTTCAACCAGTTCCATCCGACCTGCCTGTACCACCCGCACGCCCGCTCCTTCCTGATCAGCGAGGCACTGCGTGGCGAGGGAGCCACCCTGGAGCTGCCGGACGGCACCCGCTTCATGCCGGCATTCGACAAGCGCGCCGAACTGGCGCCACGCGATATAGTGGCCCGGGCCATTGACCACGAAATGAAGCGACTCGGCTGTGATTGCGTGTACCTGAACATCAGTCACAGGCCGGCCGATTTCGTGAAACAGCATTTTCCGACCATTCACCGGCGCTGCCTGGAGTTCGATATCGACATCACCCGGGATCGCATCCCGGTGGTCCCGGCCGCCCACTACACCTGCGGCGGGGTCATTACCGACGAGACCGGCAGCACCGACCTGGGGGGCTTGTATGCTGTCGGTGAAACGGCCTGCACCGGTTTGCACGGCGCCAACCGGATGGCCAGCAATTCACTGCTGGAGTGTTTTGTGCAGGCATTTGGTGCCAGCCGCCATATCCGGAAGCATCTGACGGCAAGGGTCAGCCCGCCGGTTTCAGACATCCCGCCCTGGGATGACAGTCTGGTGACGCGATCCCATGAAGAGGTCGTGGTATCGCACAACTGGGACGAGCTACGGCGTTTCATGTGGGATTATGTCGGCATCGTGCGCAACGACCGGCGCCTGGAGCGCGCTCTGCGCCGCATCCTGTTGCTGGAGCAGGAGGTGAGGGAACATTACAGCCGCCACATCGTCAGCCGGGACCTGCTGGAACTGCGCAATCTCCTGCTGGTATCGCGGCTGATCGTGGAAAGCGCCCTGCGGCGCAAGGAAAGCCGCGGCCTGCACTATACGCTGGACCACCCTGACCTGCTGCCGGTCGCCGAAGACACGATACTGCTACCGGACCAATGACTCAGGACATCAGGCACTCGTCGGCCCAGCCCCCCAGATACCGGTACAGCGACTGGCGATGGCACGGCGCAAGACTGTCCGGCAACAGCAGCAGATGAACGGCCCGCTCGCGTTGCCCCGCGCGCCGGTACCGGAAGCGCAACAACAATACCCCGCAGGCCATGAAACCGACGGATGGCGGCGAAGCCGGCAGTTCTCCGCCCGGACCGCTGAGCATGACCATTCCCTCACCCGACAGCATACGGGTGAACGCCGGCTTTCGCTGACGGGTCAGGAACCAGCACAACGACCCACAGACCATGACACTTACCGCGACAAGTCCAGGCCACGGTAACGCCGACAGCCATACCGCTGCCAGCGCCATTCCGTGTAACGCCAGGCCTGCCGCCAGAAAACAACGGGAAGGCCTGAGCCTGATGTTCAATCCACCGTACGTCATGCTTTCCTGCGTGTGTCGGCGGCATGATCGCGAATTTCAGCAATCAGTCCCTGCTGTCCTGCATCGGGGTGCTGTTGCCGGTCCACAAGCCAGGCAAACAGATCCTGATCTTCTTCCTCCAGCAGGCGGATATAGCTCTGCTGCTGTTCGAACGGCAACGCAGGCACTCTTTCTCTCGCAAACGGCAACAGCAGCAGGTCCAGTTCCAGCATCCCGCGGCGGCTGTGCCAGACCAGCTTCTTGTAGTCGATATCTGTTAACATGATGACGTTTTGAACCCGTATTATCGAGGAGTATCATTCCCCCATGACCATGGAACTGACCAGTCCCGGCAACTTCAGTCTGCTGTCCGTCTCAGGCCCCGATGCCCGGCGATTCCTGCAGGGCCAACTGAGTTGCAACATGGATGATCTGACCGGTCAGAGAAGCCTGCCCGGTGCCTATTGTAACCTCAAGGGGCGAGTGATTGCCGACTTTCTGGTCATAGAAAACGCCGAACAGGTGCTGCTGCGCTGTGAACCGGGCATGGCGGAATCGCTGCGCGGCCGGCTCGCGAAGTATGCTGTGTTCTTCAAGGTGGAACTGGAGGACGTGAGCGCACAATGGCAACGCGCCGCTGTCATCGGGGACCGCGCAGTGCAGCGCTTCGCGGAAATCAGCGGCCTCAATGCTCCCCAGGCGGACCGCGATACCGTGCGACAGAAAGAACTGATTGTCGTCCGCATTCCCGGCCCCCGGTCACGGCTGGAATTGCTGGTCCCGGCGAAGTACGGCCTGCCCCCGCACGAGGAAACCGGCAGCGAACGCGACTGGCAACTGGAGGATATCCGCGCCGGCATTGCGCACGTTGGGGCCACTTGCAGCGAACAATACACGCCCCAGGTGCTGAACTACGACCTGGATGGCACTATCAATTTCCGGAAGGGCTGTTACACGGGACAGGAAGTCGTCGCCCGTATGCACTACCGGGGCAAGGCGAGCAAGCGGCTCTATCGGCTGGTCACCGAGGCGCCGATCGCTTCCGGCGACCTGTCCGGCTGGCAGGTGGTCTGCACGGACCGCACCCTGGCGGCAAGTGGCGAGATTCTGGCGCAGGAAGCGGCGGAACACGGCGCCGAACTGCTGGCCATCCTGCCCCGGAAACTCGCAGAACAACCGGAAGGCACATTGTGCCTGTCCACGAACCAGACAGACGCAGAGGACATCCCTGTCACCCGGTTGCAGGGTTTCGAATAGCGGTGCTCCAAAGACCGTCTATCGACGTCATGAACTGCAGGACAACATGGAACAGCCGGGCTGGTGCCGCGCCCACTCCGGACGTCTGGCTGCCCAGGCTTCCTGACCGGGCTGCTCCTCGTAAGGGTGGCGCAGCACTGTCATGAGTTCCTGAAGGCTGTCTGTATTGCCAGCCTCCACCTGATCGATGACCTGCTGCACCAGATAGTTACGGGGCACATACAGCGGATTGACACGATTCATCGCCCGACGGCGCTCCTGCCTGTCGGACACCGGGTCACGCCGCAAGCGATCGCGGTAGGCCACTTCCCAGTCATGCAGTGAGGCCAGCAGGTTTTCGTCTAGTACCGCTTCCTCGCTGTACCAGGCCGGTCTCAGCAGCCCCGGCAATTGATTTTCCGGTCCGGCCGGATCGAGCTCCGCCAGCTGCCGGTAGAACAGCGTCATGTCGGTATCGCGCTGCTGCAGCAATCGTTCCAGGGACGTGATCAGCGTCTCGTCCGTCTCCCCGTCCAGCGGGGTCAATCCGAGTTTGCCACGCATCATGGCCAACCACTCCGTGCGAAACCGCACAGCATGTTCCTTCAATGCTTCCTCCAGCGGCCCGGGGCGGCCAGTGGCGGCCACGATGGCATTGGCCAGCTGATGGAGGTTCCAGAACGCGATTTCCGGCTGTGCGCCAAACCGGTACCGGCGTTGTCCGGCGTCCGTGGTGTTGGGCGTCCACTGCGGATCGTAGTGATCGATCCACCCGTAGGGGCCGTAGTCGATCGTCTCTCCCAACATCGACATGTTGTCCGTGTTCATCACACCATGCACGAAACCCACGCGCATCCAGTGGATCACCATTTTCATGGTGCGCTTGCAGACCTCGTGAAAAAGAGCCTCATGGCGCTCTTCCGGGGTGTCGTGGTCATCCAGCAGATGCGGAAAATGGTGCCTCTCCGTGTAGTCAAGCAATTGCTCCAGCAGCGCCGTATCTCCCCGAGACACCGGCAGCTCAAAGTGCCCGAAACGCAGAAAACTGTGCGACAGGCGGCACACCACGGCGCCCGCCTCGGCTTGCGGATGCCCATCATAGAACATATCCCGGACCACTTCGTCGCCGGTCAGTACCAGACTGAGCGCCCTGGTGGTCGGCACTCCCAGATGGTGCATGGCCTCACTGCAAACAAACTCGCGCAGGGAAGAACGCAGTACCGCCCGGCCATCCGCGCCCCGGGAACAGGGTGTGGTACCCGCCCCCTTCAGCTGTAGCATCCAGAGCGCACCATCGCGGCCGGCCACTTCCCCCAGGTTGATGGCCCGTCCGTCGCCCAGCTGCCCGGCCCATTGACCGAACTGGTGTCCCCCGTACACGGAAGCGTGGCAATCCATGCCGGGTAGCTGGCGGTTGCCACTGAACACTTGGGCAAACTCCGGTGTACGCGCGTCGGCTGCGTCCAGCCCCAGCATCTCCAGCATTTCTTCGGACCAGGCCAGGGTGTGCGGGCCCTGCACGGCTGTAGGCAGCACACGAGTGTATGCCGCTCCACTGATCTGTCTCGGACGGTTGTCATTGCCGGGATCAGCTGGCAATTCCCGGGTGAAACGGTTATCGAAACGCAGTCCGTTCAATCCCTGCTCACTCAACCTGTACCTCCTCCTTCCTTAATGCGGTGGAATGGATACCGGGTCAGACAAGTGCCTTCACCCTCTGCATTGAAGCAGACCGCGAACAACAACGGCCGATCTCGATAACCTGGATTTCATGCGCGGATACTACGCAAGCCCGCCACGCTCGATCAATGTGGCATTCGCCGTACCACCACCCTCGCAGATGGCAACCAGGCCAAAGCGGCCATTGCGCCGCTCCAGCTCATACAACAGTGTGGTCATCAGTTTCGCCCCGGTGGCGCCCAGGGGGTGTCCCAGCGCCTGGGCGCCACCGTTGACATTCAGCCGGTGGATATCGGCGTCCATGGCCTTCAACCAGGCCAGCGGCACCGAGCCGAAGGCCTCGTTGACCTCATACAGATCCACATCGTCCATGCTGATCTCGGCACGCTGCAACAACTTTTCCGTGGCAGGAATAGGCCCTTCCAGCATGATTTCCGGATCCGATCCAATAACAGAGAGCGTGTGGATACGCGCCCGGACCACCAGATCATATTTCTCCACTGCCCGGCGGCTGGCGATCATCAACGCTGCCGCTCCGTCACTGACCTGACTGGCCGTACCGGCGGTGATCAGCCCACCCTCGCGCAGCGGTTGCAGCCCCTGCAGCGCATCCAGGCTGGCATCGAAACGCACCCCCTCATCCTGCTGGAAGGTAACCGGACTTCCCGACTCGTCCGTGATTTCATAAGGCACAATCTCTTCCCGGAAATTACCGGCACGGATCGCGGCCGCCGCCCGTTGGTGGCTGAGCAGGCCAAACTTGTCCAGCTCCCGGCGACCGATGAAGTATTTCCCGGCCAGCAGCTCCGCTCCCGTGAACTGGCTGAATTCAATACCGGGGTACCGCTCTTCCAGGCGTTCACCGCGCTGCACCCCCCGGCCGGCGGCCTTGCCGTCGGTCAGATCGGCGCCGATCGGCACCTGACTCATGCTCTCCACGCCTCCGCAGATCACCAGATCCTGGGTACCGGACATGACAGCCTGGGCGCCGAAGTGAATGGCCTGCAACGAGGACCCGCACTGCCGGTCCACCGTGACACCCGGCACGGAAAGATCGAGCCTTGAAGCCAGTACGATGTTACGCGCGATGTTGCCGGACTGTGCGCCAATCTGCGTGACACAGCCAAAGATCACATCATCGACTTCGGTGTCCGGTATGCGGCAACGGTCCAGCAATTCGTCCACCACCGCCGCGCCCAGATCAATGGGATGGACACCGCTCAGCGAACCATTGCGTTTTCCGGTGGCAGTCCGGACAGCCGAGACAATAAACGCTTCCCCCATCTCCATTCTCCCTTCAGAGGCTCATTAACCGAACACGTGACCGATCCAGCGACCGCTGAGCATCACACCACTCCACAATACCAGCGAGAGGGCTGCCGATGCACGCACCCCCGCCGTCATCACGCGCCCACCGCCGGCCGCCACGACGCAGGGATACAGGCGCTGATGGAACACCCAGACATTGATTCCTGCCAATACCAGCAGCACCATTTTCCACTGGAAAGCGGGATTCGTGACATGAGTGGCGGCCCGCGTCATGAACAGTGCCAGGCCGGTCACCATGGCAGCCAAAAAGGCCAGCACAGTCAATGGCAGCAAGGCCTTCAACGCCAGGCTGGCGGGGCCATCCAGCATGGCATTGCCCAGCAGCCGCAAGTCCGCCATCAGCAAAAGACCCAGCATAAGGCAGACGCTGAGCACATGAAGGGAATTGACCACCGGGAACCAGATGGTGGCTGCCAGGTGCTGTACCCAGGGCAACAGTTCGAGTTGCAGCCAGAAATCCTGAAAAACCATGTAGGTGAATCCTCCCGCCCGCTGTTCAGGCCGGCCAGAACAGGTAGTCGGAATAGGCGATCCAGCGCCCGGCTATTACGGTCAGGAGCCAGGTGAGTACAGCGGGAATGGCCAGCAGCCGAACGGGCAGCGGCGGTCTCGCCTCGCTCGCCAGCGTCCGTATACCGGCGAACACCGCTACCGTCATCACTACCGCCGCCAGCAACAGTCCCATCTTGATGCCGAATACCGGATTGAGCAGGTAACGGTGCGGGCGTGCCAGCAGAAACGGCAGCATGGCCAGAGGCATCACAGCCAAGGCGCCAGTCATCCAGGGCAACAGGCGCCGGCCCAGTGGCGACACCGGCCAGGACCGCATTGCCAGGCCATTGACCCGCAGCAGAAACAGCACAGCACTGCCCATCAGCACCGCTGCCCCCAACAGATGCACCGTCTGCAGCACCGGTGGCAGACCCGGTACACCACGCAGTGCTTCCGTTGCCAGCTCATTCCCGGTGCCGGTGGCGATCCGGTCAGCCAGTGACCGCAGCCATGCACCCATCAACGTGCTTCCACATTCGTGTTCCCTGTTGCTTCCCACCCCTGACCGCTTCGACGCAGCAGCGCGACCAGCGCCTTCTCATCCATGGGATGCGCGTAATGATAGCCCTGTACGATGTCGCAGTTCATCTCGCGAAGCAACCGGACCTGCGCCTCCGTTTCCACCCCCTCGGCAACCGTCGTCATATCCAGGTCCCGGCTCAGGGTCAGGATGGAGCGGACCAGGCGGCGTGACATTTCGTCGTCGCACATGTCGCGGATAAAACTCTGATCGATTTTCAGTGTATTGATGGGATACTGATGCAGATAGTTCAGGGAAGAGTAACCGGTGCCGAAATCATCAATGGCCACCTCGACTCCCATGGCCCGGAACTGCTCCAGCAGACCCCGCGCTCCGCCAAATGGCCGGATGAGGACTCTCTCGATGATCTCCAGATGGATCCGGTGCGGGTCGGTTCCGGTTTCTTCCAGGGTCTGCTGGAACAGGGACAGAAAGCCGGGGTCCTCGAAATCGGCAGCGGAAAAATTGACGCTCATGAACAGTTGCTCGCCCTGCACGTCTGCAGCTTTCTCCATCCGATGTAGAGCCTCGCAGGCCTCCCGCAATGCCCAACGGCTGGCTTCCACGATCAGGCCACTGTCCTCGGCCATGGGAATGAAGTCGGCCGGTGAAATCTCGCCACGTACTGGATGTTGCCAACGCATAAGGGCTTCGAAGCCCACCACACGGCCACTGTCCAGTGCCAGCATGGGCTGGTATTTGAGACGCAACTGACCGCCGGCGATGGCGACTTTGAATTCATTGTTCATGCGCACCGCATCGACCACATTGCTCTGCGCCGCATAGTCCAGCTCCTGCTGCTCGAGCCGCGGGGTGCTGTCGGCGAGTCCATGGGCACGGCTCAATACATCACGGTAGCGTGCCAGAATGACCTGGGAAACGAGGCGGATGATGGGGTGGGCGGCATTGACGCTGCGAGTGTAGTCGTTCTTGGAAACTTCCAGCACACGGCAGTCTTCAATAGCCTGCACGGTAGCACTGCGGGGCTGATCGTCAACAATGGCCATCTCACCGATAATGCTGCCGGGACCCCGGCTGCCCACTTCGATGACGTGGCCATCCTCACGATGGATGAAAATCGAGACCCGCCCGCTCTGGATCAGCCAGGCACATTGTCCCATCTCACCTTCGCGCATGATGATATCGCCGGCCTTGAAAAGCTTCTCGGCCTGCAATTCTTCCATGTCCGGGCCCAGCTGATCGGTTTCCATAATTCGGTTCGCTACGGGGTTATCGACGCGAGTGTACGCCCGAGCCTCCCATAAGTGAACCGGGGATAAAGAGAAAAGCGTCACAAATCAGGAAGTCCGGGACAGATCGTGGAACCAGCCAGTCCACGAACCGGTTCCGGAGAAAATTGGTCGGAGTGGCAGGATTTGAACCTGCGACCACCACACCCCCAGTGTGGTGCGCTACCAGACTGCGCTACACCCCGACAGCCCGGGATATCGGCTCGAATGCCTTCCCGGAGAAGCAGGCATTATACTTGGCAGAACGCATGTTGCAACAGAAAAGCAACCGGAGCTCATCAGAGCGTATTGATGACGTCCTCAAGCTCGATGATCGCTTCCTTCAGGGCACGAGTATCGATGGACGGCTTGGGCAATTCCTCGCCCCCGTTCATGCGCTGCCTGGCTCCACCAATGGTGAAGCCTTCCTGATACAACAGGGTCTTGATCTGGCGGATCAGGATGACGTCCTGCCTCTGATAATACCGCCGGTTGCCACGCCGCTTGACCGGTTTCAGCTGGGGAAACTCCTGTTCCCAGTAACGCAGAACATGCGGTTTCACCTGACACAGCTCGCCCACTTCACCGATGGTGAAATACCGTTTCGGCGGAATCGGGGGCAATTCGCTGTTATTACCGGGTTCCAGCATACTTTTCCACCCTGGACTTCAGCTTCTGACCGGGCCGGAATGTCACCACCCGACGGGCCCTGATGGGAATCTCTTCCCCGGTCTTCGGGTTGCGGCCCGGTCGCTGGTTCTTGTCCCGCAGATCGAAATTGCCGAACCCGGACAGTTTCACCTGTTCATTGGCTTCCAACGACTGACGGATCTCCTCGAAGAATTGCTCCACCAGCTCCTTTGCTTCCCGCTTGTTGACACCGAGATCTTCGAACAATCGTTCTGCCATCTCGGCCTTGGTCAATGCGCCACCTGCCATAGCCTTAGCCTTCAATCCCTCAACCTGGCTTTAAATGTCTGCTCCAGGTCATTGACACAGTTGCTGAATATTACGTTCACGTCTTCATCACCAAGAGTGCGCGAAGGATGTTGCCAGGTCAAGCCCAGCGCCACACTTTTTTCACCCTGGCCGATCGCGTCACCCTGGTATACATCGAAAATACGCAAATCCACCAGATACTCGCCGGCCGTTTCACGCAGCTGGCGAACCAGATCACCGGTGGGTACCGACTCCCCGATCACGACAGCAAGGTCACGGCTCACGGCCGGATAGCGTGACAGGGGCACGAAAGTCGCAACGCTTGACTGCTGCAACGGCTGCAGTCGCAGCTGGAACAGGAACACCGGCCCCGGCACGTCCAGCTCACGCTGCAACTGGGGGTGCAGGCGGCCCACCATGCCAATGGATACGTCGCCATCCAGCACTTCAGCCGACTGTCCGGGATGCAGCGCCGGGTGTTGCGACGGCCGGAAGCGGAAATCCTCTGGTCGACGGGTCATCCCCGTCAACGCCTCGACGTCACCCTTGATGTCAAAGAAATCGACTTTATCGCGCCCCTGGTTCCAGTCCTGGGGGTAACGGGTGCCATAGACCAGACCGGCAAGACAGGGCGGCTGCGACAATGTCCTGCCCTCCTTCAGAAATACCTGGCCTGTCTCGAACAGGCGTACACGGCCTTGTTGACGGTTCAGATTGTACTGTAATGTCTCCAGCAAACCGGGCCACAGACTGGTTCTCATTACCGCCATGTCCGCAGAGATCGGATTCTGCAAGGGTACAGGAGCCGGCTCGGGCTGGATCCGCCCAAGCAGCTCCGGCGCCACAAAGCTGTACGTGATGACTTCCTGGTAACCGGCCGCCACCAGATGGTCGCGCAGGCGGTCCGCACCGAGCCGCGACTCGCTTGCCTGCCCCAGCCGCGTGCGGATGGCGCTATGACGACCGGGTATATTGTCGTAGCCATGAACCCGGGCCAGCTCTTCGATCAGGTCCGCCTCAATAGCCAGGTCATAGCGAAAGGACGGCGCCTCCACCTGCAACTGCTCCTCATCCCGGGACACGATGCGACAACCCAGCCGGGTCAGAATGGCCTCGATCTTTGCGGCTGGCAGCGCCATGCCCAACAGACGCTCAACGGAACAGAAGCGCAGGGTGATCCGCGCCAGTTCGGGCACATCACCGGTGGCCTCCACCACCGGCCCGGCCCGGCCTCCGGCAATCTCCAGAATAAGCGCAGTGGCACGCTCCATGGCCTGCGCCTGCAGGGCGTGATCCACGCCCCGCTCGAAGCGATGGGAGGAATCGGTGTGCAGACCGAAAGCCCGCGCCCGGCCGGCAATGGCCAGCGGCGCGAAACAGGCACACTCCAGAAATACACTGCGGGTGTCGGAGGAGACCGAGGAACCCTCTCCGCCCATGATACCGGCAAGCGCGACCGGCTTTTTCTCATCACAGATCAGCAGATGGGAGTTCTCAAGGACGATCTCGCGCCCGTCCAGCAAGGTGAGCTTCTCGCCGGTCTCCGCATAACGCACAACGATTCCACCTTCCAGCTGTGCCAGGTCAAATGCATGCATCGGCTGACCCAGCTCAAGCAGCACAAAGTTGGTCACATCCACCAGCGGATCGATACTGCGCAGACCACTGCGGCGCAACTTCTCCTGCATCCATACCGGCGTTTCCGCGTCCGGATCGATACCCTCGATGACCCGGCCCAGGTACTGCGGACAACCGTCAGCCGCTTCTATCCGGACCGGCAGACTGGTATCGCAGCGCACTTCTACCGCAGAAAACTCCGGTGCCCGGAACTCCATACCATTGAGAACGGCCGTCTCGCGCGCCAGTCCCAGCATTCCCAGACAATCGCCCCGATTGGGGGTCAGGTCCAGTTCGATCGCCACGTCATCAAGCGCCAGATACTCCCGCAGGTCATTCCCCACCGGTGCATCCGCAGGCAATTGCATCAGTCCCGAACTGTCCTCACTCAGACCCAGCTCCGCAGGCGAACACAACATGCCCTGCGACTCCACGCCGCGCAGTTTCGCCTTGCGGATGCGAAACGGTTTCCCATCCTCTGCGTCCGGAGCCGGCAACGAGGCACCAATCCGGGCCAGCGGTGCCTTCATGCCGACGAACAGCCCAGGCGCACCACAGACAATCTGCACTTCTTCACCACCATCACTGACACGGCACAGGCTGAGCTTGTCCGCCTCCGGGTGACGGTCCACGGAGAGAATCTCCGCCACAACCACTCCCTCGAAGCCGGCGGCTACCGGTTCACAGCCATCCACTTCCAGGCCGGCCATGGTCAACTGGCTCATCAGCGTGTCACGATCCACCGGCAGGTCGATCCACTCACGCAACCATTGTTCACTGAATTTCATACGCTCGGAATCCTTTCAGCCAAACTGCCGGAGAAACTTCAAATCATTCTCAAAAAACAGTCGTAAGTCATTGACACCATAGCGCAACATGGCAAGGCGCTCGACCCCAAGGCCGAAAGCGAACCCACTGTAGCGCTCACTGTCCACACCGGACATCTCCAGCACGCGCGGGTGCACCATGCCGCAGCCCAGCACCTCCAGCCAGCCCGTGTGACTGCAGACCCGGCATCCTTTCCCGTCACACATGACACAACTCATGTCGACTTCGGCGGACGGCTCGGTGAAAGGGAAGTAGGAAGGCCGGAAACGCACATCCAGATCTGTCTCGAAGAAGGCCTGGAGGAAATCAGCCAGTGTGCCCTTCAGGTCGGCAAAGCTGATGCCTTCATCCACTACCAGGCCTTCCACCTGGTGAAACATTGGCGTGTGCGTGATATCGGAGTCGCACCGGTAGACCCGGCCCGGGCAGATCATCCGGAACGGCGGCTCGCCTTTTTCCATGACCCGCACCTGTACCGGGGAGGTATGTGTGCGCAACACCGTACCGGGCTCCACATAGAAGGTATCGTGCATGGCTCGTGCCGGATGGTGAGAGGGAATGTTGAGCGCCTCGAAGTTGTGGTACTCATCCTCGATCTCCGGCCCGAAAGCGACCTCGTACCCGGCCGAGGCAAAGATGCGCTCGATACGGGACAGGGTCTGAGTGACCGGATGCAGACCGCCCCGGCCCTGGTGGCGGCCAGGCAGGGTGACGTCCAGCGTCTCGCCGGCCAACTGCGCCTGCAGTGCCGCGTCGGCCAGCACGACCTTGCGTTGCTCCAGGGCATCCTGGACCTGACGTTTGGCGCGGTTGATCTCCTCGCCCGCCGCCGGGCGCTCCCCGGCAGGCAGCCGGCCCAGGGTTTTCAATAGCGCTGTCAGATGCCCCTTCTTGCCCAGGTAATCGACCCGCACCTGCTCCAGAGAGCGTTCATCGCCTGCTTCCTTGACGGCGTCTAGCGCCTGCTGAAGCAGCGTACCGGTATCAGCCATGAAAATCAGTCCACTATGATGTCTGTTGTACGTACAGGGCCTGTACGGGGTTGTTCAGTAATTGTGCCTGTCCGCAGGCGTGCCTGGAAAACCGCATCCTCAGAGACAACGAAGCCGGCGCAGGTTTCCCCGCGCCGGCCCCGGTCGGATTCGGCCACTATGGTTGCCGATCGGCGGTCACTTGCCCAGGCTGGCGCGTGCTTTCTCCACCAGCACGGCAAAGGCCGGCTTGTCGTGCACGGCCAGATCAGCCATTACGCGACGGTCCACCGCGATCTGTGCCTTCTTCAGACCAGCGATGAGCTGGCTGTAGGTCAGCCCGTTTGCACGGGCCTGGGCATTGATACGGGTAATCCACAGTGAACGGAATACACGCTTCTTGACGCGGCGGTCACGGTAGGCGTATTGACCCGCCTTGGTGACCGCCTGGACGGCAACGCGATAGACGCGACTACGCGCCCCGTAATAACCTTTTGCCTGCTTCAATACTTTTTTGTGACGACGGCGTGCAGTGACGCCCCGCTTTACTCGAGCCATTGTTCTATCCTCCGGGGTTCAGTGATTCAGACTTTGCGCATCATGCGGTCGATCAGGGGCTTGTCGGCCGCGCTGACCAGGGATGTACCCCGCAACTGACGCTTGCGCTTGGTGCTCATCTTGGTGAGGATGTGGCTCTTGTTAGCGCTTTTACGCTTCCAGCCGGAGGCGGTCTGCTTGAAACGCTTTGACGCCCCGCTATGGGTTTTCAGTTTACTCATTGCTGACTCCGCATTGATCGTCCTGCCGACCCGAATCGGGCCACTGCAACAGGCGATACTGTTTCGATGAATAGTGATCGCTCCCGATGAACGGTCACTTCTTTTTGACGGGCGCCAATATCATGACGATCTGACGGCCCTCCATCTTCGGGTTCTGCTCTACGGTGCCGTATTCCACGAGGTCCTCGCGAATCCGGTTCACCAGCTCCATCCCGAGATGTTGATGGGCCATTTCCCGGCCGCGGAATCGCAGTGATACCTTGGCCTTGTCCCCATCGCTCAGGAAACGTATCAGGTTGCGCAGTTTTACCTGATAATCCCCTTGTTCCGTCCCTGGGCGGAATTTGACCTCTTTTACGGTCGTCTTCCGCTGTTTCTTCTTGTTGGCTGCCTTCTGTTTCTTGATATCAAACAGATGCTTGCCATAGTCCATTATCTTGCATACCGGTGGTTCGGCATCCGGCGCAATCAGAACCAGATCCAGCTTGGCCTCCTTGGCAGCCTCCTTCGCCTCGTCCAGGGAGACTATGCCGCCCTGCTCACCATCCGCCAGTACCAGCCGGACTTCAGTGGCAACAATATTCTCGTTGATGACGGGCTTTTTGGAATTGGTCTTCATGTTCGCCAGAATCTTTCTCCCGGTTGATTAATGTGTCTCCGGCGATTCTGTGCGGCCGTAGTTGGCAACATCCTTCGCCAGGAGCTCAGCAAACGCCTCGATCTTCATGGTCCCCAGGTCCTGACCGTCCAGAGAGCGCACTGCTACTGAGCCGCTTTCCATCTCCCGATCGCCTGCCACCAGCAGGTAGGGAACCTTCTGCAGGGTGTGCTCGCGGATTTTAAAGCCGATCTTCTCATTTCTCAAGTCCGAGACCACTCTAAAACCTTTATCTGTCAGTATTTTCCGTACTTTTTCGCTATATTCGGCCTGACTGTCAGTAATATTCAGCACCACGGCCTGTTCCGGAGCCAACCAGGCGGGCAGCGCCCCGGCGTAATGCTCGATCAGCACTCCGATGAAACGCTCGAAAGAACCCAGGATGGCGCGATGCAGCATCACCGGCGTTTTCCGGCTGCCATCTTCGGCCACATACTGCGCATCCAGACGCTCCGGCATGGAGAAATCCACCTGGATAGTGCCGCACTGCTGGACCCGGCCCATGCAGTCCTTCAGAGAGAATTCGATCTTCGGTCCGTAGAAAGCGCCCTCCCCGGGCAGCAACTCCCACTTGTGACCGCTACTGTCCAGCGCCTGGCGCAGGGCCGCCTCGGACTTGTCCCAGATCCCGTCACTACCGACGCGCTTCTCCGGCCGGGTGGACAGGCGCAATATGATCTCGTCAAAACCAAAGTCCCGGTACACCTGGAAAACCAGTGCCATGAAGTTCGCCACTTCTTGCTGGATGTCTTCTTCGGTGCAGAAAATGTGCCCGTCGTCCTGCACGAAACTGCGCACCCGCATCAAACCATGCATGCTGCCCGAGGGTTCATAGCGATGACAGGACCCGAACTCGGCCAGGCGCAACGGCAGATCCCGGTAGCTCTTCAATCCCTGGTTGAACACCTGGATGTGGCAGGGACAGTTCATGGGCTTGATGGCGTAGTGCCGGTTGTCAGACTCTACTGCAAACATCTCGTCACCGAACTTGTCCGCATGCCCGGACTTCTCCCACAGACTGTAATCGACCAGTTGCGGAGTGCGGATTTCCTGGTAGCCGTTGTTGCGCTGTTTTTCCTGCATATAGCTCTGGATGGTCTGGTAGATCGACCAGCCACGCGGATGCCAGAACGCCATACCCGGCGCTTCTTCCTGGAAGTGGAACAACGACAGGCGTTTGCCCAGCTTGCGGTGATCGCGCTTTTCGGCCTCTTCCAGACGGTGCAGATACTGCTTGAGGGCCTTCTTGTCCGACCAGGCCGTGCCATAGATACGCTGCAGCATCTCGTTGTCGGAGTTGCCGCGCCAGTAGGCTCCGGCCACGGAAGTCAGTTTGAACGCCTTGAACTTGCCGGTGCTGGGCACGTGCGGCCCCCGGCACAGGTCGATGAAGTCGCCCTGGCGATAGAAGGACAGCTCCTCCTCGCCGGGAATATCGCGAATGATCTCGACCTTGTATTTTTCACCCATTTTATCGAACAGTTTCTCGGCTTCATCGCGGCTCATCACCGAGCGCTCCACCGGCAGATCTTCCTTGACGATCTTCTGCATCTCCTGCTCGATCTTCTCCAGATCCTCCGGAGTGAAAGGACGCTCGTAGGCGAAATCGTAGAAAAAACCGTCCTCGATTACCGGACCGATGGTGACCTGTGCTTCCGGAAACAGGCGCTGGACAGCCTGGGCCATCAGGTGCGCGCAGGAATGACGCAGCACCTCCAGGCCCTCGTCATCACGCTCTGTGATGATGGCCAGCTCAGCATCCCTTTCGATTGTATAGGAGGTGTCGACCAGCTCTCCGTCAACACGGCCCGCCAGGGCCGCTTTCGCCAGTCCGGCACCGATATCGGCAGCGACATCCGCCACGGTAACGGCCTGTTCATAGGAACGGGCGCTCCCGTCCGGTAATGTAATCGAAGGCATGATCCTGTACACCCTACAGACAAAAAATCCCGCCAGTGACGGGATCATCAATCCGATATTGTGGTAGGCACGACCAGATTCGAACTGGTGACCTCTACCATGTCAAGGTAGCGCTCTAACCAACTGAGCTACGCGCCTGAAAAGTCTTTTCAACAAGGGTGGCGATTATAGGGGGATCGGCCGGAAACTACAACACGCAGACGCGGATTCGACCACACAACCCTGAGGTTTCACACGCGCTTGAGCTGTTCGCGCAGCGTGGCGACCCGGTCCCGGGTGGCGGCCGCTTCCTCGAACTCCAGGTTTCTGGCCAGATCATACATCCGCTCTTCCAGGCGATCGATTTCACGCGCGATTTCCGCCGCGTCATGCAACGGCTTGCCTTTTGCGTCATAAGGGGTTCCCGGTTCCGCCACGGCCCGGCCACCCTGGCGGCTGCGGCTGCCTTTCTGCGACCTGCCGGAGTGGGCACCTTCCATGACATCAGCCACCGATTTTCGCACGCCGGCCGGCACGATGCCGTGCTCTTCATTGAAGGCCAGCTGGATTTCGCGCCGCCGCTCGCACTCATCAATGGCCCGCTGCATGGACCCGGTCATCCGGTCTGCATACAGTATGGCCCGGCCATTCAGGTTGCGGGCGGCCCGGCCCATGGTCTGTATCAATGAACCTTCCGAGCGCAGAAAGCCCTCCTTGTCAGCATCCAGTATCGCCACCAGGGCAACCTCCGGAATGTCCAGCCCCTCGCGTAGCAGGTTGATCCCCACCAGCACATCAAACTTGCCCAGCCGCAGATCGCGGATGATCTCCGAGCGCTCCACGGTATCGATGTCTGAATGCAGGTAACGTACCCGCACGTCGTGGTCCAGCAGGTAATCGGTCAGGTCTTCCGCCATACGCTTGGTCAACACCGTAACCAGGACCCGCTCCCCTCTGGCAACCACATCGCCGACCTGCGACAGCAGATCATCCACCTGGGTGCTGGCAGGCCGCACTTCCACGGCTGGATCCACCAGACCGGTGGGCCGCACAACCTGTCGCACCTCCCGACCGGAATACTTGCGCTCATAGGGACCCGGTGTGGCGGAAACAAAAACGATCTGTGGAATCAGCCGCTCCCATTCCTCAAACTTCAACGGCCGGTTGTCCATCGCGGAAGGCAGGCGGAAACCGTATTTGACCAGAGTCTCCTTGCGCGAACGGTCCCCTTTGAACATGGCCCCCAGCTGCGGAATGGACACATGTGACTCATCGGCAATGACCAGCGCATCCTGCGGCAGATAATCATACAGGGTCGGCGGCGGCTCTCCGGGACCACGACCGGACAAGTAGCGGGAATAGTTCTCGATGCCCGTGCAGTACCCCAGCTCCATGATCATCTCCAGGTCAAAGCGCGTGCGCTGGGAAAGACGCTGCGCCTCCAGCAACTGGTGATTGCTTTCCAGCTCCTTGACCCGCTCCTTGAGCTCTGCCCGTATGCTGTCCACCGCTTCCAGCAGCGTCTCCCTGGGCGTGACGTAATGCGACTTCGGGTAGACAGTCAGACGCGGCACTTTCCGGACCACTTCGCCCGTCAGCGGATCGAAATAGGACAGATTCTCGATTTCGTCGTCAAACAGTTCAATGCGGATGGCATACTGATCCGACTCTGCCGGGTAGATGTCGATAACGTCCCCGCGCACCCGGTAGGTGGCCCGCTGCAGGTCCACATCATTGCGGGTGTATTGCAGATCCGCAAGACGACGGAGTAGCTGCCGCTGGTCCAGCCGGTCGCCGCGGTCCAGATGCAGCACCATCTTCAGGTAGGCCTGCGGATCCCCCAGACCATAGATCGCGGAAACCGTCGCCACCACGATCACATCACGCCGCTCCAGCAGCGCCTTGGTCGCCGACAGGCGCATCTGCTCGATGTGCTCATTGATCGAGGCATCCTTCTCAATGTACAGGTCTGAGGCGGGGACATAGGCCTCCGGCTGATAGTAGTCATAGTAGGAAACAAAGTACTCGACGGCATTGTCCGGAAAGAACTCCCGGAACTCGCCATAGAGCTGAGCGGCGAGGGTCTTGTTCGGCGCCATGACCAGCGTGGGTCGCTGCGTACGCTCGATGACATTGGCCATCGTAAAGGTCTTGCCCGAGCCGGTCACCCCGAGCAGGGTCTGTGACGCCAACCCGGCTTCCAGCCCGTCAATCAGCTCCAGGATGGCATTCGGTTGATCACCGGCCGGCTGAAAATCCGAACGTAGTCTGAAAGTGTCTGCCATGAAATGTCCGGCTCCTGACCTGCCTCTGACAAGCCGCCCAGCATAGCATGCCGCACCGGGGGCGCGCAGAAAGTAACTTGTCCTCCGATGCGCATGCCGGGGTTGACCGCCCCGGCATTTCTCATTAACATACGCGTCCTGTCAGCACAGCTGGCGCCGTTCTGCTGCCCAATAGCTCAATGGTAGAGTAGGTGACTGTTAATCACTTGGTTCCTGGTTCGAGTCCAGGTTGGGCAGCCAATTTCCTTTCCCCTCGCCGTCTGCTTCCGTCTATACCCTCGCCAGAATCGCCTGGTCGGGATGTCGGGGATTATTAATCTCGCGAAGATCGCCAAGTACGCAAAGAAGGACATATCCTTTTGTTGAATTTCGCTTTCTTGGCGCTCTCGGCGATCTCTGCGATCTCTGCGAGAGAAAAGCTTTGCGTTTTCTGCGAGACTATCGCACGCGGTCTGGTCTACTTGGAGGTCCTGGCGAGAAAGTCCCCTTTCTTTCCTCTTGGCCTGCTGCCTGACTCACTGTATCCGATCCTTTCAAGGCAGACCCGGCTGACGTATTATCAGAACTGCCCATCACGGCGAGACACATTCCCATCCGAGGAGAAAGACATGATCAGGTCGTTTGCCGCATTGTTGCTGTCAATGCTGTTTTCCATCACTCACGCTGCCGATTCCGACAACCCGATGGTGGCCATGGAAACCACGCACGGTACGATCACCATCGAGCTCTGGGCGGACCGGGCACCGGTGACTGTGGAGAATTTCCTGCGTTATGTCGACAACGGGCTGTATGACGGGCTGATCTTTCACCGCGTCATCCCCGGATTCATGATCCAGGGTGGCGGCCTTGATGCGGACATGGTGGAACTGTCCGGCTATCCACCGATCGAGAACGAGGCGGACAACGGCGCCGCCAACAGCCGCGCTACGCTGGCCATGGCCCGCACCCGCGATATTGACAGCGCCACGAGCCAGTTCTTCATCAACCTGACGGACAACGACTTTCTCAACCACAGCGGCCCATCCAACTTCGGCTATGCCGTATTCGGTGAAGTCGTGGAAGGCATGGATGTGGTGGACGAGATTGCGGGGGTGCAGACCACAAGCCGGCGGGGCCACCAGGACGTGCCGTTGGAGCCGGTGGTCATCGAGAGTGCTCAGCGTTTGTAGAGAGGCGTGACCCGGGCGGTGGGCCGACTTTCCGGACGGGGAACCTCACGGATCCATAGCGGATCATCGCCCAGCGCTGCCGGCTCGAAGCCGTCCACCGCTGTGCGCAGCACATCCCTGATACGCGTCAGCTCCAACTCTTCACAGGCCTGCTGCAATTGTTGTATCAGCGGCTCCAGCACATCCCAGGCGAGCGTGTCTTCCCGGGCGCGCATGATCTTGGGATGCTCGGTTCCGGTTACCGACTCGCCGATCAGCAGTTCCTCGAACAGCTTCTCGCCCGGACGCAGACCGGAATACTCGATGGCGATATCGCCGCGCCAGGATTTCTCGTCACGGACATCGTAGCCCATCAGATGGATCATCTTGCGCGCCAGGTCGACGATGCGGATCGGTTCATTCATATCCAGTACAAAAACGTCTCCTCCGTTGGCCATGGAGCCAGCCTGGATCACCAGCTGCGCCGCCTCCTGCACGGTCATGAAGTAGCGGGTGACTTCCGGGTGTGTCACCGTGACCGGTCCGCCATTACTGATCTGGCGCCGGAACAGCGGCACCACGGAACCTGACGAGCCCAGCACATTCCCGAACCGTACCATGCTGAAACAGGTCCGGCTGCCACGCTGCGCCAGCGCCTGCAGCACCTGTTCGGAGAACCGTTTGCTGGCGCCCATGACGTTGGTCGGGCGCACCGCCTTGTCCGTGGAAATGAGCACGAAATGCCCGACACCCAGCTGCTCGGCGACCTGGGCGCAGACCACCGTGCCAAAAATATTGTTACGCACGCCTTCCACGGTGTTCTTCTCCACCATGGGCACCTGCTTGTAGGCCGCCACGTGATACACCGTCTGCACAGCGAATCGCTCCATGATGCGATGCATCAGACGCCGGTTGCAGACATTGCCCAGCAGCGCCACCAGCTCTACCGATTCCCGCTCTTCCAGCGTGTCATGGATAGCCTGCAGCTCGCTTTCAATCTCATACAAGCCATACTCGAACGTATCGACCAGTATGATGCGGCGGGGCTGCAGCTGGATGATCTGACGGCACAGCTCCGAGCCGATCGAGCCGGCCGCGCCCGTGACCAGTACTGACCGCCCCGTGATACACGCGCCCAGCAGCTCAGGGTCGGGCGGCACGATATCCCGGCCCAGCAGGTCCTCGATGTCGACATCCCGAATCTCGTCCACCCCGACCTTGCCCGACACCATGTCGAACAGATCCGGCACCGTTTTGACATGGACCGGCAGGTGTTCCAGACGATTGAGAATTTCCTTGCGCTCGGCATGGGTAGCCGAGGGGATCGCCAGCAGGATCTGGCGCACAGAAAAATTGTCGATCAACTCGTGTAGCGACCCGGGACTGTATACCCGGATGCCATGCACGGTGTTGCCGATCAGGCTGCGGCTGTCATCCACAAAAGCGACCGGCAGGTATTGTTCACCGCTCTGCAGGGCAGCCACCAGTTGCATACCGGAGCTGCCGGCGCCATAGATGATCACCGGTTCCTTGGGTCTGAAATTCTGAATCAGGGTCTGCAGGGCCACCTTGGCCACGAAGCGGCTGCCACCGATGAACAGCAGCGAGATCATCCAGAAAATCGGCAACACAGCATAGTCATGCGAGGGGGGCGACATCAGAAAATAGTAGACACCCCCATGCACAACGGTGGCGATGGACACCCCCTGCAAGACGATGAATCCGGACTGCAGCCCCATATACAACAGCAACGCGCGATAGAGACCGATTCGGTAGAACACGCCCACACAAAGAGCGGTCGCCAGACCAAAGTACAGGTAGACGGAATCACCGGGGGCCACCGGATCAACATTGAGCAGTGTGAACGTCAACCACAGGGCGAGGACCAGCATCAGGCCATCGGCCAGCATCAATAGCAGCTGTTTGAGGGTGCGCGACAGCGGAATGGTGTAGAGATTCATTCGTTTCCTTGCCCGGATGTTCTCCGGCTCACTGCGCCGGACTAACGGTTCCTGTCCGTACCGGCACCCAGGCGCCAGCACAGCACAATGAGGGGTACTATACCAGAGAACGCCAGATATACCCCGTAATGGGGGTGGCTCTCGGCCCACCATGCCAACGGCATCACATACAGAAGGTTGATGGCCATGATGGCCAGCACGACAGGGGCGTGGCCGAAACGCCGGGCGGCAATCTGGTACGCATGGCTGCTATGCGCCTCGTACGGCCTGCAACCACGCACCAGCCTCACCCCCAGCGTCCAGCCGGTATCAGCAATAAACACGGAAAGCAGAAGAAACCAGACCCAGATGGTCAGGATCTGCTCGCGGACAGTGATCAGGATCAGCACGCCGAATACGAACCCCAGCCAGGTACTGCCCACATCACCCATGAATACGCGGGCAGGCGACCAGTTCCAGACCAGGAAGCCGGCGGACGTCACGAACAGCCCCAGAATCAGCAGGCTGAGTGATTCGGACTGCTCGCCGATCAGCCAGGCCGCCCCGGCTGCCACGAAACAGCACTGCGCAGCCGCCAATCCGTCAATGCCATCCATGAAGTTGTACAGATTGCACAGCCAGCTGATCGCCAGAGGTACCACCAGCCACGCCAGGATGCCCAGATCGAGGTTCGCTCCACCCACATGAAGCGGCGGCAATTCCCGCAACAGGGCGAAGACCGCCACCGCCATCAGCAATTGTGCCACGACGCGCCAACGATGCCCCAGCGAGCGCCAGTCATCCACCAGGCCAACCATAGCGATCGGCAAGGACAGCAGCAGCATGACCAGATCCGTCAGCGCCAGGGCGCCGGTGAGCGCCAACCAGCAGAAAAAACCGTTGCAGACCAGCACTACCGCCAGTCCGCCGCCCCGCGGCACGGGCCGGCCATGAGAGCTGCGCTCACCAGGCATATCCACCAGGCCGAACCGTGGAGCGAACAACAGCACCAGCCGGGTCAGCAACAGGCTGGCGACAAACAGTGTCAGCAAAAGCAGGAATGTGTTCTGCAGGGACATGTGAACGGGCGCCTGAAAAAGCGCCCATTCTACCGCAAAGCGCTATTCTCCGGCACCGTCGACCTGCAATCGATCGAGATTCCGCTCCAGCGTCGCCGGGCCGATTCCACTGACCTCCTGAAGATCCTCGACGCGCATGAACTCGCCGTGTTCCTCCCGGTACTCCACGATGGCTTCGGCGCGGGTGCTTCCTACGCCATCCAGCGCCAGGGCCAGTGTGTCGGCATCCGCCGTGTTGATGTTCACCGGATGGACGGGCATCTCCTCCGCCGGATCGTCCTGTGCCAATGCCGGTCCGGAAATCAGCGCCAGCGACAACAGCAGGCCGAACACCAGGGCCATTGAAGGGACGGTTCGGGTGGGAAACAATCGGATGAATGTGTGCATGGTATAACTCCTTTTATACGCAATGACTCGATTGATGCTACATGAGCGGCGGCATTGTCCACGACACACGCGGAACAGGCCGTCACTTCCACTCTAGCAGAGTTCCGGGATCATGCCAGTATTGACGGGAAGGAAAGAGTCACAAAGATTCGCAGATCGCCGCCAGCCGTTCGGCGGGCCGGGTGCTGCGGGTGATGGGCCGGCCGATGACCAGATAATTACTGCCGGCACGAAGGGCTTCGCCCGGAGTCATGACCCGTTTCTGGTCATGATGGCTGTCACCTGCCGGGCGGATGCCCGGGGTAACCAGCATGAAATCCTCACGCAGCAGTGTCCGCAAACCGGTCACTTCCTCTGCGGAACAGACCACACCATCCATGCCACTGTTCTGGGCCAGTGCGGCCAGGCGCTGAACCTGCTCTGCCATGGAGCGCTGTATGCCCAGCTCATCAAGGTCCTGTTGGTCCAGGCTGGTGAGCAGCGTGACCGCCACCAGTAATGGTTCACGTCCTCGTCCTCCCGAACGGCCCGCGCCTTCACGTGCGCCTTCGCGTGCGGCCTGCATCATGGCACGACCGCCGGACGCATGGACGGTCAGCATCCAGACACCCTGAGAGGCGGCCACGGCCACGGCCTTGCGCACCGTATTGGGAATATCGTGAAACTTGAGATCCAGAAACACTTCGTGTCCCTGATCATGGAGGGCATCCAGCAATGCCGGGCCGGCGGCGGTGAACAGTTCCTTGCCGACCTTTACTCGGCACAATGCAGGATCAAGCCTGGCAGCCAATGCCAGAGCAGCATCAGGATCGTGTGTGTCCAGTGCAACGATGACGGGTATGGTAGCGGAGTACACTACTCAGTAACCCTGTTCCATGCCCCGGTTGACCCGATCACGCAGCTCCTTACCGGGCTTGAAATGCGGTACGTACTTGCCGCTGAGAGCTACCGGCGCCCCGGTTTTCGGATTCCTTCCGATCCGGGGCACTCGATAGTGGAGTGAGAAGCTTCCGAAACCTCTCACCTCGATACGACCACCTTCCGAGAGAACCTGTGACATGTACTCGAGAATCGCCTTGACGGCAAACTCGCAATCCTTCGCTGACAATTGCGTCTGCCTGGCAGCGATACGCTCGATCAGTTCAGATTTCGTCATAACCGGTTCCCTGTACGTCGTTTTCCGTTCCCGTTACTTCTTTTCCATTTCGGCCTTGATCAGATCGCCGATCGTGGTCGCAGACGACTGCCCCTGGCTCTTGTGATCCTGGATGGCGGACTTCTCTTCATCCATATCAAGCGCCTTGATGGAAAGCTGCAACACGCGGCTCTTGCGATCCACGCTGATGACCTTGGCTTCCACTTCGTCACCGGCATTCAGCACGTTGCGGGCATCCTCCACCTTGTCACGGCTGATTTCGGAGGCGCGCAGTACACCCTCCACGCCTTCCGCCAGCGAGATCGTGGCGGCCTTGGCATCCACGTCGGCGATCTGACCCTTGACGATGCTGCCTTTCTCGAACTGGCCGACAAAGTTCATGAACGGATCGTCGGACAGCTGCTTGATGCCCAACGAGATACGCTCGCGCTCGGGATCAATGGACAGGATGACGGTCTCGATTTCATCCCCTTTCTTGAACTCGCGGACCGCTTCCTCGCCCGGCTCGTCCCAGGAGATATCGGACAGGTGAACCAGTCCGTCGATGTTGCCATCCAGACCAATGAAGATACCAAAGTCGGTGATCGACTTGATGGTGCCGCTGATCTTGTCACCCTTGCGGTATTTCTCGGCAAAGGCATCCCAGGGATTCTGGAAGCATTGCTTGATACCCAGGCTGATACGGCGGCGCTCCTCGTCGATATCCAGGATCATCACCTCGACCTCGTCGCCGATCTGTACGATCTTGGACGGATGCACATTCTTGTTGGTCCAGTCCATCTCGGAGACGTGTACCAGGCCTTCCACACCCTCTTCCAGCTCGGCGAAACAGCCGTAGTCGGTGAGGTTGGTGACAGTGGCCTTGACCCGCGTGCTCTCCGGGTAGCGCGCCTTGATGTCGACCCACGGATCCTCGCCCAATTGCTTGAGGCCCAGGGAAACACGGTTTCGCTCACGATCGTACTTGAGCACCTTGACGTCGATCTCATCGCCAACATTGACGATTTCGCTGGGGTGCTTGATGCGCTTCCACGACATGTCTGTGATGTGCAGCAGGCCATCAACACCGCCCAGGTCCACGAACGCACCATAATCGGTGAGGTTCTTGACCACACCCTTGATGGTGATGCCTTCCTGCAGCTTGGACAACAGCTCCTCGCGCTCCTCGGAAGTGACGGCTTCCAGCACGGCGCGGCGCGAAACGACCACATTATTGCGCTTCTGATCCAGCTTGATCAGTTTGAATTCCAGCTCGTGACCTTCCAGGTGGGTGGTATCCCGGATCGGTCGGATATCGACCAGTGAACCGGGCAGGAAGGCACGGATATTGTTCAGATCGACGGTGAAGCCGCCCTTGACCTTGCCATTGATGACACCCGTGACCACTTCGCCTTTCTCGTACGCAGCTTCCAGTTCCATCCAGGATTCGGCGCGCTTGGCTTTCTCGCGCGACAGGCGGGTCTCGCCGAAACCGTCTTCCACGGCTTCCAGGGCCACCTTCACCTTGTCTCCGACGTTCAGCGTGAAACTGCCGTCTTCATCAAGGAACTGATTCTTGGGGATCACCCCTTCGGACTTCAGTCCGGCATTGACTGTCACCCAGTCAGAGTCGATATCCACCACGGTGCCGATCACGATCGAGCCGGGGGTCATATCAACGTCGTTCAAACTTTCTTCAAATAGTTCAGCGAAGCTTTGTGTCATGTCAGGTCCTGTATACCGCGCTCCGGCCAGCACGGCTCAATGAGTAAATACCCTGCCGGCGGCCAGAGCCGGGGCTCGCCGGACAGGGGTCTTACAACGAAAATCTGACGCCGTTCCAGACCCTTATCGGCCTGCCAGCGCCAGCACTTTTTCCACCACCTCGCTGATGCCCAGCTCGGTGGTGTCTACCGTAATCGCGTCCTCTGCGGGCACCAGCGGCGACAACGCCCGGGTGCGGTCACGCTCGTCGCGCGCCTTTATATCCGCCAAAAGGGCCGAAAGGTTACCATCAATACCCTTCTCCATCAACTGCTTATGACGCCTTCTCGCGCGCTCTTCCGCACTGGCGGTCAGGAACACTTTTGTCGCGGCATCCGGGAACACCACGGTGCCCATGTCCCGGCCATCCGCCACCAGACCGGGCGGCTGCCGAAAATCACGTTGACGCTGCAGAAGCGCCTCGCGCACCGCAGCGTTGCCGGCGATCATGGAGGCCGCTTCACCGCAGTCCTCGCCGCGCATGATGCCGGCCACATCCTCGCCATCCAGCAACACGGCACCGGAGGTGTCGAAACGCAGGGGCAGCGATGGTGCCAGCGCGGCCACCGCACCGCCATCGTTCAGTTCCACGCCGGTGCGCAGCGCGGCCAGCGCCAGCACCCGGTACATGGCGCCGCTGTCCAGATAGTGCCAGCCCAGCGTTTCCGCCACCAGGGCACTGACCGTGCCTTTGCCGGCCCCGCCGGGTCCGTCGATGGTGATCACCGGTATCGTCATCGCTCAGGCCTCCCGTGTCTGTATGGTCAGGCCGACACGGCCGGCCAGCGGCACAAAGCCGGGAAACGACGTGGCCACATTGGCGCAGTCACGGATCACAATACGGTCTGTGGCGACCAGCGACGCGACCGCAAATGACATGGCCACACGATGGTCACCGGCGCTGTCGACCTCTCCACCACCAATCTTGCCGCCACTGATGCGGATGCCGTCGTCGTGGGTTTCCAGCGACACGCCCAGTGCCGTCAACCCGTCCGCCATGACCTGGATGCGGTCGGTCTCCTTGACCCGCAGCTCTTCGGCACCATGCAGCACCGTGTCACCGCTGGCGCAGGCTGCCGCCACGAACAGGACCGGGAACTCGTCGATGGCCAGCGGTATCAGATGTCCCGGCACCTCGATGCCGTGCAATGCCGCATGGCGCACGCGAACGTCGGCCACCGGCTCACCGCCCGCTTCGTGCTCATTCTCCAGCGTGATGTCCGCGCCCATCAGGCGCAGCAGATCAATGATGCCGGTACGGGTCGGGTTGACTCCCACGTGCCGCAAAAGCAGGTCGGAGCCCGGCGCGATGGAGGCGGCCACCATGAAAAATGCCGCCGAGGAGATATCAGCCGGCACATCAATATCCGCCGCCTGTAATGACTGATCGCCCCGCAGACTGGTGGTGCGCCCGTCGTCACTCTTTTCCACCCGACAGCCGAAACCGCGCAGCATCCGCTCGGTGTGATCCCGGCAGGGCTCGGGTTCCACCACCGTCGTCTCCCCGTCCGCATACAACCCGGCCAGCAGCAGGCAGGATTTGACCTGGGCGCTGGCCATGGGCATCTCGTAGCGGATGCCGGTCAGCCCGCTGCCATGGATGCGCAATGGAGGACGCCCGCCCTCTGCGGTATCGATACTGGCACCCATGCGGCGCAGCGGCCCGGCCACCCGCTCCATCGGCCGGGCCGACAGCGAGGCATCCCCGGTCAACTCCGAATCGAAGGATTGTGCGGCCAACAGACCGGTAAGCAACCGCATGGCCGTTCCGGAGTTGCCCAGCCAGATCGCTTCGCGCGGTGCCGCAAGGCCGTGCATTCCAACGCCATATACTGTTACTTCGCCCTCTTCCGGGCCTACGATGGGTACGCCCATGTCACGGAATGCCTGCAGGGTGTGGAGTGAGTCCTCTCCCTCCAGAAAGCCACTGATTTTCGTGACACCCTCTGCAAGCGCGCCAAACATGATGGAACGATGGGAAATGGATTTATCGCCGGGTACTCGGCAATCACCGGTAACGCAGCCGCCGGGGCCGGCCACATAATCCACGCGGGCTGAATGCATGACGTTGCCTGTCTCTCCTGTCGCCTCGAAGCGGCGAATGAAATGATCCCGGGCCTGCCTGGCCCGGCTGAAATACTGCTGTAACGCGTCCCCTTTCCCGGTCCGGATGTGCTCGCGCATACGATCCAGCTCGTCGCGGAAACGGTCCAGCACGTTCAGGGTGGCCGGACCGTTGGACAGGAAAATATCCCGCCACATGGTTGGATCACTGGAGGCGATGCGGGTAAAACCGGCGAAACCGCCAGCGGCGTAATCAAAGACCTGCCGGGTCTCCTCCTGACCAGTGTTTCCGGCACTCCGCGCCAGGGTGTTGATCAGCGTATACGCAAGAAGGTGTGGCAGGTGACTGGTGGCGGCCAACACAGCATCGTGCCGTGTCACACTCATACCGTGCACATCGGCGCCCAGTGCATGCCAGAAGGCGGTGACCCTGCGCACCGCATCGGCGTCGGTATCCGCGCCGGGAGTGATGATCACCTTGCGCTGTTGAAAAAGACCGTCGCGGGCTGCATTGAAACCACTCTCCTCGGAGCCGGCAATCGGGTGTCCCGGCACAAACCGGGGAGCCATCGGACCCAGCACCTCGACAGCTTCCCGGGACACCTGCCCCTTGACGCTGGCCACGTCGGTGATGACCACTTCCGGACGCCCGTACTCTACCACCACACGCAATACGGCACCGACCGATAGCACCGGCACCGCAATCAGCACGAGATCCGCCTCACCGGCCAGTGCCGCCAGGTCGCTTCCCCCCTCGTCGATCACGCCGGCATCAATGGCTGCGGCCAGGCCCGCAGCATCCCGGTCGCAAGCCAGTATGCGCCGGCACAGGCCCCGGGCGCGTACCGCACGGGCCACCGACCCGCCCATCAGGCCGAGTCCGACGATCAGCAGTGTGTCAGGCAATTTTTTCATCAGTTACCGGGCATCCGACGCGGTTCGGGCTCCCGGCTCACTATCCGCCATGGCATAGGAACCAAGAAAATGAATCTTGATGGTGCGATTTTCCAGTTCGGCAAACACGTCGCGGACGGCCCCGTCATCCAGGTGTCCCTCGAAATCAATGAAGAACACATAAGCCCAGATTCCGTCGCGGGACGGACGTGTCTCGATCTTCGTCAGGCTGACCTGATGGCGGTCAAAAGGCTCCAGGACACGCAGCAACGAACCGGGTCGATTCTCCGTGTACACCAGGATCGAACTTTTGTCCTTGCCGGTAGGCTTTGCCGGCTCGTAGCCCAGCACCAGAAACCGCGTGGTATTGTTGCTGCGGTCCTGGATGCCACTGTGCAGCACCTCCAGGCCGAATCGTTCCGCCGCATGATTCCCTGCGATTGCACCGACACCGGCATCAGCAGCTGCCATGCGCGCTGCCTCCGCATTACTGCTGACAGCCACCTGTTCGACATCCGGGTAGTGCTCCCGCAGCCAGTGCCTGCACTGGGCCAGCGACTGACGGTGTGAAACGATCCGCCGTACCGGCGTCTGCCGAGTCCGGTCCGCCACCAGCAGGTGCTGCATGATAGGCAGATAGACCTCGCCGCAGATGCTCAACCGTGTATCGATCAGGCACTCCTGCGTGATGGTCACTGCACCTTCCGTGGAGTTCTCCACCGGCACCACGCCGTGTTGCGCCTCGCCCTGCTCCACCGCGTGGAATACATCATCGATACCCGTGACTGGCCGTTTCTCCACAACCGGACCAAAATACCGATCCACGGCCAGCTCGGAGAAAGTCCCCGAAGGCCCGAGGTAGGCGACGGTCACCGGCGCATCACTCATCAGTTCCGTCGACCTCACCCTCTGCGCCGTCTTCTTCCGGTTCAGCGACCTCTGCCAGACCCACCAGACGTTCACCGCCCTTGAGCCGGATCAGACGCACACCCTGGGTATTGCGGCTCAGCACGGACACTTCGTCAACGCGGGTGCGCACCAGCGTGCCACGATCAGATATCAACATGATCTCCTCGCCATCAGCCACCTGCACAGCGCCCACCAGATTGCCGTTACGGTCACTGGTCTGCATGCCGATCACGCCCTGGCCACCACGGCCATACCGCGGAAATTCGGCCGTGTCGGTGCGCTTGCCATAACCGTGCTCACTAACAGTGAGCACCTGATGCGCTTCCTGCGGCAGAATCAGGGAAATCATCTCGTGACCTTTTGCCAGCCGGATACCGCGTACCCCACGCGCCGTGCGGCCCATGGCGCGCACATCGGTTTCCCGGAAGCGGATCACCTTGCCGCTGCTGCTGAACAGCATGATGTCCTGCTGACCATCAGTCAGCGCGGTGCCCACCAGACGGTCGTCCTCGTCAAGCTCGATGGCCCGCAGGCCGACGCTGCGCGGGCGCGAGAAGCTCTCCAGCGGTGTCTTCTTCACGGTGCCGCGACGGGTCGCCATGAATATGAAGTAGCCTTCGGTGTATTCGTTGACCGGCAGCAGACTGGTGATCCACTCCCCTTCTTCCAGGGGCAACAGGTTGACGATCGGCTTGCCCCGGGAGGTACGCGAAGCCAGCGGGATGTTGAACACACGAATCCAGTAGACTTTGCCGGCACTGCTGAAACACAGCAGCGTGTCATGACTGTTGGCCACCAACAGATGCTGCACGGCATCCTCATCTTTCAGCGAAGCGGCGGCCTTGCCCGTGCCGCCGCGTTTCTGCGCCTGGTAGTCGGACAGGGGCTGGGACTTGGCATAACCGCCCCGGGAGATCGTCACCACACGCTCTTCCTGGGTGATCAGATCCTCCATATTCAGATCCAGTTGCGAGCCGACGATCTCGGTACGGCGATTGTCCCCGTACTGGTCGCGGATCTGTTCCAGTTCCTCGCGGATCACCTGGAACAGACGTTCATCACTGCCCAGAATATCCAGATAGTCGGCGATCTGCAGCAGCAGCTCGCGGTAGTCATTGATCAGCTTTTCATGTTCCAGTCCGGTCAGGCGGTGCAGGCGCAGATCCAGAATGGCCTGGGCCTGGGCCGGAGACAGGTAGTACTCATTACCCTTGAGACCGAATTGCTCCGGCAGCTCGTCCGGCCGACAGGCGTCGGCGCCGCTTTCCTCGAGCATGGCCAGCACACTGTCGGATTTCCAGCTGCGCGCCAGTAGCTTCTCCTTCGCCTCCGCCGAGGTCGGCGAGCTCTTGATCAGCTCGATGACCGCATCGATATTGGCCAGTGCCACGGCCAGACCTTCCAGGATGTGGCCACGCTCCCGCGCCTTGCGCAGCAGGTAGAGGGTGCGGCGAGTGACCACTTCGCGGCGGTGCCGCAGGAAGCACTCCAGGATTTCCTTCAGGTTCAGGATGCGCGGCTGGCCATCGACAAGAGCCACCATATTGATGCCGAACACCGACTGCATCTGGGTTTGTGCATACAGATTGTTCAGCACCACCTCGCCCACTTCACCGCGGCGCAGCTCGATGACAATGCGCAGCCCGTCCTTATCGGACTCATCACGCAGTTCGGAAATCCCCTCCAGCTTCTTCTCCTTGACCAGCTCGGCGATACGCTCGATGAGCCGCGCCTTGTTGAGCTGATAGGGAATCTCGGTGACGATGATGGTTTCCCGGGATGTCTTGGGGTCAACCTCGATATCGGCCCGCGATCGCAGATAGATCCGGCCCCGCCCCGTCCTGTAGGCCTCCACGATACCCGCCCGGCCGTTGATGATGGCCGCCGTCGGGAAATCCGGACCACTGATGTACTCCATCAACCCGTCAATGGTGATGTCTTCGTCATCCAGCAACGCGAGACAGCCGTTGACCACCTCGGTCATATTGTGCGGCGGTATGTTGGTGGCCATGCCGACCGCGATACCGGAGGAGCCGTTGACCAGCAGGTTGGGTATACGGGTCGGGAACACATCGGGGATCGATTCGGTGCCGTCATAGTTGTCCGAGAAATCGACCGTTTCCTTGTCCAGATCGGCCATCAGGTCGTGAGCGATTTTGGCCATGCGGATCTCGGTATAACGCATGGCGGCCGCAGCATCACCATCGATGGAACCGAAGTTGCCCTGGCCGTCCACCAGCGGGTAGCGCAGCGAGAAATCCTGCGCCATTCGCACGATGGTGTCGTAAACCGCCGAATCACCGTGGGGGTGGTACTTACCGATCACGTCACCGACCACACGGGCCGATTTCTTGTAGGGTTTGTTCCAGTCGTTGTTGAGCACGTTCTGGGCAAAAAAAACACGCCGGTGCACCGGCTTGAGGCCATCACGTACATCGGGCAACGCCCGGCCTACAATGACGCTCATGGCATAGGCCAGATACGATTCCCGCATCTCGCTTTCCAGCGAGACCGGCAATACCTGCTTGGCTGAATCAGTCATAATGTAACCAGATCCTTTTTCTGGACGTCCCTGGACATTCAGGACTCACTCCGGGCCTGCGCACGCCGGAGTCACCCTGGATATAAACAACTGATTTTAACACAAAGCGACGTCAGGAACCGCCGTTTTCGTTATAATCCGGCCCGTTGCGCGCCGGATTTTCATTTTCCGACCATCACCGTCATTCACAGCAACAGAAACCGGGTTCACCCATGAGCAGCGAGATCACCAGCGGACACGACAGCATCACTGCCGAAGGCATCGACACCATTCTCCACGCCGACTGGGTGATTCCGGTCACTGAGGCCGACGATGTGCTTGAGCAGCACAGCGTCCTGATCCGTGGCGGTCGCATTGTGGATATCGTGCCGCAGGCCGAGGGCCGCACTCTGCCGGCCGGGGAAATCATCGAACTGCCAGGGCGGGTGTTGATTCCCGGGCTGATCAATGCGCACGGCCACGCCGGCATGACGCTGTTACGGGGTATCGCCGACGACCTGCCACTGCATACCTGGCTGCAGGATCATATCTGGCCGCTGGAGGGCGAATGGGTCAGCGAGGAATTTGTGCAACATGGCAGCCAGCTCGCCATGGCAGAGATGCTGCGCGGCGGCACCACCTGTTTTGCCGACATGTATTTCTTTCCCGAAGCCGTGGCGCGGGCGGCCACCCAGGCCGGCATTCGGGTGCAGCTTGCCTCGCCGGTATTTGACTTTCCGTCTGCCTGGGGCCGCGATGCCGATGACTACATCAGCAAGGCTACCCGCCTGCATGACGAATACCGCAACAGCCAGCTGATCAGCATGGCGTTCGGCCCGCATGCCCCCTATACGGTTTCCGATGCCCCACTGCGGCGGATCATCATGTTGGCCGAGGAGCTGGACATTCCCGTGCACATGCACATCCACGAGACGGCGCAGGAAGTGGACGATGCCGTACGCGACAACGGCCAACGCCCCCTGCAGCGCCTGCAGAGTCTCGGGCTGCCGGGGCCGCGACTGCTGGCGGTCCATGCCACGCAACTGAATGATACGGAAGTGACCATGCTGGCCGAAACCGGTTCACACGTAGTGCATTGCCCGCAGTCCAATCTCAAGCTGGCCAGCGGTTTCTGCGAGGTGCAGCGACTGCAGGACGCTGGCATCAACGTGGCGCTGGGCACCGACGGGGCCGCCAGCAACAATGACCTGGACCTGTTCGCGGAGATGCAGACCGCCGCCCTGCTGGCCAAGGCAGTCAGTGGCGATGCCAGCGCCCTGCCGGCCCACCAGGCCCTTCGTATGGCAACATTGAACGGGGCCCGTGCCATGGGCCTGGATGACCGGATCGGTTCGCTGGAGCCCGGCAAACAGGCTGACCTCTGCGCGGTCAACCTGGATACGCTGAACACCTGGCCGGTGTACAATCCGGTTTCGCAGCTCGTCTACAGCAGCCGCTCCGACCAGGTGACCGATGTCTGGATCGCTGGTAACAGGGTCCTGGCCGACGGCAAACACCTCAGCATCAACATCAGCGTCCTGCGTGAACACGTAATGCGTTGGCATGAGCGGCTCGCGACATCGGATACCACACCACGGGGAACATGATGAACCACAATGTCGATCAACACGAGATCCACAAATTCGAGTCACTGGCCGCGCGCTGGTGGGATCCCGACAGTGAGTTCCGTCCACTGCACGAGATCAATCCGTTGCGGGTCGGCTTCATCAGCAGCAAGGTCAATCCCGCCGGACAGAAATGCGTCGATATCGGTTGCGGCGGAGGCCTGTTAAGCGAGGCACTGGCACACCACGGCGCCGACATGACCGCCATCGACCTGGCCGAAGCCTCCCTTTCCGTAGCCCGCCTGCACCAGTTGGAGAGCGGCCTGGACATACGCTACGAGAACCTGTCCGCCGAAGCCCTGGCCGAACGCGAGCCAGAGCAGTACGACATTGTCACCTGCCTGGAAATGCTCGAGCATGTCCCGGACCCGGCGGCCGTGGTCGAGGCCTGCGCCCGATTGGCCCGCCCCGGCGGCCACCTGTTCTTCTCCACCATCAATCGCAACCCGAAGGCCTGGCTTTTCGCCATTGTCGGCGCGGAGTATGTGTTGAAATTGTTGCCACGCGGCACCCACGAATACGAACGCTTCATCCGGCCATCCGAGCTGGACGGTTGGTGCCGTGCCCACGACCTGCAGCGCGGCGAAAGCCGGGGGATGGGTTACAACCCACTGACGCGGCGTTATTTTCTGCAAAACAACGTGGACGTCAATTACCTGGTCCACTATCGCAAACCCGGCCCGGACAACACAGAAGGAGACGGCCCGGCATGACGCAGCACGGATCCCTGCCCGCCTGTGTACTGTTCGACCTGGATGGCACACTGCTGGACACTGCGGCGGACTTTGCCGCCGTCCTGCAGCAGCTCGCCGATGAAGCCGGCGGTGCCGCACCGCAGCAACACCAATTGCATCAGACCGTATCGGCCGGCGCACGGGCGCTGGTCACCCTGACACTGGGATTGAAGCCGGAAGATGCCGATTTCACGCGGTGGCACCAGCGACTGCTGACTCTGTATGGAGAACAGGTCCAGCACAGCCGGGCGACGGTTTACGACGGGCTGAATGGCCCCCTGCTGCAATTGGAAGCGCTGGGTATTCCCTGGGGCGTGGTCACCAACAAGCCGGAATCATTCTCCCGCACGCTGTTGGATGCCCTTTCCCTGAGCCGGCGCTGCGCCGTGCTGGTCTGCCCCGAGCACGTCCGCCATACCAAGCCGGACCCCGAACCCCTGCTGCTGGCCTGCCAGAGGCTGGAGCGCTCTGCTGCGGACAGCGTCTATATCGGCGACCATCCCAGGGACGTGGAAGCTGGCCGTGCCGCCGGCATGCGCACCGCAGTGGCGGCCTGGGGCTATCTGCCGGCCGATTCCAACCCGGCCCACTGGGGCGCCGATCATATTCTCGCCAGCGCCGGAGATCTGGCCAGCTGGCTGCACTTGCCCGAACATCAGGAATCCTCATGACCACCACCAATGATATCTCACTGCCAGATACCCTGTTGCAGGATCGTACCATTCTGATCACCGGCGCCGGTGATGGCATCGGCCGGGCAGTGGCCGAGGCCGCCGCCGCTCATGGGGCCCGTGTCATCCTGCTGGGCCGCACAAAGAAGAAGCTGGAGTCGGTCTACGACAGTATCGTCGCCGCCGGCCACACCGAACCGGTCATTCACCCCATGGACCTGGCCACCGCTGGTACCGAGGATTACGACGCCCTCGCCAGCGGCATCCAGGACCAGTTCCAGGCCCTGGATGGGCTGCTGCACAATGCCGGTCTGCTGGGCTCCCTGAATCCATTGCAATTCACCGAACCCCAGCAATGGATGAAACTGATGCAGGTCAACGTGAACGCCTGTTTCCTGATGACCCGGGCCCTGCTGCCGGCACTGCAGGCGTCGGCCGATGCCAGGTTGCTGTTCACGTCCTCCTCAGTGGGCCGGCAGGGCCGGGCCTACTGGGGTGGCTACGCGATCAGCAAGTTTGCCGTGGAAGGCATGATGCAGGTGTTCGCAGCCGAGTTGAATCGGACCAGCGCCATCCGCGTCAACAGCATCAACCCGGGCGCTACCCGCACCGCGATGCGCCGTGCCGCCTACCCGGCAGAAGATCCTGCTGCCCTGCCGACGCCGGAATCTCTGACACCAGCCTACCTGTACCTGCTGGGCCCCGACAGTCGGTCGTTGCACGGCCAGGCCCTGAATATCCCCGACTTCCTGTCCGGCATTCCGGACTGAGGCAGGCGATCAGCCGCGTCCACCCTGCCGTGGACGCCGCGTGGAGGACTTTCGCAGGGGCCTGCGAACCGCCGCCGGCGTGGACGGCACCTTCAGCCCCACCAGTTCGTACAGCCCGGCCACTTCCTTGGGCGTATATTCGTAGAACTGACCCTTTCTGACCTGGCTGGGAATGAACGCCGGTCCGTAGCGAACGCGCTTGAGGCGGCTGACCTGAACGCCGAAACTTTCCCAGATGCGGCGCACCTCCCGGTTGCGGCCTTCCATGATGACCACGTGATACCAGTGATTGACACCCTCTCCGCCAAAGTACTGGATATCCGTGAACCGGCAGAGATGTCCATCCATATCGACACCCTCGCGCATGGCTTCCAGCATGGCATCCGTCACTTCGCCCTTGACCCGGACCGCGTACTCCCGGTCGATATTGGCGGAGGGATGCATCAGGCGGTTGGCCAGCTCACCATCGGTGGTGAACAGCAACAGGCCGGCGGTATTGATGTCGAGACGGCCCACGGCAACCCAGCGTGCATGGTGAACATCGGGTAACCGGTCGTAAACAGTCGGACGACCTTCGGTATCCTTCCGTGAGCAGATTTCGCCTTCCGGCTTGTTGTAGAGAAGGACACGCGGCGCTAATTGTTTGCGTGATGACAGCTGCACCTTCTTGCCATCCACGGTGATTTTGTCTTCCTCACTTACCCTGTCGCCCAGTCGCGCCGGAGTGCCATTGACAATAACGCGCCCGTCGCTGATCCATTTCTCGAGTTCACGGCGTGAGCCAAAGCCGGCGCGGGCCAGCACTTTCTGGAGCTTCTCGTCAGCCATCTGCTGCGCCATCAGTTCCGCTCCCCGTCATCTTCTTCATGTGGTGGCTCGTCATTGTTCGGGCCCTCAACATCCTCATCTTCCGAGGCATCGTCATCCAGATCCGGATTGGACAGGATGTCATCCAGGGGCCGCCGGGCCAACGCCATCGCTTCTTCCTCGTCGGGCAACTCTTCCTCAGACCATGCGGGGCGACTTTCCCCTTCTTCGCCTTGTTCAGGATCGTCGCCTTCTTCCCCGTTCTGGCCCGGCGCGGGCGTCCCGTCTTCTTCATCGGGCAGGTCCAGAACACGGCTATCGCCCGGCTCGTCATCCAGTTCCAGCTCGCCATTGAGCTGATCCAGATCACGGATCTCCGACAACGGCGGCAGCTCCTGCAGACTTTTCAGGTCGAAGTAGTCCAGAAACTGGCGGGTGGTGGCGAACATGGCCGGCCGGCCCGGCACATCGCGATGACCGACCACACGAACCCATTCACGATCCAGCAACGTGCGGATGATGGTAGAACTGACACCCACGCCGCGGATCTCTTCGATATCGCCTCGTGTGATCGGCTGGCGGTAGGCGATCAGGGCCAACGTCTCCAGCATGGCACGGGTATAACGCTGCGGCTTCTCATCCCACAGACGGGACACCCAGGCGCTGAGCGACTCACGGACCTGAAAACGGAAACCGGATCCCACTTCCTTCAGTAGATAGCCACGGCCTTCGCAATCCTGTTCAATCTGCGACAGCGCGGTCCTCAGCTCTTCCTTCTCCGGACGTTCGTGTTCCTCGAAAATCGACTGCATGGCCTCCAGCGAAAGCGGCTTGCCGGCCGCCATCAGCAAGCCCTCGATGATCTGCCGCAACATAGCGGCCTCCAGCGGAATACGTTCCACCGGCGCCTCATCGACAGCCGTATCCGCCGGCCCCTGCCCGTTCTGTTCCGGATCCTGTCCGGGTTCCTGTTGTTGTTCGGTCATTCCGTGCGTGCCTTCAGATGAATGGGGCCGAAGGGTTCGGTCTGAACCACCTCGACCAGTGAATCCTTTATCAGTTCCATGACGGCCAGAAAGGTTACCACGACGCCAAGACGGCCTTCCTCGCGCATCAGCAACGAGACCAGTGGCACAAAACGATCTGCGTTGAGCCGCACCAGTATTTCGGACATCTTTTCCCTTGTGGAAAGTGTTTCACGTTGCACATGGTGATGCTCGAACATGTCCCCCCGGCGCAGCACTGAAGCCAGCGCCCGCAGGATCTCCTCCAGTTCCACCACTGGCTCGGCCGTGGGACGCTCAAAACCCTGGTCCTGGGCAACGGCCGGGAAAATATCCCGTTCCAGGCGGGGCAGATCGTCCAGCTCCTCGGCGGCCTTCTTGTAACGCTCGTATTCCTGCAGACGGCGGATCAGCTGTGCGCGGGGATCTTCTTCGTCTTCTTCCTCGTCACGGGAACGGGGCAACAGCATGCGCGACTTGATCTCGGCCAGCATCGCGGCCATGACCAGATATTCGGCGGCCAGTTCGAACTGGTGGGCCTCCATCAGCTCCACATAGGCCATATACTGGTCCGTGATCAGCGCCACATCGATTTCCAGGATGTCGATGTTCTGCCGTTTGATCAGGTATAGCAGCAGATCCAGCGGTCCCTCGAAGGCCTCCAGAAAGACTTCCAGGGCGTCGGGCGGAATATACAGATCCCGCGGTAACTCGGTGACCGCCTGCCCCGCCACATATGCGAAAGGCATCTCCTGTTGTGCCAGGGTTTCATTCCCGGTTTCTGCTGTGGCTTCTGCGTTCATTGCTCCATCCGACCGCTGACCGCAACGACGATCAACGATTGTAGTTCAGGCCCATGGCCTGTCGCACATCCTGTATCGTCTCCCGGGCCGATTCGCGCGCCACATCACAGCCATCGGCAATGATCGAACGCACCACGTCCGGGTCCTTCTCGTATTGTCGGGCTTCGGCCTGGATCGGTTCCAGCTCGGCAATCACCGCATCGACGACCGGCTTCTTGCATTCCAGACACCCGATGCCGGCACTGCGGCAGCCGGTCTGCACCCAATCGCGGGTTTTCTCGTCAGAGTAGACCTCATGAAGTTGCCAGACCGGGCATTTGTCCGGATCGCCCGGGTCCGTGCGGCGCACGCGTGCCGGATCCGTGGGCATGGTGCGGATTTTCTTCTCGATATTGTCCACCGGCTCGCGCAACGCGATGGTGTTTTCATAGGACTTGGACATCTTCTGCCCGTCCAGCCCCGGCATCCTGGAGGCGGGCGTCAGCAATGCCTGGGGCTCCTGCAGGATCATCTTGCCGCCCCCCTCGAGATAGCCGTACAGGCGCTCCTTGTCACCGAGGGAGATGTTCTGCTGCTCTTCCAGCAACGCCTTGGCCCGGTCCAGGGCCGGGATGTCTCCCTGCTCCTGATAGGCGGTACGCAGCGAGTTGTAGAGTCGGGCGGTTTTCTTGCCCATTTTCTTGATGGCGGCTTCCGCGTTCTCCTCGAATCCCGGCTCGCGCCCGTACAGATAGTTGAAACGCCGGGCCACCTCGCGGGTCAGCTCAACGTGCGCCACCTGATCGGCACCGACCGGCACATGACCGGCGCGGTAGATGAGGATATCGGCGCTCTGCAACAGCGGGTAGCCCAGGAAACCATAGGTCTCCAGGTCCTTCTCCCGCAATTTCTCCTGCTGATCCTTGTAGCTGGGAACGCGCTCCAGCCAGCCCAGCGGTGTCATCATGGACAGCAGCAGATGCAGTTCGGCGTGCTCCGGGATGCGCGACTGGATGAAGATCGAGGCCGAACCGGGATTGACGCCTGCCGCCAGCCAGTCGATCACCATGTCCATCACGTTCTCTTCAATCACCTGCGGCGTGGAATAATGCGTGGTCAGCGCATGCCAGTCCGCCACAAAGAAGAAGCATTCATACTCGTGTTGCAGTTTGACCCAGTTCTTGAGAACGCCATGATAATGGCCCAGGTGCAGCTTGCCGGTGGGACGCATGCCCGACAGCACCCGTTTCTGCGAATTGACGTTAGACAAAACCTGCTCCGAATCCAGGGGTTTTCCGGGATCAACCCGGTCATTCTCCAAAGCGGTATTATGGCAAATGACAGGGGCGAATACGAAGGGTTTTATCCGGCGAACGGCGCGGCATCGCCCTTGCCCTGCCGCACCAGTACCGGGACCCCGTCCACCAGATCCACAACCGTGGTAGGGTCCAGGCCACCGGCCCCGCTTTCAAGGATCAAATCCACCAGATTGGCCATCCGGTCTTCCAGCTCATGCACCTCGGACAACGGATGCTCCTCGCCCGGCAGGATCATGCTGGTACTCATGATCGGTTCGCCCAATTCCGCCATCAGCGCCTGCGCCACGTTGCTGTCCGGCACACGGATGCCGATGGTCTTGCGCTTGGGGTGCATCAGACGGCGCGGCACCTCTGGTGTGGCGGTGAGAATGAAGGTGTAGGGCCCCGGTGTATAGGCCTTGAGCAGGCGGAACGCACTGTTGCCAACCCGCGCATAGTTGGCGATGGAAGACAGATCCGGCACCATCAGCGTGAAATTGTGCTTGTCATGCAACTGACGGATCCAGCGGATGCGGTCCAGCGCCGCTTTTTCCCCGATATGACAGCCCAGGGCATAGGTGGAATCGGTGGGATAAATGATGATCCCGCCTTCCCGTAACACATCCACAGCCTGCCTGATCAACCGCGGCTGCGGATCGTCGGGGTGGATGTTAATGAGCTGTGCCGCCATAATGCCTGTCGTCGAAAATCGGATTTCAGGAGCGCCCGGACCACTTGCGGCCCGGAATGTTGCGCACAATAACAGGACGGCCGACCACAAGTCGACAGGAACCTGATACCGGCCACGATGGTATCGACCAGCCAACGGAATTTTCAAGGAGAACACCTGCCATGCTCTACGCCATCATCAGTGAAGACGTCGAAAACAGCCTGCCACTGCGCGCCGAAGCACGTCCCGCGCACATCGCCCGGGTCAAGAAACTGGCCGAGGAAAACCGCGTGGTCATCGCAGGGCCCCATCCGGCCATCGACACGGAAGAGCCCGGGGAAGCGGGCTTCAGTGGCAGCCTGATCATCGCGGAGTTTGATTCGCTGGGGGATGCGCGGGCCTGGGCCGAAGCCGACCCCTACGTCAAAGCCGGAGTCTACAGCCGCGTCACCGTAAAGCCGTTCAAGCGGGTGTTGCCTTGAGGACCGGATTTCTCACTTCGTAGCCCGGTCCGTGCGGCGGGATGTGCCGTTCAGGAGACGCCTGCAAGTACGTCCATGTAAGGCTCGGCGACCGCCATCCATGGCGGCCGACGCTCCTGAACGGCACATCCCGCCGCTCGGACCTCTTCTCTCGCGCACTTCCGGCTCAGAGCAACACCCGCCTGTGACTAACAGAGTCTGCATTCCGCAGATAACTACCGGTAGAGAGGCTGTCGGGCGGGGGTGACGCGCAGGATCAATCAGGCCATGTTTTGGCCGGCCCCGGAAATCGGATAGACACGGACAGAACGATCGGCGGTCCCTCGCCGATCGCCTGGGAGTCCGATTTCCGGGGCCGGACAATGGCCGATCCTGCGCGTCACCCCCGCCCGACAGACTCGTGCTACGTAGTGCTTACCGGACAGCCGAACAGAGGATCCGATGCACACGCTCCATACCCGAGGAGAGGACAGCCCGAATCCCCTCCATGGTGATCTCCTCGTCCGACAACCCCGCCGCCCGGTTCACCGACAGTGCGATACAGGCGTAGGCCAATCCGGCTTCCCGCGCCAGGGCTGCCTCGGGCATACCTGTCATGCCGATCATGTCACAGCCATCGCGCTGCAGGCGGCGCACTTCGGCGGCGGTCTCCAGTCGTGGCCCCTGGGTACAGCCATAGACACCATGACCCAGAGTATCCAGGCCGCACTCATCGGCGGCGCGAAGCAGGCGCTGCCGCATGCCTTCGTCGTAGGGGCGGGTGAAATCCACATGAGCAACGCTTTCTTTGTCGCCATTATGGAATGTGTGCTCGCGGCCCCAGCTGTAGTCGATGATCTGGTCAGGGATGCACAGGCCACCGGGCCCCAGCTTCTCGTGGATACCGCCCACCGCGTTGACCGCAATCACTCCGCCAACCTCCAACTGCTGCAGAGCGTCGATGATGGCACGGTAGTTGATCCGGTGCGGGGGCACGGTATGGCCCTCGCCATGACGGGGCACGAAACTGATGCGCTGTCCTTCCAGCGTCCCCGTCGCGATCAGCACCCGTTCCCGGGCCCAGGGGGTCTGTACACCTTCCGTATGTTCTTCCTTGAAACCCGGTAGTTCGGTCAGCCCCGTACCTCCGATAATCGCCAGCATGTCCCAGCCCCACTATACGTAAAAGTCCAGGTCTTCCTGGGCCTTGAGCAGATCACGCATTTTGATCGGATCATCTCCAAAGAAGAATAACAGTCCCCAGTGCGTCCCGAAGGCGGAACGGTCTGGTACTGTCTCCTCGGTGGGCGCCACCAGTTCATGCGACTCGAAATACGGATGCTCGGTTGTTTCAGCAGGCATTTCCAGCTTGCTGACCACACGGCGGCGTGGATAGACACCGAAGCAACCCGCATAACCTTTCGCATCGACCACTTCACGGGGGAAGAAGGCCTCGACCTCTTCTTTGGTGCTCTTGGGGTCAAAAACCAGCATCGATGCCTGATAGGCGCTGAACCCGTAGGCGCGCTCGATCAGCTCGAAGGCCTTGAAACCCGGTGGGCGATAGGCAATCTCGCCAAAGTACATCTCCCCGTCCGCAGTGACGAAATATTCGGGATGAATCAGGCCGAACTTTATATCGAACGTCTTGATCAGTTTCTCGATCTGTCTGGTGATCGCATTGCGCCAGCTCTCCAGCTCTTTCGTGGCGGGCACGAACACCGAATAGCCGAGTGTCACATACTCGGAAATATTGAGAAACTGGATCTTGCCATCGTGGATCCACGCCTCGACGGCAAATTCCCAACCATCCAGGTGGCTTTCCATCAGCAGCGGATACTCTTCATCCGGGATGTTCTCGATCTCTTCCACCTTGCGGATCATGCGGTGGCCAAGACAACCGGCCTTGTCGAAGGCCTTGACATGAATCGGGTCATCGGGATCGCCATCCAGCTTCAGCAGCGTCTGGTTGACGCGCTTCATGAAACGGATGACATCCTCTTTCTCGTGCGCCTCTTCGAAGATCCCTACACGGATGCCGCCAAGCTGGGCACGTCGCTTCATCAGGGCCTTGTCTCGAAACAGGATGGACTGTCCGTACATGCGGGGGTTGTCCATCAGCACCGAGTTGATCGCTCCCGACCACTCGACGGTTTCCTCGAACAAGGGGATGGCGACGTCCACGCCTTCGGCCTTGAGTACCTCGGCAATTTCCATGGAGCGGTCATTGAGCCGCACGAAATCCCATGGAATGAACGGAATCTCGTTTGCCTTGCAAAAGTCCGCAGCCCAGTCAGGCGCAACGACCACATAGCGCCGGTCGAACTTCTGTGCCGCCTTGATGGCATTGACGCTCCACCCAAGCAGGGCAATGTAACCCTTGTTCGGATCCTTGGGCGTTTCCGTGCCGCGAACCGAGTCCAGTGATTGATCGACCCAGGATGAAAGGTCCGCAACGGGTTGTTCTGATTTGCTCGACATAGAATGTTCTCCATCCGGTTTGTGAAGGAAACCTGCGCTTCAACCGAAGTACATTCCATTGGACTTGAGCAATTGGCAGCGCTGTTTCATGAATATGTAACAGCCCGGAGCACAGTGATGCGCCATGGAAAGCGAGCAGCGCATAATGAACCGGGATACCTCAGGATTTTCTGAACACTTCCCATCTTTCTGGGATCAGTATACCGAACTCGCCGGCGAATAGGAAATGCAGAGCCGGCCCGGGGTTTATCGTCCGGCTCCCCAGCTCTCCCGTGTCAGACGCATGGCCTGGTCTACCTCATTGGCCGGCACATGTTCCGGCTCCCCTTTATCGAGCGGATCGTAGTGAAACAGGTATAGCCGTGAAACAAACTCGGCAACCGGCAGTGATGCCTCACCATGAAACTCACCATTACTGCGGATCGATGTGACAATGCCCTGCCCCCAGTCCTGACCACTGTCATTATTGGGATTGAAAAAGTAGACACGCATGACCTGTGAAGGATCAAGTGCCACACGTTGTATAGTGATCGCGTGCCAGCCAAGAAATCGCGCAGCACTATCAGTCACAGCAATACCTGCCGGTTGCGGATTGATGAGCGGAAGGTTGCCATTATAGAAAGGATGATAGGTCACATAGAAGTCGCGGATGAACCCCTCAAAGTCTTTCAAGCCACCTGTGAATATATCCACGGCTATGCGAAAACCGTGACCGACATGACCACCATGAAATTCAGCATTGACCCACTTGTGCGGGTCCTCCCCTCGCCCCGCGCTACGACGTCCCATTTCAAAGTAGATTCGATCCAGGTGTGGAACTGCCAGTAAAGATACCGCATCCACATCGACGGGAGGTTCGGCTGCCAGGCCAACTCCCAGATCACGCGAAGAGATGTTGTTCCCTTCAAAGCGCATTACAATTTCGTCTCTGCCAGCTGCCCATGCCACCATTCGCAGCATGTCCGCAGGCGCGTTGCCGGCCCACATGGAAAGAGCCCGCGTCGACTGGCAGGTCGGGTAGTTCCCCTGCCCCACTCCCAGTGGCGAACCCAGTACATTAAGGGTATCGGCAAGAAGGAAACATTCCGGGGAGCGCCGGGTTCCGAAAACGGCAGCGATCTTCCCGGCCGCCGCTTCGCACAACGAGAGCGTGATCAGTCGCCATAAGGACGGCGCCACTGGAGGTGAATACAGAATGCCCCGTTCCAGCGTCATGGCCAGGCCGTAGACGGCCTGGCTGGTTTCCGTGAACAATGCTTCGTCGATCAGCCGGTGGACCAGCGCCGGGTAGCAGTTAAAGGCATCCGCACCCGTCTGACTGAGACCCAGCGCCGTCGGAATCAGTGCATTCCAACGGCTGCGAAGGTAGCGGATGAACCCTGGCATATAGGGGGAAACCAGACCGGTATTGTGCATGGCCCGGGCGAATCCGATGGCCTCTTGCAGAAGAGCCTCGTCACCCATGACTTCGAGCCGCCCGGAATAGACATCCAGGCCTGGATCCTCCTCGCACCCCGGGGTTGGGCTGAAGACGGCGGTGACGAGTTGCAGGGCATCGTCCCCGGCTTCTCCGATGTTGGTATCGGGGGTATTCAGACAGACTGCAATCCGCGTCAACATGTGTTTGACGCCATCCACCTGCACCGGGCGCTGCGCAAGAATCCGCCATACCTCGGCCACCAGGTGTTCCAGCAGGTTCTCATAACCGAGATGTGACAGCAGATAGCGGACAAGATCCCGGACGGCATACCCCATGTCGTCGGGCCGGAGCCGGTCGCTCTCTTGCAGGTCGCTGGTCACCAGATCCAGGTTCATGGCCATGACCTGGGCGAGGAAGTGTTGAGCGTACTCGGAAGAGACCGCAGGGTGCAGATAGTCTCCCCTGGCCACCGCCAACAGACGAATCTGGCTCAGGCTCTCGACCAGGGCGGCTGTCGTATCCCCCTGACGCACTGTCCGCACGGCCAGTGACGGTACCAGTGTCCGGGGCTGATCCCAGTCACTACCACGAAAGAATCCGGCGGACTCCAGTGCCGGTACGCGCGCATAGAGTACATCCAGCCCGCCGCTCTCCAGCATCAATGCCCGTGCCGGGTCCAGTACTTCAAATACCGGTGAGATGCCTTCGGCGGCGTTGATGGAGGCCAGACGGTCAATGGCGCTGTCCAATTGCTCCACGAGGACGGCAGATACACCGTTGCCGGGATGGACAGGGTCGCTTGTATTGTTGCTCATGTACCCACTTTCAGCCTGCCGTGGAAATATGTCAACTGTGGCAGGGAAAGGGTCGGCAGGCCATACAGGATGAGGCCGAGGGTCATTGCAGTAGTGGCGCGCCCGACAGGACTTGAACCTGTAACCCTCGGCTTAGAAGGCCGATGCTCTATCCGGTTGAGCTACGGGCGCAGGGCCGGTCTGACACGTGCGGAAAATGGGGTGACTGATGGGGCTCGAACCCACGACAACCGGAGTCACAGTCCGGGGCTCTACCAACTGAGCTACAGTCACCATAAACCGGGTCAATCTGGTCGGGGTAGAGAGATTTGAACTCCCGACATCCTGCTCCCAAAGCAGGCGCGCTACCAGACTGCGCTATACCCCGTTACAGTGGTTCCGTAATCGGAGGACGGCATAATACTCATGCCGCCTCCATCCGTCAATGATTAATCGTCAGCGCTCGATACGCCAGCTGCTGCCGTCCGCGCCATCCTCCACCACCACGTTCATGGCCGTGAGGCGGTCCCGGATTTCATCGGCCAGTGCAAAATCCCGTTCGGCACGGGCCTGGCGGCGCCGTTCGATCAGGGCATCGATCTCCACCGCATCGGGTGCGCCAGCGCCGCCCTGCTTCAGGAACACTTCCGGATCATCCTGCAGCAGACCGGCCACCTCACCGAGGCGGCGCAGCAAGCGCCCCAGCTGCGCGGCACGCGCCGGGTCGGACTCGCGCTGACGGTTGATCTCGCGGACCAGATCGAACAGCACGCCAAGCGCTTCCGGTGTGTTGAAGTCATCGTCCATGGCCTTGCGCCACGCCTTCTCGTAGTTGCTGTTGACCAGGTCCTGCGCGCTCTCCGTATCCAGCCCCCGCAACGCCGTATAGAAGCGTTCCAGCGCCGTCCAGGCCTGTTCCAGGCTCTGGTCGGAGTAATTGATGGGGCTACGGTATTGACTGGCCACCAGCAGATAGCGCAGCACCTCGGCCGGATACTTGTCCAGCACCTCACGCACCGTGAAGAAATTGCCCAGAGACTTGGACATCTTCTCGTTGTCCACACGCACCGGGCCATTGTGCATCCACACGGCGGCAAACGGCTTGCCGGTGGCGGCTTCAGACTGTGCGATCTCGTTCTCGTGATGCGGAAACATCAGGTCCGAACCCCCGCCATGAATGTCAAAGCTCTCACCAAGACAGCCAGTGGACATGGCGGAGCACTCGATATGCCAGCCCGGCCGTCCGTAGCCCCAGGGCGAATCCCAGCCCACCTCCTCGTCGGAGGAAGCCTTCCACAATGCGAAATCACGCGGATCCCGTTTCAGTTCACCCACTTCAATACGGGCACCGGCCAGCAGCTCTTCCGGATTCTTGTTGGACAGGCGGCCATAGCCATTGAACTGACTGACCGAATAATACACGTCCCCGTTCTCGACCTTGTATGCGTACTCTTTCTCGATCAGGATCGAGATCATGGCGATGATCTGGTCGATATGCGCGGTGGCGCGCGGCTCCTGGTCCGGTGGCTGAATGAACAGCGCACGCTCATCTTCATGGGTAAGCTCGATGAAACGCCGGGTCAGATCCTCGAAGTACTCGCCGGTTTCCGTGGCACGCTTGAGGATCTTGTCATCGATGTCGGTGATGTTGCGCACATAGGTCACGTCGTAACCGATGTGGCGCAGGTAGCGCACCACCACGTCAAAGGCCACCAGCATGCGGGCATGACCGATATGGGCATAATCATACGTGGTCAGACCACACACATACATGCGCACCCTGTCCGGCTCCTGCGGCCTGAACGGCTCCTTGCGTCGTTTCAGCGTGTTGTAGATGAGCATGGTTTTACCTGATCCTTGTATCTCGTTTCACGGCCGGGACGGTGGTTACCGGCCCTGTTGCCCGCTGACCTTGGCCCAGGAGTCGCGCAGACTGACGGTACGGTTGAACACCGGGCGTTCGGCACTGCTGTCCCGGGTGTCGGTACAGAAATAGCCCTCGCGCTCGAACTGCAAGTGCTCGCCCGGCCCGATACCCTTCAGGGACGGCTCCACCAGACAGTCCTCCAGCACATGCAGGGAATCCGGATTCAGACTGTCACGGAAGTCGCCCAGGTTCCGGTCGGCGGGGTTTTCCTGTTCGAACAGGCGATCGTACAGGCGTACAGTGGCAGGCACGGCAGTGCTGGCGGGCACCCAGTGAATCACGCCTTTCACCTTGCGCCCTTCCGGATTCCTGCCCAGGGTATCCAGGTCACAGTGACAGCGCAGTTCGACGATCTCGCCGCTATCATCCCGGATGACCTCGTCACAGCGGATCACGTACCCGCCGCGCAGACGCACTTCCCTGTCCGGGCTCAATCGCTTGTACTTGGGTGGAGGCACTTCCTCGAAGTCCGAGCGATCAATATACAGCGTCTTCTCGAACGGCACTTCGCGCCGCCCCATTGATTCATCCTTGGGATGGCGCGGAAGCTGCAATGACTCCGTGTGTTCCTCCGGATAATTGCTCAATACCACTTTCAATGGTTGCAACACACACATGGCACGCGGTGCATTACGGTCCAGGTCCTCACGCACGGCATGCTCCAGCATGCCCACGTCCACCACGCTGGCACTGCGGCTGACCCCCACCCGTTCGATGAACTGGCGGATCGCGGCCGGCGTGTAGCCCCGGCGGCGCAACGCGGACAGGGTCGGCATACGGGGATCATCCCAGCCACTGACATGACCTTCCTCGACCAGTTCCCGAAGCTTGCGCTTGCTCATCACCGTGTAGTTCAGGTTGAGGCGTGCAAACTCGGTCTGTTTTGGCAGTACATACTGCTCTGCGCCTTCATCGGCATTGCCGGCCTCCCGGGCAGCGGCATGCAGCGCTTCCGCACCCAGCCTCTCGAGAATCCAGTCGTACAGTGGACGGTGATCCTCGAATTCCAGTGTGCACAGTGAATGGGTGACATGCTCGATGGCATCGGAAATACCGTGGGCATAGTCGTACATCGGGTAGACAAACCACCTGTCCCCCGTCTGATGATGGGGCACCCGGCGTATCCGGTAAATGACCGGATCACGCATATTGATGTTGGGCGAGGCCATGTCGATCTTCAGCCGCAGGCTGTGCGTGCCGTCCGGGAACTCGCCCCGGCGCATGCGCTCGAACAGGTCCAGGTTCTCGTCCACGCCGCGCTCGCGGTACGGGCTGTTGCGGCCCGGCTCGGTGAGCGTACCGCGGTATTCGCGCGCCTCGTCCGGCGACAGGCTGCATACATAGGCATCGCCCTGGCGGATCAGTTGCACGGCGAAACCATACAGCGTATCGAAGTAGTTGGAGGTATAGCGCACCTCGCCCTGCCAGCGGAATCCCAGCCAGCGGATGTCCTCCATGATGGCATCGATGTAGGCCTGATCCTCCTTTTCCGGGTTGGTATCGTCAAAGCGCAGCGTGCACTGCCCCCCGTACTGCTCGGCCAGTCCGAAATTGAGGCAGATCGACTTGGCATGACCGATGTGCAGATAGCCGTTGGGCTCGGGCGGAAAACGTGTCTGCACACGGCCACCGTGCCGGCCACTGGCCAGATCTTCCTCTATCAGGTGGCGGATAAAATTGGACGGCCCGTGGCCGGCGTCATGCTCGGATGATGAATTCATAATCCCTGATCTGCTTTCTCATGGGCGACAAAGTCCGTATTATACCTGCTGAGCCGCTTCTCCCGTAACCCACAGACAGGCTGTACATCATGATCGTCTTCACAACGACCTTCGGCGACATCCATATAGAGCTGGATTTCGACAACGCACCAGTCACCGCACGCAATTTCCTGGAGTATGCCCGCAATGATTTCTACACCGGCACGATCTTCCATCGGGTCATCGATGGCTTCATGGTGCAGGGCGGCGGCTTCGAGCCGGGCATGCAGCAAAAGGACAGCGGCGAACCGATCCGCAACGAGGCCGACAACGGCCTGAGTAATGACACGGGCACACTGGCCATGGCGCGCACGGCCGACCCGCATTCGGCCTCGGCGCAGTTCTTCATCAATGTGGCCGACAACCACTTTCTGAACCATCGCGACCAGTCCATGCAGGGCTGGGGCTACGCAGTGTTCGGCCGGGTGGCCGACGGCATGGACGTGGTGGACCGCATCCGCAAGACTCCGACCGGCAGCAAGGGCGGCCACCAGGATGTCCCACAGGATGATGTCATCATCACGGCCACCAGCGTGACCTACCCGGACGAGCAGTAAAAGCAGGGCAGAGCCGAACATGAGCGACGACAACCGGAAGCAGTCCCGCACGCTGTTCATCTCCGATCTGCATCTGGACAGCGACACACCGGCCATCACTCATACCTTCCTGGATTTCCTGGAACGACAGGCCACCGGCGCACGGGCGCTTTACATCCTGGGTGACCTGTTCGAGGCCTGGGTGGGCGATGATGACCATGGCGAGCTCAGTGACAACGTCGCCGATGCGCTGGCGCGCCTGGCCGATGGCGGCACGGACGTTTTCCTCATGCACGGCAATCGTGACTTCCTGATCGGCCGCGACTATGCCGCCCGCTGCCGTGCAACGCTGCTGGAAGATCCCACTGTTACAGACTGCCATGGACAACGGATCGCGCTGATGCATGGCGACAGTCTCTGCACACGGGACAATGAATACATGGCGTTCCGGCAACAGGTGCGTTCACCGGAATGGCAGGACGTTTTCCTGTCCAAATCCCTGGTGGAGCGCTACATGATCGCCCAGCAGGCGCGGGAGCAAAGCCGGGAGGCCAATACCCACAAGACCTCGGACATCATGGACGTCACCTACAGCGAAGTCATCGATACCCTGCATGAACTGGATGTCACCGTACTCGTCCACGGGCATACACACCGGCCGGCGGTACATACCATCACGCTGGAAGACCCTGTACATAGCAAGGACACGGCCGTGCGCATCGTACTGGGCGACTGGCACAACAAGGGCTGGGTGCTGGAATTCACGGATGAAGGGTACGAGCTGCGCAACTTTCCGCTTCTCAAGGCATAACGGAATCAGCCGCTTTATCGCAGGGAATCCGGTCTGCGGATCCTACACCGCGCTGAAGTAACGCTGCTGGTGCGCCTCGCACAACCGCAGCAATTCACCGTCAGCCTCCTCCCACACCCCGGCCAGCGGCCGATGAGCATAGTCCGGACGCAGGGCCGCACCATAGGGCGACAGTTCTGTAATCCGGCCATGACGCTTCTTGAGCAGCGCGTGAAGCCAGCCGTAGGCCGACAGCTCCGGATGCACCGGCACACCCTGCTGCCGCATACCCTGCTGCAACCGCTCCCGGGAGTGGATGACAAATCGCGGCTCCATGATCTGGTTGACGAGTTTGTCAATCCGCAACAGCACCGCCCGCTTCTCGTCAGCGCCGTAGAGATTCCAGTCGATGACCTCGAAGGCAAAGCGCTTGCAGCCCCGGCACAGGTTGTCACCCAGCGAAGTGGTCGAACAGATGCCGATACAGGGGGTCTTGACGGGCGCCGCTGCCTGATCAGATGTACTGGCCATACGCGATAAACCTGCCGGTAACTGGAAATTCAGGCCATTCTACACTAAAATGCGCACCCGATTCAGGGGGCCTGCCAAGGCCGCGAGCACCTTCACAAAGGGGACAGTTGTGTTAGAAGCCTATCGAAAGCATGTTGACGAGAGAGCCGAACAGGGCATTATGCCCAAGCCGCTGGACGCCACTCAGGTGGCCGAACTGGTCGAGCTGCTGAAGAATCCGCCGGCCGGCGAGGAAGACTCCCTGGTGGACCTGATCTCCAATCGCGTCCCCGCCGGTGTCGACGAGGCCGCCTATGTAAAGGCCGGTTTCCTCTCCGCCCTGGCGAAAGGCGAAGCCGAATCCCCGCTGATCGACCGCAAGCAGGCGGTCACACTGCTGGGCAGCATGCTGGGCGGCTACAACATCGGCACTCTGGTCGAACTGCTGAAGGATGAGGAACTGGCCGCAAACGCCGCCAGGGAACTCAAGCACACCCTGTTGATGTTCGATGCCTTCCATGACGTGGAAGAGCTGATGAAGAGTGGCAACGAGCACGCCAAAGCCGTAATCGAAAGCTGGGCAGAAGCCGAGTGGTTCCTGAATCGCCCGGCCGTTCCCGATGTCATGACCGTCACCGTCTTCAAGGTACCGGGTGAAACCAATACCGATGACCTGTCACCGGCCCAGGATGCCTGGTCCCGCCCGGACATCCCGCTGCATGCTCTGGCCATGTACAAAGAGCCACGGGAAGGTGTCACCAACGCCCCGGCGCAGATCGCAGAACTGAAAGAAAAAGGGCATCCGGTCGCCCTGGTGGGCGACGTGGTCGGTACCGGCTCCTCGCGCAAGTCCGCCACCAACTCCGTGCTCTGGCACATCGGCGATGACATTCCGTACATCCCCAACAAGCGCAATGGCGGTGTGGTGCTGGGCGGCAAGATTGCCCCGATTTTCTTCAACACCATGGAAGATGCCGGCGCCCTGCCCATCGAATGCGACGTGGACACCCTGGACAGCGGTGAAGTCATCGACATTCATGTCTATGACGGAAAAATCACTAAACACGGCAGCAATGAAGAACTGACCACTTTCGAGCTGAAAACCGGGATCATGCTGGACGAAGTGCGTGCCGGCGGCCGGATTCCGCTGATCATCGGCCGTGGTCTGACCACCAAGGCGCGTGAGGCGCTGAACCTGGAACCCTCCACCGTGTTCCGCCTGCCCTTCACGGTCGCCGACAGCGACAAGGGCTTCACGCTGGCCCAGAAGATGGTCGGCAAGGCCTGCGGCGCCGATGGCGTACGCCCGGGCAGCTACTGCGAGCCCAAGATCACCACCGTCGGTTCCCAGGACACCACCGGTCCGATGACCCGCGACGAGTTGAAGGACCTTGCCTGCCTGGGCTTCAATGCCGACCTGGTCATGCAGTCCTTCTGTCACACCGCCGCGTACCCCAAGCCGGTGGACATTGACACGCAACACTCCCTGCCCGACTTCATCCAGACTCGCGGTGGCGTGTCCCTGCGTCCGGGCGACGGCATCATCCACTCCTGGCTGAACCGTATGTTGCTGCCCGACACGGTCGGCACCGGCGGCGACTCCCACACCCGCTTCCCGCTGGGTATCTCATTCCCGGCCGGCTCCGGCCTGGTGGCCTTTGCCGCCGCCACCGGAGTGATGCCACTGGACATGCCGGAATCGGTACTGGTGCGCTTCAAGGGCGAAATGCAGCCGGGTATCACACTCCGTGACCTGGTCAATGCCATTCCCTATGCGGCCCTCCAGTCGGGTGACCTGACGGTCGCCAAGAAAGGCAAGAAGAACATCTTCTCCGGCCGTATCCTGGAGATCGAGGGCTTGCCGGACCTGAAGGTGGAGCAGGCCTTCGAACTGTCTGATGCCTCAGCCGAGCGCTCCGCCGCCGGCTGCACCATTAACCTTGGCAAGGAACCGATCATCGAGTACTTCAAGTCCAACGTGACCCTGCTGCGCTGGATGATCGACCAGGGCTACGGCGATGCCCGCACCCTGGAGCGCCGCGCCCGCGCCATGGAAGCCTGGCTGGAGAACCCGGAGCTGATGCAGGCGGACGCCGATGCCGAGTACCACAAGGTCATCGAGATCGACCTGAACGAGATCAAGGAACCGCTGCTGGCCTGTCCGAACGATCCGGACGACGTCAAGCCGCTGTCCGAAGTACAGGACACGAAGATCGACGAGGTCTTTATCGGCTCCTGCATGACCAACATCGGTCACTTCCGCGCCGCCAGCGAGGTACTGAAGCAGGTCGAGGGCGGTCTGCCGACCCGGCTGTGGATATCGCCGCCAACCAAAATGGACCAGCACCAATTGAGCGAGGAAGGCATCTACAACGTGTTCGGCGTGGCCGGTGCGCGCACCGAGATGCCGGGCTGCTCGCTATGCATGGGCAACCAGGCACGGGTGGCGCCGAACTCCACGGTGGTCTCAACCTCCACGCGCAACTTTCCGAACCGGTTGGGTGCCGGAGCCAATGTCTATCTGGCCTCCTCGGAGCTCGCGGCGGTCGCCGCCGCATTGGGCAAGATCCCGACGATGGAGGAGTATCTGTCCTATATGGGTAACGTGAAGACCATGTCGGGCGAGATCTACCGGTATCTGAACTTCAATGAGATCGAGTCGTTCCAGGATGCGGCGGATCGGGCGAAACAGATTCCTGCGGTCAATGTGCAGGAAGTTGCCTGACCCTTTGACGTAATCACTTCGTCGCCAGAGCCGAAAGCCGGCGTCCACGACTGTTGCAGGAGCGCTCGATTTCATCGAGCTGACCGTCGATCGTGCTGGGTTCGTAGCGGGCGCGCACGCGGCAGCGGTGGTTGTCCAGCGTATTGCTCGACTCCAGCCGGAACGTGATGTCACCAAACATCACCCTGGAAATGAACAGATCAAGAGACCTGTCGCGATCAGAACGCGTGATCGTGGTGATGTCGGTGTTGTACTCGCCGCCGAGGAAGGGATGTCGTCGGTCTCGATGGCTTCATCGCCGGGGAGCATCTGCACGGGCGCTCCTGAACGTCCGGGTGGTTCCTGCGCCAGGACCCCGGTAAAACTGACCGCCATACTGACGCCGGACAGCCATGCTGCCAGCACTCGGGCGGATCGCTCCGCAATCATCGTCACCCCCGTCAACCTGCTGATCCAGGTTGTTACTTCTACAGATGGTCATTGATTTTACCATTGCCATACTTTTTCAGAGGCTCCTTAACCGTGAGCGAACCTCTCCAGTCTGTTGTTCCAGTTCGCCGAGCAGCTCCCGGTACACGTCGCTGTGGCTCTGCCCTCGCTGCGCCACCAGCCAGCTCGCCAATTCTGCCTCGGCGTCCAGGCGCTGCTCGATCACATCCTGCGTCTGGTCGGAGGAGAACCAGGCATGCAGGCGATGGATGAGCTGCTCACCGGTCTCGCGGTCAGCATCGGGGGCAGCAGGCAGGTCTCCGGCCTTCCGGACGACCTCCGCCACCCGCGACGCGAACGCCTCCCGGTCATCGGCGATCCCGCGAAACAGCCGTGCGGCCCCCTCTTCCTCCACGAACCGGGCGGAATCACGGTAATGATCCACGGATTCCAGGATCCTGGAATGCAGGTCCTGCAGAGCCACCTGATATTCACTGCGCATGATGCTCATCAACGATACTCCTCATCTCCATCGGCGGGCGCCACCATCTCCAGTGCAGCCGGTCTGACCCGGAAGTGGGCCGGTGTCTGTGCGAGCGGCTCTCCATCGGCGTGCACCTGCATGGTTCTGGATCCGGTGCTGATACGGATATCCCGCCCGGTAGCGCAGTATACTCTGTGATCAATGTGCTGCCGCCCGCTGCGGAGCAGCGGCGCAAGCAGCAGCAAGTCCCGGACACGCTGGGGACGGATACTGTAGATATACAACAGGCCACTGTCGATGCGGGCCTGATCATGAATGACATTACCACCCCCGTAGTAGCACCCGTTGCCGACAGCCAGTTGTATGGAACGCAGCCGGACTGTCTCGCCATCCATCGTCACCATCACTGTGAAGCGGTCGCGGCGGGCAATCGCACGGCACAGGGCCTTCAGGTAACTGAACACGCCCCAACGCTTCTTGCCTTCGCCGCTCAGCTCCTCGGTCACCTGTACGCCCAGTCCCATATTGGCGACATTGAAAAAATGCTCGCCGTTGACCTCACCCACATCGATCCATCGCCTGTGATTGCGCGCAAGGACACCGAACGCTTCGTCCAGCGGCTCGGGAATGCCGAGTGAACGTGCCAGGTCATTGGCGGTCCCGAGTGGCAACACGCCCAGGGCGAGCCTGCAGTCCAGAAGCGTATCGGCCATGGAACGGATGGTGCCATCACCTCCGCCCATGATGACCAGGTTGATGGTGTCCCGGCGCTGGCGCACTGCCTCCTGGCTCTCTTCTGCACTATGCGAGGTGAGGTGCTCGACCGTCATACCCGCGCTTCGCAGCGACTCGATACCCTTGTCCAGCTCCGCCCCGGCACCCTGGCGGCTTTTCGGGTTGACGATCAACAAGGCCCTTACGGGCGTTTGGTCGGACTGCTCAGTGGACGACGGACGAATCATTCAGGATTCCAGCGCGAACCATCGCGTTTTTAAATGGAGAATCAGGATGTCACGCAGCGCATTTGATGCAGAGACTGGCGTCCGGGAGGGACTCCAGTCGCCGGGGGTCTATGGAGTCGCCGCACTGCTCGCACTGGCCGTACGTCCCCTCGTCAATCTTCCTTAAGGCGGCGCTGATACGATTCAGCTGATCCTGAGCTTCCGCAAGCAGGCCGTTGAGGACGTCGTCGTTCTCGCGCTCCTGGGCCTGTTCTTCGGAATCCCGGCTGTGCCCGCCGGACAGATCCCTGCGGATGGCGGAGACACGCTCCTCCAGTTCGGTTTGCAGCTTAACCAGCTGATGACGCTGTTGTTCCTGCGACACGGTCTGACCTCCGTTCTCTGTATACCCGTCCGGCCGGACAGGACATGCATTCATGGTAGTCCGCCGGCACCGTCTGCTGGAAGACCTTCAGGAACTTCAACCCGCTCCGGAGGCTCAGGGGCCAGCCCGGCATTCCTGCTTGCTGGAATCATGGTGTGTACCTCTTGCAAACGGAGCCGCCAGGCCAGCCATTGACTGACCAGTCCGGCGGCAAGAATGACCAGAAGCAGCGTGGCTATGTGCATCGCGGTGAGCTCATAGCACAGCTTCTCCCGGCTTCAACCCAGACGCAGAGGAAGGCGCGTGAACGTCCGCCCGGTTGCGGCCGCCAGCGCATTGGCAACGGCCGGGGCAATCGGCGGCGTGCCGGGTTCGCCGACGCCGGTCGGTGCATTGGTGGACGGCACGATGTGCGTTTCGACCACCGGCATGTCCGGCATGCGCAGGACCCGGTAGTCATCGAAGTTTTCCTGATCCACCACCCCGTCAGTCAGGGTCAGCTCGTCTCCCAGCACTGCGGAAAGACCGTAAGCGATGGCGCCTTCCACCTGGGCCCGGATCACGTCCGGGTTGATGGCCGTGCCGCAGTCGATGGCGGCCACCACGCGCTCCACCCTGAACTGATCACCGTCGATCGAGACATCAGCGATCTCGGCGACGCTGGAGCCAAAGGACGTATGCACGGCCACGCCGCGCGTCCAGCCTTCAGGAAGCTCGCGGCTGCCCCAGCCGGCCTTTTCCGCGGCCAATTGCAGCACCGCCGTTTCCCGCGGATTGTCGCGCAGCAGTGCCAGCCGATACGACACCGGATCGGCATTCGCCCGGCGGGCCAGCGCATCAATGAACACTTCCTTGCTGAACGCCGTATGGGTATTGCCGACCGAGCGCCACCACTGTACCGGAACGCCAATCTCGGGTGAATGGAGTTCCACCTGGCGCTTCGGTACGGCGTACGGGAGCCCCGCCAGTCCTTCCACGGAACTGTGGTCGATACCATCCGTGATCATACCCGCCGCCATGGAGGTACCGGCCATGATGGATTGCCCGGCAATCCGCGCCCGGAAAGCCTCAGGCATCCCGTTCGGGCCGACAGCGGCGGACAGTCTGTGCACATAGGCGGGGCGATAGTAACCACCGCGCATATCATCCTCGCGGGACCAGACCAGTTTGACCGGCCGGCCCTGCAGGCGGCGGGCGATGTTCACGGCCTCCACCACGTAATCGGAATGCGGATTGGCCCGCCGGCCAAAGCAACCACCGGCAAATACGGTATGGATGGCCACATCGCCCGGGTTACCATCAATCATTTGCGCCACCACCTGCTGATCACGGGTGGCACTCTGGCAGCCGTACCACAACTCCGCACGGTTGCCATCAATCCGGGCCACGCAGTTCATCGGCTCCATCTGGGCATGCGCCAGGTACGGGAACTCGAAGGTCAGCTCGGTCACGTTCCCGGCCCGTTGCAGAGCCTGCTCGGTGTCACCTTCGGATTCGGCCACCGCACCCCTGGTTTCCACGAGCTGGTGGTACTCATCGAGGATCTGCCGGCTGCCACGCATCTCGGCATGACTGTCATCCCATTCGATCTCGAGTTCTTCCCGGGCCTTGAGGGCCGTCCAGTAATCGCCCGCCACCACGGCCACACCGGAGTCGATCTCGAACACATCAATGACTCCCTGGCGCTGCCGCGCCGCCGTGTCATCAAAAGACGCCACCCTGCCACCGAAGCGTGGCGGATGTGCCACCACCGCTGTCAGCATCCCCGGCAGCTTCACATCCTGGGTGTAGATGGCCGTGCCATCCTGTTTGCCGACGTCCTTGCGCGGCAGCGACTCTCGCCCGATAAGACGGAAATCATCCGGCGACTTGAGGGTCAGAGAGTCGCTATCCGGCGCGGACAATTGCCCGGCAGCAGAAGCCAGCTCCCCGAACGTGGCGGACCGGTTATCGTGTGAGACGCGACCTTCTTGCACAAGGATCTCATCAGCCGGTACCCGCCACCGTTCCGCGGCCGCCGCCACCAACATGGCGCGCGCGGCCGCACCGGCCTCACGCATCTGTCGATAGCTATTGGCCATGGCGGTACTGCCACCGGTGGCCTGCTGCCCCATCAACAGATTGGCATATTTCGCGGTGTCGACAGGCGCGTGCTCACAGACCACCTGGTCCCACGCCGCGTCCAGTTCCTCGGCCACGCAGGTGGCCAGACCGGTGTAGACGCCCTGCCCCATTTCCAGATGCTTGATCAGTACCCGCACCCGGTCGTCCGGGCTGATGGAGACGAAGGCATTGAAAGCCAGCAGGTCCTCTGTACCTCCCTGCTGGGCGCGGGCAACAGAAGCAGAGCCGCCCAACTGCACCCCGAGCACGAGCCCGGCGGCGGTGCCGGTGGACAGCTTCAGGAACGAGCGCCGGCCGGTATCCACAGTATCAGGAGAGGATTTCATCATTCTGCGCATCACGCGTCCCCCTCTGTCTGCTGGATTTCCGCAGCGGCCATATGAATGCCTTCCCGGATCCGGCCATAGGTGCCACAGCGGCACAGGTTGCCGGACATGGCATTGCCGATCGTCTCATCGTCCGGAGCCGGGTTCCGCGCCAACAGCGCCGTCGCCGACATGACCTGTCCGGACTGGCAGTAACCGCACTGGGCCACCTGCACCTGTTGCCAGGCTTTCTGCACCGCCTGCCCCTCGCGGGACTGCAGCCCCTCGATCGTGGTGATTTCCGAACCGGCGGCCGCTTCTACCGTCAGCACACAGCTGCGCTGGGCCTGACCATCCACCATCACGGTGCAGGCGCCACACTGGGCGATTCCACAGCCGAACTTGGTGCCGGTGAGTTCAAGATGGTCGCGGACCGCCCAGAGTAACGGCATGTCGCCGTCGACATCCAGCTCGCGGGCCTGACCATTGATGGTGAAACTGTAGGACATGAGATCTCCTGGAGAGCGTCTGTTCGATGAATGGAAACAGGATAGCCGACGGATGCCTGACCGGCAAACAGCAAATCAGTCAGGTACCTGCAGCGGCTCGGCGCGCAGCTCCACCTCGCCGGCCTGAGTGGCGACATAAGCCGAGCCACCGGCAATGGTCACCGAGAGGTCCATGTTCCTTGTCGCCATGGCCGCCAGGGCCTGGACGCGCGGCCAGTCGAAGCGGTACACCGCCACATCCAGTGCACCGAAGCGGTCCCGGTTCTGCGCCCACCATACCGGTGACTTGCTGTTGAAACTGTAGACCGAAACAGCTCGTGCCGTCCGGCGGGCCTTGCGTATGCGGTCCACCGCCGGTTCACCGACATCAATCCACAGCGCCAGGGTGCCATCCAGTTCATGGGCCCACAGGTCCGCCTCGTCACTGTCACTTACGCCCTTGCAGAACATCAGTCCTTCCCTGGCGTTGAAGCAGTACGCCAGCAAACGCACCATCATGCGTTCCACGGTTTCGGACGGGTGTTGCGCGAGGGTCAGCTGCAGTGAATCGTACAGGCCGCGATCGGTATCACTGAGCGCGATCGTGGCCTTGTAAATGGTTGGTCTGAGGGCCATTGGTGGCGGCATCTCCATGCGACGTCCGTTTTCGGGACATCACTGTACCACGCGTGATCCGGACTCAGACGAGATCCCGCTCGATCTTTTCATCCCAGTTGTGGCTGAATACCCGCACTTCACCCTCATAGGCATCCAGGCTGGCCACTACACGGAAATGGGTGGACGTCGCGGTCAACACCGTCCGGGTGACGGTGCGGATCCGCCAGTCACCGCGGGACAGTTCCCGCTCCCATATCACCTCGCCTCGTGCCGTGGTCACGTCCTCTTCCACTGAACTGTACCATTCCAGGGCTTTCGTGCGGACTTCCAGGTCAATGTCCTCAATCAGGAAGGCACCGGCATCATTGATCACTTCCAGTGTGGCCCTGTCGGCACCCAGATCGTGGATGACCCGCCAGTTGTGCTCCCCCGTGCCTAGCTGTCGTATTCTGGCCGGAGGTGCCCCACGTGTGGGACTGAATGGACGCAGTGTGGCGTCTTCAGGCTTCGGCGCCCGGACGGGAATGGTCAGTGTGGAGGTGCCAGTCACAAGAGTCATAGACACCTGCTCGGGAGAAGGCCAGGCCAGCGGCCAGTACGACGTGGAGACGGACAGGCGCAGGCGGTGACCACGTGGAAAACGATAGGCCACCTCGTTGAGCCGGACGCTGACCGTTGTGCGTCGACCCGGCTCCATCGGACGGGGATGCTCCGACCCGTCCCGGTGAGTGAGGTTGAGCAGCCCGTAAGTGACCCGTGTCACACGTCCGTCCGGGAGCACGTCAGACAGACGCAGGGCAATCAATGCCACCGGACGGTCCACGCTCAGCACCAAATCACTCGTCACAGCCCCGCAGATCTCGACATCCTCCTCCAGTGGCCGGGTTTCAAATACCAGAGCGCCACCATCCTCCTGCCTTTGATCATGCGCCAGATCCGGCCCGGCGGCATAGGAGCACCACTTGCCGGCAAACAGTCCGACGGTCAGCGGAGAGCTGAGAGGAACCTGGTATTCCCCGACCGATTCATCGTCCGGGACAAGCTGGTGTCGGGACAGGCGGTACCGTCGTGCTTCCATATGGGACGAGGGCCAGCCGGACTCGGCCACCCAGCGGCCGGGCCGTTCAGCATACTTTGTGGATGGCGGTACACTGTCCTGCATCCAGACCCGCAACGCCGGTTCTTCCATGATGCCGGTATCCTGCCCTTTCAGCCAGTGATCCCACCAGCGTAGCGACTCACTCACAAAATCGATGGCCGGCCCGGGGACCCCGAGGTGCGGATACTTGTGACTCCACGGTCCGATCAACCCCTTGCAGGACCGCAATCCGGACACCAGCCGGAAGACAGCGTTCGAATAGCCGTCGGCCCAACCACTGACGGCATACACCGGCACGCGCACCGCACTGAAGTCCTCACAGATCGAGCCATGCTTCCAGTACGCATCCCGGCGCTGGTGCCGCAGCCATTCCGCCAGCCACAAACCGCTTTTCTGCAGCCGTTCGAACCACATGTCACGCCACCGCTCTCCGACCAGGGCCGGATCGGGCGGCAGGGAGTTGTAAGCGAACATGGTGGACGCCCAGGACAGGTTGTCACCCAGCAGACACCCACCCATGTGGTGTACATCATCGGAATAGCGGTCGTCGGTCGAGGCCACACTGATCACGGCCCGGAGCGCCGGTGGCTGCATGGCGGCAATCTGCAGACCATTGAAGCCGCCCCAGGAGATCCCCACCATGCCGACATTGCCATCGCACCATGGCTGGGCCGCCAGCCAGGCGATGACCTCGCAGCCATCATCAAGCTCCTGCTGCAGATATTCATCCCGGAGCACGCCGTCGGATTCACCGCTGCCCCTCAGGTCCACCCGGATGCACGCATAGCCGTGGGCGGCGATCTTGGGGTGCATCCCTGCGTCGCGTTCGGCGGTACCGAAACGCTTGCGATAGGGTATGTATTCCAGAATCGCCGGTACGGGTCGCGAACAGGCACCAGCCGGCCGCCAGATCCGGGCCGCCAGCCGGGCACCATCCGGCATGGTGATGAACACATTCTCGATCTCTTCGATCGGTTGCGCTCCGGACTCCTTGACTTCCATCACGTTTTTCCCTCCTCCAGCGGCTCCACTTCAAAGGGCAGGATTTCCATACAGCGCCGGTATTTCTCCCGCAACTCGCGCTGGCTGTCCGCACCCAGAAAAATGTCCGCCAGCTCGAAGCTGTAACTGTTCTGGAAGCGCAGGTGCCGCAGTCGCGTGCCTACCGTAGTCAGTGGATTGATGCGGGCTTCAGGAAACAGTTCCTGCACCTGACGGATATGTTCTGCCTCGGGCAGTTTTGTGACCGTTCCGTCCGTGAAGACCCGGACCATGAACTTTCCGGCCACGGAAAAGGGACCCTGGCGATACGGGAAATCCGGCTTTCTCCCCAGCGCCAGATCGATCATGATCTGATGATGCGAAACACCATCCACCAACCGGAAGAGCGGACAATGCGATTTGGAAATACGGGCATTGACTTCGAGCAGGCTGACCCGGTCGGTCTTCGGGTCCCAGTAGAACTCCATATTGAACGGCGCACAATCGTAGCCGAACCGGGTCAGAACCTTGTCCGCAGCCTGTATCATGCGTTGCTGAGCGGCAACAGGAATGGTCGAGGGATACTGATACCTGGAGAAACTGGACCGATAACGGCCGGAGCGAACCGAGTCCACCACGCCATAGACAGTGGTGTCGCCGTCATGGACGTAGCCTTCCAGTGTACACTGGCGGCCAACCGAGATGATGCCTTCGGCAATGCACCAGTACCCGTTGATGGACCGTATCTCTTCCGGCTGGTCCACATAGCGCAGATACTGCTCGAACGGGTCGCCGAACAGACCGATCTTCTCGCGGATCTCTGGCAGATGACCATACAGTTCCTCCGCATTGCGGATATTGAATCCCAGATGTGAAGAGTGCGCCTTGACCGGCTTGATCCAGAACGGGTAGCCGATATCGATGCTATCGAGAGGATCATCCCTGAAAGGATCAAGCGGGGCAAAGGGCGGTACCAGCTCCGGCACCACCCGCTGCTGTTCCAGACGCGACCAGTACTTGTGTTCGCAGCGGCAGATCGCCTCATTGGAAGGACCTGGCAAGCCCCGCGACTTCCGCAGTTCCCCGACCAGTGCACTGGAAGGGAAATCCCAGTGGGCGGCGATTCCGTCTACGACGCCATCGAAGCAGTCCAGCAGGGCGTCCGCCTTGCGCCGCAGCGCCTCGAAGTCCAGTGTGCCACTCGGCGGATCAACCACCTCATCGATGTCCAGCAGCTTTTGCATTTTCAGGGTATCAGCACCCTGCAGGGACGCCACTTCGGGAAGATTGAACTCGTCAAGCCCCAGCAGGAACACGTTCTTCATCGGCCGCCCCTTACTCGTATACTGCACTGTCCTGAAACCTACGCTCCGTTACCGGACAACACAGCCGGTTACCGCACAGATGACAGGGCTCAAGGGCAGTCAGCGGCGCGGTCAGTCCACGTCGCGAAGGTACAGAGAGACATCACCAACACCCACCTCGATCCGGACCCGGTGTTCGCCCTCACCCCATCCGGAGGATTCGCTGCCCACAAGTGCGCTGCGCGCGTCCGTGCCCGAGGCGCCCCGCAGGCGGGTGTCCCCGACTCCGGCATCCAGATCGACGCGCAGGTGGCCGGTTACGCCAACAACGAAGCATTGCACCCCGGCCGGTCCGTTGTTATCGTGAAGCCATTCATGTTCTCAGGCAATGCAGCCTGACGACTGCCGAGGGAAGCGCATGGTAGACACGACCACGGCCTCCATGACCCAGTACTGGGCAACCGGCTTTTTCGTTATCGCCGTCCTCGGACTGTCCGCCTTCATGATCACCGCCTCCTTTCTGCTCGGGGGCCGCAGCTCCGGCAGAAGCAAGACACTTCCTTTCGAATCCGGCATTGTAGGAACTGGCAGCGCCCGCCAGCGGTTTTCCGTGCAGTTCTACATGGTGGCGATGCTGTTCGTCATATTTGATCTGGAAGCCGTGTTCCTTTTCGCCTGGGCCGCCGCTCTCCGCGAAACCGGTTGGGCCGGTTTCTGGGGCGCCGCCATTTTCATCTTCATTCTGCTGGCCGGTCTGTTATACGATAGCAGGGTTGGTGCTCTCGACTGGGCACCGGTACGCCGGACTCGCGAAAACGGGAAAGTGGAGGAGCCGCCGACAGGCCGTTCCATCTGACGCTGGACACTGATCGCACTGACGGGCTGCCGTCAACGGGAGGAGTCGCATGTCCTACACACTGACCAGGGCCGATGATGCCATGGCACAGGGCAACACCCGCTATCCGCTGAACAGGGGCGAGAAAGTCCCGGACCCGCTCAAACAACAACTGGAACGCAATGTGTTCACCGGTCGTCTGAGCGAAGTACTGCACTCCGCCGTGAACTGGGGACGAAAGAATTCCCTGTGGCCCTACAATTTCGGCCTGTCGTGCTGTTACGTGGAAATGACCACCGCATTCACCTCCCCCCACGACATCGCCCGCTTCGGTTCCGAGGTAATACGAGCCTCACCGCGGCAGGCCGACTTCATTGTCATTGCCGGCACCTGCTTCATCAAGATGGCACCGGTCATTCAGCAACTCTACGACCAGATGCTGGAACCCAAGTGGGTGATCTCCATGGGTTCCTGCGCCAACTCCGGCGGAATGTATGACATCTATTCAGTAGTCCAGGGTGTCGACAAGTTCCTGCCCGTGGACGTTTACGTGCCCGGATGCCCCCCGCGTCCGGAAGCCTTCCTGCAGGGGCTGCAATTGCTGCAGGATTCGATCGGAGAAGAGCGCCGACCGCTCTCCTGGGTCGTGGGTGACCAGGGCGTGTACAAGGCGGACATGCCGTCGCAGCGTGAGAAACACCGCGAGGACCGCATAAGGACGAGGGAGTTACGGACACCGGACAGTCTCTGAATTGGCGACCACTCGTCAGCAATGAGCCTGCAACAACCTGGGAACAGGAGTTGAAACACCAGCATGAGCCCGGCAGACCAGATGGCCAGTGTATCCGGAGCAGATAGTGCGGACGACGTTGCAGCAGCGTTGACCGCGCAATTCGGTGAACAGGCTTTCACACAACAACGGACACTGACTGGCATGCCCGTGTTCTGGGTGGACGGGCAATTCCTGAAGCCGGTACTCGGTTATCTGCGGAGTGTAGACCGGCCCTACTCCATGCTCTACGACCTGTCGGCCATTGACGAGCGCCTTCGCAGCCACCGTGAAGACCTGCCACCGGCCGATTTCACCGTCTTCTACCATCTGCTGTCCATCAACCGCAACGCCGACATTCTGCTCAAGGTGGCCCTGCAGGAAGGCGGGCTGTCATTGCCAAGCGTGGCGGATATCTACCCCAATGCCAACTGGTACGAACGCGAAGTCTGGGACATGTTCGGCATCGATTTCACCGGTCACCCGCATCTGACCCGTATCCTGATGCCGCCCACCTGGAGCGGCCACCCGCTGCGCAAGGACTACCCGGCCCGCGCCACCGAGTTCGATCCCTACACCTTGACCGTGGCCGGGCAGGACACCGAACAACAGGCACTGAAATTCAAGCCCGAGGAGTGGGGCATGCAACGTGAGCGCGACGGCGCCGAGTTCATGTTCCTCAATCTGGGCCCCAATCACCCCTCCGCTCACGGTGCCTTCCGTGTTGCACTGCAGCTGGATGGAGAGGAAGTGATCGACTGCGTACCGGACATCGGCTACCACCACCGGGGCGCGGAGAAAATGGCCGAACGCCAGTCCTGGCACAGCTTCATCCCCTATACCGACCGCATCGACTACACCGGCGGGGTCATGAACAACCTGCCTTATGTGCTGGCCGTGGAGAAGCTGGCCGGCATCGAGGTGCCGGACCGCGTACGCACTATCCGCGTCATGATGGCGGAGATGTTCCGCATCACCAGCCATCTGCTGTTCCTGGGCACCTACCTGCAGGATATAGGCGCCATGTCTCCAGTTTTTTATGCCTTCACTGACCGGCAAAAGGGCTACGAGGTCATCGAGGGCATCACCGGGTTCCGAATGCACCCGGCCTGGTACCGGATCGGCGGCGTCGCCCAGGACCTGCCACGAGGCTGGGAGAAGCTGGTGCAGGGCTTCGTCGACTGGATGCCGAAGCGGCTGCGCGAGTACGAGCGGGCCATGATGGAAAACGCCATCGTGCGGGATCGCACCCGCCACATCGCCACCTGCAACACGGATGAGGCATTGGCGTGGGGCGTCACAGGGCCCAATCTGCGCGCCACCGGCTGCGACTTCGATCTGCGCAAGCAACGCCCCTACTCGGGCTATGAAAACTTTGACTTCGAGGTGCCACTGGGCAGTAACGGCGACATTTTTGATCGCGGCCAGCTACGCATCGAGGAAATGCGCCAGAGCCTGCGGATCATCCAGCAGTGCATTGATCACATGCCCGCCGGGGACTACAAGGCAGACCACCCGCTGACCACGCCGCCTCCGCGCGAGCGCATGCTGCAGCATATCGAGACGCTGATCACCCATTTCCTGCAGGTATCCTGGGGCCCGGTACTGGAACCTGGTGAGTCGCTGCAGATGATCGAGGCCACCAAGGGGATCAACAGTTATTACCTGACCAGTGACGGCAGCACCATGAGCTACAGAACCCGGATCCGTACGCCCAGCTTCCCCCATCTGCAACAGATCCCGGCCGTGATGCGCGGGGGCTTCCTGCCGGATCTGATCGCCCACCTGGGCAGCATCGATTTTGTCATGGCCGACGTGGACCGTTGATGATGAACGAGACGACAGCGACACAGACCATCGCCAGTGACGCAGACAGCTTCACGCTGCACCCGGAAGACCGGGAGGCGATACTGCGTGAATGCGGGCACTTCGAGCAGCCCCAGGCCGCCTGCATCGAGGCCCTGAAGATCGTACAACACCGGCACGGCTGGGTCCCGGACGGCGCCATCGGCGCCATCGCCGACACCCTTCAGGTGGGCCCGGCCAGCGTGGAAGGCGTAGCCACATTCTACAGCCTGATCTTCCGTCAGCCCGTGGGGCGCCATGTCATCCTGCTCTGTGACAGCAGTTCCTGTTATCTGACCGGCTACGAAACACTGCGCGATGCCCTGTGCCAGTACCTTGACATCGAGTTCGGCCAGACCACGCAGGATGGGCGTTTCACATTGTTGCCGGTCTGCTGCCTGGGCGGATGCGACCGGGGCCCGGTGCTGATGATTGACGGAGAAACGTTCGGCCCGGTACAACCGGACGACCTGGATGAACTACTGGAGGCCTGGTCATGAGCCGCCTCGACTCTCTCCGCTATCGTAGCCAGTTGCGCCAGAGCGACGCCGAACGCAAGGCTGACACCCATCCGCTGACCTGGCGGCTGAACAACAACGGCTCGCCGGTGTGGCTGCGGGAGTACAGGGAAAAGGACGGTTACACGGCCGTACACAAGGTACTCCGGGAACAGAGTCCGGCTGACGTCATCGAGACCATGAAGAATGCCAACGTCAGGGGCCGGGGCGGCGCCGGCTTCTCCGCCGGCGTCAAGTGGAGCCTGACCCTGCAGGGCGATGACATGCCCCGGGGGTACCTGATCTGCAATGCGGACGAGATGGAGCCCGGCACCTTCAAGGACCGGTTGCTGATGGAACAACAACCGCATCTTCTCATCGAGGGCATGATACTGGGCGCCTATGCCAATAACTCCCGTTTCGGCTATATCTTCCTGCGCGGTGAATACGTGGATGCGGCCCGTTCACTGGAACACGCTCTCGAGGAAGCCCGGGAGGCCGGGTTGCTGGGCAGCGACATCGCCGGCAGCGGCTACGACTTCGACATCGCCCTGCATACCGGCGCCGGACGCTATATCTGCGGCGAGGAAACCGCCCTGATCAATGCTCTGGAGGGCAAGCGGGCCAACCCCCGGGCCAAACCACCCTTCCCCGGCCAGGCTGGCGCGTGGGGCAAACCGACCGTGGTCAACAACGTGGAAACCCTGTGCAATGTGCCGCCGGTGCTGCTCAAGGGCGCGGACTGGTACCAGGCGCTGTCCGGGGACCTCAGCAACGACGGCGGCACCAAGCTGTACGGCGTCTCCGGTCATGCACAGCGCACCGGCCTCTGGGAGCTGCCCATCGGCACGTCCGGCACGGAGCTGCTGGACCGCGCCGGCGGGCTGCGCGACGGCAAGCAGCTCAAGGCCTGGCTGCCGGGCGGCGCCAGCACCGGCTTCCTGCTGCCGGAACACCTGGAGCTTGCGCTGGATTTCGATACCATCGGCAAGACCGGCAGCCGCATGGGCACCGGCCTGCTGACCCTGGTGACCGAGGAGCAGAGCATGGTTTCGCTGATGCGTAATCTGGAGGCTTTCTTCGCCCGCGAATCCTGCGGCTGGTGCACGCCCTGCCGTGATGGCCTGCCCTGGACCGTGCGCCTGCTCCAGGCACTGGAAAACGGCGAAGGCGCCGAGGGTGACCTGGAACTGCTGGACAAACTGGCCGCCGACTGCGGACCGGGCCTGACTTTCTGCGCTCACGCCCCGGGCGCGGCAATGCCGCTGAGCAGCGCACTGCGCTATTTCCGGCACGAATTCGAACAGGGTGTGGCCCGGCCTCCGCAGCCGGCCCATGCCGATCCGATTCCCGTGGGAGGTGGGTAGCGCCATGGCAACGATACATGTAGACGGGCGCGCCTACGAGGTCGATGGCGCTGACAACCTGCTCCAGGCCTGCCTGTCGCTGGGACTGGACATCCCCTATTTCTGCTGGCACCCGGCCATGGGCAGCGTGGGAGCCTGCCGCCAGTGTGCGGTACGCCAGTACAAGGACGAGGATGACACCCGGGGCATGCTGGTAATGTCCTGCATGACGCCGGCGAAGGATCAGACCCGCATTGCCATCAAGGACGAAGAAGCCAGGCAGTTCCGCGCCAGCATCATCGAATGGCTGATGATACACCATCCGCATGACTGCCCGGTCTGCGAGGAAGGCGGACACTGCCATCTGCAGGACATGACGGTGATGACCGGCCACGACCGGCGCCGCTACCGCTTCCGCAAGCGTACCCATCGCAACCAGTACCTGGGTCCGTTCATCGCCCATGAGATGAACCGCTGCATCACCTGCTACCGCTGCGTGCGCTTCTACAACGACTACGCCGGCGGTGGTGACCTGGGCGCTTTCGGCGCCGGTGACAACATCTACTTCGGCCGCCAACAGGAGGGAGTACTGCAGAGCGAATTCTCCGGCAACCTGACTGAAGTCTGCCCCACCGGGGTGTTCACTGACCAGACCCACTCCGACCACTACACACGCAAGTGGGACCTGCAGTTCGCTCCCGGCATCTGTCACCAGTGCGCCGTGGGCTGCAATACCAGCCCCGGCGAGCGCTACGGCGAGATTCGGCGCATCGAGAACCGCTTCCACGGCGATGTGAACGGCTATTTCCTCTGCGACCGTGGCCGCTTTGGCTACGGCTACGTAAACCGCGACGACCGGCCCCTGCAGCCGCAACGCGGCAGCCGGGATGGCAGCGAGCCGGTCAGCGTCGGCGTGGAAGAAGCCCTCTCCCACGCTGGCCAGGTGCTGCGCGAGGCCCGCCGCGTCATTGGCATCGGGTCTCCCCGGGCCAGCCTGGAGAGTAACCACCAGCTGCGCCGTCTGGTCGGCGAGGAGAACTTCTCAACGGGGATTTCCGCCACGGAGCAGGATTGTCTGGCGCTGATGGATTCGCTACAACGCGGCAGTGGCCTCAAGACACCCACCCTGCGCGAGGTCGAGGAACACGACGCCATCCTGGTGCTGGGCGAGGATCCCATTCAGAGCGCCGCCCGCCTGGGCCTGTCCCTGCGCCAGGCCGCATTGGGCCGGCAACAGGAGCTGGCCGGACAGCGCGGTATTCCCACCTGGAACGCCGAAGCCGTCAAGAGCATCGGTCAGGACAGTTACCACCCCCTTTTCGTCGCCTGGCCCGCAGCCACGGGACTCGACGCGGTGGCCCGCTCACGTCTGGCACTGGCCCCGGACGATATCGCCAGACTCGGTTTTACCGTGGCCCATTTCATCGATGATTGCGCGCCCGCTGTGGAGGATATTGAAGCACCGCTGCGGGAAGCGGCGCGGGAGATCGCCGATGCCCTGCTGGCAGCCCGCCGTCCCCTTGTGGTCAGCGGTGGCTCTCTGGAGAACAGGGCCATACTGGAAGCGGCCGGCAACGTGGCCCACGCACTGGCGCAGCGCGAGCGTGACGGCGGGCTGTTGCTGGTACGGCGTGAAGCCAACAGCACCGGCGTGAGCCTGATGGGCGGCCTGCCGCTGGACCACGCATTGGACGAGGTGACGGGCGGCCGTGCCGACACACTGGTGGTCCTGGAGAACGATCCGTACCAGCGCCTGCCCTCTGAAACGGTCGACGCCGCATTGCAGGCCGCAGAGCATATACTGGTACTGGATCACCAGATGACACCCACCGTGCAGCGCGCCGATCTGACTCTGCCGGCCGCGAGCTTTGCCGAGGCGGACGGCACGCTGGTCAGTCTGGAAGGCCGGGCACAGCGCTTTTTCCAGGTCTACGAGCCACGTCTCATGCGTCCCGAGACCCGCATCCACGAGAGCTGGCGCTGGCTGCATGCCCTGCAGGCCAGCCGCCAGGAAAAAGCAGCCGATGACATCACCCTGGACGCTGTGACACGGGACTGCGCAGACATGCACTCCGCACTGGCTGGCATTGTGGAAGCCGCCCCCGGCGCAGACTTCCGCGTGGAAGGTCTGAAACTGTCACGCGAGCCGCACCGCTACAGCGGGCGCACCTCAATGCGGGCCGATCAGAGTGTCAGCGAACAGCGTTCACCACAGGATCCGGACACGCCCTTCGCCTACTCCATGGAAGGCTATAGCGGCTTCGACCGGCCCCGGCAGCAGGTGGCCTTTGCCTGGGCACCAGGCTGGAACTCACCCCAGGCATGGAACAAGTTCACCGATGAAGTGGGCGGTCACCTGAGTGGTGGTGATCCGGGGATCCGGCTACTGCAGCCTGACCCCTCCACGACCGGGCACACAAAGGACGCCTATGCAGGCGATATTCCGAAGGCATTCACACCTGTCAGCAACCAGTGGCAGATCATCATACTCCCCGCCCTGTTCGGCGGTGAAGAAACCTCGGCCCGGGCCGAGCCCATTCGCCAGCGGGCCGGAGAAGCGGTATTCACGCTTTCCACCGCCGATGCAGAGAGCCTCGGCATCAAGGACGGCGATCCCTTGACCGCGACCCTGGACAGCGGCGCGCTGACAATGAGCGTGCGACTTGACCCGAACTGGCCCGCCGGCCTGCTGGGCATTCCGGCCGGTACGGCTCGTCCCGGTTCGCACGGAAAATCAGCTACACTGGCAGCCGGACAATCCGGGGAGGTGCATTCATGAGCTGGCTGTCCCCGGAGCTCGGCGCCATCCTGTGGGCAATGTTCCAGGCCCTGGTGATCCTGCTGGTGGTCGTGCTGCTGGGCGCGGCCATGACCGTGGTCGAGCGCCGCCTGCTGGGCCTGTGGCAGGATCGCTACGGCCCCAACCGCGTTGGTCCCTTCGGCAGCCTGCAACTGATTGCGGACATGATCAAGATTTTCTTCAAGGAGGACTGGACGCCGCCCTTCTCCGACCGTCTGCTGTTCGTCCTGGCGCCCATCATCGCCATGACCTCGCTGCTGCTTTCCTTCCTCGTCATTCCCGTCACACCTGGCTGGGGCGTGGCGGACATGCACATCGGCCTGTTGTTCTTCCTGGCCATGGCCGGCATCAACGTCTACGCCGTGCTGTTCGGCGGCTGGGCCAGCGCCAACAAGTACGCCCTGTTCGGCGCGCTGCGCGCCTCCGCCCAGACCCTGTCCTATGAAGTGTTCATGGGCCTGTCACTGATGGGCGTGGTGGCCATGGCCGGTTCGTTCAACATGCGCGACATCGTCGCCGGTCAGGAAGGACTGTGGTACGTGATTCCCCAGTTCCTGGGCTTCTGTACCTTCCTGATTGCCGGGATCGCGGTGACCCACCGCCACCCCTTCGATCAGCCGGAGGCCGAACAGGAACTGGCCGACGGCTACCATATCGAATATTCCAGCATGAAATTCGGCATGTTCTTCATCGGCGAGTACGTCGGTATGGTGCTGGTCTCCGCGTTGATCGTGACCCTGTTCTTCGGCGGCTGGCATGGGCCGCTGCTGCCACCCGTGGTCTGGTTTGCGCTGAAGACCGGAGCGTTTCTGATGCTGTTCGTGCTACTGCGGGCCTCGCTGCCGCGACCCCGCTATGACCGCGTCATGACGTTTGGATGGAAAATCTGTCTCCCGCTGACATTGATCAATCTCCTGGCGACCGGCGCCATTCTGTTACTGGCCGCCCCGCAAGGCTGAGAGGAGAACGCGTATGCTGACATCACTATTGAAAGGCACCTGGACCCAGCTACGGACCATGGGCATCGTGTTCATGCATGGTTTTCGCAAGCGCGAGACCGTGAACTATCCGGAGGAGCCGGTCTACCTGCCGCCGCGCTACCGGGGCCGCATCGTACTCACACGGGACCCGGACGGCGAGGAGCGCTGTGTTGCCTGCAATCTGTGCGCGGTAGCCTGCCCGGTCGATTGCATCGCCCTGCAGAAGGGGGAGAAGGACGACGGGCGCTGGTATCCGGAGTTTTTCCGGATTAATTTCTCGCGCTGCATTTTCTGCGGCATGTGCGAGGAAGCCTGTCCGACCTCGGCGATCCAACTCACCCCCGATTTCGAGATGGCGGAGTACGATCGCCAGCAGCTGGTCTACGAGAAGGAGGACCTGCTGATCGACGGACCCGGCAAGGACCATGACTACCATTTCTACAAGGTGGCCGGCATGGCCATAGGGGGCAAGGACAAGGGCCGGGCCCTGAACGAGGACGAACCGAAGGATGTGCGTACGCTGCTGCCCTGACCGGGCGTAGCGCAACAAAAGACAACAGCAACAACAAACGGGAATTCGCTTATGGAAATCGCCTTCTACGTCAGCGCCCTGATCGCTGTACTGGCGACCATCCGGGTAGTGACCAGCTTCAGCCCGGTGCATGCCGTGCTGTACCTGATCGTCTCGCTGCTGGCCGTGGCCATGGTGTTCTTCGCGCTGGGCGCGCCTTTCGCCGGCGCGCTGGAGATCATCGTCTATGCCGGCGCTATCATGGTGCTGTTTGTCTTTGTGATCATGATGCTGCAACTGGGCGGCGAGGCCTCGGAACAGGAGCGGATCTGGCTGCAGCCGCGTATCTGGGCCGGCCCGTCCCTGCTGGCCGCCCTGCTGTTGCTGGCCCTGTTGACCACCGTGCTGCGCGGTGACGCCGGCGAGGTCATCCAGGGTGAACTGCTGACCGCCGCAGCCGTGGGCAGCACGCTGTTCGGGCCCTGGCTGATGGCCGTGGAGCTGGCAGCCTTCCTGTTGCTCGCCGCACTGGTCACGGCCTCCCATGTGGGACGACTGGAACGGACCCTGGAAAGTGGCAGCGACGAAGGAGGCGGAACATGAACGGCGTACCCGTCGAACACGGCCTGATATTGGCCGCCATTCTGTTCGCGCTGGGTCTGGCGGGACTGATGATCCGGCGCAACATGCTTTTCGTGCTGATGAGTCTGGAAGTGATGCTGAACGCCGCCGCACTGGCCTTCATTGTCGGAGCCACCGCCTGGGGCCAGCCGGAAGGACAGGCCATGTTCCTGCTGGTGATCACGCTGGCCGCCGCCGAAGCTGCGGTAGGCCTGGCGCTGATGATCCAGCTGCACCACCGCTACCGCAGTCTTGATCTGGATGCCGTAAACAGGATGCAGGGATGATGGAGTCACTCGACACACTCGCCGTCATACTGAGCTTCGCGCTGCCGCTGGCGGGAACGCTGGTCCTGGTGTTCTCCGCTGGCGCGCTTGGGGAACGCGGCAGCGCACGGGTCGGCGTCGCCAGTATCGGCCTGGCCGCCCTCGCCACCGCCTGGTTGATCGGCGGGTTCGCCGGCGGCGATGGTGCACCCCGCACGGTGCACCTGTGGAGCTGGATCAGCGTCGGAGAGTTCCGGCCTGCCATCAGCGTGGTGCTGGATGGCCTGTCGCTGACCATGATGGCGGTGATCACCGGCGTCGGCTTTCTGATCCACCTGTTCGCGGCCTGGTACATGCGCGGCGAGGAAGGCATCACCCGGTTCTTCGCATCCATGAACCTGTTCGTGTTCGCCATGCTGCTGTTGGTTATGGCGGACAACCTGTTGCTGCTGTACCTGGGCTGGGAAGGGGTCGGCCTGTGCAGCTACCTGCTGATCGGTTACTACTACCAGAATGCGGCCAACGGCCAGGCCGCTTTCAAGGCCTTCCTGGTCACCCGCATCGGCGACGTGTTCCTGGCCCTGGGACTGTTTCTGCTGTTCACCGAACTGGGCACGCTGAATATCGGCGAGATCCTGGCCCTGGCACCACAAACCTGGGAGACCGGCAATACCACCGTCAACCTGGCCGCGTTGCTGATTCTGGGCGGCGCCCTGGGCAAATCCGCCCAGCTTCCGCTGCATACCTGGCTGCCTGACGCCATGGCCGGCCCCACGCCGGTCTCGGCATTGATCCACGCCGCCACCATGGTCACCGCCGGTGTCTACCTGATCGCCAGACTGCACGGTATCTTCATTCTGGCGCCTGATGTCCTTTTCCTCGTGGGCGTGATCGGCGCCGTGTCCATGCTGCTGGCCGCCTTTGCCGCGCTGGCCCAGACCGACATCAAACGGGTACTGGCCTACTCCACGATGAGCCAGATCGGCTACATGTTTCTGGCCCTGGGCGTGGGCGCCTTTGATGTCGCCATCTTTCACCTGGTGACGCACGCCTTCTTCAAGGCCCTGCTGTTCCTGTCCGCCGGTGCGGTGATTGTCAGCTGTCATCATGAACAGGACATCCGGAACCTGGGCGGCCTGTGGAAAAAACTGCCGGTGGCCTGGGGCGGATTCCTGGTGGGCGGCTCGGCACTGGTGGCGCTGCCGCTGGTCAGCGCCGGCTACTACAGCAAGGACGAGATTCTCTGGGAGGCACTGGCGGCCGGCGAGCCGGGGCTGATGCTGGCCGGTTTCCTGGGCGCCGCCCTGACCTGCCTGTACACGGTACGGTTGGTACTGGGCATCTTCCACGGCCCCATGAACAGCGACAAGGCCCGCCACGCCGAAGCCGGTACTGGCCTGGCCCACAACCTCCCGCTGATGGTACTGGCCGCACTGTCCACGGCCGCAGGCGCCTGGCTCTATCCCGGCCTGCATGGCAGCGTACTGCCCGCCAATCCGGGCGAATCGGCCGAAGGCGGTCATACCCTGGTGGCAATCATGGCCAGCGCCACCGTGGTCGCTGGACTCGCGCTCGCCGGTTGGCTGTTTCATTATCAGCGGCCTTGGCTGGTCAGACAGGTCGCCGGTGGCGCCGGCGCTCGACTGTGGACACTGTGGCATCACGCCTGGGGTTTCGATGCCTTGTTCGAGCGGCTGTTCGTCCGTCCCTGGCAGGGGCTGGTGCGCTGGCTGCGCAGTGATTTTCTGGACCGGGCCATGAGCCTGTCGGCCGTCGCAGCCAGCTGGCTCAACGGCCGGCTGGTGCTCAGTCAGACCGGGCGGCTGCGCCACTATGCCGTGGTGATGGTGCTGGGCGTCACGCTGATCCTGTTGTTCCTGGCACTGGCTCCGGTCCTGGGAGGTGAAGCATGACCCTGGTCTGGCTCATAGCACTACCCTTCATTGCCGGTATATTGTGCTGGCTGGCACGCGACTGGAGTGTGCAGGCGCCGCGCTGGATCGCGCTGACCACCATGACGGCCCTGTTCCTGATCAGCCTGGTACTGTGGTGGACCGGCGACATCGGCGAAGGCCGCTGGCTGATGGAGTGGCGCAGCGCATGGATTCCGCGCTTCGGAATAGAAGTGCATCTGGCACTGGATGGCCTGTCCGTGGTGCTGGTCACACTGACCGCCCTGCTCGGCATGCTGGCTGTACTGTGTTCATGGACCGATGTGACCGAACGCGTCGGCTTTTTCCACTTCAACCTCATGTGGGTACTGGGCGGCGTCGTGGGCGTGTTCCTGGCGCTGGACCTGTTCCTGTTCTTCCTGTTCTGGGAACTGATGCTGGTGCCCATGTATTTCCTGGTGGCCCTGTGGGGGCACGCCGGCGCCGAGGGCAAGACACCGATACGCGCCGCCACGCGTTTTTTCATCTACACACAGGCCAGCGGCCTGCTGATGCTGGTCGCGATACTGACACTGGTATTCGTCCACCAGGCCGGCAGCGGCGAGTACTCATTTAACTACGAAGTGCTGCTCAACGCTGATGTACCGGAAGCGCTGCGCATGCCGCTGATGCTGGGTTTCTTCATCGCCTTCGCGGTCAAGCTGCCGGTGCCGCCATTGCACGGCTGGCTGCCCGATGCCCATGCCCAGGCACCCACCGCCGGCAGTGTGCTGCTGGCCGGCATTCTGCTCAAGACGGCGGCCTATGGCCTGCTGCGCTTCGCGCTGCCGCTGTTCCCCGAGGCATCCTTGACCTTCGCGCCAGTGGCCATGGCACTGGGTCTGGCCGGCATCATCTATGGCGCCATACTGGCCTGCGGACAGCACGACATGAAACGCCTGATCGCCTACACCAGCATTTCCCACATGGGATTCGTGCTGATCGCCCTCTATGCCGGCACCGCCCTGGCGCTACAGGGTGCGATCGTGGTGATGGTGGCACATGCCTTCTCCTCGGCCGCACTGTTCATGCTCAGCGGTCAGGTGCGCGAGCGGGTGCACTCCCTGGACATGCGCGACATGGGCGGACTATGGAGCCGCCTGCCGGTGCTGCCGGTATTCTTCCTGGCCTTCGTGGCCGCCTCCCTGGGCATGCCCGGCACGGCCAATTTCGTGGGTGAGTTCATGGTACTGTTCGGCAGCTTCCCGGTGTCACCGGTCGTGGTCGTCATCGCCTGTACCGGGCTGGTACTGGCCGCGATCTACTCCCTGCTGCTGATGCAACGCGTCAACTACGGTCCGGTACAGAGCGAGAATCCACTGGCCGGTCCCGACCGCCGCGAGTACGCCAGCCTGCTGGCGCTGCTGGCGTTGGTCATTCTGTTCGGGCTTTACCCGCAACCGCTGCTGGATACCACCGCACCGCTGGTCGACCGGCTCGAACTGTTGTTCACCGCGGAGGCTGAGTGATGCTGACACTGGAACACCTTGTCGCACTGACACCGCTGATCCTGATCGGCGCTGCCGCCGTCACCGTGATGCTGGGCATCGCCTGGCGCCGGCATCACGCGGCCACTGCGCTGACCACGGGAATGGGAGTGATCCTCGCGCTGCTGGCCATGGTCCTGGTTACGGGCATGGGCGACGTAGAGACACCGCTACTGGTAGTGGACGGCCCGGGCCGATTCTCCACCGCACTGATACTCGCCTCCACGCTGGTCATCACCCTGCTGGCCTACCCTTATCTGGAAGGACACGAGGGTGCGCGGGAAGAGTTCTACCTGCTGCTTCTCTGTGCGGTGGGCGGCGCAATGACACTGGTCAGCGCACGCCACCTGGCGACGCTGTTTCTGGGTGTGGAGCTGCTGTCGATGCCGCTATACGGCATGGTGGCTTATCGATTCCGGGAGTCCGTTTCCCTGGAAGCCGGCATCAAGTACCTGGTGTTGTCGGCCGCCGCCACGGCCTTCCTGCTGTTCGGCATGGCGTTGCTCTATGCACGCACGGGCGAACTGGAGCTGGCCGCATTGGCCACGGCACTGGCCGGCAACCGGGATGCCTGGGTGTTGGCTGGCGCCGCGCTGATGATCATCGGCCTGGGCTTCAAGCTGTCGCTGGTCCCCTTCCACCTGTGGACGCCGGATGTCTATCAGGGCAGCCCCGCTCCCACGGCCGTGTTCCTGGCCACGGTCAGCAAGCTGGCGGTGTTCGTGGTACTGCTACGGCTGGTGATGGCTGCACCGCTGTTCCACGGCGACTGGCTGCAACCGGTGCTGGCCGCATTGGCCCTGCTCAGCATGCTGGCCGGCAACCTGCTGGCGCTGTTCCAGAACAACCTCAAACGCCTGCTGGGCTTCTCCTCCATTGCCCACTTTGGTTATCTGCTGGTGGCACTGGTCGTCGCCAGCGAACTGGCCACGGAAACTACCGGCGTCTATCTGCTCACCTACATCGTGACCACGCTGGCCGTATTCGGGGTGGTCACGGTCCTGGCCAGTCCCTGCAGTGGAGAGGACAGCGCTGACCTGGCCGATTACCGGGGACTGTTCTGGCGCCGTCCGTGGCTGGCCGGGGTGCTTACCCTGGGTCTGCTGTCGCTGGCGGGAATACCACCCACGGCCGGTTTCATTGGCAAGTTCTATGTCATCGCGCTGACCGTGGAGGCCGGGAGCTGGTGGCTGGCCGGCGGCATCGTGTTGGGCAGTGCCATCGGCCTGTACTACTACCTGCGGGTCCTGGTGGCGCTGTACCTGCCCGGCGAAGAAAGTCGGGGTGCCGAACACGGAGTCCGGGAGCGCAGCAGCCATGGCGGTGTCGCGGCATTGATTGTGCTCGCCGCACTGATCATACTATTGGGGGTATATCCCTCACCGATGATCGAGTGGGCCGGCAGTCTGTGACTGCGCCACATCTCGGCTTCAAATCCGACTGCGGAACCTGGAATGACGGCACTGACCGACGATGAAGTCATACTCTGGAAAGCCCTGTTTGATGCATCCGGAGATGGCATGGTGGTACTCCGGCTGGACGGCAGCGTCTACCGGGCCAACCCGCAGTATGCGGAGATGCTTGGCTATTCCCCGGAGGAGATGACGGCACTCCACGTCTGGGACTGGGATCTCAATTTCACCCCGGAAGAGCTGCGGGAGATGCTTCGCGCCGTCGACAGGGCCGGGGCGCACATAGAAACCCGGCAACGCCGCAAGGACGGCGACACGATTGACGTGGAACTCACCAACAGCGGCGCCCTGTATTGAGGCGAAAAGCTGATCTTCTGCATTGTCAGGGACATCACCGCGCGCAAGGAAACGGAGACCCGGCTCCGTCAGAGCGAGGAGCGGCTCCGCAATATCGCCTCACAGATTCCCGGGGCGCTGTACCAGTATCGCATGGCAGCGGATGGTACGCGGAGCTTCCCCTATTTCAGCGAAGGCATACTCGAACTCGGTGGCCTGACATTCGAGGAGTTATACGGATCGGACACTGACGCGGAACCGGTCATGTCCCGTGTCCTTCCCGAGGACGCTGATACAGTCGAGGCCGCGACACAGAAGTCGGCGGCAACCCTGTCCCGCCTCCGCGCCGAGTTCCGTATCCGGCACACGGACGGATCGATCCGCTGGATCGAAAGCCGGTCGGTGCCTGAAAAGGAGGCGGATGGCTCCATCCTGTGGACAGGCGTGCTGCTGGATATCAGCGAAAGCAAACAGGCCGAAGAGCACGCGCACAAGCTGGCCACCACGGATGGTCTCACCGGCATCACCAACCGGCAGGAGTTCAGCCGCCTGCTGGAACAGGAAACCGCTCGAGCCACCCGCTACGGTACGCCACTGTCACTGATCATGTACGACCTGGATCATTTCAAACACGTCAACGATCAGTTCGGTCATGCGACCGGTGACGACATCCTGCGGATGGTCTGTACCCTGGTCAACGACAACATCCGCGCCGGTATCGACCTCCACGGACGCTGGGGCGGAGAGGAATTCATGGTGTTGCTGCCACAGACCGGGCTGGAAGGAGCCAGGGAGGTGGCAGAGAAACTGCGGCGCAGCATCGAGCAACATGCGTTCGACAGAGTCGGGTCAGTCAGCGCCAGTTTCGGCGTGGCGGAGCTGGCTCCTCAGGAACATACCGAGTCGCTGACACAACGGGTCGACGAGGCTCTCTACCGGGCAAAAGATCGTGGAAGAAATCGAGTGGAAGTGTGATCCTACCTGTCGGTCGACAAGGCCTCACGGCAATGGTGCGGGGCGATCAGGCCGTTCCGCTCATCGACGACAGCAGTGGCCACGACTCCTGGCGCCGCTGTGGTGACACCGCCGAACATGGTGGCAAACGCGACGTCCGCCGCATCGCGGCCGGTTCCCAGGCGCACGTGGGCCATAGGAATGGTGGTGCCGGACGGATCGAAAATATACCACCGTCCGCCCAGGAACACTTCCACATAGGCGTGGAAATCCGGAGGGCTCAGGGCCGGGTCGGTACCATAGTTGGTGCCGGCGGCCACCCGTGCGGGAATGTTGAGGGCGCGGCACAGCGCAATCATCAGGTGTGAAAAATCGCGGCACACGCCGACGCGGTCGATCAGTGTGTCAAGCGCAGAAGTGCTGGAATCGGATGTATTGGCCGCGAAAGTAATGTGCCGCTGCACCCATTGGACAATGTGCTGAACCCGATTGTAACCACGCTCCAGATGCCCGAACTCCTGCTCGGCGAACTGCCCCAACCGATCCGACTGACAGTAACGGCTGGGGTAGAGGTAGGTCAGTACCTCGGGCGGCAACCGGTCGATCGCCACTTCCGCAAGATCCGCAGGGTCGGCGAAGTGGTGATGCAGGTCGACAGTGGCCGAGTAGGCCACTGTGAGCTCACCCGGCAGGGCATGCACCGACATCAGGCGGCTGTTGGTATGCGGGTCGGTACTGACGCGCGGCGTGACCGGCTGGCTCAGTACCAGCTGCTCATTGCTCACCGATTGCTGCTCTGTGCGTGCCGCGTGGATATTGAATATGAAATCGGCACCGGGCGGGTCAATGTGGTACTTCAGATCAATCTGTAGTTCGATGCGGACCATGCTGTGGTGCCAGTTCCTTGTTCGGGAGGGTGATGCACAGGCGTCCATGCTACCGGAGTCCCATCGTGACCGCCACCAGCGGCCCGCCCGGCTGCGACACCTTGTCACACCCTCCCCCCTCCACTTGCCCTGCCATTGGTGTATAGTGCCGGGCTTGTGAAATATCCGGCAATACAGGCACTTCAGACGTCATGACTTCACGGAAACCGTCACTCTCCCTTCTGACTGCACTGCTCGTTCTCGTTGCTGCCGCGCTCTCGCCGCAGGTCCCGGCCCAGTCCACGCAATCCTGGCGCACACCGTTCTCCACCGATGTGCAGGATGAGTGGCTTCATGAAGTCCTGCCGGAAGCGGACGAATTCGGGCAAAAACAGGGAGAGCCGCCGGCCTGGCCCGGCTACCGTCTGGATCCGGCCAGCGGTGAGCGTGAACTGGTCGGTTACGTTTTTCTGAGCGCCGATGTGCCGCCAGAGGAGCGGGGCTTCAGCGGGCCGATCGACACACTGGTCGGCGTCAACACCGAGCATGACATGACCGGACTCAAACTGCTGGACTACGTGGAGGCCCACCGCCGCACCAAGGGAGACTTCCTGGCCCGCCCGGACCTGCTCGAACAGTTCCGCAGCAAACCCATCAGCGATGATTTCCAGATCAGCCGCGACATCGACGGTATTGCCGGGTCCACCGTCAGCGTCTTCGCCATCAGCCGGGGCGCACGCAACGCAGCCCGCCGGGTGGCGGAAGCCCATCTGGGCTACGACGCCAGTGACCCGGTGCAGGAGGCCCGCAACGCCCGCATCATCGAGGAAATGAGCCAGTACAGCTGGGAAGAGATGCTGGACAACGGTATGGTCCGGCAACTGGAAATGCCGGTGCCCGGCGGGCAGAATCTCGTGTTCTCACTCACCTATATGGGGCGGCCCGCACTGGGCGAATTCTGGATCGGTCAGGAGGCCTACGCCCGGGCCGAGCGCGACGCCAGTGCCTATCTCGCCGGCGAGGAAATGGTGCTGCTGGCAATCGGCGGTAGTGCTTCCGGCCAGTTCCGTTACGACCAGCTGCGCTTCAGCCAGGACGACAGTCCCTCGCGGATGATCACCGCCGACCGCTTCGTACCGGCCGGGAATGCCGATATCGGCATGATTGAAGGCCACGCCGATTTCGCCGGTGCCATCGTGCTGCCCGAAAACATCGACGTCACCCGCCCGTTCACCCTGAGCTACCGGCCGCTGGGCAGCGTCGACCCGTACTCTGTGGAGTTCCGGCCCGAGGGGGTGGGCCTGCGTCTGGCACAGGGTGAGGACGTGCTCAACGACGAGGAAATCGAGGACATCCTCCGCGCCGAGAACAGCCTGGTGAACCGCCTGCTGAACGATCCTCCGTGGGGGGTGACGCCCTGGGACAAGGTCATCATCCTGACCCTGATACTGGCGTTGGCCATGGTCGCCTTCCTGCGCAAGAGCGCGCGGCTGCGCTGGGCGGCCCTGGGCGCGACCACAGTATACCTGGGTTTTATCGACGGCAGCTTCCTGTCCGTCTCCCACATCACCAGCACCATCACACAGGGTCCGGGATTCCTGCTCAGCAACCTGCCTCTACTATTATTTGCTGCCTTCACCGTGGTCACCACCCTGTTATGGGGGCGGGTGTTCTGCTCCTCGCTGTGTCCCTTCGGCGCCGTGCAGGACTTCATCACCCGTTTTGCGCCGAAGCGCTGGCAGCGCCGCGTCTCACAGTCCGTGCATGACAAGGCGCTATACCTCAAGTACCTGATCCTGGCACTGATCGTCGGCGTCGCACTGGTAGCCGGCAATGTCGCAATCTTCCAGTATTTCGAGCCCTTCGGCACGCTGTTTTTCCTGGAGGGCGCATTGATCCTGTGGGTGATTCTGATAGCGATCCTGGGGGCCTGTTTCGTGGTGCCGCGTTTTTATTGCCGCTATGCCTGCCCCCTTGGTGCAGCCCTGGGCGTCGTGTCAGTGGTCAGCCCACTGCGGATAAAACGCGTACCACAATGTACGGTCTGCGCCGTGTGCGAGCAGGCCTGCCCGACCGGCGCCATCCGGCGGGAAAAGATCGACTTCAAGGAGTGCGTGCGCTGCGATATCTGTGAAGTCAAACTGATCGAGGAGGCCGGTTCCTGCCGCCATGACATGAGCAGGATCATTGCTTCCAGCAAGACTGTCACCTGAAAAATTGCGTTCTTTTGCCACTGGTGTGGCACTTGTCCTCCACAGGCATCATACTGGCCTGACCGTCATTACCGCCAAAGGAGGCTGTTACCATGACCATTGCCCTGACACCACTGATTTCCCTGATCGCAGGAATTCTGATTCTGGTGATGCCACGACTGCTCAATTACATTGTCGCCGGGTACCTGATTCTGGTCGGCGTGGTCGGTCTGCTGAACGCAGGCGGTATCAATCTGTCGATGTAGGCTCCATGGACTACTCCGGCCATTGCCTCACCGGTGGACGGACACTGTAATGTCACCGCACCCACCGGCAAGCACAGGCTATGCATCCGGAGGAAGGCCGGCTTGTGTCTGGCCGTACGGCAGCCTTGCCTGTACCATGCCAACTGCCATCCAGCCATGATACGGAGTAGCCCCATGAGCGACGCGACAACCTACACCCCGCCCCGCGTATGGAGGACCCCGGAAGAAGTGAGCGGGGGCCGCTTCGCGGGAATCAACCGCCCCGAGGCCGGCGCTACGCACGAGCAGGCGCTGCCGGTGGGCAAGCACCCCTTCCAGCTCTACTCGCTGGGCACACCCAACGGCGTCAAAGTCACGATCCTGTTGGAGGAACTGCTGGCACTGGGGCATGGCGACGCCGAATACGATGCCTGGCTGGTGAAAATTCTGGACGGAGAGCAGTTCTCCAGCGGTTTCGTGGCGGTCAACCCTAATTCCAAGATCCCGGCCCTGTCAGACCATAGCGGCGAGGAGCCCGTGCGGGTGTTCGAGTCCGGCGCCATCCTGCTGCACCTGGCCGAGAAGTTCGGCGCCTTCCTGCCGGCCGATGGCCCCGCCAGGGCAGAGACGCTCAGCTGGCTGTTCTGGAATATCGGCAGCGCGCCCTTTCTGGGCGGCGGATTCGGCCACTTCTATGCCTACGCACCGGAACCGATGAAATACCCCATCGACCGCTATACCATGGAGGTCAAGCGCCAGCTCGACGTGCTGGACCGCCAGCTGGCGGACCATGAATACCTGGCCGGCGACGAATACACCCTCGCTGATATCGCCAACTGGCCCTGGTACGGCGCCCTGGCGCTGGGCCGGCTCTATGAGGCGGCTGAGTTTCTGGACGTTGAGCACTACCAGCACGTCCAGCGCTGGGCCAAAGCCATCAATGCACGGCCGGCGGTCAAGCGCGGTTGCATGGTCAACCGCACCTGGGGTGAGGAATCAAAACAGTTGCCGGAGCGCCACGACGCCAGTGATTTCGAAAAGCAGGCGGATTCTGCCCGCTGATCACATACTACAGTCTTCGCCGAATTCACCGCCTCCGCCGCAGTACGTGCTGTGCTGCAACTGCAGATGAATGCCATCCGGGTCGGAGAAATAGACTTCCGGCGTACCACCCGGAACACCGCCACGCGCAGGCATGCGCATGCTCACCCAGTGTTGCAGCGGACCGGGGTCCTCTCCTTCCGGACGCTCGGTGAGGCCGTACTCGGTCAGGCGCTCGAGCACGGAATCCACGGTGAAGTCCTCGATATTGAGACTGGCATGGTCAATACGCCCGGGCTGAGTGGGCTCACCGGGCTCTGTACCCCCTACGAACATCAGGAACTGGGGGCCATCGCCTACGCCCAGTAGCGGAAAATCACCCTGGAAAGCCTGGTTCTCCAGACCGAACACCTTGCGGTAGAACTCATTACTGAGCTCATAGTTGGAGACGTAGCTGGTAAAGTGGTTGAGATCCTGCAGACGGATCAACCCCTCGCCGGGCGCAGGTTCCGGGCTGCAGGTCGCCCCGCGACTGCCACGGCCACCACAGGAATCGGGACTCGACAGCTGTACCAGAACACCGTCCCGGTCCGCCAGAAACAGCTGCAGATTATCTGTGTCCATGTCCTGGCCGAGACCCGGCCGCCGGGCGGTCCAGCTCAACCCGGCCACATCCAGTGACGAGCCGCCATCATACATGGTCTCCACCGTCCGGGTGACACCGTGATCCGCCAGGCTATTCTGCAACCGGTACATATTGAAGTTCGGCACACGCAGACTGAAGTGGCTGATATGGGGCGACTCACCACTGCGCGTAGGCGCCAGCACGAAATGCTGCGGCCCGTCACCCACCTGCAGGGATACCGTATCCCCCAGACGGGCCAGCACACGCGAGCCGAACAGCCCCTGGTAGAACGCCAGTGACCGCTCCACATCGCTGACTCGCAGGGTGAAACTGTGGAGGCCGCTGACCGGGATGGGCTCCACACTGGCCTCCTGGGCCAGTGCCCGCATCGCAAGCGGTGTCATCGACAGGCCTACCAACAGACTGCGGCGGGAAATCAGGGACGGGGCGTGGGGGTTGCTGTTGTTACGTGATTTGTGCATCGGACTTCTCCATCATGATGGATCTCATGAACTCAAGGACGCCTCAACATACCCCAATTGAGCAACGGGAAACAACTCCAGCGCTCTTCCAGCATGCAGGTTACCCGGCGGCGGTTCGGGCGCTGCACGAGGCGAAGCGAACGGGAAGCGGGTTGTGGTGGCACAGCGATGCTCTACTTGACCTTTGTTATTGACTCATATACACAGTACTGCAAGAATGAAAACCAGCCTTTGAGGCGAACCGCTGTATTCACTAATGCCAGGAGCAGAACCGGGGGACAACCATCTCTCACTTGAACAGACAAGGAAGCCATGGTCATGATCAAGAAGCAATCCACGGGCGCCGCCAGCCACTATCTGGATCAGATGGTTTCCCTGGCGGAGTTCCGGCGCGAACGCCGGCGCGACTTCGACAGCCTCACGGGTCGGGAAAAGGAAGTTCTGATTCTCGTGGCGGACGGCCTGGATAATACAGCCATTTCTGCGCGACTGCAGATTACACGTGTAACAGTGCAGAACCACCGCGCCAGTATCCGCCAGAAACTGGACATCAGCAGTCAGACCGGTTACACAAAATTCGCCCTTGCATTCGACCTCATCGGTTTCTAGCCAGTGAAACACCTGACCGAGAGGGAAATAGTTCAACGGTACCTGTACTGTACCGTTGAACTTGAGTCCAGACTCTCCGCCGGTGAAGATTTCACATCCGTTGCTGATGACCTTCCTGTTGCTGCCCACGTCAACCATCCAGAGACATTGGCGGTATTGCTGACCAACACGGTACACTCTGATCTCACCGGGCACTGCATCGACGAAATCAGGGATATGGGTGACAGCTACCTGAACAAGTATATTCATCCGAAATCAATGGAAGACATTTCGAGGCAAGTTCCTCGATTCTATGCGCATGGCGACAGACACAAATCTTTCCTGTTTGTTCAGTACGTGTACTTCGAAGCCGATCACAGCTTCCAACCGATGATTACCTTCACAAAACCGTCGCTGCTCCCCGACGGTAGCGTAGTCTGTCTTACCCTTTTTCCACAGCAGTTCGGCAGCCTGACCCGGAAGGTGGAACAGGTCGTGGAAATTGACCAGTTCCGCCTGCGCAACTTCCGAAAGTTCCAAAGCCTGTCCCCGCGCGAAATCGAGCTGCTCAAATTACTCGGCACCGGATTGAACAATGCAACCATCGGTGAGATATTCGGTATCTCGCGCCAGACTGTGGAAACCCATCGCAAGCACCTGAAACGCAAGCTGGAAATCAAATCCTTTCAGGAGTTGATGAGGTTCGCGCTAGCGTTCGGGCTGCTGGAATTATAGTTACCGCCTCCTCAACGACATACCTGATGATTCGCAGCAGCCTCTTGGCTGATCTCCTTTACCATTACAGGCCATACAATGGCTGAATCCCGTCAGCGGTGATAAGCATCATGTCCATGACACCGTCATTATTGATATCCGTTGTACGAAGCGCGACTCCACGATGGTTGGCATTGCTCTCCCGATAAGCCTTATCCGCCTCACTCAGCGGTGAGACATAGAAGCCAGGCTTGAAACGGCCGGTATCCGTGATGGTGATGATACCGGTATTACGGTCCGTGCGGCTGCGCACCCCGGTATCAGCCACAGACTGGTAGAATAACGGGCTGTGCACGAAGGGCACCACACGCTGAACCGCACCGTTGGCACACTCCAGTGCATAGGCATGACCAGGCGATCTGGCGGCTCCCGACGGCTCCTTGATCCGCAGTTCCCCGCAACTGCCACTCACCCCCACCAGATTGTCATAGGCAGCAACACCGAAGAAGCGTTGGCCATTCCCCAGGGCGATCTCCAGGGAGCCGTTGTCACGCAAATTGAACTCGAAGCCTTCGTCCCGCACCGCCGAGACAAAGCCGACCAGATCCATCGGTACTGGTGCGATTTCGATGGCCAGCCCACTGGCCACCAGCAGACCGCGCCCGTCACGCATGAAAGAAACGCCCTTGGGCATTGAGCCGGACACAATCCGCGTATTGACGACCACCCCGTGGTACAGCTCAGTGGGCGTCGAGATCATGACACCTCCCGTCAGCGCGTCCACCTCGATATCCACATCGCCGTTGCTCAACGCCATGACGGTGATGCCGGGAGCCGACAGGCCGGATGAGGTAATGAACTGCGTCAGCGCCGCCAGCATGGCCCCGGTGGCGCTTCCATCACCGACCGTCACACCATCCGGATTCGAAACCGCGTTCAACACATTGGTCAGATTTTCACCCACCTCGGCCGACAGACCTCTGCTGTCCAGCTCGTCCTCGATGGCCTGTGCATCCGGCTTGATACGGGACCGAACCGACACCGAAGCCGCTATCGCGAACTCCATGGCATCCGGGTTGGACGCCAGCAGAGCCTCCACCTGCGCTGGATCCTCCACATCAATGTCAGCCGCAAATGATCTGACCCCCTGTTTGACGGCATTATTCACCATTTGTTCGGCTTGTGCTGCCAACTCCGTGGAAAGCTCGGCACCGGCATCGGCGGCCGCATTGAGCACTGAACTCGTCGCGGCCACCAGATTGACGAGCTCATCGTTGGTGCTGCCCTCTTCCATCATTTCCGCGGAACTGGTCAGCGTCGTTCCCGCCGCTTCCTGCACGGCAGCGCGCTGTTCCGGTGTGATCTCGGCCGCACGGGACGACATCGCCGTGAACACAGTGGCGACATCTTCCAGAGCATCGACCACCGAGGTTTGCTGTATCTGCCCCCCTTGCCGCCTGACGGTGCTGGTAACCGTCAGGGTTCTGTTCATGGTACCGAGCGCTGAAAGGGCAGTGTCGATGCTTGCCGTGCCGTCTGCCACTGAACTGGCGGTCTGCCCGGCACGCTCGCGGGATTTCTCCAGTACTGCATTCACCTGCTGCACGACTTCGGGAGTGACTGGCGCGTCCGGTTCGACCACAATGGCTTCCAGCTCCTCATTCTGCTGGTCGATGTCATCTTCGATTACCTGATCGACAGGCTCTGGCTCAGGGTCAGGTGCCGGTCCGCTGCCTGGACAGTTCTCGCCAGCAACGTTCCAGTTCGGGTCCAGCCCTTCCACGAAAGCAATCAGCTCCACGTCGCTGCTGTCATTACAGTTCCCTCCCAGGTTAAGACTTGTCAATGCCGTCAGGTCAAGCAGACTCACCGGCAAGTCTCCACTCAGGCGGTTGGCCGACAGATTCAGCGTGCGGAGTTTGCTCAAGTTGCCGAGTTCGGCTGGAAGCTCGCCACTCAACTCATTGGACAGCAGGTAGAGCGTCGTGAGGTTCTCCAGGGTTCCAATCTCAACCGGTATCTCTCCGTCAAGCTGATTGCTGTGGAGAACCAGGCCAAGCAGGTTCGTCAGATTGCCGATTGTCGCCGGAATCGATCCGATCAAGGCATTCTGGCCCAGGTGCAGCAACACCAGTTGGGACAGGTTCCCGATTTCGGCGGGTATGTGGCCGCTCAGATTATTGTCTGGCATTTGAACTACCAGCACGTTTCCAGTGGCCCCACAGCGCACCCCGTACCAGGAGCAGACCGGCGCGCTTTCCACCGTCCAGTTGGTGTTATCAGTCCAGTTGTCCCCATCGGTCGCCTCATACAGTGCCACCAGCGCCTGCCGCTCAATAGCCGGCGAGGTCATCGGTTCGACAAAACTCATGGTGTAACCGCCGCCCTGCTCCGGCGTCGCGGTGTCCGTGTATACCGCAAAGCGGTGCGGGCCGGCTTCATTGGCATGGACCGTGAACACATGCGTTTCGCCAGCCAGCTGCGGGGTGGCACCGGCACCGAACTGATCACCCACCCAGCGCAGATGCTGGAACGGGAAGTCGGCGGTGAGACTGACTGAAACGGCTTCACCGGCCTCAAGCCAGATTTCATAGCTGTCGTACAGGCGAGCCGGCTCATTGAAGTCATCAATACAGTCATCGGCAGTCAACTGGCCGTTGGCCACCGAGCCGGGCGTCACAATCGTGGAGTCCTGGCAGCCGGCCTGCGGTTCGCTCAACGTCATCGAAGACAGGTTGTACGCTCCGGTAGCGGGTACGTTAAGGTTGTACTGGTGGTTATAGGTTCCGCCATTGACAAAGGGCATGTACCGCCCGGCCGGCAACAGCACCTCCATGGAAACCGAGTTGTCGTAGAACCGCTCCCTGCTCAGCATGGCGCCATCAGCGCTCAGCACACCCACGCGCGGGTAGTACGAATCGGACTGTACCTGCAGCTGCACAACCGTCATCTCCTGCAGCTCCAGATCGAAGAAGTCGTTGACGGCGACCAGCTCCTCGATATAACAGTCCTCGAAGGGCGTGAGCTCTCCGCCCAGACTGTCATCGGCGCCCAGCATCGTAGCGCTGTCGCAGGCGGCTGGACTGCCCAGGGCGATGTCCATGTCCATATTGGCCCAGACATCGAGAACAGTCAGCTGCGGCAGGCTCTCCACCCCGGCTGGCACGGCACCGCTGAGCAGGTTGTGGTTTAGCCTCAGTTCCTGCAGGTTCGACAGGTTGCCCAGCTCGGCAGGGATGGTGCCTGTCAGAAGGTTTCTGGCCAGATCCATTCGTTCCAGGCTCGCCAGGGAACCCAATTCGGCAGGGATTGCGCCACTGAACTGGTTGTTGGTCAGGAACAGACCGGTCAGGTTATCAAGGTTACCCAGCTGCGCCGGAATGGGACCACTGAAGGCGTTGAAGCCCAAATTCAGATCCCGCAGATTGGTCAGGTTACCCAGCTCGGCAGGGATTTCTCCGCTGAACTGGTTGCCTCCCAGCGCCAGATAGGAAAGTTGAGTCATATCAGTAAAGACCGCTGGAAACGCGCCACCGAACTGGTTCGACCAGAGCCATATGCCGCTCAGGTTTTCCAACTGTGCAAGACTGGCGGGGATAGTGCCGCCAAGCTGGTTTCCGCCCATGTGTATCTGATGCAATGAGGTCAGGCTGCCGATTTCGGATGGGATGCTGCCCGCCAGATTATTCTGATCCAGATTCAGGTGGATGATA
>JBBEBP010000010.1:0-35367 GCA_040882255.1 Pseudohongiellaceae bacterium | reverse complement strand
TGAACTCCAGCGTGTAGTTGCCTTCTTCATCGATAACATCGGGACTCACATAGAACTGGTGATAACCTTCTTCGCCCGCCTCTATGCGGTAGCTGACACTGTTACCCTGCTCGACCACTTCGGTCGAGGTCACGTAACTATTCAGGGCCCAGTGGGACAGTCTGGCGCTGAAGTCGCTGCTCAAAGTCACGTCCAACCGCGCGCCCTCATGCAGCCAGATCACATAACCATCAAGCCGATGGCCATTGCCTATCTCACTCTGGTCCTCGCAATCATCACTGTTGATGTTGCCACCGGTCACAGTGCCGGCGACCACCGCTGAATCCCTGCAGCCCGTTTGAGACTCGTCCAGCAGCTCGGTAGTCAGGATGTAGCCCCCGGTCGGGGGAGCGTCCGGGTCGGCCTCGTAACTGGTGACGGCGATCCGGTAGTCGCCGGCCGGCAGTGCATATTCCACCATCACGGTGCCGGTGCCAGTTACACGCTGAATGAGCAGCGCCTCCGAAGGAAGCTGGCTGGCAGAGATCAACGGCGTAAAGTCAGCCGCCTCCACGGTGGTTCGCAGCACCGTCGGCTCGGTCAGCTCGACAAGGAAGCGATCACTCATCCGACCCGACTCGATGAAGCAGTCCGTATCGGTATCCAGCGTGCCGTTGATCACGGTTTCCAGGAACAGCGCGGGCGGATTCTCGCAGGCCTGCAGATTCCCGAAGTCCGGTACCGGCTCAGGGCAATCTCCCTGCAGGTGCCAGTCCTCATCCACGCCGTCCAGGAAGGCAATCAGCGCCTCATCACTCGTGTTGTAGCAATTGCCGGCTATTCCGGCACTGGTCAGACTGGTCAGGTTCGTCAGGCTGTTCGGCAACTCGCCGCTGAATTGATTGCCCCACAGGTACAGCTCGGTCAGATTGACAAGGTTACCCAGCGTAACGGGCAGAGAGCCGGTGAGCTGGCTACCACCCAGATCCAGCCCTCGCAACTGCGTCAGGTTACCGACGGCGGCAGGCAATTCGCCTTCAAAACTGTTACTCCATAGGACGATCCAATGCAGCGAGGTCAAGTCCCACAACTCGACGGGTATCTGCCCCACCAGATTATTGTCCGCAAGATTCAGGTTCGACAGCTGCGTCAGATTCCCAATGTCCGCCGGAAGCTGACCGTCCAGGTTGTTGCCGGACAGCTCCAGTCTGACCAGTCGTTCTTCCCCGTTGCAGGCGACGCCGTGCCATGTGCATTCACTGCCTGCTTCACCCAGCCAGCCGTCATTGTTGGTCCAGTTGTGACCATCGGTGGCGTTATACAAAGCAATCAATGCCTCGCGCTCTGCCTGGCTGACACCGGGGTCAAAGGGCGTACTGAACTCCAGCGTATAGCTACCTTCCTCATTGATGACATCGGGACTCACATAGAAGTGGTGATAACCTTCTTCGGCAGCTTCCATGTGGTAGCTGACACCATTACCCTGGTCGGCCACGTCCGTTGACGTTAACTCACCACCTGATATCCAGTGGAACAGCCTGGCGTTGAAGTCGCTGCTTAAGGTCACCTCCAGCTGCGCCCCCTCTTGCAGCCAGATCACATAATTATCCAGTCGATGGCCATTGCCAATCGCACTCTGGTCTTCGCAATCATCACTGTCGATATAGCCATCGGTCACAGTGCCGGCGACCACCGCCGAATTGCTGATACAAGCCGATTGTGACTCACCCAGCACCTCAGTAGTCAGGGTGTAACTCCCGGTCAGAGGAGCATCAGGGTCAGCCTCGTAACTGGTGACTGCAATCCGGTAGTCGCCCGCCGGCAGTGCATACTCCACCATCACTGTGCCGGTTTCGGAATAGCGCTGTACAATCACCGCTTCCGAAGGGAGCTCGCTGGCAGATATCAATGGTGTGAAATCAGCCGCCTCCACGGTAGTTCGCAGCACCGTCGGCTCGGTCAGCTCCACAAGAAAGCGATCACTCATCCGGCCTGACTCGATAAAGCAGTCCGTACCGGCGTCCAGCGTGCCGTTGATCACGGTTTCCAGGGACAGCGCGGGCGGATTCTCGCAGGCCTGCGAATCGCCGAAGTCCGGTACCGGTTCGGCGCAATCTCCCTGCAGGTGCCAGTCTTCATCCGCGCCGTCCAGGAAGGCAATCAGCGCCTCATCACTGGTGTTGTAGCAATTGCCGGCTATTCCGGCACTGGTCAGACTGGTCAGGTTCGTCAGGCTGTTCGGCAACTCGCCGCTGAATTGATTGTCCCACAGGTACAGCTCGGTCAGATTGACAAGGTCACCCAGCTCCGCTGGCAGGGAGCCGCTGAGCTGATTACCGCCCAGGTCCAGATACTCGAGTTCCGTCAGTGAGCCGATAGCGGGCGGCAAAGACCCTTCCAGCTGGTTCAGTTGTAGGTTAAGACTGAGCAATGTATCGAGCTGCCCTAGTTCGGCCGGAATCTGGCCTGTCAGATTATTGCTGTACAAGTGCAGGGTCGTGAGCTGCGTGAGTTGGCCCAGGTTTGCAGGAATTTCTCCGCTGAAGTCATTGGACCAGAGATGAAGTAAGCGCAAATTCGTCAGATGATCCAACCACATGGGGAGAGGACCACTGAACTGGTTGTCCGCAAGCCACAGAACTTCCAGATTGGTCAGGCTTTGAATCGCGGTCGGGAATGCACCGGTGAAGTGATTGCGCAACAAGTGCAGAGTCTTCAGCGCGGTCAGGTTGCCGATGGAGGCTGGAATTTCTCCAGTTAGCGCATTGCCCATCAGATACAGATGTTCAAGCTGCTCCAGATCGCCGATTTCAATGGGAACCTGACCGGTTAACCCATTATTATGCAAAGCCAGTGTGGTGAGGTTGGACAGGTTTCCTATCTCGGCCGGAATGGTTCCGGCAAGACCATCATTGTTAGCCAGGCCGAGGAAGACAAGATTCTCCAGATCCCCTATGGCGACCGGAATCTGTCCGTTCAGCCCATTATTTTGCACGTCCAACGCCAGCAATTCGCCTGTGCCATCGCAGTGGACGCCGTGCCAGCTGCATTCGGTACCCTCGACGTCCAGCCAGCCGGTGTTATTCGTCCAGTTGTCCCCGTCAGTGGCATTGTACAAGTCAATCAAGGCGGCGCGCTCCGGCGGGCTGACAGGAGGCTCCGTGCTGAATGTCAACGTGTAGCTGCCCGTCGCCTGATGCTCATCTGCCAGCGCATACAGACGATGCAGCATCGGCGTTTCATTACTGCTGATCGCCATGGTTCGCGCGCGGTCGGCCGGCAGACCCAGCAATGGGCTGACGTTGACGTCGTCCATCCACCAGCTGAAGCGGAAGTCAATGTCGGCGACCAGGGTCGCATAAAGGGTTTCGTTGGCTTCAACGTAGATGCGGTATCCGTCGTTGTACCGATCAACTTCATCGGAGTCATGGGCAATCATGTCAATACAGTCGGTGGCTGAGAACGAGCCCTGTACGATCGTGCCGGGGACGGCGGTAAACTCGTCGCCGCAGCCCTGTTGCGGTACCTCCGATTCAGTCACGTTCAGGGTATAGGCGCCCTGCGGAGGGGCGTCGGCATCCACTACCGCAGTGCTGGCAAACAGCCAATAAGTGCCCGCTGGCAGCGCTAGATTGGCGGCAGGATCACCCAGATCATAGCCCAGCAACTCATTCCCGTCTTCCGAGTACACCCCGACCAGTGTCTGGAAATCTTCCGACGTCATCTCCACCAGCAGTGTGCCGGGATCGGAAAGCGTCACCTCATAATAATCCTGCAGACGGCCTGATGCCGAGACGCAGTCATTTGTGTCCAGTACACCGTCCACCGTCTCTCCGGCACTCAACGCCGACGGGCTCAGGCAGGCATCTGCTTCTCCCGGTTCAGCGGCCCTGGCAAGGGACATCAGACTCGCCATCAGCGCAGTCATCATGAAACGGACAATGTTTTTTTGTATTATTTTCATGTCGGAATTACCCTTCTTGCCACCGGTTGCGCGACGGTTCTTGCGGGTAAAACTCCGCCAAGTCATGACGCGCCATGACAACAGAATAGGCAACCCCGGTGCCGGGCGCATGATCAAGGTTGGGTATATTTCGTCAAAATATGGCGAAAGGGATCTCGCGGCAGGGCGCCCCCACCAACCGTAGGGGAAGGCCGGGAATTCCGAACATAGCGTAAAATATATTCTGGCCGGAGACTTCCCTTCCCGCGAATACCTGCTACTCTTTGCGGCATTACAGCCCCGCAAGCTGTATCCCCGAAAGGGTGTTCTTACTGGAGCACTGCCATGAAAGAAAAAAAGAGCACGAAGGAAACGAAGAAAAAGCCTCTCCTGAGCCCGAAAGAAAAGAAAGCCGCCAAAAGAGAGAAGCAGGCCAACAAGAGCTGATTTACCGTGTACGGAGCGTCGCCGGGGTCAGAGCGGCCCCGGCGCTGTCCGGCACTCACCCGATCTCGACCAGAACGTCCCCCGGGGTAACCCGATCTCCCTTCCTGATATGAATCGCGGTCACCTTGCCCGCCGCAGGCGCCTTGATTTCGGTCTCCATCTTCATCGCCTCTATGACCAGCACCGGATCGCCGGCGGAGACCTCGGCCCCTTCTTCGACCAGCACGTCAACAATGTTGCCGGGCATGGTCGTGGTCACCTGGCCTTCCTTCGTGACCTTGTTGCGTTTGCTGGCACCGCCTTCCTTGTGGAATTCTCCCAGCGACTCCAGATAGATCTCCTCGGGCACGCCATCGATGGTCATGTAGAAGCGCCGTTCGGTCTCGCCGACCGGGCTGGCGCCGGTAACGTGAACATCATAGCTCTCGCCATGCACACTGATTCTGAACTCGGTGGAAATGGCTCCCGTGGCACCAGCAGCAGGTAGCGGCTCCAGCGGCTCGGGTTGCAGGGTGCCGGCCTTGCGCTGCTCCAGATAGCTGCGCGCCTGGTCAGGAAACATCGCGTAGGTCAGCACGTCCTCCTCGCTTTCGGCCAGATCGCCGATCTGTTCGCGCAGCTTGTGGAACTCGTTGCTGAGCAGATTGGCCGGACGTTCGTCGATCAGTTCCTGGTTGCCGACCGCGCGGCGCTGCAGTGCTCCATCAATCTCGCCTGGCGCCTTGCCGTACCAGCCCTGCAGGTATTTCTTCACCTCGTTGGTGATATTCTCGTAGCGCTTGCCGCTCAGCACGTTGGCTACCGCCTGGGCGCCCACCAGCTGAGAGGTGGGCGTCACCAGCGGAGGGTAGCCCAGGTCCTTGCGCACTTCGGGAATCTCCAGGAACACTTCGCGGATCTTCTCCAGTGCGCCCTGCTCTTTCAGCTGGTTCGCCAGGTTCGACATCATACCGCCGGGCACCTGCGAGAGCAGCACCCCGGTATCGACACCACTGTATTCGCTCTCGAACTGGTGGTATTTCCTGCGCACCTCCCGGAAATGCCGGTTCGCCTGGTCCACCAGTTCCAGATCCAGCCCGGTCTCGTAACCCGCATCATGGAGCGCCGCCACCACGGATTCCGTCGGCGGGTGACTGGTGCCGCCAGCGAAGGACGACAACGCGGTATCGATATGATCGACGCCAGCTTCCAGCGCCGCCCACTGGCACATGGTCGCCATACCGGACGTGTAGTGACTGTGCAGGAACACCGGGAGATCGAAATTCTTCTTCAGCGCTGACACCAGATCTGCGGTAGCGCTCGGGGTCAGAAGCCCGGCCATGTCCTTGATGGCGATGCTGTCTACGCCCATCTCCGCCATGGCTTTGGCCTGGTCCAGGAAGGTCTGCGTGCCGTGCACCGGGCTGACGGTATAGCACAGCGTGCCCTGGGCATGCTTGCCGGCCTCTTTCACGGCCCTGATGCTGGTTTCCAGATTGCGCACGTCATTCATGGCGTCGAAGATACGGAATACATCAATGCCGTTCTTTGCTGCCTTGCGACAGAACGCCTCCACGACATCATCCGCATAGTGGCGGTAACCAAGCAGATTCTGCCCTCGAAGCAGCATCTGCAGACGGGTGTTGGGCAGAGCCTTCTTCAACTGGCGCAGCCGGGCCCAGGGATCCTCCTTGAGGAAGCGCACGCAGGCGTCGAAAGTCGCCCCGCCCCAGCATTCCAGCGACCAGTAACCGGCCTGATCCAGCCACTCGCAGGCCGGCAGCATGTCTTCGGTACGCATCCGGGTAGCGATCAGAGACTGATGGGCATCCCGCAGGATGACGTCGGTAATGTAAATTTTGCGTTTACTCATGCTGTTCTCCAATGCCCTGTTCAGAGTCCGGCCTGTGCCGCGATGGCGGCCGCGACGGTGGCGGCGATGGATTCCGGTCTGGATTTGGTACTGTATTCAAGCAGCTCGGGATGACTTTCCACAAAACTGGTGTCGAAACTGGCGGCACGGAACTCCGGGTTCTGCAGAATCTTCTGGTAATACGGAATGGTCGTTCTAACACCATAGATACCCATATCGTTCAGTGCCCGGCGGCTGCGCTCCAGCAGCTCCTCCCAGTCCATGGCCCAGACAATCAGCTTGGCGCACATGGAATCATAGTACGGCGGTATCTCGTAGCCCGTATACATGGCGGCATCGGTCCGCACACCGGGGCCACCCGGCGAGTAATAGCGTGTAATACGGCCGAAACTGGGCAGAAAGCCGTTCTGCGGATCCTCGGCATTGATACGGAACTGGGCGGCAAAACCCCGATAGCTGATCTGCTCCTGGCTATAGCGTAACGCTTCGCCGGCGGCGATACGGATCTGCTCCTTGACGATATCGACGCCGGTGATTGCCTCGGTGATGGTGTGCTCCACCTGCACCCGGGTGTTCATTTCCATGAAGTGGAAATTGCCCTCTTCATCCAGCAGGAACTCGACGGTACCGGCATTCTCGTAGCCGCAGCCTTTCGCCACCCGCACCGCCAGTTCGCCGATGTACTCCCGTTGCTCGTCGCTGAGCTGCGGCGAGGGTGCCAGTTCGATCAGCTTCTGGTTGCGGCGCTGGATCGAGCAGTCGCGCTCATAGAGGTGGATGGCGTTACCGTGACTGTCGGCCAGCACCTGTACTTCGATGTGACGCGGATTGACGACGCATTTCTCCAGGAAGACCTCGGCACTGCCGAATGCCTTGCTCGCCTCCGAGATCACGCGGGGAAATGCCTGGCGCAGCTCCTTTTCACTGTCGCAGCGGCGTATGCCGCGCCCTCCGCCCCCGGAGGTGGCCTTGAGCATGACGGGATAGCCGATATCCTCGGCCTGGCGCACCGCGTCCTCTTCGTCCTCGAGGTTACCATCACTGCCCGGGGTGACGGGCACATCGGACTTGATGGCCGTGGCACGCGCCTCAGTCTTGTCACCCATCATGCGAATCACCTTCGCGGAAGGACCAATGAAACGGATGCCCCGCTCCTTGCAGACGGTCGCCAGGTCGGCATTCTCGGACAGGAAACCGTAGCCCGGGTGCAGGGCATCGCAACCGGTTTCCACCGCCAGATTGACGATCTGGTGGGGGTTGAGATAGCCGGACAGAGGGTCTCTGCTGATGCAGTAGGCCTCGTCGGCTTTCTTGACATGTAGCGAATACTGGTCCGCCTCGGAATAGATCGCCACCGCCCTGATCCCCATCTCCTGACAGGCGCGGGCGATGCGGACCGCGATCTCGCCACGATTGGCGATCAGTACCTTTCTGATGGTCATGCGAAACGTCTCCGGGGTTCTCCACTGAACACCGAGTATATCAAAAAGGGCGAATGACACAGGAGGGCCACTACACGGCACAGGGCCCCATCGATCAGGGTAGCGCGAAAACTGACACGGGCAGTGCGTCCAGGTCCGGATTCTGTTAGGATGCGCGCCCTCGTTTCCGCTCCATCAACGCCTGTTCCATCAACGAAGAGTCCATTGTGATATCGACCGCCAACCTCACCATGCAGTTCGGGGCCAGCCCCCTGTTCGAGAACGTGTCCGTCAAATTTACCCGCAGCAAGCGCTATGGCCTGATCGGCGCCAACGGCTGCGGCAAGTCCACGCTCATGAAAATACTGGGCGGTGACCTTGCCCCTTCCAGTGGCCAGGTTATGCTGGAACCGGACGTGCGCCTGGGCAAACTGCGTCAGGACCAGTTTGCCTACGAGGACTACTCCGTGCTCGACACCGTCATCATGGGCCATGAAGAACTGTGGGCAGTAAAGTCCGAGCGCGACCGTATTTACGGGATGGAGGAGATGAGTGAGGCGGACGGCATGGCCGTCGCCGAGCTGGAAGAACCCTTTGCCCAGATGGACGGTTATACCGCCGAATCGCGTGCCGGCGAGCTGCTTCTCGGTCTGGACATCCCGCTGGAGCAGCACGAAGGTCCGATGAGCGCCATTGCCCCTGGCTGGAAACTGCGGGTGCTGCTGGCCCAGGCCCTGTTCTCGGACCCGGATGTGTTGCTGCTGGATGAGCCCACCAACAACCTGGACATCAACACCATCCGTTGGCTGGAAAATGTGCTGACCCAGCGTAACAGCACGATCATCATCATTTCCCACGACCGCCACTTCCTGAACGCCGTCTGCACCAACATTGCGGACATGGACTATGGTGAGCTGCGGCTGTACCCGGGCAACTATGACGATTTCATGACCGCCTCGACACAGGCCCGCGAACGCCTGTTGAATGAGAACGCGAAGAAGAAGTCACAGATCGCCGAGCTGCAGGCCTTTGTAAGCCGTTTCTCGGCCAATGCCTCCAAAGCCAAGCAGGCGACCTCGCGGGCACGGCAGATCGAGAAAATACAGCTGGAGGACGTCAAGCCCTCCAGCCGCGTCAGTCCCTACATCAAGTTTACGGAGAACAGGAAACTGCACCGTCAGGCACTGATCATGGAAGACGCCACCAAGGCCTGGGACACCACGCTGTTCTCGGGGCTTGGACTGCAGATCGAGGCAGGCGAGCGCGTTGCCATCATCGGGCCCAATGGCGCGGGAAAAACCACGCTGCTGCGCTGCCTGATGCAGGAAGTGCCGCTGGATGAAGGCAAGTTGAAGTGGGCCGAGCAGGCCGAGATCGGCTACTTTGCCCAGGACCACGGTGCCGAATTCGTCGAGCCGGTCTCCCTGTTCGAATGGATGCAGCAATGGACCGAAGGCGATCATCAACTGGTGCGCTCGGCCCTGGGGCGCATGCTGTTTTCCAACGACGACGTCAACAAACACCTGCCGGTGCTGTCCGGTGGAGAGCAGGCGCGCATGCTGTTCGGCAAACTCAGTCTGATTAACCCCAATGTGCTACTCATGGACGAGCCGACCAACCACCTGGACATGGAATCCATTGAGGCACTCAACCTGGCACTGGCGCATTACCCCGGCACGTTACTCTTTGTCAGCCACGACCGTGAGTTCGTCTCCTCCCTGGCGACCCGGATCATCGACATGCAGCCCGATGGCCTGGTCGACTTCAAGGGCAACTACGAGGACTACCTGCAAAGCCTGGGCGTTCATTGACGCCCGGGTACGGAGAACGGCCTACCGATTGCCCCAGACCCTGGCCACCGCGCGATCACTGCCGAGCTTGCCGACCACCAGGCAGACGAAACTGACGGTGGCGAACACCACCAGGGGGATCGCAGCACCCAACAGTCCGGTGAGCACCGCGATGGCGGCGGAGACGGTGGCCAGCAACAGGAACAGGAAGCCCACCACCAGAAGAATGGTCCGGTAGGATGCCTTGTAGTGGTACTCCCCTTCTTCCCCCTACTGATCGAGGGAACAGCCACCTTCGATCAGCCCGGTATATTCGTCACGATCGAGGGCGGATGTACCGCCAAAGGTCGAGCGATAGGCGCGGCAGCGATTCTGCGGATCACTCCATTCTTCCTCCATGAACTCCGCCTTGATGCTGTCCAGTGTCACCTCTTCGTCCGACATGCGGATGCCGCCATCAGCCTGTGAGTCGAGGATGATCATCTTCGGTTCGCCTTCACCATTCTGCCAGGGCTGCCAGAGCGGCAACGAGTCGTCGCGGCCTCTGCCGGTTTCACCGGTGTAGGCAAAACTGGACCAGTACGACATCATGGCATCAGAGAGCCGGTCCCGCCCGGAGTTGGTGCCCGTGTCGTACAACGTATCGGGGTCGAGAAAGCCGATGTCCCAGTCGCCAAACACGAAAGCCATTTCGGTGGAATGGGCCGCGCCAATGGCGGTTGACATGTCCAGGCCATCTTCACGGGTCCGCTGCTCATCCCAGTCGAAGCGGAACGCGTAGACTGGCGCATCCTGTGCCGGCGCCATGCGACGGGCCAGATTGTCGACCCCGCGCCACTTCCATTGCACCGAAGGATAGTAAGCAAAGCGGATGTACTCTTCAGGATCGTTCCGTATCACATCGGCCCAGACGCCATACAGGTAGATGCGGCGCTCGTCACGGTTGGTGCCGAGTATGATGGGAATCTGGTTGTAGTCACCGGAAGCCAGTTGCTCCAACGGGTCCTGCTCTACGAACACAGTGCCATCCGTAAACTTCTTCGGCGCGGGGTAATTGCGCGCGCCTTCCGGATTGTAAAGGCGCAAAAATTCGGGCGCTTCCTGCCCATACAGCAGCTCCCGGATCTCGCTGTCGCTCATCGATTCCTGCAGCTCCCTGGCGCTGCCCCTGTCCTGCGCCAGGCCGTCGCGCACAAGAATCTTGTTGATGACTTCCCTGGAGCTGTGCTCGTGACCGGGCAAATCATCATCGCGGTAGTTCTCGCCCTGCTCCAGCGAGGTCGTGCCGATGCCGCCACTCTGAACGACAGCGCGATGAAACAGGCCATCGGCCATGGGTGAGGTCACCAGACTCATGACATTGCCGCCACCGGCCGATTCGCCGAAGATGGTGACCTTGTCCGGATCGCCGCCGAAGGCGGTGATGTTGTCCTGCACCCACCGCAGACCCGCGATCGTATCCACCGTGCTCCAGTTGCCACTGGCGGCAGCGCCGCTTGCACCTTCTTCGAGAATCGCCGGATGATAGAACCAGCCCAGGCTACCCAGGCGATAGTTCACCGTCACCACGATCACATCCTGTGATTGGGCCAGATTACCGCCGTTGTAGTCCCCGGCATAGCCACTATTGTTACCACCCCCGAAGATCCAGTACATCACCGGCAGGCGCTCCCCCTCCGGGATGTCATCCGGTGCATACACACTCAGGTAGAGACAGTCTTCGTCGCCGACGATACCGTCGCCATCGGGGTCGGCAATGCCCGCAGTCAGCCCGGAGGCGAACTGGGGACAGGGCTGGATGGTGTCGGTGGCAGCATACGTGCCGTTCCAGGGTTCGGGCGGCTGTAGCAGCTTCCAGCGCAGCTCCCCCACCGGTGGCCGGGCATAGGGAATATTCTTCCAGGCGAGACTGCCATTGCCCTGGACGAGCCCGGTAAGCGATCCCTGACCGATGTCACGCAGGGTTGGCTCTGGCTCTTGACCGGACCCGGTCCCGACCTGGTCCGCCAGTGTGCCAGGCTCCTCGGGACTACAGGCTGCCAGCGCTGCCCCGACAACAAAACCGAGACAGACGTTCCTGAATTTTCGGTACGTAACACACATAAGAAGGTTCCTTAGACCAGACTTTCCACGACCCAACGCTCGTACTCCCGCTCCCCGGCCTGCGCATTTGCGCTGCTGGTAGCGGGAGTGGCACGCAGGTGGCGGGCATCGGAGGGCGACAGGCCAAAACGCTGGCGGAAGGCGCGACTGAAATGCGCGTCACTGGTGAAGCCACAGTCACAGGCAATATCAGAGATTCTCAGGTGAGCATCCTGCTGGCCGGTAAGCCGGCGGGCAGCGCTGCGCAGACGCTGTTCCTGAACATAGGCGCGCACCCCGCGATGTGCCTGGAATACTCTGGAGAGCGTGGCCCGCGAGCATTTCAGGTGGGCGCAGAGCGCATCCTGGCTGATCTTTCTGTGAAGCCGGCTGGCGATATACAGGCGAGCCTGGAAAAACAGGCTGCCATTCACCGCCTGAACGCCGTCCACAACACTGTCGGGTGCGCCGTTCAGGGAACCGGCCATCAGTTGCAGGGTGGGCGTCACCAACTGCTGGGCATCGGCCTCATCGAGCTGCCCTGCCACCTGTGCCAGAGTCTTGATATGATTGACGGCCAAGGCGACGAGGGGATTGGCTGATGACAGCACCCGTCCCTGTTGACTGTCCGGGTGTTTGAGCAAGGGTGCCAGCAAGGGGCGTGGCACAATCAGACTGACGTGATCGAAATCCGTGCTCTCTGCCTGATGCTCATCGGCAAGGTCGATGAGCAGCAGATCGCCGGGCTTGACAGGGATATGTCGCCGGCCGCGCCGGATCTGCTGCTCGCCGCTCAGATGGGTCTGCAACATGTAATGGTCCAGGCCGTCGGAAGCGGCCCGGAAAGCACTACGCTCGAAGTGTTGGGAGCGGGTGCTGCAATGCGACATCATCAACTGATCGTTGATCAACAGATTGTCCAGTGTCGCATCGAATCGGCGGTCGGCCTGTGCCGGGCGGGTGTGTACGTCGAACACCGTGCCAATGCTGTCGCGCCAGGCGGAAAACTGTTGCTCGGGCGGTAAATCCGCAGTGCTGAACCGTGACCGACGAATGCTGCTCATGGTGCCAATTGTGCGATGATTGCGGCATACAGTCAATTTCCCCGCTGGCCACTTCCACTTGCCTTCTGATAGCATCATCAATTCTCATTCTCATTGAATCCGGAAGTCTGTCATGCCACGACCATTGACCCGTTTCGCCGCCGTGGTCGCCCTTCTATTGCTAACCCCGTCGCTGGCGCTCTGCCAGGATGAGCCGGCCAGGAATTATCCGTCGGTGTTCAGCTGGCCGTTCCTCGACGCCGACATGTCCCCGCGCGGCGGCACGACCGAAGGGCCGGCTGTGGAAACGGTCACCGAGACCACTGAAGCGTTCGAGCGGCTGCGCGCAGACACACTCTCGAAGTTCGAGCGCGACCGGCGCGCGATTCTCGCCATGGCCGGCACATACCGCCTCAGTTTCGATTTCCTGGAGACCGTCGGCTATGCGCCCGGCTTCGAGCCGGCGCGGCCCTACCAGAGCTGGGGCACCGAACATATCTATGTGGTCGAGGATGCCGGGGAGCGCATTTCGCTGCAACATGTGTTGATCATGTCCGTGATCGACGGGGACGGCGAGGTGATGGGCCCCTTCGTGACCAAGCACTGGCGGCAGGACTGGGAATATGAAAACCCCGAGGTTCACACATACCGTGGCTATGGCACCTGGGCCCGGGAGACGCGCGATGCGCCGGCGCGGGAAGGCTTGTGGTCACAGACAGTCTGGCAGGTCGATGACTCACCCCGCTACGCCGCCTGGGGTGAATGGAGGCATACCCCGGAGCGCTCATGGTGGACCAGCGGGAAAACCTGGCGGCCTCTGCCGCGCCGGGAATTCTCCGTTCGTGATGACTACGACGTGCTGGCCGGCACCAACACGCACATCGTCCTGCCGACCGGCTGGGTGCAGGAAGAGCATAACGTCAAGGCGGTGCTGGCGGGTCCCGGCGAAGTCGAATCACGCCTGGCGCGGGAAATCGGCATCGCACGTTACGAGCGGATTCGCGATTTCGACACCACGCCGGGTGACGACTACTGGTCGGCGACCTCCGCATTCTGGGGCGAGGTCCGGGCCTACTGGGCACGGGCAATGGAAGAGGATAAGCGCATCCGGCTGCGGTCGGAAGTCGACGGGCGCCAGTTGTTCCAGCCACTGTTTGAGCGGGCGCAGGCAATCTTCGACGGCGAACACTTCACAGCAGCCGAAAATCGCAGTTTCATTGTGAAAACCCTGACCGAATACCGGGCTGATCCGGACGACCGGGCCACAATGGAATATTGAACCCGCTCAGCTTCGCTCCCAGACCTCGACGTGACCACGGCGGTCCACGCTATAGCTACGATTGCCCGGCAACGCGCGGTCCAGGCCGCAACTCCGCAACCGTTCCAGCACCCTCGCCCGCTCCTGTTCACCCAGCGCCTCGATCACGCGGTCGGCGCGGCGCAGCACGTAAAGCAGGTACGGCTGCACACCCGACGTCACCGGCACGCCACGGAAGCTTGTCTCCACCTGCCCGATGTGGCGCCGGTGCGGCTTTTCGGAAACGGGCTCGCCGTCCTTTGGCTGAAGCTGCTCGAGATGCGCATCCATGAAGGCAAGCTTGTCCGTCAACTCGGGGAAGACCTCCTCCGCGATATGGGCGAACAGGGGTTCCAGCGTAGCAGGTAGTGTGTCGTCCGGGCAGTATTCTGCACCGTACCCGGCGAACTCCGGCGCATCCAGTCCCGGTGCGGTCATGCGTTCCGCCCAGCGGAACACGCGTGGAGCGCGGCGCTTCATCTGGTCCGATGGTACCGGGTCGCGTCCGAGGTGCGCGAACATCGGACCGATCAGCCCATAATCACCCACCGAGGGCCGCCCGCCGAACAGGTAGGGGTGCTCGCGGAAATGCTGCTCCAGAATGTCCAGTAATTGCCCGTAGGACTCCTCAATCAGTGGAATGCTCGCCTCCGTGACACCCAGCGGCGGCAGGTAGGACTGCATTCGCGCCATAATCCTGTCGGCCATGTCCGGCCCGGACCCGGCCGAAAAGGCATCCCGCAGGAAGGCCTCCTGCTGATCGCGATAGGACCAACGGTAGTGCATGGCATGGCGCAGCATCGCCTGGCTACCGTAGTACTGCACCAGGATCGCCATCACCCGTTGCAACGGTCCCTCCGGGTATGCCGACCAGGCCACGCCTGCGGCCTCGAAGTGATCGATGATGTCCTGACTGTCCTGGATAATCTCCCCTGCCGGTGTCTCCAGCACGGGAATAATACTGCGCCCGATCACCGGCACGATACGTTCGCCGAAATCCGGATGGGACGTGGGCCGCTCCACATAGGGGATGCCTTGCGTGCGCAGGTAACAGCGGGCCACGCCTGTGTAGAGAGAATGGGGCACGCCATAGAGAATCATGGGCTGGTCAGCGGGAACGGGCTTCATGGGTGGGGAATTACTCCTCTGTTCAGACCATCCGGCGGAAAATGCCATCCTTGCGGAGCATGTGACGGAAAGCGGCCACAATGTGGCCGATAACCAGCACGCACAAGGTTATGACAAGCGCGCCATGTATCGCAAACAGGCGACCCGCCAGCGCCATGACCCAATGCAGTATCCGCCACGTTGCGGGGTATTTCTGAATCTGTGCCATCCGTCCCCCTCCGTTATGATCGGTCGTCTCCGGCGCCAGTGTTTCAAACCCGAATCGCTCGCGGCTTTGCCACCCTACCGCAACGACTTGGTCACCACCTCGAACACATCCCTGGACAGATTCTCCGTGGTCATCACCCGCTCCAGCTCCGCCTTCATCAAGCCCTGACGCTTCTCGTCATACCGGCGCCAGCGCGTCAGCGGAGTAAGCAGGCGGGCAGCGATCTGCGGGTTCAGGGCGTTCAGGGCGATCACCTGGTCGGCCAGGAAGCGGTAGCCCTCTCCGGAGACGTCATGGAAGTTGACCGGATTGCTGTTGCAGAAAGCGCCGATTACCGCGCGCACCTTGTTGGGGTTGCGGATGTCGAAAGCGTCATGCTCCATCAATGTGTAAACGCGTTTCAGGGTTTCCGGCTTGGTGGAGGTGGCCTGGAGGCTGAACCACTGGTCCACTACCAGTGCCTCATCCTGCCATTGGTAGTAGAACGCCTCCAGCGCGCGCTCGGCGGCCGCATCGGCTTCCGGCATGCGGCTGTTGACCAGCTGGCGCAACGCCGTACTGACGTCGGTCATGTTGCCGGCATCGTCAAACTGGCGTTCGCAGACATCCAGCCAGCGCTCATCCTCTGTGCGCATCAGGTACATCAGGCAAACGTTCTTCAGCGCGCGGCGGGCGATATCCTCCGCATCCGGGCGGTACGGCGCATCGCTCTGGCACAGGGCATGCAGCTGCGCGAAGCGTTCCTTGTGCTGGCGGGCCAGGGCATCGGCGGTGAACTCGCGCACATGGTGGATGCCATCCACGTCGATGACCTCGGCCTGCTCGGCCAGGTAGGCTTCGGACGGCAGGGCCAGCAGCTGGGCGATCATATGCTGGTCCATCGTGCCCTCGCCTTCCGCAGATGCAATGGCGGCGTCCAGCACCTGCGCATAGGCCTGCTCCAGCGTCGGGTCCAGTTGCGGGTTCTGACCGGAATAGCGCGCGGCGATCTGTTCGTCGATCACCTGTGTAGCCAATTCCTGCGAGGCATTCCATCGGTTGAAGCCGTCACTGTCGCTGGTCATCAGAAACAGCAGGTCCTCGCGGCTGTGGTCGAAGTGCAGTTTTACCGGCGCGGAGAAGCCGCGCAGCAGGGACGGCACCGGCTCTTCGTCGATGTCCGTAAACACATAGCTTTGCACGTTTTCCGTCACGTCCAGCACGCGGTCGATCTGGCCACTGTTGTCATCGGCGCCCTTCAGGTTCAGCGGTAGCTCTTTTCCATTCTGGCCGATCAGGCCCATGCGCAGCGGGATGTGCAGCGGCTCCTTGGTGGGCTGGTCCGGGGTGGGCGGCGTGGACTGCCGCACCAGCAGTTCGTACTCGCGTGTGCTGGCATCGTAGTTGGCGGTGATGTCCAGGCGTGGCGTACCGGCCTGGCTGTACCAGCGTCGGAACCGGGTCAGGTCTATACCGCTGGCGTCCTCCATGGCAACGACGAAATCTTCCGTGGTCACGGCCTGGCCATCGTGGCGCTCGAAATACAGGTCCGAGCCCTTGCGAAAGTCCTCCGCGCCCAACAGCTCGTGGATCATGCGCACCACTTCACAACCTTTTTCATAGATGGTCAGGGTATAGAAGTTGCCGATTTCCATATAGGAGTCAGGTCGCACGGGATGGGCCATGGGGCCGGCATCCTCAGCGAACTGCGCGGTGCGCAGTAGTGTCGCGTCCTCAATGCGCTTGACCGTACGCGAGTTCATGTCGGCGGAAAACTCCGAGTCACGGAACACAGTAAAGCCTTCCTTCAGGCTGAGCTGAAACCAGTCACGGCAGGTCACGCGGTTGCCGGACCAGTTGTGGAAATACTCGTGGGCCACCACGCTTTCCACGCGCTGGAAAGCGGCGTCCGTGGTGGTCTCCGGGTTGGCCAGCACACAGGAGGTATTGAAAATATTCAGACCCTTGTTTTCCATGGCCCCCATGTTGAAGTCATCCACGGCGACGATCATGAAGATGTCCAGATCATACTCGCGCCCGTAGACGTCCTCGTCCCACTTCATGGCCAGTTTCAGCGAGCGCATGGCGTGGTCACACTTGTCCAGATCCTTGGGCTCGACGAACAGCTGCAGCTTGACGTCCCGCCCGGACATGGTTGTGAATTGATCCTCGATGTGGCTCAGGTCCCCCGCCACCAGCGCGAACAGGTAGGCCGGCTTGCGGAACGGATCCTCCCAGGTCACCCAGTGACGCCCGCCGTCGGACTCGCCCTTCTCGATGTCATTACCATTGGACAGCAGCACCGGATACTTCTCCTTGTCCGCCACCACGGTAGTGGTGAATTTCGACATTACGTCCGGGCGGTCCAGGTAATAGGTGATCTTGCGGAAGCCTTCCGCCTCGCACTGCGTGCAGAACATCGTCTTGCTCTTGTACAGCCCTTCCAGGCTGGTGTTGTCCTGAGGCTTCAGCCGCGTCACGCACTCCAGCTCAAAGCCACTGTCAATGTCCCTGGCACGATCGCCCAGCGAATGCTCCAGTGAGCGCACCGCCAGCATCTCGTCCTCGACCAGGTACTCGTCCTTCTCCAGCTCCCGGCCGTTGATGCGTAGCGATTCCAGCACCATCTCCTGGCCGTCCAGCTCAAGCCGGTCCGCATTGTTGCCGACCAGGTCCGGATTGCGCCGCATGGTCAGCTTCGACGTGACCGTGGAACTGTCTTCCGCCAGCTCGAAGCGCAGCTCTGTCCTGTCGATCAGGAAAGCCGGCAGTTGGTAATCCTTCAGGTAAGTGGTTCTGGCCTGTGCATCTCTCATGGGGTAACGCTCTCTGGAAACAATAGAATATTCGATGTCTGGAAGACCGGTTACTCTCTCATAAAGTCCCGCCGCTAGCCAGTTTCGGTGCCTGTTTTACCGGAGAGACGAGAAAAACCGATTGACGGTCGGTTTTTTGGGGTTCAAGCTGATCGCATTATCCATGAACCCGGGCTGCTTCCCATGAAAGACTCCCCTATTCCCGTACTTGGTGAGCTGGAAACCGCGGTGCTTGATCACCTGTGGCGACATCAGCAGGCCTCCGCCAAGGCCGTCCACGCGGCACTGGGGCAGGCGCGCGGCTGCTCGCTGAGTACCGTACAGTCGACCCTGGAGCGCCTGCACCGCAAGCAACTGGTCAGCCGGCAGAAGTCCAGCCACGCCTATAGCTACGCCCCGCAGGTGGAGCGCGAAGCGCTGGTGGCCCGGATGATGCGCGACGTGCTGGAGCGCTTCAACGGCGATTTCGCGACCTCGTTGTCCGCCTTCGTCGACACCTCCGGCCAGATGGACCCGGAGACCGTGGAGAAGCTGGAAAACCTGCTTCGGGAGCGTCGTGATGGGTAACTGGATCGATTTCCTGTGGCTGTTGTTCCTGGTCGCGGTCGGTTCCTGGGCCGCCGGCATGCTCGTGACTCGGGCGATTACGCCGTGGTTGCTGGGCCGGCCTGCGCACTGGATACGGCGTGAGACCCAGTGTCTGACGCTGGCCTCCGCTCCATTGCTGGTCATGCTCTGGTCGGTGTTTTCCGTGGTGCTGCTGGCGGCCGCTAAACAGGCGGGCTGGATTGCGGACCACTGTCTGTATCACGAAGGCGTGGCGCATCTGCACCTGTGTCTGGAGCATGTACCGGCGCTGAACCTCACCGCGCTCCACGGCGTGGTCGCCTTTGGCGCCCTGGCCGTGCCGGTCGTGGGCGGCGCACGACTGCTGTACCGCGAACAGGAGCTGGCGCAGCGGCTCACTCTGCTGCGGCGCGTCGGACATGGCGTCGTCCAACGGGTGCCGGCACTACGGCCCATGGCCTGCGCCGGTGGAATCCGCAAGCCGGTCATTGTGTTGTCGCGAACGCTGCTGGATGGCCTCGCTCCGCGACAGCGCCGTGTGGTGCTGGCGCACGAGGCCGCGCACCTGCGCCATGGCGACCCGAAACGCAGCCTGGCGCTGGAGCTGCTGCTCCTGTTCCATGCGCCCGGCTCCGCCCGACTGATCCGCAAGAGCTGGTCGCAGGCACTGGAAGAGCGGGCCGACGACATCACCGCGCAGCGCTTTGGCCGTCACTTCGTGGCCCGCACCCTGCTGGATGTCTATCGGCTGGGTGCCCGCGCGCCCCGGGGCAGCTGGTCCGTAGCCGGCACGGGACTACAACGGCGGATCGAAAGACTCCTGCAAACCCGTCAGGAACCCGGGCCGGGCACGCGGCGGGATGAAGTCACGGGCTGGCTGTACGGCGCGATGCTGGCACTGCTCCCGGTACTGCTGATCACCTATCACCACAGCCTGGAAACAGCGCTCAGTCACGTGCCGGGGATGTAATATGCGATTGCTGCTGCTTTTCACACTAAGCGCGACTCTGGTATCCGGCCTGCACGCCGAACCCCTGACCGAACAACAGGCCGTCCTGCTGGGGCTGGACAGCGGACCCTTCGCCGACAGTCAGCAGGCCGGCCGTTCAATGGCGCGGGCCGAGGCCGCCGGTATCGCGCCCCGCGCCAACCCGTCCGTTGAATACAGCCGCGAGACGGTCTCGCTGGCTCCCGGCGACACGGAGGATCAATTTCTGTGGCTGCGCCAGCGACTCGATCTGGCCGGCATTAACGGCCGCCGCCGCGCTGCCGGCCAGCAGCGCCTGCAGGCCACTTTGCTCGACAGCGAGCAGGCACGCCGGGAGCACGCCAGCCGTATCCGGGAGTGGTTCTATGCCCAGCTGGCCGCCCGGCAGCGCGTGGCGCTGACGGAGCAACGCCTGCAAAGGATGGAACAGCTGGTCACCGCGGTCGCGGCCCGGGTCGAGGCTGGCGATGCCTCGCAATACGATCATCTGCGTCTGCAGCAGGAAGCCGCGTTGCTGGAAAGCCGACTGACACAGGCCGTGGCCGACCATGAAGAAGCCGCCAACGGCCTCGCCGCCCTGCTGGGGGCCACCGACCCCATACCCAGAGGCACGCTGCTTCCTCCCGAACCGGATTCGGTATTGAACGATGAGTTGTCAGCCCTCATGAGCCATCCGGCACTGCAGTCACTGGACGCCAGGCGCCAGGCCGCTCTGATGAATGCCGAGGCAGCGGATCGGCAGCGCTGGCCCGCGGTCACCGTGGGAGTCGGGCATCGTAGCCTCAGTGAACCGGGAGACCGGGGCACGGGCAACCTGCTGATGCTGGAACTGGAGGTGCCTATATTCAACCGGGGTCAACACGAGCAGGCCGCGTCCCGCAGCCGTGCGCACCAACTTGACGCCGAACAGAATTTGTTGCGGCGCCAGTTGTCGGCCAGGATGCGTTCGCTGCAGCAGCGCATCCAACAAGAGAACAACGCAGCACGCGCCCTGGCCAACCGGCTGCCGGAAGGCGACTCGGGCCTGGCGGCCATCGCGGAGGAATCCTATCGCGCCGGAGAGATCAGCGTGATGGCATTGATTGATGCGCATTCCAGTGAGCTGGCGCTGCAGATTGAACAGCTCGAACGTGCCCGGGCGGCACGCAATACCTACATTCGATGGCAGGAACTGACAGGAGAATTACCATGAAAACACACATGATCCGCAACACCGCACTGAGCACCGCCCTGCTGACCTTTCTCGCCATGGGAGCCGCCGCGCAGCAGGACCAGGGCCACTCCCACGGGGACGACGCGGACCACGGCCACGGTGACGACACGCACGCGCATGCGGCCCCCAGCGAGACCGAGACCTTCTTCGGCAATGATGCCGCGGATACCGGTGCCGACCAGTCCGGCGAGCGGATGCACGAGCACGCGGATGAACACGCTGAGAACCATGGCCACGGCAATGCCGGGGATCACGCGCACGAGGAGAACGGACACGAGGAAAACGACCACGGCCATGCACATGCCGATGAAGAACATGCGCATGAGTGACCTGCGCATCCTGTTGCTGGCGCTGCCATTCTGGCTCGTGGCCTGTGGCGAGGCGACCACGCAGTCGTCCCCGGAGAGCGAGACGGCAGCGGCGCCCGGCCATGAAGAAGAGGCGGGTGCCAGTCTGGTCTTCACGGACTATACCGATAGCTCGGAGCTGTTCGTGGAGTTCCCCCCGCTCGTTGTGGGGCAGACCTCGACGTTCGCGGCCCACGTCACGAGGCTTTCCGATCATGAACCGGTCACGGACGGCATGTTGGACGTGGTGCTGGAAAACGATGCGGGCGAGGCCGTGGCGCGATTCCGGGTGCGCGAGACGGCGCGCGACGGCCTGTTCACGCCCGGTGTGGCACCCCGTGATGCCGGCGAGTTCCAGCTGGCGCTCGAAATCACCACGGATGCGTTCAGCACACGCCATGAGCTGGGCACGGTCACCGTATTCGCCGATCCGGCCAACGCGGTGGCGAACAGCCCAACGCCGGAGGGAGAGATCAACTACCTGAAGGAACAGCAGTGGCAAAGTGAATTCGCCTCCGAGGTGGTCCGTTCCCGTCCCGTGCGGGCTTCCTACCCCGGGTTTGCCACGGTGACCGCGCCCGCTGATGCCAGTGCCACGGTACGGGCGCCGGCTGACGGCTACTTCTCCAGCGCCACACTGGCGCTGGCGGGTGAGCGGGTCGAGCGCGGCCAGACGTTGGGACACCTGATCCCCCGTCTGGGGAATGGTACCGATGTGGGAGAGCTGATCGTCGCGCGGGAGCGCACGCACAGCCGTCTGTTGCTGGCCCGGCAGGCAGCCGAGCGCCTGGCCGCATTGTATGAAAGCGGAGCCGTTCCGGAGCGACGCCTGCTGGAAGCGGAACAGGAACTGCAGGTGGCCGAAGCCGAGGCACGCACGGCCCGTGAGCGTCTGCAACAGTACCAGGAATCCGGCAATGAGTCCGGTGTGGAGATGCGGGCACCCGTCAGCGGCCAAATTGTCCAGACGATGGCCTTTCCCGGCGCCTTCATGAATGCCGGCGACGAGGTGTTCCGTATTGTCCCCGAGTCCAGCCGCTGGATGGACGTCAGGATTCCCGAGCACTACGCCACAAAGATGGGACAACCGGCCGGTGTATGGCTGGATGACACGGATGGCAACGTGGTCGAGTTGGGGGTCACATCGGGTGCGCGGCTGGTGCATCATTCCCTGATCATCGACGAGCGCTCCCGCACCGCCAACGTGACCTTCGCCTACCCGACCTCTACCGGTCCTGAAACACTGGGTGCCAGTTATCCCGTTCGGGTCTTCACTGAAGCGAATGAATCCCGTCTGACCGTGCCTCGCTCCTCGATCATCAACGAGGACGGCCGCCAGGTTGTCTACGTACAGACCGGCGGCGAGACCTTCGCGCGCCGTTATGTGGAAACCGGTGAAACCGACGCGGGCTACATCACCGCCCTCTCCGGCGTACAGGCGGGAGAACGGGTCGTATCCCGGGGCGCCTACTATGTCCGCCTGGCGGCAACCGGCAACACCGACGTCGGCCACGGCCACGCGCACTGATCCCAGGAGTCAGCCATGATCAACCGCATCATCCAGTGGTCGCTGGATAATCGCCTGCTGGTACTCGCGGCCGGAATCGTATTGCTGATTGCCGGCGGACGCCAGGCCATGAATACCCCGCTGGACGTATTCCCGGACCTGACCGCCCCTTCCGTGACCATCGTCACGGAGGCGCACGGCATGCCGCCCACCGATGTCGAGCGGCTCATCAGCTTTCCCGTAGAGACCGTCATGAACGGTGCCAGCGGCGTGCGGCGTGTGCGCTCCACCAGCGGCATCGGCATCAGCGTGATCACCGTGGAATTCGACTGGGGGGTGGACATCTACCGGGCCCGGCAAATTGTCTCGGAAAAGCTGCAGGCGGTGCGCAATGAACTACCGGCGGACATTCCCGCTCCACAGCTCGCGCCGGTCACCTCCATCATGGGCGAGATCCTGTTCGTTGCCCTGACCTCCGATCAGCACGACGCCATGACTCTCAAGACCACGGCCGACTGGAATGTACGCAGGCGCCTGCTGGCGGTTCCCGGTGTCGCCGAGGTGATCCCCATCGGCGGCGAGACCCGCCAGTTCCAGGTCGTCGCCTCCACCGAACGACTCGCCGCACTGGACATCACGCTCGGCGAACTGCGGAGCGCGGTGCGCGAATCCAGCCAGAACGCATCGGCCGGGTTCGCCACCGAAAACGACCAGGAATTCCTGATCCGCGGCGTGGGCCGGGCCGATACCACGGAGGACATCGGCGAGTCGCTGGTGGCCACGCGGGATGGTACTCCGGTCCTCGTCAAGGATGTGGCCGTGGTGCAGACCGGGCCGGCACCGAGGCGCGGCACGGGTTCCTACAACGGTGCCCCCGCCGTGGTTCTGGGCATCCAGCGTCAGCCTGATGTGAACACCCTGGAACTCACCAAACGACTGGATACGGTGATTGCGGACATCCAGGCCGGTCTGCCTGACGGCATGCGGATCGAGACCGATGCCTTCCGGCAGTCCGACTTCATCGGCGTGTCGGTCGACAATCTGGCGCGGGCGCTGCTGGAAGGCGCCGTGCTGGTGCTGGCCATCATGTTCGTCTTTCTCTACAGCGCCCGCGCCACTTTCATCGCGCTCGTCGCCATCCCGCTCTCACTGCTGGTGGCCACGCTCACCATCCGCCTGATGGGCGGCAGCATCAACACCATGACCCTGGGGGGCATGGTGATCGCCCTCGGGGCACTGGTCGATGATGCCATCATCGTGGTCGAGAACGTGGTGCGCCATCTCAAGCAGCGAACCAGTCTGCCGGAACAGGATCGCCAGCCACTGTGGAAAACGGTGTACCAGGCCACGCGGGAGATCGAGAGTTCTATCGTCTTCGCCACACTGATCATCATTCTGGTGTTCCTGCCCCTGTTCTTCCTTTCGGGCGTCGAGGGCCGGCTGCTGGCACCGCTGGGACAGGCCTATGTGGTGGCCCTTGCGGCCTCCCTGCTGGTGGCGCTTACGGTCACCCCGGTGCTGTGCCTGTACCTGCTGCCACGCAGCCGCAGCGCCAATGCCACACACGATACGCGCCTGCTGCGTTGGTTGAAGTCCGGGTACCGGCCGCTTCTCACGCACGCCCTGGCCTGGCCCCGCACGATCATGCTGCTGGCATCGCTGCTGCTCGTCATTGCCGGTCTGGCACTGGCGCAGAGCGGCCGCGGCTTCCTGCCCGAATTCAACGAGGGCAGTCTGACACTCAGTGTGGTGACACTGCCGGGTACCTCGCTGGAAACCTCCGACGACATCGGGCAGCAGGTGGAACAGATTCTCTTGCAGCAACCGGAAGTGACCGCCACCACGCGCCGCACCGGCCGCGCCGAACTGGACCCGCACGCCCAGCAGGTTTTCGCGTCGGAAATCGATGTCATGCTGGAAATGGCGGATCGGGAGCGCGAGGAATTACTGGAAGCGCTGCGACAGGAGTTCGCCGCCCTGCCCGGCACCAATGTGGTGATCGGTCAACCCATCTCTCACCGCATTGACCACATGCTGTCGGGCACCCGCGCAAATATCGCCATCAAGGTGTTCGGCGAAGATCTGGCGGAGCTGCGGCGTCTCACCGGTCAAATCGAGTCGCTGGCCGCGGAAGTGGAAGGCGCCGTGGACGTATCGACTCAGCAACAGGGTGAGATCCCGTTCATTTCCGTGGTCTGGGATCGCCGCGCACTGGCCGGCTACGGCCTGCGGGTCAGTGAGGCCGCCGAGTCACTGGAAACGGCCATGACCGGGACAACAGTGGGCCGTATCCGCGAAGGCGACGCCAACTTTGACCTGGTCGTGCGTCTGCCCCGACGGCATGCCGAGTCCATCGATTCGATCCGGGATACCGTGATCACCACCCCGACGGGGGCACGCGTCCCGTTTTCCGCGCTGGCCGACATCGACTATACGCAGGGGCCCAATACCATCCAGCGCGAGAACGTGGCACGCAACATGGTGGTCATGGCCAACGTCTCCGGCCGCGATCTGGTGGGCGTGGTGAATGACATCCGCAGCGCCGTGGAAAGCAGCGTGGAGCTGCCGGCCGGCTATCACGTGAAGTATGGCGGGCAGTTCGAGAGCGCCGCCGCCGCCAATGAACGCCTGATGGTGCTGGGACTGCTCGTCGTTGCCGGTATATTTCTGCTGCTGTACGCGGCCTTCGGACAACTGCGCGATGCCCTGCTGGTGATGCTGAACCTGCCACTGGCACTGATCGGCGGGGTATTCGGCGTGTGGTTGTCCGGCAATATCCTCACCGTCGCCTCGATCATCGGCTTCATCGCCCTGTTCGGCATCGCCACCAGAAACGGTGTCATCCTGGTCGACCAGTTCCGCAGATTCGTCGCGGAGGGAATGGAGGTACGTAATGCCGTGCTACAAGGCGCCGAAGAACGCCTGGCACCGATCCTGATGACCGCCCTGGCCACCGCCCTCGCCCTGGTGCCGCTGGCACTGGCGGCAGGCGAGCCAGGCAGCGAGATCCAGGCCCCCATGGCCATCGTCATCCTCACGGGGCTGTTCACCTCGACACTGCTCAATATGCTCGTGGTGCCGGCCCTGTACCTGCACTTCAACCAGAGCAGGAAGACCTGACCCCTTACCACCGCAGTACGCGTCCCGGAGTGTCCGGGGTGTCCCGATGGCGAGGAAACGAGCCAGCGGGAGCACCCCGGGCGATCCGGGACACCACCATCCTCTGGGCCAAGGGGTAGCCTCTGCCCGGCCGGTAAGCTCCCGCTGGCTCGTTTCCTCGCCATCGGGACTCACCGGCCGGTCAGAGGCTTTCGGCTGTTATGTGGTAGCCGCCGAAGCGCCGCATGTTGATGACCCCGGTATCGAACATCAGGTACTGACCCTTGATACCCATAAGCTTGCCTTCCACGATGGGGTCCTTGTCGAAATTCATCGAGGCGATCTTCGTGGGATACTCCGTCACCGGATAATCGATCTCGATCGGATCGATGCCGTTAAGCACGCTGATGGCATGAAAACCGAATTGCTGTTCAATATCGCGGATCTCGTCGGCGCACTCTGCCAGCAGGCGGTCGCGCTCGGCCTCCAGGTCGACGCGGTGGTCACTGCCCTTGAGCATGTCACGCCAGTTGGTCTTGTCGGCGACGTGCTGCTTGAACATGACTTCCAGGCTACCCGACTGCAGGCGGCTGCGCACGCGGATCACGGGCAGGGCCTGCACGGCGCCCTGGTCGATCCAGCGGGTGGGGATCTGGGTAGCGCGCGTGATGCCGACCTTGATGCCGCTGGAGTTGGCCAGGTAGACGACATGGTCCTGCATGCAGAAGCGCTCGCCCCATTCCGGTTCGCGGCAGGTGCCCTTGTGGTAGTGGCACTTCTCCGGGTGGATGATACAGGAGTCGCACTGCGCCAGCGTGGTGAAGCAGGGGTAGCAGTAGCCCTGGTTGAAACTCTTGTTGGTGTGGCGCCCGCAGTACACGCAGGTGATCTGGCCGTCCCAGTGCAGGCGCAGACCACTGCCGATGTGTTCGTTCAGCGTCACGGCCTCGCCGCCCAGCGGCAGGCCATACTGCACCGGGGACTCCAGGCGGGTATGCATCTTGCGTAATTGTCCGCTGCCCAGTGTGCTCATTGTCGGTCTCCGTCACCGCCATGGATGTTCAGCGGCTGTGGCTCACCGGCCGGCGGCGGGTCGGTGGGCTGTTTCGTGCCCAGACCGCTGCGATCAATGTAACCGGTGCGTTCGTGTTCGGGCAGGTGCTGTTGCTCATAGGCAATGATGGCCTGCAGGCACAACTCCACCTGCTCGGGGGTCAACTTGCCGCCGTTGGCCCAGCGGCCGGTCTCCACGGCAGTCTTCATGTTCATGAGGATCTCCGGGTTCATGGTCGCCAGGATATCTTCCAGGGTCTGTCCTGCCATCAGTCATACCTCGTGCGGTCTGCAAACAACATCGCCATGGCCACGCCGTACACCATGCCAGAGACCAGCCCCCCCACGTGAGCGGCGGTGGCAATAAAAGCCGATGCCAGCACTTCCATCAGCACCAGCGCCACCAGAAAGATGCCGATCATGGCCGGCGGCAGGCTCAGACGCGTATAAGGAACACAGGTCTGCCACATCCAGATGAAGCCGATCAGCCCGTAGACTACGCCGGACATGCCGCCGAAGTTGGGCTCTCCGCCACTCCACAGGAACTGGGCCACGTTGCCAGAAAAGGCGGTGACCAGGATCAACCCGACATAGCCTCTGCCCGGCACGGCGTCCTCGATCATCCGTCCCAGGTGCCACAGCCACAGGGTATTGAACACCACGTGGATGATGCCAAAGTGCAGCAGCGCCGGGGTGAACAGGCGCACCACGTCCATGACCCCGCTAATGCCGGCCAGCAGACCGATGAAGGCGTTGCCGGTGCCAAAGTCGATGTCGGGGAAGAACATCCAGCGCACCGGCTCCAGGTTGGTGCCGAAGCGGCTGACCAGCGCCACCACCAGACACAGGGCGATGGTGGTCATGCTGACCGGCGCATACCAGCCGGCCTGCAGAAGCCGGTTGAGCAGGTCCCTGGCACCGGGGCTGGCCACGCCGGTGGAGGCCGGGTCCAGTTCGGGCAGCTCCAGTCGGCCGGACTGCCAGTCCTCCAGCACCCGGGCCACTTGCTCAGCCTGGAAGACATCCATGGCCCAGACGACCTGCCGACCGGACTCCTCGGTGACCTGTATATGGATACCCCGCTGGGCCAGCACCACTATCAGGGGACGCAGGTCCAGATGACTCTCCAGACTGGCTACACGCTGCATGGCACGACTCCCTTCATGGCTCGTCCCGGATCAGACGGTTACCCCAGCCCAGTTTGCTGCGGCAGGTCTGATAATAGTTGTGTTCCAGCGGGTGGATAAGACGCAGGGCATCGGACTTCTTGCGGATGACGATTTCGTCGCCAGGCTCGGTGGTAAACTGCACCGCCCCGTCGCAGCTCACCAGGGGCAGCAAGGTGCGCTGCTTGACCACGACAATGCGCACGGTGCTGTCGGCATCGATCACCAGCGGGCGGCTGCTCAGGGAATGCGGGTACATGGGCACCAGTACCAGCGCGTTCAGGCTGGGATGCATGATGGGTCCGCCGGCGGACAGGGAATAGGCGGTGGAGCCGGTGGGCGTGGCCACGATCAGGCCGTCGGACTGCTGGGAGTTGACGAACTGGTCGTCGACGAACAGTTCGAACTCGATCATCTGGGCGGCGGTACCGGGATGCAGGACGACGTCGTTGAGTGCGCAGCCGCCGGGGTGGCGTTCACCATCACGCCAGGCCTCGAACTCGATCAGAAAACGGCTCTCTTCGGTGAACTCGCCGCTCAACACACGATCCAGACCATCCTCGATCTCGTCCGGCAGGATGTCAGTGAGAAAGCCCAGGCGGCCGCGGTTGATGCCGATCACCGGCACCTGATGAGTGGCCATGACGCGGGCCACGCCCAGCATGCTGCCGTCCCCGCCCACCACGATGACCAGGTCGCACTCGGCGCCCAGCTCGTCACGGCTGTGCACGGTGTGGCGGCCGGCCGGCAGGGTCGAGGCGGTCTTCTCGTCCAGTACGATCTCCAGATCACGCTGTTCCAGGAAGTCCACCAGGCGGCGCAGCGAATCCACGGTTGCTGCGTGCCCCAGCCGCCCCACCAGGCCGATTCGCTTGAATTGCGCCATACTCTGCTCACTGCCGCTTTGCCCGTTTGCGAGCGCGGCAGTATAACACGTCAGAGTCAGGGCCGGATGCGCAGCCGCAGCGGCTCCTCGGTGAAAACGAGTTCATTGCTTCCCGCCAGGCGATAGGCCACGAAAACCTGCAAATCCGCGCCCACCAGATCCGGTGTGGGCCGGAACTGCTCGACTGCCACCAGTGACTCGCGGTCGCCCAGGGCATCGACACTGGCGAACGGCACCAGACTCGCCAGGTGTCCGTCCCAGTCCTGCAGCCTCGCTCCCCCGTCGGTGAGTTGCAGGAAGCGCCCATCCATGCCGACCACGACATGGAACTCGGCGGGCCGGTCGATATGGGCCTCATCCACATAGAAACGGGCCGTGATATCAACCCGGTCCGACGCTGTCGCTTCCCGTACGAAGCTGCGCCCGCCATCCGTGCTGGCGGCCAACGCGATACGGGCCTGCGTGGGCGAACCATCGGCAGTGGCCACCCGGCGGCTGGGCAGCGGCGCGACGCGGGTCGGGAAGTAGTCAGCGACCTGGTAGCGCACAGTGTTCAGGGTACGTACGGCATCGGCTCCCTCCGGTTCGGTATGCGCCACGCCGCAGGGCAAGCCGTCGCAATCCAGCGCCGGGCTGGAGAAACGGGACAGACGCTGTGCGCCGCCAAAGTACGCCGGATCGGCCATGACGGTGACGAAGCGGTCGTTAACGCCATGTCCGGTGGCCCAGGGGAAGGTGCCGCCCTCGCCGTCCTCGGCATGGGAGTGGGTCAATCCCATGTTATGACCGATCTCGTGCGCCACCACCGAGTCCACCGGGCAGTCCACGGCAATGACGGAATGGGCATGTTCGCGGTCATTGAAACTGATCAGGTCACCGGCCGTATGATACCCGCCCAGATTGGCCAGTCCACAGCGGTTCGCCTCGCTGCCCTGGGGGCGGAACAGGATGACCAGGTCCGCGCCCCACTCCTCACGCAGGCCCTGCACACCGGACAGGGCGGCGTCGCTGCCCTCATCAAGATCGTCCAGCATCCGCTCCATGTCCCGATCACCGGGATAGTTCACCGGCTGATGACGCACCGGACGCAGGCTGATCTTCACGCCGCTGTCGCGGTACAGGCGGTTGGCAACGCTGAACAACTGGTTGATGCGGGTTTCCACGCCGCCGTCATAGGCCGAGGCGGCATCGGGCGTATAAAGGGTGAGCACATCGATGACAACATCACCGCGCGGGTCGTTGTCGGTCCGGCTCATCAGACTGGTGTTGAACGCGCTTTCGCTGTCAACGCCGTTGCCACCTGACAACACGTCGGCGACCACATTGATCCAGGCATCGTACTGCGTGCTGCCCATCACTACCGAACTGAACAGTCTATCGCCAGCCCGCCATTCTGATCCGCCGACAGCCACATCGAATTCCAGCTGCCGCGTATCTCCCGCCGTTAGCTGACCTCCCATGCCGCACCGCAGTATCGGACTCTGTTGTCCCCCGTTGACCACCACATCGCGGCTGCAATCGGATGGATGGGAGATCACCTCCATGTCTTCAAGAATGAAATACATTTCCAACTCCGGGATACTGCGCTCTCCCGAGGTGTGATTTATTACCTTTACCGTCAACTCTGTATTGATACGGGCTCCTTCCACCACCGATTTGTCAGCAAATTGCTGCTCTACCACCAGAGCGGAATCATTGGCTGAAGCAAGCTGCCCGGAACCGTTCGCTGTGATGCTGCCGCCCAACACCAGATCCCTGGCCAGCGGAACAGTACCTTCGGGCCGTTCGGGAATGACGTAGTCGCGCTTCGCAGCATGCCCTGGCAGGCGCCGCGCCTCGGCCAGTGCACCGCGGTACGGGGCCTGCGGGGAGTCGCGCCGGGCCTCTACTCGCCAGACGCCATCGGGGCGCTCCAGGGTGACGAACAGGGCGTACTCGCCCCAGGTCATGGTGAGGGTGTCGTCGCCATCCACTGCAATGGCGCGCAGGGAGGCGTCGCCGTTGACAAAATACTCGGTATCGGTGATGCGCCAGCGAATGCGGCCACCCGGCACGTCCGTGGTGACCTCCTGGCCAGAACGCAGGCGGTCCAGCTCCTGCTGATACAGGGAAATGTCGCCACGCTCGCCGGCCGGTAACCGCCACAGCTCGTCGGCGACAACGGTCCCGGAAAAGGCCGCAGAGACGAACCAGAGGGACAGCCACGCCACGATGCGCACCCGGTTCTGTCCGGTGCGGTACACTGTGGATACCAATCTGTGCATGAGACTCCGGGGCCACCCCGCCACTGAATTCATACGGAAGTGTACACCGTGGGAATTTTTTCCACAATGGATTGGTTTCATGTGCGGCCGGTTCACTATCATTGACCGCACCGGCGCAGTGAATTGCGGGCACAAAAAAGCCCTCAACGGGTGAGGGCTTTTTTGTCGCATATAGTGGCGGACCGGACGGGACTCGAAGTGTTCCGGGCGCGATTCTGTGTGTTGTCTGTGTGCATGGAGAGCCGAAATATCAACAACTTACGGATTTCGTCATACACACAGAGACACCCTGAATCGCACACCACCGACAAAAATACCGACAAATTCTCGAAAGAAATCACTCAACCATGAATCGGAGATCACTACCATGACAGAGCAACCAGCCGAGTACCATGTAACAGGCCAGACCGATGAACAGCGGATCGACGAGAAGGCCAACCGGATCTACCTGCAGATCATCGACGTGATCGAGCAACAGGCCGGGGCAGTCTCCATGCCAGAACTCGAACGCATCTGTTCCTACCTGGCGGCCAACTGCATTGCTCACGTCAATGGCGACACGGAGAAGGCCACGCTATCCCTGCGCCGGATCATGATGGACGCGCTGGGGATTGCCAATATGCCACGGGAGGCCATCGAGGCGCCGGCGAAGAGCGAGTAGGTGCCATTGTTCACGCTTTACAAGCGCGTTGAGGCCGGTTGGAGTGAAGACCGCCTACTGTCTCCGGTCAGGCCGATGAGACGGTAGCGCCTACGTCCTCTCATTGTACGTCCTGTTAAATCGGTCCACCACCGCCTTCATTTGCTCTTCCACGGTTTTCAGCCTGCGATCCATTTCAGCCGGGTCCAGGTCCATGCTGTAAATGAAGTCGCGCCGGTCCCGAAGCGTGGAGAGCTTCTTTTCCGTGAATTGAACCATGCCGCGCATTCGAGCCGTGTCGCCGTGCTTTTGCAGGAACGCCATTCTTTCTCTGGCCGGCAGTGATTTCGCCTCCTGATAGAACTGCTCAACCGTGTTCCGTCTCTGGTAGAACCGGTCCATGTCATCGTAGTGAAGCACCTGGCCAGTGATGCGTGAGTAGAACGGAATTCGGTAATCCTCTACCGGTACTCCGGTGGCTGCTCTGTATGCCGCATCGGGAACCTTGTCGCCGAAGAAGCTGTACGCGCTGCCGCCGAAGTAATTGATCAGGTACTGCATAACGTCCGGATTCACATCAATAGCGCCCTCTCGGTACTCTGAGCCGCCTGTCACGCGATTCATCCACTTGGCCAGCTCCTTGTACGCCATTGGCGTTGATCGTCGCCCCAGGCTGCTGTCAGGCTTCTGGATACCGAATGGGAAGTTCTCGCTGTAGATGCTCGACCCCATGAAGTTTTCATTCAGGCCGATTTCTACCACCGGCTTGACAATCGTGGGAGCGGCATTCTTGAGAAGAAGCCCCTGCAGCGTTTCTGAATCCTGGAAGCCGATTGGGGAGAATGACCCCAGTGTCGCCAGAGTCAAGTCAGAGGCAGCATCCAGCGGTGATCTGGCGCCGCTGAACACCCCTTCCATTGAATCGCCCAGCACATAGAAAGCGTTGTACCCATAAGGGAGCGGGATTTTCCAGTAGCTTCCGTCCTGCGGGCCGCCGAACAGGGATTTCATGATGACGAGGTTTCGTTCCCGCACATAATCAGGAACCTTGTCATACCAGTTCTCTTCGTCATCATCCTCGCCGGCCGACATTCTGTTGGCCATGGAGAGCATGTAGGCGCCGGCAGTGATGCCGATAGCCAGCAGCTGGGCATTGTTCAGGTTTTCCCACTTCAGCTTCTTGTCGCCCTTCAGGGTTCCCATGGTACGCACGAAGTTGGCCACGCCCTGGATGGATGCGTTGGAAAACATATAAAGGGCATTGAGAAGCGTTCCGGCCTCGCCTCTCCTGTTGAAGTTGACCGTCATGTTCTTGGCCAGCGATGCCGCCCGGGACCTGGGTATCCCGGCCCGGATTGCGTTGACGTAGGCGGACAGTCGAACGGCATTCTCCACGGCCGTATTCATGTTCTCCACCAGATCCGTGACCGTTCTGCGGATCTTTACAGCGCTGGCCTTGGTGCCGCCGGCGGCCAGATTCACCATTTCATCGACGTTCGCGGCCTGCTGATCCAGGTCTTTCATATCGAACCAGCCGGTCTTGGCCCCGTCGGCACGGAACTGGTCGAAATATCGCTGCCATGTCCGAGCTTCGCCTTGCGCCTGCTTTCCGCGCAGCGAAGCGTGAATCGCTGCCATGGCCGTCGGAATGCTCTTGATGGTTTGCTGCGTGATTCGCTCTCCAGACGCCTTCCCTTCCTCCAGCGACTGCTCGGCCTGCAGATTCAGTATTGCTGTCTGTACGTCGCGGGAGAAGTTCGAGACCACGAACTCGGGAGAGTAGGACGTGTTCAGAGCGGATAGAACCCGGTTTATGCCAGCCAGCGTTCGGATAAGCGCCCCGTTGCTCTCAGGGCCCAGGTTCTTCATGGCCCGCATCAGCCGCTCGTCTTCCAGCTTGATGTAGTAGGACTTCCCGCCCCTCTTGGTCTCGAAATAACGGTCCTTCATCAAAGCCATCGGGATCGGCATTTCTCGAACCTGCTCGACCACCTCGCCGGCCTCGTTGCGAACTTTCACCACACGCCGGTCGGTGTCCGGGTTCTCGTCGGTATAGACCGACCAGAAGTCCTTGTTCGGGTTTTTCAGTACCAAATTCAACAGCGCGTTACCGACCTCGTTCTTGCGCTTGCGGATCAGCAGATTGGTCACATCGCCAATCGCATACGAGAGCGGGCTGGCCGCCTCTGTGCTTCGCCCCATTGCCCGCTTCGATTCCCGGCCGCCAATGCTGTAGCCTTTGCCTCGCCCGGGAACGCCCTGGTCCTTGGTATCATCCGCCCAGCCCTTCAGTGGCACATAGAACTCGTACTGGCTTTCCCATGCATCGACCATGCCTTCGCTTTCCAGACCGGATCTGCGCACCATGTCACGAGCCGCCCTGAGCATGTCGTACACCATCATGGAAAGCTGCTCGTACTGGTCGGCCTTTCCCTCCTTCCTGGCGCTGGACAGTATCTCGGCCGCCTCTTGGTCGGTCATCCCGGACCCGCCTTCCTGCATATCCGGGTTGATGCTGGCAATGTGAGCATTGCGCTCCGGGGCGTGTTTGGCATACAAATACCGGTCCAGCTTCTCACGACTGATATTGAACCGGGCCATCTTCCTTGCTATCGGATCGACATAGCGCTCTTCCAGTATGCGAATATCGTTCTCCGCCTTGCCATGGAAGAGTTCTTCGGCCAGGTACGCATCACTGGCCTCGTCAATTTCTCCGCCGGCCTCGCGGATGTTGGCCTGCAGATCCTTCAGGAACTTGAACTTATCCTGCATCTTGCGCACGGCCACGGACACCAGCGTGTCGTCCGGGACAGCAAAGCCGGTGGAGTCACCTCGATATGGGCTTGCCTCATCCGGAGTGGCGGTAACGCCAGGCCCGCGACCATCGACAACTTCCTCTGTACCGTCGGCATACCGGATACGGGTGCGAGTCCGTCCGCCCGTGGTGATGGTCTGCGTTGATCTGACTTCAGGGGCATAGGCCGCCCGGCTGAACCGGATATCGCCGCCCTGCTCGTTGCGGCGCTTGACAAGATCGCGCCGGGCGTATATTTTTGACCCATATCCCTGCTGGATATCGCTGACCCTGGGCAATCGTAGCCCAGACGAGCGGTTGAAGGCGGGGATTCTTTTGTCATCCCCGTACAAATATTTTCCTTCATCTACCCAGCGCTGAATGGGCGCACGGCGCGTTCTGTCGTAGGCATTGACCAGCAGATGCACATCCATCGCGTCTACGCCGGCATCAGGCTCCAGCACCATGACAATCGGATCGCCGTCGGCCGTTGTTTCCGGGGCAATCGCCACCAGGCGCCCTTCAACGGTATCGGACTCAAATACGGCCACCGGATCATCCAGCCATTCGGGGATCTTCTTCCAATGCTCGGCTGTCAGGTTGTGGTTGTACTGGCCTTCCCGGATCTTGCCTTCCGCCACCCGGACCGGGTAGTCCGAATACCCAAGCATGCCAAGAACATCGGATGAATCCAGAACTGTAGCGCCAACTCGATTGGCTGGCCCTCCGTCATACAGGGCGTCGATGCGCAGTTCGTATTCGTCTCTGGTTTCTTGGCTTCTGGAAAACAGCGACTGCTGCCCCCGCGCCGCAGCCTGATCTGCCTCGGCGTCCGATCCGGTCAGGGTGAAGTCGTCT
>JBBEBP010000009.1:0-1161 GCA_040882255.1 Pseudohongiellaceae bacterium | reverse complement strand
GGGATCGCCTGGCGGCTTCTGCCATCGGATTTTCCGCCGTGGGCGACTGTCTACCGCTGGTTCGCAGCCTTTCGCGACGGTTCGGTGTTCGAGAAGATCAACCACGCCTTGGTCATGGCCGATCGCGAGCGTGTCGGCCGCCACGCCAGCCCAACGGCGGCCATCATCGATAGCCAGAGCGTCAAGACAACCGAGGCCGGCGGGCCTCGCGGCTATGACGCGGGCAAGAAAATCAAAGGCCGCAAGCGCCATGCGCTGGTCGACACGGATGGGCGGGCGCTGCTCGTCGAACCCCATCCCGCTGACATTCAGGATCGTGACGGCGGCGGGCCGCTGCTTGAGATTTCACGCCCCCTGTTTCCGTTCATCAAGCTCGTCTGGGCCGATGGCGGGTACAATCACCACCGGGTGACGGAGGCCACGAACATCACCGTCGAAATCGTCAGGAAACAGCCCGATCAAGTCGGCTTCGTCGTGCTGCCAAGGCGCTGGGTGGTCGAACGCTTCTTCGCCTGGATCAACCGAAACAGGCGCCTCGCCAAGGACTTCGAGGCGACGATCGATTCCGCCGCCGCATTCCTCTACGCCGCCTCCGTCATGATCCTCGTAAGGCGAATGGCCAAGGCCTCATGAGTTTCGAAACCGACTCTAATGCCCCACAATCTGGATTGGGGCATTGCCGAATTCCAGCTCTGCTGAAATCAACATAACCAGTCCCATCCCTATGTTGCTTTCTAGTCGGCCCCCAGATCAGGTCGTTGCAGTCGCGATACCCGTTAAAGGCGCCAGTGTGGCGGCATGTTGGGCACCGAAGGTTTACTATGGTCGACCCAGCCGCATCTGGTCGGTCTTTTGGGAATATGCTCATGGGTGCGCGGTCGGCCTCCATTTCCGCGCGCTCGCAATACGGGACGATGACGATTTCATCTGGTTCTGGATTGGCTCGCATTCCGAATATGACCGCCTGCTCGGTTGACTCGTGCGCCCGGCTGCAAGCCGGCAGGACCATCGCGACGATCCGTCCCTCCGGCCTTCGGGCCACCTTTCCTGTGGAGGAAGGCGGAAAGGTCGGCGCGTCTCCCTCCCCTCGACGGCTGCCTGACTTTTGCTTCGGCGAGCCAGAGGGCAGAGTAACCGAAGCCACCTCCGATCTCCAGGATT
>JBBEBP010000008.1:0-154689 GCA_040882255.1 Pseudohongiellaceae bacterium | reverse complement strand
CTGCTGACCCGATCAACCCGAAGGGCTTTACGTGTCAGGGGCGCGCATTATGCCACATAAAATGACGCTGACAAGACCTGTCTGTCATCTTTCTGCCCTGCGCTGTCAGGCGCACACCAGATGGAACTGCTTCTTGCCCCTGCGAAGTATCCAGAAGCGCCCGAACAGCGCATCCCCGGTTGTAAGCCGGTACTCACTATCTGTGACTTTACAGCCATTCACACTGACGGCGTTATTGCCGAGAAACTCTCTCGCCACCCGATTCGATTTTGCCAGGCCCGTGCGGACAAGCACTTCGACAATGTCCGGAGCTTCGCCAGACAGCTCTGTAAAAGACAGACCATCCAACCGCAATTGCTCCAGGTCGGATTCTGTCAATTGGCCGGGATCGCCAGAGAACAGCGCATCGCTGATTCGTTCGGCGGCAACCAGCCCGTCTTCGCCATGAACCAATCGGGTGGCTTCGCGTGCAAGCCACTGCTGAGCCTGTGGGCGACCGGCCCGCTCTGCATCCTCCTGGCGGATGCCCTCAATCTGCTCTGTCGACAGAAAAGTAAAGTAGTAGAGGAAGCGGTAGACATCGGCATCGGCCGTGTTCATCCAGAACTGGTAAAAAGCGTATGGTGAGGTCTTGTCCGGGTCCAGCCAGACGGTCCCGGTCTCGGTCTTGCCAAATTTCTGCCCGTCAGCCTTGGTGACCAGCGGCAGGGTCAGCCCGTAGGTCTGGCCACGATGCAGCCTGCGGGTCAGATCGATACCGCCGGTGATATTGCCCCACTGATCACTGCCTCCGATCTGCAGCGTACACCCGTATTGACGATACAGTTCCGCGAAGTCGTAGGACTGCAGCAGCATATAGCTGAACTCAGTGAACGAGATCCCTGCCCCTTCCCGGTCAAGGCGCTGCTTCACCGACTCTTTCTGGATCATGGCGTTGACCGAAAAATGTTTGCCAACGTCGCGCAGGAAACCAATGACTGACTGGTCGCGAATCCAGTCCAGGTTATTGACCACTACAGCCGCGTTCTCTCCACACTCGAAATCCAGGAACTGACTGACCTGCCGCTTTATCCTGTCCACCCACAGCTCCACAAGATCCGGCGTATTGAGCTGACGCTCCGCCGCCTTGAAGGAGGGGTCACCGATCAGGCCCGTGGCACCACCAACCAGCGCAATCGGCCGGTGACCGGCCTCCTGGAATCGTTTCAGCGTCAATAACGGCACCAGATGCCCGATATGCAGACTTTCCGCAGTCGGGTCAAAGCCGCTATAAACGGCACGGCTGCCGTCCGACAGGTGTTGCGACAGTGCTTCCTCGGCAGTCACCTGTGCCACCAGATCACGACGCTGCAGGTCCGCCAGCGTCTTGTTCGTTTCCGTCATGAAGAGATTCCACCTGAATTCCAAAGAGTGCAGATTCTACACCATTCACCAGCGGGAATGGACCGCAGGACCGGGGAGTGAAGTGTTCACTTGACCTGCGGAACAAAAGACTGAAGAATTGCTGGTTGAACTGTTACCGGGACTCGATGTCGAAAAGCGCATGGAATCGATACACACCGCCAAATACATTATTGGAAAATATTACCCGCGCAGTCACCTGCTGGTGGCGAGCGCCCTCTCCCTGCTACTCATCTCCGTGGTGTTCTTCGGGGCCGAACAACCCGCTCACGGAACGCTGATGAGCGCTGCCGATCAGGAGAGGGTAATCGACCCGGATGCGTCGGACATCAGCCTGTCGGAGGCAGCCACACTCCAGGCAACCAACCAGGTCACCGGAGATGCGGCAACAGTGGACCCACTCCCGAACGCCACGGAAGTGGACGACAACATCCCGACGACCAGTTCGTGGACGGATGTCGTCGTGCAGCCGGGCGACAATCTGTCAGCACTGTTCACCCGGGTCGGCCTCAGTGCCACTGACCTGCACCGCCTGCTGGAAAGCAGCGACGACGATACTGCACTCAACCGCCTCCAGCCCGGTTACGAGCTCAGTTTCCATATGCCCGAACCGGGGCAACTGCAGCAACTGCAGGTACTGACTTCACCACTGGACGGCCACCTCTATACCCGGCATGACGATGGCTACGAAGTGGAGCCGATCCAGCGCGAAGCACAGGTTACCGAAGCTTTCCGGCACGGAAAAATCGATGACAGCCTGTTCATGGCCAGCCAGCGTGCCGGAATCCCGGTCAGGGTGACCATGGAAATGGCCAACATCTTTGGCGGTGTGATCGACTTCATCCTCGACCCACGCCGCGGCGACGAGTTCAGTATCCTCTACGAAGAACAGCACCTGGACGGCAACAGCATAGGCACGGGCGACATCATCGCCGCCCGTTTCATCAACCGGGATCGTGAATATATCGCCCTCCGCTACGAGAAGGCGGACGGCGAAACGGGATACTTCAACCCGGAAGGCGAGAGCATGCGCAAGGCTTTCCTTCGCAACCCGATGGAAGTGTTCCGCATCAGCTCCAATTTCAATCCCAATCGTCGCCACCCGATCCTCAATACCATCCGGGCACACAAAGGTACCGATTACGCGGCACCGCGAGGAACCCCGGTTCGCGCCACAGCAGACGGCACTGTGACCTGGGCGGCCCGCAACGGCTCATTCGGCAACCTGGTGGTCATCAAGCACAACGGCTCATTCGAAACCAAGTATGCCCATCTTAACGGCTACGCTAGTGGCATCAGCAAGGGCGCCCGGGTCGAGCAGGGCGAGGTGATCGGCTATGTTGGCACCACTGGCGGCGCCACCGGCCCCCACCTGCACTACGAGTTCCTGGTCGACGGCGTCCACCGCAACCCGCGCACCATCCTGGACGAGTTGCCACAGGCCGTTTCACTGGCTGAAAGTGAACTGCCTCGATTCCGCGAGCAGACACGTGACGCCCTGGAACGGTTCCGGGAACAGCACCGGGAACAGCAGCTGCTGCTCAGCTACAACCCCGATGACGATGACGCTCCCGCCTCCAGTCACGACTGACCCCGGGATCCGAGCATGGCACCACACGAGTATCATATCGGCCTGATCTCGGGCACCAGTGTGGATGCCATCGACTGTGCACTGGGTGATTTTTCCGGGGCAACCCCGGTGCTGGTAGCAAGTCATAGCGAACCGATGCCGGCCGACTTGCGGCAGCGGTTGCTGGCGCATTGCAGCGCCGATGTCACGACGCTACCGGCACTGGGCCGGATGGATGTCGAGCTGGGCGAGCGTTTCGCTGCGGCAGTCCTGCAAATGCTCGACAATAACGGGCTCAGCCCCAGGGATATCACCACGATCGGCAGTCATGGCCAAACGCTCTACCACTCCCCTGATGGCGACTTCCCGTTCACTCTTCAGATTGCAGACCCCACTATCATTGCGGCCCGAACCGGCATCAGGACAGTGGCCGACTTCCGGAGAATGGACATGGCCCTCGGCGGGCAGGGTGCCCCGCTGGCCCCCCTGTTCCACCAGGCGGCCTTTCACAACCCCGAGCATCGCAGAGCCGTTCTTAACCTGGGTGGTATCGCGAACCTCACGTTCCTGCCCGCCTCACGGGAGGAGCCGGTCAGCGGCCTCGATACAGGACCAGCCAGCGCACTGATGGACGGCTGGATACTGAAGCATCAGGGCAAAGCCTATGACAGTGACGGGCGCTGGGCACGCTCCGGTTCGGTCCACACGGACCTTCTGCAGCACCTGCTGTCCGACCCCTATTTTGTGCGCCCCGCTCCCAAAAGCACCGGCAGGGAGTACTTCAGTAGCACCTGGCTTGATGACAGGCTGCGCAGAACCGGCCTGGACTCCCTGCCTCCCGCCGATGTACAGGCCACTCTGCTGGAGTTATCGGCGCGAACGGTGATTGAGGGCCTGCGCTTCGGGGAAGCCCGGCCTGAGCAACTCGTGGTCTGCGGCGGCGGCGGCCGTAATGGTGCCCTGATGCAACGCTTACGGGAACTGGCACGGGATATCGACGTGATCGATAGCGGGGAGCTGGGCATCCCACCGGACTGGGTGGAGGGAATGACCTTCGCCTGGCTGGCGCGGCGACGGTGGAACCGGCAGGCCGTCGACTGTACCCGGCTCACCGGAGCCGCATCTCCTGCCCTGCTGGGCGGAATCTACGAACCGCCCGCCTCAGACGGAGAATGACGATCCACAACCACAGGTGGTAGAAGCCATGGGATTTTCGACCACGAACCGGGCACCCTCCAGGTTCTCGACATAATCCACCCGGGATCCGACCAGGTACTGATAGCTGAGCGGATCCACCAGTAGTGTGGCACCCTTCTGCTCCACCAGTGTGTCTTCCTCGGTAGCCTCGTCCTCGAAGCTGAAGCCGTACTGGAACCCCGAGCAACCGCCGCCGGTCACGTAGACGCGCAGCTTCAGCGAGGGATTGCCTTGCTCCTCGGTGAGGCTGCGCACCTTCTCGACGGCATTGTCGGTCAACGACATGATGACCGGTTCCTGTGACTGTACTGCTGACATGGCGTCTCTGATAAGGTTATGAATAACTGTACTGCGGATTATAACAGAACCGGCACAAAGTCCAGCCCGGCGCGCTCGTCCAGACCGAACATGATGTTCATATTCTGGACGGCCTGACCGGAAGCGCCCTTGACCAGGTTATCAATCACCGACAATACCACGATGACCCCGCTGTCAGGCAACCACTGTACCGCCACCTGGCAATAATTCGATGCCTTGACGCTACGGGTGGCAGGCACCTGGCCGGCGGGCAACACCTCGACGAAGGGCTCGTCGGCATAGCGGCGCTCAAACAGCTCCTGCAGCATGCCGGCATTCACTTCAGCTTTCGGGCGCGAATACAGCGTGGCATGAATACCCCGGATCATCGGCGTCAGATGCGGAAGAAAAGTCAGGTTGACGGGTTGATTCCCGTTGGCCCGCTGCAGCTCCTGACTGATCTCCGGCAGATGACGATGCCCGGCAACCCCGTAAGCACTCATTGATTCGGAGGCTTCACAGTACAATGCCCGGGTTGCCGCCTTGCGGCCCGCTCCGCTTACACCTGACTTCGCGTCGGCGATCAGCGAAGCTGCGTCCACCATCCCGCTTTCCAGCAGCGGCAGGTAACCCAGCTGAACCGCCGTGGGGTAACAACCCGGCACGGCAACCAGCTTGGCCTCTCGGATAGCCTTCCGATTGACCTCCGGTAACCCGTATACCGCCTCGTTGACCAGCTCCGGACTCTCGTGGCGCACTCCGTACCATCGCTCCCAGCTCTCGACATCCCGCAGCCGGTAGTCCGCCGACAGATCGATGACCCGCACACCCCGCGCCAGCAGCTCGGCAGCCGTCTTCATCGCCACACCATGCGGCGTGGCATAGAACACCACATCACAGGCCGCCAGACGCTCGGTATCCGGCTCGGCGAAGGCGATATCCAGATGACCACGCAGGTTCGGGAACTCCTCACAAACCGGCACACCATTGAGCTCACGCGACGTGATGATCTCGATACTGACGTCGTTGCGCGGCGCCAGCAGCCGCAACAATTCCACCCCGGTGTATCCGGTGCCTCCCACGATTCCGACCTTGATCACAATGCTCTCCCGCCTTTGCGCAGCGTTACTTACAAAGGATGTATTTTAACAGTTATACTGACTTTTTACTCAGGGCTACCGGAGTTTTAATGGCCTGGATTGAAGCTTTCCATATCATATCGGTCATTTGCTGGTTCGCGGGGCTGTTCTACCTGCCGCGCCTGTACGTGTATCACGCCATGGCCGAGGATACCGTCAGTCGCAACCGTTTCGTGATCATGGAACGCAAGCTGTTCCGGGGCATTATGACGCCTTCGGCCATCGCCACGGTGCTATTCGGGCTATGGCTGGTTTTTTCCGCCCCGGACTATTACCTGCGTATGGGGTGGCTTCACGCCAAACTGGGCCTGGTTGCCTTGCTCATCGCGTACCATGCCGCCTGCTGGTGGTACTTGCGGGCCTTCCGCGACGGACGCAACACACACGGCCACAAGTTCTACAGAATATTCAATGAACTGCCCGTCGTATTGCTGGTCGCCATCGTGATTCTCGTTGTCGTCAAACCCTTCTAGGAGGTATTACCCCACATGATTTCCAGCTCGGACCTCCAGGACAACCGGCCGGTAGTACTGTGTTTCTCGGGCCTGGATCCCAGCGGCGGCGCCGGCATACAGGCCGACATCGAGGCCCTGTTCAGCATTGGCTGCCATTGTGCTCCCGTGATCACCTGCACCACGGTCCAGGACACGCGCAATGTCATCGACATGACACCGGGTGACCCGTCACAGGTCATCGCCCAGGCGCGCGCCGTACTGGAAGACATGCCCGTAGCGGCCATCAAGACGGGACTGACAGGCAGTATCCCGGTCATCGAGGTGATCCACACACTGCTGCGCGACTATCCGGATATTCCGGTGGTGGCCGACCCGGTACTCAAGGCCGCCGGTGGCTACGATTTCGGTGCGGATACGCTGGTGGACGCCTATCGCTCCCTGTTATTGCCCCAGGCCCTGGTCACCACGCCCAACAGTCCCGAACTCAAGCAACTGGCAAGAAGCAGCGACAGCCTTGATGCCGCTGCTTCGGAATTACTGGACCTGGGCTGTGGACATGTACTGCTGACCGGCACACACCTGCCCGAAGAACGTGTCAGCAACCGCCTGTACACTGAACACCAGGCCGTGCGAGTTTATGAGTGGCCGCGTCTGCCGCATGAATACCACGGCTCCGGCTGCACGCTGGCATCGGCTCTCGCCGGTTTTATCGCGCACGGTTCCTCCGTCGGTGAGGCCAGCCTGCAGGCCCAGGAATACACCTGGCATACCCTGGAAGCCGCCTGGCGGCCCGGATGCGGCCAATGGGTGCCCGGACGCGCATTCTGGCACAAGAGAAAGACCGGGCGCGCATGAAACCACTGCACGGCGTATATGCCATTACCGACCCGGTGCTGATGCCGGATGACGACTCACTGCTGAGCGCGGTGGAACAGACCCTGCTGGGCGGCGCCGCACTGATCCAGTACCGCAACAAGCCGGCGCACCCGGCAGTGCGCGAGCGACAGGCCACTGCATTGCTCTCACTGTGCGCCTCGTTCGGTACTCCCCTTCTGATCAATGACGATGTGGAGCTGTGCCTGCGTATCGGTGCGGCCGGCGTTCATCTCGGCCAACAGGACAACAGCCTGGCGGAAGCCCGGGACCGGCTCGGACCGGATGCCATCATCGGTATCAGCTGCCACGCCCGTGAATCGCTTGCCCTGGAAGCACAGCGCAAAGGAGCGAGCTATGTCGCCATGGGACGCTTTTTCCCCTCGCAAACCAAACCGGAAGCACCCGCCTCTTCCCTGGACGACCTGCGCCGCATCCGCCCCCGACTGCATGTGCCGCTGGTTGCAATCGGCGGCGTCAATGCAGAAAATGGCGCATCACTGGTACATGCCGGCGCCGACATGCTGGCTGCCATCCATCATCTTTTCTCCACTACTCGCATACAACAGCGTACGCGGGAAATGAACCGGCTATTCCAGAGGACAACATGAGCGAAACCCGCACAACCACCCGATCGGCCGCCCTCTACGAGCAGTCCCTGCAGCATATTCCCGGCGGCGTCAATTCTCCGGTACGTGCCTTTGGCAGCGTTGGCGGCACACCCCGTTTCATGCACCATGCCCAGGGGGCATGGTTGTACGATGAGGACGACAACGCCTATATCGACTATGTGGGCTCGTGGGGCCCGATGATTCTCGGTCACCGACACCCGGACGTGATCACAGCGCTACAGGAACAACTCGAACGCGGCGTGGGCTTCGGTACAGCCACGGCCGCCGAAGCGGAAATCGCCGACTTGCTGTGCGAACGCGTGCCTTCCATGGAAAGTGTGCGACTGGTCACGTCCGGCACTGAAGCCACGATGAGTGCAATCCGGCTGGCACGCGGCCATACCGGCCGCGATGCGATACTCAAGTTCGAAGGCTGTTATCACGGCCATGTCGACAGCCTGCTGGTGAAGGCCGGCTCGGGCGCATTGACATACGGGGAACCCGATTCTCCCGGTGTACCCCGCTCCGTCACCGAGCACACCCTGACATTGCCCTACAACGATATCGCCGCACTGGACGAGCTGTTCAGCGTCAAGGGAGACGAACTGGCCTGCGTCATCATCGAGCCTGTGGCCGGCAACATGAACTGCGTTCCGCCTGTACCCGGCTTTCTGGAGAAATTGCGCGAACGCTGCAGTCATCACGGCGTTGTGCTGATTTTCGACGAAGTCATGACCGGGTTCCGGGTAGCCTCCGGCGGTGCTCAATCCCTGTACGGGGTCACGCCGGATATGACGACGCTGGGCAAAGTGATCGGCGGCGGTCTTCCGGTGGGCGCCTTCGGTGGACGTAGAGAGATCATGGACAGAGTCTCTCCGGTCGGCCCCATCTACCAGGCAGGGACACTGGCAGGCAACCCGATGGCAGTGGCGGCCGGCCTGGCTACGTTGAAGGCCACCGCCGCACCCGACTTCTACACCAGGCTGGACAACCGCACCTCAGAGCTTGCGAACGGCCTCGAGGAACGCGCCCGGGCGGCCGGCATCCCGTTCACCACCAACCAGGTGGGAGGCATGTTCGGCTGCTTTTTCACCGAGGAGCCCCGGGTCTCCACCTTCACACAGGTGACCAACTGTAACGTGGAACGCTTCAAACGCTACTTCCACGCCATGCTGGATAGCGGTATATACCTGGCGCCTTCCGCCTTTGAAGCCGGATTCGTGTCGGCCGCACATGGCGAGGAAGAGATCCAAAAGACCCTGGATGCTGCGGAAGCCGCATTCGACGCCCTGCAAGAAGGATGAATCATGAACAAGCATTATGATGTATACGGCATCGGCAACGCGCTGGTGGACAAGGAATTTTCCGTTGACGGCGACTTCCTGTCAGAAAGCGGCATTGAAAAAGGCTACATGACACTGATCGAGGAAGAACAACAGGGACAGTTGCTGGAAACGCTACACAACCGCTTCGGTCTGCGGGCCCGGGCGGGTGGCGGATCGGCCGCCAACACCCTGTACGCAGTGAGCCAGTTCGGAGGTAACGCGTTCTACTCCTGCAAGGTGGCCAACGATGAAACCGGCGACTTCTACATGAAAGCGCTGGGAGATCACAACATCGAGACCAATCTTTCCGAGCACCGCGAAGCAGGCACCACCGGCCGCTGCCTGGTCATGATCACGGAAGATGCGGAACGCACTATGTTGACGCACCTGGGGATCTCGCAGTTTGTATCGGAAGCGGAACTGCGACCGGAGAAGGTGGCCCGATCGAGTCACGTCTACATCGAGGGCTATCTGGTCACCTCCGACACCGCCCGGAAAGCGGCGATCACATTGAAACGGATCGCCGAGGACAATGGCGTCAGGACCGCGTTCACATTCTCCGACCCGTCGATGGTTCAGTACTTCGCGGACGGCGTCAATGAAGTGCTGGGAACCACCGGCGTCGATCTGCTGTTCTGCAATGAACAGGAGGCACTGATCTGGTCTGGCGAAAGCAAGCTCGATGCTGCCTGCCGGAAAATGGAAGCGGTCGCCCGACAGTTCGTGGTCACACGCGGCAAAGAAGGTGCGCTGTTATACGACGGGGAAGAGTACCTGACCGTCAAAGCGCACCCGGTGAAGGCAGTCGACTCCAATGGCGCTGGCGACATGTTTTCCGGCGCCTTCCTGTACGGCCTGAGCCGCGAATACAGCTTCCACGCCGCCGGCACACTGGCCAGCCTGGCTGCTGGAACGGTGGTATCCCACTACGGCCCAAGGCTCACTCCACTGCAGCACCAGGAGGTCCTGGACCACTTCACCCGCCTGCACGCGCTGTAACACTGGTCCGCTCCTGCGGCACCACCCGACTGGTCAGGTACGCAGCTCGTCCACAAACTTCTTGACGCCGTCAAACCAGGAAGTCTTGCGTGGCGACTGCTTCTTGCCCTCGCCATCGCCGATTTCCTGGAACTCCTGTAGCAACTCTTTCTGACGCTTTGTCAGCTTCACCGGTGTCTCGATTACTGCCCGGCAAAGCAGATCGCCCGGCGGTCCGCCGCGTACTGAAGCGACCCCCTTGCCGCGCAGACGGAACATCTTGCCGGACTGCGTCTCTGGCGGTATCTTCAGCTTCACGCGCCCATCCAGGGTCGGTACCTGAAGCTCGCCGCCCAATGCGGCATCCACAAAGCTGATCGGCACGTCACAATGCAGGTGTCGGCCTTCCCTTTCGAAGAACTGATGCTCCTTCACGGAAATCTGCACGAACAGATCACCGGCAGGTCCACCATTACCGCCCGCCTGTCCCTCACCGCTGAGCCGTATCCGGTCACCATTATCCACTCCGGGTGGCACCTTCACGGAAAGCGTCTTGTATTCCTCCACCATGCCACGGCCATGACAGCTGCGACAGGGATCCTTGATCTGCTGGCCGCTTCCCTGGCAGTGCGGACAGGACTGCTGCACCGAGAAAAAGCCCTGTTGCATCCGGACCTGACCCAGACCATTACAGGTCGGACAATCCACTGGGGTGGAACCTTTCTTCGCGCCGGAACCGTCGCACACCTTGCACTCGACAGCGGTGGGAATACGAATACGGGCAGTGGTTCCCTTGACCGCATCCTCCAGGCTCAGTTCCAGGTTATAGCGAAGGTCAGCGCCCTTACGCATACGGCTCCGGCCACCACCGGCTCGGGCACCGCCGAAAATGTCGCCGAAGATGTCGCTGAAAATGTCACCGAATTCACCGGCTCCGGCACCAGCGCCGCCCTGCGGATCCACGCCATCATGTCCGAACTGGTCATAGCGCGCCCGCTTGTTTTCGTCCGACAACACTTCGAAGGCCTCGTTGGCCTGCTTGAAACGCTCCTCGGACTCCTTGTCGCCCGGATTACGATCCGGGTGATGCTTCATGGCCACCTTGCGATAGGCTTTCTTGATCTCGGCCACGGAAGCGTCACGGGCTACGCCCAGCACCTCGTAATAATCCTGCTTCGCCATAAAATCTCAATACCTCAGCGCGCTGCAACCCGGCACGGGTACGGTTGCTGCAAACGGCAGAAAACCGGGTGACTTGCATCACCCGGTTTCTGCGCTCTGCATGAACCACCGGCTCCGTGAACTGTCTCATTGGACAGTACCGGTGGCAAAGACATCACTTGTCCTTGTCGTCCTTGTCGTCCTTTACTTCCTCGAACTCGGCATCGACAGCGTCATCGGCCGCATCGGAAGCCTGGTCACCGGCATCACCGCCGGCTTGCTCGCCTTCCTGGCCGGCCTGCTGCTCGGCATACATCTTCTGGGCCAGCCCGGAAGATGCCTCCGTCAGGGCCTTGGTCCTGGCCTCGATGTCTTCCAGGTCGCTACCCTTGATGGCTTCCTCCAGGTCACTGATAGCGGTTTCGATCTTCTCCTTCTCGTCCGCCTCGACCTTGTCGGCCGCATCTTCCAGTGTCTTCTTCGTGGCGTGGATCAGACCATCCGCCGAGTTGCGCGCCGTGACCAGTTCCTCGAACTTCTTGTCATCGGCCGCATGCTCTTCGGCATCCTTGACCATCTTGTCGATCTCCTCGTCACTCAGGCCACTGGAGGCCTTGATGACGATCGACTGCTCCTTGCCGGTCGCCTTGTCCTTGGCCGACACATTGAGGATACCGTTGGCGTCCAGGTCAAAAGCTACCTCGATCTGCGGCATGCCGCGTGGCGCCGGCGGAATATCGCTCAGGTCAAAGCGGCCCAGCGATTTGTTCTGCGCGGCCTGCTTGCGTTCACCCTGAACAACGTGAATGGTCACCGCTGTCTGGTTGTCATCCGCTGTCGAGAACACCTGCGTCTTCTTGGTGGGGATCGTGGTGTTTTTCTCGATCAGCGTACTGGTGACACCACCCATGGTCTCGATGCCCAGGGACAGCGGCGTCACGTCAAGCAGCAACACGTCATTGACGTCCCCGGCAAGAACGGCACCCTGGATAGCAGCACCCATCGCCACCGCCTCGTCGGGGTTCACGTCCTTGCGTGAATCCTTGCCGAAGTAATCGGAGACTTTCTTCTGTACCAGCGGCATGCGCGTCTGGCCACCGACCAGAATGATGTCATCAATCTTGCCTGCTTCCAGGCCGGCATCGTTCAGCGCAGTGCGCACCGGTCCCAGCGTACGGTCCACCAGCTCTTCCACCAGGGACTCGAACTTGGCCCGGGTCAGCTTCTGCACCAGGTGCTTCGGTCCGCTGGAGTCGGCCGTGATGTACGGCAGGTTGATCTCGGTCTGCTGTGCTGAAGACAATTCGATCTTGGCTTTCTCGGCCGCTTCCTTCAGGCGCTGCAATGCCAGCGGATCGCTCTCCAGATTCATGCCGCTTTCTTTCTTGAATTCCGCGACCAGATAGTCGATAAGACGCTTGTCGAAGTCCTCACCACCCAGGAAGGTATCCCCGTTGGTAGAGAGCACCTCAAAGGTGTGCTCTCCATCGGTCTCGGCAATCTCGATGATGGAGATGTCGAAGGTACCACCACCCAGGTCGTAAACGGCCACAGTGCGATCGCCCGTTTTCTTGTCCATGCCATAGGCCAGTGCGGCGGCCGTCGGCTCGTTGATGATCCGCTTGACCTCCAGACCGGCAATACGGCCGGCATCCTTGGTGGCCTGGCGTTGGGAATCATTGAAGTAGGCCGGTACGGTCACCACAGCGCCGGTGACTTCCTCACCCAGATACTCTTCAGCGGTCTTCTTCATTTTCTTGAGGACCTGCGCGGAGACCTCTGGTGGAGACATCTTCTTGTCATTCACCTCCACCCAGGCATCGCCATTATCGGCCTTGATGATCTTGTAGGGCACCATTTTGATGTCTTTCTGGACCACATCGTCATCAAACTCGCGGCCGATCAGGCGCTTGATGGCAAATAGTGTGTTGTTCGGGTTGGTGACCGCCTGGCGCTTGGCCGGCTGTCCCACCAGTGTCTCTCCATCATCGGTGTAAGCGATGATGGACGGCGTGGTGCGATCACCCTCTGCGTTCTCGATCACCCGGGCCTTGCCACTCTCCATGATGGAAACACAGGAGTTGGTAGTCCCCAGGTCAATTCCGATAATCTTTCCCATAATCTTGACTCTCCGCTTTGGCGCGTATCAATTTGTGCTTGAAGCTGTATATTGGTTCGACTTGACCGAATTCAAGCTTCGATCATGCTTTTTCGTCCACTCCGGAGGAACTGCTGCGCGAGACGATCACCCGGGCCGGGCGGATCACACGGCCATGCAGGGTGTAGCCCTTCTGCATGACCGCCACCACCGTGTTGGGCTCCACCTCATCGTTCTCCTGCAGCGTCATGGCCTCATGCCGCTGCGGGTCGAAGGGCTCGCCTTCCGGGTCGATCGACTGCACATTGAACCGGTTCAGCGTATCCATGAAGCTCTTCAGCGTCAGCTCGACGCCCTGGTACAGCGCCTGGACCTGTGGATCCTCCTTGTCCGGAACCGCCTGCAGGGCGCGTTCCAGATTGTCGATCACCGCCAGCAACTCACCGACCAGCTTCTCCTGGCCGTACTTGTGCGCCTTCTCCACATCCTGCTCCGTGCGACGGCGCATGTTGTGCACCTCGGCGTGGGCCCGCAGCACCTCCTCCTTCTGACTGGCCAGCTTCTCTTCCGCCTCGGTCAGTCGCTGCAACGCCTGCTCCCTGCTCAGCCCTTCCCCTGAGTCCTCGGCCGCCTCATTCCCGGCTGCTTCCGGTGCCTCTCCGGTCTCGTTCCATTGTCCTTTCTCGTGTCGTGACTCGTCGCTCATAGAGAATACCCTGTGCGAATATGCGTTGTTCAGGCTGATTGGCCATCTGATTCTCCACATATGGGGTCAATGATGGACGATTCAAGGGAAAACGCTCCCGGGTCACACGGGAAACCGCTCTACGGTCACTGGCGGAGAGCGCAGGATGCGGTAGAATACTTCGAGGACACCTCCGACAGTGTCGAAAGGCCAGACGCATTCCACAGCGCCAGGGACCAAGCTACATGCTGAGCCAGCTGAGTATCCGCAACTACGCCATCGTCGACACGCTGGATATCGAGTTCCAGCACGGACTGACCGCCGTCACCGGGGAAACCGGGGCCGGCAAATCCATCATCCTGGGCGCATTGGGACTGACCCTGGGCGACCGCAGCGACCGCGAAATGGTGCGCAGCGGCACCGACAGGGCCGACATCACTGCCCGTTTCGAGACCAGCGGGCTGCAGCGCGCCGGCGCCTGGCTGAAGGAGCAGGAACTCGACTCCCCGGACGAACCGGATACCTGCATACTGCGCCGCAGCGTCGGCGCGGACGGGCGCAGCCGCGCATGGGTCAACGGCGTGGCGGTCAACCTGCAGTCCCTGAAGATCATCGGCGAGCTACTGATCGACATCCACAGCCAGCATGAGCACCAGACCCTGCTTGACCGGCAGAGTCACGCCCGCCTGCTGGATGATTTCGGCGGCCACCACTCTTTGACCGGGGAAGTGAACCGCATCTGGCGGGACTGGCGCCAGTGCCGCCAGGCGCTGACCGATCTCGACCGCCAGGCCGAGGAAGCCACCGCACAACAGGAACTGCTGCGCTACCAGACCAGTGAACTCGATGAGCTGGCAATCAGTGAGGACGAACCCGCCGAGCTGGACCGGCTTTGCCGGGAACTGGGAAGCGCCGACGAGATGATAGCGGATGCCCAACAGGTACTGAATCTGTGCAGCGACAGTGAGGATCAGAGCATCCTGGCCGCGCTGAACCGGGCGCTGGCGCTGTTGCAGGCGCAGAAGGCCGGCGCCCGGGTACTGGCCCCGGTCGGGGAGCTGCTGGGCAACGCACAGATCCAGGTAGAGGAAGCCGTCTCGGAATTGCGCCACCGCGTGGACAACATCGACCGCGACCCCGAACGGCTGGAAGAAGCCAATCAGCGGCTGGCCGACATCCATCAGCTGGCAAGAAAGCACAAGGTGCCACCCGAGGAGTTGCCGGCGCTGCATCAGCAATTGCGCGATCAGCTGGCCTCGGGCGAACAGAACGAAGCCCGTCGCGAGGAACTGCGCGAACACCGGGCGGAGCTGGAAGGTCACTATGGCAAGGCGGCCGACCGGCTCAGCACCGCGCGGCACGAGGCGGCCGAAACCCTCCAGGAACGCATCAACGAGCAATTGAGCGAACTGGGCATGCCCGACGCCCGCCTGGAGATCAACTTCCGGCCAAACGGCGACGGACACCCACAGGCCGGCGGCAACGAAACAACCGAATTTCTGGTCTCCACCAACCCCGGACAACCGGCCCGGCCACTGATCAAGATCGCATCAGGCGGGGAACTGTCACGCATCAGCCTTGCCATCCAGGTCATCACCGCCATGACCTCGGAAACACCGACGATGGTCTTTGACGAAGTCGATGTCGGTATAGGCGGATCGGTGGCAAGATCGGTCGGCCGCCTGCTGCGGCGTCTGGGAGAACGTAGCCAGGTGCTGTGCGTCACCCATCAGCCGCTGGTCGCCAGCCAGGCCCACCACCACCTGCATGTCACCAAGCAGGATGAGCGGGGACGCGCAGTGGGCACTCACATCCGTACACTGACGGACGAGGAAAAAGTGCAGGAAGTAGCCAGGATGCTGGGCGGTGACGCAGACCAGCCGGGCTTTTCGGAAGAGTCCCTGGCGCATGCCAGGGAGCTGATGGCGCCGGCGGCCAGCGCGGGCTGAAAGAGCTTACAGCCCCTCAGCCCGGCATTCGGAACAGATCCCGTACAGATACAGGCTGTGATCGGTAATTTCGAAGCCGAGCTTCTCGGCGATTTCCTCCTGCCGCCGCTCGATCACTTCATCGTAAAACTCTTCCACCCGGCCACACTTGCTACAGACCAGGTGGTCGTGGTGTTCGGCCGGCGTCATCTCGAAAACCGACTGCCCGCCCTCGAAGCGATGCCGTGTCACCAGACCGGCACTCTCGAATTGCGTCAGCACCCGGTAGACTGTCGCCAGCCCCACGTCTTCTTCGGCATCGATCAGCGCCTTGTAGACATCCTCGGCGCTCAAATGGCGCGTATCGGACGTTTCCAGCAATTGCAGGATCTTGACCCGGGGCAGCGTGACCTTGAGACCGGCCTTGCGCAGTTCCTGATTTTCAGTCGACATGTCTTGGCGCCTGTTTTCCGCTCAGAGTATCTGCGGTATTATGCCGGTTCCACGTACGGGATAAAAGACAGGAACTTCATGTTATCGATTTCGGTCCGAACCGCAGCAATGCGCCGCCTGCTCGCCAGCTTCGCGCTACCCCTCCTGGCAGCGCTCGCGCTGAGTGCCTGCTCGTCCATTCCGACACCGGAGTTCCCGGGCGTCTACAAGATTCCCATTTCCCAGGGCAACATCATCACCCAGGACATGATCGACCAACTGGAACCGGACATGACGCCCCGTCAGGTCATCTACGTCATGGGCTCTCCGCTGGTCCGGGACCCCTATAACCAGGACCGCTGGGATTACGTTTTCAACTACCAGCCCGGCGGCGGAGAGCGTGGCCAGGAGCGCGTCACCCTGTATTTCGAGGACGAACGACTGACACGCCTGGAAGGGGATTTCGAACCCGGCCCCGATTCAGCCTGGAACCAGGCAGCCGCCAACCGCTCTGCGGAAGAAGCGGGCCGAAACAGCGGCACGGAAGGCGGCAACTCCTGAACATGCCGGCCCCGGGGCTGTGCCAGAAGGCCATGATATGAAACCGGATACCCGAGAGATCCTCGAAAGGGCACAGTCCATCTGCCAACACCAGGGCGTACGGCTGACCGAAAAACGCCGCCAGGTACTGCAGGTGGTGGTCGAATCACCGGAGCCACTGTCCGCCTACCAGATCGCCGACCAGTACCGGGACGTTCACGGGCGGACGCTGTCGGTGATGTCCGTCTACCGGATGCTGAAGTTCCTGAAGGACAACGACCTGGTGCACCGTCTGGAGACCACCAACCAGTACATTTCCTGTTCGCATATCACCTGTGATCACGCTCATGAAGTGCCACAGTTCCTGATCTGTGACCGCTGCCATGATGTAGAAGAGGTGGGTATCCGCCGTGGAATCCTGGATGAACTCAGCGCCAACATCCGCGACACCGGCTTCCAGCTGGCCCGCCAGCAGTTCGAGTTCCGCGGACTGTGCCGCCATTGCGCCCTTTCTCACTGATGGTCACAACGTATCGGCAAACCGCCTCAACGCATCCAGACCGGTGACGTCATGAGCCGTAAGGGGCAAGTCCTGGCGTTCCACTCCCGGTAGCTGCTCTTCCAGCGTCTTCAGATGCACCTCCTCCTGCGTTCTGCGTTCGGAGAAGAACGGATCGTCGATGCCGCCCGGCAGCCGTTTGTTCACCACCAGCCCGCCCACATTGACCCCGGCGCGCCTTAGCCGTTCATACAGCTCCACACTCTCCAGAACCGGCATACGCTCCGCCGCCAGCACGATCACGAACGCTGTTCGCCCGCCATCAGCCAGCGCATCACGCAGTTCACGGAAGCGCTGTTGCCGGCGATTGAGGATACGCCGGATCTGCGTCTGACGATCCGCTCCACTATCCGTGTCATCGCCCAGCATACGCTTTTCCACATCCCGCTCACTGGCAAGTCCTTTCAGTACGGCATTGAACCGGTCCGCCTTGTCACGGCGCTTTATCAACCCCTCTGTCCAGGCCGACATCATTTCCGGCAGGGCCATCAGGCGGGCAGTGTGACCTGACGGCGCAGTATCGAACACGACCAGATCGTAATCACCGGACTGCTCCACCACCTCGGCAATGCGCTCCAGCAGCGCAGCTTCCTGCATGCCCGGGGCATCGCGGGACAACTCGATGTGCTTGTCGACCTCACTGGAAAGATCAGGGGACATCAGGCGCCGCAATGCCGAACCAACCTCCTTCAGATGCTCGTTCACCGTCTGATCGGGATCCAGTTCCATACCGTCCAGGCCGGGTGCCAGGCGAACCGGAGTCGGGCCTATGCGACGTGCAAACAAGTGTCCCAGATTATGCGCCGGGTCAGTGGAGACCAGCAGCACCCGGCGGTCTTCGTCAGCCATGCGCAGGGCGCAGGCCGCTGAAACGGTAGTTTTCCCAACTCCACCCTTGCCACCAAAAAACAGTATTCGTCGTGAACGTGCCAGCTCTAGCAGCATTGCACATGATCCAGTGGAGAGCGTTCCATCCCCATTCGGCGATGCCAGTCGTGAAAACGGTCATAGACCACCGGCAACAGTTCCAGCGTGTAAAAGGCAGTCGGATTCGGTACCCCGAGGGTTTCCGAAAAGACCATCAACATGAACAGATCGTCCTCCTCCCGTTGCGCGCGTGCGAAGGACTGGCGATAAGGGGCCACGTAGAACTCACGCACGCCAGCCTCCACCTTCTGGAACCAGGCACGCAACCCGCCCTGCTGTCTGTTCTGGTCACTCATTATTGCCCCTTGGTTTTTTTCAGAACCTCGCCACGGCATCGCGGCCATTGCATTACCTGATCATCGGCCTGCCAGCTGCTCGCTGGCGACGCGCCTGTTTGGGATCAACTTCCAGCGGCCGGTAGATCTCCACCCGGTCTCCCGGCTGCACCATGTATTCATCCGGAAGCGGCTGCTGCCTGCCGTCGAGCTTGCGGGAGAAAATACCCAACGGCGCGCATTCCACATCGACCTCCGGCCACTGGTCATCAATGCCGGACCGTATCACGGTCTGCCGCGCCGTGGTGCCGGCCGGTACCGACAATTCACGCAACCAGTGCCGGCCAGGCTCTGCCCACGCCACTTCCACACTGATCATGCCACCAACTATGCCAGAATCCACTGCCATTTCAATCGTCCCCGTAGAGTCGACCGGCCTGCGCCACGATATCATCCACCAGCGCGTTGGCCGAGTGATTGAACAGTTTGTTCAATGCCAGGCCCATCAACCCGCCGGAAAAGCGGAAGTGCATACGCAGCGAAACCTTGCAGGCCGAGTCGGACAGAGGATCGAAGGTCCACAGCGCGCTGAAATCACTGAATGGTCCCTCCACCAGCGCCATTTCCATTGCGTGCGGGGGATCCAGGCGGTTACGGGTGGTGAAGCTCTGCGTGATACCGGCTTTTCCCAGCGTCAGCTCGCCGACCACCTCGTCTTCGCTACGCTCGATCACTCGTGCCTTCAGACACCCCTGCATGAAAGCCGGATAGTTCTCGATATCGTCCACGAGTCGGAACATCTGCTCCGCTGAGTAGGGCACCAGCGCACTGCGTTCTATCGTTGTCATCAGTGACCTACAGCCCCGTGAACGCAAGCAGGTTCAGCGCAAAGTATTTCTCGGCTACTGAATTGATGAACACGAACAGCAGCACTACCGGCACGAAAGTGCGAAGTGCGAAATTGACATAACGCTCCATCAGGGAGCCCCGGAACGCCGGGTTGGCCACCGCCAGTTCCTCGGAAAAGCCCTGGCGGCCCCATCGGAACGCGCAGAAAATGCAGACCAGGAAACCGACCAGCGGAAGAATCACTTCCGAGAACGTGTCCGCGATCAGGTCGAACAGAGAGCGGCTACCACCACCGTAGGGAATGAAGTCGGTAAGGAACCCGGACATACCGAAGGACATTGCCGCCAGAGCCGCGCAGATAGTGACACCACTGGCCTGGATCAATACAGCCTTACGGCGCGGAAACGCCCACTCGTCTATCAGGTAGGAGATAGGAATCTCCAGAATGGAGACCAGGGAGGTGATGGCGGCGAACAGCACCAGCGCGAAGAACACGCAAGCCACTGCACTGGCCCCGGTATAACCGACCACGTCCTGCATCGACAGGAAGATCTGCGGCAGATAGGAGAAGATCAGACCGATACTGCTGGTAGACAGGTCCTCCGTGTTGGTGGCCGGATCAAACACGAAGATGGCCGGCAGGATCAACAAACCGGCCAGGAACGCGATACCGGTGTCCGCCACCACTACCATCTTGCCGGAGTCCACGATACGATCCTGGCGACTGAAATAGGAACCGTAGGTAATCAGGATCCCCATCCCCAGCGACAGCGAAAAGAAAGCCTGGTTCAGCGCTGCGTTGATGACACTGCCACTGAGACGGCTGAAATCCGGCACCAGATAATACTGCAACCCCAGCGTGGCGTTCTCCAGCGTCATCACGAAGATAATCAGCCCCAGCAACATCACGGCCAGGGTAGGCATCAACACGCGCGCCAGCCGCTCGATCCCGTGCTTGACACCACCCAGCAGCACAGTGAACAGACCGATCTGAAGGAGCACGAAGAAGAGGTAAATGATCGGTGAGCCAATCATGGCCGGAAAAGCTTCCGGGGTGGCCAGGGTCTCCAGACCACCGGTCAGGGCCCGCAACAGATAGATCAGGATCCAGGTGGTGACCACCGTGTAGAAAACGGCGATCATGAACGGCGTGATGATGGCGAGTTTACCCAGGTTGCGCCATACGCGGTTACCGTCCGACAAGGTCGCGAACGCGCCTACCGGATTGCGCTGACTGCGCCGCCCCATGGCAATCTCGGCCAACAGGACCGGGAAGCAGATCAAAGCCACGAACAGCAGGTAGACCAACAGGAAAATCGCGCCACCATTACGCGAGGCCATGACGGGAAAGGCGACCAGATTCCCCAGCCCGATGGCGGAACCCGCTGCAGCCAGAACAAATCCCAATCGTGAACTGAACTGACCGCGTGCTGTCGCCATACAGGACCTCTTGTTATTCGGAGTTGCCGGGCGCTGGCAATTCGCTCGATTCTAGCAGCGGCGCGGAGAAGCGGTCAATTCAAGGGTTCGCGTCCCCATTCGCGGGCACAAGAACCCACTGGTATTATTGGAGGCTCCCTCCGGTATATAATCCGCGCCCATGGTCAAAGCGAAGAAAAGCAAAGCACCCGACACCACCATCGTCCGCAACAAGAAGGCCCGGCACGACTTCTTCATCGAAGACACGTTCGAGGCCGGTCTGGCGCTGGAAGGCTGGGAAGTAAAAAGCCTGCGCATGAAGAAGGTGCAGCTGGTGGACAGCTATGTCCTGATCAAGGATGGCGAAGCCTGGCTGTTGGGCTGCAACATCACCCCCCTTAATACCGCCAGCACCCACGTCATCGCGGACCCGGGGCGCACAAAAAAACTGCTGCTACACAAAAAGCAGCTGGCGCAGCTGTTCTCGAAAACCCAGGACAAGGGCCACACCTGTGTCGCCCTGAAGCTGTACTGGAAGGGCCACCTGGTCAAATGTCTCATCGGTCTGGCCCAGGGCAAGAAGGAACACGACAAGCGCGACACCGAGAAGAAGCGTGAATGGAACATACAGAAGCAGCGCATCCTGCGGGAACACAACAGATGACGTACAAGGCCGTCATCTTCGACTGGGACGGTACGCTGGTCGACTCTGCCCACCACATCGCTGACAGCCTTCTCCATGCCGCCACACAGGCCGGGTTGCCAGCACGTGAGCCGGAGGAATACCGCAACATCATCGGGCTCGGCATCCTCGAGGCGTTGAATTCACTCTACCCGGGCATAAGCAACAGCACCATGCTGGCGCTTCGAGACGGCTACAGCCGCCACTTCATGGCCACGGCGGACCAGGCCAACCGCCTGTTCGAGGGCATGCAGCCCCTGCTCGACGCGTTGGGAGACAATGAGACCATCCGTGCCGTAGCCACCGGGAAAAGCCGTCGCGGGCTGCAGCGGGCCCTGGACGGTTGCCGACTGACCGAAGCATTTCATGTCACCCGCTGCGCTGACGAGACCCGCTCCAAACCGGATCCCGCGATGCTGCGGGAAATCCTTGCCTTCTGCGGCTTGCAATCCCATGAAGCGGTGATGATCGGCGACACCAGCTACGACATGGAGATGGCACAGCGCATTGGCATGCCCGCCATCGGTGTGACCTGGGGAGTTCACGATGCGGACCGGCTCAGAGCCCACGAGCCCCTCGCCATCGCAGAGGCCGTGCCCGAGCTCCGCGAGCACCTGCTGGCCGGCTGAAAGATTTCCCTGCGGATTACTGTCTTCTGATGTGCTACACTGAAAGTGCTACGGGGGCGATTCGGATTCGACGCCGGCATCAAAACCCGAGGTGCATGTCGAGAGGGTATAGACTCTCGTAAAACAATCTATGCAACTTAAATAGTTGCCAACGACGAAAACTACGCTCTAGCAGCTTAATAAGGCCTGCTAGCGGTCGCCCCGGGATGCCCGTAAACCGGTGTTTTGCGACTGTCATATAGAACGGGATCGCCAGTGGATCGTGCTTGACGTGAAGCGGTTAAAAAGTATCAAGCTCGCCCAAGTCGCCCTGCCCGTCGGGCCGACACGGGTTAACTCAATAGACGTGCGCTAAACATGTAGATCCAAGGGTAGCGAGCTGGCGGACGGGGGTTCAACTCCCCCCGCCTCCACCAACAACAGGTTCACAGACGTCCGCAGAGATCAGTTGAACCACCCAAAGCCCCGTAATCCGGGGCTTTTTTGTGCATGGTTGTCGGGCTTTTCGCGTGTACTGCCCGCCCCTATTTTCGAAAGAGCACCACGAACTTGCTGGTGCTACCCTGTATGGACGAATCGAAGACGCTGATATCGAGCGGGTCATTCGCATTCAGGTGCAAGGACGAGGACCGCAGCACCGTCAGGCCTGCGGCCTCGGCATAGCCGGTGATGATGCTCTCGCGGATGCGGTGCAGGGTACCACCCACCTCAGGCCCGGTATCCGGGGCAGCGACATGATCGATAGCGAGGAACACGCCGCCCGGTTTCAGAATACGATGGATCTCGGCAAAGGCTTCGTCCGGATCTCCCAATGAAATATTTTCGTCCGGCTGGAACCACAGTTCATGCGGTCCCAGGATCCAGGTCACCATGTCCATGGAGTTGTCGGCCGCATCCAGCTCGTCGAAATTTGTCTTGCTCAGCCGTACGTTGGCCAGTCGCGCTGCCCGTTGTTCGGGTTCGTCTCCGACGAAGCTGTCTAAGGACGGGGGACTCTGCATGGTGACCGAGCCGGCCGGACCGACAACTCGACTGAGAATCTCGGTGTACCAGCCGCCACCGGCCTCCATCTCGAAAATGTCCATGCCCTCTTCTATGCCGGCGAAGGCCAGCACTTCCAGCGGCATGCGCCGGGCATCGTCCCCGGCATCGGCCGCCGGCCGATCCCCATGCACCAGCGCCGCCTGCACCAGGTCGGCCGCGCTGTCTTGCGCAGCGACCTGGCCGGACAGAACAAACGCTGCAAAGGAGGCGAACAGGTATGAGGTGGATATTCTTATGGTCATGTTGTACTCCATTGATTCAATGTGATCGTCCAAACCGGGCAGCGCTTACCGTAGCCGGATAGCGATGCCACTCAGCGTTTCGCCCAGTGCTGTCATACGGCGGGCAACCCGGTCATCCTGCCCGTCGCTGTCGCGCAGCAAGCCGGCTGACAGCGATTCGAGTTCCGTCGCGGTAGCCGGATCTTCCGCCCCTTCGTCCAGCCGGGCCGTGGCCCGATCGAGGGCCTCTTCCAGCGCTGCGGCCCGGGCCGCTGACAACGCATTAGCGCGCTGCAACTGATCCATATAGGCTCGGGCCACCACTGGCTCGTCAGGCCATTCATAGCGCATCTGCTGCTGCGGATTGAAAACCGTCTCATCCACATCGAATGAAGCTGCGGCGATCTCGTTCCCGGTCAGATAGTCGCTCGGCGTAAGCGCCAACACATCCAGTCCACGGGCAATTTCAGTTCCGTAGATCAGACCTTCATGCCAGTAGGCCGACCAGTAGCCACCCATCACCAGCTCTTCCTCGTCGATGGGTCCCCGGTCGAAAAAGGCGATTTCCACGGGGTTGGCCGAATCAGTGAAATCCACCACGGAAATGCCGCCCTGATACCAGGACTGCGCGAAGATGTCCCGGCCGGGGACAGGCACCAGGGAACCGTTATGGGCCACGCAGTTCTCCTGCTCGCTCTGCGGAGCCGGCATCTTGTAGTAGCTGCGAAATTCCAGCCGGTTGTCCACAATGTCATAGATGGCATCAGCACCCCAGGTATCCGGATCAGAGGCCCGGCAACGGGGCCGCGATCCACCGCCCCATTCATCCGTGAATATCACCTTGCTGCCATCATTGTTGAACGTCGCCGAATGCCAGTAGGCGAAACCGGAATCGATCACCTGATCCAGCCTGGTCGGATTTTCCGGGTCGGAAATATCGAACAGGATACCGTTGCCGGAACAGGCGCCTGCGGCAATCTGTAGCTCGGGAAATGCGGTGATGTCATGGCAGTGATTGGTCTCATTGCTGGACTGTGTGTCAGGGCCGTGATCGCCGCCTTCCCAGAGCCCGGCCAGCACCCCGGACTCGGGATCAGAGAACACGAACGGTCTGTTGATGATACGTGACTCCTCCGGACGATCCACAGGAATCTCGATGACATCAATGCGGAACAGGGCCGTGTCCTCATCGCGGTACGGTGATTCGTCCGAACACTCCGCCATTTCCTCTTCATCCCGCACTACACTGGTGCCGGAGTTGTAGACAATCAGCCGTCCATCCTCGCCAGGACCGGCGACCACGGTATGGGTATGCGAGCCCCGGCAGGTCTGCACGGCGCCCACCTGCCTCGGCATGTTCATGTCGCTGATGTCGAAAATACGCAGGCCGCGGAAACGCTCATCGCTGACCGGCTCGGCAACGCCCTGGAGACCACAGTCGAGACGTCCCCGGGTCTGCTCCACAGACATGATCAGCAGATCTCCCACCACGGACACGTCCCCCTGCCCGCCCGGACACACTACGGAACTCATCAGCTGCGGAGCGTCGCCCGTGCTGATGTCATAAAGGTTGAATCCATGATAGTTGCCCGCAATGGCCACATTGCCAGCAAACGCGATATCGGTATTGGCAAAATTCAACAGGGCCGGACGCGGCTCGGAATCTTCATCCTGTTCCTCTTCCGCCTCCTCTTCCTGTTGGCCGTCTTCCTCATCCTCCTCGTTCAGGCGGCTCATCGGCAGACCGCCCGGGTTGTTCGGATCGAAGAAGCCGTCCGGCTTGGGCAGGGAAGTCAACAGCTCCATGTTCAGCAGAGCCTGCCCTGCATCCAGGAACCCCGCCGCCAGATTGACCCGGGGATCCGGTGAGAAGCCTGCCAGCATGGCGGTCATACGCTCGATCTCGTTGCCCTGGTCCGTGGTCACCTCGCTGGTGAACTCGAAGAGCACCGGGTCATGCGCCGAGCCGGGCTGATCGAGAAGCTCCTCGACCATAGTCAGGGCACCCTCATGGTGATCGATCATCAGTTCCAGAAACAGCGAATCGAATGCCGCGCCCTCGGCCTCTTCGAGTGCGGCCATCTCCTCGGGCGAAGCCATGCCCGCCATCCGCTCGTCTTCCTCTACATTGTGGTGGGCCATGTCGTCCGGTACGGACCTATCACGATCGCTTAACCACCCCTCCATGAAGGCGATCTCATCTTCCTGGGACAATGCCACACGCCGCGCCAGATCGTGCAACGAATCGCGGTTCGTGCGCCCCTCGACCAGAGCCGCCATGTCCACAGCCTGACGGTGATGGGCGATCATATCCTGCATGAACCGCACATCGGCTTCCGAGTAACGGATGCTGGCGAGGTCGGCCGCTTCCTCGGCATTGATCTGACGGCTGGGCTGGCCGGGCGCACCGGGTTGCACGATCGGTGCCTGGGCCACTGCATTCGCGGCTACCCCTCCCAGCAGGGCAGTCACCAGCAGGCGGCGGGCAAATCGGTTGGCGGAACGGGACGTTGCGGTCATCGGGTATTCTCCTGCGTCAGACTCGTACCGGAGGGTACAGAAACAGATGGCTCGGAACTATTTCCAGTCAATAGCGCAAAAAGAGTAACGCCAAATGGCAATGCGCGCCACCCCGGCAGCTGGCCATAGCCCCGTTCCTCATCGTGACAGGGTATCCAGGGGCAGCTCGGTGGTGGTTTTCAGCGTCTCCATCACGAAACCGGAACTGACATCGAAAAGCTCCGCAGCGATCAGCTTACGGTACAGACGGTCATAGCCGGCCATGTCAGTAACCACGGCTTTCAGCAGATAATCCACATCGCCACTCATACGGTGCGCTTCCAGCACTTCCGGTATGCCGGCCAACAGTTCACTGAAGCGCTGCGACCACTGCTCGGTGTGCTGGTTGGTGCGGATCAGGATGTAGGTGGTCAGGGACAGGCCGAGCCGCGCCGGGTCCAGTAGCGCCACCCGGGCCCGGATCACCCCACTCTGCTCCAGTTGCTGGATGCGCCGCCAGCATGCCGTCCTGGACAGGGCGATCCGGTCCGCCACATCGCCCACGGACAGACTGGCATCGTGTTGCAATAACGCCAGAATACGACGGTCATAGTCATCCATGTTCATGGCTCCCGAAGAAAAGGGAACAGTATTTCATTTTTTAGCTTCTACATGAAATATTATTCTAATATAAGCGCCAGAACATACAACAAAAGCAACAATGTTCCGCCTCTCCGCGTGTATTCTGTATCTTCATCAATTCGGCAGCACCGCTGCCAGACGGAGACGCCACTCTGGACATCATCGAACGAATCCGCCAGGACGTGATCGGCGAACGGCAATCCATCGAGACGCCTTTCGGCCAGCGTCCGCTGGTCTATGCCGACTATACGGCTTCCGGCCGCAGCCTCGCCAGCGTCGAGTCTTTCATCCGTCAACGGGTGCTGCCGCTCTACGCCAACACGCACAGTGACAGCTCCCTGACCGGGCGGCAGTCCAATGCGCTGCGCGAGGAAGCCCGGCGGATGATCCGTAACGCCACGTCCGCCACGGCAGACGATGCGGTAATCTTCTGCGGCTCGGGTGCCACAGCGGCCATCAATCGCCTGATCGACATCATGGGACTGCGCCTGTCGACGGACCCCGCCCGCGCGGCGCTACTGCTGGAACAGATACCGGAGGCACAACGCCCGGTGGTGTTCGTGGGGCCCTACGAGCACCACTCCAACGAACTGCCATGGCGAGAAAGCCTGTGCACGGTCGTGTCGATCCCTCTCGATGACAACGGCCATCTCGACCGGGACGCACTGCGGGACGCATTGATCCGCATGAAGGATCGCCCGCTACGGATCGGCAGTTTCTCGGCCGCATCCAATGTGACCGGGATACGCACCGACACCACCGCCATCAGCCGGCTGCTGCATGACCATGATGCGCTGACCTTCTGGGACTATGCCGCCGCCGCACCCTATGTCCGCATCGACATGACGGACAAGGACGCGGTGTTCCTGTCACCCCACAAATTCATTGGCGGACCCGGTACGCCGGGTGTGCTGATTGTGAAACGTCACCTGGCCACACATGCCGTGCCGGCCATGCCGGGCGGCGGCACTGTTTCCTTCGTGACACCCGACAAGCATGATTACCTGCAGGACCTGGAACGCCGGGAAGAGGGCGGCACTCCGGGTATCGTCGAGGCAATTCGCGCCGGCCTGGTATTCCGGGTCCAGCAGACGGTGGGTACGGCGCGCATCGAATCACTGGAGCGACAGCACCTGCAACATGCCCTGGAGGCCTGGCGCTCCCATCCGTCGATTCACCTGCTGGGTGACCCGGAGGCCGAACGACTCAGCATCGTCTCGCTGCAGATCCGGGCCGGGGAACGACAACTGCACTACGGTCTCGTGACCGTGCTGCTGAATGACCTGTTCGGCATCCAGGCCCGGGGCGGCTGCTCCTGTGCCGGTCCCTACGGCCACACCCTGCTGGGACTGGACGGCCCGGTCAGCCAGCAACTGCGCACCGAGGTCCTGCGCGGCAATCAGATCCTGAGACCGGGCTGGGTACGGATGAACTTCAACTACTTCATTGACGAAGAGACACTGGAATATCTGATAGAGGCGATCCTGTTCATCGCCGATCACGGCGCCCGTTTGCAGGGGCTGTACCGCTTTGATGCGTCGGCGGGAACCTGGCGCCATCGCCGCAGTGCCAATGCCCCCCTCATCAGCCTGGAGGACTTCGAGCCGGGCGTCGCCAGCACCGGAACGGCCATCTGTGATCGCCCGCTACGGGACTTTTTGACGGAAGCGCGGGAACTGTTGCCGTCCATTCCCGAAGCGCCGGATGATGATGACGGACTGGCACTGGATACCCTCGCAGAATCGGCACGCTGGTTTTTCCGTTCCCCCGACCAGTCCGACCACTCCACGTAGAGACGACAACGGCACAATATTGTACAGTTGCCCTCTAATGCCAAAAAAAATACCAGGGGGAACACCACTCATGCATCCGACACGATGGTTACTGTTACTGGTTACCGCCACCCTGGTGGCCTGCGGCCCGGCGGAGAAATCCGCGACGGAAACGACCACAGAGGCGCAGATGGCGCCCGAGACGGCGGGACGGGATTACAGCGCATCAGTGTCCACTGAGCGACTCATCAACGCTGATGCGGAACCCGGCCAGTGGATGTCCACCGGCCGCACGTACACCGAGCAGCGCTACAGCCCCCTGGACCAGATCAATACCGGCAATGTCGATCAGCTCGCGCTGGCCTGGTCCGCCGACCTGGATACCAGCCGGGGTCAGGAAGCCACTCCCATCGTGGTCGATGGAGCCATCTATGTCACCACAGCATGGAGCATGGTGAAAGCCTACGACGCCGATAGTGGCGAACTGCTCTGGGAATACGACCCGCAAGTCGACCGGTCCCGCGGCGTTGACGCCTGCTGCGATGTCGTGAACCGGGGCGCTGCTGTATGGGATGGCAAGGTCTTTGCCGGCGCTATTGACGGCCGTCTGTTCGCGCTGGACGCACAGACCGGCACACTGCTGTGGAGTGTGCAGACAACCGACCCCGAGCTGCCCCAGACCATCACCGGCGCCCCGCGGGTGGTCAAGGACAAGGTGATTATCGGCAACGGCGGCGCCGAATATGGCGTGCGCGGCTACGTCACCGCCTACGATGTGGACACCGGCGAAACGGAATGGCGCTTCTACACGGTACCCGGCAACCCGGAGGACGGCTTCGAACAACCGGAACTGGAAATGGCCGCCGAGACCTGGAGCGGCGAGTGGTGGGTCATGGGCGGTGGCGGTACCGTCTGGGATTCCATGGCCTACGACCCGGAACTGGATCTGATGTATCTGGGCGTGGGCAACGGCTCCCCGTGGAACCGTTCACTGCGTAGCCCGGGCGGCGGCGACAACCTGTTCCTGACCTCCATCGTGGCCATTGATCCCGATGACGGCAGCTATGTCTGGCACTACCAGACCACGCCCGGCGAAACCTGGGACTACACAGCAACCCAGCAACTGATCATCGCCGACCTTGATTTCAGTGGCGAAACCCGGCGCGTCGTCATGCAGGCCCCCAAGAACGGCTTCTTCTATACACTGGATGCCGCAACCGGCAGCCTGATCTCGGCGGAGAACTTCGTACCGGTCAACTGGGCCACGCATATCGACCTGGAAAGCGGCCGTCCCGTGGAAATCCCCGAAGCGCGCTATGATGACACCGAAGAACCCACTGTCGTATGGCCAGGTCCACAGGGCGGCCACAACTGGCACCCGATGTCCTTCAGCCAGCGGACCTCGCTGGTCTATCTGCCGGCTACCGAACAATCCATGGGATATTTCGGCCAGGATACCCTGGAGATCTCCGAACGTGGCTGGAATACCGGCACCGATTTCGCCCGCGGCGCCCGCCTGTCCGAGGAGCAGGGGGACGCGGTGCCTGACCGACAGGCCTACCTGCTGGCATGGGACCCGGTCCAGCAAGAGGAAGTATGGCGCGTTCCACGAGAGATGCCCCGTGCCGCGTCAGGTGTCCTCAGTACCGCAGGTGGTCTGGTATTCCAGGGCAATGCCGTGGGCGAGTTTGTCGCCTACCGTGATACAGACGGAGAGCGGCTCTGGTCTGATATCACCCAGGCGGTGACCGTGGCGGCGCCAGTCACCTACACCATCGGAGGTGAACAGTATGTGGCTGTTGTGACCGGATCCAGAGGACTGCCGGAACAGGGGCCGGGCGCGGTGGGCCGGACCACGGAAGCATCGGAGAACAACTCCCGGCTGCTGGTATACCGACTCAATGGCGACGCGTCCCTGCCGACCGAAGTCATTGTCGACGAGAATGACGACCGGACCTTGAATCCACCCTCCCTGACCGCAGACATCGAAACGGTCGCCCAGGGCGAACAGCTCTACGGGCAACTGTGCGGCGTCTGTCATGGTCCGTCCGCCATCAGTCAGAGCGGCAATACCTTCCCGGACCTGCGCTACATCGAACGCCTGCACAGCGAGGAGGACTGGGCGGCCGTCGTGCTGGAAGGGGAATTGAGCGGTAACGGGATGGTGTCCTTCGCCGACTCGCTGGATGAGGAACAGGCGGATTCAATTCGCCACTACGTCATATCACGGGCCCGGGATGCACTGGACAACCAGTGACAGCCGGAAACCTTCAGCCGAGGTGCCTGGCGTGAAAACGCAGGTGGTCGCCGATGAAGCTGGCGATGAAAAATCGGCGTGGCAGACACTGGAGGAATCCGGACATGCCCCGAATCGCCATCATCGGCGCCGGCATCAGTGGACTGACACTGGCACAACGCCTGTCAGATCACGCCGAGATCGTCATTCATGAAAAATCCCGGGGGCCAGGTGGGCGCATGGCAACCCGCCGGACGGGGAACCATCACTTCGATACCGGCGCGCAATTCTTTACGGCGCGTAGCCGACGCTTCCGCAAGTTTCTGCAACCAGCCCGGGAAGCGGGCGCGGTCGTTTCGTGGGAACCGAAGCTGGTCAGCATTGACCGGAGTTCACGAAACTACAAGCGTTTCTGGTTCGAGCCCCACTATATCGGGCATCCGATGATGACCAGCCTTGCGAAGTATCTCGCCGCCGGACACTCTGTGCTGAGCGGATCGAAGGTCACCGCACTACAGGACTCAAACGGTCAGTGGTCACTGCGCGAAGAGAACGGTACGGTTCACGGCCCCTATGACTGGGTCGTGGGAACGGCGCCCGCGCCACAGTCCCGGACGCTGTTCGGTGACCATGGGGCAGCGTCTGAATGGCTGGATCAGATCCGCATGCAGCCCTGCCTGTGCGCACTCATCCGCCTTCCGGTCGAAGTTCCCTTCCCCTGGCAGGTAGTGGAACCGCGCCACTCGATGATCCGCTGGATGGCCGACCAGCGCACAAAGAAAGGCCGGCCTGCGACACGCTCGCTGGTTCTGCACGCGCACAATGACTGGTCCGATCTATACTTCGAAGCCGACGAGCCATGGCTGAAGGAACGCTTCCTGACTGAACTGGAGCAATTGACGAACATCGCTCCCGAGCAGGTCACCGGCATCGAACTGAAGCGCTGGCGCTGCGCCCGGGTCGAACAGGCCGCCGAACACCCTTTCTGGATGGATGAGCAGCTGCAACTGGGTCTGTGCGGCGACGGAGGGGTCGGCGGCAGCGTGGAATCGGCCTTCACCAGTGCCGACCGGTTGGCCAGGGCCCTGCTCCCGGTGTTATAACGTAAGAACCTGGCGAGAGTCCAACAAGCGGGGAAGCATGAAGATCGTGTACAAAGCCAACGATATTCTGGAGGCCCATATCGTGGCCGGGATGTTGCAAGCGGAAAGTATCGAAGCACACGTGGGAGGACACTACCTGCAGGGCGCAGTGGGCGATCTCGCACCGGTCGGCCTGGCCTCCGTGTCAGTGGCCGACGAGGATACCGACGCAGCCATGCGGTTAATCCGGGACTATGAAGAAGCCGGGGAAAACGGCTCTTTCACGGCCTGAACTCTCCCGGTTACAACCAGCCTTTACTCTTGAAATAGAGATAAGGTGCGATGCCGGCCATCACCATCAACCCGATCGCGAAGGGATACCCCAGCATCCAGTCCAGCTCGGGCATCATCTCGAAATTCATGCCATAGATGCTCGCCACCAGTGTCGGAGGCAGGAACACGACAGCGGCAATCGAGAAGATTTTGATGATCTGATTCTGTTCAATATTGATGAAGCCCTGGGTGGAATCCATCAGGAAGTTGATCTTGTCGAACAGAAACGTTGTATGGGACATCAGCACTTCAACGTCTCTCATGATCTCACGCAACGTCTCGCCCAGCTCATGCATGCGCCGCAGGTGTCTCAGCAGAAACGAGATGTCTCTCTGGGTATCCATCAGGCAAAGGCGGACCTTTCCGTTACTGTCTTCCAGCCTGGCCAGTTTGTCGATAGCATCCTCAAGCTCTGCATCGTTGTCCTCCAGCACCAGATAGCTGACGGCTTCCAGTTGCCTGTGCAGATCCTCCAGTGTATCGGCATGGTTCTCCACCTTCTGTTCCATCAGTGTGACCAGTAACTCGGCCGGAGACCTCGCTTCCACCTGTCCCCGGCGTGCGCGCATACGAAGCAGACGGAAATCGGCCAATTCTTCATCCCGGATAGTGATCAGGCGATTGGGTTGCAGAATGCAGGCTACCGACACACCATTATGACGCCCTTCGCTCTGCACCACGAACAATGAATGCACGTGGATACCGGCCTGGTCCACAAAACAACGCGCCGACGCCTCGATCTCTTCCACATCCTCGAACTCGGGCACGTCGGTATGAAGCAGACCCTGCAGCAATTCGCGCTCCCGATCATCGGGCTCGGTAACATCCACCCAGTCCGCCTCCGCCAGATTATGGTGCAGGTCTTCCTGCGCCACATCCATCTCGCGGATCAATCCATCATCAATTCTGAACAATCTAAGCATCTTGCTGTTTTTCCTGTTCCTTTTGTCTTTCCAATCGATCTTTCCAGAATGTGGCGTTGTGCAGGCCCAACGCTTCCGGATCAAAGCGGATCGGCTTCCCGGATTTCAATTGCCTCTCGTAATCGCGCAGGCAGAGCATGGCGGGTTTATGGACGAAGAAGATGGCCAGGATGCCGACTATGTTGATCCACGCCATCAGCCCCACACCGATGTCACCAATCATCCAGATATATCCGGCAGTGTTCACCATGCCGTACGTCACCATGAACATGATCAACAGCTTTACCATCACCAGCGGAATACGGGCGCGGAAGTAGCGATTCAGGTAGGCCACGTTGGTTTCAGCGATATAGTAATAGGCCAGGATCGTTGTGAACGCGAAAAAGAACAACGCGATACCGACGAACGCGGGTCCGAAATCGCCAAACACGCTGAACAGGGCATACTGCGTGAACGCTGCCGAGGCAATTTCGGTATCACCCGGTACGTTCTGCACAATGAACTGCCCCGCCTCCAGTGTACCCTGAATATTGTACTGCTGGGTGATCAGTATCATGAAAGCCGTGGCGGAACAGACAAACAGCGTATCCACATACACCGAGAAAGCCTGAACCAGGCCCTGTTGTGCCGGATGGTCCACCTCGGCGGCAGCGGCCGCATGGGGTCCACTGCCCTGCCCGGCCTCGTTTGAATAGATGCCCCGGCGGACACCCCAACCAATGGCGGCGCCGAACCCGGCCTGTGCGGTAAACGCGTCACCAAAAATCAGCGCTATGACACCCGGCAACTGATCCAGGTTGATAAACACAATGATGAGGGCCATGACGATATAACCCAGAGCCATGAACGGCACTACGATCTGCGTAAAGTGGGCAATGCGCTTGATACCACCGAAAATGATGAACGCCAGCACCATCAATATGATCGCCAGCGCGACCAGCTTGTTCGAGGCCACCTCACCGTAGCTGGTCACAACGGTAGCGCCATCCCCGAACACCTGGGTCACGGCATTACCCACCGCATTCGCCTGGACACCCGGCAGGAACACGCCGCAGGCCACGATCGCTGACAATGCGAACAACACGGCGAGCCAGCGCTGCCCCAGGCATCGCTCGAAATAGTAGGCAGGCCCGCCCCGGTACTGTCCGTCCTCTTCCACCTTGTAGAGTTGCCCCAGCGTGGATTCGGCGTAGGCCGTGCTCGCACCGAGAAAGGCCACCGTCCACATCCAGAAAATGGCACCCGGCCCGCCAAAACCGATGGCGGCGGCCACTCCGGCAATATTACCCACACCGACCCGGCCAGACAGTGAAACGGCCAGGGCCTGGAAGGACGAAATACCCTGTTTCGATTCATTGCCACTGAACAGCAGCCGCCACATCTCACGAAAATGGCGAAGCTGGGCGAATCGGGTGAGGATGGAGTAGAAAAGCCCGGCGCCGAGGCACAGTGCCACCAACGCCGAACTCCAGACGATATTGTTTACCGAGGTGACCAGGTTTTCCATATTGTTGTTCCCGGGCTGATGGGCGAAAACTGACCGCTACGGGTCAGTATGCCATCATTTACCGGCAAGATCGAAAACCAGGCGCAACGTTCATTGACTACCTGCTTGCCACCACGCGAGCACCGCTGCCGGATCTGCGTGCCGGTCGATCGCTGCCACTGGCATTCTGGCCGCTGCCACGGCGGCTGTTTCGGCCACGACCACCGGAGCGGTCCTCGCCCGTGGCACGCTGCGGTCCACGGCGACCATTGCCCGGCCGGGAGGCAGGCCGGCCTGGTGCCGGCTTCCGCTCTTCCCGGGGCGGGTTGTCCAGGTCATCCCTCGGATCGAACCCGGCAACCGCGATGCGTTCAATGCGTTTCTTCAGCAAGCGTTCGATGGCTTTCAGCTGCTTGCTTTCGCCCGCACTGACCAGCGATACCGCCTGTCCTTCAGCGCCCGCGCGGGCGGTCCGGCCGATTCGATGCACATAGTCTTCCGGCACATCGGGCAGATCAAAATTGACCACTTGCGGCAGCTGGTCGATATCGATGCCCCGGGCCGCGATGTCCGTGGCCACGAGAATCTGCAGTTTGCCGCGCTTGAACTGATCCAGCACTTTGGTGCGTTGTGCCTGGCTTTTGTTGCCATGGATTGCTCCGGCCTGGATGCCGTCCCGGTCCAGCTGCTTCACCAGTTTGTTGGCACCGTGCTTGGTGCGGCTGAATACCAGCGCCTGGTACCAGCCCTGATCGCGGATCAGGTGGCTGAGCAGCTCGGCCTTGCGGCCCTTGTCTACCGGGTGCAGTGTCTGGACCACACGCTCAGCGGCTGTACTGACCGGAGCCACGTTCACTTCCACCGGATTGTTCAGAAGTCCCTTGGCCAGTTTCTGGATATCGGGTGAATACGTCGCCGAGAACATCAGGTTCTGACGCTTCTTCGGCAGCAGGCCGAGCACACGACGGATATCGTTGATGAACCCCATATCCAGCATGCGGTCGGCCTCGTCCAGCACCAGGATCTCGATGCGGTCCAGTCGGACGGCATTCTGCTGGTGCAGGTCCAGCAACCGGCCGGGCGTGGCCACCAGAATGTCCACACCCCGGCGTAGCGCCGTGATTTGCGGATTGATTTTGACGCCACCGAATACCACGGCGGAGCGCAGCGGCAGATGTCGCCCATAGGTCTGTATGCTGTCATGCACCTGCGCCGCCAGTTCCCGGGTAGGCGTCAGCACAAGGGCCAGGGGACGAGTGCTTTCTGCACGCGGACGATCCACCAGGCGGTGCAACAACGGAAGTGTGAATCCAGCGGTCTTGCCAGTGCCGGTCTGGGCGGAAGCGAGCATGTCGCTACCCCGCATGACGGCCGGAATGGCCTGCGCCTGGATGGGTGTGGGTGTCGTGTAGTTCTGTTCCTGTACGGCTTTCAGCAGGGACTCATGGAGACCCAGATCATTAAAATTCATGTTTATCCTGTCAATACAAAAGTGTCGCAACACAGCGATACTGTCTCCAGTATAGAGGCAGTCGGTCCATTGCGAAGTGTTAGCGTCCGCGCCGAAGGCGGCGGACATGATGCGGCATTCAGTAATTGCAGCTCGAGAGGGATAGTTCAGGAGGGATGATCAATTAAGGATGACGCCCCCGGAGCCCGGCACAAGGCCGGACTCACAGGCTCGGGCGGCACTATAGCACGATTCTGTGCAGTGCAACAGAATTAAGGAGCCTCTGTTAATACGGCGCCATCATTCATCCACAACCACCCGCTGATAGGCGTTGCTCCAACAACACTGGTCATTGGACGAGCTGTCCGGACCGGCAAAGTTGTCGGCCTGGGCACGGAACAGATAGGTGCCGGGTCGTGAAAAGGTGACATCGACCCGGGCCACGCCATACGCCTCGGGCAACTGTACGACCCTGGGGTCATCACCCGAGTTCATATGCGCCTCGTGACGCCAGAAGCTCAGCGCCTCCGGATCGCCGTCGAACAACGACCAGACTACCCGCACGGGAATGGTGTCATCAAAGCGCTCATCCTCGGGATCACGTGGAGAATCATCCCGCACCTTCACTGACAGAGTCACCGGTTGTCCCACATCGGTCGTGACGTTGGCGGGTGCAGTCACCCCTTCCGGACCCCGGTCAGCGCTGCTCTCCGACTCGAACCACAGCAGCGGTGGCAGGCTGCCGTGGGGGCGCGGGTTCCAGTCCAGTTCATAGGCTGACACGGTACCGCGTCCCGGAACCTTGTGCACTTCACCGGTCTCTTCATCAATGATATTCCACCAGACATCTTCTGCCCGACTGTCAGCAGGTACGGTCACCGCAAACACCCCCCGCTGGCGTCCCGGATGGAACACCGTCGGCTGGACTCCCTGGAAATCGGAATTCTCGATCAGGTTGCTCTCGCCATGGCGAATATGCCGCACCGTCGTCTTGTTGCGATTCAGATAACCGAACGAAAAGGTGACGGTACCATCTCCATTGTCGTACCAGCCCTCAAAAAAGGGCGAGACAGGTAGCCCTTCATCAGGCATGGGCTGCTGTGGATACAGATAGGAATACTGCTGAATCTGCTCCTGGGCGGCGCCGGCCAGCGGCAGGGCCATCATCAACCCTGCCACTGCCCACAGCACCCGGCGCATCACTGAATGATACGGCATGATGTACTCCTTGCTATTATTGCGCGGAAGCCACTGACGGGCCGGATGATTCCTCTTCCTGCTCGCGTTCCGCCAGCAGTTCCTGATATCCCTCTTCATCAAGATGTGTCACGGCGATCCAGGCATGATCCATCTCGTCAGCAGTGCGGCTGCCCCAGTCCACCCACTGATCGGGATCGGGGTTGTTGGGGTTCCCGGCCGTGTTGTCATACCACTGCTTGATGATCATCACCGCGCCCTCGGGAATCAGTGGCGCTGAATCCACGTCGTAGATGTGGCTGTGGTGCCACTGGGCACTCCAGTTGGAGATCATGCTGATGGTTTCCAGCTCGCCGGTTTCCGGGTAGAACACTTCCAGTGATGCCGCCACCATTCGCAGGTGGCCATGCGGCTGGAAGCTGTCGATCCGCACCGGATGATCGAAACTGTGGAAATCCTGCTGCATGGTCACGCCATGCGGCGGCAACACCATCTCTCCCTGATCGACGCCGTAGAGAGCCAGATCCTGCTCGTAACGTGGCTCGTAATCCTCCGGGTGGAACCAGATGCCGATTTCCACGACATTGTCTTCCACCACATCCCCGGGTGCCATGCGGCCCAGACCACCCGGATAGAGATGGATGTCCCAGCCCACGTAGGAATCGGCCGGCGCCCGGCGGCACACACCATCGGGGATCACCTCGCCGACCTTGCCCATGGCATACTCGGTCAGACGGTCGGCCGACTGCATTTCACCCTCGTCATCGCGAACCAGGAACCGGGAATTGGCATGATGAACAACAGCCTTGGCATTTCCGGCCGGTTTCACCTGGACAGCCCGGATACAGCGTTCCTGCTCCAGCCCGGTCGCCACCTGCGGGCGATGCCACATGTCATTGCCACCGGCAGGCACATCAATGGGCGTGGATTCCACGACCAGGTCCGGCTGCCCGTAGCGATCCGAGAACGTCCATTCATTCGGATCCTGCAGATCCGGTGCCGGCGGCGCATTGTCGGGGTTGCCACGCGGCGCCCCCTGGTCCACCCAGGTAGCAATCCTGTCGATCTGCTCCATACTCAGGCGCCAGTCCTCGTCCAGCGCCTGGATGCCAATATCGCGGTCGTAGGCATAGGGTGGCATCTCCTCGTTGACCACCTTCTCGCGGATCAGCGGGGCGAAGCCACTGACCAGCTCGTAGGTATCCAGCGCCATGGGCGCGATTCCGCCCTCGCGATGACAGACGACGCAGTTGTCATTGACGATCTGCTGGACATCTTCGTGGTAGGTGACCGTATCCATGCCGTCGGAAGCGTTCTGTGCCTGGACGACAACGGACAGTAAAGCGGTGATCACGACGACTGCCAGAACGGCAATCGGGTTTGTTGTGGAATCCGGTGCGTTGCGCGAGCCACGCAGCCTTCCATGCTTCCTGCATTCTCTATGCTCAGTATGCATTCCCATAGTCCTCCCCCACTTCGTGAAGTGATTGTTCTGGACCAGCATGTGGCGGACTACACGCTAAGGGAACTGCAAACTTCTACCCCGGCGACCAGCCACTGCCGGGCTGACGGCCATGCATCCTTGCAGGGTCATATATTCACCTTATACCAGGACCCTGCCTGGCTGCAAACCCATAAAAAGGCGATAGTGGCGGCATTTCCGTCGTCATTGCCGCCTGCTATAGTCTCGTGATCAATCAGACAACTGGGAGCCTTTATGGCACGCACGGTTTTCATCACGGGAGCCTCTTCGGGCTTTGGTGCCGCCTGCGCACGGCGTTTTGCGGAAGACGGTAATACATTGATCCTGCTGGCTCGCCGGCAGGAGCGCCTGGACGAGCTGAGGCAGGAACTGGAGCAGCGCTGCCGGATCCACACCATCGCGGCCGATGTCCGCCAGACCCGGGATGTGGAACAGCAGCTCGAATCCCTGCCGCCGGAAAGCCGGGAAGTTGACATACTGATCAATAATGCCGGGCTGGCACTCGGACTGGAGCCGGCGCACAGGGCGCAACTCGAAGACTGGGACACCATGATCGAGACCAATGTCACAGCCCTGGTCCGCATGACCCGGCTGATACTGCCCGGCATGGTGGAGCGGAATCGCGGGCATGTGGTCAACATCGGCTCTACAGCCGGGAACTGGCCCTATCCGGGCGGCAATGTCTACGGCGCAACCAAGGCCTTCGTCCAGCATTTCAGCCGGGAACTGCGCGCCGACCTGCTGGGCGCCGCAGTCCGGGTCAGCAACATCGAACCGGGTCTGGCGGAGACGGAATTCTCGCAGGTGCGCTTCGGACAGGACGCGGAGAAGGCTGCGGCGGTGTACCAGGGGACGCGCCCCCTCTCTGCGGAGGATATCGCGGACATCATACACTGGGTCTGCCTGCTGCCTCCGCACGTCAACATCAACGCACTGGAAGTCATGCCCGTCTGTCAGGCCTGGGGACCACTGGCCATTCATCGGGGCATGGAGGAATGAAGCGAAGGGTCAGCCGGCAGCTGATCCGCCAGCCGTCTCGCCGACCGCCTCGCCGGAGTCAGGCAACTTCACCAGCCGGTCGGTCATCTGGCCGGCTGTCATGGCACCACTGACATTGAGCGCCGTCCGGCCCATGTCGATCAGTGGCTCGATGGAAATCAGCAACGCCACCAACTCGATCGGCATCCCCATCGCCGGCAGCACGATCAGGGCGGCGAACGTGGCCCCGCCACCCACGCCGGCAACGCCGAACGAACTGATGGCGATGACGCCGATCAACACAAAGAAGAATCCCGGATCCAGCGGATTGATGCCCATGGTGGGCGCCACCATGACGGCCAGCATGGCCGGGTAGATGCCGGCGCAGCCGTTCTGCCCGATCGTGGCCCCGAAACTGGCCGACATGTTGGCGATCGGTTCCTTCACCTTCAGGGATTCGATCTGGGTCTTGATGTTCAGCGGAATGGTGGCCGCCGAGCTGCGTGTCGCAAATGCAAACGTCAGTACCGGCCAGATCCGGCGGAAGAAATTCATCGGGTTGACACCGACCAGCGACAGTAACAACCCGTGCACCACGAACATCAGTGCAATGGCCAGGTAGGAAGCCACAACAAAGCCGATCAGGCTCAGGATATCCTGCAGCGACGCACTGGCCAGCACCCGGATGATCAGCGCCATGACGCCGTAGGGAGTCAACGCCAGCACGATGTGAACCAGCTTCATCACAATGGCTTGCGCGGATTCAATGAAACCGTGAATCCGCGCTTCCTGTTCGGGGTGTTCTCGTGCCACCAGCAATGCCGCCGCCCCGGTCAACACCCCGAAGATCACCACTGCAATGATCGAGGTATCACGTGCCCCGGTCAGGTCGGCGAAGATATTGCTGGGCACGAAGCTGACCAGCACCTGGGGCAGGGTCAGATCAGTGACCGAGCCCTGTCTGTCGGCCAGCGCCTCGGCCCGCGCCATCTCACGGGTACCGGCCTCCAGGCCCTCTGCGGACAGGTTGAACAACAGTGTGACAAAAATGCCGATGACTGCGGCAATCATGGTGGTCACTACCAGGATGCCGATGACCGAACCGCCTATACGTCCCATGGCCGACACTTCCTTCATACGGAGCACGGCGGCAATCATGGTCACCAGTACCAACGGCATGATGATCATGCGCAACAGGTTCACGTATACGTTGGCTACCACATTGGTCCAGGCCAGGGTCTGGTCCAGCACCAACTGGTTTCCGACATAGACAAGCTGCAATAACAGCCCGAAGACCACGCCGATGATCAGGCCAGTGAACACCTGGCGTGGCAGACTGTGATCCTGCCGGCGCATCTTCATCAGCAATACGATGAGACCGGCGAATACCGCGAGATTGAGAATGGCCAGAAAAGACATGAAGGAACCCTGCTGTCAGTATTGTTATGGAAAGGTAAAATAAACGATACGTGTGCTGTATGCAATGGATCACCCTGGGCGCCGAATGGTTACAGCATACCCAGCAGAACCAATGGTGGCCGTCAGGCCGGAATTACGGTTGACATCAAATGATATGCTATAACATACTACTCCCCAATCCAGACCATCACCCGATCCAAGGAGCGATCCCGTGCGCCATACTCTTCTGTTCCTCGCCATCACTTCAACTGTCCCGCTGGGCCACGCACAGACTGATGACACGTCTGGCAATGGCCAACATTATTCCGACGTCGAGGAAATCACTGTTCGGGCACTGCCTTTCCAGCGTAATCGCCTGGAAACCGCTCAGCCTGTCGATATGCTGGTGGGCGAAGCGCTGGATGATCGCCGTGGCATGACACTCGGCGAGACATTGCAGCAGCAGCCGGGCGTGCAGAGTACCGCCTACGGTGCCGGGTCCTCCCGGCCCGTGATCCGTGGCCTGGGTGGACACCGGGTACTGATCCTGGAAGATGGCCTTGGCACCGGCGACACTTCGGCACAGAGCGACGACCACGGCGTCTCCGTGGACCCTCTCCTGGTCGACCAGATCGAAATTCTGCGGGGCCCCGCCACACTGCTTTACGGCTCGCGCGCCGCTGGCGGCGTGGTCAACCTGATTGACGGCCGTATCCCGGAACAACCGGCCACTGCTCCGCTCAGCGGGCGATTCGAAGTCCGGGGCAACAGCGTAGCGGACGAGCGTTCCGGCGTCGTGCGCCTGGATGGCGGCAGCGGCGCGGTGGCCTGGCACCTGGATGGCAGCTGGCGTGATGCCGACGACTACCGGATTCCTGGCGCCGCCCGGGCAGAGGAAGAGCACCACGAAGAGGAGCCTGGCCACGAAGAGGAACACGGGCATGAAGAAGAGCACGACGAAATCACCGGACGCCTGTTCAACAGCTTCGTCGAAAGCCGCTCCGGCACTGCCGGCCTGAGCTGGGTCGGCGATCGCGGTCATCTGGGCGCCTCGGTCCGCGAATACCGTTCCGAATACGGTATTCCCGCGCCTCACGCACACTTCGAGGAGGAGCATGGCCATGAAGAGCCGGGTCACGAAGAGCCCGGTCACGAGGAAGAACATGGTGAGGAAGAAGAGTACGCCTGGGTTGACATGGAACAGCGGACCTGGGATGTGAGCGGCGGCCTGGATGATCCCATACCCGGGTTCACCCGGGCCGGATTGCGCCTGCGCCACACCGACTACACCCATGCCGAGATCGAGCTGGCCGGGCACGAAGAAGAGCATGGCCCCGAGGACGAGCACGCCGGCGCAGAAGAAGCGCATGAGCACGCCGGCACCGTGTTCGACGTGGAGAACTGGCTTGCCCGCCTGGAGCTGGAAACGGTTCCCGTGCTGGGTGGCTGGGAAGGCGCGATGGGTCTACAGTTCCAGGAACAGGACTATACCGCAGCCGGAGAAGAAGCCTTTGTTCCGGACAACAACATGCACTCCTACGGCCTGTTCGTGCTGCAGGAACGGGCATTCGGTGACCTGACGCTGAGCACCGGCGCACGCGTCGAACGGACGCGTATCCGGCTGCGCCATCACGAAGAAGAACACGGCCATGAGGAGGAAGAGCACGGTCATGAAGAGGAGCATTCCGACATCGAATCCCGCCGTTTCACCACCTGGTCAGCCAGCACGGGCGCCATTCAACAGCTCAATGAGCAGTGGCAGGTCGCCCTCAATCTCCAGCACTCGCAGCGCGCGCCCAGCGAGACGGAACTGTTTGCCGATGGCCCGCACATTGCCACCTTCACCTTCGAGGAAGGCAACCCGGCACTGGACAAGGAGCGCACTAACGCGTTGGACCTGAAGTTCCACCGCCACAGCGAACGCTTCGATTTCGAAGCCAACCTGTTCTACAACCGGATTCGTGATTTTATCTATCTGGCAGAGACGACGGAAGAAATCGGCGGCTTCCCGGTTCGGGAGACGGAACAGGAGGACGCCATATTCCATGGTTTTGAACTGCAGGGTGTCTGGCAGGTATTTACCAGCGATATCGGCCATTTCGACGTCAGACTCACCTACGACCAGGTCCGCGGGCGACTCGAGCAGGGGGGAGACCTGCCCCGCATTTCACCGGAACGGTTCGGTGGCGCGCTGGACTGGCACCACGGCAACTGGCGCAGCAGCGTGGATGTACATCGCGTCATGCGGCAGGATCACACCGCCACTTTCGAAGACGAAACGCCGGGCTACAATATGCTCAATGCCCGGATTGCGTACCAGTTCGGTGCCGGCAACACGGACTTCGAGGTGTTCGTCCAGGGCCGGAACCTGGGCGACCAGGAAGCCCGCGCCGCCACATCCTATCTGAAGAACTTCGCACCGCTGCCGGGTCGCAGTCTGGCAATCGGCCTGCGGGGCAGTTTCTAGTGAGCCACGCGGAACACAACGGAAAACCTGACCGACGGTACCGGAAAATTCCATCATCCCCCATTGACCGATCCGTATACTGGTAGCCATCAGAAACGGATCGGATAACAGGAGGGCACAATGGGATTGCTGGTCAAGGGCGAATGGCGCGATCAATGGTACGACACGGACGCCACGGGCGGCGAGTTCCAGCGTGAGGAAGCGCCTCTGCGGAACTGGGTGACACCTGGTGGCGAACCGGGCCCCAGCGGCGAAGGAGGCTTCCCCGCCGAAGCCGGCCGCTACCACCTGTATGTCTCACTGGCCTGCCCCTGGGCTCATCGCACACTGATCATGCGGCACCTGAAGGACCTGGAGCCGTTGATCGGCGTATCCGTGGTAAGCCCCGATATGCTCGACCGGGGCTGGAGTTTCAACATAGAGGAAGGCAGCAGTGGCGACGCACTGTACGGACTCGACTACCTGCATCAGCTCTATACGAGGAACAGGGCCGACTACACGGGCCGCGTTACCGTGCCAGTCCTGTGGGACCGGCAACGCGAGTGCATCGTCAGTAATGAGTCTGCGGAGATCATCCGTATGTTCAACAGCGCCTTTGACGCATTGACCGGCAATGAGAACGACTATTACCCGGAAACCCTGCGCGGCGAGATCGACGAAATCAATGCGCTGGTGTATGACACTGTTAATAACGGCGTATACCGGGCCGGTTTTGCCACCACCCAGGAGGCCTACGAGAAAGCCTTCCATGCGCTGTTCAGCACCCTGGACGAGCTGGATGCCAGGCTGCAGAAACAACGCTACCTGGCCGGCCGCCAACTGACCGAGGCGGACTGGCGGCTCTTCACCACGCTGATCCGCTTCGATGCCGTCTACTACGGTCATTTCAAGTGTAACTGGCGGCGCATCGAGGATTACCCGGCGCTGTCACACTACGTGCGTGAACTGTATCAGACGCAGGGCGTCGCGGAGACCGTGGACTTCCATCACATTCAGCGCCATTATTACTACAGCCACGACATGATCAACCCCACACGAATCGTGCCGGCCGGACCGGATCTGGACTACCGGCGTCCACACGACCGGGATCGCCTGCCCGGCACATGATCTTCACCGGCCGGGCGGCCGACCCCGCAGCAACGACAGCAGGTTGGAGGAGAGCAACACGGAGGCCAAAACAACCAGTACCGTGAAAAGGAACCACTGAAAGGCATAGCCGTAATGCGCCCGTCGACCGAATTCGGGTTCCGGCCAGTGCACCTGCAGCAGCCCCGGTTGTCCCTCCATCAATCGCAGTACCTGCGGGTATACCGCCTCGCCAAGCAGTTCGGCAGCCTGACCGGCGTGCAACCGGGGTACCCGAAGGGGCCAGCTGTCATCGGTTACCCGACCCCGTGCGGCAGGCAACTCTGGCACATGCAGACGTGCCCTGATCTCCAGCACCGAACGCGTGTCCCCGGACCGGACCATTGGCACGTCCGGCCTGCCGCCGTCCTCCGCTGCCGGCAACCAGCCCCGGCTGATCAGCACGAGTTCATCGCGCCCTTCCGGGCGGAACGGCGTCACCACCTCGAAACCGCCCCGCCCCTGATGAAACTGATACATAACCAGAAAGGAAACCCGGGGATCGACAAACTCTCCGAGCAAACGCACCGGCTGCCCGGTACGCATCAGCAGGCGCTCATGATCCTCCGGCCTCTCGCCCCCCGTTCTGTTCTCCGCCAGTTCCGCGTAATCGATGGGCGGTGCCGACTGCATCTCCTCCCATGCCTGTTCCCTGGCGCGCTTGTCCGCCGCCCGGTCCAGTTGCCACAACCCCAGGTTGATGAACATGCCGCAGGTCATCACCACACAGAGCGCGATGAACCAGTTGAAGCGGATCTCCAGCTGGCCGATCCGCAGATCCCGACTGGCCGGCAACGGGTTATAGGTCTCCCCGCTCGGCCTGGATCGCGACTCGCTCATTTACTCTTCCTGCTCTTCGGGCGGTGGCGGGATACTGATGTCAATCTCCTCGACGTCACCGAATGTCTGCAACTGATCACCGACCTCCTCGCCGTTGCCGACCACGAGAATCCGGAGCGCGTCGGGACGCAGGTACTGTCGCGCCACATCATGGACATCGTCCACGGTGACTGCCCTGACCTCCTCGACCAACCGCTCGAAGGTATCCGGGGGCATACCGGCGTAGTCATTCTCCATACGTTCGGCCAGCACATCACCCCGGCTGGTATACTGGAAAACCAGGGAATTGAGAAACTCGTCCATGGTCTGGGCCAGCTCCTCATCGGAAACCGGCTCGACGCGCAACCGCCGTATTTCCCTGATCACCGCTTCAGTGGCCTCGGCCGTACTTTCGCTGGCCGTCATAACACCGGCCGTGAACGTGCCGGGAAAGTACTGGCCACTGCCATAGGAACCGAACACGGAATACGCCAGCCCCAGTTCGCTGCGTACCTCCTGCATCAGGCGGCTGGAAAAACCGCCACTGAGTACGCGATTCATCACCTGCAACGCTGCGTAATCCGGGTTATCCCGCATGCCCCCGATATGACCCATGAGTATATAACTCTGGTTGACATCGGATTTGTCCACAAAATGGACGCCCGGCTCGAACTCGTAGTCTACAGGTGGAAACTCCAGCTCAGCCTGCTCTCCGCGCGGGATGTCTCCGAATGCTTCTTCCAGACGGGCTTTCATTGCCTCGGTCTCGAAATCACCGACCACCCCGATCATCATGTTGGCACCGACGAACGAGGAAGCATGGAAGTCGACAATGTCCTGTCGAGTGATATTCGCCAGGGTCGCATACTCGATACGGCGGGCGTACTTTGAGCCCTCCCCGTAGATCACCCGCTGGAACTCTCTGCGTGCCACGTCTCCCTGTTCATCATTGCGACGTGAAATGGCGGTCTCTTCCTGCGTGATAGCCAGGTTGATGCGCTCCTGTGGGAACCGAGGATTGACCAGCAGGTCAACAAAAACGGGCAGAAGAAACTCCATGTCCTCGGACAGTACATTCATTGTGGCCCGGCCCGATGTGAATCCGATGGAGGTTTCCATGACCGCAGCGCGGTCTTCCAGCATCCGGTTCAGCTCCTCGGCGGGATACTGCTCCGAACCCCCGCTGCGCATGACGGTGCCCGCCACCCGATTCAGGCCGACCTTATCGTCCGGTACCAGTACACCTCCCGTTCTCACCATCACGTTGAGACGCACCAGCGGCAGCTCGTCGTCTTCCACCAGATAGAAACGAATGCCATTGTCGAGCTCGAAAAGCTCCATCTCCGGCATCTCGAAGCTGTTGATCGGCGGGTAGTCGAACTGCTCCCATGCATTCTCCTGCGCCACAGCGGACCAGCACAGGCACAGCGGCAGCAGAAAAGCCGATTTCATCCATTGCTTCATCATCACTGACCTCCTGATCCGAGCGCGGGCGCACTGCCACCGCCATCATTCCTGACCATACCCACCGTACGCTGATCGCTGACCAGGTACTCATCGGCTACCCGTTGCAGATCCTCCACGGTGACCTGCTCCAGCGCCTCGATATAGGTAAACGCATCACGCCAGTCGCCCTGTTGAGCATGTGCCTCGGCCAGCCCCAGCGCCAGACCCATGTTGGAATTCAGGCCACGGATGAGACCGGCCCGGGCATTGGTCACGGCACGATCCAGTTCCTCCTGCGTGATCCCCCCTTCTTTCGCCTTGTCGATCTCCTCCTCCAGCACCCGCTCGATATCTTCCAGTGGCACTCCGCGATTGGGAACAGCAAATGTCACGAACAATGACGGGTAGCGCACGCCCGGGAACCCGGTGAGTGCCTGTACCCCCAGCGCCAAACGCTCGTCCTGTACCATACGCCGATACAGACGGGACGTCCGGCCGGAGGAGAGTATGTTGCCGAGCATTTCCAGGGCCGGTGCATCCGGGTGATCCTGCGCCACCCCCTTGTATCCGGCAATGAACAGAGGCTGACTGTTCTCCTCGATGACAAAGCGCCGCTCACCACGCTGCGCAGGCTCCTCGGTGGCCACTGGTGGCGCGGGTTCACCTGCCGGCATATCCCCGAAGTAACGCTCGGCCAGCTCCCGCATGTGTTGCGGGTCCACGTCTCCAGCGATGGCTACCGTAATGTTCGAGGGCACGTAATAGGTTTCATAAAAGCGCCGGGTATCCTCGATGGTGGTGGCGATGATGTCGGACTCCCAGCCGACAACGGGGTTCCCGTAAGGATGCGCTGAATAGGCCACCGACAGGAATTCCTCCAGCAACCGTCCCTGCGGACTGGAGTCGGTGCGCATGCGCCGCTCTTCCATGATGACATCCTTCTCCACATAGAACTCGCGGAACACCGGCTCGCGGAACCGCTGCGCTTCCAGATAGAACCACAACTCGGCCTTGTTCTGTGGCAGTGAATAGAAGTAACCGGTAGCATCGGAGCTGGTGAAGGCGTTCAGGTTCTGCCCGCCTTCCCGCTCGATGATCTGCGTAAACTCTTCGCTGCGCACATATTCACCGGCTTCTTCCTGCCAGCGTTCGAACTCCTCCCAAAGCGTTTCCACGCGCTCCTCATCGGTGCCCGGGCGCAACCGCTCATGCAGCCACTCACTGTAGGCCTCATCCATGCGGTCAATGGCGGCCTGCTCGGACTCCCAGTCCGTGGTGCCGATGCTTCGTGACCCTTTGAAGGCCATGTGTTCGAAGATATGGGCAATACCGGTATTGCCAGTCGGCTCATCGACACCACCGACATTGACGAAACTGACGAAAGTGGCTACCGGTGCCACCGGCCGCTCGATGACAATGAAGTGAAGACCATTGTCCAGCGTGAACTCGCTGACGCGCTCACTGAACTGTCCAGCCAGGTCCTGGGCCAGGACCGGACCACTCAACACAAGCAGAACGCCGGACAGAACATTGCGCAGTCGCGCGACTCCCCGCCGATAGTGCAATTGCATGATGACTACCCCGATGGTCGATGAATGTGGTACTTGTGATATCAACGGATGCAGGAACAACCCGGCACTGTCACGGCCGCCCCTGAAGCTGTTGTCATTCTGATTGTAGACAAGGCCCGCCGGTTTGTCGAAGCGGGCAGATTGTCACAGTCCGGGACTGGCCAGCGTACCGGGCAATGGCTACACTGTCCCGGCAACAACGGGAATCCGGGGACGTTGAAGACGTACGGCGGACTCCCCCGGAGACTCTCCACAACCGCAACAGGGGCAACATCAAATGAAAATTGGCGTTCTGTCACGCAACAGCAGACTCTACTCCACCAAGCGCCTGGTCGAAGCCGCCCGCGAGCGTGGCCACGAGGCCCGCGTGGTGGACGTGCTCAAGTGCTACATGAACATCACGGCCAACCACCCGACGGTCTACTACAAGGTCAGAGGCAGTGGTCCGGAAGCACTGGAGTACGATGCCGTCATTCCCCGCATCGGAGCCAGTGTGACCGCCTATGGCTGCGCGGTATTGCGGCAGTTCGAGGTGAGCGGCACGTATTCGGTCAACGAATCGATCGCCATCGCCCGTTCCCGTGACAAGCTCCGTGCTCACCAGCTGCTGGCCCGCAAGAGTATCGGACAACCGGTGACCAGCTACGCCCACTCGGCCGATGCCACGGACGATCTGATCAAATCCGTGGGCGGCGCGCCACTGATCGTCAAGGTCCTGAAGAGCACCCAGGGCAACGGCGTCGTACTGGCAGAGACAAAAAAGGCAGCAGAGAGTCTGATCAATGCGTTTCGCGGACTGGAGGCCGATTTTCTGGTCCAGGAGTTCATCAAGGAGGCGGGTGGTGCAGATATCCGCTGCTTCGTGATCGGTGACAAAGTGGTCGCCGCCATGCAGCGCAATGCGGCTCCCGGGGAGTTCCGCTCCAACCTGCACCGGGGCGGCACGGCGGAACTGGTCAGACTGCGCCCGGATGAACGCAAACTGGCCATTCGCGCTGCCCGTGTCATGGGGCTGGACGTGGCGGGCGTGGATCTCATCCGCTCGGACCATGGCTCACTGGTGCTCGAGGTGAATTCCTCGCCGGGTCTGGAAGGCATCGAAAAGGCCACCGGCAAGGACATCGCCGGCGCCATCATCGACTACATCGGAAAGGATTCGCTGAAAGGCCCGAACCGGATGAAAGGAAAGGGATAGGTCACCGGCAAGGGACCTGCGACAAAAACCGGCCAGCAGGTTGCCCTGCTGACCGGTTCCGTAAACCAGCAATTGTGGATGCTGCCGGCGGCCTACTGCACCGCTTCCGGCGCATGGATCGGCAGATTCAGCATTTCCGCCGCCAGTTCGCTGTTGGCTACACGATAGGCGCGGTCGATGGCCGTCCGGTAGGCACCGGGATCGCCTTCCACCCATTGGCGGGCGTTTTTATCCCAGTACCCTGTGACAGTCCGGTCCACGCTCTGAAACGCCAATGAGATCCGGCCGACGCGGACAATATTTACTTCCAGCTCCGAGCCATTGAAATCGATGACTTCATCCTGGTAGGCATCCAGCGTGGCTGCGTACTCGGCCTCGGCACGAATGACGTCCAGCAAACGATTGAACTTTTGCTGAATGCTGGCCTCCTCGTTGTCCACCAGGTTGCGAGCATTGTTGATCTCTTCACGCCGATCCTCGATCTCGAACGGGAAATCGGTCTCGACGAAGGACTCCAGAGAGCTGATCATGTCTTCCATCAGGGGAATCAGGGGTGACTCTTCCTCGCTGGCCAGCAGGGCAGCGGCTTCGATCTGCTCCTCCATGGAGGCCAGCAGGGCTTCCTGGCGTTCAATCTGATCGGTCAGATGCTCGTTGTTAAGCATCAGCAGGCGCAAGGACTGGTTTGCCTCTGAAAACTCCTGCACGATGTCATCTTGAGCCACAGCGGTCCAGGCGGTCGATGCCAACACAGCCACTGCGAAAATTTTTATTAGACTATTTCGCGGATGCCTCATAATTTCTTCCTGTTTTTCAGAGCCCTCATCATAAATGAGACGCGAGATCGACACAACACCCCGACCATCAAAATTGCCGCCCTTCATGGTTGCCCGGGGTAGAGGTGACAGGCCACGGGGCGTTCGGCGCCGTCCGCATCGGCTACCGGGACCAGCTGCGGTTCGCGCTGACGACAGATCTCCATTACATTCGGACAACGGGTATGAAAACGACAGCCTGAGGGCGGATTGATCGGCGAAGGCACATCACCGACCAGCACCTGCCGCTGGCTTGGCCGGTGCGGATCCGGCACCGGAATCGCGGAGATCAGCGACTGCGTATAGGGGTGCAGCGGATTGCGGTACAGGGCCTGGCCTGTGCCCGACTCGGCGATCTGCCCCAGGTACATGATGGCGATGCGATCGGAGATGTGCTTGACCACCGCCAGGTCATGGGCAATGAACAGATAAGACAGACCAAACTCGCGCTGCAGGTCCACCAGCAGGTTGAGTATCTGGCTCTGGATGGACACGTCCAGCGCCGAGACCGGCTCGTCACAGATGATCAGCTTGGGGTCCAGGGCGATGGCCCGTGCTATCCCGATGCGCTGACGCTGCCCACCCGAGAACTCGAACGGGTAACGGGAGGCCGAGCGGGCGGGCAGGCCAACCAGGTCGAGCAACTCACGAACCCGCTTTTCACGCCACGCGCGGTCCCCCACCTGCTGCACGATCAGCGGCTCCTCGATGATGTAGCCCACTGTGTGGCGGGAATTCAGCGACTCCATCGGGTCCTGGAAAATCATCTGCACTTCACGCCGGTACGGGCGCAGCTGTCGCTGCGACAGTGCGGTGATATCGCGGCCCTGGAAGCGGATGGAACCGCTGGTGGGCCGGTACAGCCGGGTAATGCAGCGCCCCAGGGTGGACTTGCCGCAGCCGGATTCGCCAACCAGCCCCAGCGTCTCGCCCGGCGCGATGTCGAAACTGACCCCGTCAACCGCCCGGTTGACCTTGCCGGAGCGCATGAACACGCCCTCCTTGACCGGGAAATGCATGGCCAGGTCCCGCACTTCCAGCAACGGCGTGTCCGGACAATCGGGAATCGAACCCTGCAGGCTCATGCCATTCTCTCCCTGTCCCGGATCCGGCGCCACTCGAAACAGCTGGCCCCGTGCCCGTCACCCACCGGCTCTTCCGGGGGCACGGACTGGCTGCAGTGTGGTTGCCTGTAGCCGCAACGATTTTCGAAACGACAGCCGGACGGCAGATCACGTAGCCCCGGCACCATGCCGGGGATGATGGGCAGCCGCGACTTGGGCTCGGTGTCCAACCGCGGGATGGAGGCCAGCAGCCCCCGTGTATAGGGATGCGCAGGGCGATGAAAGATATCGTATACACTGCCACGCTCGGCGACCTTCCCAGCGTACATCACCACCACGGACTGCGAGGTCTCGGCAATCACCCCCAGATCATGGGTGATCAGGATCACGGACATACCCAGATCGCGCTGCAGTTCGCCGATCAGTTCCAGGATCTGTGCCTGGATGGTGACATCCAGCGCCGTGGTCGGCTCATCGGCGATCAACAGCCGCGGCCGGCAGGCCAGCGCCATGGCGATGACCACACGCTGGCGCATGCCACCAGACAGCTGATGAGGGTGTTCGGTCATACGGATGTCGGGCGAAGGAATGCCGACCCGGTCCAGGATTTCCACCCCTTCCCGAATGGCCTGCTGCTTGCTGATCTTCTTGTGCAGCAGCAGGACCTCGGTCAACTGCTTGCCGATGGTGTGCACGGGATTCAACGCGGTCATCGGCTCCTGGAACACCATGCCGATCTCGGCGCCGCGAACCCTGCGCATCTGCTCAACGCTGGCCTGCGCGAGATCCTGGCCCATGAACCGGATCCGCCCGCCGGCGATGCGACCCATGGGCTGCGGCAACAGTCGCATGATGGACTGGGCGGTGACGCTCTTGCCACAGCCGGACTCGCCGACGATGCCCAGCGTCTCCCCCTCGTTCAGGGAGAAGCCGACTCCGTCCACGGCCCGCACCAGCCCTTCGTCCGTATCGAACTCGACGGCCAGATCCTCTACTGCCAGTACCGGATCAGTCATCAACTAGTCTACTGTCACACGGTGCTGATCATAGACATTGATTTGCGGCTCGAAGGTTTCGCCCGCTTGCTGAGCCGCCTCCGTGGCTTCCTTCATCTCCGTGTCGATCCAGTGTACGTGGAATTCCCCGGCCGAATTCGACTGCCGGTGATTGAAAAACTCCGGGTAGCGCACCCAGCGCCAGTACCCGACACGATAGAAGTCCTGCACGAAGCCCGGCACGAACGAGGCATACTCGTGATGCCACTCCTGCATGTCATGAGACAGCGCCAGCATCTCGTCATGGTCACTGGAGTTCACGTACGTATCGATCATCCGATCCATCTCGGGGTCGGCCAGCACTTCCAGGTTATTGGTCTGCACCTTGACCTGACGGTCCGGATTGACACTGCCGTCATCAAGGAATGCCTCATCATAGGCATTGTCGGAATGGTAGAAATCCCAGAAGCGCGGATACATCTCCAATGACACATTGAAAGCGCTGAAGAAGATGTCGTGCTGTTTCTCCTGGACCTTCTGCCAGCCAGCCGTGGAATCCAGTACCTCGACCCGGTACTCCAGCCCGGCACGCTGCGCTTCCTGACGCAGTATGGTGAGAATTTCCGCCAGGCTCTGGTAGCCGGTGGACAGAGTGAACGACAGGCGCTGCCCCTCGTCATTGCGCAGAATGCCATCCGGGCCCCGTTCATCGAAACCCGCCTCTGCGAAGTGCTCAAGCGCACGGTCGATATCAAAGGATCGTGCCTGGATGTCAGGATGGGTGTACTCCCCATAGCCGTCACTGGCCGTGTTCATCCGGCTGTAATCCCCGCGGAAGAAACTCTCGATCACCAGGTCCCAGTTGGTGGCGTACTGTATGCCCAGCCGCACATCGCGATCATCCAGATGCCGGCGGCTCGTGTTAATCCAGAGCCCGTAGTTGGGCCGCGGGCGCTCGTTGTAGAACGTCGTCTTGTGGATGTAGCCGGCCTGCACAGCGGGATCATCATCGGGGAGTTTTTCATACCAGTGCTCGGACAGATTCAGACCGAACTGATCGATGTCGCCGCGACGGAATGCCTCGAATGAATTGTTGGTGTCGCGGATGACACTGATGTTGATGCGGTCCACATTGAAACGATTGCGGTAGAACTTCTGGTCCCTGGCCCACCAGTCCTCGACCCGGGAAACCACAATGGACCGGCCCTGATTGATATCATCCGGGTGGATGGTATAGGCGCCGGTTGTGGGCGCCACTCGCCACTGGTACCGCTCCACAAAGTCATCATCCAGCTCATGATAGAAGTGTCTCGGTACAGGATTCAGCAACAGGGCCCGTTCGTTCAGATCCGGTTTGTTCTCCCGCATGGTGATGGACAGGGTGTGGTCGTCATATTTCGTGATATTGGTGTAGGTGGTGCTGTAATAATTGTTGTACCAGGGCGCCACGATGTATTCGGACTGGAAGAAAAAGAACATGAACATGAAGTCGTCGACCGTCACCGGCTCGCCGTCCGACCAGGTGGCATCAGGGTTCATGCGGGCATAGACGGTACGGTTCTCCTCATCCACCGCCCACTCATCTGCCAGCCCGGGATACAGACCACCTTCCACATCGGGATGCTTCATGGCCAGGGAAATGGCAATGTCATCCAGTATCCACGGCCGGAATGACCCATTGGAATCCGGCCCCACGGTGCGCAATGTCCGGGGAAAATCCTGGACAGAAGCATACTGGGTGCCGCCCTTCTCCGCCTCGGGCGAGCCAAGGTCGGGCAGATCCATGCCATCCTCCCAGTCCAGGTCGCCGGGCACATCCTCCAGCGAGGCGAAGGTGAAGAATTCCGGATTGTCGGCATAGTAGTCCTGCACTTCCTGTGTATTGTCCCGCTCCTCCGTAACTTCCGACTCGCCACCACCACAGGCAGCCAGCATGGCTGACAGCAGCACCAGCATCGAAAGACGCCATTGACTCATGGGCACCCTACACATTTCACAGTCCTCCACAGCTCATTTATAGACAGTAAACTTCTTCGGGTCCGACGCCTCGCGCACGGCCTCGCCAACGAATGTCACCAGCGTCAACAGTACCACAAGCGTTCCGAACGCCGCCGAGACGATCCAAGGTGCAGTTCGCAGGTTATCAGTACCCTGCTTCAACAGCTCGCCCAGGCTCGGTGTCGGTGGCGGCAGCCCGAAACCCAGGAAATCCAGGGCCGTGATCGCGGTGATCGCCGAGATCATCGTGAATGGAATGAATGTTACCAGCGTCGCCAGCACATTGGGCATCACGTGACGGAAAATGATGCGAGCATTGCCGGCCCCGATGATGCGCGCTGAGGCTACATAGTCCCGTGCCTTCTGCTTGTAGGTCTCCGTACGCATGAAATAGGTCATGCCGGTCCACGAGAACAGCACCATGACCACCAGCAGGATCATGATCCGCGCCGCCACGGAGAAGGTCGACGGAATCACCGAAAAGATGATGATCACCATATACAGGAACGGCACATTGCTCCAGATCTCGATGACGCGCTGGAACAACAGGTCGAACAAACCGCCGAAATAGCCCATGGCAGCCCCGATGGCAATGCCGATGCCATACACCGCTGCAGTAAAGAACACCGCGAACAGCAGCGCCGTGCGGGTGCCATAGAACAGCCGCGCCAGGATATCCCGGCTGGTGGAGTCGGTGCCCAGGTAATGTTTCGTCTCCGCCGAGGGCGGTTCGGGCCGGAATATACCGGTACTGCTGTGGTTCTCGTTGGCGTTGTAGGGCACCGGCGGCATCAGCACCCAGTTGTCCCCGCCCTGCAACCGGAACTGCGCCTGAAGATCCCGGTAATTGGTCTCGTAGGTATAGGGCAACCCGAAGTCGTTACCGGGATGATTGGCGCCATAGGTGGGGAAGTATAGCTCACCCTGATAACTGACGATCAGCGCCCGGCTGTTGATCAACAGCTCACCGATCAGGAACAGAAACATCAGCAACAACAGCGCGAGAAAACTGTAGTAGCCCCGCTTGATCTCGCGAAAGCGTCGCAGCTTCTTGCGGGTTTCCGGGGTGATCGTCAACATCGCCGCACCTAGTTGAACCGGATGCGCGGATCGACCAGCGCCACCAGGATGTCAGAAAGGATATTGCCGATCAGCAACAACAGGCTGGCCAGCAGCACCACTCCCATCACAACCGGATAGTCACGGTCCAGGATCGAGTTCAGGCCCAGCAACCCGAAGCCATCGATGTCAAAAACGGTTTCGATCAGGAAGGAGCCGGACACCAGCAACGTGATGTTCTGCCCGAAGGTCGTGGCGATGGGAATCAGTGAGTTGCGCATCGCATGCCCGGTGACTGCCCGGCGGAAGGATACACCCTTGGAGATGGCCGTGCGGATGTAATCTGCGGCCAGGTTGTCCATCAGATGGTTCTTCAGCAGCAACGTGACCAGCGCGAAACTGCCCACCAGATAACAGATCAGCGGCAGCGCCGAATGCCGGGCCAGGTCGGCGACCTTACCGAAAAAGTCCTTCTCCTCGAACTGCATGCTGACGAAACCGCCCATCGGAAACCACTCCAGTTGTACCGAGAAGAACAGCAACAGCAGAGAGCCCAGCGCGTAGCCCGGAATCGCATAGCCCACAAAAATCAGTATCGAGGTGATGTTGTCCACGGCGGTGCGGTGCCGGATCGCCTTCACTACACCCAGTGGAATGCAGACCAGGTAGGTGATCACCAGGGTGACCAGTCCGTAATACAGGGAAACCGGAAAGCGGCTGGCAATGACCTCGGTGACCGGCATGTTGTAGCGGTAGGAAGTGCCCAGATCCCCGGTCACCACCTTGCCCATCCAGTCGAAATAGCTGGCCAGTACCGGCTTGTCGAAACCGTAATACTCCCGCAGCCGCTCGATCTGGGACTGGGACAACGCCATGTCGGCGCCCACCTGGGAGACACCGCCGGAGCCCATCTGCTGGGCCTCCATGATGGCCCGCTCCAGCGGACCGCCGGGCACCAGCCGGGTGATGGCAAACACGATCACCGTGACCCCGATCAGGGTCGGGACCACCAGCAACAGACGGCGGAGAAAATAGTCACGCATTCCCGTTCTTCAACTTCTACTGGGACCTGATGGGACTGGAACGAAGAGGTGAATGTAAGGATTTTTTGCGGCCCTGTCCAGGTTTTCACCGGCCATCGTGGTAGAGATGGCAGGCCACCAGCCGGTCCTCGTCGTGCAGCGGCAGCAGCTCCGGGGTCCTCTCCCGGCACACCTCCATCTCCCTCGGACAGCGGCCGGCAAACCGGCAACCCACCCCGATATTGATTGGTGACGGGATCTCGCCCCGGATGGCGGTCGACTCGCGCTGCTTCTCCAGCACGGGGTCGGGTTCCGGATTGGACTCCACCAGGATCTGCGTATAGGGGTGGCGGGGACGGAAATAGACATCGCTGGCCGGCCCCACCTCGGCCAGTGCGCCCAGGTACATCACGGCCATTCGATCGCTGACATAGCGCACCATGGACAGGTCGTGGGCGATGAACAGCAGGGTCAGCCCCAGCGACTGGCGCAGCTTGCCCAGCAGATTGACCACCTGGGCCTGCACGGAGACATCCAGCGCAGAGATCGGCTCGTCGCAAACCACGAACTCCGGCTCCATGATCAGCGCACGGGCAATACCGATGCGCTGGCGCTGGCCGCCGGAGAACTCGTGGGGGTAGCGCCCCGCGTAATCGGCGCTGAGACCGACGCGTTCCAGCCACTCCCCTACCCGCTGCCGGGCACCAGCGGCAGAGCGCCGGCTCTCGGGGCGCAGCTGCAGCCCCTCGGCGATGATCTCGCCGACGGTCATGCGGGGATTCAGGGAGGAGTACGGGTCCTGGAAGATCATCTGCATGTGCCGGGCCAGGCGGCGGAAATCCTCCGGACGATAGCGGGCGGGCAACACCTCGCCGTCATACGTCACCGAGCCCGCCGTCTTGTCATACAGGCCCAGCAAGGTCTTGCCCAGGGTCGACTTGCCGGAGCCGCTCTCCCCGACCAGACCCAGCACCTCGCCCCGGCCGATACTCAGACTGACACTGTCCACCGCGTGGACGCGGCGCCCGCGCCCCATGTCGAAGTACCGGGTAAGCCGGTCCAGCTCCAGCAATGGATCTTGCTGCTCACTCATACCGGCGCCTCCCCGCTCTCGGCCTCGGCCCCGGCCCGATACAGCCCCTCGACCGGCCGGGGATGGTCCTGGTGGTGCAGCCAGCAGCGCGCATAGTGCCGCTCACCGATACTGAAGCGGCCCGGATTCCGTGTTCGACAGACCTGCATGGCGTGCGGACAGCGGTCGCAGTAGGCGCAGCCATCCGGTGGTGCGAACAGATCCGGTGGGCTGCCCTCGATGGGCTGCAGATCCTGGGTAGCCTCACTGCGGTTGCGGGGCATGGCCTGCTTCAACCCCAGGGTATACGGATGCGCCGAGCGGTAGAACACATCCTCCACGCTGCCGGCCTCGGCCACCTCACCGGCATACATCACCGCCACATCATCCGCCATCCTGGCGACCACCCCCAGGTCATGCGTGATCAGCACAATAGCCATGCCGGTTTCCCGTTGCACGGACTGCAGCAGATCGAGTATCTGTGCCTGTATGGTGACATCCAGCGCCGTGGTAGGCTCATCGGCCACCAGCACGGCCGGTTTGCAGGCAATGGCCATGGCGATCATGGCGCGCTGCAGCATGCCGCCGGAGAACTGGAAAGGATATTGCCGGGCCCGGCTGGCCGCCTCGGGAATGCGGGTCAACTCCAGCAGACGGATGGCCTCACGCATGGCCTGTTCGCGCGAATACCCCCGATGGATTTCCAGCGGCTCGGCGATCTGCCGGCCCACCGTCATGGTCGGGTTCATCGATGACATCGGGTCCTGGAAGATCATACCGATCTCGTTGCCACAGATCGTGCGCCCGTCGATGCTCCGGCGACCCAGAATTGCCTGCCCGCGAAGACGCGCCGCGCCGCCAGTGATCCGCCCTGGCGGCATGGCCACCACGCCCGCCATACTCTGCACGGCGACCGACTTGCCGGACCCGGACTCACCCACAATAGCCAGGGTACGCCCGGAATCCACACTGAAGCTGACACCACGCACTGCCTGGACGATTCCACCATGGGTAGCAAACTCCACGCGCAGATCCTCTACCTCCAGCAGCGGTGCAGGGCCGGTGTCCATCATTCCGAGTTCCTCATGCGGGCGTCCAGGGCGTCGCGCAGCCCGTCACCCAGCAGATTGAATGCCAGTACGGTGATGCTGATCATCACGGAGGGGAGAATCAGCTCGTGCGGATGGGTCAGCATGCTCTTCAAGCCCTCATTGCTCATGCTGCCCCAGGAGGCCGTGGGCGGCGCCACCCCCATGCCGATGAAGGACAGAAACGCTTCGGTGAATATGGCCGTGGGCACGGCGAACGTCAGAGTCACCAGAATCACACCCAGGGTATTGGGAATCATGTGACGGGCGATCAGGTAGCGCCGCGAAGCCCCCATCAGACGGGCTGCGCTGACATACGCTTCCTCGCGGATCTGCAGGATCTGACCCCGGACCAGCCGTGCCGTGGCCGGCCAGGACAGCAACACCAGAGCGGCCAGCATGGGCATGATACCGCTCTCGCCGGGACCAATGCCGAACACCACCTGGAACAGGATCATGAAGAGCAGGAAAGGCAGGGCGATCACGAAATCGGCAACGCGCATCAGCAGATGATCCAGCCGCCCCCCGACGAACCCGGATACGGCACCATAGACCACGCCGAACACCACGAACAGCACGGGCGCCAGAATACCGATGAACAGTGACACCTGCGCGCCGGACATCAACCGGGCCAGCATGTCGCGTCCCAGGTAATCGGTGCCCAGCGGATGCCAGGACATCCGAACCGCATCACCGGGTGACAGGCTGTCCGGCGCATCATGCAGCTCCCGGGCCCGTACCTCTTCCACGGTGATAACACGCTGGGCGGTGACAGTGAGCGTGTCGGTCGACCCCACCGGCTCACCGTTGCCGTCCAGACCGACCAGTGTGTAGTGGTATTGGCGGGGCTGAAGATCCATGCGGTCTTCGTAGTGAAGCTGCCCTTCCCGCGTCACCTCCGCCACCGGCAGACCGGGGCTGCCGGCCTGCTCCGGTGGAAACACGTTGCGATACAGACGGTAGCCGGACGCCCCCGGCATGGGCTCCCAGAGCAACCGTACGGTCTGCGTGTTCGCCGGCATGGCCAGCCCCAGGCCCTCTTCGCCCACGCCGTGACCGGGCGCCACTTCATCACCCTGCCACGGCTGGTAGGGCGCCACCACCTCGGCCTGCCGGTCCGCACCGGGCGGCAGACTGATGCGGTCGACATCCTGGCGGGCCGGATCCACACTCCACAGCACCGGCCCCATGAAAGTGAACAACAACAGACCGACGACCAGGTACAGAGACACAATGGCACGGCGGTTGGCGCGCAGACGGATCCAGGCGTCCTGCCAGTATGACCGGGAAGGCCGCACGATGCGCTGCGTTTCACGTTCACCGCTCAACGGCGTGAAATCACTGGCGCTCAACTCCGGCATGTCGGCACTTCCCTGCATAGGCTACTGCAACCTCACCCGCGGATCGATCCAGCCGTAGAGCAGATCCACCAGGATGACCATGAAAACCAGAAACGCACCATAGAACACTGTCGTGCCCATGATCACCGTATAATCGAGCTGCTGCACGGCCTGGACGAAATAACGGCCCAGACCGGGAATGGCGAAAACCAGCTCCACCACGAAGCCGCCGGTGGTGATGGCGGCGATGGCCGGCCCCAGCACCGTTACCACCGGCAGCACGGCGTTACGCAGCTGATGGCGCGTGAATATGCGGCCGGGCGGAACCCCCTTGGCCCGCGCCGTGCGGATGTAATCGGCACTGATCACCTCCAGCATCGACGAGCGCATCAGACGGGTCAGGTAGGCCATGGTGCTCAGGCCCAGCACCAGCGCGGGCACCAGCATGTGGGCCACCGTGCCCCAGCCCGCCACCGGCAGGATGGTGCGGCCGGCCAGCATGTTCAGATTAACCAGCGCCAGCTGTCCCAACCCGGCGAACACGAAACTGGGTACCGAGATGCCCAGGATCACCAGGAACATGATCACCACGTCGGGCAGACGGTTACGGTACAGCGCGGTCAGCGCGCCCCAGAGAATACCGCCGGCTGCGGCGAACACGATCGCCAGTATGCCCAGCGTCGCCGACACCGGGAAATGCTCGCGGATGATGTCGTTGACCTGACGGTTCTGCTGCGTGAAGGAAATACCGAAATCGCCGCGCAGCATGTTGCCCAGGAACAGGCCATACTGCGCCATCAGCGGACGGTCCAGTCCGTAGCGGGCCTCCAGATTGGCGCGGATTTCCGGAGTGACCCCCCGCGCTTCCGACAGCGGGTCGCCCGGCACACTGTGCATGGCAAAGAACGTCACCGTCGCGATGAACCAGACGGTGATCACGCCCTGCAGCAATCGTTTGGCCGTATATCGCCACATGCCCCGTTCAGTCCTCCGCTGCTCTGTTGGCGGCCGCCTGCTCCTGCCCCTCGAGGCTGCAGCCGTCCTCGCTGATCCGGGCATAGCTGTAGTCCGCCTCGGCCCCGAAGACCCGGCGTATGATGCCGCAGACCTGCGGATGGGTCACGTACAACAGGCCACGCTCGTAGTTGACGATATGCGCCACTTCTTCATGCAGGATGCGCTGGATGCCGGCGAAGGCCTCCATGCGCTCACGCTGGTCCAGTGAGTTCTGCGCGACCCGCACCAGTGCATCCAGTTCGTCATTCTCGAAACGCCCGTAGTTGCTCTGGTTCCAGGAGGCGTACAGATCGGCGAAGGTCAGCGGATCATTATAGTCCGGCCCCCAACCGGCCAGTACCAGATCGAACTCGCCAGCATTCATCTTCTCCAGACGCTGCTGGAAGGTCTGCTCGTCGATGACCACCTCGATATCCAGCACGCTACGGTATACCTCCTGGTAATACTCCGCCTGCATCCTCGCCACCGGCGAATCTCCGCTGAGCATGACCAGCCGGGGCGGCTGCTGCCAGCCTTCCTCCTCCATGGCCAGGCGCAGATGCTCCCGCGCCCGCTCCACATCGCGTACATAGGTGGGTGCCGGGTACTCGTCCCGGAAATACCCGTCCACGCCCTCCAGCCAAACCGGAAACAGGCTTTCACCCGGCAGATACCCCGGCGACTTGATGACGCGGTTGACCAGTTCGCTGGAATCCTGGGCCAGGTGCAGGGCCTTGCGCAGGTTCAGATTGGCAGTGGCCCGGCCGGGCCGGTGGTTCAGATCGATGTAGAAAACCGTGCCGTCCATGAAGCGGTGAATCTCCCAGCCTTCCAGCATGGCCTGCTCCAGCATCTGGGAGCCGACATTGGTCATGACGATCTGCTCGTCACGGAACAGGTTGAGCAGGGTATTGCTGTCCGAGGTCATGTACCCGACGTTGATGGCCTCGATCGCGGCCCGGTCCTGGTCCCAGTAATGGGGGTTGCGCTCCAGCCGCATGCTGGCGCCGTGCACCCAGCTCGTGATCCGGTACGGCCCCGAGTACAGCATCTCGTCGGCATCGGCGGCATAGCGCCCGCCGGTCTGCTCAAAGAACGCCTGCTGGACCGGATAGAACGTCTGGAAGGCTACCAGGCGGTCGAAATAGGCAATGGGCTGCTCCAGGGTGACCTGCAGGGTCCGGTCATCCAGTGCCTCCACGCCCATGTCATCGACCGGCCTCTCGCCATTGTTGATGGCCTCGGCATTCTCAATGGCGTACAGGATGAAGGCATAGCGGGAGGCCGTGTCCGGATCCACGGCGGTTTTCCAGGCGAACGCGAAGTCATGGGCCGTTATCGGATCACCGTTGCTCCAGCGCGCCTCGTCCCGCAGGTGGAAGGTCATCGTGTCACCGTCCCGGCTCCAGCGCTCGGCCAGGCCCGGCGCCAGTTCCCGGTTCTCGTCGTAGCGCAGCAGCCCCTCCATGACGTGGCCGATGATCGTCCCGCTGACAGAGTCCGCCGACATCATGGTGTTCATCTGCGGCGGCTCACTCCGCAGATAGACGGTGATCTCGTTGTTCTCGGTGTCCACCGCCGAACCGGTGACCACGCCGGAACTGGTCAGGCTGGCGGCCCAGGACAGCACATACATCAACACCACCAGGGCCGCCACCACCGTGACCGCATAGACGGCCAGCTGGCGCCGGGCCGCGCTGTTCAGGCGACTGTCAGTACTGCGAACGTTGTTTTCCGGCATAACTTCACTCCGCCGGGCAGCATACCCCAGGAATTTGACGCGCGTCGACAGGAATCAGAAATCTGATTCAGAACAGAAATCGATCAAAAACAACCTGTTTTGTACCCGTCGTACACTTCACTAAAGAAAAAAAAGGCGTAGAATGACAGTATTCGCGAAGTATCGAACCAGATTGCAGACGGAATAATCAACGAGGACAAGCACATGTACGAGCGATTCAAGCAATTGGCAGACCGCATCGCCGGATTCGCCATCAGCGCTTCGGGAGCGGTTGCACTGGTCGCCATGACCGCTGTCCTGGCAGTGCCCGTGGCGGATGCCCAGGGCCGCAACAAGGCGAACTGGGATTTCGGCTCCGAGGAGGACTCCAATAAGGGACAGAGCAAGAAGCAGCTCCGTGACAAGGAGGCCTGGGAAGACAGCACGGAGTCATCCAGCACCGTGACGGTGGCTGCCAGCACCACTGCGGACGTCGACCCCGAAGCCAGTTCCTGCGCCAATTTCTTTGCCGGTCAGGACATGCTGGTGGGCGAGGTCTGCGTCTCCATGGACAGCAGCGGCGTGCAGATCAGCTATGAACTGGACGACGGCTTCGGACTGCATGAAGTGCACGCCTGGGCCGGCGACAACCTGCTGGACATGCCGCAGACCGGCAATGGCAACCCAAAACCGGGCCGCTTCCCGGCCTCTGCCGGCCGCCTGGGCGGCAGCCAGAGCCACTCGGTCACCATCCCGCTCAGCGAGCTGGTCACCAGCCCGGACGAATTCTGCGGATCCAGCCTGTACGTGGCCGCCCACGCCGCTTTGACCAACGGTGAAAGTGCCTGGGCCGGCACAGAGCGCCTCACGCAGAAGGGCAACTGGGCCACCTATTTCTCCGTGACCGTGGACTGCGGCAGCGATGATCCGGACGCCCCGTCCATTGTCTGCTACGACCTCGTTCCGATGGGAGTGGATGCATGGGAACTGACCTCCAGCTACAAGAGCTACGACCTGGGGCGGCTGCAGGATGACGGCATGATCGAACCGCTATCCACAGGCAGCTATGTTCAAGCCAGGGTGACTGGCGCCGGCGTCTTCAAATTGTCTTATTTCCTCGGCGGTGATGACCGGAGCTACTCCTTGACGAGCATTCATGCCGATTTCGGTGACGTGGCTGAAAGCCTGCACCTGTATCCGGATGAAGACGCAGAGGGTTTTGATCCAAGAACCGTCTACGCTCTGACCATCGAGGCAACCAACAGCGATCTGGTCGGAGCCACCATGGACTCCACCCGGGCCGAGGCCTGCCTCTCGTCCACCATCCCGGCCGACGGCTGATGGTCTACCGGCCGGGCACTACTCTTCTTGCGTGGTGCCCGGCCAGCTCTTTTCGTCTCAGCGCACCCGCTCCATCACCTGACGTCCACCGCTGTCGCTGGTCTGGATCATGCGGTCCGGTGTCTCGAACTCCACCTCGCTGACAATTTCCTGCCCCAGCGCGTCCAGGCGGATGCGATCGTCATCCAGCCATTCATAGTGGAAGGTCATGCCGAATTCGGGTACCGTGATTTCCTCTTCACCGTAGATCAGCGTCATGTCCTGTCCCTGGAATTCCGCCTGCCAGGCGCCCATGATCATTTCCTGCTTGGTCGGCCCGCCCAGTCCGGCGCAGGCCGTCAGCAGGAACAGGGTCGCCAGCGCAGCGCCAGCGCGATGTACTGCATTCATTCGAGAGCACTCCTTGGTATATGAAAGACATTAAAGCAGGTATCTATCGACATTTTAAGGGCGGACGCTACGAAGTGCTGGGTACGGCGCAACATAGCGAAACCGGTGAGTTGCTGGTGGTCTACCGCCCCCTGTACGGAGAGGGCGGACTATGGGTACGGCCCCTGGCCATGTTCACAGAGACCGTGGAGCGCGAGGGCATGACGCAGCCGCGCTTCCGCCGCCTGGAAGAGACGCCGGACAGCCCCTGACCCGGACGCTGGACAGGAGACCCGTCAGCTCTTGCCGGCCTGCGGCTCCATGGCGCGCTGCATCTCCTTGCGGACCCGTTTCTCCGCCCGCCGTCGCATCATGCGATCCCTCATCGATTCACCCACATGGCGTTCGCCGCGCTGCATGGCCAGTCGCACCTGCCGCTGACGGGCCTGGAAACGTTCCCGCTGCGCCAGGGTCAGTTCGTCATGACAGTGCGGACAGCTGATGCCCTGCTCGTATTTTGCGGATTGCTTGTCCGCCCCGGTGATCGGACGGCGGCAGGCGTGGCACTGGTCATACTGGCCCGGCTCCAGCCGGTGATTGACCGTCACCCGGTTATCGAACACGAAACACTCGCCCTGCCACAGCGACTGCTCCTCGGGCACCTTCTCCAGGTAGTTCAGCACACCACCGCGCAGGTGGTAGACCTCCTCGAAGCCCTGCTCCTTCAGGTACGCAGTGGACTTCTCGCAGCGAATGCCGCCGGTGCAGAACATGGCGATCTTGCGGTGCCGGCCCGGATCCAGCTCGGCGGCCGCATAGTCGGGAAACTCGCGGAAAGTACCGGTGTCCGGACTGACCGCGTTACGGAACGTACCGATCTCCACTTCGTAGTGATTGCGGGTATCGACCACCAGCACGTCCGGATCGGAAATCAGCTCGTTCCAGTCCTCGGGCTCCACGTAGGTGCCGGCGCTGCGGGCCGGATCGATACCCTCAACGCCCAGCGTGACGATTTCCTTCTTGAGCTTGACCCTGGCGCGAAAAAACGGGTGTTCCTCGGTCAGGGACTCCTTGACATCCAGCTCCCGCAGACGCTCGTCAGTCCGCAGGAAGGCCAGCACCGCATCCACATCGGTCCGGCGTCCGGCGATGGTGCCATTGATGCCCTCACTGGCCAGCAGCAGGGTGCCGCGCACATCCCGCTCCTGCATCAGGCACAGCAGGGGGTCGCGCCATTGCCGGAAGTCATCGAACCGGACAAAGCGGTACAGTGCCGCCACAACAATGGGCGTGCTTTCGTTCATGCTGTTCATCTCCTCGCTGGCCGGAACGTAAAACCGGTGCACGGACTGCGGTAAGGAAGCTCCCCGGAAAAGGCGGTATTTTATACCATTGGTGACTGGTGGGTCATGCGGCTAGTCGGGTGGCCCACTATCATTGATCACGCTCAGAAATGCAGCGCCGTATTTGTCCAGTTTGCTCTGTCCGACCCCGTTGATGCGCAGCAGCTCGCTGCCGGTCTGCGGCCGGTACAACACCATGTCACGCAACGTGGCGTCGTGGAAAATGACATAGGAGGGAACATTGAACTCCTCCGCCAGCGTCTTGCGGCATTGCTTCAACGCCTGGAACAGGGGCAGGTCGGCCTCGGGCAGCTCATCGGCCAGGCGCCTGCGCTTGCCGCCCTGCCCGGCCAGCACGCTGTCCCGCACGTCCACGCGCAGATCGATCGACTGCCCGCCGCGCAGCACGGGGCGCGCATTCTCGTTCAGGTACAACCCGCCGTAGGTACTGTGGTCCACATTCACGAACGAGCGGGCCACCAGCTGCCGGAACACCGACTGCCAGTCCCTGCGGTCCAGCTCCCGGCCGATGCCGAACGTGGACAGGCGGTGGTGGTTATTCTGCAACACCTTCTCCGTTTCACTGCCGTGCAGTACATCGATCAGGTGGTTGACGCCGAAGCGCTGCCCGGTGCGATACACGCAGGACAGCGCTTTCTGTGCCGCCTCGGTGCCATCCCAGGTCTTCGCCGGATTCAGACAGGCATCGCAGTTGCCGCAGGGTTCGCTGCGCTCCTCCCCGAAGTATTCCAGCAAGGCCTGGCGCCGGCAGCTGGTGATCTCGCACAGGCCCAGCATGGCATCGAGCTTGCGCTGCTCGCTGCGCTTGAAGGTCTCGTTACCCTGCGACTCCTCCATCATCTGGCGCAGCTTGATGACGTCCTGAAGGCCATAGACCATCCAGGCTGTGGCCGGCTCGCCATCACGGCCGGCGCGGCCGGTTTCCTGGTAGTAGGCCTCGATGCTCTTGGGCAGATCCAGGTGCACGATGAAACGCACATCCGGCTTGTCGATGCCCATGCCGAAGGCGATGGTGGCCACGATGATCACCCCCTCCTCGCGCAGGAAACGCTGCTGGTGATGCTGGCGCAACTCAGCACTGAGTCCGGCATGATAGGGCAGGGCCGTGAAGCCCTGGCCGGTCAACCACGCCGCCGTGTCCTCCACCTTGCGGCGGGAAAGGCAATAGACGATGCCGGCATCGCGGGGGTGTTCGCGGCGCAGGAACTGCAACAGTTGCTGGCGCGGATTCTGTTTCTGGGTGATACGATACTGGATGTTGGGCCGGTCGAAGCCGCTGACGAACTGTTGGTCCGGGTCCAGCCCCAGGCGCTCGACAATCTCCTGCCGGGTCGGCACATCGGCAGTGGCGGTGAGAGCGACACGTGGCACATCAGGAAACGTGCTCTGAAGCACGGACAACTGCAGGTAGTCGGACCGGAAGTCATGGCCCCACTGGGACACGCAGTGCGCCTCATCAATGGCAAACAGCGCCGGCCGTACCTGCCGCAGCAACTGCATGGTGGCCGGCTGCAACAGCCGTTCAGGCGCCACGTACAACAGGTCCAGTTCATCGTTGCGAAGTGCGCTGATCACGGCCTGCTGCCTGTCCGGCGCCAGACTGGAATTGAGGAACCCGGCGCGCACACCAAGCTGACGCAGGGCATCGACCTGGTCCTGCATCAGGGCGATCAGCGGCGACACCACCACGGCCACGCCGGGCAGGATCAGACCGGGTATCTGGTAGCACAGGGATTTACCGCCACCGGTGGGCATCAGCACCAGCAAATTGTGGCCGGCCAGCACCTGATCAATGATGGCCCGCTGCGGGCCCCGGAACTCCCGATAGCCGAATACGCGGTGCAGCACTTCGGCGGGGTCATTGGAAACCCGATCGGTTAAAGGCTGGCTGGTTGAGGAAGGAATCGGCACCTCGGCCGGGGTCTGATCAGTCATGGGGTGCATTATCCCAGAATTGCGGTCATACCCCAATTGTAGCGGCCCCTCCGAATTACCGCCCGGCCCTGAAACCGGAACAATCCCTCAATTCGCGAGTTCGTCGCGGTAGTCTTGCAGGCGCTGCTTCAACCTGGCCGTGTTCTCGGGACCGATCCGGATCAGCTGCTTCTCCAGGGGAGACAGCTCCTCCAGGCTGGAGTCAGCGAATTCATACATCACGCTGGGACGGATCAGCTGATAGGGGCCTTCCGGGACCTCTGCGGCGAGCACCTGGTCGATGGCATCCGCTACCACGGCATCGAAATCCTGCTCCCCATAGCCCAGTTCCGCATAGGCTTCGATGAACAACGGGCGCAGGGACTCATAGACTGCCATGGCCTGGTCCACATCCAGACTGACCAGCGTGTCCACCAGCGTGTCGAACCGTTCGTGCGAGGCTTCCTGCATGACATAGAGGTTGTCATCCACTTCCTCCACGGCCATGTCCTGTTCGAGGCGGCGCACTGGATATTCCATCTGCGGCAGGCTTTCCCGGGCAACGTTATCGGTGAACACGACAAAGCGTCTGATCACCTCCTCGGGCGTGATCAGACGCAGCAGCCGGGCGCCCAGCTCCATTTCGGCCAGCCTGCCCAATACGCGTTCATCACTGTCATTGAGATCGGGCAGCGGCTCGACCGGCTCTTCCGGTTCCTGTCCGGCAGCCACCAGTGCGTCGGGCAATGGCAGGGGGCCGGGCTCCTCCCGCTCCGCCTCCGCAGCATCCTGCTCCTCATCCTCAGAGGACTCCGGGACCTGCCGTACCGGCTCCGCCGGCCGGGGAACAGGTTGTTCAATCTCAACAGTACGGGTCTGCTGCGGACTCTCGAATGTCATGGCCAGATAGGCCAGAAACACCAGTCCCACCAGGGACAGCACAGCAACGATCGCAAGCGTTTTGTGAGCCATCGGCCACACTCCACAGAGTAATCCGGTACAGGAAGGTCATTCTGGCACAGCGCTGATCACAGCGGCAAGACAGCATCACCGTTTGCCACGGCAGTGCCGGCTTATTGCCCTTTTTCTGTCGCATTTGCCCGCCCTGGAAGGGCTCGTCACCTCACCAACGCCGGAACCGGCTGCGTCGAGCGTTCTGCTCCAACCGTGTCAGCGCTCGATTCAGCGTTTCCAGCTCATCGGACTTCACCGCCTCTTCCGGTGCATTGCCCTGCCACTCGGTCAGCTCCGACAGCGTCTGCCTGGCAGCACGGATGGCGCGTTCCGCCTGCTGGCTGCGTTCGGCAACCTGGGCACGCCGATACTGGGGGTTTTCCACCTGACGGGTCGAGCACTCCTGCCGGGTACCGCCGGAAGGATCGGAGACGTTACGGCATACGCGTTGCGTGACGTACTGCTGCGTCAACGGCGGATCGAACAGATGGGCCGGTCGCTGGAGAACGAGGATGGCCATGCCCAGCTCGGTCACGGCGCGCAGATACAGCAGCGAACCGAAGCGGACATCGTCGGGAACGCGTCCGGAATCGTCCTGCCACGACCGCAGCACCTCCATCGCGTCGGCCTGCTGACTCCATAAGGATTCCAGTTCAGCACCCGACAACGCACCCGGATTGAGGTTCCCGTTGCGGGCTGTAGAACGACGCAGTTTCCAGTCCCCCCAGTCGATGACGGCATCGACCGATTCCGGGCTGTCCGGCGCATGGAGGCGCGAGCGGGTATGGAACAACAGATAATGATAGGTGTCGGCTTCCTCTGTCTCACCGGCTTCCTCGTAGGCCATGGCCAGCTGCTCGATGATGCGCAGCTGCGAAGTATCGTACAGACCATCACTGATACGGCTGATCTGCAGCGCTTCATGCCACGAGTCAGCGGCCTGTTCATGGTCGCCGTTGTCGGCCTGCTGCGCCGCAAGATCGCTCCAGGCCTCGATAAGGGCCGGATCGTACACACCACGTTCCCGGCGCAGCTCCGCCAGGCGCTCACGCACAGCCTCCACGCCCGTCTCCCCGCCTGGCGCTGCGGAACCGGCACTGACCGGCACGACGGCAACGGCCAGCACCAGGCAGAAAAGAACACGCATGCACCCATTGAAAGCAGTCATGACAGACCAGACCTTATAGACCATGGAAATCGCACTTCCATCACGTTGACAGTATAGCAGCGCCGCCGCATGATTGAGCGAGCGCGGAATCAGGAAGCATTATGGAATTCAAGGATTACTACAGGATCCTGGGGGTTGGCGAAGACGCCGACCGCAAGGCCGTCAAGACAGCCTACCGGCGTCTGGCCCGCAAGTACCATCCCGACGTCAGTGACGACAAGGATGCCGAGGCCCGGTTCAAGGAGGTCTCGGAAGCCTACGAGGTGTTGTCCGACGAAAAGAAGCGGGCGGAATACGATGAGCTGCGCAAATACGGCCGAGGCGGCGAATCCTTTGAACCTCCACCGGGCTGGCAGCGCCGCAGCGCGGGCGGTGATGCCGGCACGGACCAGGATTTCTCCGAATTTTTCTCCTCCATGTTCGGAGGCGGTTTCCGTGACGCCAGGGCGGAGCGCGGACCGCACAGCAGCGAGGACTTCTTTTCCACCCGCGGGCGTGACGTGGAGGTGGAAATGCCGGTGTTCCTGGAGGAGACCCTCGAAGCACAGAAAAAGACCATCGAGTATCAGCTGCCCCGCTATGACCAGTCCGGCCGCTCGACGCCACAGCACAAGACGTTGCGGGTCAATATCCCCGCAGGCGTTCGCGACGGCTCGCGGATTCGGCTCAGGGGCCAGGGCGCACCCGGCTTTGGCGACGGAGCGGCGGGCGACCTGTACCTGCGCATCCGGCTGGTACCGCACCCGCTGTTCGATGTCCTGGGACACGATCTGAACATCACGGTGCCCATCGCCCCGTGGGAAGCCGCACTGGGGGCGAAAGTGACGGTTCCCACGCTGGAGGGTAAAGTGCAACTGACCATAGAGCCGGGCAGCCAGACCGGGCAACGCCTGCGGCTGCGCGGCAAGGGCCTGAAGCATCGTGACCGTCGCGGCGACCTGTATGCGGTACTCAAGGTCGTGATGCCGGAGAAAATGGACGCCGAAACGCGGTCACACTGGGAAGCACTGGCCGAAAAACAGGCCTTCAACCCCCGCAGTGAATGGGAGAACGCCTCATGAGCCGGGACCTGCACATGACCGTAACCTTGCATGAAGCCAGTCATGCACTGGGCGTTGAGACCCACTACGTCGTCGAAATCGTCGAGGCCGGCATCGTGGAACCGCGCCTGGAACAGCGCGGTGAAGCACCACGGGACTGGCAGTTCGACGCCGACATGCTCAGCCGCATGCAACGCGCCTGCCGTCTGTACCGCGACCTGGAACTGGACTGGGCGGCCACGGCCCTGGTGCTGGACCTGTTGGCCGAAAAAGAACATCTGCAACGCGAGAACCAGCGGCTGAACCGCCTGCTGTGCCGTTTCATCGAGGACTGACAGCCGTCGGGCCCGGCGCTATACTGTTCACCGAACAACGGTTCGATACGCAACTGGAATCCACACTAACCGGCAGGAGTCTATCAATGACGGGATACACCCGATTCTACATCAACGGCGAGTGGGTCAGCCCCTCGGATCGGCCGACTCACGAAGTCATCAACCCGGCCACGGAAAAGCCTTATGCCACCATCAGCATGGGCAGTGCCGAGGATGTGGATCAGGCAGCACGAGCGGCACGCGCCGCTTTCGAAGGCTGGGCGGCCACCTCCAGGGAACAGCGCCTGGAGGTACTGGACAATATCCTGGCCGGTCTGAAAGATCGCGCCGAGGAACTGGCACAGGCCATCTCGCACGAAATGGGCGCTCCGATCACCCTGGCCCGCAAGGCCCATGTCGGCACCGGCCTCGGGCATTTCGCCACGGCGCGCAAGATCCTTGCGGACTACCCTTTCGAGGAACAGCGCGGCACCAGTGGCGTGATCCGCGAACCGGTGGGCGTGTGCGGATTCATCACCCCCTGGAACTGGCCACTGAACCAGGTCAGCTGCAAGGTCGCGCCGGCACTTGCCACCGGCTGCACCATGATCCTCAAGCCCAGCGAGATGTCACCGATCAGCGCCATGATCCTGGCCGAGATCATCGCCGATGCCGGCGCACCAGCCGGTGTCTTCAACCTGATCAACGGTGACGGCCCGACCGTGGGGGCCGCCCTTTCCTCGCACCCGGACATCGACATGATCTCCTTCACCGGTTCCACGCGAGCCGGGCGCCAGGTGGCTCACAATGCGGCGGACAGCATCAAGCGCGTCACACAGGAGCTGGGCGGCAAGTCCGCCAACATCATCCTGGACGATGCCGATTTCGCCAAGGCGGTGGGCGGCGGCGTCATGGGCTGCTTCGGCAACAGCGGCCAGTCCTGCAACGCGCCGACCCGCATGCTGGTGCCGGAGGCGCGCATGGCCGAAGCAGCGGAAATCGCCAAAGCCGCTGCCGCCAAGGCCGTACCGGGTGACCCGGACGACGAGAACACCCGCCTCGGCCCGGTGGTCAGCAAACTGCAGTTCGACCGCATCCAGGACTACATCCGCAAGGGAATGGATGAAGGCGCCGAACTGATTGCCGGCGGACCGGACAAGCCCGAAGGAATGGAGACCGGCTACTATGTGAAGCCCACCGTATTCAGCAACGTGAACAACGACATGACTATCGCGCGGGAAGAAATTTTCGGCCCCGTGCTGGTGCTGATTCCGTACAAGGACGAGGACGATGCGGTACGGCTGGCCAATGACAGCGAGTACGGTCTGTCGGGCTATGTCTCGGGCGAGCCGGAACACGCCCTGGCCGTGGCCCGGCGCCTGCGCACCGGCATGGTCCACATCAACGGCGCGGGTCCGGATTTCGGCGTCCCGTTTGGCGGGTACAAGAAGTCCGGCAATGGCCGTGAGTGGGGCCGTGAAGGCTTTGAGGACTTCCTGGAGATCAAGTCCATCATGGGCTATTCCGCCGCCTGACGATGTCATACTCTCGCGGAGATCGTATATGGTCTCCGCGATCTCCGCGAGACCAAAACGATCCTGGCGAGATCAACAACCGCCTTTTCGCTTACCCACTAATTCCCCGAAAGCCCCGAACAAAAAGGCCCGCACGATAACGATACCGCGCGGGCCTTTCTGTTTCACTTGCGGCTATCGCAGCTACTGCAGTATCTGCAATGTCGCAGCGCGACTCTGTATCACGTCGCGGCGTCGTCGCCGTGCACGTGACCGTGCTCTTTCTCTTCGTCCGAGGCATCACGGACATCGACGATTTCCACGTCGAAGTGCAGCGTCTTGCCGGCCATCGGGTGGTTGGCATCAATGGTGACGTCCTCACCTTCCACCTCGGTCACCGTGACCTGCTGCTGGCCCTGGGGACCCTGCGCAGTAAACGCCATACCGGGCTCGATCTTTTCGACGCCCTGGAACATTTCCTTGTTGATGGTCTGTACCAGCTCCGGATTCGGATCTCCGTAGGCCTTTTCCGGCGGAATGCTTGCGCTGAATGTCTGACCGGCGCTCTTGCCTTCCAGCTCCTGTTCCAGGCCCGGAATCAGGTTATTCGCGCCGTGCAGGTAGCTCAGGGGATCGCGTCCCTCCGAGGAGTCCATCACCTGCCCTTCGTCATCTTTCAGCGTGTAGTGAATGGACACCACAGCATCTTTGCCGATCATCAAACTCATAGTCTTTTCCCGTCTTGGTTGCTTTATGCAGGCAGAAGCCTAACATTTCCTGACGATCAAGTCTCGCGCACCGCTACGATCGGGTCAATCAGAAGGCTTCACGTACTGGTCGGCGAACCGATCGTTCAGTCTTCGCATGCCGCCCAGCCAGCGGTCATAGTCGGAAGCCTTGCGCTGCATATAGGTCAGCACTTCGGGGTGCGGCAGACACAGGAAGCGCTCCTCGTCCAGGGTCTCGATAACGGTCTGCGCCAGTTGGTCCGGCTCCAGCATCCCGTCCACGCCGGCCACCCCGCCACCCCGCGTGTTGGCGGTCATCTCGGTGCGCACGGCCTGCGGGCAGAGCACGGAGACCCGGATACCGCGGTTCCCGTAGGTCATCGAGATCCACTCCGCGAACCCCACGGCCGCGTGTTTGGTAACCGCATAGGGCGCCGAACCGACCTGGCTGAGCAGCCCGGCCGCCGAAGCCGTGTTGAGCAGATAGCCTTCTCCGCGCTCCAGCATATGCGGCAATACAGCGCGAGAGGCATAGATATGGGCCATGACATTGATGTCCCAGATCCGCTGCCAGTCGTCATTGGCGACGGTCTCGCTTCCGGGGACAAAGATGCCGGCATTGGAGCAGAACAGGTCAATGTGTCCGCAGTGCCCGATACTGCGCTCCACCAGGGACCGGACCTCCTCCTCCCGGCTTACGTCGGTGGTCACGGCGAGACTGCTGCAGCGGTCGGCGATGCTGTCCGCCACCTGCCGCGCACCTGCCTCGTTGATATCCGCCGCCACGACGGCGGCCGCGCCCTCGGCAGCGAAGCGCTCGCACAAAGCCTTGCCGATACCGCTGGCGGCACCGGTGACCACAACATTCCTGCCCTTGACCTGCATATCCTTTTCTCCTTGATCCCGTTGACCTGCTGGCATTATAGCGGCATGCAGCGCGGCGATAACAGGACCGCCGGCGGCCTGCTATCATACGCGCCCGATGCCAACAGAACGGAGCGACGCGTCCCGTGACTCCCAGCGACAGCCCCGACAACCGTCTGGCCCAGCAGCGCGCCGTGCTGCTGATGGTGCTTCTCAACGCTTTCACCACGCCACTGATGCTGTCGGCCACCAATGTGGCGCTGCCGGCCATTGCCAACGACCTGCGACTGGATGCGGTCACATTGAGCTGGATTCCCATGGCTTACCTGATGGCCAGTGCCATGTTCGTGCTGATTTTCGGGCGCGTCGCCGACTCGGCCGGCCGCAAGAAAGTGTTCCTGTGGGGCACGGGTGCCGTCATCATCAGCTCGACGCTGGCGGCATTGTCACTGAACGGCGGCATGCTGCTGGGCGCGCGGTTCCTGCAGGGCGTCAGCGCAGCCATGCTGTATGCCACGCAGATGGCCATCGTCACCTCGGTATTCCCCGCCGCGCAGCGCGGCCGCATGATCGGGCTGGTGGTCTCCTGTGTCTACATCGGTCTGGCCACCGGTCCGCTGCTGGGCGGCTTTGTCATCGACACTCTGGGCTGGCGCTACAGTTTCCTGCTCCAGGTGCCGCTGGCCCTGGTCGTGCTCTTTACTGGTCTGGTTCGCGTGCAGGGTGAGTGGCGCGCGGAACGCCAGTTCCCTTTCGATCTACGGGGCGCGCTGCTGTACGGCGCCACCATCCTGCTGCTGTGCCTGGGCGTATCGCAGTTGCCGGCCTGGCAAGGCGGCGCGCTACTGCTGACCAGCGCCGCCCTGTTGACCGGCTTCCTGCGCCACGCCCGCCGCGCCACACACCCCATCTGGGACGTGCGCCTGTTCTTCAGTAACCGTACCTTCACGTTCTCCTGCGGCGCCTCGCTGATCATGTACAGCGCCACCTATGCCAACGTTGTACTGATGAGCCTGTACCTGCAGTACCTGCGGGAGCTGTCCGCCTTCCAGGCCGGCATGCTGATCATGGTGCAGCCGATCAGCATGGCCATTCTCTCGCCACTGATGGGGCGCTGGTCCGATCATATTGAACCCCGGCGGCTGGCCTCGGCCGGCATGGCAGCGACGGCGGCGGGGCTGGTGGCTCTGGCCATGCTGGGTCCGGACAGTGGTCTCGGCACGATCATCGCCGCACTGCTGTTGACCGGCGCCGGCTTCAGCCTGTTCTCATCCCCCAACGTCAATGCCATCATGGGGTCGGTAGGCCACGAGCATGCCGGCAGCGCATCGGCCGCCGTGGCCACCACGCGCCTGCTCGGCCAGCTCAACAGCATGGTGCTGGTGGCATTGATGCTGACCCTGATCATGGGGGCCACGGAAGTCGGCCCGGATACCCTGCCGTTTCTGGATCGCGCGATCACCTGGAGCTTCCTGCTGGCCGCCGGCCTCTGCCTGCCGGGCATCGCCCTCTCACTGGCCCGCGGCAGACTGCATACGCACGAATCCGGGCCGGAAAACCGGAATGAGAAAGAAGGAGAAATCCGATGAGCGACAGCGCCGCACCCGCCACGCTCCCCCATGACCACTGGACCCCGACCGTCGATGCCGCCCGGGTATTCAGCCGCAGCGAAGCCATCAGCTACCTGCGCCCTGGCCCGCGCAAGGGATTCTGGTTCCTCCTCAGTCAACCGGAGGAGGGCAACGCACAGGCCCTGATGTACCTGGACGCGGACAACCAGTCCCATCGCGTCTCCCCGCCCGGCTTCAATCTGCGTTCACGGGTGCACGAGTACGGCGGCCTGCCCTATGCGGCCGGCGACGATACGGTATATTACGTACACTTCAGCGACCAGCGACTGTACCGCCAGACCTTCGACCCGGCCAGTGGCCACACCGGCACACCGGAGCCACTGACGCCAGCCACCGGGCCGCTGGCGGCCCTGCGCTATGAGCAGCCACTGCTGGACCACGGCCGGCACCGCCTGATCGCCGTGCGCGAAGACCATCGCAGGCCCGAAGACGTACGCAATACACTGGTCAGCATCGACCTGACGCAAGCCGGAGAAGGCGAGATCCTGTTCGACGGCAGCGATTTCGTCACCGCGCCCCGCCTGTCACCGGATGGCGGCACACTGGTGTTCCTGAGCTGGAACCATCCCGGCATGCCTTGGGACCACACCACCCTGCATATCGCCGATCTGGACCCGCAGGGCCGCCCCCGGCGTTTCCGCACGCTGCAGGGCCAGGAGAACAGCGCGCTGGTGCAACCGTTGTTCGGCCCCAATGGCGACCTGTACGTGATGTCGGACCGTGACAACTGGTGGACACCCTGGCGGGTCAGTGCCACCGACCTGCAAGGAGAGGCGCCCGAAGCAAAGCAGGCGGTGGCGCTGGAAGCAGAGTGCTGCAGCCCGCCCTGGCAGGGTGGCAACCGGCAAATGGCCGTAATCGATGAGCACCGCCTGCTGTTGACCGTGATCCGTCAGGGACTCAGTGACCTGGTAGTGGCCGACTCGAAGACCGGCCAACGTCACACCCTGCTTGCGCAGCAGGGACAGATTGAACCGGTCCTGTGGCGCGACGGCCGCGCCGTGGCGATTGTCGCCGGACGGCAGGACACGCCCGCCATCCTGTCCCTGGACCCGGACGACGAAAGCGCCGGACCACGGGTACTGAAACGCTGCCATAGCGATGCCCGATTGCCAGCCGAACAGGTGTCCACGGGCGAGCCCATCCACTATGCCACCGGCGACGGAGAGCAGGCCCATGGCGTCTTCTACACACCACGCAACCCTGCCTGCCGGGCGCCCGAGGGCGAACGCCCGCCGCTGATCGTGGCCGTGCATGGCGGCCCCACTGGCTGTGCCCGCACCGGCTACAACCCGGCCATCCAGTACTGGACCAGCCGCGGCTTTGCCTACTTCGACGTCAACCACCGGGGCAGTACCGGCTTCGGGCGGCGCTTCCGTCACGCGCTCTACGGGCAATGGGGCGTGGTCGATGTAGAGGACATCATCAATGGCGTGCAGGCCCTCATCGAACGCGGCGCCGTGGATCCGGAGCGTATTGTCATCCGCGGCGGCAGCGCCGGCGGTTATGCCGTGCTGGCGGCGCTGGTGCACAGCGACCTGTTCAGCGCCGGTACCAGCCACTACGGTGTCAGCGACCTGAGCCTGCTGGCCGCCGACACCCACAAGTTCGAATCCCGCTATCTGGATCAGCTGATCGGCCCCTGGCCCGAAGCCGAAGCGATATACCGGGAGCGCTCCCCGATCCACCACATCGACCGCATCAACGCCCCGGTGTTGTTGCTGCAGGGCTCGGAGGACAAGGTCGTGCCACCGAACCAGGCCGAGGCGATTTTCGAACGGCTGAAGGCACGCAACCCGCAAAGTGACTACATCGTCTTCCAGGGCGAAGGCCACGGCTTCCGCCAGCCCGCCAACCAGATCCACGCACTGGAGAGCGAGCTGGCCTTCTACCAGCACGTGCTCTGGTAGCCGCATTTTGCGATGAACCGAGTTTGCTTTTGGACGACGCTGTGCTAATGTCGAAATGTTGCCGGTGCCACAGGGCGCGGTATACAAACCTTGAAACCTGATAATGCAATGTAACGGGAGGTGATAGCCATGTGGACCAAGCCGTCTTACCAGGATATCCGTCTGGGTTTTGAAATCACTATGTATTTCAAAAGCGTATAACGGATACGCCAGCTGACATGGCGGGGCAGCAACAGTCTGTCCCGCCTGTCGGTGCCTACCGGTCATCCAGTCATGACCGGGAACCTCGCGACACGTCCCGCCGGAACGACCAGAAACAACCAGACTGACAACAAGACCGCGATGCTGCCGTCTGTCCAGTCATTTGTGCCGAGGAGCCATCATGTTTGTGCACGTCATGGGAGCCGCCGCCGGTGGCGGATTTCCACAGTGGAATTGTAATTGCCGCAATTGCCGAGGGGTGCGGGAAGGTACCATCAAGGCCACCCGGCGCACGCAGTCTTCCATCGCCGTATCCGGCGACGGCGAGAACTGGGTTCTTTTCAACGCCTCGCCCGACATACTCACCCAGATTGCGCAGTTCCCCGCCCTGCAGCCGGCCCGCAGCGATCGCGACTCGGCCATCCGGGCCGTCCTGCTGATGGACTCGCAGATTGACCACACCACCGGTCTGCTGATGCTGCGGGAAGGCTGCCCGCATGAAGTCTACTGCAGTGACATGGTGCATGAGGACCTGAGTACCGGCTTTCCGCTGTTCCCCATGCTGACGCACTGGAATGGCGGACTGAACTACAACCCGATCCCCCTGGACGGCAGCGACTTCACCATCCGTGGCATCGATGGCCTGCAATTCCGGGCCATCCCGGTGGACGGCAAGGCACCACCCTATTCACCGCACCGCCATGATCCACACACCGGTGACAACATCGGCGTACTGATCACCGACACCCGCAGCGGCAAGACCCTGTTCTATGCGCCGGGCCTCGGCAACCTGACCGACCGGACCCGCGATCTGATGAGCGGTGCCGACTGCCTGTTGGTGGATGGCACATTCTGGCAGGAAGATGAAATGGCCAGTGTCGGTCTGGGTGACAAGAAAGCCGCCGATATGGGCCACCTGCCCCAGTCCGGCGAGAACGGCATGATCGAAGTATTGCGCCCGATGGAGCGGCCACGCAAGATCCTGATTCACATCAACAACACCAACCCGATCCTGGATGAGGAGTCCGAGCAGCGCCGCCAACTGGTCGAGGAAGGGATCGAGGTTTCCCGGGACGGCATGGACATCGAGCTATGAATGAAGACCGGATCCAGCTCAATCCCCGATACCGGCTACAATGGGAACCGGCGCAGCAATGCCATGTCCTGCTGTACCCGGAAGGCCTGGTGAAGCTCAGCGACACCGCCCACGAAATCCTGAGCCGGTGCCAGACTGAGCGCACGGTAGCCGACCTGATTGCCGAACTGCAACAGGTCTACCCGGAAGCCGATACACTGCCGGACGATGTCCGGGAATTCCTGCGGGACGCGCAGCATCAGGAGTGGATCAGGCGGTCCCCGCCTGACTGATGAACGCATGAGACGAAGCGGAGGCTGAGCATGACCGACAACATCCCCATGTGGCTACTGGCTGAGCTGACCTATGCCTGCCCGCTACAATGCCCCTACTGCTCCAACCCGCTGCAACTGCCGGCCTCGCGCAAGCAGGAACTGACCACCGAGCAGTGGCTGTCGGCCATGCGCCAGGCACGCGAGCTGGGCGCGGTGCAGCTCGGCTTCTCCGGTGGCGAACCGCTGGTGCGACCGGATCTGCTGGAACTGATGCAGGAAGCCGGAAAACTGGGCTTCTACACCAACCTGATCACCTCCGCGCTGGGCATGACTGCGGAGAAAGTCCGCCAGTTCCGCGATGCCGGACTGAATCACATCCAGATCAGCTTCCAGGGCGCCGATGAAGAAACCAACGCGCACTTCGGCGGCACGGACAGCTTTGCCCACAAACTGGCCATGACCCGCGAGGTCATCGCCCAGGGCATACCGCTGGGACTGAACTTCGTACTGCACCGCCATAACATCCACCAGGTCACACCATTCCTGGAACTGGCCCATGAACTGGGCGCCGAGTTCGTGGAACTGGCCAACACGCAATACTACGCCTGGGCATTGCACAACCGCGACCAGCTCCTGCCCTCGCAGGAACAACTGCGTGAAGGCGAGGCCGCCACCAACCGCTTCCGGGACAGGCACGGGGAAAGCATGAAAGTGTTTTTCGTGGCGCCTGACTACTATGACGACCGCCCCAAACGCTGCAGCAACGGCTGGGGCACCACCTTCCTGACGATCACACCGGAAGGCGAGGTACTGCCGTGTCAGAGTGCCAAAGTGATCGAGGGACTGACCATCCCCAACGTCAAGCAGGATAGTCTGCATGACATCTGGCACCATTCGGATCTGTTCAATCGTTTCCGGGGCACCGCGTGGATGAAGGAACCCTGCGCCAGCTGCCCCGAGAAGGAAATCGACCTGGGCGGCTGCCGCTGCCAGGCCTACCTGTTGACCGGCGACGAACGGGCGACCGACCCGGTATGCAACCTGTCGCCGGACCACCACCTGATCGAGGAGGCCATCCAGGCCGCGCAGCAGCCCGAAGACGAGATCCGCCCCCTCACCTTCCGTAACCCGGGCAACGCCCGCAAACTGGAAAAAGAGCACACACCATGACCGAAGCCTGGAGCCGGGACGAGTTCGAACAGCGCCTGCGGGACAAAGGTCGGCTGTACCATATTCACCATCCCTATCACGTGATGATGAATACCGGCCACGCCACCCGCGAGCAGATCTGCGGCTGGGTTGCCAACCGCTTCTACTACCAGACCAGCATCCCCATCAAGGATGCGGCCATACTGTCCAACTGTACGGACAGGGAAGTGCGCCGCGAGTGGGTGCAACGCATTCTGGACCATGACGGCCGCGCGGAAGAAGATGGAGGTATCGAGGCGTGGCTGCGATTGGCGGAAGCCGTGGGCCTGGAGCGCAGTGATGTCGAATCCGGCAAGCATGTATTGCCTGGTGTGCGCTTCGCCTGTGATGCCTATGTCAACTTCGCCCGGCGGGCCACCTGGCAGGAAGCCGCCTGCTCATCATTGACCGAATTGTTCGCCCCGGAGATCCACCAGAACCGGCTGGATAACTGGCCGAAGCACTACCCGTGGATTGATGCGGACGGCTATAGCTACTTCCGCAAGCGATTGAGCGAGGCCCGGCGCGATGTGGAGCACGGCCTGCACGTGACACTGGATCATTTCCGCAGCCGTGAACAGCAGGAATACGCGCTCGGCATCCTGCAGTTCAAGCTCGATATCCTCTGGTCCATCCTCGACGCCATGCAGATGGCCTACGTTCATGGCGAGCCGCCTTTTCACAGCTGCCCCGGCGGCTGAATATACCGGGGGCCTGCCGATGGGAGACGACCATGAACTGCTGAACAACGTGCGCGCCTTCTTCCGCTCAGGCAGCAGGCAGGATACGCATCCGCTGCGGCCCGACATCCAGGCATCCGACCTGCTCCGCGTGCGTGAAGCCTCTGTGCTGATCCCCTTCCATTCACCACCCGGCGTGGATGAACCGCACATTCTGCTGACCCTGCGGCCGGAATACCTGCGCAGTCATGCAGGTCAGGTCAGCCTGCCAGGGGGACGCAGAGAACCGGAAGACGAGTCACCACAGGCCACCGCACTAAGGGAGTCCGAGGAAGAAATCGGCGCGCAGGCCCACCAGATTGAAGTCATCGGTGAGCTGGGAGCCGTCTACATGCCTTCGGGATACCGTATCACGCCATTTGTGGGCATCCTGGCGCCTGATACGCAAATCCGCCCCTGTCCGGTCGAGGTGGAGTGCACCTTTCACGCCCCCGCCTCCCTGCTGCTCAACCCGGACAACTACCGGCGATCAAGCATGATATTCCGCAACCGGGAACGGGAAATACTGGAACTGCAGTACGGGGAGTACCGCATCTGGGGCGCCACCGCCGCCATACTGCACGGTTTCGGACAGGCGATACAGAAGAGCCGCTGACCACCCGTCATACGGAACAGAGCAGCCCCCCTCTCAAGCGAATACTTCTCTGAAAAAGCTCGCCAGGGCGGTCTCGGCCCGGCTGTTGGCCAGCTCGCTGTAGACCGTACCGGCCTCGGGGTTGTTGGCCGAGGGATTGGTGAAAGCGTGCTTCGTATTGCCGTAGACATGCACCTGCCAGTCCACCTCTGATTCGCTCATTTCCTCTTCAAAGGCGAGCACCTGATCCGGTGGCACCATCGGGTCATCATGGCCATGCAGGCAGAGCACCTTGGCCGTTATCCGGGCATTGGGGATATCACCCTGGCCCAGCAGGCCATGCACACTGGCCACGCCCTTCACGTCCGCGCCCGCGCGTGCCAGCTCCAGCGCCGCCATGCCACCGAAGCAGTACCCCATGGCCGCCACATTGTCGGCATCCACCCGGTCCATGTCCCTTACGGTGGACAGCGCCGCCTGCATGCGGCGGCGCAGCAGCGCTCTATCCTCCACAAAAGGACGGATCAGCGCTGAGTTGCCTTCCACGTCGCCACTCTTTCCGAAAACCCCTTTCCCGAACACATCCAGAGCGAAGCCCACGTAGCCCAGCTCGGCCGCTTTCTCGGCGCCCGAACAGGCATACTCACGCCGCCCGCTCCAATCATGCGCCACCAGAACGGCCGGACGCGGCCCGGAGGCCGACTCATCCCACGCCACATACCCTTCCAGCACCGTATCGCCGTCATGATACTCAACATAGGCTGTTTTCATTACTGTCCCTCCGGACATGGCTGGATCTTCAGAGTTTTTCCAGTATTTTCTCGGCGGCGCTGACATCGACTCCGCCGGCCGGCTCCACGGCCAGGTGTTCGATCACCCCATCGTTGACAATCATGGCGTAACGCTTGCTGCGCATACCCATGCCAAAACCACTGGCGTCCATATCCAGGCCGGCGGCTTTGGTGAATTCACCGTTGCCATCGGACAGCATGAGGATGTTCCCGGCATTCTGGGATTTCCCCCAGGCATCCATCACAAAGGCATCATTGACCGCCACGCAGGCGATCGTGTCGACGCCCTTGTCACGGATCGTGTCCGCGTGGACCACATAGCCGGGCAGGTGCGTGACCGTGCAGCCGGGAGTGAACGCGCCGGGCACGGCGAACAATACGACCTTCTTGCCGCTGAACACCTCATCCGTGGTGATGTTTTCCGGCCCGTCGTTGCCCATCACCTTGAATGTCGCGCTCGGGATTTTATCGCCTTGCTCAATGCTCATGATCTGTCTCCAGAATGGAAATGGTCGGCACATCCGGATGATGTGCCGAGCATTCGATGGTAACAGAATTTCCCGGCCGCCTCACCGGCCGGCAGACACACCGGTCACCGCATCGATCCATTGCTGATGAATCGAGAGGCGCTCATACAGCACCACGGCGCCGTACAGCCCCTGCCGCAGATCCGCGCCATCCTCTCCCTGCCTTGCCAGCTCGCCGACCGCCACCCCGGCCAGATGCCAGCGCTCCTCATGGAACAACAAGGCTGGGCCACCACTGTCTCCGGTACCCGGCAAGCCCTCCAAAGGCAGCGCGTCGGAGCCCGGCGTCACCGGATCGTCAAAACGGAAATGCAGGCGGTCCCCGGCGCGAGTGACGGTATTGCGGGCCTTCCTGAACCGCTCATCATTCATGAACCGCCCGCCGCTGCCCACAGCGTGGAAACCCCAGCCCACAAATGTCATGACACGCCCCTGCTCCTTCGCCTGTCGATACAGCGGCACCGGCCGCGGGAAGCCCAGCGCGCGATCCAGGCGCAGCAGCGCCAGATCCACGTCCGAACCGCCGTGCATGGAATCCGGGGCATAGTGCTCGTGCACCACGGCGTCAATGATCTCCACTTCCTGCCCGGCCACTTCCACGGAAAAGGGGCGCCCGGCATCCAGGTGATTCTGCAGCGGCGTTTCCCGGAGACAGTGCGCGGCGGTGATCGCCCAGGACGCATCGATCAGCGTGGCGATACAGGCAGGACGCTCGTTGTCGTCGGTCAGATGGAAAACCGCCGGAAAATCGGCTTCTCTGGCGAAATATTCATCATATCCGGTATCATGACGGATAATGATGGCGCTGGCGGGCACGGTCGCAAGCACTGTACACATCAAGGCCGCCACGAGGCGGCTGGACGCTGAGACCATTCGGGTCACCTGCACTTGTTACGACACTCCGGAGATGAATGGAACATGACGGACAGACCGGATACAGAACAGAAACGGGAGTACGAACAATCGGGACTCTACCCGAAACAGGGTAAGTCGTTCCGCATACTGGGTCTGCTGGGCGTCCTGCTGCTGGTCATCCTGTTCATGGCTGGCGCGGCCGCCATCGTGGACTGGCTGGTCGACTACTGATCCCTGTCCGGGGACGGCGTCGGTTTCTCCCCGGCGGCCTCTCTCCCCTCGCCTTCCTGTGGCGGATACAGATCCGGACGAAGAGAGGGTCGCAGGACAGGGCGCTCGCGCTTCCGGGTCATCTCACTCCGCACAACGCTGATGAGCCGGTGGATGACCACCGCCAGGGCCAACACCACCAACACCAGAATGGCAGCCACCAGCCATTGTGCTCCGCCCCAGATGGCGGGATTCATCCACTGCTCAGACATAAGACCCTCTCCTCTTTTTCAATGGAGCCATTATGCGATATCCGGTGGTGGGAGTGCCAGTAAGACGGACACGGGCTCAATGTCTCCAGCCTCCCGCAGGACTGGCTACTCTATAGAACCTGCCGCCAGCGCCTCCAGCAAGGCCGCGTGAATGCCGCCAAAACCACCATTACTCATGATCACCACATGATCGCCGGGTCTGCTACTGGTGGCCAGATACTGGACGATCTCCGCCGTCTCCTGGAAAACCAGTGCGGGAACATCATCCTGCTGTGTCAACGCTTCCAGGTCCAGTGCGACACCGGGAGGCTGGAACCAGACCGCCAGATCGGCCGCGCGGCAGGCATCCAGCAAAGCCTCCTGATGCACGCCCATCTGCATGGTGCGCGAACGCGGCTCGATCACGGCAATCAGGCGCTGATCCGTGCTGAATCCGCCCAGCCAGGCTCGCACGGTATTGAGTGTTTCCCGGATGGCCGTGGGATGGTGCGCGAAATCGTCATACACCGTCACCCCGGACACTTCGCCCAGCCGTTCCAGCCGCCGCCGTACGCCCCGGAACCGGGCCAGCGCCTCGGCCGCCACGGCGGGAGCGACCCCCACATGCCGGGCTGCGGCCATGGCCGCCACGGCGTTGGCGATGTTGTGCCGGCCGCTCATGCGCATCCGCACGGTCAACGCATCCTCCGTGGTACCGGGCACCGTCAGGAGGAACACATCGGCCGCTTCGTTGACCGGCTCCGCCAGCCAGTGCGCACCACCACGCTCCGGATGCTCCTCCAGCGGCACTGTGCCGTCCACCGCAAAGCACTGCACCGGTGTCCAACACCCCTGAGCCAGAACGCCCTCCACCGCAGCATCCTGCTGCGGAGCGACGATCAGGCCGCGCGAGGGCACCGTCCGGATCAGGTGATGGAACTGCCGCTGGATAGCCGCCAGGTCCGGAAAAATGTCCGCATGATCGAACTCAAGATTGTTGATGATCAGCGTATCCGGGCGGTAATGGATGAACTTGGAGCGCTTGTCGAAGAAGGCACTGTCGTATTCATCGGCCTCGACCACGAAGAAATCGGACGAACCGGCCCTCGCCGACACCGGAAAATCCTGCAGCACACCCCCGATCAGATAGCCGGGGGCGAGCCCGGCATACTCCAGTATCCAGGCCAGCATCGCGCTGGTCGTGGTCTTGCCGTGGGTGCCCGACACGGCCAGCACCCAGCGCCCGGGAAGCACGTGGCGGGACAGCCACTCGGGGCCCGAACAGTACTCCAGGCCTTCATCCAGGACATGTTCCACTGCCGGATTGCCACGGCTCAACGCATTGCCGATCACTACCAGATCGGGGGCCGGGCGAAGATGCGCTGCGTCGTAACCCTGCAACACTTCCACGCCCTGCTCTTCCAGCTGGGTGCTCATCGGCGGATACACGTTGAGATCACTACCACTGACCGTGTGCCCCAACTCACGCGCCAGCAGGGCCAGAGACCCCATGAATGTGCCGCAGATACCGAGAATATGCAGGTGCATTGGCGGATCCTGGTTAAAACCACCATTCTACTGTTGTAAGCTGACAGGATGGTACCAGTTGAAGAAAAAAACCCCGGAAGCGGAGCCTTTTCCGCCTTCGCCGAGTCAGTCTACGCGCGGGATACGGTCCGGGAAACCTGCCTGGAGTGGCAGGACCGGTACGGAGCCGACGTCAACCTGCTGCTGTTCGCCTGCTGGTTCGGGCTGACGCGGGGCGAGATGCCCGATGGACTGATGCAACAGGCGGTGCAGCTCTCCAGCGCCTGGCAGGAAAAGATAACGGGGCCGCTGCGTCAGTGCCGCCGCGACATGAAACACTGGCACCCGGGCGGAGTCCGGACGCCCCGCTCACCGGACTACGAGGCGCTGCGGGCGCAGATCAAGGCGGCGGAACTGGACGCCGAGCGACAACAGGAAGCAGACCTCAAGGCGCTTTGTGATCGCCATGGCAGCTGGCGGGCGCCCGGCCCCGGACAGAGCGGGGCACTGGTACGGGCCAATCTGGCCCTGTACTGCCTGGAAGCCGGCATCATCGCCGACCCGGCAGAACTGTCTCCGCTGGTCGACCAGGCATTGAAAACAGCCTGAGCGCGACCACTCACTCCGCCTGCGGGCCGTCCCAGCGCTGCACGATGCCCGGGTCGATACCGAACAGGTCAAGTACCCGGCCCACGGAATGATCCACCAGATCCTCGACGCTGCGCGGACGGATATACATGGCCGGCATGGGCGGCGCGATGACCGCTCCCAACCGCGCAGCCCGCAGTAACAGCTCACAGTGCCCGGCGTGCAGCGGGCTTTCGCGGGGCATCAGCACAAGGCGCCGCTGCTCTTTCAGTGTGACATCCGCCGCCCTGACCAGAAGATTGTCCGCATAGGCATTGACGATGGCCGACAGCGTCTTCATCGAACAGGGAGCCACCACCATACCGTCAGTGCGGAAGGAGCCACTGGAAATGCGCGCGGCCAGGTCCCGGGGCGAATAGACATGATCGGCCAACGCCTTCACGTCACTGACGTCCCGGTCCGTTTCCAGTGAGATGTTCAGGCTGGCGCCGGCGCTGACCACCAGATGGGTCTCGACGTCCACTTCGCGCTGTAGCACTTCCAGCAGACGAACGCCGTATATCAGGCCGCTGGCCCCTGACAGGCCGACTATCAGTCGCTTCATGTTGATCCCTGGACCTTACTGTTGAGTGATGGTGCCGCGCCCGGTTTGCCTTGCCTTCAGGCAGTTTGTACCATTGGCCATCGCCAATGGTACCGCCATCACATGGCACCCACAAATCTACCGGGATTCACTGAATGACTCAGGCCAACCTTTTCTACGCCCAGTCGGGTGGCGTCACCGCCGTCATCAACGCCAGCGCCTGCGGCGTAATCCAGACGGCACGTCAGCACGGCGAGGAAATCGGCACCGTCTATGCCGGCCGCAACGGCATCATCGGCGCGCTACGAGAAGAACTGATCGATACCTCGGTGATCAGCGATGCAGAGGTCGCGGCATTGCGCCACACCCCTTCCGGTGCTTTCGGTTCCTGCCGCTACAAACTGCGCAGCTTTGAAGAGAGCGCGACCGAATACGAACGCCTGATGGAAGTATTCAAGGCGCACAACATCCGGTATTTCCTGTACAACGGCGGAGGCGACTCCCAGGACACGGCCAACAAGGTCTCGCAACTCAGCATTCGCGAGGGATTTCCGATCACCTGCATCGGCATTCCCAAGACCGTAGATAACGATCTGCCATTGACCGACACCTGCCCCGGTTTCGGTTCGGTGGCCAAATACGTGGCCGTCAGTATCCGTGAAGCCGGATTCGATGTCGCCTCCATGTGCGAAAGCTCTACCAAGGTATTCGTGATGGAAGTCATGGGCCGGCACGCCGGCTGGATCGCCGGAGCCGCCGGCCTGGCCGCACGGCACGAAGGAGAGGCGCCGCATGTCATCCTCTTCCCGGAGATACCCTTCGAGCAGCAGCGGTTTCTGGATCGGGTACGCCAGTGCGTGGAGCGCTTCGGCTACTGCGCCATCGTTGTATCGGAAGGCGCGCGCCATGCGGACGGCCGCTTCCTGGCGGAAGCCGGCGGCAAGGATGCCTTCGGTCACTCGCAGCTGGGCGGCGTGGCACCCCATATCGCCAACCTGATCCGTCAGGAACTGGGGTACAAGTATCACTGGGCGGTCGCCGATTACCTGCAGCGCGCCGCCCGGCACATTGCCTCAGCCACCGATGTCGAGCAGGCCTGGGCCGTGGGAGAGGCCGCCGTCAAGGCGGCTCTGGCCGGGCACAATGCCGTCATGCCGGCCATCGTGCGGGACAGCGACTCACCGTACCGCTGGCATATCGAGGAGGTGCCACTGGCTGATGTCGCCAATGTCGAAAGACCCATGCCGCGTGAGTTCATCACCAGGGACGGTTTCGGCATCACCGAACAGGCACGGCGCTACCTCGCGCCGCTCATCCAGGGAGAGGATTACCCGCCCTACCGCGACGGATTGCCGGCCTACGCTTCCCTGCAGCACCAACTGGCACCGAAGAAGTTACCGGACTGGACGTCCTGACAGCGACAATCATGGAGCCAGACGCTCCAGGTGCCAGGTCACACCTGAAGACCCGGCCGGCTCCCGACAGGTATACACAAAGCGGTCATGCAGGCGGTGGGGCCCACCTTGCCAGAACTCGAAAAGTGCCGGGCGGATGCGGTAGCCACCCCAGTTCGCCGGACGCGGGATGTCATTTCCGGGATACTGTTCCTGCCGTTCGCGGAATGCTGCCTCCAGCCTGACACGCCCCTCCACCGGGCAGCTCTGTGCCGACGCCAAAGCGGCAAGACGGCTCTCTCGCGGTCGGCTGGAAAAATACGCATCGGACTGTTCAGCCGGTATTTTCTCTGCCACACCGCTGACCATGACCTGCCGCTCCAGCGCATGCCAGGGGAACAGGGCGCTGACCCGGGGATTGGCATCGATGTCCTGCCCCTTGCGGCTGTCGTAGTTGGTGAAGAAAACCAGCCCCTGTTCATCGAAGTGCTTGAGCAGCACAATCCGCTGATGCAAAGGCCCGCCATCAGCCCCGGTGGCCACCACCATGGCCGTAGGGTCGATGATATCGATCTCCAGCGCCTCTTCCATCCAGCGCGAGAACAGGTCCCAGGGATTGTCGCTCAGATGCTCGCGACGCAACCCGCCGCGCAGATACTCACGTCGTATCGTTGCCAGATCCATTCAGTCCACCAGACGTCCGTATTCCCATACTTGCGGCAGGCTCGTGCCGGTTTCGTAGTAGAAGCGGCCCCGGCCGTGTTTGTCATTGGCATAGAACTCGCCTTCATAGCGACGGCCGTCCGGCCAGCGGTATACCCCTTCGCCCTGGTACTGGTCTTCCACGAACTCACCGGTATAGTTCTCGGTATTTTCGCTCAGCCAGCGTTCGGTGTGGCGATTCGGGGACCAGTCCTCCAGGCCGAAGAAGTACGACCCCCGGCCATGCCGCTGACCATCGCGCCACTCGCCCATATACAGGTCGGACTGGCCGTCCCAGTACGTGCCCCGGCCATGGCGCAGGCCATTCCGCCAGTTACCCTCGTAATACGCCTTGTCGGAACGGGTCACGTACCGGGTGTACTCGCCAAAACCGTGGAACTCACCTTCACGGAAGTTGCCTTCATAGACATCCGTGCCCACCTCGGTCTTGATCTCCAGAATGCCGAAACCGTTCTCGCAGTCGCCATAGGTACACTCGCGCTCCCGCTCGGGAGCGCCCGGCGACAGTGCGCTGACCGGTCCGGCCATCATCAGGGCCGCCATCAGAGACAAACCCTGTAACCGGCAACGTGCATTGAACAACGCCATGCAAATCCTCCTACGCCATTTCGCGCAATACAATCAACGGACTGGTGTGCACCACACGGCGCGTGGCCGCAGCGCCCAGTGCGCCAATCAACAATGTCCCGGAAACCGGACCGGCAAACCACGCCCAATAGTGCGGTCGGAATGCCTGACCGAACATTTCTGTCTGCAGATAATACAACACTCCCTCGGTTCCCAGCACCGCAATGCTTCCGGCCACCAGGCCGATAAACGCAAACTCGATCACCAGACTGCTCATGATCAGGCGCTGTCGGGCCCCCAGCGCCCGCAACACCGCGTTCTCGCGGAACCGCTCGTCCAGTGTGGCATTGACACAGGCCAGCAGCACCAGGGCGCCGGCGGCCAGCACCAGTACGGCTATCAACTCGACCGCCGCGCTGACCTGATCGATGATGGTACGCACCTGCTCGATCAGCGCGTCGATCTCCAGCACCACCACGGTGGAGAACTGGCGCAACAGGGGGTTGAGCAGCTGTTTGTCCTCGCCCTCCAGCTGCACCGTCGACAGATAGGTGGCCCCGGAACCGTCCAGCGTGCCCGGCGAGAAAATGAAAAAGAAGTTGGGCTGCATGTTGTCCCACTGGACAGAGCGCAGATTGTGTACAGTGGCACTGAACTCCTGGCCGCCGGACTCGAAATGCAGCTCGTCGCCCGTCTCCATGCCCAGCCGTTCAGCGTAATCATCCTCCACCGACACCAGACCCGGCTCCGGGCTTTCCCCCCACCACTCGCCAGACACCACCTCATTGTCGGGCGGCAGGTCCGCGGTCCAGGTGATCTGCCGGTTGGCGATGCGCCGGTCCGAATCGCGGTTCTCGCCCTCTTCGTCGTTCTCCGCTGTCGACTCGGTCAGGTTGCCCCGCGACTCACCCGCCCCCCACAACTGCCGGGCGCTGTCACCGTTGATGGTCAACAGGCCAGCACTGACCATGGGGTAGAAAGGCCGGGGCCGCACACCATTGTCCCGGAAGTAATCGGTCATTCCGGCCACCTGGTTTTCGGTGATGTTCATCATGAAATGATTGGGCGCATCCTCCGGCAACTGTGCCTGCCAGTCATCCAGCAGGTCCGTACGCAACACGGTCAGCGACAGCAGCGCCATCAACGTGATGGAGAACACCAGCATCTGCAGCACGGTCTGATGACGGCGGCGGCGCGCCGATGAGAACGCCAGTCCCCAGGGGCTGCCGGCACGGCTGCCAGCCACCCGCGTCGAACGCAGCACCAGCCACGCCAGGGCACTGACCAGGGCGACGATACCGGCAACGACCAGTACCAGCATCAGAGTCAGCATGATGTCCCGGCTGTACCACAACAGCAGAGTCATGGCACCCAGGCCTCCCGCCCAGTAGGGCAGGAGACTGCCTTTCAGTCCGCTATCGATGTCCTTGCGTAGCACCCGCAACGGCGCGGCATCCCGCAAGGCCAGCAGTGGCGGCAGAGCAAAGGCCAGCAGACAGATCAGTGCCGTCATCGCCCCCATCAGATAGGGCAGCATGGAGCCCGGCGGCAATGTCACGGGCAGGATCGCCGTCAACAGCCACAGGATGCTCTCATGGACCAGGTATCCCGCCAGACTGCCCAACGTCACGGCGGCCACCAGCAACAGGAGCAGAATCACCAGGTAGAGGCTCATGATCTGCCGCGACGTGCTGCCCAGGGTTTTCATGATGGCCACGTAGTCGAAATGCCGCTCACTGTAGCGCCGGGCCGTCAGGGCGATGGCCACACCGGCCAGCACCACGGCAAAGAGGCTGCCCAGCAGCAGGAAACTCTGCCCGCGCTGCAGGGCCTCGTCGACTTCCTGACTTTCTTCACGGATATCGCGCAGCCGGTACTCGCCCGCGCTACGTTCGGACAACCACTCCCCGAACGACTCCAGCACGGCCGCATCACCGGCAAACAGATAGCGGTACGAGGCCCGGCTGCCGGGCTGGATGACGCCGGTGGCGTCCAGGTCGTCGCGGTGGAACAACAGACGCGGGCCGGCGTTCTCCAGCATTCCGCCCTGCTGCCGGTCCGGCTCGTGGGTGAGCACCCGGGTGACGGTGAACGTGGCCTCGCCCACGTACACGGGATCCCCGATGTCGACCTGCAGTGCCGACAGCAGACGGGACTCGGCCCAGACTTCGCCACGGGGTGGTCCGGCCTCCACCGGAGCGCCCTCGACAAACGGCTGCTCCGCCACTTCCAGACTGCCGCGCAGCGGGTATTCGTCGCTGACCGCCTTGGCGGCCACCAGCAGGTTGCCATCGTCCGAGAACGCCATGGATGTGAACGCCACGAAAGAGGCTGTCCGCAAGCCCCGGGAACGCGCTTCCACCATCCACTCTCCAGGAGCCGGCTCGCGTCCGCTCAGCACGCGATCCGCCGCCAGCATCGTCGCCGACTCCTGCACCAGCGCCTGCTGAAGACGGTCGGTGAACAGGGCAATACCGGTGACCGAAGTCACCGCCATGATCAGGGAGAGCAGCAACAGTCGCAGTTCACCACCCCGCCAATCCCGCCACAACAGACGCAGGGCCAGGCGCAGCAACAGGGCGGGACGGATGGACGCCGGCCGCAACGAAACAGCTTCAGACATGCTGTATCGCCTCGTGATCGCGCACCGCAGCCATCAGGGATTCCGGTTCCAGTTCCCCGGCGGTCAATCGCAGCACGCGGCCGCAGCGCGAAGCCAGCCGGTCATCATGGGTCACCAGCACCAGGGTCGTTCCGTATTCGCGGTTCAGATCGAACAGCAGGTCAATGATGCGCCCCCCCGTGTCGACGTCCAGGTTTCCGGTGGGCTCGTCCGCGAACAGCACACGGGCCTCGGAGGCGAAAGCACGGGCGATGGCGACGCGCTGCTGTTCGCCGCCGGAGAGCTGCCGCGGGTAATGTTGGAGCCGCTCGCCCAGTCCGACCCGCTGTAGCAATGTCGTGGCTTTCTCGCGGGCCCGGCCGTCGTTTTTCAGCTCGATGGGCAGCATGACGTTTTCCAGGGCCGTCAGGCTGGGCAGCAACTGGAAAGACTGGAACACGAAACCGACCAGCTGACTGCGCAGCACGGCCCGCTGTTCCTCATCCAGCTCGCCCAGTCGATGCCCGCCCAGCACCACTTCACCCTCGGTAGCGACGTCCAGACCGGCCATCAGCCCCAGCAACGTCGACTTGCCGGACCCCGAGGCGCCGACAATGGCCACGCTCTCACCCGCCTCGATGTGCAGATCCAGGCCCTTCAGTATGCACAGCTCGCCTTCGCCGGTCGGTACCCGCTTGATGAGATTTTCGGTTTTTACCATGCTATTCTCACGAGATAGAATTAAATGCCCCGGGGCTGCTTTTCTCCCCACCTTTACGCATTGTAACGGACTATGGACTGGAAATCGCAGATCAGACAGAGCCTGCTGGCCATCCTCCTGTTTGTCACACCGGCCGTCAACGCCAGTGAGGGCGGACCGGAAACGGGCACCCTGCTGGTGATGGGCGACAGCATCAGCGCCGCCTATGGCATGTCCAGCGAACAGGGCTGGGTGTCTCTGCTGTCACAACGCATCGACAAAAAAGGCCTGCCCTGGTCGGTGACCAATGCCAGCGTCAGCGGGGAAACCACGGGCGGCGGCCTGGCCCGCCTGCCCCGGCTTCTGGACACTCACCGACCACAGTTGATCATCCTGCAACTGGGGGGCAATGACGGACTGCGCGGACTGCCTGTACCTTCCATACGCGACAACCTGCAGGCAATGATCGAGCTGTCCCTGGACAGCGGCGCCGATGTCCTGCTCGCCGGCATACGGATTCCACCCAATTACGGACCGCGCTACACCGAACCTTTTTTCGCCCAGTACCGCGATCTGGCGGATGAGTATGACCTGACCCTGCTGCCGTTTCTGCTGGACGGCATCGCCGACAACCGCGAGCTGATGCAGAGCGACGGCATCCACCCCACCGCCGAGGCGCAGCCCATGATTCTCGACAACGTCTGGCCGGTGTTGATGGACATGCTGTGATGTCACAGTGACAGAAGAATTTCATCCCTGGCATCGACCCGGAAGCCCTTGCCTTGATACCAGCTTTTCAGCGCGGCGACATCCCCCTTGGCTTCTCCATGGATCCGCGAGACACGGTGGGCGCGGCAATAGTTCAGCACTTCGTCGAGTAATGCGCTGCCAATGCCGCAGCCACGGTAGTTCTGAGCCACCTCAATGTTCTTGAGACAATAGCTGACAGTCGGAGGACCGGATACGTGTTCACGGGAAAACCGCTCCCGCTGCCCGGGTGAACTTCTACTCAAGTGGGCGTATGCGATCTGACTGGGCCCACGATACACCCGGAACACCAGGTGATTGGCCAGACCGGTGGGAAGCACGATCTGCACGCCACTGATACTACATTGCAGCTCTTTGCCAGTCACTTCGTTCGTCTCCTCTGGCGGAGGTCCGCTTGCGACACGATGACGGGGCGCCGTTCAGATAGCATCAGCAACATGCCGGCCGCCAGCAGATTACACAGGGCCATGACAACAAAAGCCAGATCATAATTGCCGGCACGGTCGTAATACCATGCGGCCGCCACCGGCCCGATGGCGGTCAACGCGAAAGTGAACGGCAACGCCGTGGACCGCACCGACCCCAGGTAGCGGCGCCCGAACACCGAGGCCCAGATGACTTCCTGCAGGGGGATCAAGCCGCCCCAGCCGATGCCCATGAACAGAAACGTGCCGTACACCAGCCAGTCCAGCCCGCTGCGCACACCCAGCACGATCACCATCAGCGACACACCGGTGATGGTCGCCCCCAGCGCCGCCAGCCGGCGCGCACTGTAGCGATCGATGAACAGGCCCCAGAACGGCTTGCTGATGAAAGCGGGAATGGAGGCCAGCGATATCATGGAGGCTGCCACCAGGGAAGGGTAGCCGGCATCGGTCATGAACGGCACCGTCTGCAGCAACATCACCGTGATGGAGATCTGGAACAGCCCGAAAGCCACCACCAGTACATAGAATCGTCCGGTGCGCATGGCCTGCGCACGGGTCAGTGAACTTTCGAAGTCCAGGTTAGCGGCCGCGCCCATGCCAGCGCGGATCTGCTCCGCAGAGTGGCCGTCCGGGAACAGATCATAATCCTCGGGCCGCCGCCGTATGGCCAGTGCGGCCGGGAACACCAACAGCCCCACTCCCACGCCCAAAACCCGCCATGCGTCGCGCCAGCCTATCGTCTCGATCAGCCAGGTGGCCAGTGGCGGCAGGGAAATGCCGGCCATCGACACACCCATGGCGGCCAGCGCTACGGCTCTGCCGCGTTGCTGCACGAACCATTTGCTGAGAGTGACATTGACCACCAGATTGCCGATCATCGCCGCGCCCATGGTCAGGATGACCCCGTTGATCAGTATCCAGGAGGTCAGCGTGCCGACCGTGCCCAGCGAATGGACAGCTGCGGCCAGGATCAGCGTGCCGGCGATGATGAAGGGCCGCCCTCCGAAGCGGTCGATGCCGGCGCCGATCACGAAACCGGTGAAGGCGGCCACCATCTGTCCGACCGAACGGGCCGAGGTGAATTCGGCCCGGCTCCAGCCGAACTCTTCCGTCATCGGCACCATGAAAGGACCGACAACATAGTTCTGCAGGCCCACCGAGGCGAACTGGGTGACGAAGGCGGCCAGCACAATCCAGTAACCGTAATACAGCGGTATGCGGCGCGGCACGATGCTTACCGCTCGCCAGTGATGGTCAGGTATTCGCTGACCACGGCGGCGAAACCACGCTCCAGCGACTCGACCACCAGGGCATGACCGATCGACACTTCCAGAATACCGGGAATCTCCATAAACCGGGGCAGGTTGCCCAGATTGAGATCATGCCCGGCATTGATGCCCAACCCGGCTTCAGCGGCCGCCCCGGCCGCCTGCCGGTACCGCTCCAGTACAGCCGCCTCCCGGTCGGTTCCCCACGCCCTTGCATACTCCTCTGTGTAGAGCTCGACCCGGTCAGCGCCCAGCGCTGCGGCCGGCGCGGCAGCTTCCGGATCAGGGTCCATGAACAGGGAGCTGCGCACCGCCATGGAACGCAGACGCTCCAGTACGCCGGCCAGCACATCGGCACTGCCCCGCATGTCCCAGCCATGATCCGAGGTCAGCTGGTCCGGAGCATCGGGCACCAGGGTACACTGCGCCGGGCGCACCTCATCGATCAGCGCCAGAAAGGAACCGGAAGGATAGCCCTCGATATTGAACTCGACCCCGGGATGGCCTTCCAGCAAACGGGCAATAGTAAAGACATCCCGGCGGGTGATATGCCGTTCATCCGGGCGCGGGTGCACAGTGATGCCCCGCACGCCCAGATCAATGGCGCGGCGTACGAAGTCCGCCACATCGGGATGCTGGCCACCGCGGGAATTGCGCAGCAGCGCGATCTTGTTGACATTGACACTGAGCCGGGTCATCCATCGTCATCCTCATGCTCGCTGATGAACTCGGTCACCAGACGGTTGAAGCTCTCCGGCTTCTCGGCGTGCAGCCAGTGCCCCGCCTGCATCAGCGTTTTCAGTTCCGCCCGGGGAAAGCGCGACAGGATGGCTTCGCGATGAGACTCCCGGATGTAGTTCGAGTCATTGCCGCGCAGAAACAGCACCGGCCCCTCGTAACGCCCTTCTTCCAGCCCGGCCCGCAGATCCTCATAGCATGCCTCCAGCGCCGGGAGGTTGATCCGCCACTCGAAGCCGCCTCCATCGGCACGCTGCAGGTTGCTGAGCAGGAACAGGCGCACCTGCTCGTCTTCTTCATAGTCTACCAGTACGTCATCCGCTTCCTGACGGGTTTTCACTGCGGCCGGATCGATGGCCGTCAGGCCAGCGAAAATGCGGTCGTGCTCCCCTTCATAGGGTACCGGTGCGATATCGGCCACCACCAGTGTGCGGATCCGCCCGGGATGATCCATCGCCAGCTGCATCGCCACCTTTCCACCCATCGAATGCCCCACCAGGTGGCAGGTGTCGATGCCGTGGTGGTCCAGAAAATCCAGCACATCACCGGCCATTTCGGGGTACGTCATGCTGTCCGCATGCGGGGAATTGCCGTGATTACGCAGATCCAGCGCGTACACGGAGAACGGCTCCGCCCACTTCCTGGCATGCCAGTTCCAGTTGGACAGGCTGCCGAACAGACCGTGCAGTATCAGCAGGGGTGGCCCCTCGTCCGAGTGTTGTCGGTAGTTCAACTCCATGGCTTACAGGTTGTCCCGGATCCAGCCCAGCGCATCCTCGTGATGGGTTTTGGTCTTCACCTTTTCCATCACATGCTGCAGGCGACCTTCGCTGTCAATGATGTAGGTCTTGCGTAAAATCCCCGTGTACTCACGCCCCATGAATTTCTTCGGCCCCCAGGCGCCATACTGATCGGCCACCTTGTGGTCCTCGTCCGAGAGCAGCGTGAAGTTCAGCGACTGTTTCTCCTCGAACTTCTTGAGTCGCGCCGACGGATCGGGGCTGACCGCCAGTACCACGGTATCCAGTGCTTCCAGATCCGCTTCGCTATCGCGCATGCCGCAGGCCTGTACGGTACAACCCGGCGTCATGGCCTTGGGATAGAAGTACAGGATGACCCGCTTGTGGCCGCGAAAGTCCTTCAGCGACACGGGTTCGCCATTCTGATCCGGCAGTGTGAAGAGGGGTGCCATATTGCCGATTTCGGGTTGGGACATGAAAACTCCTGTGCTGATTTCAGGGGGCCATCAGGATGCTGTTGACCAGCTGCGCGTGTAATACTACCAGATGGCGCCCCGGGCCGCGCCCCCGGACAGAACACCCGGTATCATGAGAGGTGCCCTGATGCCATGGCTCATGATAGGCTTTGATCCTGGTACAGACCAATGACGTGACAGACCTCCGGCCGTGAGCAGATTCGAACCACAGACTCCTGAAAGCCCTCCCCGGCCTCGCTCCGTAGTCATTCTCACGGGGGCCGGCGTATCCGCCGAATCCGGAATCCGGACATTCCGGGACGCCGACGGTCTGTGGGAGGACCACCGCATCGACGATGTCGCCACGCCCGAAGGCTTCCTGCGCGATCCGGATCTGGTGCACCGCTTCTACAACCAGCGCCGCCGCCTGCTGACAGAAGGTACTGTCCGTCCCAATCCCGCCCATGTGGCGCTGGCCCGTTTCGAGCGCGAATTCCCCGGCGATGTCCTGGTCATCACCCAGAACATCGATAATCTGCATGAACGCGCCGGCAGCCGGCAGGTACTGCACATGCATGGCGAGTTGCTACGCATGCGCTGCCAGATGAGCGAGCGGGTCTTCGACATCCGCAACGATATCGGACCACTGTCCCGTTGTCAGTGCTGCGGGCAGCCCGGCAACCTGCGCCCACACATCGTCTGGTTCGGCGAAGTGCCCTTCCATATGCCACAGATTACCCGCGCCCTGGAGAACTGCGACCTGTTTGTCTCCATCGGCACGTCCGGCAATGTCTATCCCGCTTCCGGCTTCTACCAGACCGCCAGAATCGGCCGGGCGCACACCGTGGAAATCAACCTGGAGGAAACCGGCTCAAGCTTTCACGAACACATCTACGGCAGGGCCTCGGTGGCCGTCCCGGAATACTTTGATCAACTGCTCGCTTCACTGTCTGAGGGCAGCAATGCGGACAACTCCTGAGGGAACCAGGGCCGTCCCCGCTCATTGACCGCCGTTGTGGTGATCATGGCCTCCAACACCGTGGCATCGTCCTGCAGCCGGGTGATGGTCTGCAGGAAATCCAGCCGGATACGGGAGCGCCGCACCGCACGCACCGAGACTCGCATGCGGTCTCCGCTACGCAGCGAACGCCGGTAGTCGATCTCCGCCCGGACGACCACGACAATCACCCCTTCCGCCGTCAATTTTGCAAAGTCCAGACCACAATGGAGCAGATACTCGTGGCGCGCGTGCTCCAGGTAGTGCAGGTAGCGGGCATGATTGACCACGCCCTGCAAGTCACATTCGTAGTCCCGTACCGCCAGTTCGATGCTGAAGTCATCCATGGACTGCTCCCCTTCACAACAGCCGGCATTATCCCGCGCGGCCCGTGCACATGCAAAAAGGGCCCGCCTCATGACAAGGCGGGCCCTTTTTACGGCAATGGCGAGTGCCTCAGAAGCTGAGGGTCACCCGGCCATAGTAGAACCGGCCGACGGTCTCATAGGTCCGCGGATCGGTATTGTCGTTGAACCCCGAGTAGGCGAACGGCGGCTGCTCGTCCGCCACGTTGTCGACACCCAGGGTGATGCGGGTGTTGTAGTCATCCAGGCTGTAGGACCCCTGGATATCATGCACCATCTGGGAATCGACCTCGCGCAGCTCATCGCCCGGGTGAATGGACTTGTTGAGCAGCTCGGTGACTTCACCGATGTAGCGGGCCGTGTAGGACGCGTCCCAGTTGCCCATGCTCCACATGGTGCTGAAGTTCCAGCGCCACTCCGGGAAGTTACCGTCCTGGTTATCACGGAACCAGCCGGCATGCTGCACGATGTCCCCGGAGGACAGCTCCTTCTCGTAATTGTCCATGTAGGCCAGGTCATAGTTGAACCGGAACGTGCCATAGTCGGTGGTTGGCATCTGGTACCGGGCGGAGAAGTCGACCCCGGAGGCGTCGACACCACCCACATTGGTGTTCACGTTGTGAATGAAGCGGATGTCACCCACGGTGGCGCCGCTGCCAGGTCCCCAGCGATCGATCAGATCGCAGTTCTTCCCGGTGGCATGACAGTCATCCAGAATGACCTGGGGGCCCAGTGTGGAAATCGCGTTTTCCACTTCCGTTTCCCAGTAGTCCAGGGTCAGTGACAGTCCCTCGATCATGCCCGGCTCATAGACCGCGCCCATCGTGAAGATGTCCGCCTCTTCCGGGGACAGATCCGGGTTGCCGCCCTGCAGGGTGGGCAGCTGGGTGATGCTGCTGTTGTCATAGCCCTCCTCCGGGACGCCGTCGGCCACGCAGCTCGGCGTCGGATCAGAGGCACAGGGGTCGCCCACCTGCGGGAAGGTGTCGTACTGGCCGGCATAGAGATCCGGAATGGACGGCGCGCGGAAGGCCTCGGACACCGTGCCCCGGAATGTCAGCTCGTCATTGACGCTCCAGCGCAGTCCGATCTTGGAGTTGGTGGTACTGCCAAAGGTATTGTAATCGGAATACCGCGAAGCCAGACTCAACTCCAGCATGTCCACGCCCGGCAGCTCGGCAAGCAGCGGCACCGCCAGTTCGACATAGGCCTCGTTGACGCTGTAACCGCCTTCGGTGGCCTGTGAACGGCCCGCCGTCGATGTCCCCAGCAGCTGCAGCGAATCCGGCTGCGAGTAACCACTGGCCAGCCGGCGTTCGACGCCAAAGGCCGCACCAAGCTCACCGGCGGGCAGATCCATGACCGGACCGGAGGTATTGAACTGGACTCCCTTCAGCTCGTTGCCGCCCTGGGTCAGCGTGACATAATTGCCGCTGATGTACTGCAGCATTTCATCCGTGATGGCGCTGTCCGTGCCCGGCTCACCAAAGACATTGAGCGGTACACAGCCCGCGATCACGCCATCAGCCGTGCCGTCCGAGGAACACTGCAGATTGCCGGCGTCGTCCATGTAGGTCGGGCCCACGGCCTCACCCACACGCTCCAGCTGGAAATAGCCCAGGTCCGTGACACTGGCATTGTTCTCACCGAAGAACACGGACCCGTCCCAGATCCACTCACCGAAATCGCCGCTGATCCCGGCCGTGATCTGATGGGTATTGGTGTCGTGACGCTGGTCGCGTCCCCCGGTTTCCTCCATGCGCCGACGCCAGTCAGCGATCTCGTAAGGGTTGCCATCGGCGTCTGTCGGCCCGAAATTGGCGTTGTAGTAGTTGTCGGGCGAATACGGCGCCGGTGTCCCGAAAAACACCAGCGGGGCCAGTGGCTCCGGTGCGATCAGACGCTGGGACTCCCGGCGTGTGTACATCACCTCGCCGTTCAGCTCCACGTTCTGCAATTGCCCGAAATCGCCCAACTCGTAATTGCCGAAGGCACTGAAACCCCAGCGCTCGCTGGGCGTCTGAGTGTAGTTGGCCGGTGCATAGTTGTAGGCATCAGAGTTCTCGTAGGGACGGAAGTCTCCATATTCCTCACCACGTGTGACCGGACCATCGGGCGTACCGTAGAACCCCCACGGCGGAGCGGAGGAACCGCCGTCCTCGACGCCCTCCGGATCCCAGATCGGGTGGTACCAGACCTCGACCTCGGAATATTCACGGTCGCCGGCCCAGATCGGCTTCTGTTCGGTCCAGTAGCCATTGACCACGAAATTACCCCTGTCGGAGGTGGTACCGAAACTGAACTCGGCCGTGTTCTCCTCACCATCATTTTCGCTGGTGACGCCGGAGGTCACATTGATCTCCGCGCCCTCGAAGTCCTGCCGGGTGATGATGTTGACCACCCCCGCCACAGCATCGGAGCCATACACTGCGGAAGCACCGTCCTTCAGTACCTCGACCCGCTCGATCATGTTCATGGGAATGTTGTTCAGGTCAACGACCGAGTTGGCGCCCAGCCCGGAGGGCACCACACGCCGGCCATTGACCAGCACCAGGGTGCGGGGCGAGCCCAGACCGCGCAACGAGAAGTTCACTGCACCGGAACCGCCGTTGTTGACCTGGGTATTGACCGCTCCACCGGCCGAGAAAGGCGCCTGGCGCAGCACATCACCGATGCTGGTCAGGCTCATGGACTCCAGCTGTGCGGAGTCGATGACGCTGACCGGATTGGCACCCGCCAGGTCGGCGCGCTGGATACGGGAACCGGTGACCACCACTTCCTCGAGTTGCTCGGCGCTGCCCGCCTGGGCCAGCGCCTGGGTGGACATCAATGCGGCGGCCGGGGCCAGACCCAGCAAACCGCCTATAGCAAGATAAAGCCTGGAATGTCTCATTTTTCTCCCCTCTATCATCCATGTCTTTATAGGTTTTTGTGTATTGGAGGATGAATCGCGGCCGGCCAAAGCAGAAGACCGTCCGGTCAGTACACCCACCGTGGGTCCGTTTTTACCTGAACCATTGACCGGAATCAAACATTTTGTGACAGAAAAATCACGTTTCTGTCATTTTCCGAGTCCCGGGTACCGTCCGATGGACCCTCAGCTGCGACGAAACCGATTGTCGGCCAGCCAGCACCGGCCTATGCTGAATCAGTCACCGGAGCGCTTCGAGTGGCCTGGATCAATGATCCTGGACCAATAAAAGGACAACAATCCCGCAGGAGAACAATAATGAACATCCGACATCTGACACTGGCGGCCCTGGGCACGGCCGCATTAAGCGGCCTGTGGGCCGTCCCCGCCAGCGCGCAGCCAACCGTGGACTACGGCGATGCTGACAACTGGCTGTGCCGGCCCGACAATCCGCGCGCCTGCTCCGTCGACCTGGAAAGCACCATCGTGCACGCCGATGGCCGGCTGGCGCTGGAGACCTACACACGACAGCGCGACCCCGTGGTGGACTGCTTCTATGTCTACCCGACCGTGTCACAGGACAGCACCGCCAACAGCGACATGGAAGCCGGCCCCGAAGAGATGGGTGTGATTCGCAGCCAGTTTGCCCGTATGGGCTCGGTCTGCCGCCAGTTCGCCCCGCTGTACCGGCAGGTCACCCTGACCGCACTGCGGGCCGGCATGTCCGGTGACGATTCCCTGACTCCGGACCGGGGACTGGGATATGGTGATGTGGTAGACGCCTGGGAATACTACCTGGAGCACCACAATGAAGGTCGTGGCGTGGTGCTGGTGGGTCATTCGCAGGGTTCCGGCGTACTGTCACAACTGATTACCAGCGAGATAGAGGGCACACCAGCGCAGGACCTCATCCTGTCCGCCATGCTGCTCGGCACTACCGTCCAGATTCCCGGGGACGACGTGGTGGGCGGTACATTCCAGGAGATGCCATTGTGCGAGTCCGGAGACCAGCTGGGCTGCATCATCACCTATGCCTCATTCCGCTCCACCAATCCACCGCCAGACAGCAGCCTGTTCGGACGCAATGGCGAAAACAGCACGGCTGCCTGCACCAATCCGGCACAACTGGCCCAGGGCAACAACAACCTGCACGCCTACATGAGCAACCAGGCTTCTGATGGATTCGACTCTACCGGGCCCGCGTCAGCATGGTCGCAGCAGGACGTGGCTGTCGACACGCCGTTCGTCAGTGTGCCCGGCCTGCTGTCCGCAGAGTGCATCAACGAGAACGGTTTCCACTACCTGCGGGTCACCGTTAATGCGGATCCGGATGACCCGCGCACGGACGAGATCAGCGGTGATGTCATGAACGCCGACGGCTCCATCAATGAAGCCTGGGGCCTGCACCTGATCGACGTGAACGTCGGTATGGGTGATCTGCTGAGCATCATCCGCCGCCAGACAGCCGCCTGGCTATCCGCTTCCGGGTAACTGCCGTTACAGGGAGTTTCCGGGCCACATTGGCCGGATACAAAAAAGGCGTCTGCCATGGCAGACGCCTTTTTTGTTCTGTCAGCGCTTGCTCGCCTGTCGCGATTCACGCTTTTGTATGGTGCCGCCACCAAGAGTCGAACTCGGGACCTACTGATTACAAGTCAGTTGCTCTACCACGGCTGAGCTATGGCGGCATGAACCGTAACGATTCAGGCCGCGAATACTACCAGCGATTTCCCGGGCTGGCAACACCGGCATCACCCCGCATGCAGCCGGCCCCGCCGATTGCGAGTCCGCAGCATATAGGATAGTTTATCCGGCAGATTTTCAGGGAAGCTCCGCGCATGAAGTCCGTCTACAGTACCCAGGCCTGGCCACGGCTTCAGCAGCACGCCAGCCACCTGCAGCACAATGACACCACGCTGAACGGGCTGTTCGACAGCGATCCAGAACGGGTCGCACGATACTCGCTGGAAGCCGCCGGACTGTACCTCGACTATTCAAGGCACCACGCAGACGGGCAGGCCTGGTCGCTATTGCACAGCCTGACCGAAGAGTGCGCACTGCCCGGCGCCATCCGGGCGATGTTTGCCGGCAAAGCGGTCAACCACACGGAACAACGCCCCGCGTTGCACGTGGCACTGCGGGGCCATGTGCCGCAAGAACAACCCGACGTAGCGGGACAGGTGGCACAGCAGCTCGAGAAGATGACGGCGCTTTGTGAGGCCCTGCGGCAAGGCCGGCTTACCGGGAGCGGCGGACACCCCATCAACACCCTGGTCAATCTCGGCATCGGCGGCTCGGACCTCGGACCCGCCATGGCCTGCGATGCGCTCTGGCCCTGGCACCGGAAGGGACTGTCCTGTCACTTCGTCTCCAACATTGACCCGGCACACCTGCACCGCACCCTGCAGGGGCTGGACCCGCAGACCACCTTGTTCATCGTCGCCTCCAAATCCTTCCGGACGGCCGAGACACTGACCAACGCACAGGCGGCACGCGCCTGGCTGGAGCAGGCCGGCATCTGCGGCGATGCCATTCGTCACCATTTCATGGCCACCACCGCACAGCCCGAGCGGGCCATCGATTTCGGCATCCAGGCTGACCATATCCTGCCCATGTACGACTGGACCGGCGGCCGTTTCTCGCTCTGGTCCTGCATCGGACTGCCCCTGGCCATGATGATCGGCATGCCGGCATTCCGCGAAATGCTGGATGGTGCGCGGCAAATGGATCACCACTTCCTGGAGACCCCGACCGAGGGCAACATGCCAGTAATCCTTGCCCTTCTGGACATCTGGAACCGTCTCTACCTGGGCAGCGACAGCAGAGTGGTTCTGCCCTACTCGCAGTCACTGGCCGCCCTGCCGGCTTTCCTCCAGCAATTGGAAATGGAGAGCCTGGGCAAGAATGTGACCCTGGACGGAAACCGGATCGAAGGGCCCACCGGTCTCATGGTCTGGGGCAGCCAGGGAACCAACGGACAGCACTCGTTCCATCAGCTGCTCCATCAGGGCAGCCAGCCCGTTGCCGCAGATTTCATCGCCGTCGCCCGGGGCTGCACGCCGAACGGCAGCGAAGCACACCGCCAGTTGCTGGCACACTGCCTGGCGCAGAGCCGTGCCCTGATGGCGGGCAAGAGCCACGAGCAGGCCCGCCGGGAAATGCTGGACGAAGGCATGGACGAGAGCGAAGCGGAACGCCTGGCACCACACCGCGCCGTGCCTGGCAACCGCCCGAGCACCACGCTGCTTCTGCCGGCCCTGACACCGGCCAGCCTCGGCGCCCTGCTCGCCCTGTACGAACACAAGGTCTGCGTTCTCGGTGTACTATGGGGCATCAATGCCTTCGACCAGTGGGGCGTGGAACTGGGCAAGGCACTGAGCGGCTCCATGCTGGAAGCCCTGGTTCAGGGCCCGGACGGGACGTTGGACGCCAGCACCCGCGAACTGGTGCGGCGCAGCCGCGAACACGAACAGGAATGAGCACGAGCATGAGTGACACACAGGACAGGATCATCGTGGGCAGCGAGGAATGGTGCGCATTCCCCGGCCTGGGCATACCCGCCGTCAAGGCGCGGGTCGACTCCGGCGCACGCACTTCTTCACTGCACGCTTTCAACATCCGCGCCTTCCGGCGCGGCGGCGCCCGCTGGGTGAGCTTCGAGGTACACCCGCTGCAGCAGAACCGTCGCACCATCGTGCGCTGCGAAGCCGAGGTGGCGGACAAGCGGGTCGTAAAGAGCTCCAGTGGTATCGGCGAAAAGCGTTACGTGGTCCGCACCACATTGCAGTATGGCAACGATCAATGGGACATCGAGCTGACCCTCAGCAACCGTGACTCCATGGGCTATCGGATGCTGCTCGGCCGCGAGGCCATGAACGGCCGCATGCTGGTGGATCCATCCGCCTCCTTCCTGGGCGGCAGCCTGACCGGTCAGCAGATTCAGACCCTGTACCGCGACCAGACCCGGGAAATCAGTGGATTGCAGATCGGCCTGCTTTCCACCAGCCCCCGGCTCACCAGCAACCAGCGCATCCTGGAAGCCGGCGAGGAACGCGGCCATCGCATTCGCTTCTATGACATTCGGCACTGTTACATGAAGCTGGATGCCGAACACCCCGAGGTCTATTACCGGGGCGGCCGTCTGCTCAACGACCTGGACGCTATCATCCCCCGCCTCAATGCGGACATGACCTATTATGGATGCGCGCTGGTCAGGCAGTTCGAGAGCCTGGGCGTGCCATCGCTGAACAGCTCGGCGGCCATCGCCCGCACCCGCGACAACCTGCACGCCCTGCAGACACTGTTGCAGAACGGCCTGGACATCCCCACTACCGGTTTCGCCGACAGTCCACAGGACAATGACGAACTGATCGACATGGTCAACGGCGCCCCGATGATGATCAAGCTGCTCAAGGGTCTGCAGGGTCGTGGCACCATGCTGGCCGAGACCCGCAACACCGGCGACAGCCTGATCACCGCTTTCCGCTCCCTGGAGGTGCAACTGCTGGTGCAGGAATTCATCCGCGAGGCCGACGGCCTGGACCTGCGCATGCTGGTCATCAACAACAGGGTGGTCGCGTCCATGGAGCGGCAGAGCACGCCCGGCAAGCCGGGAGGGGGCAATCGCCGCAGCAGTTACCGGGCCGTCCGCATCAACGCTGCCGAACGCCGCCTGGCCGTGCGCGCCGCCCGCGTACTGAACCTGAAGGTGGCCGGCGTCGACGTCATCCGCGCTGCCCGCGGCCCCCTGCTATTGAAAGTGACACCCAACCCGGGACTGGAGAAAATCGAGGAAGTCAGCGGCAAGGATATCGCCGGCGCCATGATCAGTGCGCTGGAAAAGAAAGCCGGCTGGCGCCGCCCCTTGCAGCCGCCCATCACCAATACTGATGAGGCACAATGAAGATCGAATACCGGCGGGCCCGCAAGGAACATCACGAATGGGCCTACCGCCTCTTCAGGGAAAGCATGAAGGACTACATCGAGGCCACCTGGGGCTGGGACGAGATATTCCAGCGCCACGGCTTCATGGAAAACATCCAGCAGTCCGGCTTCACCATCGCCCGGCTCCGGGACGATGACATCGGCGGATATTGCCTCAAGGACCGCGGCCGCTTCCTGCACCTGGACATCCTGCTCATTGACCCGCGATGGCAGAACTGTGGACTGGGCACAATGGTCATGCAGGATCTGATCGAGCAGAGCCGGGCCAGTGGCCGCCCACTGCAGCTCGACGTGTTGAAAACCAATGCCGGTGCGCTGCGTCTGTACCGGCGTCTCGGGTTCACTACCTTCGACGAGGATCAGGCGCGCCACCGCCTGCGCTGGTTGTCCAACAACCGCTGACCTTCACCCTTCCTGTATGGCTGCCAGTAGCTCCGAGGTCTTGCGCTGCATCAGTCCCGGATCGCCCCGGGACTCCACATTGAGCCGCACCACCGGCTCGGTGTTGGACATGCGCAGGTTAAACCGCCAGTCCGCGAAACTGACACTGAGACCGTCCGTGTGATCCACGTCCAGCGCCTCGCTGGCATAGTCAGACTCGATCCGGACCAACAACGCCGCCGGATCATCCACGCTGCGATTGATCTCGCCACTGGCAGGGTACTCGGCCATGCAGGCCTCCACCATGTCCGCCAGCGTCCGGTTCTGCCGGGACATCATTTCCGTGATCAGCAGCCAGGGAATCATGCCACTGTCGCAGTAGGCGAAATCCCGGAAATAGTGGTGAGCACTCATCTCACCCCCGTAGACCGCATCTTCCTTGCGCATGCGCTCCTTGATGAAGGCGTGACCGGTCTTGCTCTGCACAGCCTCACCGCCCAGCCGCTCCGCGATCGCCTGTGTGTTCCAGACCAGGCGGGGGTCATGTATCACTCGGGAACCGGGAAATCGCTCCAGAAACGCCGCTGCCAGCAAGCCCACGATATAGTAGCCCTCCAGGAACCGGCCCTGTGCATCGAAGAAGAAGCAGCGATCGAAGTCACCATCCCACGCCACCCCCAGGTCGGCACCGTTCGCGACAATGGCGTCGACGGTCGGCTGCCGGTTCTCCTCCAGCAGCGGATTCGGCACCCCGTGAGGGAAGTGCCCATCCGGCTCATGGTGCACGCGGATGAACTCGAACGGCAACGCCCCGGCCAGCGCATCAATCACCGGAGCCGCCGCCCCGTTTCCATTATTGACAACAATCTTCAGAGGTTTCAGGTCAGACAGGTCGATATAGGAGAGCAGGTGCCGGATATACTCCGGCCGGGTATCACGCCTGAGGTGGCGCCCCGCACCGGGAGCACGCCGGAAGTCGCCCGACTCGGCGAGTTCCCGTATCCGCTTCAGGCCGGTATCACCACTGATCGGTTTCGACTGCTCACGGACCAGTTTCAGCCCATTGTAGTCCGCCGGGTTGTGGCTGGCGGTCACGATGATGCCCGCATCGGCCTGCAGGTGCGAGGTGGCAAAGTAGACTTCCTCCGTGCCGCATTGACCGATATCCAGCACATCCGCGCCGGCATCGGTGATGCCACGCACCAGCGCGGCATGCAGCTCCGGGCTGCTGAGCCGGATGTCATGCCCGGTAACCACGGAAGCGGCTCCCAGATGATCCACGGCGGCACGGCCGATCCGGTAGGCCACGTCCTCGTCCAGCTGATCCGGAACCCGGCCACGCACATCGTAGGCTTTGAAACAGGTGATCTCTCGAAAACTCATGGGCCTTCCCTGCTGGCGAACACTCAACGCGCGCCGTAAATGTACTGGTAGTTGTAGTTGGAGGCGGCGATGAAACCATCCACGCTGCCACAGTCAAAGCGCCGGCCCGCGAAACGGTAAGCCAGCACCTTGCCTTCACGCGCCTGCGCCATCAGGGCATCGGTGATCTGCAGCTCCCCGTTGCGGCCTGGCGGCGTATTGCGCAGGATCTCGAAGATGTCCGGCGTCAGGACATAGCGGCCAATGATGGCGAGGTTACTGGGGGCATTTTCCGGATCCGGCTTCTCCACCATCTCGCGCACCCGGTACAGATTGTCTTCCTCCCGCTCTCCCTCTATGACCCCGTACTTATGGGTTTCATCCGGGGGCACTTCCTCAATGGCCACGATGCTGCACTGGTACTTCTCGTAGAGCCGCACCATCTGCGAAAGCACCCCGTCGCCCTGCGCTTCCGCCACGCAGTAATCATCCGCGAGAACAACGGCGAACGGTGCATTGCCGATCAGGGTCTCACCGGTCAGGATGGCATGGCCCAGGCCTTTCATCTCGATCTGCCGCGTATAGGAGAAGGTGCAATGATCGATGATCTGACGGATGTCAGCCAGGGATTCCTCCTTACTGGTGCCGGCAATCTGGTGCTCGAGTTCATAACTGATGTCGAAATGGTCCTCGATCGCCCGCTTGCCCCGGCCGGTGACGATGGCCATCTGGGAAATGCCCGCCTCCATGGCCTCTTCGACCCCGTACTGGATCAGCGGCTTGTTGACCAGCGGCAGCATCTCCTTGGGCATGGACTTGGTGACGGGAAGAAATCGTGTGCCGTAGCCAGCGGCCGGAAAAAGGCATTTCTTGATGACAGTCATTGACACTCCTGTGATGGCCTGGCGGTACCAGTGAAATCCGCTTCACGCCCTGCATAATATAGGCCAACAGCCCGATTTCCAATAAGCGCCGCGCCCGGCGACCTGTACTTCTGGTATACTTCGGCTGGATTCCTGTTGATCAGCGGTTCCTTAAACAACCTGCCCGCGATACTATCGCATTTTCCGGCCCGGTTGCCCGATCAACCCATGCAGTGATGACATGCAGTGATGAGAGATATGAGCGAAAGACAGCACAACGGCCATGTCCAGAAGAACGCCTACAACAAGGACGAACTGCTGGACTGTGGCTACGGACGCATGTTCGGTCCCGGTAATGCCCGGCTTCCGGTCGGCAACATGTTGATGATGGACCGCATCACGGAAATCAACGACACCGGCGGCGAGCATGGCAAGGGCCGGATCATCGCTGAACTGGATGTTCATCCCGACCTGTGGTTTTTCGACTGTCATTTCCCGGAAGATCCCGTCATGCCTGGCTGCCTCGGTCTGGATGCCATGTGGCAACTGGTCGGATTCTTTCTGGGCTGGCGCGGCAATCTGGGCCGTGGACGGGCGCTGGGCGCCGGTGACGTGAAATTCAGCGGCGAGATCCTGCCCGATGCCAAAAAAGTGGTCTACGATATTTCGCTGAACCGCGTCATCGAACGCAAGCTGGTCATGGGGATCGCGGACGGCACCGTCTCCGTGGACGGCAAGACCATCTATACAACCAAAGGCCTGAAAGTCGGCCTGTTCACGCCGGAAGCCCGGTTCTGACATACTGACAGAAACGTCCAGAGAGGTAGTTATGAAACGCGTTGTGGTGACCGGAATCGGCATTGTGTCCTGCCTCGGCAATGACAGGTCCGCCGTACTGGATGCGCTGCGGGAAGGACGCAGCGGCATCACATTCAATCCGGAATACAAGGAAATGGGGCTGCGCAGCCACATCTCCGGCCGGGTCGACATCGATCTCCAGGAACACATTGATCGCAAGATTCTGCGATTCATGGGGGACGCGGCCGCTTACGGATATATCTCCATGCAGGAAGCCATTGACGACGCGGGCCTGAAGCCCGAAGAGGTTTCCAGCGAGCGTACTGGCATCATCATGGGCGCCGGCGGCTCCTCCTCGGCCGATCAGGTCGAGGCAGCCGACATCCTGCGCACCAGGGGACTGCGCCGCATCGGCCCGTACCGTGTCACCCGAACCATGGGCAGCACGGTATCCGCCTGCCTGGCCACGCCGTTCCGGATCAAGGGCGTCAACTACTCCATCTCCTCGGCCTGCGCCACCAGCGCACATTGCATCGGCAATGCCATGGAGCTGATCCAGCTGGGCAAACAGGATGTGGTGTTCGCAGGCGGCGGGGAAGCCGAACACTGGACCCTGACCAACATGTTCGATGCCATGGGTGCACTGTCCACCAAATACAACGAAACACCCGACAAAGCCTCCCGGCCCTTCGATACCGGCCGTGACGGTTTCGTCATCGCCGGTGGCGGCGCCGTGCTGGTAATCGAGTCACTGGAACACGCGCAGAAACGCGGCGCGAAAATCTACGCGGAGTTGACCGGCTACGGCGCCACGTCGGACGGCCACGACATGGTGGCCCCCTCTGGTGAAGGCGGCGCTCGCGCCATGCGCATGGCCATGGCCACCGCCAACCATGATGTCGACTACCTCAACACCCACGGCACCAGCACCCCGGCCGGCGATCTCTCCGAGCTGGGCGCCATCCGCGACGTATTTGGCGACAAGGCACCGATCCTCAGCTCCACCAAATCGCTGACCGGTCACTCCCTGGGCGCCACGGGGGCACAGGAAGCCATCTACAGCCTGTTGATGATGGAGAACGACTTTGTGTCCGCCTCCGCCAACATCGAGGAACTGGTTCCGGAGGCCGAAGGGCTCCGCGTCGCCACCGAGCGCATGGATGATGTCTCGCTGAATTGCATCATGTCCAACAGCTTCGGCTTCGGAGGCACCAATGCCTGCCTGGTGTTCGAAAAGTACCAGGACTGACCCCCGGTCCTTGCTGCATGCGCTCTGCATGGCCCTGCTGATGTCGGGCGCTGCCCAGTCCACCGCCCAGCCTACCCTGGGCAGTGGCGGCGGACTGGGCAGCGAACCCCGTTTTCTTCCCATGGAGGAAGCCTTCCGCTGGTCCGTGTCCCGGGACAGTGACAGGCAGATCTCCGTGCGTTGGGAAATCGCCCCGGAATACTACCTGTACCGGGAACAGTTTCACTTCAGTCTGGCTGGCAACGAAGCCCGGCTGTCTGCGGAACTGCCCGACGGCGTCAATCACCACGACGACTACTTCGGTGATGTCCAGGTCTACTATGACAGCGTGCGGGCCACCCTCACTCTGCCGGACCGCCATAGCGGGCCGCTGGATCTCCAGATCCGCTTCCAGGGCTGCGCCGAAGCCGGCCTTTGCTATCCACCTCATCGGGAGACCGTCACCGTTCAGCCGTGACGTCCCGGACCACCAGCGCCTGATCCGCATTGCAAATTTTCTGCAATTGATAGTGAAAAACTCTTAAAAATCTGAGAAAATGCGGATAAAATCCGATTCGAGCAACGCCAATGGCCACGATACTGGTACTGCATGGTCCCAACCTGAATCTGCTCGGCACCCGGGAACCCGAGGTGTACGGCAGTGACACACTGGATGACATCCATGCCAGACTCCATGCCCGTTGCCTGGATGCCGGCCATCATCTGCAGACCCTGCAAAGCAATGCCGAATACGAGCTGATCGAGCGGATACACGACGCCCGCCGCGAAGGCGTGAACTTCATTCTGCTGAATCCGGCAGCGTTCACGCACACCAGTGTGGCACTGCGCGATGCACTACTGGCCGTGGAGATCCCGTTCATTGAGGTGCATCTATCCAACGTGCACCGCCGCGAGGCGTTCCGCCGGCATTCCTATTTTTCCGATATCGCCAGAGGCTGCATCGTCGGCCTGGGCGCGCAGGGCTATGAACTGGCCCTGGAAGCTGCCTTCACGCAGCTTGATACGCCGGATCCGGTCTGAAACCATCACTACAACATCAACAAGAGATTTTTATGGACATCAGAAAAGTAAAAAAACTCATCGAGTTGCTGGAATCCTCCGACGTCGCGGAGATCGAGATCAAGGAAGGCGAGGAAGCCGTCCGCATCAGCCGTAACAGCACCACGCCACAGGCACCCGCGCCCTACTATGCCCAGCCCGCGCCCGCGCCGGCACCGGCTCCGGCCCCCTCCGCTGCCCCCGCGCCGTCCGCCGGGGACACCGACAAGAGCGCCTCCGAGGCGGAAGCCGCCAGGAAAGTGCGTGGTAATGTGGTCAAGTCTCCCATGGTGGGCACCTTCTACCGGGCTGCCTCACCTTCTTCTCCTTCGTTCGTGGAAGTCGGCCAACACGTCAAGGTCGGCGACGTCATCTGCATCATCGAGGCCATGAAGATGATGAACCAGATCGAGGCGGATCACAGCGGTGTGGTCGAGGCAATCCTTGTCGAGGACGGCGAACCGGTCGAATTCGATCAGGCGCTGGTCACCATCGTATAAGCCGCACGGACTGAACAAGGGATGTATTCATGCTAGAGAAAGTTCTGATCGCCAACCGGGGCGAAATCGCGCTTCGCATCCTGCGGGCCTGCAAGGAGCTGGGCATCCGCACCGTCGCGGTACATTCCAGCGCCGACAAGGACCTGATGCACGTGCGCCTGGCCGACGAATCCGTCTGTATCGGCCCCCCGTCCGCCACCCACAGCTACCTGAACGTTCCGGCCATCATCAGCGCCACGGAAGTGACCGACGCCATGGCCATTCACCCCGGCTACGGTTTCCTGTCGGAAAATGCCGACTTCGCTGAACAGGTGGAAAAGAGCGGCTTCGTCTTCGTGGGCCCGCGCCCGGAAACCATCCGCCTGATGGGCGACAAGGTCAGCGCGATAACGGCCATGCGCAAGGCCGGTGTACCGACCGTACCGGGCTCCGATGGCCCGCTGGACAGCAACAGTGAAAGGACCCTGAAGATTGCCGGAGAAATCGGCTACCCGGTCATGATCAAGGCGGCCGCCGGTGGCGGGGGCCGCGGCATGCGTGTCGTGCATAACAAAGAAGCCCTGCTCAAGGCCGTTTCCCTGACCCAGTCCGAGGCACAATCGGCCTTCGGCAGCGACGTTGTCTATCTGGAGAAATTCCTGGGCAATCCGCGCCACGTGGAAATCCAGATTCTGGGCGATGGCAAGGGTAACGCCATCCACCTGGGCGACCGCGACTGCTCCATGCAGCGCCGCCACCAGAAAGTGGTCGAAGAGGCCCCGGCCCCGCATATCCCCGATGACGTGCGCCGGGACATCCTCGACACCTGCGTGCAGGCCTGCGAGAAGATCCGCTACCGGGGCGCCGGTACACTGGAATTTCTCTACCAGGACAAACAGTTTTTCTTCATCGAGATGAACACGCGCGTGCAGGTGGAACATCCGGTCACGGAAATGATCACCGGCGTCGACATCGTGCGCGAGCAGTTGCTTATCGCCAGCGGCCAGCCACTGTCGCTGAAGCAATCGGACGTGAAGATTCACGGTCATGCCATCGAGTGCCGCATCAATGCCGAGGATCCAGCTACCTTCATGCCCTGCCCGGGCACCATACAGCTCTATCATGCACCGGGCGGCAACGGAATACGGGTCGATTCTCACATTTACAGCGGCTACAGCGTCCCGCCCTACTACGATTCCCTGATCGGCAAACTGATCAGCTACGGCGACGATCGTGACCAGGCACTGCGGCGCATGAGCAACGCACTGGACGAGATGCTGATCGACGGCATCCGCAGCAATATCCCGCTGCACAAGGACATCATCCGCGATCCCGGTTTCCGCAAGGGCGGCGTCAACATCCACTACCTGGAGAAGATGCTGGAAAACAAGGGCATCCCGGGCAGTTGAGTAGCTGCGGGGACAAGTCGTGGCAGCAGGTCACCGTACGGATTGATGGCGACCGGGCCCGGGCAATGGAAGCGCTGCTCGATGAGCTTGGCGCCGTTTCGGTGACCCTGCGCGATGCCGGAGACGAACCGGTTTTCCAGCTGGACCGGGATTCGACCCCGTTGTGGCGTGAAGTGGTCGCCACCGGCCTGTTCAGCGGCGCCACCGATACCGGTCCGTTGATCAAGCGTATCAGGGCCGTACTGCAGTTGAGCGCCCCCGACGCCGTCCTGGTCGAACCCCTTGAAGACCGGGACTGGGAGCGCGTCTGGATGGAGGATTTTCATCCGGTGCGCTTCGGCCAGAGACTCTGGGTCTGTCCCAGCTGGAGCGAGCCACCCGACCCCTCTGCGGTGAACCTGGTGCTGGACCCGGGACTGGCTTTCGGTTCCGGCACCCACCCCACCACGGCCATGTGCCTGGAATGGCTGGAAGCCCGGTCGCAGGAAGAGGCGCTGAACGGCCAATACGTCATCGACTACGGTTGTGGCTCCGGCATCCTGGCCATCGCGGCGCTGAAACTGGGAGCCTCCCGGGCACTGGGCGTGGACAACGACCCCCAGGCCGTGACCGCCACCGGCAACAACCGCGCAGCGAACGGCATTGCGGCAGAGCGCCTCACCGTTGCCCTGCCCGGGGAGCATGACACCACACCGGCGGACATCGTCATCGCCAACATCCTGTCCGGACCGTTGCAGGAACTGATGCCGACGCTGGCCGCACTGGTCCGCCCCGGCGGCCGGCTGGTATTGTCCGGCGTGCTGTCCGGGCAGACCACACCTCTGCTGGAGCGCTATGCGGTACACTTCGACATGGAGCCACCGCAGCGGCAGGATGAGTGGATCTGCGTTGCCGGACGCCGTCGCGCGGACTGAATGACACCATCACCGGAGCGCGCGCATGAGCGGCACCGACAATGACTTTGTGACCCGCTGCCCGTCCTGTGACCGGGCCTTCCATGTCCATGCCTCGCAACTGAAGGCGGCCAACGGGCAGGTGCGATGCGGAAGCTGCATGTCCGCCTTCGATGCCCGCAAGCACGCCAGCGGCGCCCAGCTCACGTTCGAAGTGCTGCCGGATGCGGATGATGACTCACTGCGGTTTTCCGCCCTGTCGCTGGACCTGGAGGACGAAGACAGCCCGTCACTGGACCATGACGCCCGTGAACAGGTGCTGAGTCTCGACCAGCCGGTCAACCTGCCCGCTGCCGGAGCTCGCCCCGACCGCATGCGCCAGGCTGGTGCATGGTTGCTGGCCGTGCTGCTCGTCATCATCCTGGCCACGCAGGTGCTCTGGCACGAACACGAGCGGCTGTCCGGCAATCCGGCGACCCGCCCCTTCATCGCGGCGCTCTGTGAACGGCTGGGCTGTGAGCTGCCGCCGTTCCGGGACCTGGCCGCGCTGCAGAGCACCAACTTCTCACTGCGCAGCCTGCCGGGCCGGGACAACGCGCTGCTGCTGACACTGACCTTGCGCAACGAAGCTGCGTTCGCACAGCCATTGCCGGATCTCGATCTCGCCTTCACCAATCCGGACAACCGCATCGTGGCGGCCCGACGCTTCCCGCCCGACGAATACCTGGATCCCGGTCTGATCGAGTCCTGGCAGCAAGAGCACGGTAACGCGTCCCTGCCGGATCTGCCGGCCAGCGGATCGCTGGATGTGCAACTGGTACTGGCCGACCCGGGTGAAGAGGCGGTAAACTACGAGCTCGCTTTCAGTCAGCCCTGACTGGATCCCAGTCACACCACCGGACCCGGCATGATCAAACTCGGCGCATTCCAGCTTCCCGAACCGGCGCTGATCCTGGCCCCGATGGCCGGCATCAGTGATGTGCCGTTTCGCGAACTGTGCCTGGAGCACGGCGCCGACCTCGCAGTGGCGGAAATGCTCGGTTGCGACACGGGACACTGGCACAGCCGCAAGAACCGTGACCGCCTGCGGCGCAGCAACGGTAATGGTCCCGAGATCGTGCAGATCGCCGGGGCCGACCCCGTAATGATGGCAGAGGCAGCCCGCCTCAATGTGGCCACCGGTGCCGACGTCATCGACATCAACATGGGCTGCCCGGCCAAGAAAGTACTGCAACGCGCGGCCGGTTCGGCACTGCTGAAGGACCCCGTTCAGGTCGAGGCCATATTGCGGGCCGTCACCGGCGCCGTAGATGTACCCGTGACCCTGAAAATCCGCACCGGCTGGAGCCGGGACAACCGCAACGGCGTCGACATCGCGCGGCTGGCCGAGGACTGCGGCATCCGCATGCTGTCCGTGCACGGCCGCACCCGCGAATGCCGTTTCCGTGGCGAGGCCGAGTACGACACCATCGCCGCCATCCGCGAAGCCGTGCGAATCCCGGTGATCGCCAACGGCGACATCGACTCGCCGGAGAAGGCCGCCTTCGTGTTGCGCCATACCGGGGCGGCGGGTCTCATGCTGGGCCGATCCGCCCAGGGCCGGCCGTGGCTGTTCCGGCGCATACGCCAGCACCTGGAAAGCGGGAGCAGCGGCGTCGAGCCGGATGGCGTGACCGCGACCCGCATCGCCATGGACCACATCCGCCGCGTGCATGCGTTCTACGGCGATCACAAGGCATTGTTGTTCGCCCGCAAGCATCTGAGTTGGTATGCCAACGTCCTGCCCGGCGGCTACGACTTGAAAAGCGTATTCAATCGGCTAGAATCGACCACTGAGCAGACGGCATTACTGGCGCGGCACCACCAATCCCTGCTGGAAGATGTACAGGGAGCTGTCGCCTGCCCCAAGGAGAAGGCTGCATGACCACAGAGGATTTTTCCCCGACACCCGTCAACGGTGATGCGGAAACCCGCCTCACTGGGAATATCAACGTCCAGCCACCCGGGGATGAGTCCACGCTGCGCTGCGCCGTCGAGCGTTCCATGGCCCGTTACTTCGAGCAACTCGATGGCGACACCACCACCAATCTGTATGATCTGGTCATGAACGAAGTGGAAGGCCCGTTGCTGGAGGCTGTACTGCGCCACACCGGCAGCAACCAGAGCAGGGCATCTATCATGCTGGGCCTCAATCGTGGTACTCTACGCAAGAAAATGAAGCAGCACGGACTGCTCTGACCGGTCCTCCCGGGAACCGGCAAGACCCGCGTACCGAGCCTCCCGGCCTGCCTCTTCCAGCCATCACCAACGACCTCACAGAAGATCCGATACCGATATGCCAACAGAACCCACTGCTGTTATCCGTCGCGCGCTGATCAGCGTGTCGGACAAAAGCGGCATTGCCGCATTCGCCCGCTCCCTGCACCAGGCCGGCGTGGAAATTCTCTCCACCGGCGGCACGTACCGGCTGCTCCACGATGAGGGCATCCCGGCCGTGGAGATTGCCGAGCACACCGGCTTCCCCGAGATCATGGACGGTCGTGTCAAAACCCTGCACCCGCGCGTGCATGGCGGCATTCTGGGCCGCCGCGACCAGGACGGCGAGGTCATGCAGCGACACGACATTCCGCCCATCGATCTCATCGTGGTCAACCTGTATCCCTTCGAAGCCACGGTGGCAAAACCGGACTGCACCCTCCCCGATGCCATCGAGAACATCGACATCGGCGGCCCCACCATGCTGCGCGCCGCCGCCAAGAACCATGCCTGGGTCGGCGTGGTGGTCAACCCGGAGGACTACCACCGGGTGCTGCAGGAGATGCAGGAAAACGACGGTGCGCTGACCGCATCCACCCGCTTCGACCTGGCGGTACGCACCTACGAACACACCGCCGCATACGACGGGGCCATCGCCAACTACCTGGGCGCTCGTGTCGATGCCTCGCACGAGGCGCCGGACAGCTTTCCGCGCACTTTCAACACCCAGTTTCATCGGCGACAGAGCCTGCGCTACGGAGAGAACCCGCACCAGCAGGCCGCCTTCTATGTGGAGAGCGACCCGCAGGAAGCCGGCATCAGCACGGCCATCCAGCACCAGGGCAAGGAACTCTCGTACAACAACATTGCCGACACCGATGCCGCCGTGGAATGCGTCAAGTCCTTTGACCGGCCGGCCTGCGTCATCGTCAAGCACGCCAACCCCTGCGGCGTCGCCGTGGCCGACAGCATCAGCGAAGCCTACGACCTGGCCTTCCAGACCGATCCGACCTCGGCCTTCGGCGGTATCATCGCCTTCAACCGCACGCTGGACGGCGACACCGCGAAAGCCATCACCGACCGCCAGTTCAGTGAAGTGATCATCGCACCGGAAGTCGACAACGCCGCACTGGAAGTGCTGGCCGCCAAGAAAAACGTGCGCGTGCTGAGTTGCGGCCAGTGGCCGGAAACGCCGGTGACGGCGCTGGATTACAAACGCGTCAATGGCGGACTGCTGGTGCAGGACCGCGACGTCCACCAGCTCACGGAAAGCGACCTGAAAGTGGTCAGCCAGCGTCAGCCGGACCAGCGCGAACTGCAGGACCTGCTGTTCGCCTGGCGCGTGGCACAGTTCGTCAAATCCAATGCCATCGTCTACTGCCGTGAGCACCGCACCATCGGCATTGGTGCCGGCCAGATGAGCCGCGTCTACAGCGCCCGTATCGCCGGCATCAAGGCGGCGGACGAGGATCTGGAAGTACGCGGTTCGGTGATGGCCTCGGATGCCTTTTTCCCGTTCCGCGACGGTATCGACGCAGCAGCCGCCGCCGGTATCACCGCCGTGATCCAGCCGGGTGGCTCGATGCGCGACCAGGAAGTCATCGATGCCGCCGACGAGGCTGACATGGCCATGGTCTTTACCGGCGTGCGCCACTTCAGACACTGATCACCACGGGACGGACAGAGAAAGCATGAACGTACTGATACTGGGCGGCGGTGGCCGCGAACATGCCCTGGCCTGGAAACTGGCACAATCCCCCCGTGTGAAAAAGGTCTACGTGGCACCCGGAAATGCAGGTACGGCCCGCGAGCCGAAGATGGACAACGTCTCCCTCGATGTACTGGATTTTGACGCGCTGGCCGACTTCGCCATACAACAGCGTGTTGCCTTCACCGTGGTCGGACCGGAAGCCCCGCTGGTGGAAGGCATTATCGATCACTTCCGCGACCGGGACCTGCGCTGTTTCGGCCCGGACCGGGCCGCAGCACAACTGGAGGGCTCCAAGGCCTTCACCAAGGATTTCCTGCAACGCCACGGCATCCCCACGGCCGCCTACCGGCACTTCACAGAGGCTGAAGCGGCCATCGCCTACGTGCGGGAACAGGGCGTGCCCATCGTCATCAAGGCCGACGGCCTGGCCGCCGGCAAGGGCGTGATCATCGCCCGCGACCAGCAGGAAGCCGAACAGACCATCCGCGACATGCTGTCCGGCAACCGTTTCGGCGAGGCCGGCAGCCGCGTGGTGGTCGAACAGTTCCTGCAGGGCGAGGAAGCCAGCTTCATTGTCATGGTGGACGGCGAGCATGTGCTGCCCCTGGCCACCTCCCAGGACCACAAGGCCCGCGACGAGGGCGACACCGGCCCCAACACCGGCGGCATGGGCGCTTACTCCCCCGCACCGGTGGTGGACGGCGCCGTACACCAGCGCATCATGGAGCAGGTTATCCTGCCTACCGTGCAGGGTATGGCGGCCGACGGACACCCCTATACCGGTTTCCTGTACGCCGGGTTGATGGTCTCCCCGGAGGGCGGGATCAATGTCATCGAATACAATTGCCGTTTTGGCGATCCCGAAGCGCAGCCGGTGATGATGCGCCTGAAAAGTGATCTGACACCGCTGATTGAAGCGGCATTGGACGGCCGCCTGGATCAGGCCGAAGCCGAATGGGATCCGCGTGCTGCGGTCGGTGTGGTTATGGCCAGCGGCGGTTATCCAGACGCCTACGAGAAAGGCCGGACTATCCACGGTCTGCCCGAAGCCGCTGCCGAACCGGAGGATGCCAAGGTCTTTCATGCCGGCACGAAACTGGCCGACAGTGGCGAGGTGTTGACCAGCGGAGGCCGCGTCCTCTGCGCCACCGCCCTTGGAAAGACCGTCACAGAGGCGCAGCAACGCGCCTACTCTCTGGTGGATACCATCCGCTGGGACGCGGTATATTATCGCCTTGATATCGCTCACCGGGCCATCGCCCGGGAAAGCGGGCAAGGCTGACGCACCCGCACAGCCCTGCCCGCACAAGAGGCACTCCGAATGGACAAACGCGAATACACCCCGGCTGACCGACTGATCCTGCAGATGGACCGCGCCCTGCGCACATTGCTGCCGGGCAGCGCACAGGCCATCCGCCCGTCACCGGCCGAACAGACAGAAATACCTGAACTGGACGAGACGCAACGCCAGCACGCCGCCGGCCTGATGCGTATCAACCACACCGGTGAGGTCTGTGCCCAGGCCCTGTACCAGGGACAGGCCCTGACCGCGCGACTGGAGGATGTGCGCCAGTCCATGGACGAAGCGGCAGCCGAGGAAGTCGATCACCTGGCCTGGTGCGAGACACGCCTGCGGGAACTCGACAGCCATACCAGTTATCTGAACCCGGCCTGGTATGCCATGTCCTTCGGACTGGGCGCCGCCGCTGGCCTGGCCGGAGACCGCTGGAGTCTGGGTTTTGTGGCGGAGACCGAGGAGCAGGTCTGCGACCATCTGCGCGATCACCTGCAGCGCCTGCCGGAAACCGATCAGCGCAGCCGCGCCATACTGGAACAGATGATCACGGACGAGCAGCAGCATGGTGAGAGCGCCCGACAGGCTGGTGGCGCCGAGTTACCTGCCCCGGTCCGCAGCGGCATGCAGCTCATGTCGAAAGTCATGAAGGGACTGACCTACCGGCTGTAACGCTGCGCGGTCAGGAAGCGGCCTGCGTTTCTTCCTCGATGACGTAGTCGTGCGTGATCTCGACCCCGCCACGATCCAGCATGAGGGTCGCGGAGCAGTATTTTTCCGCAGACAGGGAGACGGCCCGCGCCACCTGTTTTTCATTCAGGCCCCGGCCACGGACCCGGAAATGCAGGTGGATTTTCTCGAACACCGCCGGCACCGCATCAGCGCGCTCGGCGCTCACCTCCGCCACGCAGTCAGTCACGGCCTGACGGGACTTCAGGAGGATGCTGACCACATCAAAGGAAGAGCAGCCGCCCACACCCAGCAGCATCATCTCCATCGGACGGATACCGATGTTGCGTCCACCACTGGATTCCGGTCCATCCATGACCACGGCATGCCCGCTTCCGGACTCCCCCAGAAAACTCGCATTATCGAGCCAACGTACTGTTGCTTTCATGACCTTACTGCCTTATAAATACAAAAATAAATCAAAAAACCGGGATGACAAGATTATCATCATATGGGCATCAGCAGTAATCCCGAGCAGCCTCTGTACGGGATTGCTGGCGGCGCCCACTTGCCGGATACCACGGAGAACCGTAACATGGCGCTCATGGCCCTGACCCCGCACATCGAGGATCTGGACAACTTCCTGACCCACTGCCACCGGCGCCAGTACCCCAAGCAACGCACCATCATTTACGAAGGGGACAGTTGCTCGACCCTGTACTACATTATCGAGGGCTCGGTGTCCGTCATACTGGAAGATGACGAAGGCAAGGAGGTCGTGCTCGCCTACCTGAACCCGGGCGATTTTTTCGGCGAGATGGGGCTGTTCGATCGCGGCTCACAACGCAGCGCCTGGTGCCGGGCCCGCACCGCCTGCGAGATCGCCGAGATTTCCTACGAGAAATTCAACCAGTACATCCATAGTCACCCGGAGATCGTCTTCACGATCGGGCAGCAGATGGCGAGCCGCCTGCGGCATACCACCCGCAAGGTCGGCGACCTGGCCTTCTATGATGTGACCGGCCGCATCGCCAGGACCCTGATCGAACTCAGCGATGAACCCGATGCGATGACCCATCCGGACGGCATGCAGATCAAGATCACGCGACAGGAACTGGGCCGGCTGGTGAACTGCTCACGGGAGATGGCGGGCCGCGTCCTCAAGACGCTGGAGGAGCAGGAACTGATCTCCGTACACGGCAAGACCATCGTCGTCTACGGGACCCGCTAGCGGGTCATTCCCTGACGGAACAGCTCGCGGTAGCGCTGGCCCGGGTCGTCGGCCCGCATCATGCTTTCGCCGACCAGGAAGCCGAGGATACCGCGTGACAGCATCAGCTCGACATCGGCACGTTCATGAATACCGCTTTCGGTGACGATCAGCGTGCCTTGCGGTGCCCGCGCCGCCAGACGGAACGTGGTATCCAGCGACGTGCTGAAATCGTGCAGGTTGCGATTATTGATGCCGATCAGGTCAAAGCCGCAATCCAGAGCCACGTCCATCTCACTCTCATCATGCACTTCCACCAGCACGTCCACGCCCAGTTCGGCGGATGCAGCGGCCAGCTCGCGCAACTGTACCGGTGACAGGATGGCCACAATCAATAGCAGACAGTCGGCCCCCATGGCCGCAGACTCGGCCACCTGGTAGGGATCGATCACGAAGTCCTTGCGCAGCACCGGCAACTCGCAGGCCTCCCGCGCCTGTTGCAGATAGCGCGCGCTGCCCTGGAAAAAGGACTCGTCGGTGAGTACGGACAGACAGGCGGCGCCGGCTTCCGCATACTGACCGGCGATGCGTGGCGGATCAAAATCTTCACGGATCACCCCCTGGCTGGGTGATGCCTTCTTGATCTCTGCAATCACCGCCGGCTGGCGCTTCGCCATACGACGGCGCAGCGCCTCGACAAAACCACGCTGATCGCGGCGTGCCAGTGCCCGGTCACACAGTTCCGACAACGGGTACTGTGATTGTGCGGCAGCGATTTCTTCTCGCTTGCGCTGAACGATACGGTCAAGAATACTGCTTTCACTCACCCTCTCTACTCCTTTCCTGCGGCAAATGGCGCGGTTCAGTCCGCGAAGGACTGGGTCAGATCGGCCAGTGCCTGCAATTTGTCCAGCGCTTCCCCGCTGTCAATGATCTCGCGGGCCCTGACCACGCCATCGGCCAGGCTGCCCGTCCGGCCGGCGGCATAGATGGCCGCACCGGCATTGAGCACCACGATGTCGGCAGCCGCTGCATGCTTGCCGGCCAGGGCGTCACGCACCAGCGCCAGGCTTTCTCCCGGCGAGGCGATACGAAGCGCATCAATACTGTCACGGCGTTCGACGCCGAAATCCTCGGGGCCAATAGTATAGTGTTCAATGCGACCGTTCTTCAGTTCGCCCACATGGGTGTCAGCCGCCGTACTGATCTCGTCCAGCCCATCCTCGGCAGCCACCACCAGGACATGCTCGCTGCCCAGTTCCTTCAACACCGTGAGAACGCGGTCGATCCAGTTACGATCAAAGATCCCCATCAGCTGATTGGGCGCACCGGCCGGATTCGTCAGCGGCCCCAACAGATTGAACACAGTGCGCACGCCTATTTCGCGGCGCGGACCGATGACATGCTTCATGGCACCATGATGACCGGGCGCGAACATGAAACCGACCCCCAGCTCCTCGATGCAGCGCGCCACCTGCTCCGGAGTAATGGACAGATTCACGCCGGCCGCTTCCAGTACATCGGCACTGCCGCTTTTGCTGGTGGCGCCGCGATTGCCGTGCTTCGCCACCCGCGCACCGGCACAGGAAGCCACCATGGCACTGGCCGTGGATATATTGAAAGACTCACTGCCGGTCCCGCCGGTACCACAGGTGTCAACCAGATGTTCCCGGGACTCCAGATGCACTGCGGTGGCCAGCTCGCGCATGGTCTGCGTGGCGCCCAACAGCTCGTCACCGGTCACGCCCTTCATCTGCAAAGCCACCAGGAAAGCACCCACCTGGGCATCGCTGCACTGCCCGGTCATGATCTCACGAATCAGCTCGGCGGCCGTCTTCGCATCCAGGTCCATATTCTGTGACACATGACGTATTGCTGTCTTGATATCCATGTAGTGTACCCCGCCTCGGTCAGTACGATTCCAGGAAATTGCGCAAAAGGGCATGTCCGTGCTCGCTGAGGATGGACTCCGGATGGAACTGCACGCCCTCCACCGCCAGCTCCCGGTGGCGGACACCCATGATTTCCTCCAGCGAACCGTCCGCCTGCTGTGTCCACGCGGTCATCTCCAGGCAGTCCGGCAGGGACGCGGTCTCGATGACCAGCGAATGGTACCGGGTCGCGGTGAACGGGTCCGGCAGACCGCAGAACACGCCCCCGTTGTTATGATGCACCTGCGACAGCTTGCCGTGCATGACCTGCCCGGCCCGCACCACCTGTCCACCGAATGCCCGGCCAATGGCCTGATGCCCCAGGCAGATGCCCAGCAGCGGAATCCGGCCCGCGAACCGGCGGATGGCCTCGATGGAAATGCCAGCCTCATCGGGCGTACAAGGACCCGGGGAGATCACGATCTTCTCCGGCGCCATGGCCTCGATGTCCGCGACCGTGATGGCATCATTGCGCCGCACCTCGACTGTCGCACCCAGTTCACCCAGGTACTGGACCACGTTCCACGTGAAGGAATCGTAATTGTCGATCATCAGGATCATCAGCGCAGGCTCTTTTGTCAGTGAGGCAGCATTTTCCCCCAAAACGCTGCGGACTTAAACCTCCTGTCTCCCGGCCGGCATGGCTTTCTGACCGGACGGGCAGTAGAATGGCCGCCTTCTGCAAGGGTTCCACTGCTCCATGACCGCGACTTACCACAGCCCCCGGGCGCTGCCCCGTGGCACCATACTCCTGCTGGCCATCACCTCGGCACTGGGCCCGGTGGCCATGCAAATACTGCTTCCGGCGATTCCCCAGTTGGGCGACAGCTTCGCCATCGATGCCGCCACGGCCCAGCTGACGCTGAGCCTGTCCATGGTGTCGATCGCCGTGGCCACGCTGTTCTACGGGCCGCTGTCCGATCGCTACGGCCGCAAGCCGGTGATCCTCGGGGGTATCGTGCTGACCTTCATCGGCTCGGTGCTGTGCTCCCTGGCCCCCACCATCGAGACGCTGATCGCCGGGCGCATCGTGCAGGCCGCCGGCGGCGCTGTCGGGCTGGTGGTAGCACGGGCCGTGGTACGCGACGCCTACCCGGCCGACCAGGCGGCCAGCATGATTTCCACGCTGGTGATGTTCATGGTGGTCATGCCCATGCTGTCACCCGCCGTGGGCGGCGAGTTGCTGGTACGCTTCGACTGGCACTCGGTGTTCTGGCTGGTGGGCGGCCTGAGCCTGGTGCTGCTGGTCCTGTTGCTGTTCCGCCTGCCCGAGACCCTGCGGGAGCCAGTGCCTTTCACGGGGCTGGGCAGCATGTTCCGGGGTTTCGCCATGCTGCTGCGCTCGCGGGTGTTCCGTGGCTACGCCTTCAGTCTGGCCTTCATCTCGGTGATGTTCTTCAGTTTCATCGCCGCCGTGCCGGAAATCATGATCCGTGTCATGAACCGTCCGCCCAACGAGTACGGCTATTATTTCATCATGGTGCCGGCCAGCTTCATCCTGGGTAACAACTTGTCCCGCATGATCAGCCGGCGCAAGGGACCACAATGGATGACAGAGCTGGGCAGCACTCTGGCCATCACCGGTATTGTGCTGGCCCTGGCGCTGCATCTGTACGGACTGTTGCACCCGCTGGCCCTGTTCATGCCCATTGCCGTGACCACCTTCGGCAATGGCCTGTCCATGCCCAGCGCCCAGGCGGCCGCCATCAACGAGTTCCCGGACCGGGCCGGCGCGGCGTCGGGTCTGACCGGTTTTCTGCAGATGGGGTTTGCCGCCATCGCCGCCCAGCTGGTGGCGCTGATTTTCAATGGGACCGCCTATCCGCTGCTGATCCTGATGCTCGGCGCGGCCCTGCTCTCGCACCTGTGTTTCCGTTCCAGCCGGGCATGACGTGACGACACCGCCGCTTGAGCGTCGCATACAGTCCAGTGTAAAGTGGCATGGCACCATCTGCGGAGCCCCCCGCCGCCCAACGGAAAGGGAAGTCGATGCCAGCACTGACACAGCAACAGGTCACGCAGTTCCATGAAAAGGGGTACGTGGTGGTGGACTTCGGCCTGGACCACGAGGCCCTGGACCGGATCGTGGCAACGCTTGACCCGCAGTACGACCCGGAATTCCAGCAGGACCGCCGGCGACCGGCCCGTATCCAGGATGCCTGGAAGGACGTCAGCGAAGTACGGGACCTGGCCGTCCGGACCAACATCCTCGATGCCCTGGAAGAACTCTACGGGCGCCGGCCCCTGCCCTTCCAGACCCTGAATTTCCCGGTCGGCACCGCACAGGGCCCGCACTCGGACACCATCCATTTCAATTCCATACCGGCGGGTTACATGGCCGGGGTCTGGACCGCGTTGCAGGATATCGACGAAAGCTGCGGACCACTGGTCTATTACCCGGGCAGCCACAAGCTGCCCGTCATGAGCATGCAAGACCTCGGTCTGGAAACCGGGCCCGAGCATTATCCGGAGTACGAGAAAGCCATCCTCGATATCATCGACCGCGAGGGGCTCGAGCCGGAGTACGGCACCATTCGCAAGGGCGAATCGCTGATCTGGCATTCCAACCTGCTGCATGGCGGCGCCCCGCGCCGGGATCCACTGTCCACCCGCCATTCCCAGGTCACCCATTACTACTTCAGAGGCTGCCGGTATTACACACCGATGCTGAGCACCCCGGATAAGACCGCCTGGCGTTTCCCCGAGTGGATACCCGTGACCGGAAACCGGTCCCGCTGGCGCAGCGTGTTGCGGCGCATACTCCGCCGGCACTGAACTGATCCCGCCACGGCCGGGCGGCGTACCCCCTACGGACCATCTCATCACTGACCGCCAGGAGCGCACCCTCATCGACACCGTGATCCACTGGTTCCGGCGCGATCTGCGCCTGACCGACAACCCGGCTCTACAGGAAGCAGCCACCGCAGGCCGCGTACTGCCCCTGTTCATCCTGGACACCCGGCACGGCGAGCTCATGCGCACGGGCGCGGCCAGTCGCTGGTGGCTGCATCATTCCCTGCTGGCCCTGGACCGCAGCCTGGACGGACGACTGCGCGTGGTGGCCGGCGACCCCCTGGTGCTGCTCCCGGCGCTGATTCGACAGGCCGGCGCCCGGGCCGTGTACTGGAACCGTTGCTATGAGCCCTGGCAGATCGCCCGGGACCGGCAATTGAAGGCCACATTGAAAGAAGTGGACATCGAGGCGCACAGCTTCAATGCCTCGTTGCTGTGGGAGCCCTGGGAAGTCCACAAGGACAACGGGGAACCCTACCGCGTTTTCACTCCCTATTACCGCCGCGGTTGCCTGGGCCGCCCGGCGCCTCAACGCCCACGGCCGGCCCCGGATGCTCTGCCGTCAAAGCCCCCTGAAGACGGGGAAGTCTGCGGCCCGGAGGCCATCAGGGCACTGGGACTGCTGCCGGACCACCCCTGGCACAAACAACTGGAAACACACTGGTCGATCGGGGAAGCGGGCGCTCGCCAGCGCCTCGACGACTTCCTCGCCAATGGACTGGACGATTACCGGGAAGGACGGAACTTCCCGGCCCGCCCCAACACCTCGCGCCTGTCCGCCGCGCTGCATTTCGGCGAGCTGTCACCCCGCCAGGTATGGCATGCCGCCAGTGAGGAAGCGCTCACCAGGGGGCTGGAGAAGGAACTGGACTCATTCCAGTCGGAACTGGGATGGCGGGAGTTCTCCTACTACCAGCTCTACCACAATCCGGACCTGCCCGCCGCCAACCTGCAGGCGAAGTTTGATCAGTTCCCCTGGCTGGACCGGCCCGAAGCGCGGCGCGCCTGGCAGCAGGGCCGGACCGGCATCCCGCTGGTGGACGCCGGCATGCGCGAACTGTGGCAGACCGGCTACCTGCACAATCGCGTACGGATGGTGGTGGCCTCCTTCCTGACCAAGAACCTGATGCAGCACTGGCAACACGGCGAGCGCTGGTTCCGCGACACCCTGGTGGACGCCGACCTGGCCAGCAACTGCGCCGGCTGGCAGTGGGTGGCCGGCTGCGGCCTGGATGCCGCGCCCTATTTCCGCATCTTCAATCCGGTGACCCAGAGCCGCCGCTTCGATCCGCAGGGTGACTACATACGCCGGTATGTGCCGGAACTGGCGGCACTGCCGGACCGCCATCTGCACGCCCCGTGGGAGGCACCCGCCTCTGTACTGGAAGAGTGTGACATCCGGCTGGGACAGGACTATCCCGAACCGATGGTGGACCTGAAACAGAGCCGGGTTGCCGCGCTGGATGCCTTCAAGAGCATCTCCGGGTAACCGTCTCTGCCAGGAACTGGTTTCCCGCAATGCTCGCCAGGACTGCAAAAGTAGATTGGTTTTTGTTGATCTCGCGGAGATCGCAAAGCACGCAGAGATCGCAAAGAAGGAAAGGCGTGGCCGGTTGCTTTCTTGGCGATCTTGGCGATCTCCGCGAGATCAACAAACACAACCCCGGACACTACCTACAGCTTGAGCCCGCTCTGTGCCAGCGCGACCGCCCGGAAAATGGCCCGCGCCTTGTTCATGGTTTCCTTCCATTCCAGCCTCGGCACCGAATCGGCCACCACGCCGGCGCCGGCCTGTACGTTCAGCGTGCCGTCCTTGATCACCGCCGTGCGGATAGCGATGGCCATGTCCATGTTACCGTTCCAGCCCAGGTAGCCCATGGCGCCGCCGTAGATGCCGCGCTTGACCGGTTCCAGTTCGTCGATGATCTCCATGGCGCGCACCTTTGGCGCACCACTTAGCGTGCCCACCGGCAGCGTCGCCTTGAGCACGTCCAGCGCTGTTCGGTCCTCTGCCATATCCGCCTCGACAATGGAGGCGATGTGCATGACATGCGAATAACGCTCCACGAACATCCGCTGCGGCACGGTCACACTCCCGGTCTTCGCCACCCGGCCAGCATCGTTGCGGCTCAGGTCGATCAGCATCAGGTGCTCGGCAATTTCCTTGTCGTCGGCCAGCAACTCTTTCTCCAGTGCCAGGTCTTCCTCTTCGGTGTAACCGCGCCGGCGGGTACCGGCCAGCGGCCGCACGGTGATCCGGCCGTCTTCCACCCGCGCCAGAATTTCCGGCGAGGCGCTGACCACATGGTGATCATCCAGATCGAAGTAGACCATGTACGGTGAAGGATTGAGGTAGCGCAGCGCCCGGTAGATATTCACCGGATCACCGTCATAGGGCAGGCTCATGCGCTGGGCCAGCACCACCTGCATGACGTCACCGGCCAGGATGTACTCGCGGATTCGCTCCACGGCGGCCTCGAAGGCCGGTTGCTCGAAGCTGGAGACGAAATCGTCCTCAACACTCTGATCAGACACCGGCGTGCCGGGCAGGCGGGGCGGCTCGCGCAGCGCGGACTCCAGCACATCAAGCCGGCTCTCCGCCTGTGCCTGCGCACCTTCCACTGCCGGGTCCACATTGACCACCAGAGAGATCGTGCCGCGCAGATTGTCGAACACCACCACTTCCTCGGACACCATCAACAGAATATCCGGCGTACCGATCACGTCCTTCCCCGGCGCCGGCCCCAGCGTGGGTTCCACATAACGCACCGAGTCATAGGAGAAATACCCGACCAGTCCGCCACAGAACCGGGGCATGTCATCGGTGTGGGCGACCCGGTACTGTTTGCGGAATTCATCGATGAACGAGAAAGGATCGTCCGTCTCCAGCTCATCCACAGTCCGGCCATCGGTTTCCACGCCGATGGTATGGCCCCGGACACGGATCACGGTGCGGCAGGGCAGACCGATGATCGAGTAGCGCCCCCACTTCTCCCCGCCCTGCACGGACTCGAAGAAGTAGCTGTAGCGGCCACGGGCCAGCTTCAACCAGGTGCTGAGCGGGGTCTCGCAGTCGGCCAGCACCTCGCGGACCACCGGTATGCGGTTGTATCCCTGCGCGGCCAGTGCTTCGAACTGTTCTGCGTCCGGTCTGCTCATCGTCGTCCCGTTTCCTATACCGTCTGCACTTGCGCCAGTTCACGGCGCATCGCCGCAATCGTATCGGCGTAGCTGTCCGTATTGAAGATCGCCGAACCGGCGACGAACATGTCGGCGCCGGCGCGGGCCACCTCACCGATGTTCTCCACATTCACGCCACCGTCGACTTCCAGACGGATGTCGTGGCCGCTTTCATCGATCAGCCGGCGCACATCACGCAGCTTCTGCAAGGTCCCCGGGATGAACTTCTGCCCACCAAAGCCCGGGTTGACCGACATCAACAGCACCATGTCCAGCTTGTCCATCACATAGCGCAGACATTCCGGCGAGGTGGCCGGGTTGAGGACCAGGCCGGCCCTGCAACCCTGATCACGGATCAATTGCAGGGAGCGGTCGATATGGCCGGAAGCCTCCGGGTGGAAGGTGATGAAACTGGCTCCTGCTTTCGCGAAATCCCCGATCAGCTGATCCACCGGCGACACCATCAGATGCACGTCAATGGGCGCCGTGACGCCGTGATCGCGTAGTGCCTTGCAGACCATCGGCCCGATGGTGAGGTTGGGGACATAATGGTTGTCCATCACGTCGAAATGCACCACGTCGGCGCCGGCGTCCAGCACCGCGTCGACTTCCTCGCCCAGGCGGGCAAAGTCGGCCGACAGGATGGAGGGAGCAATGAGGTAATCGGTCATGTGAGTCTGTCCTGTGTCGTGTTCGGGGAGTATTTTACAGGGATTACCGGCTGTCTGCCTGCCCGCAGCGCAACGCCTCGTCCAGCGCCGTCAGCCGTTCCGGCGTACCGATGTCATGCCAGCGTCCGCCGTACACTTCGCCGCTGACCCGGCCGCCGATCACAGCGGGAAACAGCAGGTCGACCAGCCGGCGATGACCGGGGGACACGCCTTCGAACAGGGCCGGGTCCAGCACACTGATCCCGGTGAACGTGAAGCGCTCCGTATCTTGCTGCAACCCGACATGGCCCTGCGCGTCCAGGGAAAAATCCCCGCCCGGGTTGTGGGGCGCATTCGCTATCAGCACCAGATGAGCAAGCTGTCCGACGGGTAGCGCCCCGCGCAGACGGGCGAAATCATAGTCGGTCCAGATGTCCCCGTTGATCACCGCGAACGGCGCCTGCCCCAGCAGCGGCAGGGCCCGGTGGATGCCGCCGCCGGTTTCCAGTATCTCCGCCTCCGGCGACCAGTGGATCCGCAACCCCCAGCGACTGCCATCGCCCACGGACCGCTCCAGTTGCCTGCCCAGGTGGTGTTGGTTGATCACCACATCAATGAACCCGCTGTCGGCCAGACGCTGCAGGTGCCAGTCGATCAGTGAGCGCCCACCGACCTGCAACAGTGGTTTGGGCGTGGACAGGGTCAGTGGCTCCATGCGCCTCCCGAAACCGGCCGCCAGGATCATTGCCTTCATGCGCGCAGCTCCGCCAGGCGCCGCTCTGCCCGGGGCGCCAGCTCACCAGCGAACCAGTTGTGAAAGGCCTCCAGTGAAGGATAGCGGGCACTCACTGTCCGCACATAATCTATCACCACCGGCAGATCCTCCAGGTAGCGGGACTTGCCATCACGCAGCCAGAGCCGGGAAAAAATCCCCAGAACCTTGATATGGCGCTGCAGTCCCATCAGGTCGAAATCACGCAAAAATGCTTCATCGCCGTACTTCGCGACGACGCCCTGCCGGATCAGCTCATCGCGGTAATATAGAGCCATCGCCTCGACCCGTTCCGCCGGCCAGACAATGTAGCAGTCCCGCAGCAGCGAAACGGGATCATAAGTGACCGGACCGCACACCGCGTCCTGGAAATCGATAACACCGGGCAGGCCGTCCGGGTCCTGGCGTCGCCGCATCAGGTTGCGGGAATGGAAGTCGCGGTGCACGAATACCTGCGGCTGTGCCAGGGCACTGTCTTCCAGTTCGCGGTACACGGTTTCCAGCAGCTCGCGCCGATCTCCCTCGACCGGTTGCTCCAGCAAGCCACCACAAAACCATTCGTCGAACAGGCCCATTTCCCGATGCAACTCCTTGCGGTCATACCGGGGCAGATCCCCGGTCGGGAGCGGCTGGATGCGCAGCAGTGCATCGATGGCGCGGCGATACAGCTCCACCGCCGGCTCGCCGCCATCCGCACCCTGTTCCTCCACCGCCTGTTGCAGAGCCTGCAAATACAGCTGGTCCCCGAAATCCTCGAGCAAGAGGAATCCGGCATCAAGTTCAGCGGCCAGCACGGCCGGCGCGGGGACGGCATGCCGCAGCAACTGTTGTGCGACCCGCACGAACGGCCGGCAGTCTTCCTGAGGGGGCGGGGCATCCATCAACAGATAGCGGTGGGGTGCCTCGTCCAGCTCCACACGAAAATAGCGGCGGAAGCTGGCATCACCATCCAATCCGCTGATCCGCCATTCGATACTTCCGTGGCGATGACGCAATGCGCCATCGGCCCATTCCAGCAGTCTTTCGTATCGCTCGTCTCCGGCCATCACCTTTGCTTTCCCGGGTCAATGAATTATCATGCCGGGACTGAACACCCGGCCACCGCCGGCTCCGGACCTCTAGTGGGCCACTAGCAGGCAGCGGAGCGCGAAACCGCACCCATTCTATTGGATTACCCGCCATAATGCAGTGTCTTGAGGGCACCTCCAATCCGTCCGGACGACCTCTGGCCTTCATCCGCCTGGCCACCGCCGTCCTGCTGATGTCGGCCGGTCACGCTGCGGGGCAGGACAACGGCGATGTCCGCACCGACTGGGTGAGCCGGGAGGCACTGACCCCGGAACAGGCCGCCGAGCTGCCCACGGCCTGCTGCGGCCGCTTCATCGAGCCGGTACGCGAGGACGAACACGCCGATACCGCCCCCGAAGACGCACCCACCGTGATCGACGCGCCGGCCGGATTCAGCCAGCCGTCGCAGGGAGAGCTGCACATCAACGGCCCGGTGGGATTGTTGAACGGCTACCGCTCGGTCTCCGCCAGCGAGTCGGCTACGCTGCGCGAGAACGAAGAGACCGTCAGCCTGCAGGGCAACGTCGAGTTCCGCGAGCCGGGCCTGCTGCTGCGCGGCAACAGCGCCTTCATTGACCAGGTACAGGAAACCACGTCACTGGACGATGCCGGGTTCCTGCTCTACGAGTCCGGCATCCACGGTCAGGCTGCGGGCATCCACTACGATGGCGAGACCGGCCGCATCACCATCAATAACAGTGCACTGAGCCGCTGCGAACCGGGGAATGAATTCTGGGTGCTGCAGTCCCGTGACCTGCAAATCGACAGCGAAGCCGGCATGGCCTACGCCCGGGATGTCACCCTGCGTATCCGCGACGTGCCCGTGTTCCGCTACCCCTACACGCTACCATTCCCGATCACCGATGAGCGCGCCTCCGGCTTCCTCGCTCCCTCGCTCAGCACACGCCGGCGCGGCGGTCTGGACATCGCCACACCCTATTACTTCAACCTGGCACCGAACTATGATGCCACGCTCACGCCGCGCATCATCAGCCAGCGCGGCCCCATGCTGGAAGGCGAGTTCCGCCACCTGTCCGACTGGTCCACGAACACGGTGAACGGGGCCTGGATGCCCGATGACGCGCTGTACGATCCGGCCCTGGCCGGGCAGCCCAGCGACAGCTCGCCACCGGTCAACAGCCGCTGGTTCGCCGGTATGGAACATGAGGGAATGATCGGCGACCAGCTGCGCACCATGATCGATTTCAATGCCGTCAGTGACCGCGACTATTTCCGCGACATGGGAAGCAGCGGCCTGAACCTGGACAACCGCTCCCACCTTAACCGGGAAGGCAGCGCGCAGTGGTTCGGGCGCAACTGGCAGAGCACCGCCCGCGTGCAGCGCATCGAGGTCATCGATCCGCTGGTCGCCGACCGCGACATCAACCGCCCCTACGATCGCATGCCCGAATTCACCGTCAGTGGCTCCCAACCCCTGCCGGGCGGACTGGAGTTTTCCCTGGCCTCCGGCTTCAGCCGCTTTGACCGCGATCTGAACCCGGAACGATTGTCCGACACGGAAATCGAGAACGGCGCACTGGTGACCGGCGAACGCACGGTGGTCGAGTCCCGGATCAGCCGGCCATGGCGGACACCCGGCACCTTTTTGATACCCACCCTGGTCCATCATTACACGCGGTATAACCTGGAAGACCAGGCGCCGGGCACGATGGAGCAACCCGAGAGGGACGTAACCCAGTTCAGCCTGGACGGCGGCTTGATATTCGAACGCCCGCTGGAGTTGAGCGGCGACAGCTTCCTGCAGACACTGGAACCCCGGCTCTACTATCTGTACAGCGAACACGAGGAGCAGCAGTCCCTGCCCACCTTTGATACCACCCAGCGCTATCTAGGTTTCGAGCAGCTGTTCCGCCGCAACCGCTTCGGCGGCCATGACCGCATCGGCGATGCCGACCAGATCAGCGCCGCTGTGACCACCCGCTTCCTGGACGACCAGGGCAGGGAGCGGGCCCGCGCCGAGCTGGGCCAGATTTTCTACTTCGAGGACCGGCAGGTCTCCCCGGACAGCCTGCTACAGCAGTGGGAGGTCGTGCAACCACTGCAACGCAACCGCTCTGCCCTGGTGGGCCGCGCCGGCTACAGCCTGTCGGACAACTGGAGCGCGCGCACCGATCTGCAGTGGAGCCAGCAACGCCAGCGCGTCGAAGAAGGCGCCTTCTCGCTGCGCTACCAGCGCGACCGCGACCACATTATCAATATCGGTTACCGGTACCGGGAAAAAGCCGATTTCGAACTCGACCGGCCCACGGTCCTGGACCCGCAGATCCGTCAGACGGATATCTCCGCCGTCTGGCCGATGAACGATAACTGGCGGTTCATCGGTCGATGGAATTACGATCACAGCAACAAACGCAATCTTGAAAGCTTTGCTGGCGTCGAATACAGTAACTGCTGCACCACCATGCGTGTGCTGGTCCGGGACTGGGTCAACGACTACGAGTATCTGGATTCACAGGCACGCCCCAATCGCGGCATCTATTTCCAGTTCACGTTGCACGGCCTGGGCAACGTGACAGGCGCCAGCATCAGCGATCTGCTGAGCGACGGCATTCCGGGTTTCAGGGAGTATCCATCCAATGAGTAGACAGACACGTCCAATTACATCCGCCATCCTGCTACTGGTCACCTGGCTGGCCACGGCTGCGGCCCTGGCCCAGACCACGCAGGCACCGCAGCGTGAGGTGCTGGACCGCGTCATTGCCATAGTGGATGAAGGCGTCATCCTGCAGAGCGAGATGGCAGAGCGCATGCAACAGGCCCGCGAACGGGCCCGGCAGAACGAGCAGCAACTGCCTCCCGAGGAGGCGCTGCGCGAACAGATCATGGAATCACTGATCGTCGAAAACCTGCAGCTGCAGTGGGCCGAAAGGGTCGGCATCCGTATCGACGACGACACACTGAACAGCGTCATGGCCGACATTGCCGACCGCAACAACATGACCTTTGACCAGTACGTCAACGCCCTGCAATCGGCCGGACAATACGAAAACACTCGCGAACAGATCCGCCGCGAACTGGCCATCAACGAGGTCCAGCGCGGCATGGTCAACCGTCGTATCAGCATCACCGAGCAGGAGATCGAGAACTATCTCAACTCCGAGCAGGGCCGCGCTTCCATGGAACCCGACTACCTGGTCGATCAGTTGTTGGTGCCGATCACGGGATCGGACAGTGAGCAGGCCGTCGAAGCCAGGCGGCAGCACGCGCAGTCCCTGTATGAGCGCATCCAGGACGGCGAACCGTTCGCCGACGTGCGCATGAGCACACAGCAGAGCGGCAATGACATACAGGTCAGCGCCAGCCAGCTGGGCTGGCGCAAGCGCGAGGAACTGCCCACCCTGTTTGCCGAGGTGGTGCCGGACATGACACTGGGAGAGGCGCACGAGCCCCTCCGCAGTGCCAACGGCTTCCATGTGCTGTATCTGCGTGATGTGCGCGGTGACTCCAACCGCATGGTGGACCAGGTACGGGCCCGCCATATCCTCATCAGCCCCAGCGAGATCCGCACCGAGACCCAGGCACAACGCCTGGCCGAAGATCTGTACGAGCAGATCCAGGACGGTGAGAGTTTCTCGTCCCTGGCCCGTCAGTACTCCGATGACAGCCAGTCCGTGGTGGCCGGCGGCGACATGGGCTGGGCCAGCGAAGGCGGCATGCCGCCCCAGTTCGAGGCGCGCATCCGTGATCTGCCGGCCGGCGAGGTCACCGAGCCATTCCGCACCGATTTCGGCTGGCACATCGCCGAGGTGCTGGATCGCCGCGAACGCGACCTGAGCCAGCAATACCGCCGCCAGTTGGCCGAAAACGCCCTGCGCCAGCGCAAGTTCGAGCTGGAGCTGGAAAACTGGCTGTCCGAGCTGCGCGACGAAGCCTACGTGGAGATGCTTTGACGGATCACTCCGCATGACCATGCGCATCGCCATCACGCCCGGTGAGCCGGCCGGTATCGGCCCCGATCTGTGTGTCCTGCTGGCCGGCGCACTGGAGAATGGTTCGCTGGACATCGCCGACACGGAGCTGGTGCTGGTCGGCGACCCGCAGCTGCTGCAAAGCCGCGCCCGTGCCATGGGGCGCACCCTGTCACTACCGGAATGGTCCGCACAGCCCACCGGCCGCGCGCCGACGCTGTCTGTACTGCCCGTCGCCCTGCCGGGTGACGACAGCCCCGGCCACATGGATACGGCCAACGCACCGTACATCCTCGAAACCCTGCGCACCGCCATCGCTCATTGCCGGGATGGCCGTCTGGACGCCATGGTCACCGGACCGGTCAACAAGGCCGTGATCAACGAAGCCGGTATTCCCTTCACCGGGCACACCGAATTCCTGGCCGAACAGTGCCACAGCCCGCGCACCGTAATGATGCTGGCCACCGAAGGGCTGCGCGTGGCCCTGGTCACCACCCACCTGCCACTGCGCCTGGTGGCCGACGCCATCACACCGGCCGCCCTGGAAGAAGTGCTGGAGATCCTGCACCGCGACCTGCAACAGCATTTCGGCATCACGCGGCCACGCATCACCGTCTGCGGCCTCAACCCGCACGCCGGCGAAGGCGGACACATGGGCCGCGAGGAAATCGACATCATCGAACCGGTGCTGCAGCGCCTGCGCGAACGCGGCATGCAACTGCGCGGCCCGTTGCCCGCCGACACCCTGTTCACCCCACCCATACTCGAGGACACGGATGCCGTGCTGGCCATGTACCATGACCAGGGCCTGCCGGTACTCAAGTACAAGGGTTTCGGCCGCGCCGTGAACATCACGCTGGGCCTGCCCATCATCCGCACCTCGGTGGATCACGGCACTGCCCTGGATCTGGCCGGCACCGGCCGCTGCGATCCCGGCAGCCTGTTCGAGGCCATCCGCAGCGCGCGGGCCATGGTGGATGCCGCCCGCGCACGCCCCCGGCAGGCCCGGACATGAGCCGTTCCCATGCCGGTACCGGACCAGGCGGGCACCGCGCCCGCAAACGCTTCGGACAGAACTTCCTGCACGATGAGCACATCATCCAGCGCATCATCGACGCCCTGTCGCCGGCCGCCGGTGAACAGCTGGTGGAGATCGGCCCGGGCCGCGGCGCCCTGACCCGCCATCTGGTGGACAGCGGCGCCGACCTGCAGGCGATTGAGCTGGACCGCGACCTGGCCGGCTACCTGCAGAGCCTCTACCACCACAATCCGCACTTCACCCTGCACCAGGGCGATGTGCTGAAGTTCGATTTCGCCACGCTCGGCGAGACCCCGGGCAGCCTGCGCGTGATCGGCAACCTGCCCTACAACATCTCCACGCCCTGCCTGTTCCACTTGCTCGGGTACCGCCACCTGATCCGCGACATGCTGTTCATGCTGCAACGTGAGGTGGTCAACCGCATGGCCGCCGCCCCCGGCGAGAAAGACTACGGCCGCCTCAGCATCATGTTGCAGTACCACTGCCGCATCGAGCCGCTGTTCGAAGTGCCGCCTGGCGCCTTCTCGCCACCACCCAGAGTGACCTCGGCCATCGTCCGTCTGGTGCCCCTGCAGCAGCCGCGCGAGCCGGCCCTCGACGAGGCCCTGTTTGCCACTGTGGTACGCCACGCTTTCTCGCAGCGGCGCAAAACCTTGAAAAACGCTCTGCAAGGCCTCATTACACCGGAAAGCCCGCTGGACTGGCCGGTCGATCCCGGGCAACGCCCCGAACGGCTGGAAGTGAGCGATTTCGTGCGGATCAGCAATGCCCTGACCCGCCAGGAGAGAAAACAATGACTGAAGAACTGATGACCGACATCGAGCAGCGCATCGACATCTCCGTCAGCACCCGGTATCTGGAGGAGCAGTCCGATCCGGCCAGCGACCGCTACGCCTTTGCCTACACCATCGGCATCGAAAACCGCGGTGAACACTCCGTGCAACTGCTGGGCCGCCACTGGATCATCACCGACGACAACGAACACGTCGAGGAAGTGCGCGGCAGTGGTGTGGTCGGCCTGCAGCCCACCATCAACCCCGGCCAGCGCTTCGTCTACACCAGCGGCGCCGTGCTCTCCACCGAGTTCGGCACCATGCAGGGCAGCTACGACATGGTCACCGGCGACGGCGAGGCATTCACGGCCGAGATCCCCCCGTTTCTGCTGTCCCGCCCGCTGCGGGTACACTAGTACCGTGACCCATAGATTTCAGAACAACCAGCGAGTCGCTGAGCGGCCAGATGCAAGACGCGCTGGTGCCGGAATGGCCGCCCCCATTTCAAGCCAGCGCAACGCCGCAGATGGTCGCTCAGCGGCTCGCCCGAAGGGAGCCCCCCGGATGCACCAGGACGGCGTTGCAGCGCTTACCAAGGGCTGGGCCATTGCTGGCGCGCTGCGCCTTATCCTGGCACATCCGGGGGGCTCTGGTTGTTCTGAAATCTATGGGTCACGGTACTAGCATGGCCATCTACGCGATCGGGGACATCCAGGGCTGCTACAAACCCCTGCGCAGGCTGCTGAAAAAGGTCGATTTCAACCCGGCCCACGATGAACTGTGGTGCGTCGGAGACCTGATCAACCGCGGCCCGGACTCGCTGGATACCATGCGCTACCTGCGTGAGCTGGGCGATGCGGTCACCGTCGTACTGGGCAACCACGACCTGCATTTCCTGGCTCTGTACCACGGCTGCGTGAGCGACAACGGCAAACATACCCTGAAGGCGCTGCTGAAAGCCCGGGACGGCGAGGAGCTGACCGACTGGCTGCGCAGGAAACCACTGGCCTACCACCGCCGTGTGAATGGGCCGGACGGCGAACAGGACTACCTGATGATCCATGCCGGCGTGGCCCCGGACTGGACACTGGAAAAGACCCTGACCCTGTCGGGCGAGGTGGAATCGGTCCTGCACAGCAAGAAGTACCCGAAACTGCTGCGCCACATGTACGGCAACGAGCCGGACCGCTGGGACGACGGACTGCAGGGCTTCGATCGCCTGCGCGTCATCATCAACTACCTGACCCGGCTGCGCTTCTGTGACGCCAGCGGGCGCATGGATTTCGGCAGCAAGAAGGGACTGGAAACCGCGCCCGAAGACTGCCGTCCCTGGTTCGAGTTCGAACAGCTCACCCCGCAGACCACCATCCTGTTCGGTCACTGGGCCGCCCTGGAGGGGCAGACCGGCCGGCCCGGCGTATACGCACTGGACACCGGCTATGTCTGGGGCCGCGAGCTGACCATGATGCGCCTGCAGGACCACCAGTTATTCACCGTCTGATTCTGTATCGCACAAAACAGTGCCCAGCACTTCGATGGTAAACTCTCCCGCATGGAAACCTATCTGGTAGGCGGCGCCGTCCGCGACAGTCTGCTCGGGCTCGGTCAATCGGACCGTGACTGGGTCGTGGTCGGCGCCACGCAGCAGGAAATGGAAACGGCCGGATTCCGCCCCGTGGGCCGTGACTTCCCCGTGTTCCTGCACCCGGACAGCGGCGAGGAATACGCCCTGGCCCGCACCGAACGCAACACCGCCCCCGGCTATCGGGGCTTCGCCGTCAATGCCTCCCCCGATGTCACGCTGGAAGAAGACCTGCAGCGCCGCGACCTGACCATCAATGCCATGGCGCAGGCCCCGGACGGCACCGTCGTCGATCCCTGGGGCGGGCAGCAGGATCTGGAACAGCGCCTGCTGCGCCATGTCTCCCCCGCCTTTGTGGAAGACCCGCTGCGGGTGCTGCGCGTGGCCCGCTTCGCCGCCCGCTTTGCGCCACTGGGGTTCCGCGTGGCCGACGAGACGCAGCATCTGATGCGCCGGATGGTGGACGATGGCGAACTAGAGCACCTGGTCCCCGAACGGGTCTGGCAGGAAACCGACCGCGCCCTGGGCGAGGCCGACCCGGCCGTCTACCTTCGCGTGCTGCGCGACTGCGGCGCGCTGGCCGTAATCCTGCCGGAAGTGGACCGCCTGTTCGGTGTACCCCAACCCGAGGCACACCACCCGGAAATCGACACCGGCGAACACATCCTGCTCTGCCTGCAGCAGGCCGCCGTCCTGAGCAAGGAGACCAGCGTGCGCTTCGCCGTCCTGATGCACGACGTCGGCAAGGGCCTGACCCCGGAGGACAACTGGCCCCGTCACTACGGCCATGAAAGTATCGGCGTGCCCGCCATCGAAGCCCTCTGCGAGCGGCTGCGGGTGCCCAACGAACACCGCGCCCTGGCCGTGATGAGCGCGCGCTACCACACGCACTGCCACCGCATGCCGGACATGAAACCCGCCACCGTGGTGAAATTGCTGGAGCAGCTCGACGTCTTTCGCCGCCCCGAGCGCTTCGAGCGTTTCCTGCTGGCCAGCGAGGCCGATGCCCGGGGCCGTACCGGCTACGAACAACGCCCCTACCCCCAGGCGGACTGGCTACGCCGCTGCCACCACGCCGCCGCCGGCGTCGATCAGCGACAGGTCATCGACGGCTTGCCCGAAGGCAGGCGCAAGGGTGAGGCCATTCGCGAAGCCATCCGGCGCGCCCGCCAGACTGCGGTGAGCGAGGTGCTGACCGCCATCCGCGCACAACGTGACAGAGCGGCCACCGAGGGTGAGCACCGCCATGGGTGATACAACGACTCCTGTGGCACTGGTCACCGGCTCGGCCCGGCGCATTGGCGCCGCCATCGTCCGCGAATTTCATGGCGCCGGGTGTCATGTTATCGTGCACTGCCACCGTTCGGTCCGGGAAGGGCAGCAACTGATCGATACCCTGAACGAGAAACGGCCCGGTTCGGCGCGGCTGCTGCAGGCCGACCTGACCGATCACGACGCCGTCCTGACGCTGGCTGAGCAGGTGCTGCAGGGCTTCGGCCGCCTGGACGTGCTGGTCCACAACGCCAGCCGTTTCTACACCACCCCGCTGGGCGAATCCACGCTGCGCCAGTGGGACGACCTGATCGACAGCAACGCCCGCGCCGCCTGGTTCCTGACCCGGTCCCTGGCTCCCGCACTGCAGGACAGCCGGGGCAGCATCGTCAACCTGGTGGACATCAACGCCGCCCGCGGCATGTCCGGCTTCGGTCCCTACACCATGGCCAAATCCGCGCTGGAAGCGATGACCCGTACGCTGGCCCGGGAACTGGCCCCGCAGGTACGCGTCAATGCCGTGGCACCCGGCGCCATCCTGTGGCCCGAATCCATGGAGGACAGCCCGGCGGCCGCCGCAAAGCAGCAGAAAATGCTGGCCGGCATCCCCGCCGGACGCCTGGGCACGGAACGCGAGATCGCCACGGCGGTGTATTTCCTGGCGCGCCGCGCCCACTACGTCACCGGCCAGACCCTGCGCGTGGACGGCGGCCGCAGCCTGTCCTGACCGGACCGGCTTCCGGCAACACGGCGACCCCGACTAATGAGGTTCATCACTGGCGTTGATAACACGTTGAAATGCGGTCGGATTCCGTCCAGACGACTTCCCCGTCTCCGGTTCCTCGGGTAGTATGCCGGAAGGGTCGAAGGCGTCCGCTCACAGGCCTGCCTCGCCCCACTGGATAGAAAACCAATAACAACCGAATCGACAAGAGACACGTCTATGTTGCCCAAACGCGCTCACGGTGAGATCCAGCCCGGTATCAAGTGGGGTCCCTTTACCCTCCGCATACCCTTTATCCACACGCGATTTGCCCTCCCGGAAGTGCTGCAGGGCATCTGCGTAGCCGGTGCCACCGGCCTGGCTCTGGTGCCAGTGATGACCACCGCTTTCGGCCTGACCTTCGATGAAGCGGTCACCATGGCCATGCTGCACACCATGCTGATCTCTGCCGGATGGCTGTTCTTCGGCGACCCGTATGCGCCGGGCTGGCTGACCCCGGCCCTGCCCTTCATCTTTGCTTTCGTGATCAGCCCGGACCGCAGTCCGGAAGAACAATTCCAGCTGATGACCGCGATGTCGATCAACTTCGCCGTATTGCTGGTGTTCCTGGGCATCACCGGCATGGGCGGCAAGCTGGTCAAACTGGTGCCCAACGTCCTCAAGGGCGGCATCATCCTGGGCGCGGCCGTGGCCGCCTTCCTGCGCATTTTCGACATGAATGACCCGGCTGGCGCGCTGGTCACCGCCCCCATCGCCGCCATCGCCGCGCTGGCCCTGTGCATGTTCCTGGCCTTCTCCAAACCGTTCCAGCGCGCCGCTGTGGGCCGCCCGTGGCTGACCCGCCTGGCCAGCCTGGGCCTGCTGCCCGCTTTCCTGGTGGCCGGCGTGGTCGGCTGGTTGACCGGCGAGATGGATTTCAACATCCGCATGGGCCTGCTGGACGTGCCGACCCACGCCAGCTCCATGTGGGCCAAGGCCTCGCCGCTGGTGATCGGCTGGCCGGACCTGAGCATGTACATCAGCGCCCTGCCGCTGGCCTTCATCACCTACATCCTGTTCTTCGGCGACCTGGTGACCGGCGATGCGATGATCAAGAACGCCGAGTCCATGCGCCCGGACGAAAAGCTGGACGTGAACAACAACCGCGCCCACATGGCCACCGGCATCCGTAACGGCGTGATGGGCATCATCGCCCCGTTCTTCGGCACGCAGGGCGTGCTGTGGACCGGCATCCAGGTGATCGTGCTCAAGCGCTGGGTCACCGGCCGTAACCAGATGGACTCCATCTACGACGGCATTTCGGCCTACTACGTGTACGGTTTCCCGGTGCTGTTCATCGTGCTGCCCATCGTCACATTGCTGCAGCCGCTGCTACCCATCGCCCTGGCCGTGACCCTGCTGCTTACCGGCTTTGCCTGTGCCACGCTGGCCATGACCCAGGTGACCGACTCCACCGAACGCGGCGCCATGGTGCTGACCGCCATGGCCTTCGCCCTGTTCGACCCGTGGACCGGCCTGCTCGCAGGCCTGGCGACCATCCTGGTGGTGGTCGGCCCGCATGTGTTCGTGCAGCGCAAGCAGATGCTGGAGGAGGAAGGCGAAGCGGGTATAGAAGACATCGCCCCCGAGAAGGCAGCGAAGGAATCGTGATGGAGTGCCTCTGAGGCTGCCGGCCGCGTATTGATGGCCGGGCGGCTTCAGAGGCTCCTGCCGTTCCACTGGAAATCGATGGGCCACAGACGCTGGCGGGAGCGGTCGTAGTTCTGCCAGAGCTGACGATAGCGGCGACCGTCTTCCGGATGGCGCGCGTCCGGCATCACCTCGCTGAGCGGCCAAAGCACGAAGGCGTTCTTCAGTACCTCGGGACGCGGCAGCTTCATGCCCTCGTGCTCCCCGTGCAGATCCCCGTAGGTGAGGATATCCACGTCCAGGGTCCGGCTGCTGAACCGGGCCTGACCGCGGCGCCGGCCCTGTTCGTCCTCCAGGCTCTTGAGCCACTGCGACAGCTCGGCCAACGGCATGTCCGTTTGCAGCGCAACGACCATGTTCAGGAAGTTGTTGCCGTCAAAGCCCACCGCCTCGCTCTCATAGACCCGCGACAGGGTCAGCTCACCGAAGCGCCGCTGCAATGCATCCAGTGCGGCGCGGGTATGGTGTTCGGCGTCCACATTGCTGCCGATACTCAGGGTAACGGTCACCGGGTCAGCGGTCATGCCATCACCCCCGTTCGCCCCGCTCAATGATCACACCCACGTCGCGGGCACCGGTCACCGCACCCGGCTTGCCGACCCGCAGCCGCAGCCACGGCACGTCGAACTCGTCCAGTACGATGGTGGCAATACGCTCGGCCAGGGTCTCGATCAGCAGGAATTCGCTCTCCTCCACGAAGGCGATCAGACGCTTGGAGACCGCCTTGTAGTCCAGCGCCCGTTCGATGCTCTCGCTGGCCGCTGCCGGGCGAATGTCGGTGGCCAGGTCCAGATCCAGACTCACCGTCTGGCGGATCTGCCGCTCCCAGTCGTAGATGCCGATGACGGTGTCGATCTCCAGTTCGCGTATGTAGACGATGTCCATGAAGCGTTTCATCCAATCGGTGGTTATCAATGCCTGACCCTCAGGCGGCGGTATCATCCCCGGGCAGTGAAGGCAGGCTTTCCAGCGACCAACGCGGTTTCACATCCACTTCCAGGTCCGAGGACAGCCCGGCCCTCAGCCGGCGCCAGCCCGCGTAGGCGATCATCGCCCCGTTGTCCGTGCAGAAACGCAGCTGCGCATAATACAGCCGCGCCCTTTCTTTCTCCGTCATCGCGCCAAGCTGCTCGCGCAGCCGCAGATTGGCGCTCACGCCTCCGGCGATCACCAGGCCCTTCATACCCGTCTGCTGCAGCGCGCGCCGACACTTGATGGTCAGGGTCTGCGCCACCGCCTCCTCGAAGGCCAGGGCGATGTCCGCCTTCGTCTGCCCGCTGACTTCTCCATCGGCCGCCGCAGTCTGCTCTTCCAGCGTATTGCGCACATAGGTCTTCAGACCACTGAAACTGAAATCCAGGCCCGGGCGGTTGGTCATGGGCCGGGGGAACACAAAACGTCCCGGCTCGCCCCGCGTGGCCAGCTCCGCTACCCGCGGACCGCCCGGATAGGCCAGACCCAGCATCTTGGCCACCTTGTCGAAGGCCTCCCCGGCCGCATCGTCCAGCGATTCCCCCAGCAGCCGATAGCGGCCGATGCCCTCCACGGCCACCAGCTGCGTGTGGCCCCCGGAAACCAGCAGGGCCACAAACGGAAAGGCCGGCGGGTCCGGCTCCAGCATGGGTGCCAGCAGGTGCCCCTCCATGTGATGCACACCGATAGCCGGTACGCCCCAGCCATAGGCCAGCGAGCGGCCCAGCATGGCACCGACCAGCAACGCACCGACCAGACCGGGCCCGGCCGTGTAGGCCACCCCGCCGATGTCCGAGGGCTGCAGCCCCGCTTCCTCCAGTACCTGCTGGATCATCGGCAGCGTGCGGCGCACATGATCGCGCGAGGCCAGCTCGGGAATCACCCCGCCATAGACGGCGTGCAGATCCACCTGACTGTACAACGCATCGGCCAGCAGACCGCGCTCGCTGCAGTAGACGGCGATGCCGGTTTCGTCACAGGATGTCTCGATACCCAGTACACGCATGGGGGCTGAAAGTGCTCCGCTTGGCATACGGTCCTGATGCGGACCATAAAGGGCGCCATGATAAGACAGGCACACATCCCGGTGCCAGTTGATCTCGCGAAGATCGCCAGGAAGCCCATTGCTCTCGCAGGGAGCGCCAGAGAAACCCATTGTTCTCGCAGAGAGCGCAGAGAACGCCAAGGACGCCAAGAACGGCAAATCTATAGATCGGGTTTCTCTGCGCTCTCAGCGATCTCCGCGAGAACAATGGGTTTTCTTGGCGATCTCCGCGATCCTGGCGCACTCTGCGAGAGTAATGGGGTTTCCTGGCGTTCTCGGCGCTCTCTGCGAGAGCAATGGGCTCCCTGGCGAACTTTTTTTTGCATTTACCGGAAACGCACATTACCATATGCGCCCCTTATAGGTATCCAGAAACGGAAGGTGAACCTGAGACATGCCAAGCGTAAAGCTGAAAGAGAACGAACCGTTTGACGTTGCACTGCGACGTTTCAAGCGCTCCTGCGAGAAAGCAGGCATCCTGGCGGAAGTACGCCGCAAGGAATTCTACGAGAAGCCCACCGCAGCCCGCAAGCGCAAGGCCGCCGCAGCTGTGAAGCGCCACATGAAGAAGCTGGCACGCGAAAACAAGCGTACCAAGCGTCTCTACTGATCACGGCCTGACCTCATGGCCGACAGCCCGCTGAAGCTCCAGCTCTCCGACGCCGTCAAGGACGCCATGCGCGCCCGTGACAAGGCCCGATTGAGCACGTTGCGTCTGGTCATGTCCGACATCAAGAAGGTCGAAGTCGACGAGCGCATTGAGCCCGATGATGCCCGCGTGCTGGCCATTCTCGAAAAAATGATCAAACAGCGGCGCGAGTCGATCCGCCAGTATCGCGAGGCCGACCGCAACGAGCTGGCCGACGCCGAGCAGAGCGAGATCGACATCCTGCAGGAATTCATGCCCGCTGCCCTCGGTGAAGAGGAAATCGACGCGCTGATCCGCCAGGCCATCTCCGATACCGGCGCCGCCGGCATACCGGACATGGGCAAGGTGATCGGGCAGGTACGTCCGAAGGTGGCCGGCCGCGCCGACATGAGCGCCGTCAGCGCCCGAGTCAAGGCCCTGCTGGCCGGCAACTGACACTCCCCCCGCTCTCATCCCGCTTGCCGTTACTGCTATACTCCCGGCATGGCCGGACTGATCCCTCAACGCTTCATCGACGAACTGCTCAGCCGGGTGGACATCGTCGACGTCATCGACAAGCGCGTCAAACTTAAAAAGACCGGCAAGAACTGGTCCGCCCGCTGTCCGTTCCACCAGGAGAAAACCCCCTCATTCAGCGTCGAGCCCGACAAGCAGTTCTACTACTGCTTCGGCTGCGGCGCCGGGGGCAACGCCCTGGGCTTCGTCATGGAGTTCGACAACACCGACTTCCCCCGGGCCGTCGAGAGCCTGGCCGGCGACTACGGCCTGGAAGTGCCGCGTGACGAGAAACCCGAGGACCGCCAGCGCCGCGAGCAACACAAACCCCTGCTGGACGCCCTGGACAAGGCCGACCGCTACTACCGCGCCCAGCTGCGCCGCCACGAGCGCCGCGACCTCGCCGTCAACTACCTCAAGTCCCGCGGCCTGACCGGCGAGATCGCCGCCCGCTACGGCATCGGCCTGGCCCCGCCCGGCTGGGACAACCTCCTGAAACACCTGTTGTCCCACTCCATCGACCGGAAAATGATGGAAGAGGCCGGCCTGGTCATCAAACGCGATCCGGAAAAGATGCGCGAGGACCGCGACACCCACTACGATCGCTTCCGCGACCGCATCATGTTCCCCATCCGCGACACCCGCGGGCGGGTCATCGCCTTCGGCGGCCGCGTGCTGGGCGACGACAAACCCAAGTACCTCAACTCCCCCGAGACCCCGGTCTACCACAAGGGCCGCGAACTGTACGGCCTGTACGAGGCCCGCAAGGCCCAGCGCCGCCTGGACCGTGTGCTGGTGGTGGAAGGCTATATGGACGTGGTCGCCCTGGCCCAGCACGGCATCACTCACGCAGTCGCCACCCTGGGCACCGCCACCAGCGCCGATCACCTGCAGCGCCTGTTCCGCCTGGTGCCGGAGATCGTGTTCTGCTTTGACGGCGACCAGGCCGGCATCAATGCCGCCTGGCGTGCCCTGGAAAACGCCCTGCCGTTGATGAGCGACGGCCGCCAGATCCGCTTCCTGTTCCTGCCCGAGGGCGAGGACCCCGACACCCTGGTGCGCAGCCAGGGCCGCGAAGCCTTCGAGGCACTGGTGAAGAAGGCCGATTCCCTGTCTGAATACCTGTTCAACCATCTCTCCGAAGACCTGGACCTCAAGCGCCTGGACGACCGCGCCCGCCTGGCCAGCCTGGCTCTGCCGCACCTGGCAACACTGCCCGACACCATCTACCGCCAGCTGCTGATCGACCGCCTCGCCGAACTGACCGGCACCGAAGCCGCTGTGCTCAGCCGCCAGCTCCAGGGCCAGCCCGATACCAACCGGCAGTCCGCCCCGCCGCCGGCCAACGAACCACCGCCGCACATGGACGACGGCCCGGCCGGACGCAGCGACGCGGCGCGGCCCGCACAAAGCCAGGGCCCCGGCGCCGCCCCGCGCCGCCAGCAGGCGCGCATCCACAAACCCACCAGCCTCAAGGCCATCGAGCTGCTGCTCTACAAGCCCGCGCTCGCCGCACCACTGGTGGCAAAAGCGGGCGCCGCGACCGACCGCGACCTGACCCTGCTCGACCACCTGGACGACCGATATACCCGATTATTGGCCGAATTGATTGAATTGGCGGGAAATGACCCCACAACTACGACATATACACTGCTGGGCCATTGCTATGGCACCGAGGAAGGCCGGCGACTGACCCAATTGCTGAAAAGCGAGAGCATAACGCCCAGCGTAGGCGTCGCCGAGGAATTCAATTACCTGATCGACCAGTTGCTGGAACAGGCCCGCAAGGCACAGTTCCGCCAGCAGTTGCTTGAACGCGTACGGCCCGGACTGCGGTCTACAGGCAATGAAGGGCCCTGAAAACCCGAATCGCTGGCCAGCACGGAGCATAGTCGATATAATGCCCGGCTGTCTTTCACCTACCCAAATGACGGAAGAACATGTCTGAAACGCGCCGCTCATCACAATCCGGTCTGAAAGCACTCATCGCCAAGGGCAAGGATCAGGGATACCTGACCTATTCCGAGGTAAACGACCACCTGCCCGAGTCCATCTCCGACCCGGACCAGGTGGAAGACATCATCCAGATGATCAACGACATGGGCATCCAGGTCTTCGAGGCCGCTCCGGACGCCGACACCCTGATCATGGCCGATGGTGACAACGGTCCCGACGAACTCGCCGCCGCCGAAGCCGCCGCCGCCCTGGCAGCTGTGGAAAGCGAAGCCGGCCGCACCACCGACCCCGTGCGCATGTACATGCGCGAGATGGGTACCGTGGAGCTACTGACCCGCGAGGGCGAGATCGTCATCGCCAAGCGCATCGAGGAAGGCTTGCGCGCCCTGATGAAGTCCGTGGCCGCCTACCCCGGCACCGTGCAGTACGTGCTGGACGAGTACGACCTGGTCGAGAAGGAAGAGCGGCGCATCAACGACGTCATCACCGGCTACCTGGAGACCGAGGACGACGATCTCGCCCAGGTGGACCACAGCAACGATGCCGCCTCCTCCGAGGACGACAGCCTGGACAGCGAAGAGGAAACCACCTCTGGCCCTGACCCGGAAGAGGCCCGCCTGCGCTTTAACGACCTGCGCAAGCAATACAAGCGCACTGAGACGTCCATCAAGAAGAACGGCCGCACCAGCAAGAAAGCCCGCGAGGAGCTGGAGAAGCTGGGCGACATCTTCAAGACCTTCAAGCTGACCCCCAAGATCGCCGATCACCTGGTCAGTGATGCCCGCGCCTCCCTGCACCGCGTACGCCGCCACGAGCGCACCATCATGGTGGCCTGCGTACGCCAGGCCGGCATGCCGCGCAAGCTGTTCGTACAGAGCTTCCCGGGCAACGAAGTCAACCTGAAGTGGGTCGACAAGCACATCAAGGCCAAGGAAGACTGGTCGAAGAAGCTGGCCGAAGTGAAGGACGACGTACTCCGCGCCCAGCACAAGCTGCAGGCCATGGAAGAAGAAAGCGGCCTGAGCGTCGCCGAGGTCAAGGAGATCAACCGCGGCATGTCCATCGGCGAGGCCAAGAGCCGCCGCGCCAAAAAGGAGATGGTCGAGGCCAACCTGCGCCTGGTGATCTCCATCGCCAAGAAGTACACCAACCGCGGCCTGCAGTTCCTGGACCTGATCCAGGAGGGCAACATCGGCCTGATGAAGGCCGTCGACAAGTTCGAGTACCGCCGCGGCTACAAGTTCTCCACCTACGCCACCTGGTGGATCCGCCAGGCCATCACCCGCTCCATCGCGGACCAGGCCCGCACCATCCGTATTCCGGTGCACATGATCGAGACCATCAACAAGCTGAACCGCATCAGCCGCCAGATGGTCCACGAGAAAGGCCGCGAGCCCACCCCGGAAGAGCTGGGCGAGCGCATGGACATGACCGAGGACAAGGTACGGCGCGTGCTCAAGATCGCCAAGGAGCCGATCTCCATGGAGACGCCCATCGGTGACGACGAGGACAGCCACCTGGGCGATTTCATCGAGGACAGCACCGTCGAGTCCCCGGTGGACTCCTCCATCGAAGAGGGTCTTCGCGAAGCGACCCGCGACGTACTGGGCAGCCTGACCGCGCGCGAGGCCAAGGTGCTGCGCATGCGTTTCGGCATCGACATGAACACCGACCACACGCTGGAAGAAGTCGGCAAGCAGTTCGACGTCACCCGCGAGCGCATCCGCCAGATCGAGGCCAAGGCCCTGCGCAAGCTGCGCCACCCGACCCGCTCGGACCACCTGCGCAGCTTCCTGGACGAGCAGTGATCAGCCGGTCATCCGTATCCTCCGCCGGCCGCTGAAAACCGGTAGCCTGACGTAAAAGAGCCCGCCTGACGGGCTCTTTTACGTTGTGTTCACGAGAAAATGGCGGGTCTCAGACCTTCACCATCTGCTTGCCGCAGCAGATTTCCTCATGCTTCATCTCTTCCGGACACGGGCAGCCCTTCTCATAGACCAGCTCAGCCCCGCAGCCTTCACACTTGTAACGATCACCTGCTTCTCTGGACATGTCATATCTCCCCGAATACTCGAATGGCTACAAGCCAGACTCTACTCTTCCAGACTACACCCCTCAACACCCGCCGCATTGATCCAGATCAGTCCACCGCCCGGCCCAAACAGGGCTGGCAACCCCGCCCGTCCGGACTTATAATGCCCCGCACGCCGTTCCACGCCTGTGGGGTGGTGGTTTCGCCCCGGAAAAGAAGGGGCGATCACAGCCTGGTGCGTCCAGGCAAGGCGCCGGTTCCGGCAACGCGGCCTGGGCGTATCAGGCGAAGTTTGATAAACACAGCCCTGTGCGGTCAGGCAAGGCGCCGGGGAGCTGGGCTGAAGGAGTGTACAAGCCGTACACGACTGAAGACCAGATGCCCGGCAACGCCGCCTGAGCGTGCAGGGCGAAGTTTAAGGGCCTATAACTCAGTTGGTTAGAGTAGCGGACTCATAATCCGTAAGTCCCTGGTTCGAGTCCAGGTGGGCCCACCATATTTTCTCGTTATTTTTCATTGGCCTGCCACGGATATACTGGCTTTTGGGCCAGCAAAAGTGGCGAACTATGCATCCGTTACCGGGGATACAGGCCGTCACTCCCCGGTTCGCTCTCTCCGATTTTCTGCGTTGCTCAACCCTCGTCATCAACCAGCTGCCCCTGAAGGGTGAATCGATGTCCACCTTCACCGGAAGCAGTGCCTCCCGTTTACCCGAGAAATCGCACACCGGGATAGAAATTCGACTTGTTTCCAATCCCCCCCTGAGAATACTCTATGCTTCAATCGACAGGCGAGAACCATTGTTGCATGGAGCAATAGCTGCGGATGCTCACAACAGGATCAAGAGAGGCACGGAATGGATTTTGGTGATAGATCCCGCAGTCTGAAGGCAGCCATTGAGCAGTCCGAGTATGCGGTCATCATTACAACCGGCGAGCTGGAATCACCCGGTCCAGAGATTGTTTACGTCAATACAGCCTTCACGCAGATGACGGGCTATGCACGTGAAGAGCTCATTGGAGCCACACCCCGCATACTGCAGGGTCCGGATACCGATCGCGCGGTGCTGGGTCAGCTCGTGTCGACCTTGCGCGCCGGCGATTCCTTTGAGGGTTGCATCTGGAACTACAAGAAGGATGGCTCTCCCTATCAGGTGGAATGGACCATCACGCGTATGCCCGTGAAAGAAGAGGGCGTCGACTATTTTCTTTCTGTACAACGGAGCGTCACGGAGCAGCATCCGGCCCGAGAGACGCTGAACATTCAAACCCGGCGATTGAATGCCACCCTGAACACCGCCGGGAGCAACTACGATCCGATTACTGGCGCCCTGAACCATCGCGGGATGTTGTCGCGGCTCCAGCGCCTGATCGAAGAAGGAAAAGCCACGCGTTCGGTAACCGGATTCGTGGCCTTGCAGTTCAAGCGCCTGGACCGCGTCGATCAGGCTTATGGATTCGAAGCCGTCAACCAGCTCATGAGCGATATCGCCGAACACCTCGAAAGCCGGCTGGAGACGGACGAGTCTCTTGCGCGGACCCACGAGCACACCCTGGCGGTTCTCATCCCGAATGCCAATGCGTCGCAAGACCCGGATCTTCACCTGTCGACCCGGGCGGGCAACCTGATTGGCACTATTCGCGAGGGAAGCTTCGAAATTTCGGGGCACGCACTCCAGGTTGATGTCAGCGCGGGAATCTCGCGCGCCCCGCGCAATGGCAACCATGCACACGAGCTCGCGGTCCTCGCCGACGAAGCAGCGCAACGCGCGCCTTCAATGGACAAGACCCCCATCTGCTGGGCGAATCACACCATCAAGGAGGCCAAGCGCCGGGAGATCACGTTTGAGGGCGATCTGCAGCGGGCAGTCAGTGAACGGGAGCTTGTTGTTTACTATCAACCCATTGTGGATCTGCACTACGACAAGGTGGTGGGCGCGGAAGCGCTGTTACGCTGGCCTCAACCCGAAGAACAAGCGCCCATAGGACCTGATGAATTCATCCCTCTGGCCGAGGAACTGGGGCTCATGGATCGCCTTGGCACCCAGGTCTTCGAGGACGCTTGCCGTCAACTGCGCCAGTGGCAGGAACTGCCAGGCAATGAGGAATTCTGGGTATCGGTTAACCTTGCCCCGAGCCAACTGCGCGATTCACGCCTGACCGAGCAATTCACGGTCATCGCAAAAGAAGCGGGTGTCTCACCATCGTGTGTGAAGCTCGAAATCACCGAGAACGCACTGGATCAGAAGCTGGACGAGATCAGTTCCGTTCTCGACGAAATGGCGGCTGCAGGATTTTCTCTCGCCCTGGACGACTTCGGAACGGGCTATTCGTCACTGGGCCGGATGCTCGATATGCCATTCAACATCATCAAGGTCGATAAAATCTTTGTGCAACAGGCGCCAGACGGGCGTGGCGCCGGTGTCGTGGCCAGCCTGTCGCAGTTGAGCAATCATCTCCGCATCCGTGCCCTTGGTGAAGGCGTAGAGAGCAAGGAACACGAGGCCTTTTTGCGCGAACATCACTACCGCTATGCCCAGGGCTTCTATTATGGCAAACCCATGGCAACAGCCGACTTTACCGCCTGGATGGGATGGCCGGCCGACCGTATAAGTATGGTAGACCCCGAAATCAGGACAATGGTTTTAGGACAAAGTAGCCCTGGCCGCCCTGAAGGGCGACAGGACATTGACTGAGCCAGCCCAATTCCATGATGTCCATGGCAACCGGATTACCCAATGGGAAACCGGGTGGCAGCCTGGCTGCGGTACAATGGGACGGTGGACACATCAAGTCTTCCTGCCCTATCCATCCAGCACGTGCCGGACCTTTGCGACAAGATCTGCGCGACGGTAGGGTTTTCCCAGAAGGTTGACGCCCGGATCAAGCCGACCCTGATGCACAATCGCATCCTCGGTGTAGCCGGAGGTGAATAGCACCTTGAGTTCCGGCTGTCGTAGCTGAGCGGCATCGGCAAGCTGCTTACCGTTCATGCCGCCGGGCATCACCACATCGGTGAACAACAAGTCGATGTCCCACCCGCTATCCATGACTTCAAGCGCTTCGGCTGCGGACGTTGCTTCCCTGACTTCGTAGCCAAGGCCACCGAGTTGCTCTGCCACATGCCTGCGGACCAGGTCGTCGTCCTCGACCACGAGGATGCACTCTGTACCGCCCACCAGTCCAACGGTCCGGGTCTGCGTTCTCGTCTTCGTTTCCTGCTCGTCCGTCGCGGGGAAGTAGAGTCTTACTGTCGTGCCCTCGCCGGGCTCCGAGTAGATCCGGGCGTAGCCGTTCGACTGGTGGACAAACCCCCAGACCATCGACAGGCCAAGTCCGGACCCCTTGCCGACCTCCTTGCTTGTGAAGAAGGGTTCAAACGCCCGCTCCACGATGTCCGGCGGCATCCCGCAGCCGTTGTCGGACACTGCAATCACCACATATCGTCCCGTCTTCATTCCCTCGTAGGACATCAGATCATCCGCGGTGAGTGTCACGTTCGACGCCTCAATGGTCAGTCGACCGCCATTCGGCATGGCGTCGCGGGCGTTGATCACGAGGTTCAGGACCGCATTCTCGAACTGACCCGGGTCAACCTCGATCGGCAGGACATCCGCAGCGACGCTGATCCCGATCTCGATATCCTCGTCGATCGTTCGGCGGATCAGTCCTTCGATCCCGATCAGCAATTGCCCCGGGTGAAGATGTTCTGGCGTAAGCGCCTGGAGCCGCGCGAAGGAGAGCAGGCGATTGGTCAGGCTTGCCCCGCGTTCCGCCGCCTGCATCGTGGTCTCGGCCAGTTTATGGGCTCTGTAGTGGTCAACTAATTCCGGACAGTAAGTTAGACAGATTCTCCGCTTTGGCC
>JBBEBP010000007.1:0-166502 GCA_040882255.1 Pseudohongiellaceae bacterium | reverse complement strand
CTTGGTGGTAATATTACCACCTTAAATGGTGTCCGGTTTCATTAGACCACTACAGGGGGAGTATCCGCATATGTACGATTTTAACCTTTCTGAGCTGCCTACGCGGCAGTGAAGGTTCCGTCCTCGCTGCAACCCTTTCCGTTGTTTTTCTGAGCTGCCTACGCGGCAGTGAAGGCCGTCAGCAATCTCCAGCGGTCCGGTTGATGATTTCTGAGCTGCCTACGCGGCAGTGAAGTGTCACCACCACTTCCCCGCCATCGCGTACTTTTTCTGAGCTGCCTACGCGGCAGTGAAGCGACACTTCCTTGCCATCATTCCTCCCGGTGCTTTCTGAGCTGCCTACGCGGCAGTGAAGTCGACAACACGGATATGACCCTGAAGCTGGAATTTCTGAGCTGCCTACGCGGCAGTGAAGGTTCTTCCGTAGTGAATACGCCGCCTTTCGTTTTTCTGAGCTGCCTACGCGGCAGTGAAGGTAGTGAGGCCGAATGCTGCAATCAGGGTGTATTTCTGAGCTGCCTACGCGGCAGTGAAGAGGTACGGAAGCGTATGCAGCGGCATCGAGGCTTTCTGAGCTGCCTACGCGGCAGTGAAGTCGAGGCGGCCAGCGTTGCCTGGCACTCGCTTTTTCTGAGCTGCCTACGCGGCAGTGAAGGGTGCTGAGCGAGGCAACGTCCGGCACACTGTTTTCTGAGCTGCCTACGCGGCAGTGAAGAATTGCTGGTTCATCGGGCCATTCCTCGAACTTTTCTGAGCTGCCTACGCGGCAGTGAAGGCCATGGCGAACCATGTCGTGCCCACTCTTCTTTTCTGAGCTGCCTACGCGGCAGTGAAGGTTCCAGTTCTGCACCGCCGCCTGGGCCTTCTTTTCTGAGCTGCCTACGCGGCAGTGAAGTCAGCTCGGCCTCGACGTCGGCGTTACTTGCTTTTCTGAGCTGCCTACGCGGCAGTGAAGTGATAGACGGAGAGCGCACCATCGAGGTCATCTTTCTGAGCTGCCTACGCGGCAGTGAAGCTGCTTGGCCTGCCACTCGTCTGGCCCTTCGTTTTCTGAGCTGCCTACGCGGCAGTGAAGGGGACATTGCGCAGTTCTACGATGACCCGTATTTTCTGAGCTGCCTACGCGGCAGTGAAGAAAATTGCCAGCGCATCGAGCCATCACTACGATTTCTGAGCTGCCTACGCGGCAGTGAAGCAACACGCAGAGCCAGCTGAAGTCGAAAACATTTTCTGAGCTGCCTACGCGGCAGTGAAGGCAAATCAGCAGGTTCGCGGCATTTATTGCGACTTTCTGAGCTGCCTACGCGGCAGTGAAGCCGGCAAATGCCTCGCTGTTGTGCTCGCTCCATTTCTGAGCTGCCTACGCGGCAGTGAAGGCCATGTCGACGCGCCCGCACCTGGCAGGATGTTTCTGAGCTGCCTACGCGGCAGTGAAGCGAATCGGGCAACATCTACACCCAGCACTATCTTTCTGAGCTGCCTACGCGGCAGTGAAGGCCCCAGTCCCGAATCGCCTCGACGAACTCCTTTTCTGAGCTGCCTACGCGGCAGTGAAGTACATCTCCAAGATTGGCAACGTGCGGATAATTTTCTGAGCTGCCTACGCGGCAGTGAAGTACAGATACTAAACTGCAAATCTCTGTTGTTAAAGAGCTTTTATTCAATCAGAGAGTTTCTGCCCTTTTCGCGAATGGCTCTCTAACTGGTTGATACTAGGGAATATCGAAACAAGATGGTAAAAAGGGTCAAAACCATGGGATTGTTGCTTCGGTACTAAGGCCATAGCTATTGAACTTCCCTTTTACTGGCTCCTTCTGAACGGGAAGATGCTCCAGAAACAAGCGAAACTGCTGGCCACTGCTACCGCTTTGTATACGAATAAAGGGCAGGTCGAGTTGCTGCTCAACGAAATCAGGAATCCTGTTGAGCAGCTCGGTTTCGGAAAGCTCAGGGTGCCGCTTGGCATGGCGTCGACGTAATCGCTCCGCACTGGATTTTGATTGAACACGTTTGATGCGTCGATGTTGAATCTCGTCAGGTACTTTGGCTACTTTCTGTTGGGTAATATGATCACGCATGCCGGCTAGCCAATTTTTTTGCATCAATTGAGCCAGGTCTCTCTCCGTGCCATGCGCTCGCAAGCATCGACCAAGTGAGGGTTGATCCGGTTGAAGCTCCGGAAAGCTCACGCCGATCGTGTTGCTATGCATCTCGACTAATGCGCGATGTAGTTTTGAGAAAAGCGCATTCATCAACATAGGCGCCGGAAACTCTGGGTCAGGTAATAGCTTTAAATCTACGTAGTGATCCATCGGGGCTCCTCCTATTCTGCTGCGCCGAATACACCGCCACGAATCAATGTGGCCATAACAAAATGCTGCTGGCTCTCATCCGGTACTTTGTCTTTCAGTATCCAGTTGTCCAGTAAGTTATAGAAGTCCATTTTTGCTTTGGGCTGGCGGAAAGCTCTACCTTGGGAGGTTACAGAGCCATAGGGTTCTACAGCTATCGGTCCCATGTCCGCAGCCTCGGGATACCATGTGTCAATGGTTCTCAGCGCATTGCCAAGCTTTTGGCTGTGCATACCGGCTACTTCGCCGACGGTATAAAGCGTTTTGCTTTTGTCACCGCGTCCTCGATCCAGGATCAGTTCTTGAGACGGATATACTTCCTGGCCATCACCGACGCGAGCGTAGGCGACTACTTCCAGCAATACGTATTCCTCTCCGGAGAGTCCCTGCTCGATAACGCTGGACAGCTCATTGAACCTTCTTTGCTCTTCAGCGGGCACAGAAAAATCACGAAGAGAGAAGTTGTAAGCGTCGAATATCCACTCCTGAGCTGCAGTCCCTTCCTGGAGATGGCGAATCCGCACCTCTACGCTTTCCGCACCAATACGATTACGCCACAGAAATCTCGCATTGGCCAGATTGACGGCGTATCGGTGGGCCAGTTCAGAGAAACCGTGAGTTCCGATATAGTGCTCTACGGCAGACTTAAGCTGCTCTTGGTAGTCAGCATTATTGCAAGCCGAGGGGTGCCCGGCGCCGCCAAGGACCCGGAGCGTGAACCGTGCCCGTAGCGTATCTCTGTCATTGGGCACGCTGGCAACATCGACTGTCTGCAGATTAGGATTTTCAATGGATGCATCCAGTTTGGCTGGGTCCTGCTCTTTGGTCTTCAGCCGATTGGAAATGGTACCGCGCACCGATTTTTCGCGTATCTTTATGGCAGGCCATTGCTCGCCATTGCCTCTGTCATCCCACGAACCACTGCTGAACAGAGCATCGGAGGGATCCAGTTTTCGCTCAAACGCGAGGACTGAAGCGGTTTTCAAGTCGGATTGTGCCATGATGGAGTCTCCTTATGAGGTGCTGGTTTTCAGGGTATCGCTATACCGATTGATACAACGGTAAATACCTTTCTCGGGGGCTGAGATATTGCGCCAGAGCAGTTGCTCCGGATCGATCAACCGGTGGGCACCCACCCACTCGCCGAGGGAATAAAGACTTTCGACGAATCGAAACGGTACTGAAGCGTCTCGAGTATTAGCGACTTCTCCAGGGCCGTATAGATCTGACAAGCCTGCATAACCGACGGGAAGAGGCACGAGCCAACCGGGTTTCTTTCTGAGACCCCACTGCTGCGTATCGGGGTCGCCGGGCACCGGGAAGTCGGGCTCGTAATTCAATCGTGTAAGGTCGAGGAGTGCATCGAGTGCAGTAGCTTTCGGATTGTCGATTCGTAATTCTTCCAAATGTTCTGCCAGTTGATCCTCGCGCGCTACCAAAGCAAACCCGGGAAGCAGTCGGTGCCGGAACTTTCGGAAAGTTATTCGTTGGCCTTCTAGGTCTTCGTCCAACGGCCACCATTGAGCGCGCGTCCCTCTGTCGCTGCGCTGCGGAAGAATGCTCCCGCCTGCCAGGCGCATTCCCTGAATGGCTGCCATGATTTCTTTGGCAAGTTGCTCGCCTTTCCGCTTGGGCAAGTAATCGCACACGGCGAGAATAATGCTGACTTCCATATGGGTCCGACCTTCCTCAACGAATGAAGGTGGCGCCCCATCTCTACCTACCGGATTTCGAGTCAACCGGAATATGCGTGTCCTTTTCCCTGCGGGGCGAAAGACCTGTGGCTCAAAGCTGTGGCAGACTATTCCGATACCATCGAAGCCCGATTTCAGCTCATCGGTAAATTGGCGCTCAATCGCATGAGCGAACCCGGTAAACGCGGTGGGTGCAGGAAATCCCCAGCTTAGCGGCCCGGAAACTGCATTGGCGTTTTGTACCTGGATACGGGGTAGCAGTAGCAGTGCGGTTGCATCAGTCATTGGAATTGAGCTCCGTGTGTATAAGGTTCATTTCCTGATCCAGTACGGTTCGCCATTCCCTGGCTTCATCCTCGCTCATGGGTGTTTTCGAGGAAGTCAAACGCGCATTTACCCAATTGGCAAAGCGTTTGCTAACTCCCTCTTTCCAATCGCCTTGAGCAAAGTGAACAGCAAAGGATTCATCCTGAGCAGCGCGTTCCGGGTCAAGCCAGCATTGCTCGTCTATATTCAGTTCGCATCGTTCGTCCAGAGTCCAGCCGGGTTCAAGTGTCTGTAATTCAGCCGCGAAAAACAGTACCTCATCACAGAGTCTAGCCATAAGATCTTCGCGCGTACGGCGGACTTTTATATTATTAATAGGGCCAACGCGTGACAGAAAGTCGCGCAGAATGGACAATAGATCCCTTACTCTCTTGCGTCTCGAGATGTGGCGATCAAAGATGCTGTCGACATGAAGAGGGGGCTGGACTGGCTCTGATTGCCAGGTTGGTGGGATGGAGGGCAAGAGATAGTTTTCGCCATAACGTTCGCTATTAAGCTGGCTAATGTTTTGCGGCTTGGTGCCACCAAAATGCTGAATAGCGAGATCAGGGTACTCATGAAAACCGTACGAATAGGGCTCCTTCCTCCGGTAAGCGTTCCGAGCAGATTGCGCGGACTCTGAAAACCTGTCCTCACGAATCGCGGTGACCACATGGTGTACCAGTGCAGTCGGGAAAAGAGGGGCGAGAAGATGGTATTCCCCATCGCTTACAGCCCAATAAAGCTGTTTGGCAAGAGCATGCGATGCCGGCCGGTTTTTCGGCTGAGTGATGCGTGCCAAGGCAGTCATCCACTTCTGTGCCTGATCTCGATCCGCAGAAAATGCCTCCCGGAGTCGTGAGTCACCCCCAATGGCAAAATCCAATAGGGTCTTGTCACCAATTGGGAGTTTGAGAAACTTATAGACATCCAGAGCGGCGGCATTACCGACCACATCCTGGTCGACGGAAACCAGTGTATGGGTTCCCACCAGCACTTCTCCGGCTTCCGGATTGCCAGGTTTATTCAGGCTTGTACCTTTTGCATCAGGGTGAGTAAACTTGAGCGCATGGGTGACCTGCTGGATCTGTTCCGCTCGCTTGGCGGCGCTGGCAATCCAGTTTTCTGGTTGATGATCATATAGAAGCTTTTCGCGCTTTTCGGTCTCATCTTCTTTCAGTTTGTCCAACTTCGGCTGAAGTCGATCCTGAAGGAACTGCTTGATGGTTTCTCGGATCGAATCAGGATCTATGCGAGCATCGACTGTACTGGTCATCGATTCGTTCTCCGTGAGGTTAATGTAGATCGGATCTCTGCGCGTTCAGTTTTTATCGGCCATGACTGAAACCGAGTGAGTGGTGATAATTCCATCCGAAGGTTTCCCGATCGGCGGGAAGGTCGATGATCCCGAATTGTTGCGCGCATTTGGTTGTTTCCATATCAAAAATATCTGCCAACTCTTGTAGTGCTTCTGTGTATTCGGGATATCCCCAGAATTGCATACGCGGTCCGGTTTCAATATCGACGTGATGCAGAAGGTTGTTTACGCCAGTCAGCTTGCCGTCACGTTCGAAGCGGTAAAAGTTGATGCTGTCTTCTTCGTCAGGTAGTACTCCGTACCGCTGACGTCCTTGGGGATCCGCGCGAAAAGGAGTTTTTCGTTGGAGTTCACCGCTGAGAGTGGCGCGAGTGGTCCACCATCGGTGATTGGGGATGGCTTTTCCGCCCTCTCCCAGCATAAGATCCCGTAGTCGCGCGTGTTCGAGGTCCACCAGATTGGTTGTCGGCTGCAAGACCTCGCGTTCGCGAATACGGCTTGATGAGTCGATCGCCGTCAGTTGCTCCTTTGTTAGCAGTTCAGTAAGGGAATGAACCGATAGCGGAAATTCATTGCTTTCGAATCCGGGTCGACAGAATGCGGGGTTATTGGGTCGTGTCAGGTGTCGGATGTTGGTATTCAGCAGATAAAGGTTGGGGCTGTCACAGGCGCCAGAACGGTGGCGGCGGACTCGACCCGCCAATTGAATGATGGAGCGCATGGACGATGGTTCGACGACAGCCCAGTCATAATCATGGTCCCTGCCGACTTCAGCGACGGCGGTTGCCATTACAACGAATATCTGTTCGGCCTCTGGCTCGCTGTCCAGGCTCTGACGAACCAATGGATCGGACAGAACATTGTCGGGATTCTTGCGATTGAGGATCCGGTCCAGATTTTTCTCGATCGTAGAGCGGACAAGAAGGGGGTGTTGAGCATGGTACACACAGAGGTGAATCCGATAATTTTTATTGGCTCCCAACGCGTATAGATGTTGTGCGGACTCTGTTAGCGGATCGATATTGGCCATACGCACCAGACCGAAGCTGACGCGTTTTCCTGTGGCCGGGTCGACTGTGTGGTGGTGGTCGTGCAGTGTGTGAATGCATTCGCCCAAATGCTCGGCCCATTTCCCTGTTATCGCTTCGCGTTGTTGTCCAGGGGAAATGTCCAGGGGCTGGATGGTAGCTTTCCGGCGTCGCTCCTTGGTTGTCAGCTTGCGTAGACGTTTGTCGACGAAGGCATTGTGGGCTCCCGCATAGCCGTGAACATCGGTGTGGTTGCTGGCTTGCGCTGAGTATTCATCGAACCAGGCGCAGCAAACATTCAGGAGTTGCCCCGGGATGCCGCGGTTCTGCTGATAGCCGCGTCGACCGGCCAGGTAGGCCTGGAATAGTCCCTGAACGATGGCGGGTGGAAGGGTGGCGGAAGAAAGAAGGACGCGACTGCCGAGTAGTCCCGCCCAGTGCACGAGGCGGCTCAGTGCCGGGAGGTCCTCGGTGCTGAAATCATCCGGTTCGTCGAGCACCAGATCCGAGGTCATGAGCCGTAGCATTGGTGCGATCTGCTTGCCGCCGCGTGTGCCTTCCGTGGCCGGAATCAGATGATCAATCGTGCAAGCCAGCAAGGGGGCGTTGAGGAGCTTCTGTGTATGGTTGTCGCTGGAAGCACTGAGCCATCGATTCAGCGGGCCGTCCTCAAGGCTTCCCTCAAAATGGACATAGTGCTGGTCGGGCAGCAGGTCCGCGCTGGACTCGGAACCGTGCTGCGCGAACGGTTCTTCCGCTTGCAATAGCTCCTTGTTGTGTTGCTGCTCATGGATCTGGCGGATCGCTCCACCGCCGACAAGTACGGCAAAATCATCGCTACCCAGTCCCAGCCGTTCCCGGTAGGCGTCACCAGTTTGCAGTGTCAGGGTTCTTAGTCCAAGGGCGATGCTGAAACGTGCTCCCTTCCGGGGATCCGCTAACGCGTACAAAATTCGACCGTTCGCCAGCGTCTTGCCGGCACCCGTCGAGGCCATATTAACTCCAAAGAAGCCTTGTTGGGAGCTGCGAGCCTGCAAGCTACTGGCCAGATCAAAGGCACGGTCCTGCCAGCGAAATTCCGGAGCGCTGGTGCGCTGGCGAAATCCCTTGTGCCGGGCAATGCGCGGCAGTTGATCCGCCAGCCGTGGCAAAGTGCGGACGATGCGGCTAGCGTTAACTTCCACGCCGATCAGATGCTCATCGAGTCGTTGCTTGAACTCGCCTGTATCACGATCAGTATTGGCATACAGGGGATATCCTGAGTCACCATAAGTCGAGCTACTGGGCTGGCTTGAATAGTAGTGATCGGACAACATCAGGGCCAGTCGGGAGAGATGCATTACGTAGAGATTGTCGCCCCAGTCGGTACCAACCATCGTGGGACGCGCAATGATGGCCTGCGCGATTCTGGCGACGTGCTGGCACCAATGAGAGCTGTCGAAGGGCAAACCCTCCTGGAATTGCCAGCAGGCCTTGATATCCTGGTCGGAGGCATCCGACTGCGGACCACTCCATGTATCCTCTATTTCATCAGGCAAATGGTTGAGCAGCTCGGAGCGCAAAGCAGCCCCCTTCTCCTGAATGGGAAGCCGGTGATGACTGACAATTAGCCACCCGATCACGCGAGCCAGTGGCGGTAAATCTTCAAAAGGCGGAGCGCAGCCTGGATCGATTCCATCGCGTGACAGCCGGGCTAGAATCCCCCCTTCCCTGTTTCCAGCTACCTGGGTGAGTCGGTGGAGCCACTTCGGGTCATCGTCCTGGCCGACGAAAGCTACAAACAGGCGCAGAGAAACCCATTCATGGCGGTAGGCATCAGCAATGGCCCTGGACGATCTCAGTTTGGCCTGAAACGCCTTGTTTGCTTTACCGAAATCGTGGAAAAGGCCTGCAAGCGCCGATAACAACCGGATTTCCTCAGCGGTATGCCAGTCGTTTTCGTCCTGACTGCGCAATACATCCCGTTCCGTAGTATTGGTGGGCGTGGCACCTTGCGGATTGAATCTTCTGGCGTCGCCTACGATCCAGAGCAGTTCACTGTGGTCCTTGCCCCGAATCCAGTGGCAGGCGACAGCTGTATTCTTGCGGGCTGTCTTTCGCAACATCCGGTGGAGGGTTTTCAGTCCCTGCCAGGTGATCGGCGTTTGCCACGTGCGGTGTCCGCGCCGTTCTGCGAACTGATCAAGGATACGACGGCTTTCTGTCAGTGCGTTCTTGCTACACTGAGAAACCAACAAAACATTCATGCCGCCTGGCCTCCCGTGTCGACGGCCACCTGTTTTATGATGTCTATCATGAAATCAAGGGACTCGTTACGTGTAAGGGCTTCGATACAGGCTTGACGGAACTCCTGTTCGTCGTGCCCCGCCATGGCTGATACAAACGCCTGCGGTAATATCACGCTGTCCTTGACCAGATCCGCGACATCGAAGACCAGCCCGCCCCTACGCGTTTTGCCGTGGAGCACCGCCAGTCCGTGAGGGAGCCCCAGGACCCATGTGGCCGTTGCGCCCAGGCCGTAAGCTAGATAATTGCCGTGGTCGAGAAATCGATTGGCCGGGTCGGCTCCTGTTCCCCGCTTGGCGCGAGTGAAATCCCCGTAACCAACTGTCCGGGCAGCTATCTTGAACAACTCCTTTGTCAGACGTGCTTCTACCGTGAGAAGCATCTCGGTATCGCTGGCGCCGGCAATATCGTTTTGGCTGCGTTCAAGTGATGAGGAAAGCGTGTCTTGCTTCACCTCGAATCCGGCATCCCTCAAGGGTCGACTGTGGAGCCATTGCGTTTGTAACCGTTCGAGGCGAGCATATTGAAAGGCCTTGGCTGCCTCCAGCCGCAATTTGTCATTGAACCAGAATCGTACCCAACGCTGTAGATATTCTGTGGGACGATATTCGCTCTGCGGGTTGAACCAGGCGACATCGATATCGACTTCATTCGCGTTGAACAGCGGTGTTCCGCCCCCGCCGCAGAACCCGACCAGTACACCAGCCTTGGCCAGCTCCCGCATCGCAGCCTGGGTTATGGACGTTCCGGTGCCCAGAAGCAAGGAAGTTGTATTGGCGATCGGGATGTTCCAATAAAGGGACTGCTTCCCTTGATCCGTAACGTACTCAACCCGGCCGCCGTTGACCAGCACACGGCAGTGTTCGAGGTAATAGAGATTAGCTCGTTTCGAATGCAGAACAGATTTCAGGTCACTGGGTGTAAGATCGTCCATATATCGATGCCTGTACTTTCTGGTTTGATTCTATTGTTATGCGTATCGGCAACCAGCGGAGGTTATAGTTATTTTTCCTACAACCCTTCTATCACAGTGAGTGGGAAAATTTCTTTCCCGGTAACCCGGTTTTCTTTGATTGAAGGTTTAGACTTCACGAAGTCTTGCCGCAAATACCGTACAATCGAGCGGCTTTCCTAATCCGGTTTGCAACCTCCTCCCGTAACCCCTTCGGCCCCAACACCTCCACCTCCGGCCCGAATTTCAGAATATCCATAATCAGCTCGCGCGGATCACCATAGGGGATGTGGAGCTCATAGCGGCCATCAGGGTGAACGTGCCCCCGTTGACGGGGGTGCCAGCTCTCGTCGGCTACCCACTTGGCGGCTTCGGGGCTGAACAGCAGGTGCGCGGCCTGGTCGGCCTTGCCAGAGAAGATGCCGTAGGCCTGAGTGTAGTGGTCGTCAAGTTCTGCGTCGTCGACATCAATGGCTGGTTCATCCATAACGGCTGCCGGATGCAATCGGTCGATCGAGAAGCTGCGCAGGCCCTGGGCCTCATGGCACCAGGCGTCCAGGTACCAGTTGTCGCGATAGTAGACCAGGCGCTGGGGCGAGACGGTGCGTTCGGTGGTACGGTCGCGCTCGCGCCCGTGGTAGAGCATATAGAGGCGCCGGCGGGCAATGACGGCCTCGCTGATCTGCTGGAAATGGTCCAGCCGCGCGGGACGAGCGGCGGTCTGCAGAATGCGCACGCGCCTTTGCAGTTGCTGGAAGTCTTGCTGTGGAGTGGTAAGCAGTTTTTCGATGCGTTGCTGGAGTGGAGCGATATAATTGTTGAGCCAGCCGGGCTGGACCTCGGCGAGCAGATGGTGGGAAATCATCAGGGCATGCAGCTCAGAGGCATTCAACCAGAGGCCGGGAAGTTCGAAGCGATGGTCCTGACGGTCCAGAAAGTAGCCGTTACGCTCGCGGTCATAGCGGATCGGGATGCCAGCGTCGCGCAGGCGGGTGATAATATGCTTGACGTTGCGTTCGCTGCACTCAAGGACTTCGGCCAACACCCGCACGGATACCGGATGACGGCGTGCCTTGAGCTCCCGGTCCAGATGGTAGATGCGCGCCAGTCGATCCATCGGTGTATGTCGCTCGCCCGATTGTTGTTTTTTGCGGGAATGGGTACGGGGTATCCGTCGACGATACTACACCAGCGGGCTATACCACCACCCTTTCGCGGACGCACCCGACGAACCGCCCCTCTCCGTCGACGGACTCCGTTTGATCGACCCGCGCTCCCCGCTACACTGCATCGAGCCATCATCCACAAGCCAAGGACACTGTCATGCCCTTTTCCGGAGCAGTAAAAAGCACACTGGTAGCGGCCGCTCTTTCGACCTTCTTCCTGAATACAACCACCCGGGCCCAGGACGAAATCATCCGTGGCGACATCCCGCCCATGCCCGAGCCCAGCTACCACCCGGAGCCGGAGGGCGTCACAGTGGAAGAGTTCGCCACGGACCTGGAAGCGGTCTGGTCCATCGTGTTTGCACCGGACGAGCGTATCTTTGTCACCGAACGCCCCGGCCGGGTACAGGTCTTGTCACGGGAGGGAGAACGGCAGGCTGCGCCCTGGCTGGATATCGAGGATCGCGCCTTCTTCGCGGGTGAAAGCGGGCTGACCGGCCTGGCCCTGCACCCGGAGTTTCCCGAACAGCCCTGGGTCTACGTCATGTACACCTACACAACGGAGGATGGCCCGCTCAACCGTCTGAGCCGTTACCGTGACGAGGATGGCCAGGCCGGGGAAGAAGAGGTCTTACTGGACGGACTGCCCGCCCAGGCACAGGGCGGCAGCCACAGCGGCGGCACCCTGCAGTTCGGCGAGGACGGCATGCTCTACATGGCCACCGGAGACGCCTTCGAACGGCAGCGCTCCGATGACCTGGACGATCCGGCCGGTGCCGTATTGCGCCTCACTCCCGAGGGAGACGTGCCGGCCGACAACCCCTGGCCGGACAACCCGATCTGGGCCCACGGGCTACGCAATGTGCATGGCCTGGACTGGCAGCCCGACACCGGCCGGCTGTTCGCCGCCGACAACGGCCCGACCGGCGAGGATGGACTGTTCGGGCATGATCGCGTCATCGTCCTGGAGGGCGGCGCCCACCACGGCTGGCCAGCAGTGGTGGGTGCGGCTGGCATGGATGAGTACGTCGACCCCATCCTGACCTTTAATCCATCCATGCCACCGGCGGATGTGCGGTTCTACGATGGCGATCGGATGCCGGAGCTGCATGGGGACCTGTTCGTCAGCACCCTTGGCTTCATGCCGTCGGATGGCCGCCAGACCCTGCAACGCATCCGCTTCCAGGATGACGAGGACCCGACCCGGCCCACGGCCATCGAACGCTGGTTTCACGATGGCGACGGCAACAGTGTGTATGGCCGCTTGCGGGCACTGGCAGTGGGGCCGGACGGCGCCCTGTACGTAGGTACCAGCAATCATGATGGCCGGCAAACCGTGGAGAGCCACCGCGAGCAGCCGGACCGGATCCTGCGGATTGTTCCGGCGGAATGAACCCGGGAAAGAAAAAAGGGGGACAGTCCCCCTTTATTGCCTGGCGTTGATGGTTCTGACCCCGTACTGACCAAACCAGGTATCGGCGGTGATGACATCCAGTCCCTCGGCCTGTGCCTGCGCCACCAGCATCCGATCGAAGGGATCACGGCGCAGCAAAGGCAGGTCCCCGGCTCGTTCACCATGGAACAGGGAGATGGCCAGTGGCAGAAAACCTTCATCCTCAATCAACCCGTTGATATCAGCGGGAGCTTGCAGTTTCCCCAAAGACCGCTTGATCGCAATTTCCCAGAGCGTAACCGCACTGACATGGACGACATTGCGCGGCTCACGGATCAGCAGGCGTCTCATCAGTCCCCTCGAATCCCTGCACGACGTCTTCCGGCGTCTGGTCGAAATCGTCCGACAGGGCGATCTCTCCCTTCATCCGGCCCGGCTTGCGCTCAACAGGATCAGCCGTGTGCGGCAACAGATCCAGATACGGTTTCCCCGCTTTGGCAATCACCACCCGCTCTCCTTTCCAGACGCGCTCTCCCAGCTCGGAAAGCCGCGATTTCGCTTCATGCATGTTGATCTGCAGATCCGCCATGGCAGCATTCCTCAATAAGCTCATTAGTGAACCAGACTTAGCTAAGCCCGTAGAGCGGATGATGCCATGGTCGTTCATTACCAATCTAGTCCAGTACCGATAACCTTCCACCCGAATCCGTTGAAGTCATGGAAAAAGCGGGACTGTCCCTGTTTTAGAATCCGTTGAAGTCATGGAAAAAGCGGGACTGTCCCTGTTTTAGCGCCAGGAGAATGCCTCACTGTCAAAGGCCCGCATCATGCTCTGGTAGGCCTGGACGTCATGCGGCCACAAAGGCATCGCCTCTTCGCCACCTCTGCGACCGGGCAGATAATCCTGCCGGGGGCTACCCCAGACCCGTTCAGCGGCTGCCTGGCGCATTTCCCGGGCAAAGTCCTCTGCCGCCTCGGGCCGCACCTCGAAACGCACCAGGCCCCGCTGCTCCATATGGGACAGGCAATCGATGACCGCCCCGTACTGTGCCTCCAGCATAGGGACCGGTGAATTGTGCCGCAGTGCGGTATGCGGCCCGTTCAGCAGAAACAGGTTGGGCATACCGGGCACAAACAGCCCCCGGTAGGATTCAATGCCATTGGCCTGCCAGCGCCTGCCCAGATCGCTGCCGCCCGGGCCGAGGACCATGCCCGGCGGGATCAGACGGTCCGGCCAGCGCCACGGTGTGCCGAAAATCAGGGTGTCCGCCTCGCAACGGCTGCCGTCCTCGCCGATGACATGGTGCTCGGTCACCTCCCGCACCGGCGAATCCACCACGCGCACGTTGTCCCGGCTGACCGCCTCATAGAAACCATCACTGTAGCGGATAGGCCGGCTGCCAATGGGGTAGACCGGCGTCAGCTGCCGGCGTTTCTGCAGATTGGCCACTTTCTTTTTCAGATAGCCGGTGGCCCGCTTCTGTGCCTGCTGATGAGACCGCGAACCAGGCGTCATTGCCGAAAACTGTGCTTCCTGGCGCTTGAAGATGCGCTGGCGCTGGCGGTGCTGCAGCCAGGGTGTTCCGCTCAACAGGGCTTTCTCGGCTGCCGTGATGGCACGGTTCTGCCGTGGCAGCACCCAGGCCGGCTCCTTCTGAAACAGCGTCACAGCAGCCGCCTGCTCCGCCACATGGGGAGCGGCCTGGATGGCACTCTCACCAGTACCGACCATAGCCACATGACGCTCTCGCAGATCAATGCCGGAATGCCATTGGCTGGCATGGAAAGCAGCACCCCGGAAACGTTCCAGGCCGGCAATCGCCGGTGTTTCGGGCCGGCCCAGCGCTCCCATGCCCAGCATCACGAACTCGGCCCGCAGATAGCGGCCATCGCGCAGCTCTACCTGCCAACGCTCCAGCTCGGAAAGATAGCGCAGACTGATCACTTCCGCGTTGAACTCGATGCAGGGCATCAGCCCGTACCGGGAAACCAGATCGCGGATGTAGGTGAGCATGTCATCCCGGGTCGGGAACTTCCGGGCCCAGCCCCGGAACGGGGCGAAGGAAAAGGCACTGAGACCGGACGGCGTGTCGCTGACATGGTCCGGCCAGCCATTCTGCCGCCAGTAACCACCCGGCTCGTCCTCTTTCTCCAGCACCAGGAAATCACGACGGCCGGAGGCTTTCAGGCGAAGCGCCATTCCCAGTCCGGCCAGGCCCGCACCGATGACCAGGTAGCGCACCTCGTGAGTGATCTCACTGCCCTTCACGTCCAGCACGCCACGGCTGCGGGGTACCAGAGAGGAACTGCCTGAGGGCTGAAATGCGCTGCCCATGTTGTCAATCACCTGCGTTGTCCCGGCGGCTGTACTGGCGGGCGAATGCCGCCAGATCCCTGATACTGCGCGACGCTTCCGGTATCAGCGGGTAGAAGATCGGCCACACATGCGGCTGGTCGCGCCATACCTGCAATTGTACCTCAACACCGGCCCGGTTCGCCTGCTCCGCCACTCTGAGACCGTCATCGCGCAGCGCTTCAGTCTGGCTCAGCAGGATCAGCAGGGGAGGAAAGCCCTGGAAGTCACCATACAGGGGAGAGGCCAGCGGCAGCTCCGCCTCGGCACCCGCCAGGTAGGTCCGCGCCGCGCGCCGGATACTCTCGGCCGTGAACATCGCACAGCGTCCGCTGTTCTCCTCCAGGGAGGCACCTGTCGTGGCCAGGTCTGTGTATGGGGACAGGGTCATGATCGCAGCCGGCAGGGGGTCGCCTTCCGCCTTCAGGGCATGTACCAGCGCAAGCGCCAGGCCTGCTCCGGCGGAATCCCCCGCCAGCACGATACGGGAAGGCGGCACATCCTCTGCCTCCAGCAGCCAGCGGTAGGCCGCCAGGGCATCGTCCACCGCAGCGGGGAACGGCTGCTCCGGCGCCAGCCGGTAATCCGGCGCCAATACCCGCATGCCAGCCTCCTGCGCCAACCGGCTGGTGAAGGAGCGATAACTGAGCGGAGAACCGAAAAGATAGCCACCACCGTGAAAATACAGTATGACCCTGTCCCCTGCTGTCTCGTCCGGTACAGACCATTCGGCCGGCACCGCGATCCGGGTCTCACCCAGGCCGGATTCCACGGTGACGGGCTTGATGGTCACGCCAGCTGCCGTACGCTGGCTCCCCATCTCCCTGTCCAGCCAGCGCCGGAAGCGCACCGGATCAAAATCATCGCTGGCCATCCGGGGTTTGAAACGCCAGCGCAGATACCGGCTGAACAACCAGGAACGCAGGGAACGGCGGCGAATATCTTGACGAGTCAGCATGGCCGGAACATCTCCTGTGCGATGTGGCCCGATCCGGGCGACGATGCTTATGATCTTCACATGAAAGGAATGCCGGTGTCATCCGCCGGATTGGAGTAACGAAACTGCCGTATATTTCACAGTAGTACACCGTCTATACCTCTAGAATAAAAAAACTGCGGTTGAAGTGCCGTAAATGGAGGTAATCTGCAATGAACCGATTGATGAAACGCACAACAATGATGCTCACCATGGCCCTGGCCCTCGTACTTGCGCCTGGCGTGCTGGCACAGGGGAATTCCGGTAACGCTCCGGGCAAGAACAAGAACCTGGGGCACGGCAATGCCAGCAACGGAGTCATGGCGATCATTCACGCCAACCGGCACGTCCTTTATGCCGGCGATGACGCGCTGGAAGTATCCGTCCGTTTCCCACGCGGCGCTGACCTGTTAAAAGAAGGCGAAGACGGTGAGGAAAGTGAAGTGGACGCACACCTGGTGGTTTTCGGTCCCGAAGCCATCTGGGACGTTCTACCTCTGGACAATGAAGCTGCGGATGCCTCGGGTGGCGGCAACCTGTTTCAGCTCGCCGAGAACGAGATCGAGGCCCTGGCTCCCGGTGTCTACCAGCTGGGTGTGGTCCTGACCGTACCCGGTGGTGATCCGTTCACTCTCGAGGACTGGTACAACGGCATGCTGGGCCTGGTCACCGTGCAAGGCCTGACAGTCGCGGAAGGACCGATTGAAGAAGATGCCGACGGAGACGGCTTCGTCGACGACGACAGTGATGACGACGGTCTGTCCGACAGCAGCAACGCTGATGACGGCGCCGCCGAAGAGTGACATCACCTTCGTAAGACCGTCGGTGCCCGCCAGGCACTGACCGCAAGGCCAAAGAAAAGCCCCGCCAGCGGTTACCCGCTGGCGGGGCTTTTCTTTGGTGTGCACCCGTACAGGCATGCACCGGAATGCAGGGCGATTACATCATGCCGCCCATGCCTCCCATTCCACCCATGCCGCCCATGTCAGGGGCACCACCGCCGGCGCCCTGCTCTTCGGGCTTCTCGGCGATCATGCACTCGGTGGTGATCATCAGACCAGCCACGGAACCGGCCGCCTGAACAGCGCTGCGGGTCACCTTGGCGGGGTCGATGATGCCCATCTCAAGCATGTCGACATAGGCACCGGTTGCGGCGTCGTAACCATAGTTGCCCTTGCCGGCACGGACCTTGTCCAGTACCACGGAGGCTTCACCACCGGCGTTGGTCACGATCTGACGCAGCGGCGTAGTGACCGCCCGCAGCAACAGCGTGATACCGACGTTCTGGTCCTCATTGTCCCCTTTCAGGCCTTCGACCTTCTGCAAGGCACGAACCAGAGCCACGCCACCGCCGGGTACCACACCCTCTTCGACCGCTGCGCGGGTGGAGTGGAGTGCGTCCTCGACGCGGGCCTTCTTCTCTTTCATCTCGATCTCGGTACCCGCGCCGACTCGGATCACTGCGACACCGCCGGCCAGCTTGGCCACGCGTTCCTGCAGCTTCTCCTTGTCGTAATCGGAGGAGGTATCCTCGATCTGCTTGCGGATCTGACCGACGCGGGACTCGATAGCCTTGGCTTCACCGGCGCCGTCGACGATCGTGGTGTTTTCCTTGGACAAGGTCACGTTCTTGGCGCTGCCCAGGTGCGAAATGTCCGCCTGCTCCAGCGTCAGACCAACTTCCTCGGAAATCACCGTGGCACCGGTCAGCACCGCGATGTCTTCCAGCATGGCCTTGCGGCGGTCACCGAAGCCCGGCGCCTTGGCAGCGGCCACTTTGACGATACCGCGCATGTTGTTGACGATCAGGGTCGCCAGCGCCTCGCCTTCCACATCCTCGGCTACCAGCAGCAACGGACGGCTGGACTTCGCCACCGATTCCAGCAGCGGCAGCAGCTCGCGGATGTTGGAGATCTTCTTGTCAACCAGCAGGATGTACGGATTCTCGAGCTCGGCGCTCATGTTGTCCTGGTTGTTGATGAAGTACGGCGAGAGGTAACCGCGGTCGAACTGCATACCTTCCACAACGTCCAGCTCGTTATCGAAACCGGAGCCTTCCTCGACCGTGATCACGCCTTCCTTGCCGACCTTGTCCATCGCCTCGGCGATGATCTTGCCGACTTCACTGTCGGAGTTGGCGGAAATCGTGCCTACCTGGGCAATCGACTTCGAGTCCGTACACGGCGTGGCCAGCGTACCGATCTCGTCGACCATGGCGCGCACGGCCTTGTCGATGCCGCGCTTCAGGTCCATCGGGTTCATGCCGGCGGCCACTGCTTTCAGACCTTCGTTGAGAATGGACTGGGCCAGTACAGTCGCCGTTGTGGTGCCGTCGCCGGCCTGGTCAGAGGTCTGGGAAGCGACTTCCTTGACCATCTGGGCGCCCATGTTCTCGAACTTGTCTTCCAGTTCGATCTCCTTGGCCACCGATACGCCGTCCTTGGTCACCGTCGGCGCACCAAAGGACTTGTCCAGTACCACATTGCGGCCTTTCGGCCCCAGAGTCACTTTTACCGCGTCGGCCAGCAGGTTTACGCCCTTGAGCATCTTCTGGCGAGCGGGATCTCCGAATTTTACGTCTTTAGCCATGTTTCAATCTTCCCGTTGTCTATGATGATTTGTTACTGGTGATTCTCGAATGGTGTAGCAATGCCGTCTCAGCTCTCGACGACACCGAAAATCTCGTTCTCGTTGAGGATCAACAACTCCTCATCGTCCACCTTCACGGTGTTATTGCCGGCAAATTTGCCGAAAACCACCACATCACCCACCTTGACATCAACCGGTCGGGTTTCGCCGCTGTCCAGCGTACGACCCGGTCCGACCGCGACCACTTCACCCTGTGACGGCTTCTCGGCCGCAGAGCCGGGCAGCACGATACCGCCCGAGGTCTTGGTCTCTTCTTCCTTGCGTCGCACGACGACACGGTCTTGCAAAGGTCGAATTTTCATTCTTCGTACTCTCCTGACTGACGTTTTCAGTTTCGGTTTCATGGCGCCGGCAACACGGTCTGCGCTGCTCGGCAAGGTTTAACTGCTTGTGTCCCCCTAGATGGGGCTACGGGAGGGATTTTCAATGGCAGGGAAGAAAAATTTAGCTCTTCAGGAGATCCTGTGAGTCACTATTCTGCTCATATTTCTCGCAGGTATATGATATTGTTAAAAAATATTAATACATTCTGTTGGCTGCTCTCTCCGTAGAGCGCTTCATTTTATGCTCTCGCGGAGATCAATCATCCAGCCGATCACGCGGATCATCCTCGCGGCGATACTCCCCGTCCACCGTGCGCCCGTCCGCTCCACGGGAACCGCTGCCGGGGCCTTCTCCGGGTCGATGGAAACCACCGCGCGTGGAGAACCCCCCGACAAAAAAGGACGTGCCCGAACGCAGAATACGCCGGGCGATGGCGCGCCGGGACGGTGGTGCCAGCAGCGTGAAACCCGCCACGTCGGTGATCAGCCCTGGCGTCAGCAGCATGGCTCCGGCCATGGCCAGCAGCATGCCCTCGACAATCTCCTGGGCGGGCAGCTGGCCCTGTTGCATCCGCAGGTCCGCCCGGCGCAGAGTGCCCAGCCCCTGCCGCTTCAGGATAGTCACCCCGATGAAGGCGGTGGTGACCACCAGCAGCAGCGTGTAGACGCCACCGATCCGCTCCGCCACCTCGAACAGGATCAGTAACTCGGTCATCGGTACAACAATGAAAAGGATCAGTGGCCATCTCATGAATGTGCTCCCGCTTCGGTCCGTTCAATACGCTGGATCAGCCACCAGGCCGCCATAATGGCGGGCACCCCGATGGCGGCCACGTAGACAAAGTACACGGCATATCCCTGACTGGTGACGATCAGCCCGGAAAATCCGCCGATGAATTTACCCGGCAACGTCATCAGCGAGCTGAACAGGGCATACTGGGTCGCCGTGTAGCTGGCGCTGGTCAGGCTGGACATCCACGCGATCAGCACCGCCATGGCCATGCCACCGAAAAAGTTGTCACCACTGATGGTGATCGCCAGCATCCACAGCTCCGGTCCGACGAACGCCATCGCCGTGAACAGCAGATTGGTGATTGCCGTCAGAATCGCACCCGCCAGCAGCATACGCAAGAGACCATAGCGCGGCACCAGCAGACCGGCCGTCAGACCACCCACAATGGTCATGCCGATTCCCCAGACCCCGGCGATATTGGCGATCTCGCCACGGGTGAACCCCAGATCCAGGTAAAACGGCATGGCCATGCTGCCCATACTGATATCACTGATCCGGTACAGGCCCACCAATAGCAACAACAGCAGGGACTGTTTGCCATACCGCTGAAAGAAATCCACAAAGGGGCAGATCACCGCACCAATGAACCAGGCGACCGATTTGCGCACGAACGGCGCGACATGCTCACTGCGGGCGAGATAGTCCTGCGCCCGCTGCTCCAGGAAAGCCGCATCCGAGCGCCGGCTCGCATCGGGCTCCGGCGCCAGCAGTACCGTGACCATTCCCACGCCCATCAACAACGCCATAATCAGGTAGACGCCCGGCCAGGAAGCAAAACTGACCAGATGCAGGGCACCGGCACCCGCCACCAGCAGCGCAATACGGTACGCGAACACATAGACCGCGGACATCGCGGCCTGCCGCTCGGTACTCACCGCCTCGATCCGCCAGGCATCGATCGCCACATCCTGGGTGGCGGAGCCGAAGGCGACCAGCAGCGCCAATACAGCCAGCTGCACCAGCTCCGTGGACGGGTCGGTGAACGCCATTCCCACCAGACCACCGGCGATCATCAGCTGGCCCAGTAGTATCCAGCTGCGCCGCTGACCCAGCCAACGGCCCAGCAAGGGAAGATTCAGCCGGTCGACGATCGGCGACCAGAACACTTTTACCGAATAGGTGATGCCCACCCAGCTGAAAAAGCCGATGCTGGCCCGGCTGACGCCCTCTTCGGTCAGCCACGCGGTAAGGGTGGTGAAGACCAGCAGGTAGGGCAGGCCGGCCGCAAAGCCGAGAAACAGCATGGCGGCGACACGTGGGTGGAAATAGACGGCAATAGAATCGCGCCAGCTCTCACTCATCTCGATCAATCACGGAAATTGTTGAATTGCAGGGGCACATCCAGCTTCGCGTCCTTCAACATGGCAATGACCTGCTGCAGGTCATCACGCTTCTTGCCGGTCACCCGCAGCTTCTCGCCCTGGATGGCCGTCTGCACCTTGAGCTTGGCATCCTTGATCATGCGCACCAGCTTGCGCGCCAGGTCCGCCTCGATACCCTGCTGGATCTGCGCGGTCATCAGCGCCTTCTTGCCGGTCATCGTGATCTCGCCCTCGTCCAGGCATTTCAGGTCGATGCCGCGCTTGACCAGTTTGTTCCTGAGAATGTCCATCATCTGATGGACCTGGAAATCGGATTCCGCCGCCACTGTGACGGCAGATTCCCCCAGCTCGAAGCTGGCGTCCACGCCCTTGAAATCGAACCGGGTACCAACCTCGCGATTGGCCTGATCCACGGCATTGTGCACTTCCGGCATGTCCACTTCGGACACGATATCGAATGATGGCATGTCAGTTCCTCTCACGGCAGTCACACGACTGCCTGGATGGTGAATCCCGCATACTATCACTGGTGGTGCGGGGCGTGAACTGTGCCGGAGGCATCCGGCAGGGGAATGGCAAGACGGGTGGCTATGGCGCGGTTGCGGGGACAGTCCAGCCCCTGTTGCCCCGCCAGCGCGATCAGCCAGCCGTTGAGCCAGGCCAGTTCGGTGGACCGCCCCGCCCTGACATCCTGCAGGGTAGATGACACATTGTCGGCCGACGCCTCCAGCACCGAGCGCAACTGTGGCCACAGCGGGCCGATGTCCGGTGCCTGCGGCAGCGCCTCGACCAGGGCTTCAATCTCCCCGCACAGCGCCTCCAGATCCGCCGCCGCGACCGGATGCGTCAGCAGTTGTCCGTTGCGGCAGTCGTGCAGCACGGTCAGCGCGTTGACAGCACAGTTGACGGCAAACTTCCGCCACAACCTGCCACGCATGTCGCGCTCGGCCCGGATCTGCATGGCCTCGCCCGGCAGTTGCCGCAGCACCCGTTCCCGCAGCGCGGCGCCCACGCCCCCGCTGTCCGGTTCCAGACTGCCGAGCCAGGCCTGCCCCGCCCCGGCATGCACGACGTGGCAGGGAGCACGCATCCAGGCGCCGTGGCTGGTGCTCAGACACAGTACCCGGCCGGCCCCGTAGCGCTTGTGGATGGATTCCTGTACCGCCACGCCATTTTGCATCAATACGATCACCGATGACTCGTGCAGGCGGTGGGCCGCAGATTCCAGCGCCTGCAAGGCATCGCCCGCCTTGGTGGCCAACAACAGGGCGTCCACCCTGCCGCTTCCCGCCACACAGTCGGCCGGCACGGCGAACCACGGCCGTTCCGATCCGGATTCCAGGGTCAACCCGCCATGACGCCGGTAGTCCGCTAAACGCCGAGCGTCTCGCAGCAGCAGACGCACCGGCCAGCCATGCCCGGCCAGACGACAGGCCCAGAGACAGCCCATGGCGCCCGCGCCCAGTACATGCCAGTTCCAGCGATGTGTTTCCATACAGCGATTATCGCACAGGCTGACCACGGGCGACGGATGCTAGAATGGCGGCTGGACAAAGGGATGAAACCATCGAATGGAACGCCACCACTACATCTTGCTGGGCTGCCTCTGCCTGCTGGCCATCGCCAGCTTCGCCCTGTCGCTGGCCAGTGGCAGCATACCCGTGTCGCTGCCCACCCTGATGGAGCAGTGGTGGCAGGCCGATGGCGGCATGGAACGGGACATCGTGGTGGAGCTGCGCATACCCCGCACGCTGGCCGCCTTTGTCACCGGCGCCCTGTTGGCACTGTCCGGGGTGGTCATGCAGGTGTTGCTGCGCAATCCCCTGGCCGATCCCTACATCCTGGGCGTTTCAGGTGGCGCGGCGGTGGGCGCGCTCGGCGCCATCCTGCTGGGGCTGGGCGGTGCCTGGGTATCCAATGCCGCGTTCCTGGGAGCGGTTTCCTCGATTGCCATTGTGTTCGGCCTGGCGAGCCTGCGCGGTGAGTGGAATCCCGTCCGGCTGCTGCTGACGGGGGTGGTGGTCTCGGCCGGTTGGGGCGCGTTGATCAACCTGCTGCTGGCCACCACCAGCGGCAACACCGTGCAGAGTATGCTCTTCTGGTTGATGGGCGACCTGGCCAGAAGCCGTGTTGACGCCGGGCACTTTGCCGTATTGCTGGCCGGTCTGGTGATTCTGTTTCTCGTGGCGCGTTCACTCAATGCATTGGCGCGGGGCGAGCAACTCGCCGCCTCGCTGGGCGTGAATACCGGCCGCCTCAAAGTCCTGCTCTACTTCACTGCCTCGGTACTGACCGCCACCGCCGTGACCGTGGCCGGCTCCATCGGCTTTGTGGGTCTGGTCATTCCGCACATGCTGCGGCTGCTGGGTGCCCGGGACCACCGCGTGCTGCTACCGGCATCGGCGCTACTGGGTGGCAGTTTCCTGGTGGTGGCGGACGGCTTCGCGCGCACCATCATCGCTCCGCAGCAACTGCCGGTGGGCGTGGTCACGGCCATCATCGGTGTGCCGGTATTCCTTTTCATTCTCCACCGCAGTCACAGGCAGACCGTATGAGCGGAACCGGGGAGCTGTTGGCGTGCAGGGAACTGGCCATCGCGGCCGGCCATCGTCCGCTACTGCGGGGGCTGGACCTGGGCATACGGGCGGGAGACTGCCTGGGCATACTGGGCTGCAACGGCACCGGCAAGACCACACTGCTGCATACGCTGGCCGGACTCCACGCACCGTCGGCCGGCCACCTGTCGCTGCAGGGCAGGGCGCTGGCGGAATGGACGGGGCGCGCGCTGGCCCGGCAGGTGGGCATCGTATTCCAGCATCACACCGACGAGATGCCTGCCACCGTCATGGAAACCGTCCTGCTGGGCCGCTTCCCGCACAGCCGCGCCTGGCAGTGGGAAAACCGGCACGACCGGGAGGTGGCCGAACAGGCGTTGCAACAGATGGGACTGCTGAACCTGGCGCAGCGGCAGGTCCATTCCCTGAGCGGCGGCGAACGCCAGCGCCTGGCACTGGCCGCCCTGCTGGCCCAGGCACCACGTGTGATGCTGCTTGACGAACCCGGCAACCATCTGGATATCGGCTTCCAGCTCAGCAGCCTGTCGCTGCTGCGGGACCGGACACATACCGACGGCTCCGCCCTGTTGTTTGCCACCCACGACATCAATCTGGCCGCCCGGTATTGTGAACGGATTCTGCTGCTCAAGGGAGATGGCAACTTCCTGCTCGGAACGGCTGCGGAAGTATTGACCGAAGAACATCTGCACGATGCCTATGGCTGCCGGGTCCGCGCCCTGCCTCTCCCCGATGATATCGCGGAACCGGGAACCGGGTATTTCTATGTGCCGGACCGAGCGGCAATCGGTTCCGGTCCCACCCCGCCAACCGGGGCTTTCACGGGTAAAGCGTAGCGGATTGTTACAGCCGTTTGTATTTTGAGCAGCGCTCCTCTACGCTCTGGGAGCCTTTTGGCTTTCAACCATCCTTACAGGAATTACACATGACAAAGAGGTTACTGACGGCGCTGTTCGCCGCGACTGCATTGCTGCCTGCGGTCTCCCTGGCCCAGGATTTCCAACACCTGAACAAAAGCATCGAGACACTGGAGAACGACGAGCCGGTCTTCGGCCTGTTCACCGGCAACTTCTCACTGGCCAATGCCCGGGCCCTTGCGACATCCGGACTGGATTACATCCTGATCGACATGGAGCACACCGCCCATGACATGGAAACCCTGCAGGAGTTTCTGCTGGGCATGACCGACAAGGCCGCCGTCGCCGAGCAGGGCCATACGCAGATGGCCACCACGCCCATCGTCCGACTGCCTGCCAATGGCCGCAACGATCCCGAATGGCTGGTCAAGCAGATCCTCGACATCGGCGCCTTCGGTATCATGTTCCCGTACGTGGAAACCGGTGATGAAGCCGAGCGCGCGGTGAAGGCAATGCGCTATCCGCAGCCGCGTGGCTCGGAGATCGCCGAACCAACTGGTGTACGTGGCGCCTCACCGGGCGTGGCCAGCTGGTACTGGGGTGCGCCTGATTACGTCCAGCGCGCCGACACCTGGCCGTTGAACCCGAATGGCGACCTGCTGGCCGTCATGCAGATTGAATCCGTGGCCGGTGTGGAAAACGCCGAGGACATCATTACCACACCCGGTGTAGGCGCCATCTTCATCGGTCCGGCTGACCTGTCCATGTCCATGGGCCTGCCTTTCCAGACCGGCCACCCGGACGTCCAGGCCGCCATTGATGACGTCCTGGCGCTGTGCCTGGAGCACGGCGTGCCCTGCGGCATCACCACGAATGCCGGCGATATCGCCGAGCGTATCGATCAGGGCTTCATGTTCCCCACGGTCGGGTACTGGGGTGACGCGGGTATCAGTGGTGCCACTGCCGAGACGCTGGACATCGCCCGCGACGCGGCCGGGCGGGACTGAGGTCCCGGGTATTCCGTGTGCATGAAATGACTTGTGCACGAAAAGGAAGAGGGGCGCTGCGATGTTTCCATCGCCGCGCCCCTCTTCCTTTTCCTCGAATGATTCTGCCGCCGGAGAGGCTGGTGCCTCATTCCCTGTGAAGCCCCGGAGTCAGCTGCACCTCCTACCGGCAGCGGCAGCGGCACCGATCAGGGTCATCGAATGGCATCTTCCAGGGTAAGTGGCACTTCCCGATTCATCACTCGGTGCCAGTCGCACCACAAACCGGCAGAGGAAAAGGAAAGGCCCGTGACGGTTGTAAAACCGCCACGGGCCTTTCCTTTTCGTGCGCATCAATTGCCTACGCGGAGACTTCCCAGGAGATGTGCGAACTACATCATCAGAAGCCGGATGTCACTCAACAACTCCCCGAGGTACGTGGCGAACTGCCCGGCATCCATCCCGTTCACCGCCCGGTGGTCATAGCACAGGGAGAACGGCAGCATCTTGCGCGGCACGAACTCCTTGCCATTCCAGACCGGTTTGATCTCGGTTTTGGAGACCCCGAGAATGCCCACTTCCGGGGAGTTCACGATCGGAGTAAAGCCGGTACCGCCAATGGCGCCCAGGCTGGAGATAGTGAAACAGGCGCCCTGCATGTCCTCTTTGCCAAGGCGGCGGCTACGGGCTTTCTCGGCGAGAGTGGCGAACTCTTCGGAGAGCTGCCAGATGCTTTTCTGGTCGACATTCTTGAGGACCGGCACCATCAGACCCGCTTCCGTCGCCACAGCAACGCCGATATGCACGTACTTCTTCTGTATCAGCTTCTCGCCGGAGGAATGCAGCGACACGTTGAACTGCGGGTACTCTTCCAGCGCTTTCGCGCAGGCCTTGATCAGAAACGGCAGCGGTGTCAGCTTGACGCCCTTCTTCTCGGCCAGCTTCTTCTGTGCGGCCCGGAAGTCCTCCAGGTCCGTGACATCGGCTTCGTTGAACTGGGCAACCGCCGGCACGTTCAGCCAGTTGCGGTGCATATTCTCCGCCGTGACCCGGTGCAGCTTGCTCATCGACACTTCCTCGACTTCGCCGAACTGGCTGAAGTCGATGTCCGGCACCGCCGGAATGCCCGCACCGCTGGTGGCTCCGGTCGAGCTGGCCGACCCTCCGCCCAGGCGAGCCTTCACGAACTCGTGGACGTCCTCCTTCTGGATGCGGCCCTTGGCACCGCTGCCATCCACCTGCGTCAGGTCCACACCCAGTTCGCGGGCCAGCTTGCGTACCGCCGGTCCCGCATAGATCTTGCCGGAAGCCTGCGCAGCGGCCTTCTCTGCATACTGCTGCTGTTTCTGCTGCAGCTTCTTCTCGTCCTCGTCCGCCTTGCCGGCAGTGTCACTTTTCTCCGCCCTGGAGGCGCCACTGTCCTTCGCCGCTTCGTCCTTCTTGCCGGACTTCCCGCCGTCTGCCGGCTTTGCGTCGCCACCGGATACCACCAGTTCCAGGATAGGAGAGCCTTTCGAGACAAGGTCGCCGACCTTGATCTTCACGGACTTGACCTCGCCGCCCTTCGGCGCCGGGATGTCCATGGCCGCCTTGTCGGACTCCAGCGTGATCAGCGGATCTTCCGCTGAAATCCTGTCGCCCTCGCTGACATGTATCTCGATGACTTCCACGTCCGATTCATCACCGATATCGGGAACATCCACCTGTTCGATACCGCCGGAGGCCGCCGCTGATTCGTCGCCAGCGTCCTCCTCCTCATCCGGTTCCGACTCCGGTTCCGGGGAAGGTTCCTTCTCCTCAGTGGCTTCTTCCGGCTCGTCCGATGCCGCCTCTGCGGATTCCTCCTCCGATGAATCACCGGCACTGTCGGCTTCCACGGTCAGGATCTCGTCACCCTGATTGACCGTATCGCCCACCTTCACGGTGATGCTCTTGACGGTACCGCCCTGCGACGCCGGAATCTCCATGGCCGCCTTGTCGGTTTCCAGTACGATGATGTCCTCATTCTCCTCGATCGACTGGCCTTCCTTGACCAGGATCTCGATCACCTCGACATCCTTGGAATCGCCCAGGTCGGGTACTTTCACGCTCTCTACAGGCACCTTGTATGCTCCTGATATTGCAGTTTTTTGTAACCTTGCTGTCATGACCGTACGGAACCCGCATGCGCCACTTCAACACACGGTTCAGGTCAGTACGGGATTCACCTTCTCGGGATCGATCCCCATGTCCTTCATGGCCTTGTTGACGGTCGCGGCCGTAACCACCTTGCGAGCCTTCAGCTCGGTCAGGGCAGCCAGCACGACGTAGTGGCGGTCGACCTCGAAGAACCAGCGCAGTTTCTTGCGCGTGTCACTCCGGCCGAAACCATCCGTACCCAGCACACGATAGTCGTTCGGCACGTATTCGCGGATCTGATCTGCAAACAGACGCATATGGTCGGTCGCAGCCACCACCGGCCCCTTCTGCCCTTTCAGGCATTGCGTGACATACGACTCCTTGTCCTTGCCGGCGGGGTGCAGCATGTTGTGACGGGTCGTCGCCATGCCCTCACGGCGCAGCTCATTGAAACTGGTCACGCTCCAGACATCGACCGGCACCTTGTACTGGTCGCGCAGGATAACCGCCGCCTCGCGCACTTCGCGCAGGATGGTGCCACTGCCCAACAGCCGCAGCCGCTCTGTGGTGGCTGCCTTGCCGGAAACCTTGTATTCCTTGCTGCCCCCGTCTTCCAGCAAATACATCCCCTTGATGATGCCTTCCTCGACGCCCTTCGGCATCTCCGGCTGGACATAGTTCTCGTTCATCGAGGTGATGTAGTAGAAGACGTTTTCCTGATCCTGGTACATCCGGCGCAGGCCGTCCTGGACGATCACGGCCATCTCGTAGGCATAGGTGGGATCATAGGCCACACAGTTCGGGATGGTGGAGGCCAGGATGTGACTGTGCCCGTCCTGGTGCTGCAGCCCCTCGCCGTTCAGCGTGGTGCGGCCCGCCGTGGCACCGATCAGGAAGCCCCGCGCCTGCGAATCACCGGCCGCCCAGGCCAGATCACCAATGCGCTGGAAGCCGAACATCGAATAGTAGATGTAGAAAGGAATCAGCGGATAATCGTTGACGCTGTAGGAGGTCGCGGCGGCCAGCCAGGTGGAGAAGGCGCCGGCTTCGCTGATGCCCTCTTCCAGCATCTGTCCCTTGACGTCCTCGCGGTAGTACATGACCTGGTTGGAGTCGGCGGGATCATAGAGCTGACCCATGGACGAATAGATACCCATCTGGCGGAACATGCCTTCCATGCCGAAGGTGCGCGCCTCATCCGGCACGATCGGCACAATACGCTGTCCGAGTTCCTTGTCCTTGCACAGGGTATTGAGCATGCGCACGAACGCCATGGTGGTGGACACTTCACGGTCACCCGTACCCTTGATCTGGGCGTCGAAAGCATTCAGTGCCGGGATCGGCAGCGCATAGGATTTGGCGCGGCGCTGGGGAACCGAACCGCCCAGTTTCTCGCGGGTCTTGCGCATGTAGCGCATTTCCAGGCTGTCTTCTTCCGGCCGGTAATATGGCACATTGTCCAGTTCCTTGTCCGGAATCGGTACGCCGAACCGGTCGCGGAACGTCTTCAGAGATTCCTTGTCCAGCTTCTTGACCTGGTGCGCCACGTTCTGTGCTTCGGCCGCCGAGCCGAAGGCATAGCCTTTCACGGTCTTGGCCAGGATCACGGTCGGGCGGCCATTGCTCTTCATCGCCTCGGCATACGCCGCATAGACCTTGTAGGGATCGTGCCCGCCACGGTTCAGCCGCATGATGTCGTCGTCCGACAGATGCTCGACCATCTCCAGCAGCTCGGGATGCTTGCCGAAGAATTCCTCGCGGGTATAGGCCCCGCCACGGCCCCAGTAGTTCTGGTACTCGCCGTCAACGACCTCGTCCATGCGCTTCTGCAGCAGGCCATCGCGGTCCGCTTCGAACAGCGGGTCCCAGTGCCGGCCCCACACCACCTTGATGACGTTCCAGCCGGCGCCCCGGAAGATACCTTCCAGCTCCTGGATAATCTTGCCGTTGCCGCGTACCGGGCCATCGAGACGTTGCAGGTTGCAGTTGACCACCCAGATCAGGTTGTCCAGTTTCTCGCGTCCGGCCTTGCCGATGGCGCCCAGTGATTCGGGCTCGTCCATCTCGCCGTCGCCCAGGAAACACCAGACCTTGCGATCATTGCGCTCCATCAGTTCCCGGTTGTCCAGGTACTTCATGACGTGCGCCTGGTAAATCGAGTTGATCGGGCCGATCCCCATGGATACGGTCGGGAACTGCCAGTAGTCCGGCATCAGCCAGGGGTGGGGGTAGGAAGACAGGCCGTTGCCGTCGACTTCCTGGCGGAAATTGTCCATCTGATCCTCGGTGATGCGCCCCTCCAGGTAGGAGCGGGCATAGATACCGGGGGAGACATGTCCCTGGAAGTAGATCAGGTCACCGGGCTGATCCTCATCGGGGCCGCGGAAAAAGTAGTTGAAGCCCACATCGTACAGCGTCGCCGAGGAGGCGAAAGAAGAGATATGACCACCCAGGTCCGGGTTCTCGCTGTTGGCCCGCATGACCATCGCCAGTGCGTTCCAGCGTATGATGCCCCGGATGCGTCGCTCCATGAACATGTCACCGGGCATGCGTTCTTCGTCTTCCGGTGAAATGCTGTTGCGGTACGGCGTGGTGACAGCTCGCTGCGGCAGACTCCGGGTCAGTCGGGTCGCCTTGTCGGAAAGCTGGTCCAGCAGGTAGTGGGCCCGCTCCGGACCTTCGTGTTCAATGACCGCCGCCAGCGCTTCCAGCCATTCACCGGTTTCTCCGGGGTTATTGTCGTCCTGATAATCAGTCATAAGTCTTTATTCTCTGGGATATTCAACGCGTAACACGGGGCACCGCCAACCAGGCCGGAGGCTGCTGACCTTACCGGAAGTGCCCTGTAAATAATTTACAGGTTGGCGCCATGCTACTGTAAAACGGTCCGTTTTTCAATGCGTGGCGGAACCCGGATACCAATATTATGTAGTTTAACTACAAAATTGCCTGCTGCCGCCGCTCACCCCCTTTCCAGCAGACCGAGATAGCGTTGCCAGTCAAAACAGGGACCCGGGTCGGTCTTCCTGCCCGGGGCGATGTCACTGTGCCCGGCGATCCGGTCCGCCGTCAGGGCCGGGTATTCCCGCATCAACGTACGGGTGGCCCGGGCCAGCACCTGATACTGCCGGTCCGTGAAGGGGCGGTCGTCGCAGCCCTCCAGCTCAATGCCAATGGAGAACGCATTGCAACGCTCCCGACCCCGGAAGCAGGACTGGCCTGCATGCCAGGCGGCGCGGTCGAAAGGAACATACTGCGTAATCCTCCCTTCCCGGTCAATCAGCAGATGGGCGGAGACACGCAACGTTGCAATTTGCGAGAAAAACGGATGCAACGAGGGATCGAGGCTATTGCGGAACAGCGCATCGACATGACCGCCACCGAACTCCCCGGGGGGCAGACTGATGTTGTGGATGACCAGCAGGTCCGGCTCCACGCCGGGAGGGCGCTCACCCTGGTTGGGCGACTCCAGCCAACGCACTCCCTCCAGGCGGTGTGCCCGGACCGGCAACGGCCGCATCTCGCTGCTCTCGCCACGCTCGCCGTCCACGGCGGGCTGCGGGCTGTGTCCGGGTTCCTTCACGGTCGCTCTGACTCCCTGGGTAGATGGGTGCTCCCAGTATACTGACACAGGCCATGCGGTGCAGTAGAATCGCCATCCGACCACGCTGTTATGGACTCCGGAAATGACGTTCCCCGCACTACCCGGCGATATCGACCGCACCGTCCAGTGCGCGCTGGACGAGGACATTGGCAGCGGCGACATCACCGCCCTGCTGATCCCCGCACAGGCCATGGCAAGCGGCCATATTCTGTGCCGGGAAACCGCCGTGCTGTGCGGCACGGCCTGGGCCGATGCGGTAGCGGCCCGGGTGGATGCCGGCATCGGGATTGAATGGCTGGCGCGGGACGGCGAAACGCTTTCTCCGGACCAGCGGATCGCCCGCCTGGAGGGGCCGGCCCGCAGTCTGTTGACGGCCGAGCGTTGCATGCTCAATTTCCTGCAGACCCTGTCCGGGACGGCCACCGTGGCACGGCAGTACGCGGATCGCGTGGCATATACGGACGTCCGGCTGCTGGATACCCGCAAGACGCTGCCGGGGTTACGTACAGCGCAGAAGTACGCAGTAGCCACCGGAGGCTGCGGCAATCATCGGATGGGACTGTATGACGCCTTCCTGATCAAGGAGAACCACATCAGCGCCTGCGGCTCGATCACGGCGGCGGTACGGCAGGCCCGGCGAATTGCGGCCGACCGTCCCGTTGAAGTGGAGGTGGAAACCCTGGAACAGCTTGCGGAGGCCCTGGATACGGGCGCCGACATTGTCATGCTGGACAATTTCACGCCAGACCGGCTTCGCGAGGCCGTGGCATTCACCCGCAGACGCTGCCGGCTGGAGGCTTCGGGAGGGATCACGGATGCCACCCTGGTAGAGGTGGCGGAGACGGGTGTCGACTACATTTCCATCGGCGCCCTGACCAAGGACTGCCGCGCCATCGACCTTTCCATGCGGCTCGACGACGCGATCAGTGCCTGAGAGGTCTGATCAGTCCGGCTGCACCAGACGGACCTGATCCATCATGCCGCTGTCGTAACGCAGCTCGGTATCACCGGCCGGAAAACCCAGACCACTGAAGATGTACGCAAAGATATCCTCATAGGTCTCGATGGGCAGAAAGCCCGGCGCGTTCAGCGGCATGGTGCCCAGTACTTCCTCGAACATGAACGAGACCGGCTGGTTGACCCGGTTGCCCAGACTATCCTCGTAGAAACCCATGTTGTGACAGGACGAGCAATGCTCCTCGTACAGCGCCTGGCCATTGTTGACCTGCTCTTCGGTGAAGGCGCCATCGGCGATGGTTTCCGGCTCATCGGCCACCACGGCAGAGGTGCATGCCAGCGTCAACGCGGCAGTCATGGCGGCGGATGCAAAGAATACTCTGGGCTTGTTCATAATCACTTCTCCGGCACTGTGGTGCCTCTCTCCTGCGTTAGTCTGTTCATCGTCCCGATGGACGACTACCCACGCCTGCATGATGCTCTGTGCCGCCTGAATAGTGGCTGAACGGGGCGCCGGCAACCTTCCCGGACTTGCGGTGCGGGCCATCGCAGCCGGGTAACATAATGAATCTGACCGGCTTTGGCAACCGGGGTTTGCTGAGCACATGATCGACGGGCAAGAAACAGCCATGAAAAAGGGAGCGGCCCTTGCGGGACGCTCCCTTTTTCATGGCTGTTGGTACAGCGGTAACGGGCGCCGTTGCCGGCGCCCGTATCACAGACCGGATCAGAACTCGTGGCTGAATCGGGCGTACATGACACGGCCCAGCGCGTCCTGCAGCTCACCCACGATGCCTGACGTCATACCGACTTTCTGCGGCTGACGGTCGAATGCGTTACGCATACCGACAGTCACCCCGGTTTCCATACCACCCAGGTCGAGACCGCGGTAGGTATAGAACCAGTCCATCTGTGTCCAGGCACGGATGGTGTCCACAGAACGCCAGTTGCTGTGCGGGAAGAGCGACTGGAAGCTGTAGTTGTTGGCGTCGTAGTTCACCGCATCCACATAGCGGGTCGTGGCGGAAACGATGTGATCACCATACGTCCAGTTCAACCGCAGGTTGGCACGCCATTCGGGAATGGCCGGCACCGCACCGTAGTCGTTGTTGTGGTTACCCACAGCGTCCCGTACCGGATCCGTCAACGGATCCACCTGGAACTCGTAGGTGTCCATCATCGTGGCACTCAGGTTGACACCAACGGTACCCCAGTCCTGCATCGGATAGTTGTAATTCACTTCCATGTCCAGCGCCTTCACCAGCATTGCGGAAGCGTTGGAATCACTCTGGATCACTTCCGTGATGAACGTGGGGTCACTGGCTGCCCGTATGATGCGCTCATCCGACGCCGGGTTGGCGATCCAGTTGCGGATCTGCTCGTTCGACGGGTTCGGATTGGCCTCCGTTGGCGTGAACCCGGTCTCCATCTGGAAGTTTGCCCAGTCCTTGCGCATCAGATCCTGGGTTGTCGTGCTGACAATCCGGTTCGTGAAGTCCGTCTCGCTCCAGGTCAACGACATAGTCAGATCGTCGGTGGGCACCAGGTCCACACCCAGGGTCCAGCTCTCCGAGCTTTCGGATTCCAGGTTGGGGTTACCCTGCTGACAGGAGTTTACATACGCGTTGAAGTTGGAGAACTGGTCATCCAGCAGCGTCAGGCCACAATCACGCGGCGCGTCCAGCTGGTTCATGGTCGGTGCCAGGAAGGCCTCGCCCCAGGTACCGCGCAGGCCCAGCCAGTCGGTCGGCTCGTAGACGGCGCTGAGCTTCACGATGGAGTCTTCCTGACCGCCACTGAAGCTTTCATTACGCGCCGCGACGTTAACCTCGAAGTTGGAGGTAATCGGCAACAGCACCTCACCCATGACCGCGTTGACAAAGCGGCTGCTGGTGAATGGCGCCACCTGGGCACCCAGCAGGCCTTCGCCAGCGATGGTCAGAGCATCCGGAATGCGCTCCAGCGATTCGTTTCGACGCTGCAGGCCGAAGGCCGCGCCGATCTCGCCGCCGGGCAACTGGAAATCACCCGTCGGGATGGTACCGTTGAGGACCAGGTCAAAGGTCTCCAGGTCATCCGTGTAGCGGCGGCGGGGCTCCAGGCCGATCTGGTCCATGACCGCCTGGGAGGTCGCGAACTCGGAATTGGTCACCCCGAACGGGTTGAAGCAGCCGTCCACGTTGTTGACCACATCACAGTTCAGGCCGTCGGCAATAGCCCGGTAGTTCCAGACCTGGGATTCGGTATTCTTGTCCAGGCTGCGGGAGAACGAGTACCCCGCACGGCCTTCCCAGTCATCCAGATAGGGCACGGAGAACTCCGCATCGAAGGACACGCGGGAGTAGCGGCGATCGAGCTCGTCCTGGCGGGCACAGGAGCCATCCTGGGCGTTCTGTGTCGGGCAGGTATCAGCCTTGCCCACAACACGCCAGGCCGTGACACCCATGTCCTCGTAGAACGGCACGCCGCCATTCGGATCGCTGCCCATCGGAGCGAACTGGTTGCCGGCCAGCACAACGTTACCATCGGAGCCACGCATCGGCAGCGGACGGCCATAGCCGTCGTTCACGACGTTGCCCTGGTCATCACGCCGCGGCTGCGCGTACAGCGGATCGCCATCGGCATTGACCGCACGGAAGGGGTTACCCGGCAATTCGCCGCGCACCGTCGGCAGGTCCGTGGTACGGCCACCCGGGTTGGAGGCTGACGTACGGCGGTCCGCCGTCTGGCGGGTGAACATCAGCTGGCTCGAGAGGGTCAGGTCCGGATTGACGTCCCAGGTCGCGTTGGTGAAGAACTGGGCGATGTCGTTCTGCTCACGGAAATCCCGTGAATCACCGAAGTCCAGCCAGCAGCTGCCCAGCGCCAGAAAGCCATAGGGGTTGGCGCCCAGCTGGGCAGGATCTTCGCGTTCCGTACCACAGGACGGATCTGGTCGGCCGACTGTCTCGCCGGTCAGGTTGCCCTGCGCATCACGCACGGGTACCTGCCAGTTACCGGGGTTGGCCGTACCGGAGGACGTCAGACCGGCCTTCATCAGCTCGGGACGGTCGATCCAGCGCAACGGATCCATGGTCCGGAACGAGGCAGCGCCGACAAAATCGATCTCGTCGGCGATGGTGGTACCGAACAGCACGGAGCCCTGCTTCTCGTTGAAGTCGCCCGGCCCGTCGTCCTGCTCGTAATACAGCTCGGTCTTGATGCCTTCATAGGAAGTCACCGGCACCAGGTTGACCACACCGGCCACGGCGTCGGTACCGTACAGGGCGGCGGCGCCGTCCGTCACGATCTCCATGCGCTCCACAGCGATGTTGGGAAGCAGCACGTTGACGTTGTTGGTCGGCGTACGCTTGCCGTCCATCAACAGCAACGTGGCACTGCTGCCCAGGCCGCGCAGGTTGAACGCGGTAGTGTTACTGGACGTGCCCTGAATGGTGTTGGTCACCGCCGAACCGGCGTTGAAAGTCATGTTCTGCACGACCTGACCCATGTTGACGGTGCCCTCGGCCTGCAAGTCCTCGTTGGTCAGGGTAGTAACCGGCGAAGCGGCAGTAAAACCTTCACTGCGGCGGATGAAGGAGCCGGTGACGACTACTTCCTCGATTTCCGATTCGTTCTGCGCCACGGCCAGGTTCGCGCCTGCTGTAGACAGCAATGCGGCGGAAACGGCGGCACAGAGAGTATTGCGTTTAAAGGTGTGGGTTTTGTTCTTGCGGGTAGATGTAGGTATAGCAGTCACTCTACAGTCCTCTTTATCTATTGTGATTTTGATTTGGACGTTATGTTGTTGTGTCTGACGTCCCGTGTCAGTGGTCTGGCGTGCAACAGTCCTTTTTGCACCAATCGCGGATCCGTTATTCTCGTTGTTGTTCCGGATGCCCCCGATTACAGAGCCGTACAGCTGGTTTGCTGCACATGGATGGCATCCTACTGCTCAAAGGATACAAATCCGGCGCGACAGTACCAGCTTTTTGCCTTATTTTCAAAATCAATAAGACGAATAATGAGATCGGTGCTTGTTGATCTCGCGAAGATCGCCAAGCGCGCAGAGAAACTACTGAGAAAGTTGATCATTTCGGGAGTTTACGGCACTGGATCAACGGCGATTGTGCCCAATCGCGTTTTACGCCATGGCATGCCCTTTTGAGCGTCTGGCGATCTTTGAGAGAATCCGCAGGTTACCGCCTCCGTCCGGTCGCTCTCGCCTTTGGCTCGTGGTCTCCGCCTGGTTCCGGCTCCTTCCGATTTCACGCTGCGGATGTCACCGGCACCAGGTCGACCACGCCGGCCACAGAATCGGCACCGTGCAAGGCGGCAGTGCCTATGTGAATACTTTTCTACGGATATGAGGCTACTCAACTTTACTCTGATCACCCGAGCATTGGCATCCGGGTGCAGAAAGGGAGAGGAAGGAGGCTTATGGAGCGGCAAGATGAAAGAACGCCCTGAATTTGGACGGAATGCGCTCGGGATACCTGAAGAATAGTCGCGAACCAGCTTACGATTTTCTCGTCAGATCCGGAGGCTGTTGTCACACAGCCCCCGGCATCCGGATTCCAGTTTCTCTCTTAAGAGCCTGTTAACACAATCCGGCGGATACGCAACCTGACTCGGTCTCATCAATAGCCCAGGTCACTGTGCCATTAGAAACCGTTCCATTGAGCACGTAATCGTCGGCTGTCGTTATACCCCCCGCAGTTCCTGAAGGCTCTACCGTAATTGTCGGACTATCCTCAGCCGTGCCGCCTATGGTTACACTGGTCACTTCATCGCCCTCGGCCGAGCCAGCAGGCGTGTCAAGCTGGTGGCAATTACCACGTCCTGATTGAACACACACGTCAATCGCGGTCCGAGCGGGCCCGGCTGCTGCAATGACCTCTGAATACGCAGCCCTTGCCGTATACGTCTGATACGCCGGCAACGCCACCGCCGCCAGAATACCGATGATCGCCACGACGATCATCAGCTCGATGAGGGTGAAACCTTTCTGTTGAGTCTGAATCTGCATTCTCGTTCTCCTTGTTATTTCCGGTCTTGGATACACATGATTTACATGTCTGGGCATACTGTATCAAAAGCCGTGCCAGAATTGACGGAAACCAGGCATTTAACACAAGTTACTGTTTCTATTGTTTTTATGGACCGTTTCCGGGTGCCGGCTCATGCTTCGGAACCATCGCACAACCTGACGCTGACCGTCATCAACTGACTATTTTTGTCAGTACGCTGTGAAAGAACGTCCATCTGTGCGCCAGGTCACGCTGCCGGCACTTTGGCGTCGCAAGGCCGCTGCCCACGTTCGTCGGACAATGGTAGGCTATACTGTATCAGTACAGGCCGACCGGCCCTGCCAGTCCATCATGAGGAGAACCGTCAGCCGTGATGTCCACCCGCTTCAGCGGCCTTGCCCGCCGTTTTGTCCATGCCGGCCTGATCAGCGAATCGGAAGCCGACGAGGCCGTGCAGCTGGCGCGCCAGGACGACATCCCGCTGATTACCCATCTGGTGCGCCACCGGATCGCCGACGGCGCCCGCATTGCCCGGCTGGCCGCCGAGGAATTCGGGGCGCCCGTGCTGGACCTGCAGGCCTTCGACCTCGGCCAGTGCCCCACGGATCTGGTGGACGTACGGCTGCTGCGCAAGCACCGGGTGCTGCCGTTGTACCGGCGCGGCAGTCGCCTGTTCCTGGCCACCTCCGACCCCACGGATCTGACCGCCTTCGACGAGCTGAAATTCCATACCGGCCTGACCACCGACATCGTGGTGGTCAATGAGGACCATCTCGGCGAGGCGCTGGACCGGATGATCGAGCAGCTCGAAGGCGGGGACAGCCTGCTCGGCGCATTCGACGACGCAGGCCTGGAAGAGCTGGATGTGGAACTGGGCGAAACCGAGGCGGCCGATGAGACCACTCACACAGCGGACGCCGCCGACGAGGCGCCGGTCGTGCGCTTCGTCAACAAGGTGCTGGTGGATGCCATCCGCCAGGGCGCCTCGGACATCCATATCGAACCCTATGAGAAAGCCTACCGCGTGCGCTATCGCACGGATGGCGTGCTGCGCGAGGTTGCCCGGCCGCCGCTGACGCTGGCGCCGCGTATCGCCTCGCGTCTGAAGATCATGTCGAAGATGGACATCTCCGAGCGCCGCCTGCCACAGGACGGGCGCATCAAGATGAAGCTGTCCCGCAACCACGCCATCGATTTCCGGGTCAACACCCTGCCCACGCTGTGGGGGGAGAAGATCGTGCTGCGTATCCTGGACCCGGGCAGCGCGCAGATGGGCATCGACGCCCTGGGCTACGAGGAGGAGCAGAAAGCGTTTTACATGAAAGCCCTCAGTCAGTCGCAGGGCATGATCCTGGTCACCGGTCCCACCGGCAGCGGCAAGACCGTCTCGCTGTATACCGGCTTGAACATCCTCAATACCGCCGAGCGCAACATCTCCACGGCCGAAGACCCGGTCGAGATCAACCTGGAAGGCATCAACCAGGTGGCCGTGAACAACAAGGTCGGCCTGGACTTTGCCACCGCGCTGCGCTCCTTCCTGCGCCAGGATCCGGATATCGTCATGGTCGGCGAGATCCGCGACCTGGAGACGGCGGAAATCGCCGTGAAAGCGGCGCAGACCGGCCACCTGGTCCTCTCCACCCTGCACACCAACAGCGCACCGGAGACGCTGACCCGGCTGCGCAACATGGGCGTGCCCTCCTTCAACATCGCCACCTCGGTCAGCCTGATCATCGCCCAGCGCCTGGGCCGGCGGCTGTGCACGCATTGCCGGGAAGCCGTGACGCTGCCCGATGCCGCCCTGCAGGAAGCCGGTTTCACCAAAGAACAGAGAAAAACCGCACAGCTGCACCGCGCCGTGGGCTGCGACAAGTGCATTGAGGGCTACAAGGGGCGCGTGGGGATCTACGAGGTGATGCCTGTGACAGACGCTATCTCACGTATTATCATGAAGGATGGCAACGCGCTGGAGATCGCCGACCAGGCGCGCAAGGAAGGATTCAACAGCCTGCGCCAGTCGGCCCTGGTGAAAGCGGCCAACGGCCTGATCAGTCTCGAGGAAGCCAACCGTCTTACCGGTTGACGTCACCACCACCTGGACGAAGAACGCTATCATGGCAACACAGGCAAGCAACGACACCACCTACCTCTGGTTCGGCACCGACAAGAACGGCAACAAGACCAGGGGGGAACTGCCGGGCGCCAGTCAGGCGCTGGTCAAGGCCCAGCTGCGCAAGCAGGGCATCAACCCCAGCCGCGTGCGCAAGAAGCCCAAACCGCTGTTCGGTGAACGCAAGCAGAAGATCAAGCCCGGTGACATCGCTATTTTCGCCCGGCAGCTGGCCACCATGATGAAAGCCGGCATCCCGCTGGTACAGTCCTTTGACATCGTTGCCGACAGCCTGGAAAACCCCAGCATGGGCAAGATGGTCCGCGAGATCCGCGATGACGTGGCCCAGGGCAATCATTTCGCCGATGCCATCCGCAAGCACCCGCGCCATTTCGATGACTTGTTCTGCAACCTGGTCGAGTCCGGCGAACAGAGCGGTGCGCTGGAAACCATGCTGGACCGCATCGCCACCTACAAGGAAAAGACCGAAGCGCTGAAAGCCAAGATCAAGAAGGCCATGAACTATCCGATCGCCGTGGTGGTGGTGGCCATCATCGTCACCGGCATCCTGCTGGTCAAAGTGGTCCCGCAGTTCGCCGAGACCTTCTCCAGCTTTGGCGCCGACCTGCCGGCCTTCACCCTGTTCGTGCTGGGACTGTCCGACCTGGCCATCGCGCACTGGTGGAAGGCAGTGATCGGCATGGTGGCGATAGGCTACCTGTTCCGCGAGGCCAGACTGCGTTCGAAAGCGTTCTCGGAAGCGGTCGACAAAGTGGCTCTGAAGCTGCCCATCATCGGCCCCATCGTCGAGAAATCCTGCTACGCCCGGTTCTGCCGGACCCTGGCCACCACCTTCTCTGCCGGCGTGCCGCTGGTGGAGGCGCTGGACTCGGTGGCCGGCGCCACCGGCAATGCGGTCTACTCCAGGGCCAGCCACCGCATCCGCGACGACGTTACCACCGGCCAGCAGCTGCAGTTTGCCATCCGCAATACGGGGCTGTTCCCCGTCATGGTCACGCAGATGGTCGGCATCGGCGAGGAATCCGGCGCCCTGGACAACATGCTGGACAAGTGCGCCACCTACTACGAAGAGGAGGTGGACAATGCCGTGGATGGCCTGACCAGTCTGATGGAGCCGATCATCATGGCCGTGCTGGGCACGCTGATTGGCGGCCTGATGGTGGCCATGTACCTGCCCATTTTCCAGCTCGGCGAAGTCGTCTGAGCGCCCCGACCACAAGGACTGTTGATGGAATTCCTGGAACTGTTGACCCTGAGCCCCGTCCTGCGGCTGAGCCTGGCTGTAGTGCTGGGCCTGCTGGTGGGCAGCTTTCTCAACGTGGTGATTCACCGCGTCCCACTGATGCTGCAACGCGACTGGCGTCAGCAGTGCATGGAATTCCTGTCGCTGGATGAGAAGCAGACCCCCATGGCCGATCCGGTACCCGGCCACAAGCGCTTCAACCTGGTGTCGCCCGGTTCGCACTGCCCGCACTGCAACGCTGCCATCCAGCCCTGGCAGAACATACCGGTGCTCAGCTACCTGGCACTGCGGGGGCGCTGCGCCAGTTGCCGTGGCCGGATCGCCGCGCGCTACCCGATCGTGGAAGCGATCAGCGCCGCCCTGGCCTTTACCGTGGTCTGGCGCTATGGCGCCACTGTGGATACGCTGGCCCTGCTGGTATTTGCCTGGTCCCTGCTGGCGCTGACCCTGATTGACGCCGACCATCAGCTGCTGCCGGACAACATCACCCTGCCATTGCTGTGGCTGGGCCTGCTGCTCAGCGTATGGGGCATTGGCACGGGAATCGGCCCGCGCGACGCCCTGCTTGGCGCGGTACTGGGCTACCTCAGCCTGTGGAGTATCTACTGGCTGTTCCGGCTGCTGACCGGCAAGGAAGGCATGGGCTACGGCGATTTCAAATTGCTGGCGGCCCTGGGAGCCTGGCTGGGGTGGCAACACCTGCTCACCGTGATCCTGTTGTCCTCGCTGGTGGGCGCGATCGTCGGCACCCTGCAACTGACACTGGGGGGACAGGATCGCAACCAGCCTATTCCGTTCGGCCCCTATCTGGCCGGAGCCGGCTTCCTCACCCTGCTGTTCGGCGACCCGCTGATGGCGGCCTGGCTTTCAGTGGCGGCTCCGTGATCATCGGGCTGACCGGCGGCATCGGCAGCGGCAAGTCGGCCGCCACCCGGCGTTTTGCCGAACACGGTGTGCCGGTGGTGGATGCCGACGTGGTATCCCGACAGGTGGTGGAAGCGGGTACGCCGGCGTTGGCCGCCATTGCCGCGCACTTCGGCGATCAAGTGCTACAGGCCGACGGCCGGCTGAACCGCCCCGCACTGCGCGAGATCATTTTTCACGACCCGGCCGAGAAACACTGGCTGGAAGCCCTGCTACACCCGTTGATCCGGGACGAGATCATCCGGCAGTTGCAGGAAAGCGATGCCTGCTACACCATACTGGTATCACCGTTGTTACTGGAAAGCGGCCAGGACCAGCTCGTGGACCGGGTACTGGTGATCGATATCCCGGAAGCGCTGCAACGGGAGCGCACCATGGCCCGGGACGACAGCAGCCTGGAAACCGTGCAGGCCATCATGGACGCGCAGATGAGCCGCAGCCATCGCCTTTCGCAGGCCTCGGACGTGATCGTCAATGACGGCGACCTGGCACAGCTACAGGAAGCGGTGGACCAGCAACACGCCTGCTATCAACGACTGTGCGCCCTGCAGGGCCGCACGGGACGATGAACACGGGGACCATCACAGGAAACATCGAACCATGAGCAAGCAATCACTGACCGTCAATTGCCCCAACTGCAACGAGATCGTGATCTGGAAGGAAGAGAACCACTGGCGCCCGTTCTGCAGCGAGCGCTGCAAGCTGATCGACTTCGGCGAGTGGGCCAGTGAGCGCCACAGCATCCCCGGAGAGCCGGCCGCCCCTGAAGACCTGGAATCCGCCCTGCTCTCCGGCCAGTCGGACACGGAGTCGCACCGACATTGATTCACGTTGCTGTAGGCGTGATCCGCTCCCCTGACCAACGGATACTGATCTCGCGCCGCCCCCCCAAAGCACACCAGGGCGACCTGTGGGAGTTTCCGGGCGGCAAGGTGGAATCCGGCGAGACCGTGCAACAGGCGTTGCACCGGGAGCTGTCCGAGGAGCTGGACCTGCAGACGGTCCGAACCGAACCCCTGTGCCGCGTATCCCATGATTACGGCGACCGGCGGGTATTGCTGGATGTCTGGACGGTACGCGAGTGGCGCGGCACGCCCCGGGGCATGGAAGACCAGCCCCTGCGCTGGGTACCGGTCGACGAGCTGGATCCGCAAGACTTTCCCGTCGCCAACCGTCCCATCATCCGCTGCCTGCGCCTGCACGACCTGCTGGCCATCACGCCGGCGGCCGATGACGCACAGCAGGCATTGCGCCAACTGCGGCACCTGGCAGCGCACCACGAGGGGCTGATCCAGTTACGTCAGCCTGCCCTGGACGCAGATGCCATGGACCGGGTGCTGGAAGCGGCGAGCCAGCTGCCCGGGCAGGTTCGCCGGCGGATACTGCTGAACATCGATCCGAAACACCCCCTGTGCTCCCGTTTCGGCGGCTGCCATCTCAACAGCCGCCGGCTGGGCGAGTTCCGGGAACGCCCGGTCGCGGAAGATCTCCTTCTGGGAGCCTCGTGTCACACGATAGAGGAGTTGGCCATGGCCATGGAACTGGGCGCGGACTACGCCACCCTCTCACCGGTGCAGGAGACCGCTTCACACCCTGGCGCGGTGACGCTGGGCTGGGAGCGGTTCGCGGAAATGCTGAAGGGTATGAACCTGCCGGTCTATGCACAGGGCGGTCTGGGCCGCAATGAACTGGACGAAGCCCGGCGCCATGGAGCCCGGGGCGTGGCCGGCATACGTTTTCTGCAGTGAAATGCGCCCCGGACCCGTCAGCTACGGTAGGACGCGTTGATCCGCACGTACTCTTCGGACAGGTCCGATGTCCAGACCCGTTCGGCGACCTCCCCACGTGCCAGATCTACCGTAATACGGATGGACTCCTGCTGCATCACGGCCTGACCGGCCGCCTCGCGGTAATGCTCATCCACCATACCACCACTGACAATGGGTACATCATCCAGCCAGATCCGTACGCGGCCCACATCCAGCTCGCGGATCCCGGCCCGGCCCACTGCGGCCAGAATGCGCCCCCAGTTGGGGTCGGAGGCGGTCAGGGCCGTCTTGACCAGCGGCGACTCGGCGATGGCATAGGCCACCCGCAGACACTCCTCTGAATTGCCGCCGCCAGTGACATCGACCGTAACGAATTTGCGGGCGCCTTCCGCATCATGAATGATGCTGATCGCCAGTTCCTGCATCAGTTCATGAACCGCTTTGCTGAAGGCCTGCCAGTCCTCTCCGTCACCCGCCGACAACGCCACAGCACTCTGCCCGGTGGCACTCAATGTGCAGGCATCGTTGGTGGAGGTATCACCATCCACGGTGATCCGGTTGAAGGACTGTTCCGTCGCGCTGCGCAACAATTGCTGCAGATCTTTTTGCGACACCGCAGCGTCCGTGAACAGATACGCCAGCATCGTGGCCATGTCCGGACGGATCATGCCAGCGCCCTTGCAGAAACCGGTCAGGGTCACGGTACCCGTTGCAGTCTCCACCTGACGTGAACGCAACTTGGGTCGCGTATCCGTGGTCATGATGCCTCTCGCCGCCTCCTGCCAGCCATCGGCCGCCAGACGGGGCAACGCGGCCCCGATGCCGGCCAGCAGCCGGTCCATGGGCAGGTGTTCGCCAATCACGCCGGTGGAAAAAGGCAATACGGCGGCGACCGGAACGTCGGCACTCCCGGCCAGCGTCTCGCAGCTGCGCAGCGCATCCTGGCGGCCACGCTCGCCGGTTCCCGCATTGGCATTACCCGCATTGATCAGCAGGTAGCGGGTGTCACCAGCCGAATGCGCGAGATGCTCCCGGGCCACAACGACGGGAGCGGCACAGAACGCATTGCGGGTGAACACTGCCGCAGTCCGACTGTTCTCCGCCAGTTCGATCACAACAAGGTCGCGCCGCTCCCGGTAGCGGATACCCGCCTGGACAGTAGCAAGCCTCACACCGGCCACGGGATATACCGGGGTCTGTTCCAGATCAGTGGTAGCCATGTGTATTCCTTTGGTTCGTCATTTAGCCTCTCGCAGAGCTCGCCAAGAACGCAGAGAAATGCATGAGAAAGTTGGCCAGTCCGGGGCTTTGACACTGAATCAACGCCTTGTGCCCGGTTTCGTGTTCCGTCATGGCCTGTCTTCCTTGGCGTCCTTGGCGATCTCTGCGAGATCAACAAACTCCATTCCTGTTACCCACGGATATTCCCGGAGCAGTCATTGCTTTCCTCCGGCCCTACTCGAGCCGGCCGTGGCAATGTTTGAACTTCTTCCCGGAACCACAGGGGCAGTCCTCGTTACGACCCACCTTGCGCTTCTCACGAACGAAGGGCTCCCTGCCGCCGCCGGCGCTACCGTCCTGTCGCGCCTCGCCCTCCTCGGACATGGCAGAGGCATCGGCATGCTGCATGCGCAGTGTTTCCTTCGCCTTTTCCGCTTCCCTGGCGCGCTCGATCGCGTCGATTTCCTCGGGCGAACGCACCTTCACGTGACTCAGGAAGCGGATCACGTCGTGCTGCAGACGGGTCAGCAGTCCCTGGAACAGATTGAAGGCCTCGCGCTTGTACTCCTGCTTGGGGTTCTTGCCGGCATAGCCGCGCAGGGAAATGCCCTGGCGCAGGTGATCCATGGCGGCCAGGTGTTCTTTCCACAGGGTATCGAGAATTTGCAGGACGATCTGCTTTTCCAGCAGGTTCATTTTCTCGCCGACTTTCCCGCGTTTGTCGCGATACGCCTCCGACAGCGACTCCTTGATCTTCTCCCGCAGCGTTTCCTCGTACAGCCGGCTGTCCTCGTCCAGCCATTCCTGCACCGGAACACGCACACCGAACTCCGCTTCCAGCGTCTGTTCCAGGCCGGGAATGTCCCACTGTTCGTAGATGCTCTGCGGCGGCACATGACTACTGATCACTTCGTCGGCCACATCATTGCGCATATTGTCGATCAACGCGCTGATGTCTTCACTGGCCATGATCTCACTGCGCTGGCTGTAGATGATGCGGCGCTGGTCGTTGGCCACGTTGTCGTATTCCAGCAGCTGTTTGCGGATGTCGAAATTGCGTCCCTCGACCTTGCGCTGCGCTTTCTCGATAGAGCGCGACACCATGTTGTGCTCGATGGCCTCGCCCTTCTCCATGCCCAGCCGCTGCATGAAACTCTTGACCCGGTCCGAGGCGAAAATGCGCATCAGACTGTCTTCCAGTGACAGGTAGAACCGCGAGTAGCCCGGATCGCCCTGGCGGCCGGCACGGCCCCGCAGCTGGTTGTCGATGCGGCGTGATTCGTGGCGCTCGGTACCGATGATATGCAGGCCACCGGCCTCCACGACCTGATCATGACGTTTCTGCCAGTCAGCCTTGATCGCGTCGATCTGTTCCTGCGTGGGGTTCTCGAGCTCGGCGACCTCGGCCTCCCAGTTCCCGCCCAGCACGATATCGGTACCGCGGCCCGCCATGTTGGTGGCAATGGTCACGGCGCCGGACCGGCCCGCCTGCGCGATGATCTGCGCTTCTTTCTCGTGGAACTTGGCATTCAGCACCTCGTGCGCCACGTTGTCTTTCTTCAGCCGCTCCGACAGCACCTCGGAGTTATCGATGGAAGCGGTGCCGACCAGGATGGGCGCCCCGGCCTCGGAGAATTCCTTGATGTCCTGGACGATGGCATCGAATTTCTCCTCCATGGACAGGAACACCAGATCGTTCTTGTCGATACGCTGCATGGGGCGGTTGGGCGGAATCACCACGACATCCAGATCATAAATCTGCTTGAACTCAAAGGCCTCGGTATCTGCGGTGCCGGTCATGCCGGACAGTTTGTCGTACAGACGGAAGTAATTCTGGAAGGTGGTAGAGGCCATGGTCTGGCTCTCGTTCTGGATTTCCAGTCCTTCCTTGGCCTCGATGGCCTGGTGCAGGCCTTCGGACAGGCGCCGCCCTTCCATCGTCCGGCCGGTGTGCTCGTCAATCAGCACCACACGCCCGTCCTTGACGATGTACTCGACGTCCTTGTTGTACAGATAATGTGCTTTCAGCGCTGAATGGATGTGGTGCAACAGTCCCAGATTGGTGGCCGCGTACAGGCTCTCCCCTTCTTCCAGGAGCTTGTTCTGCGACAGCAGATCTTCCAGGAAAGCATGCCCGTCTTCGGTCAACTCCACCTGCCGGGTCTTTTCATCAATGATGAAGTGGCCGCTCTCGTTGACCGGCTCGCGCTCCAGCGCCAGCGCAGAACGCTCCTCGTTACTGGTCTCTCCCTTCTCCAGCTTCGGGATCAGTGCATTGATGTCGCGGTACATCTGCGAGCTGTCCTGCGCAGCGCCGGAAATGATCAGTGGTGTGCGCGCTTCATCGATCAGGATGGAGTCGACCTCGTCGACCACCGCAAAGTTGAGGGGCTTCTGGACACGGTCCTCGATGCGGAAGGCCATGTTGTCACGCAGGTAGTCGAAGCCGAATTCGTTGTTGGTGCCGAAGCTGACCGAAGCCTGATAGGCAGCCCGCTTCTCCTCCGGACCCTGTCCGGCCACAACAACCCCCACGGTCAGTCCCAGCAACTCATAGAGGGGACGCATCCAGTTGGCGTCACGGCTGGCCAGATAGTCGTTGACCGTGATGATGTGCACGCCCTTGCCGGTCAATCCGTTCAGATAGGCTGGCAGAGTCGCCACCAGGGTCTTGCCCTCGCCGGTTTTCATTTCCGCGATATCGCCCTGGTGCAGCACAATGCCACCAATCATCTGCACATCGAAGTGCCGCAGACCCAGAGTGCGTTTGCTGGCCTCCCGGACGGCGGCAAAGGCCTCCGGCAGCAGTTGATCCAGACTCTCGCCGCCTTCATGGCGCTCCCGGAAGTGTTCGGTCTTGCCCAGCAGGTCGGCGTCGGACAGTTGCTCGTACTCTTCCTCCAGCGCATTGATCTGCCGCACGATGCGGTTGAGTTTCTTCAGTTTGCGGGAATTGCTGCTGCCGAAAATACGCGTCAGTACTTTTGTGCTCATGATGTTCTGCTTACCGTCAGTCTGTAGGGTTCGGTATCGGGCGGCCCCTGCACCTGTCAATCGGCGATTGCCGGCTTCGGGCGGGGCGTTCCACGTTCGAAGGTCATACAATGCAGGATGGACCTGCATCGGCAGGCAGGCTCAGCTGTAGACGCGCCGCTGATAGGAGGCCGGGTCGACGGAGCGGCCATTACGGAACAGATGACGGGCAGGTTGCACCGGATAGTGAGCCGCTGGTGCGGCGGTCGACAGCTTCAGGGCGGCCACTGGAATCATTCGGCTGTCGGCCAGGCCGGAAGACCAGTCCCCGGCGGACCGGGGTGCGACGGGGACCGGAACGACGGCATCGCGGTCGGACAACTGCAACTCGGCCGGACCGGGCGCCCCCCGCAGCGAGTGATGGACCGCTGCATCGTAGGGCGCCGCTTGTCCGGGGCCGGTCTGCTGCAGGGAAAGCTGGTAGCCAAGATAACCCAATGCGACTGGCGCGCCCAGCAGACAGAGGGACAGCACGCCCTTCAGCCAGCCCTTGATGACATAGGTGCGGGTGTGCCCGAGGCGTTCATTGACCAGAATGACTTTCATCAGCTACCCATCAGCTACCGGGATATCACCTCAGGCCGCCAGACCCGGCTTCATGTAGGAAATGGGGACGCTTTTCTCCGAATCGAAACTCACCAGTTCCCAGGCATCCGGATTCGCCTGCAGCGAACGCAGCAGTGCATTGTTCAGTGCATGCCCCGACTTGTGCCCCTTGAACTCGCCAATCAGGCTGCGTCCCAGCAGATACAGGTCACCGATGGAGTCCAGGATCTTGTGTTTGACGAACTCATCCTCGTACCGCAGACCGTCCTCGTTGAGTACCTTGTAATCCCCGACGGCAATCGCATTGTCCATGCTGGCACCCAGGGCCAGGTTGCGATTACGCAGCTCCTCGAACTCATGCATGAAACCGAAGGTGCGGGCCCGGCTCACTTCCTTGACGAAGGAGGTACTGGAGAAATCGATGGTGGCCGACTTGGTGTAGCGCCGGTATACCGGATGATCATAAAGCAGCGTGTAGCTGACCTTGAAGCCGTTGAATGGCTCCAGGCTGACCCACTTGTCGTCTTCTTCCAGCTTCAGAGTCCGGGTAATCCGGATGAACTGCTTGGGTGCTTCCTGCTCCTCGATACCAGCGGACTGGATCAGAAAGACGAAAGGACCCGCGCTGCCATCCATGATCGGCACCTCGGCCGCGCTGACTTCCACATAGGCATTGTCGATGCCCAGTCCGGACATGGCCGACATCAGGTGTTCGATGGTGGCTATCCGCACACCCTCCTTGATCAGCGTGGTTGACAAGGTGGTGTCACCAACCAGGTGCGCCATGGCAGGAATTTCGACTTGTGGTTCGAGATCCGTTCGAACGAATATGATGCCCGTATCGGCCGGGGCCGGGCGCAAGGTCAGATAGACCTTTTCGCCCGTGTGGAGCCCCACGCCGGTGGCCCGTATGACGTTCTTGAGCGTTCTCTGTTTCAGCATTTCAGCACGTTTCCCGCATTGAGCCGGCGAACCGGCAGACTTATCTGGCGAAGCATAGCAAATATCGGGTTAGAACCCAATAAACGGCAGCTCCGCCCCCTCAATCAGCCTGACGACGCAGGAAGGCCGGAATATCCAGATAATCCATATCCGCATCCGAGCCCACGGCCCGCGCCAGTCCGCCCTGGTCCATACCGGGACGGGGACGGGCACTGGCGGCCGCTTCACGTCGACGCACCTGAGTGGGCCGGTCCATACCCCGATAATCGGCAACAACGGCCTGCTCCCTGGTGTTGTCCACCACCTTGGTGGGTCGATCAACCGCCTTGCGTTCACCCAGACCGGTCGCCACGACAGTGACGTGGATCTCGTCGCCCAGGGTCTCGTCGATGACGGTACCCACCACAACTGTGGCATCATCGGACGCAAACTCGCCGACGGTATCCCCGACCTCGGAGAACTCTCCCAGGGACAGGTTCTCGCCTGCGGTGATGTTCACCAGAATGCCGCGAGCACCATGTAGATTGACATCTTCCAGCAGCGGACTGCAGATGGCCGCCTCGGCCGCCTCCCGGGCACGGTTCTCACCGGAAGCGTAGCCTGTACCCATCATGGCCATGCCCATCTCGGACATCACCGTGCGCACATCCGCGAAGTCCACGTTGATCATACCCGGCCGGATGATGAGGTCCGCTATCCCCTTGACGGCTCCCAGCAATACATCGTTGGCTGCCTTGAAGGCCTCCAGCAGCGATGCGTTCTTGCCCAGAACATCCAGCAACTTCTCATTGGGAATGGTGATCAGGGAATCCACGTATTCCGACAACTCCGCGATACCGGCATCGGCGATCTTCGAACGCTTCTTGCCTTCAAAGGGAAACGGCCGCGTCACCACAGCCACTGTCAGAATACCCAGCTCCCGGGCCACTTCGGCAAAAATGGGCGCCGCACCGGTGCCCGTACCACCACCCATACCGGCGGTGATGAACACCATATCGGCCCCGGAAAGAATCTCCGCGATCTCGTCACGGTCTTCCAGCGCGGACTGCCGGCCGATATCCGGATTGGCCCCGGCACCCAGTCCCTTGGTCACCGTGCTGCCCATCTGCAGCAGGGTCTTCGCTTTCAGGTTATTCAGCGCCTGGGCATCCGTGTTGGCGCAGACAAAGTCCACTCCATCCACATGGTTGGCAATCATGTGGCTCACGGCGTTGCCACCACCACCACCGACTCCGACAACTTTTATCACTGCGTTTTGCGGCACGCTATCGACGAGTTCAAACATACTTCCCCCTCATTTGTCACAGACAAAACAGATTATTAATTGATCGTTAAAAATTATTCCTGAACCAGTTCTTTACCCTTTCCATCAGGTTGACGCGGGGCTCCCGTCCCGGTCTCACCTCTCCTCTGTCCCGGTGATGACGCATGCCGTAGATCAGCAGACCGACACCGGTGGCATAAATCGGGTTGCGCACAATGTCGGAAAGTCCCCGGCTGCGCTGTGGTGCGCCAATACGCACCGGCATGTGGAACACCTCTTCGGCCAGCTCCACGACGCCTTCCATCTTGCTCGTGCCGCCGGTCAGTACGATGCCTGCCGCCAGCAGCTCCTCGAAACCACTGCGCTGCAGCTCCGCCCTGATGAGCGTGAACAACTCGTCATAACGGGGTTCGACCACTTCGGCCAGCGACTGTCGCGACAGCTCCCGGGCCGGGCGTTCCCCGACGCTCGGCACCTGGATAGTCTCGTCCGGGCTGGCCAGCTGTGTCAGTGCACAGGCATACTTGATCTTCAGTTCTTCGGCATTATCAGTGGGTGTGCGCAGAGCCATCGCGATGTCATTGGTGACCTGGTCACCCGCAATGGGAATGACACCCGTGTGACGTATGGCGCCTCCGGTGAACACCGCAATATCCGTTGTGCCACCGCCGATGTCCACCAGGCACACACCCAGCTCGCGCTCATCCTCTGTCAGCACGGAATAACTGGATGCCAGTTGTTCCAGAATGATTTCCTCGGTCTGCAGTCCGCAGCGTTTGATGCATTTTTCGATGTTCTGGACGGCATTGATGGCGCAGGTAATCAGATGTACTTTCGCCTCCAGGCGCACGCCGGACATGCCCAGCGGCTCCTTGACCCCCTCCTGGGAATCGATGATGTATTCCTGGGGCAGGATGTGCAGCACCTTCTGGTCCGCCGGGATGGCCACGGCCTGGGCCGCGTCGATGACCCGGTCGATATCCGCCCGCGTCACCTCACCATCACGGATCGCCACGATGCCGTGCGAGTTCATGCTACGGATATGGCTACCTGCTATGCCGGCGTACACGGACTGGATCTGGCAGCCGGCCATCAGCTCGGCCTCTTCCACCGCCCGCTGGATCGATTCCACAGTGGACTCGATATTGACCACCGTGCCCTTCTTCAAACCTCGGGAACGGTGACTGCCGATACCCACGACATCGAGATTGCCGTCTTCCTTGATGTCGCCGACAATGGCCACCACCTTGGATGTCCCGATGTCCAGGCCCACGATCATCTTGTTGTTGCTGTTTGCCGTACTCATTGCACAGGCACTCCACATTCCATCGGTTTATTCACTTGCGCTCCCCTGACTCAATGCCGCGACGGATTCACCGGCCGGCTCGCCAAACCGCACGGCCAGCCCACTGTTGTAGCGCAGGTCCACGCTCTGCAGCGGTCGATCATCGTGCTGCCATTCCTGTTGGTACAGCGCCAGGAAGCGCTGCAACCGCTCTGCCAACGCGTCCCTTCCGACGTTGATCTCTGTCCCCGTCTCCAGCGCCAGGTGCCAGCCACCACGGGGCGCCAGGGTCAACTCGCTGATGCGCAGCCCGGCAGGCTGCAGCATCTGACTGAACTGCTGGTACTGACGCATGACCTCGCCCGGACTGTCAGATGGCCCGTCCAGACGGGGCAGTGACGCGGTATCGCGCAGGTCGCCGACACCAAAGATTTCTCCCTGCAGGTTGATCAGGCCCTCATCGCCCCAGCGGGCAATCGGGCGGTGTTCGTATACGGAGACGCTCAGGCCGTCCGGCCATACCCGGCGCACTGAAGCCCGGCTGATCCACGGATGGCGCTGCAGCTCCTGTTTGAGCATTTCCACGTCCAGGCTGAAAAACCCGTGATCGAGGTGACCGGCCAGCACCGCCCGGATCTCATCTTCCCGAAGCCGGGACAGGGGCGTATCGATGCGGGCCGAGCGGAACGGCCGGTCCAGCCAGGGACCTTCCGGCAGCAGACGGTCAGGCCATTGCACGGCTGGCAGGCTGACGTGCTCCGCCAACAGACCGGCGGCGCTGTCACCGTACTGCTGCCAGGCCAGCGACAGCGTCACGCCCAGCACGGCCAACAGCATCAGCAGCCGCCCCCTGCCGGCCGGCGCGCGCCCGCCGTGCGAAGCGGGTGCTTCGCGTTCCGCACCCACAGCACTCATGGACGCGAAATCCTCGGGGATATCGCCTGCGCCGCTGTAGGCCGAGAAGGACACATTGGCCTTCCTGTCACGCTTTACCGCCGTCATCGCTGCGCTGTCACCTCCGCGCTTTCCAGTATCCTCAACACCAGATCCTCGAATGTCATACCCGCCTGCCGGGCTGCGATCGGGACCAGGCTGTGGTCTGTCATACCCGGCACCGTGTTGATCTCCAGGAGCTGAAACTGCCCGTCCGGGTCACGCATCACATCCACTCGCCCCCAGGCCCGGCAGCCCAGCACCTGGAACGCCTTCAGGCACAGATCCGTCAGTTGTCCACTCTCTCCCTCCGTCAAATCTGCGGGACACTGGTACCGTGTGTCGTTGTCTATATACTTGGCTTCATAGGTGTAGAATTCCCGATCAGTGGCCAGCTCGATGGGCGGCAGAACCTCACCGTCCAGAATCGCCACGGTATACTCGGGACCGCGGACACGCCGCTCGGCCATCACGGCAGTGTCAAAGGCCCTGGCTGCATGCCAGGCCTTCTCGAGAGACGCGGCCGAGTCCACCATGTACATGCCAATGCTCGACCCTTCATGCACCGGCTTGACCACCATCTCCGCACAGTTATCGATCAACGCCTCCCAGTCGGTACCCTCAACCAGCACCGCACATTCCGGGGTGGGGAGTCCGGCCGACTGCCACAGCTGCTTGCTGCGCACCTTGTCCATGGCCAGCGCGGAAGCGAGCACCCCGCTGCCGGTATAGGGCAAGCCCATCAGTTCCAGTAGCCCCTGTACCTGGCCGTCTTCACCGCCGCGCCCATGCAGAATATTGAACACACGATCCACTTTCTGCTCACGCAGTTGCCATGGCAGATCCGGGCCGGCATCGATACCCACGGCATCCACTCCGGCACCCTGCAGCGCCGCCAGCACGGCCTGGCCGCTGAGCAGCGATATCTCACGCTCGGCGGACTGTCCACCCATCAACACCGCCACTCTGTGTGCCGTCTCACTCATCAATCACCAGCCCCTCACTGCCCAGCCGTCTGGCCAGCGCACCCACGCTGCCCGCACCCTGCGTAATGACGATATCGCCATCCCTCAGCACATCGGTGAGCACGTGCTGCACCTCGTTCTCGTTCTCCACGTAAATAGGGTCGATCCTGCCGCGCTGCCGGATGCTGCCACAAAGACTGCGGGCATCCGCCCCGGGTATGCTGGGCTCGCCGGCCGCATACACATCCAGCATCAGTAGCACATCCACGTCGGACAGCACCTTGACGAAGTCGTCGTACAGGTCCCGCGTCCGTGAAAACCGGTGGGGCTGGTAGATCATCACCAGGCGGGCCCCGGGCCAGCCAGCGCGCAGCGCCTCGATGGTGGCCCGTACCTCACTGGGGTGGTGGCCATAATCGTCCAGCAACATGACCTCGCCATCGCGGATCGGGAAGGTGCCCTGTATCTCGAACCGACGGCCCACCCCCTCGAAGCGGTTCAATGCGCCACAGATATGCTCATCGGCTATGCCTTCATCGGTGGCTACCACGATGGCCGCAGTCGCATTCAACGCATTGTGACGGCCGGGAATATTGAGACTCACGGACAACGGTGGCAGACCATCCGGGCGCTCCACCCGGAACCCGGTGTAGCGCTCGCGCTGCTCCAGTCCGCTGATGCGGAAATCGGCGCGCTCCGAGAACCCGTAGGTCAGCACGGGACGGGATACACGCGGCAGTATCTCCGCCACCACCGGATCATCGATACACAACACAGCGAGACCATAAAATGGCAGGTTGTGCAGGAATTCCAGGAAATAGCGCTTCAGCTTCTCGAAATCTCCGTCGTAGGCACTCATGTGGTCCGCTTCAATATTGGTGACCACTGCCACCATCGGCTGCAGATGCAGGAACGACACATCACTCTCGTCGGCCTCCGCCACCAGATAGCGGCTCTCTCCCAGCCCGGCGTTGGCACCGGCACTGTTAAGCCGTCCTCCGATCACAAACGTCGGATCCAGGCCGCCTTCCGCGAAAATCGATGCGCACAGACTGGTCGTTGTGGTCTTTCCGTGTGTCCCGGCGATGGCCACGGCATGTCGGTAACGCATCAACTCCGCCAGCATTTCAGCCCGCGCTATGGCCGGTGTCCCTGCCTCCCTGGCTGCAAGCAGCTCCGGGTTGTCCGGGTCGATTGCGCTGGAGTAGACCACCACGTCCGCTTCCCGGACATTCCCGGCCTGATGTCCGATGAAAATCCCGACGCCCAGCGAAGCCAACCGCCCGGTTACCTGGGACTCGCGTATATCGGAGCCGGTAATCTGATAGCCCTGGTTCAACAGCACTTCGGCAATACCGCACATGCCCGCACCACCAATCCCGATAAAATGGATGGTGTGGATACGGCGCATTTCCGGCACCGTGTACGCTTTGCCCTGTTGTCGCCTATCCATCGCCACGGCATACCTCCATACAGATCGATGCCACCCGGTCGGCGGCACCGGGCCGGGCCAGCGACCGCGCCGCGTCAGCCATTCCATGAAGCAAACCCGGATTGTTCGTGTAATGTTCAAGCAGTTCGGCCAGCGCCTCACCCGAGCAGTCGCGCTGGTGTAACAGAATCGCCGCACCGCTCTGACTGAGCCAGCGCGCGTTCGCGGTCTGGTGATCATCCACGGCATGCGGAAACGGAATCAGCACGGATGGCAGACCCGCGGCGGCCAGCTCCGCCACCGTCGTCGCGCCGGCCCGGCAGATAACCAGATCTGCCCAGTCATATGCTTTTTCCATATCCTCGATGAACGGCTCCACCCGGCAGCCGTCATTCAAGGCCAGGTCAGCCTTCAGATAGTTGTCGCGGGCTATGGCGATCTTGTCGCGTCCCGCCTGATGCCAGACAGCGGGCCGGCCCGACGCTTTCATGGCGCTGACAGCCAGAGGCACGGTATTGTTGATGGCCTCGGCACCACGGCTGCCTCCCAGCACCAGCAGCCGCAACGGCCCGCCGTGCGCCATGGGGCGGGCGGCCGGCAATACCTCGATATCGGCACGGACGGGATTACCCGTGCAGATCGCACGGGCCGAGGAGCCGAACGTCCCCGGAAAACTCTCAGCCACAGCCGCAGCGATGTACCGCAACAGGCGGTTACTGAAACCGGCAATGGCATTCTGTTCATGAATCACCAGCGGGCGGCGCGACAGCCATGCGGCCGCTCCGCCGGGGCCGGTGACATAGCCGCCCATACCCAATACACAAACCGGACGCACATTGCGCAGTACACGCAGCACCTGCACCATTGCCCGCAGCACCATGAATGGCGCCAGCAGCAGGCCCGCAACCCCCTTACCGCGCAGACCGCGCACCGTGACGCAATGCAGGGGAATGCCGTTGCGGCGCACGATATCCGCCTCCATCCCCTCCGGCGTTCCGAGCCAATGCACAGTGCAACCCGATCGCTGGAGAGACTCCGCAATGCTCAGTGCCGGGAAAATGTGCCCCCCGGTGCCGGCCGCCATGATCAGTACTGCCTTTTCCGTCATCTGCCACCTCCCTGCCGGCCAGCCAGCGCAGTCTCGTACTGGATCCGCATCAACAAGGCGACCATGAAACAGCTTGCCAGCAGACTGTTACCGCCGTAACTGAAGAACGGCAACGTCAGTCCCTTGGTGGGCAGCAGCCCGGTATTCACTCCCAGATTGATGAAGGCCTGTGAGGAGAACAGGATGGCGATGCCGTAGGCCACGAAAGCACCGAATCGCTGACCATAACGCTCTGCTTTTCGCCCGGTCCTCATGGCAGTCGCCACCAGCAGGCTGAACAACACGATGACCAGCAGAATGCCCGGTACCCCCAGCTCCTCTGCAATGATGGCAACAACGAAATCCGTGTGGGCCTCCGGCAGAAAGTAGAGCTTCTGCAGACTGTTCCCCAGACCGGCGCCGAACCACTCTCCCCGGCCGAACGCAATCAACGCCTGGGTCAGCTGGTAGCCTTCCCCATAGACGTACTCCGAAGCCCAGGGATTGAGAAAGGAAGTCAGTCGGCTGATGACATAGGGCCTCGTCAACGCCAGCCCCACGATGGCCAGCACACCGAGCAGCACGACCAGCAGGAAGCGGTGCAGTCGTGCTCCACCGAGAAACAGCATGCCGAATCCCGCCGCCACGACGATGACCATCGCGCCGTGATCGGGCTCCAGCTGCAGCATCAGAGCCATGGCCGCGATGACAGCCACCGGCTTGACGAAACCGGACCAGTCCTCCCTGACTTCCCGGTGACGGCGCTGGAGAAACGCCGCCATGTAGATCACCAGGAATATCTTGCCGAGTTCGGAAGGTTGCAGCCGATAGAATCCGAGGTCTATCCAGCGCGCGCTGCCGTTGACCACCGTTCCCACTCCCGGGATCAACACCAGCAGCAGCAGGAATGCCACCGCCAGCAACATCAGACCACTGTTCTGGTACCACACCCGCAACGGCACCTGGACGGTGATGAAGACAGCCACCAGCCCCACTACCGAAAAGAACAGCTGCCGGCGGGTGAAGAAAAACGGGTCACCATACTGGCTGCTGGCCACTTCCACCGAGGCGGACGTCATCATCAGGATACCGAACGCCAGGAACGTCAGCAGCAATACCAGCAATCGGTTGGGCGCTGAATCCAGCCACCGTGCGCTGGGGGAAATACTCTGTGTTGCCGGCTCCACCATTCTCATTGCAACGCCTCCACGGCCGCGGTGAATACCCGACCCCGGTGAGCGAAATCCTGGAACATGTCGAAACTCGCGCAGGCCGGCGACAGCAGCACGGCATCGCCCGGCGATGCGATCGCTGCCGCCATCGAGACGGCCTCATCCAGACTGGCCGCCCGTTGAATATCAGCGACATCGGAGAAGGCCTCTTCCAGCTGCCCGGCATCCTGGCCGATCAGTACCACTGTCCCGACGTGTCCCCGCAACACCGGCACCATTATCCGGAAATCAGCGCCCTTGCTCACACCTCCCGCAATCAGTATGACCTGACCCGGTATGCTGTTGGCCACGCTGGAAATGGCATTCATTGCCGCCGCCACATTGGTTCCTTTTGAATCATTGAACCAGGCCACGCCTTTATACTCTCCGACCCATTGGCAGCGATGCGGCAGTCCGCGGAACTGGCGAACCGCTTCCACCATGGACGGTTCGGACAAGCCCACGGCAGTCCCCATTGCCAGCGCGGCCAGCACATTGGAGAGATTGTGCTCCCCCACCAGGCGCAGCTCACTGACTGCCACCAGGCGCCGGCGGCCCTGCACTAGCCAACGTTGCCCCTCGTGGCTGACCACTCCGAAATCACCGTCGCGTTCCGGTGCCGACAATCCATAACGCAGAACCCGGTCATCCGGGAGCGTATCCGGCTGCGCCAGAGGATCGTCAAGATTGACGACCCTGTACTGGCAGCCGTTAAATATCCGCAGCTTGGCGGCCCGGTACTGCTGCATGCTCTCGTAGCGGTCCAGATGGTCCTCCGACACATTGAGCACCACTGCGGCCCGGGCATTCAGCTGTTGTGTGGTTTCCAGCTGGAAACTGGACAGCTCCAGCACATACAGATCATGTACTCCAGTGCGCAGCAGATCCAGGGCGGGCATGCTGGCGCGACCATCCAGATTACCTCCCACACCGACTTTCAGACCGGCTTCGCGCGCCATCTCACCAAGCAGTGTCACCACCGTGCTTTTGCCATTGGATCCCGTCACGGCAGCCACCGGCTCACTGACCGCACGACTGAAGATATCAATATCACCGATGACCGGAATGCCCAGCTGCACGGCCTCGGCAATCTCCGGCGTGGCCAGACTGATTCCCGGACTGAGCACGATCTCGCCGGCGGACAGAATCTCTTTACGGGAAAATCCGCCAAGAACAGGCTCCACATCCGGAAAGGCTCGGCGGAACTCTGCCAGGGCCGGCGGACTGAATCGGCTATCCATGATCCGGAACGGCCGGCCACGGGAACGGAAATAGCGCGCACACGAAAGTCCGGTCCGTCCCAGACCGACGATCAGTGTTGCCGCTTCCTGTGTCTTTTCCTCGCTACGCATGGTCCCGTGTCGTCCGGTTATCGAAGTTTCAATGTGGCCAGCCCGATGAGCACGAGCATGACGGTAATGATCCAGAACCGCACGACCACGCGCGGCTCCGGCCAGCCCTTCAGTTCATAGTGATGGTGCAGGGGCGCCATCCGGAAAATCCTCTGGCCGGTCAACTTGTAGGAGGCCACCTGCAAAATGACGGAAACCGTCTCGGCGACGAATATTCCGCCCATGATGAATAACACGATCTCGTGACGCGCAACCACCGCCACCATTCCCAGCGCCGCACCCAGCGCCAGAGCACCCACATCACCCATAAACACCTGGGCGGGATAGGTGTTGAACCAGAGAAAACCCAATCCCGCGCCCAGCAATGCTCCACAGAAAATGACCAGCTCGCCGGCGCCGGTGATATACGGAATCTGCAAATACTGTGAAAATTCCACATGGCCGGCCAGGTAGGCGATGACCCCCAGGGCGCTGCCCACCATGACGGTGGGCATGATGGCCAGACCGTCCAGCCCGTCGGTGAGGTTGACGGCATTGCTGCTGCCCACGATGACGAAATAGGTGATCACCACGAACAACACACCCACATCCAGGGACACTCCCTTGAAGAACGGTATGATGTAAGCGGTTTGCGCAGGGTCGGTAGCGGACAGGTAAAGGAACAATGCCGCACTCAGGCCGATGGCGGATTGCCAGAAGTACTTCCAGCGTGCCGGTAGCCCCACAGGATCCTTCTTGACCACCTTGCGATAATCATCCACCCAGCCGACAGCGCCAAACAGCAGCGTGACCAGCAGGACCACCCATACATAGTGGCTGCTGAGATCAGCCCAGAGCAGCGTGCTCAGCGCAACGCTCACCAGGATGAGAGCGCCGCCCATTGTCGGGGTGCCCGCCTTGCTGAAGTGTGACTCCGGCCCATCATCCCTGACCACCTGGCCGATCTGGTGCCGGTTCAGACGGCGGATCATGGCCGGACCGATGAGCAGTGCGGCAATCAGTGCCGTAAGAATGCCCAGTATGCCGCGCACAGTGATGTACTGAATGACCGTGAAGCCACTGTTGAATTGCGCCAGGTAATCGGACAGCCAGACCAGCATCAGAAAGAATCTCCCTTTATTCTCAATGCATCAATGATGCGGTCCATGGCCGCACTGCGTGAGCCCTTGACCAGAACGGCATGATCTTCGCCCAGCGCATGTTCAGCATGGGACACGATCTCTTCGTGCGATGCGAACTTCCGCGCACCGGCGCCAAACCCCTCGCACCAGTCATCGCTACAGGGACCGAGCGCCCACAATTCCTCGACGCCGAGTGAACGAGCATAGGCGCCGGCCTGCCGGTGCAGTTCGGCGGCCTCGCTACCCAACTCGGCCATGACCCCGGTGATGACGATCGCCCGGCGCTGCCGGCTGACCGCCAGTGCCACCAGCACATCGACAGCAGCACGGAAGGAGGAAGGGCTGGCGTTGTAGCTGTCATCCAGCAACACACTGCCGTGCAGACCGGGCAGCGTTTCCAGTCGCCCACTGACGGGCCGGACCGTCTCCAGCGCCCTGGCAATCGCTGCGCCGTCAATGCCGGCGCAGTGACATAACGCGGCTGCCGCGAGCGCGTTGGCGACATTGTGGCGACCAGGAAGCATCAGCCTGACCCCGACTGTTCCTTCCGGTGTGCGCATGACAAAGCGGCTGACCGTTCCATCCAGCTCCACATCGCGCGCGTAAAAATCCGCTTCCTTATCGTGCAGACTGAACGTGACGAGACGAAGGCCGGCAGCGCGTTCCCGCCATCGTGGAAAGGCCGGATCATCAGCATTGAGCACGACGGCGCCTCCGCTGCGTACCCCGTCAATGATCTCGCCCTTGCCCTCGACCACTCCGTCCAGCGAACCGAAGCCCTCCACATGAGTGGCCGCCGCATTGTTGATCAGTGCCGCATCCGGCTGAACCAGTGCCACGGTTTCTGCAATTTCACCGCGCGCACTGGCTCCGAGCTCAATCACCGCATACCGATGTGATGTCTCCAGCCTCAGCAGCGTCAGCGGTACGCCAATGGCATTGTTCAGGTTGCCCGAAGTCACAAGAGTGGCCGCCCGGGATTCACAGATGGCACCCGCCATTTCCTTGACCGTCGTCTTCCCCTGGCTTCCGGTAATGGCCAGGAAGCAGGCATCTGAGGCCTGCCGGCTTATCCCGCCCAGCTTCCCCAGCGCCAACACACCATCATCAACCTGCAACTGTCCCAGCTCGACGTCCATGAGAGGCTGCTCCACAACCGCTCCGGCGGCGCCACCAGCGGCGGCCTCCCGGATGAAAGCGTTGCCGTCGAAGTGTTCGCCGCGCAGTGCCACGTAGAGCTCGCCGGGTTGCAGCCGCCGTGTATCCGTGCTGACACCATGAAAAGTGGCATCCGGCCCCAAAAGGCGGGCGGATAACAGCTCTTCCAGCGCAGATAATGTATTTTCGGAAGGAATCACTTCGTGTCATCCCCCTGTAGCCCGGCACGCTCGTTCAGTACCAGACGTACCTGGGCCACGTCACTGAAGGCCATACGCTGACCGCCCACATCCTGATAGTTTTCATGCCCCTTTCCGGCGACCAGCACGATGTCGCCCGGCTGTGCCGCCAGAATGGCCGTGCGAATCGCATTGGCCCGATCGCGCTCTACAACAGCCCTGTCCCGGTCATCCAGTCCCAGCAGAATCTGCCGGATGATATGGTCGGCATCCTCCAGCCGGGGATTGTCATCGGTGATCACCAGGTGATCCGCGCCCCGCTCGGCCACTTCGGCCATCATGGGCCGCTTGCCCTGATCCCGATTCCCGCCGCAACCGAACACACAATGAACTGCTCCATCCGCGTGACTGCGCAATGCAGCAAGCGCGCTCTTCAGCGCATCGGGCGTATGCGCATAATCCACGACAGCGGTGACACCTGCCGCCTGCCCCACCACTTCCATCCGGCCACTGACTGGCTTGAGCGCAGCCAGCACCTGAATGATGCGGGAGAAATCGGGTTCGCTTGCGTTACGGGCCGGCATGGTCATCAAGGCGCACAGTACGGCCAGCATATTGCTGATATTGAACTGGCCAAGCAGATTGCCTTCCAGCTGCGCTGCCCCCCAGGGCGTGGAGAGTTCGGCCCGGTAGCCGGCGGGCAGGTATTCGAGCCGTGGGACACTGACATCGGCCCGCGCCCCGGAAACGCTGTACGTCAAGGCACGTACCTGCGGTGACAGGGCATCGAGGATGGTGATGCCGTATGGGTCATCGGCATTGACCACTGCGGTCCGCAGTGCCTCGCCAAGAAACAGCCGCTTCTTGGCATCACCATAGGCATCCATGCTGTCGTGGTAGTCCAGATGATCCCGCGTCAGGTTGGTGAATATTGCCGCCCGGAATGGCACGGCTGCCAGGCGGTGTTGGTGCAGGCCCTGGGAGGACGCTTCAATGACAGCGTGTCCGGCGCCGCGCGACAGAAATTCATGCAGATGATGCTGAACATCCACGGGGCCTGGCGTGGTATATCCGGTATCATCCAGCGAAGGATACACGCCGGCTCCGAGGGTGCCGATGACCCCGCAGGGCTCTTCCAGTTTCGTCAACGCCTGGGCCAGGAACTGTGTACAACTGGTCTTGCCGTTGGTTCCGGTGACGCCGGTCACGGTCAACTGCGCACCCGGTTCTCCGTAGAAACGGGCCGCCAGATGACTGATCTGCGCGGTCAGATTGTCCAGCACCAGAACCGGAACCGGTCCGCGCCACATCGAATCGCGCCACTCACCACCGGCCTGCGCCAGTACGGCAGTCGCGCCGTTGGCGATGGCCATGTCAATATAATCCCGGGCATCGTGGTTGCGTCCAAAGCAGGCGATGAACAGGTCGCCCTGCCGCAGTTGCCTGCTGTCCATGCTCATTCCGCTCACCGGCACTGACAACATGGCCGGATCGCCCACGCCTTCCTGCAGCATGCCTTTCAACAGACTCTGGAGTGTCGTTTTCTTATTCACGATCTTCTCTGCCGTCGTCATGATGGTCATACCTCATCGGGCACTCAGTTGCACCGTGTCGGCCGCGTTCGCCCGGTCGGGCCTGACACCCAGTATCCGCATGGCGCCCGCTGCGATGCGCGAGAACACCGGTGCGGCCACCTCGCTGCCGTAGTGTTGCCCCCCCTGGGGCTCATTGATGATGACTACCACTACGATTTCGGGATCGTCCGCCGGTGCATAGCCGGCAAACATCGAATTGTGCAGCTCATCCTCATAGCCACCGGCTCCCACCACCCGGGCGGTGCCTGTTTTTCCAGCGACCGAATAAAAGGGTACACTTGCTGCCTCGAATCCTCCTTTATCCGGATCCACGACGGCTTCGAGGATCGACTTCACCTGCCGGGTCACATCCTTGTCGATGACTTGCTGCGCGTACTCGCTGTTGATCATTCCGCCGCCGTCCTTGAGCAGGGTGACCGGCTTACGGACCCCGTCACTGGCAATGACCGAGTAGGCCTGGGCCAGCTTGAGGGCCGATGTGGAAAGGCCGTAGCCGAAGGACAGGGTGGCCACCTCGATGTCGTGCCAGACACGGTGATTGGGCAGCGTGCCGGCCTGCTCGCCGGGAAAGCCGGTCGCCGTGCCTTCCCCGAAACCGACACGTTGCAGGACGTCCCGCAGCGGCTCGTGACCGATATCCAGCGCAATCCTGGAAGTGCCGACATTGCTGGATTTCACCAGCACCTGTTCCAGTGTCAGTTCGCCATAGTCCCGACCGCGATCGCTGACGTAATCCCGGCCCACACGAATTCGGCCCGGGCTTGTGTCGATGATGGTCTCCGGTGTGTAGCGTCCGCTCTCCAGGGCCGCCACCGCAGTAAAGGCCTTGATGGTGGACCCCGGCTCGAACTGATCAGTCATGGCCCGGTTCCGCAGAGCACCGAAATCACTCAGTCCGCCACGATTGTTGGGGTTGAATGAAGGCTGATTGACCATGGCCAGCACTTCGCCGCTTTCTACATCGAGTACCACGGCCGTCGCCGAGCGCGCACCACGATGGATATACGCTTCCTTCAACTCCCGGTAGGCCAGGCTCTGCAAGCGGAAATCAATGCTCAGTTCCAGCGTTTTCCCGGGCTGGGCCGTCTCAATGGTATTGAGCTCCCGGACGATGCGACCCCGCCGGTCCTTGATGACCTGTTTGCGCCCCGGGATCCCCTGCAACCACTCATCAAACGCCAGCTCAATCCCTTCCTGGCCCACGTCATCAATATTGCTGAATCCGACCAGATGCGCGGCCACCTCGCCTTGCGGGTAGTAGCGCTGGTATTCCTGGCGGGCGTAGACACCCGGCACCCCCAGGGCAAGAACGCGATCGGCTCGAGCAGGGGGAAGCCGGCGCTGCAGGTAGATGAATTCCCGTTCGGCGTTCATGGCGATACGCGCCGAGAGCTCCCCGGCATCCAGCTCCATAGCAGCCGCAAGACGGCGGATATCATCGTCGCGTCCAGCGATCTCCTGGGGGTTGAGCCACAGTGACTTGACCGGCGAACTGATGGCCAGCGGTTCGCCATTCCGGTCCGTTATCATGCCGCGATGGGCGACCAATGGCTCGGTCCGCACTGTTCGCGCGTCCCCCTGCTCCCGCAGAAAATCACTCTGCAGGACATGCAGACTGACCACCTTGACAGCGACCAGGACGACGGCGGCGATCAGCAGCAACCACACCAGGTACAGCCGCCAGCCGGCAGTCATTGGAGATCCATCATTCTGCGTCATACTGCACCATTATTATTCTGGACCACTCAGGCAACTTCATCTGCAGCTCATCGGCTGCCTTGCGCTCGATCCGGCCTTCCAGGCCGAACGTACTGTGTTCTATCAATAACTGGCCCCACTCCACTTCCAACATGTTGCCCTGCTGACGCAACTCCTGGTGCTCATTGAACAACGTGCGGTACTGATAGGTGGTATGGACAACCGCCAGGCCGCTACCCAGCACGGTCACCAACAGCACGGTCAGTACCACCACCCCCGGCTCCCCGAGTCCCAGCCAACGGAACACCGGCTCATCCCTGCCTGTTGTGCGCTCATTACGATGCGCCATCGGTCTGCTCCATCTGTTGCACCGCAAGCCGGGCGACGCGCAAGGTCGAACTGCGTGCACGCGGGTTGCGCTCCACCTCCTCGCGATCCGGCCGTATCGCCTTCTCCGGCTTCTGCAGGCGGCCGACCGTCTGCTCATACTGAACCGGGACCCCTTTCGGCAAGCGCGGTCCCTGGTATTCCCTGCGCATGAACTGCTTGATCAGTCGATCTTCCAGGGAGTGAAAACTGATCACACAGAGACAACCGTCCGCCCGCAGCAGATCCAGTGACTGTTCCAGTACGGTCTGCAGGGCATCCAGCTCCCCGTTGACATGAATCCGGATGGCCTGGAATGTGCGTGTTGCCGGGTGTTTGTGGCGCTCCCAGGACGGATGCGCTGTCTTCACGATCTCGGCCAGTTGCGCGGTGCGCTCAATGGGAGCCTCCTCTCGCGCCCGGACAATGGCCCTGGCAATGCGCCGGGAGTGCCGTTCTTCACCGTACTGGTAGATGACGTCCGCGATATCCTTTTCATCCGCCCGGGTAAGCCACTGTGCCGCGCTCTCTCCGCTGTCGGGATCCATGCGCATATCCAGCGGCCCGTCCTGCATGAAACTGAAGCCGCGCGTCGCATCGTCCAGCTGCGGGGAGGACACACCCAGATCAAGAAGGATTCCGTCCAACGTGCCAGAGGCATCCGGCCACACGTCCGTGACATGCTGTCGGAGATCGGAAAAACTGCCGTATACCATGGTGAATCGCGACTCGCGTTCAGCCAGTTTGCGTCCCTCGACCACTGCCACCGGATCACGGTCAATTCCCAGCAACTGACCATTGCCACCCAGGCTTTCCAGTATGCGGCGGGAGTGACCACCACGGCCGAAAGTGGCATCGACATAGCGGCCATTCGGGTTGGTAACCAGCGCGCTTGCGGCCGGCTCCAGCAATACCGTTTCGTGTCCCTGTGCTACTGTCATCAATGAACCTGCTGCTTGTCAGCCTTCGGTTACCGACAGCCCGTTGCGGTCATGCCGCAATCCAGCGAAATCACAGGGAAATATGTCGCATTTCCGCCGACAGCTCGCCGTCGCCGCTGGCTTCGGATGTCCACACGTCCATCTGCTGACTCCAAAGCGCTTCGCTCCATATTTCAAACTTCTTGCCCTGTCCCACCAATGCCACGTGTTTTTCCAGCTCGGCATACTGTCGCAATATCTGCGGCAACAGAATCCTTCCATTGCCATCCATCTCCAGATCGGTGGCATGCCCGATCAGCATCCGCTGCGCACGCCGCGCCAGCGGATCGAAACTGGGGAGCTTCTCAAGCTCGGCCTCTATCACTTCCCATTCATCCACCGGATACAGCAACAGGCACTTCTGCTGCGTATCGATGGTGGCCACCAGACGTCCGGCATAACGGCTCAACAACAGCTCACGGTAGCGAGATGGCACGGCCATTCGCCCCTTGGCGTCGAGATTGATGGTGTTGATGCCGCGGAACACGCTTTTCTGGCTCCTCGTTTTCCCGTGATCTGTCGGTTACCGGGGCTGTTGCGATCCGATCTTCCCATTTGCCCCACGAAAATCCACTTTTCTTACCTTCCTTACCACTAAATACCACTTTGCAACACTATATGCACACAAATATTGTTGTGCAAGCACTATTTGCACGTTCTGCCTGTCAAATCGGGTGAAAATGCCGGTATAAAGCGGGAAATAGTGGTTAAATCACAATAACCGACACAGCAAAAACAAAGCCATTCAAGGCGATAAAGGCATCAATTAAAGTGATTTATGAGGTTTCCCCGGGGGAAGGGGTTGAAACGGGCGGTGGCACCGGAGAAGTGCCACACGGGGAGAGTTGGTGCCGAGCCAGCCGATAAGCCGGGTTCTGTCTTGGACAATCATTCATCTAGGACCTGCATCACTGCAAGTCTCCAGCAGCCTACCCGGACCCGGTGCGAGCCACACCATCAGGTCCCTATTTGGCCTTGCTCCGAACGGGGTTTACCATGCCACGGACTGTTACCAGCCGCGCGGTGCGCTCTTACCGCACCATTTCACCCTTACCGCCCGACCGAAGCCGGGGTTGGCGGTCTGTTTTCTGCTGCACTTTCCGTAGGCTCGCGCCCCCCAGGGGTTACCTGGCGTTCTGCTCTGTGGAGCCCGGACTTTCCTCCGGTCCGTGCCGATCACCCGCACATGGCGAAATGATCCGCGTTCGAACCGACGACTGTCTGGCTGACTCGGCAAAGCAGAATAAGGGAGGGGAGGCCGGAATTCAAGGTACATCAGAGAAATTTGTGGGTGTTGCGCTCAGTCCTTCAGCTTCAACGCCACCCCATAGAGGTGATTCTTCTTGAGGCCGGTCAACCGCACCGCCAGCGCAACCGCCTGACTGACAGGCAGTTCATCCAGCAATATCTGTAGAACCTGTTCCGCGCGCTCTTCCCGCTCCCGCTCTTTATCCTCGTCCTGCCCGGACGCTCCGCCGACCAGCACCACAAACTCGCCACGCCGGTTATCACTGCTGGCATCCAGCCACTCACACAGCGTCTCCAGAGTTCCTGTCGCCACGCTTTCCCAGGTCTTGGTGAGCTCCCGGCAGATCGCAGCCGGACGCTGCCCGCTGAAGACCGTTCTCATGTCTTCCAGACTGTCCCTTATACGATGCGGAGCCTCATAGAACACCAGCGTATACGGCTCACCGACCAGCGTAGTGAACAGCTTGCGCCGCCCCGCCGGACGAGCAGGCGGAAAGCCCTGGAACGCGAAGCGGTGTACCGGCAGCCCGGCCACGCTCAATGCGGCCGTGACAGCCGAGGGGCCGGGCACCGGCACAACGACGTGTCCCGCAACGCGCGCGCGTGAGACCAGGCCATGGCCGGGATCCGAAATCAGGGGTGTGCCGGCGTCGCTGATCAGTGCCACTGCCTGCCCGGCATCAAGCCGCTCCAGCAACTTTGTTACCCGCTGTTCCTGACTGAATGCGTGATAGGAGAGTGTCGGTGTGGTGATACCGTAATGCTGCAGCAGACGGCCGCTATGTCGCGTATCTTCCGCTGCAATGACGTCCACGGCGGACAATACGTCCACCGCCCGGTGGCTGATATCCGCCAGATTGCCGATGGGAGTTGCCACCACATAAAGCGCGGGTCGCGCCAGTTGTTGCTCTTGCAAGGAAACCTCTCTGAACGGTAGGCGGTCTGGAAACGCATTGATCAACGGGGCCATTGTACTGGAGGCGTAATTGCTACAACAGGACAACTGTACTATCCTCATCCCGGACGCGGCCCTGGCACCGCCTCCCGCCCACCGGGCTACCCCGTCACAACGTGAAAGGAATCCGGATTTCCATGTTCACTGCTATTCCAGTTCCACTGCTTCGTACTGCGCTGGCATTATTGCTGGTGTTGCTGGCCGCCTGCGCCAGCAGCCCCCCCCTCGAGCCCGACCAGACGGAGACCGGGGAATTGCCGGACAATGCAGCCGAATACCTGGACCGGGCAGCCCGACAGATGGACGGGCAACCCCGGGAGCAGATACTGCTGGCCGCCGGAGAGTCAGCCCTGGAAGAGGGCAACCCCGAGGCCGCCACCGAGCTGCTGACCATGCTGCGGGAGTCAATGGACGACATGGACCCTGAATCCACACTGTACCTGCGCAGCCTGCTCCTTGAGGGGGACGTGTTGTCGCAGGCCGGCGAACCGGCGGCCGCATTGCGCACGCTCAATACCTTGCCCGCACCCCGCTGGCAGGCGGCATCGGAAACCCTGTACCGCCAATGGCTGGAACAGCGCATTCGAACATTGCTGGAACTGGACCAGCATCTGGCGGCGGTGCGGGACCATATCGCCCTGGGGACGGTTCTGCCTGAAGAACAACGTCAGGCCAGCCGCAATCGCATCTGGGAAATCCTCACGGCCATTCCCGCAGCCCGCCTGGAGAACACCACACCGGGCGCCGACTCCTACGAACTGCGCGGCTGGCTCGAACTGTTGACGATGACCCGGTCCCGGCCCGACAACATCGAAGACCAGATCAGCATCATCGAGCAGTGGCGGAATCGCTGGAACCAGCACTCCGCCGCAGATGTCCTGCCTGACGCACTCGCCTATCTGGTCGAACTCTGGGAAAGCCGCCCTACCCGGCTGGCATTACTGTTACCTCTGCAACAACGAGTCGGCGAAGCCGTTCTGCAGGGATTCATGAGCGCCTACTATCATGCCCTGGAACAGGAACTCGATGTACCCGGGGTACGGATATACGATACCAGCGAGAGGAGCCGGGTTCTGACCCAATACCGCCAGGCGGTAGAGGACGGAGCGCAGCTGGTCATCGGGCCGCTGGACAAGGAGGCGGTCCGCGCACTCCAACGCAGAAGCACCTCCCTTCCCGTGCCCACGCTGGCACTGAACTACACCGACAACGACCTGATCAGCCCGGAAAACCTCTACCAGTTTGGCCTGGCACCGGAAGATGATATCCGCCAGCTTACCCGCACCGCCAGACTGAACCATCACCAGTTGGCAGCCGCATTGACACCTGCAGGTGGCGAGTACGAACGGATACGGGAGCTGTTTGAACAGCGATGGCAGGAACTGGGTGGAGAAGTGATCAACAGCAGCCTCTACACCGGTAGCGACTCGTATTCCACCGTTCTGGAGCAGCTTCTTAACGTAGACAGCAGCCAGGAGCGGGCTGACAGAGTGACCGCCCTGTTGCCGCGCGAGGAAGTGTCTTTCATTCCGCGTCGACGCCAGGACATCGACTATCTGTTCCTGCTCGCTTCACCGGAGCAGGGACGACAGATTGCTCCGACCCTGGACTTCTTCTATGCGGGCGATGTGCCAGTCCACGCCATGCCTTCTATCCATGATGGCGGCGCCGACCCCGGACGCAATCGGGATCTGGATGGCATCCTTTTCACGGAACTGCCATGGCTACTGGAAGGAGGCGGAGCTCTGAAGCAGCAGCTGGACGCAACCTGGCCATCCGCCTCCGGCGCGGTGCAACGACTTCGGGCGCTCGGCATTGACAGTTATCGCCTGCACACCCGCCTTGGCCAGCTGCTCAACTACCCCGACACCCGCATGCAGGGTGTCACCGGTACGCTGGCCCTGCGCGGCGACGGAGCGATAGAACGTATCGTCCCGATCGCCCGGTTTTCGAATGGAATCGCGACACGGCTGGCACCGGTCTCGCCCGACGAGGCTCTTTCCCCTCTCCGCAACGCCGGCCGGTAATCGGCAACAGGAGGACCTGCTCATGGATGAGCGTAGCCGGGGCGGCGAGAACCGTCTCAAGGGCCTGGCCCTGGAACAACAGGGAGGCCGCTACCTGTCAGCGCACGGCCTGCGAATGCTAGGCAGCAACTATCACTGCAGGGCTGGTGAAATCGACCTCATCATGCAGGACGGCGATACGCTGGTCTTCATCGAGGTGCGGTTCCGGCGCAGCGGGCTGCGGGGCAGTCCGGTGGAAACGGTGACACCTGCCAAGCAGCGCAAGCTGATACGCTGCGCACGCCACTACCTGATGTCACATCGACTGCAGGATGCCGTTCCCTGTCGTTTCGACGTCCTGGGCATCGGACCCGGCAACCGGATGACATGGATACGGAATGCGTTCAGTCAACTGCCTGTATGACAGCGGCAGTATCGGTAACACGGTTGTCCACAAAGTCTGCGGTCTCCGGTAGAATGAAGTGACCGGGTCACGCACGGAATCGATCATGCTGGAAGACAGAGTCAGACACCGCTTTCTGCTCAATGCGGAGTTGCATCACGCCGTGGCCAATCAGTTGTCGGCCCCGCTTGCGGAAGCATCAGAGCGTCTGACCGGCTGCCTGCTCGGTGGGCGAAAAATCCTGTGTTACGGCAGCGGCACAGGCAGCAGTAACGCGCAATATATGGCCACCCTGCTGGTCAACCGCCATGAGCGCGACCGGCCGGGCCTGCCTGCCATGGCACTGGCTGCGGAGCCGTGCAGCATGAACGCGACCGCCAGTGATTACGGATTCGACGAGGTGCTGACCCGCCAGATACGCACTTTCGGACAACCCGGGGACATACTGGTACTGTTCACCACCAGCCGTTCCGGGCTCAATATCGAAGCTGTCATGCATTCAGTACGTGACCGGCAGATGGAAGCCCTGATACTGGACGACGAAGACACCACCCGTTTTGCGGGCTGGCTGGGAGAAAGCGACCTGGAAATTGCCGTACCAGTCAGTAATGCCGCATCATGCCATGAACTGCACCTGAGCATGATCCACTGCCTGTGCGACCTGATCGATCTGCAACTATTCGGAGAAGAACTGTGATTCATCGATACCTGCTTGTCCTGTTCATGACCGTCCTGACAGGTGGTTGTGCCACCGTACTCACCGAAACCACCGGGGAAGAAGGTATTGCCGAGGACCCGACCCGGAGAACAGCAGGCACCGTGGTGGAAGACCAGTCCGTGGAAACCCGCATACTGGTCAACCTGCGCTCCCGGGAGCCGGCTTTTCGAGACGCGACCATCAATGTAGTCAGTCACAACGGTATCGTGTTGTTGGTGGGACAGGTATCGGGAGAGGAACTGATCGACCGTGCGTCGGAAATCGCCGCGGACACGAGCAGCCATGTCCGGCGGGTGCACAACGAACTGCAGGTGGCGGGCCGCCGCAGCCTGCTGTCACGCGGCAACGACACCTGGCTGGCCACCAAGGTACGCACCCAACTGGCCTTCAACGAAGACATCAATGCCGACCGGATGCGCGTGATCGCCAACGACGGGCGAATTTACCTCATGGGTATCGTCAGCCGTGAGGAAGGAGACCGGGCAGCCCGGCTGGCACGCAATGTAGGCGGGGTCACGCGGGTGGTAACAGCCTTCGAGTATCTCCAGGGAGCCCCGACTACTTGACCACTCGCAGCGAGGGTTTCTTGCCTTTGCCTCCGCCCTTGCTGCCAGCGTCATCGGAACCTTTCTCATCGTCATCACCAGAGGGCGACGGAGGAGGCGTCTCCGGTCCACCCGTTTCAAAGACCATGCCCTGTCCGTTCTCCCGCGCATAGATGCCCATGATGGCACCCACCGGCACGTATACCGGAGTGGGAATTCCACCAAAACGGCCGTTGAACTCCAATGCTTCGTTCGTTATCACCAGGCCCTGGACCGCTACCGGCGAAATGTTCAGGACAATCTGTCCATCCTTGACGTACTCCTGGGGTACCATGACCCCTTCCAGCCAGGCGTTGACGACAACGTACGGAGTACAGTCATTATCCATTATCCATTCATACAGGGCACGCAAAAGATACGGCCGGCTGGAAGTCATCGACATAAAAAGAGCACCCTCTGGCTCGGGTATTGATGTGGATTGAGGAAGATCCGAAGGAGCCCGCCGAATGGCGGAAACTCCGACTCAGACCATTTCCCGCTCCTGTTCGGACAGACTGGCTCGCACCGATTCACGCGCGAACAGGCGCGCCCGGTACTCCAGCAGCGGCTGTACCGCCTTGTGGTCGCCCAGTTCCACACCCAGCGTGGGTAAACGCCACAGGATGGGAATGACGCAGCAGTCGACGATGGTGAACTCGTCGCTCATGAAATAGGGCTTCTCCGAGAAAATCGGTGCTATCGAGGTCAGACTCTCCCGCAATTCCTTGCGGGCCTTATCCAACTGTGCGGCCCCGCCCTTGCCGGCCGATAGCTTCTCGACCAGCGTACACCAGTCACGTTCGATGCGGTACATCCACAACCGGCTTTGAGCACGGGCTACGGGGTAGACCGGAAAGAGCGGTGGGTGCGGGAAGCGCTCATCCAGGTACTCCATCATGATATTGGCTTCGTACAGCACCAGATCCCGGTCCACCAGTGTTGGCAGACTGTTATACGGGTTCAGTGAGGCCAGATCTTCCGGCGTATTGTCGGGATCCGCGTTAACGGTGTCCACCGAGACGCCTTTCTCCGCCAGTACGATCCGTACCCTGTGGCTGTACTGACTGTTGCCGTCGGAATAAAACGTCATCGACGAGCGCTTGGAAACCACACCCATGTTCTGTTCCTCAACCATCCGTTACTGCAGCGGGACATCCGGCTGTCAGTGAATCTTTCTCCAGTACTCGCGATTCAGCAATGTGACCAGCACAAAGAGAATTGCCAGGAAACCCAGTACAAACACGCCGATCTGCTGGCGCTGCATGCGCACGGGCTCACCGATGTAGTACAGGAAGTTCACGAGATCATAGGTGAACTGATCAAACTCTTCCGGAGACAGCGCACCGGTGCCGGCCACATGCTCAAGCTCACAGTCAGCCGGTTGTTCCGCGTCATTGGCGCAGACCACATCGCCCTGAAGCTCGTGAAGCACATTGGGCATACCGACATTCGGGAACACCCTGTTGTTGGCACCCCAGGGGCGCGAATCATCGGCATAGAAGCCTTGCATGTAGGAGTACAGCCAGTCGGGGCTGCGGACGCGCGCTATCAGCGTCAGGTCGGGAGGCGCCACACCGAACCAGTTGCTGGCATTCTGCGTATCCATGGAGTTTTCCATCAGATCACCGACGGCGTGGTCGCCCTGCAGCAGATGCGCCGTGACCAGCTCGGGCGGAATACCCAGGTCATTGGCGGTCCGCTCGTATCGCGCATACTCCAATGAATGGCAGGACTGGCAGTAGTTCATGTAATTGCCGTAACCGCGCTGCAGGGAGGCCTGGTCTTCCAGATTCATCTCCACATGCTCAAGCTCGATATCCGGCCCTTCGGCCCCCACCGCTGTCAGCGGAATCATCACCAGCGCCACAATCAGGGCAATGACTCCGACCACCTGCTTCCAGGTGATCCAGCGGCCGGTGACGCGCGCAGGCTCGTCGAACGTGGCCTCCTTCTTCGTGTACCAGGGCATCAGGAAGAAATACAGGAAGTAGATGACCGTACAGATCTGCGCCAGTATCGTGCGGCCCGTGGTCACCGACATCGTGCCCAGCACACCCAGGATGATGAAGCTCACGATAAACGCCAGCAGCCAGCCGCGGCTGTGCCAGCCCTTGTAACGCATCGACTTCACCGGACTGCGGTCCAGCCATGGCAGGACAAACAGGATGGCGATGGCGCCGAACATCACGATCAGCCCCCAGAACTTGGCGTCGATACCGAACAGCGGCACGGTTACGGCACGCAGCATGGAATAGAACGGCGTGTAGTACCAGACCGGCGGAACGTGCTCCGGTGTCACCATCGGATTGGCTTCCTGGAAGTTGGCATGCTCCAGGAAATACCCACCCATTTCGGGCACAAAGAAGACCACGAAACAGAACACGAACAGGAAGACCACGATGCCTGTCAGGTCATGCACGGTATAGAACGGGTGGAACGGGATACCGTCGACCGGCTTGCCATCCGCGCCCTTGTTCTTCTTGATTTCGATGCCATCCGGATTGTTGGACCCGACTTCGTGGAGAGCCAGCAGATGCAGCACCACCAGCGCCAACAACACGATGGGCATGGCCACCACATGCAGCGCAAAGAAGCGGTTCAGCGTTGCACCGGAAATCAGGTAGTCACCACGCACCCAGACCAGCAGGTCATCACCGATGACGGGGATGGCCCCGACCAGGGACACGATCACGTTGGCGCCCCAATAGGACATCTGCCCCCAGGGCAGTACGTAGCCCATGAAGCCTTCCATGACCAACACCAGGTAAATGGCCATGCCGAATACCCAGACCAGTTCGCGCGGCTTCTTGTACGAGCCGTACATCAAGCCGCGAAACATGTGCAGGTACACGACAATGAAAAACGCCGAGGCGCCGGTGGAATGGATGTAGCGGATCAGCCACCCCCACTCGACGTCACGCATAATGTATTCGACCGAGGCGAACGCCCCTTCCGCACTGTTGGTGTAGAACATGGTCAGGAACACGCCGGACAGGAGCTGGATGACCAGCACCACCAACGACAGCACACCGAAGAAATACCAGAAATTGAAGTTCTTCGGGGCGTAGTATTGGCTCATGTGGCGCTCCCAGGCGGGAACGATGGGAAGCCGCTCATTCGTCCAGTCACGCAGCCCTGCCAGTGAAGAGACCAGCCAGCCGTTTTTCTTTGCGTCACTCATTTATGCGCTCTCCTCGTCTTCACCAACCACAAGGACTTCGTCGGACTCGAAGTAATGGGGAGGGACTTCCATATTGCGGGATGCGGGTGAGCCTTCGTAGACACGGCCGGCAATATCGAACCTGGAGCCATGACACGCACAGTAAAAGCCGCCACGCCATTGTTCGTCGAACGGCTGCGGCCGGATCGCCAGGCGGGGTGTGGGAGAGCAGCCCAGATGCGGACATACGCCGATCAGGACCAGTACTTCAGGTTCGCGCGAGCGGTATTGATTCTGTGCGTATTCGGGCTGTTCGGGCTGCTCGGATTGTGGATCCTGCACACGGTCGTCCAGCTCGGAAAGGGCTTCGATCTGGGCCTGGGTGCGGCGCACAACAAAAATCGGGCGCCCGCGCCAGGCCGGAATCGGGCCCAGAATGCCACCTTCGTCAATCTCACTGACATCCACCCGCACCGGCGCACCAGCGGCACGCGCTTTGGCGCTGGGGTTCCAGGAGCCGACAAAAGGAACCGCGGCACCCACGACGCCAGCGGCGCCCACCACAGAAGTTGACCCCAGCAGAAAGCGCCTGCGGCCAGAATCGGTTACGTCTACACTCACCGTGTTATCTCCCGAGTATTATGGTCTGAACAAAAGAATCGCCGGACCGTCTGTCGACGGTTCCGCGCAGCCCTCACCGGCCCGCTGCGACAAATGGGCTGAATAGTAGTGAATTTATCGACTTTTTTCAAGCACACCTTGCCCCAAAAGCCATACAACTGCTTGATAAAAATCAATAAAATATTTTTTATTACCCGCAAACTTCCGCCCATAAAAAAAGCGCCGGACCCGAAAGGCCCGAGCGCTTTTTTCGCACCACCCGGTAACAGCGTTGAACACTGTCCCGGCAGCGCAAACATCAACGCTTGGAAAATTGCGGACGCTTGCGCGCCTTGCGCAGACCGATCTTTTTCCGCTCCACGGCGCGGGCATCCCGCGTCACGTAACCGGCCTTGCGCAGCACAGGCCGCAGTTCCTCGTCGTAATCCATGAGCGCACGGGTAATACCGTGGCGGATCGCGCCGGCCTGGCCGAAGCTGCCCCCACCGCGTACGGTGACGGTGACATCGAATTTGTCGGACATGTCCACCAGTTGCAACGGCTGCTGCACGATCATCTGCGCCACTTCACGCCCGAAGAAACCGTCCAGGGGACGTTTGTTGACGATGATCTTGCCGCTTCCCCGGGTCAGGTAGACGCGGGCAGTCGCTGTTTTACGTCGGCCGGTGCCGTAATATTGTGTAGTGGACATAGCGATCTCGATAAACCTCTTGCTTGTTTGGGTACCCGACCAGCCTTACAGCGTCACTGCCTGCGGCTGCTGGGCGGAATGCGGATGCTCGGCACCCGGATAGACCTTGAGCTTGCGGAACATGGCACGGCCCAGCGGTGTGCGCGGTAACATGCCCTTCACGGCCAGCCTGATCACACGCTCCGGGGACTTTTCCATCATTTTCGCGAAGGAAGCCTCTTTCAGGCCACCCGGAAAACCGGAGTGCGCGTAGTACATCTTGTCTTTCGCCTTCTTGCCGGTAACATGCACTTTATCGGCATTGACAACAACCACGAAGTCGCCTGTATCGACATGCGGCGTATACTCGGGCTTGTGCTTGCCGCGCAGACGGGTGGCGATTTCTGCAGCCATGCGGCCCAGTGTCAGGCCCTCGGCATCGACGAGCAGCCAGTTGTTTTCGGCAGTCTGTGGTTTGGCACTGAACGTTTTCATTGATCTCCACCAGATCGGCAATATCTTCAGGGAGCGCGAATACTACCCAAGTGATCGCCATTATTCAAGCATAAATTGCTGCGGGTGCCCGTGGTCGCATCAGGCTCTGTGCTCGCTGCCCAGATAGTCCTCCGACTGCATTTCCCGCAGCCGGCTCACCGTCCGCTCGAAGACGAAGGCCAGTTCGCGTCCCCGATACAACTCCTGCATCGGGCAGGCGGCCGATACGATGAGCTTGACCCGCCGATCATAGAGCTCATCGACCAGATTGACAAAGCGTCGGGCCCGGTCATCGTTGCGCTCATCCATACAGGGTACACCACTCAGCAGTACTGTATGGAACTCCCTCGCCAATTCAATGTAATCATTGGCACTGCGCGGCCCGCCACACAACGCCTCGAAATCGAACCAGGCCACGTCATCGGCCAGACGGCGGACCGGAATACGGCGCCCCAGCACCTCCACCGAGCCCCCTTCCGGCCGCTGAGCGTGAATCGGGGCAAGACGCTCGAAGCGGGAGGCCAGCGCCTCCTCTGCCTTCTGGTCGGCGGGCCAGTGGTACAGACCGGCCTGTTTCAGCTCCCGCAGCCGGTAGTCAGTATCGCTGTCCAGATGCAGCACCCGGGTATGCCGCTGCAGCGCGGTGATGGCGGGCAGGAAACGCTCCCGTTGCAGTCCATTCTCATACAGGCGGTCGGGCTGCACATTCGAGGTGGCCACCAATACCACACGCCGTCGGAACAGCGCCTCCAGCAGACCTCCCAGTATCATGGCATCCCCGATATCACTGACGAAAAACTCGTCAAAGCAGATGACCCGCGCCCGCGCCGCCAGCGAATCGGCTACCGCCTCCAGCGGATCGGAGCGCCCGCCCAGGCGGGTCAGATCATGATGCACGCCCTGCATGAAGCGATGAAAATGAGTGCGCAGCTTCTGCTCCAGCGGCAGGGACTCATGAAAAGTATCCATCAGATAGGTCTTGCCGCGCCCGACACCGCCATACAGGTACAGACCTGTGACCGTCCCCGGCGCCAGAAACGGGAAACGATGCCACCAGCGGGGTTGCGGCTGCGCCAGCACCGCATCATACACCGCCTGCAGGGCAGCCATGGCGCGAGCCTGTGCCGCGTCGGGTGACAGCTCACCCCGCTCTATATCCCGTCGATATTGCTGCTCTGGTGTCATCGCGCGGCCCTGATCCGTTCCGGCTCGATGCCGGCGCCCGCGATTCTACCCGCGCGGAAGCACGCTGACCAGCGTTAGGGGGCGACGTCCGGCATCGATTCAAGCTATACTGTCTCGCGATTTTCTCGTCCGCACTGCACTCTGTATGTAGTCGGGTTTTCACCCCGGAAATTCTGGAGGCAACTATACAATGGCTTTGTTGATTGCAATTGGCAGCCTGACGGCCGGCGTCATTATCGGTGCCGTCGCCACATATCGTTTCAGCAGCACCAGCCCGGTCAAGGTCCGCCAGCTGGAGCAGCAGATCGAGGATCTGCAACAGACTCACAAGACCTACCGGGAGAACGTCAGCACCCACTTCAATACGACGGCCGAACTGATCCAGCAGATGACAGAAAGCTACAAGGACGTCTACCGGCACCTTGCCTCCGGCGCCCAGACACTGTGTGATCACGAGGTAGCCGACAAGATGCTGCCGGCCGGCGAACGCGACCGCCTGTTCCGCGAGGAAGGTGAAGACAGCACGGCCACCGGAGAGACGGACGATGCGAAAACAGGCGGGGATGGACCGGATGCCGAACCGGAGCCACCACGCGACTACGCCGACCGTTCCTCGGGAGGTGGCGCACTGTCGGAGGACTACGGCCTTGGAAAGTCCGGAACGGGCAGTGAACAGGCGAAGGCAGCAGACTCCGGCGAGGATGCCACCGATGACCCGGACGCCCCGTACCGGAAACCGGAAACGCCCGGCCGGGAAGAACAGCGCAGCGCATCCGACGATGCAGGGAATGCTGACAAGGACAGTCCGGAACAAGACAGCCGATACAAGGGATAAAGCGACACTCATGACAGACTACAGTCTCACCCACCTCCGGCAGCTGGAGGCGGAAAGCATTCACATCATCAGGGAGGTGGCGGCCGAGTTCGACAACCCGGTCATGCTCTATTCCATCGGCAAGGACTCGGCGGTCATGCTGCACCTGGCCATGAAGGCCTTTTACCCCGGCAAGCCGCCCTTCCCGCTGATGCATATCGATACCACCTGGAAATTCAGGGAGATGATCAAATTCAGGGACGAGCAGGTGAAAAAGCTGGGACTCGATCTGATCGTGCACACCAACGAAGACGGTGTGCGCTCGGGCATCAGCCCGTTCGTCCATGGTAGCGAGAAGCACACGGATATCATGAAAACCCAGGCGCTGCGTCAGGCACTGGACAAATACCGCTTCGATGCCGCCTTTGGGGGTGGCCGCCGCGACGAGGAAAAGTCGCGGGCCAAGGAACGCATATTCTCCTTCCGCGACCAGAATCACCGCTGGGACCCGAGGAACCAGCGGCCCGAGTTGTGGAACATCTACAACTGCAAGGTCAGCAAGGGCGAAAGCATCCGGGTGTTCCCGCTGTCCAACTGGACCGAGCTGGATATCTGGCAGTACATCTACCTGAACAATATCAACATTGTCCCGTTGTACTTCGCCAAACCACGCCCCGTGGTCAACATCGACGGCGTTGACATCATGGTGGATGACGAACGCATGCCCATCACCGGTGACATGAAAGTGCAGACCAGGATGGTCCGATTCCGCACGCTGGGTTGCTACCCGCTGACCGGCGCGGTGGAATCCAGCGCCACTACATTGCCGGAGATCATCCAGGAAATGCTGCTGACCACCAGCTCTGAACGACAGGGCCGAGTCATCGACAGTGATCGCTCAGGGTCCATGGAAGAGAAAAAACGACAGGGTTACTTCTGATGTCACACCAGTCCGAACTGATCAGTACCGATATCCAGGCCTACCTGGCCCAGCACGAACGCAAGGAACTGCTGCGCCTGCTGACCTGCGGCAGCGTCGACGATGGCAAAAGCACATTGATCGGCCGCCTGCTGCATGACTCCAAGATGATCTACGAAGACCAGCTCGCGGCCATCAGGGCCGACAGCGTCAAGTCCGGCACCACTGGCGAGGAAATGGACCTTGCGCTACTCGTGGACGGCTTGCAGGCGGAGCGCGAACAGGGCATCACCATTGATGTGGCCTACCGCTACTTCTCGACGTCAAAACGGAAATTCATCATTGCCGACACACCGGGCCACGAACAGTACACCCGCAACATGGCCACCGGCGCATCCACCTGCGACCTGGCGGTGATCCTGATCGATGCCCGCCATGGCGTGCAGGTTCAGACCCGGCGGCACAGCTTCATTACATCATTGCTGGGCATCCGTCACATCGTGGTAGCCATCAACAAGATGGATCTGGTGGATTTCAGTGAAGAGGTATTCGAAAAGATCCGTAAAGACTACCTGGCCTTCAGCGAGAAACTTCGTGACGCCGATTTCCATTTTGTGCCGATCTCGGCGCTGAAGGGCGACAATGTCGTCAACCCCAGCGAGAACATGCCGTGGTACGACGGGCCGACGATGATGTCGCTGCTCGAGAACGTGGAGATCGCCGAAGACCGCAATCATGACGACGTCCGCTTCCCGGTGCAGTACGTCAATCGCCCCAACCTGAACTTCCGGGGCTTCTGCGGCACACTGGTGTCGGGCGTTGTGCGCAAGGGAGACGAGATCACTGTACTGCCATCGCGCAAGAGCAGCCGGGTCAAGTCCATCGTTACCTACGATGAGGAACTGGAACTCGCGCATGCGGAAATGGCCATCACATTGACCCTGGAAGACGAGATCGATGTCAGCCGGGGTGACATGATCGCGCACAGTGACAACCTGCCGGCGTTGACAGAGCACTTCGATGCCACGGTCGTATGGATGACAGATTCGGCCATGCTGCCCGGCAAGCGTTATGACTTCAAGCTGGGCACCAAGACCGTCAGTGGCCGGATCGATTCGCTCAAACACCAGATTGACGTCAACACCCTGGAACACCGACCCGCTCCGGGCCTCGAGCTGAATGAAATCGGGCACTGCGAGGTGACGGTCGAGGAACCGGTCTGCGTGGACAGCTATGATCGCAACCGCTTTACCGGCTCATTCATCATCATCGACCCCCTCAGCAACGTGACCATCGGTGCCGGCATGGTCAACCTGGACCCCCCGGCCGACGTCCGCCAGGGCGAGCGTTCCAGCGCACACGTCACCAAGGAAGAGCGTGCCGCCCGCTACGGCCAGCGGCCCGCCACGATCATACTGATGGGCGTTTCCGGCGCCGGCAAATCCACGCTGGCCCACGGACTGGAACGCCGTCTGTTCGACATGGGACGGGTCAGCACGGTGCTCGACGGCAAGGCCATGCGGCTCGGTATCAGCAAGGACCTGCCGCATGACGAAAAAGGCCGTGCGGAAAACCTGCGCCGCAGTGCCAGCGTGGCCCGGCTGCTGAATGACTCCGGGCTGATCTGCTGCGCCGCCTTTGTGGCACCCAACCGTGATTCTCGCGAACATGCCCTGTCTGTGATCGGCAAGGCCAATTGTATCGTGGTGTACCTGAACCCGCCCATCGAGGTCTGCCAGCAACGTGACCCCAGCGGACTGTATGCAGCCGCCGAAAACCGGGAATCTCCGGACATCCCGGGCGTCTCGTTCCCGTACGAAGCGCCTGAGTCACCCGACCTGGAACTCGACACCTCGGCATTGGGCATCGAGCAATGCCTGGACCGGCTGGTAGGCCTGCTGCAGGAACGCGAGATCATACGATGACTGTGATCGACATCACTTCCCCCGGCCCGTATTGTGGGGAAGAATGTCTTTCAGAAAGAACGGCAGCCGTAGTATCCACCGGAGCACTTCGAGGCCTGGTATGAGAAAACTCGTTCAGTTCCTGGGTTGGCCCATGGTGACCGGCATTCTGGCCGCCACCATCCTGTTCCAGTATCAGCAGGTGGAGCGGCTGGACGCAAGTCACGATGCGCTGCGCCAGTCGCTTGCGTCTCTTCAGGGAGGGCTGGCGGAAGCGTCATCAGTGCCATCGTCCTCTCTCTCGACCGCAGTCAGCAAGGCAGCGGACTCGGTAGTGAGCATTCATTCGACGATCCGGGAACAGATCGAGTTGCCCCCGGCCGATGAAGTGCCTCCCATTTTCCGGGACCTGCTCACCGATCTGCCCTCCGAACGCCTCTGGGACAGCCTGGGGTCGGGCGTGGCGGTTGCCGAGGGCGGATACATTCTCACGGCACTGCATGTCATTGAAGGTGCCGAGGATATCGAGGTTCATTTCACGGACAGCGCCAACAATACGGTCATTGCCCGGGCGACGCAGGTGGGCGAGGATTCTTCGACGGACCTGGCCCTGCTGAAAATCGAGACCGACGAGCTGCCTCCTGTCATCCCGCTGGGCTCATCGGACTCCGTCGAAGTGGGCGACACGGTACTGACGATCGGCTACCCGCGTCGAGAACTGATGCAACAGAAATCGGCCTCGCGAGGCATTGTCAGCGCGCTGGGTATTCCACGCGACGGCCTGCCGATCGTCGAATATATCCAGACAGACGCTGCCATGAACTACGGTAACTCCGGCGGCGCACTGATCAATGCCGACGGTCAACTGATCGGCATCAACTCCTTCATCTATTCGGAGTCTGGCGGCTCGGACGGCATCGGTTTCGCCGTCCCGGTTAACAAGGCCATGCTGGTGGTGGATCAGTTGATTGAATACGGTGAAGTGACACCCGGCTACCTCGGAGTGGTGACCGGCGAACTGCTCAACGAAACCAGCAGCATGGAGTTTTTCGGCCGGCCGGATATCCGGGGGCTGCTGGTGGAGCAGGTCAACGGGGAAAGCCCGGCCGAAGAGGCCGGTATCGAAGCCGGCTCGGTGATGACCCGGATCGATGGCCGGGAAATCCACAGCGTTATCAGCGCCATCGAACAGATCAACCGCGAACCGCCGGGCCAGACCGTGGTCCTGACGCTGTTCCGCGATGGCGAATACCGCGATGTGCCGGTGGAACTGGGCACCGGCACCGCCCAGTACCGAACCCGCCTGTCCCGGTAGACTGCGCAAACCGGATTTACGTCAGACCGGTATCCCGGTAGCGACAGGCGGCTGACAGGGCATGTGCCTGCAGATGTTCATCACTGGCGATTTCCTCGGCAATCCGTGCCAGGCGGTCGGCCCCCTCCTCCGAACAGTAGAGAATCGAACTGCGCTTCTGAAAGTCATAGACTGACAGCGGGGAGAAGAATCGCGCCGACCCGGACGTTGGCAACACGTGACTGGGACCGGCGCAGTAATCGCCCAGCGCTTCCGGAGTATACCGTCCCATGAAGATCGCACCCGCATGGGTAATCCCCTGCAGCAGCGTATCCGGGTCTGCCACTGACAACTCCAGATGCTCCGGTGCGATGGTATTGCTGACGTTGACCGCTTCCTCCATATCCCGTACGCGGATCAGGGCTCCACGATCACCCAGCGACTGACGGATGATGTCCGCCCGCTCCATCTGCGGCAACAGACGCTCGATGCTCTGCCCGACGCGATCCAGAAACCCGGCGTCCGGGCTGATCAACAGGGACTGCGCCTGCTCGTCGTGCTCGGCCTGGGAGAACAGGTCCAGGGCGATCCAGTCGGGATCCGTCTCTCCATCACAGATGATGGTCAGCTCGGAAGGTCCGGCAATCATATCAATACCCACGTCACCGAACACCTGCTTCTTGGCCGCTGTCACGAACACGTTGCCAGGACCGACGATCTTGTCGACCCTGGGAATGCTTGCGGTGCCATAGGCCAGCGCCGCGATGGCCTGAGCGCCACCCACGGTGAACAGACGGTCAACGCCCGCCAGTGCCGCCGCCGCGAAAATCAGCCAGCCATCCGGCCCATAGGCGGTGGGGACCACAGCCACGATCTGTCCTACCCCGGCCACTCTGGCGGGTATGGCAGTCATCAACATGGAAGACGGGTAGCTGGCCTTGCCGCCGGGCACATAGATACCCGCGTTCTGCAGGGGCACGACCTTCTGCCCGTAGCGCGAGCCATCCGGCTCAGTATAATCCCAGGATTGCAGCCCCTGCCGCTCGTGGTATTGGCGAATTCGGTCAGCTGCCTGCTCCAGCGCCTGCCGCTGCCGCGCAGGCAGCTGCTCCAGCGCATATTGCATCTGGTCCCGGCTGACTTCCAGGTCCGCCATGTGCTCTGCCGGAAACGGGTCGAAACGGCGGGTATATTCCAGTACCGCCTCATCGCCCCGGCCGCGCACGTCGGCAATGATGTCGGCCACGATGCCACCAATCCGCTGATCGGTGGCCATTCCACGGTCCAACAACCTTTCCAGCGTCGCCGGGAATCCGGCGTCGCCGGCGTCGAGCCTGGCTATGGAAAACGTGTCACTCATATTTGCGCCCCGTCCTCACTCATTGGCGGCATTCACCGCAGTGGCAATCCGCTCCAGCAGCAGCCGTACCGGCTGATGCTTCATCTTCATGGCGGCCTTGTTGACGATGACCCGCGAGCTGATGTCCGCAATCAACTCCAGCGGCTCCATGCCATTGGCCCGCAGTGTATTCCCGGTATCGACGATGTCGACGATCTGATCCGCCATGCCCATGGCGGGTGCAAGCTCCAGCGCGCCGTTGAGCTTGATGATGTCGGCCTGCACGCCCCGGTCGGCAAAATGGCGTTTGGCAATATTCACGAATTTGCTGGCCACCCGGATCCGGCCGTGTGGTGCCGGAGCCCCCACCGGCGCTGCGGTCATCAACCGGCAGCGCGCCAGCTTCAGGTCCAGGGGCTCATAGAAAGCGCCTTCGCCGTATTCCATCAACAGGTCCTTGCCGACGACCCCCATATCCGCACTGCCAAACTCGACATAGGTAGGGACATCCGACCCCCTGACCACCATAAGCCGCAGATCGGGCAGGTTGGTATCGAAAATCAGCTTGCGACTTTCACTGATATCCTCCAATGCATGGATGCCTGCCCGCTCCAGCATCGGCAGCACTTCCTTGAGAATGCGCCCCTTGGTCAGGGCAATGACAACCTTGTTTTCCGACATGATCTGTTCCGGTACCCGTTCAGCAATAGGATTCAGGATGGCAGGCGGCGGATCCGCGCGCCCAGTGACTGCAACCTTTCCTCAATACACTCATAGCCACGATCAATATGATAGATGCGATCCACCGTGGTCTGGTTCTCGGCCACCAGTCCGGCGATGACCAGACTGGCTGACGCCCGCAGGTCTGTGGCCATCACAGGGGCTCCCTTCAACGCACGCACTCCCTTGACCAGCACCGTATTGCCCTGGACCTGCATCGAGGCGCCCATGCGGTTCATCTCGTGTACATGCATGAAACGGTTCTCGAACACTGTCTCCGTAATCGAGCCGGAGCCCGAGGCAATGGCATTAAGCGCGGTGAACTGCGCCTGCATGTCGGTGGGAAACGCCGGATAGGGCGCAGTCCTCAGCGACACGGCCCCGGGGCGGCGGCCGTGCATGTCCAGAGCGATCCAGTCGGCACCGACCTGGATGTCGGCGCCTGCTTCTTCCAGCTTCGCCAGCACCGCTTCCAGAATGTCCGGGCGGGTATCCTTCAGCCGGACATGACCTCTGGTGGCTGCGGCCGCGATCAGATAGGTGCCGGTCTCGATACGGTCCGGCATCACCGTGTAGCTGCAACCGTGCAGCGATTCCTTGCCATTGATCACGATGGTGTCACTGCCGTGGCCCGTGATGTCCGCACCCATGGCGATCAGGCACTCGGCCAGATCCACCACCTCGGGTTCGCGGGCCGCGTTCTCCAGGATGGTCTGCCCGTCAGCCAGAGTGGCTGCCATCAGCACATTTTCGGTGCCGGTGACCGTGCTCAGGTCCATGAAGATGTGCGCCCCTTTCAGGCGACCATCGACCGTTGCCTTGATATAACCATCCTCGACCACGATATCGGCGCCCATCTTCTCCAGCGCGTTGATATGCAGGTTCACGGGCCGACTGCCGATGGCACAGCCGCCGGGCAATGCGACTTCGGCCTGACCGTATCGGGCCAGCAGGGGGCCCAGCACCAGAATCGAGGCGCGCATGGTCTTGACCAGGTCATAGGGAGCACTGAATCGCGTGATGGTCCCCGTGTCGATCTCCACATTCATCCTTTCATCGACCACCGGCTCCACGCCCATGCACCCCAGCAATTCCAGCATGGTGGTGATGTCATACAGATGCGGCAGGTTACGGATCTGCACCGCTTCCCGCGTGAGCAACGTGGCCGCCAGAATCGGGAGTGCGGAGTTCTTGGCTCCCGCAATACGTATCTCGCCCTTGAGGCTGATACCGCCCTCAATCACCAGTTTATCCATGGAAATTCCTGTAGTCGTGTAGCCCGGGGCGATATTACGTCCTGGCGGCTTCCTCGGGAGTCAGCAATTGCATGCTGACCGCGTGAATGGCTCCCGATGCGATGTGGGGATTGAGAATGGCATAGACAGCCTGCTGACGCTTGACCGCGTTGAGCCCCTCGAAGCGACGATCCACAGCGGTGACCTGGTACTTGCCGTCACCGCCCTGCACACTGACCTCGCTTTCCGGCAAGGCCTCTTTCAATAATGTCTCGATTTCACCTGTATCCAGCGCCATGGAATCGGTCATCTCCTCTGAAGTCAGTTTTATTGCCAGTTCTCGATCACCGTGTCGATGTCGTTGTCATGCCGCGACATCAGGGCCGCGAACTGGGTGTGGTACTGCCGGCGCAGATTGATCCCGCCCACGTACAGATTGCGCAGCTTCCACTCACCACTGTCATTGCGGAACATGGCGGACTGCAGTTCGAGCTGCTGATCGCCGCCCTGGATGCGCAGTCCCACGTTGACACCCCGCTCGGGATCTTCCGGCGGCTCATCCGGGGGCAGATAGGTGATTTCCTGACCACCGTACTCGACCAGGGCCGAGCCGTAGAAGCGTGTCAGCGTGCTACGCAACTTCTCTGCAAAAGCCAGAATCTGCTCATCGGAGGCCTGGCGGGAAAAGCGCGCCATTACACCGATGGCGACCTGTTCAAAGTCGACAAATCCGGCGACCTCTTCTTCGATGCCTTCGAAGTAGCGTGCCTCGTCCGAGTCGTAGTACGGACGCAGCTCCTCGACGCGCGACAGCAACGAGGTCACTGCACTCTGAGCGGCATCCACCGCTTCCTGCGTCGCGTCGGCCGCCACGGCCGGCCGGATCCCGATGATCATGAAAAATGAAAGGAGTATACCGGCCAGCCCGGCCTGTCTGATGGTCACTGCGCTCATTGAACCTGCCTCCGTACGTGAGGGATCGGAAGGCGGCAGTTTACAGCAAATGCCCTGCCCGATAAATTACTACTTGCAATACCCGGCATTACTGCGTCTAATTGGCATCCTGCATTACTCCCGCAACACTATCCACGCAGTCATCAACAATCGTAAAGTCGTCGTATGCTCCTGGACATCATCATCATTTTCCTGGGATTCGTCGGCCTGATCTGGGGTGCCGACAAGTTCGTGTACGGCTCCTCCGCCCTGGCGCGAAATCTCGGCGTTTCCCCACTGGTCATCGGACTCACCATCGTGGCTTTTGGCACGTCCGCACCAGAGATCTTTTCCTCGGCAGTGGCCGCACTGGAAAACGAACCGGAACTGGCGATCGGCAACGCCCTGGGCTCCAACATTTTCAATGTGGGCATTGCACTGGGCGTCGCCACGGCCATCCGGCCGCTGACGCCTCCCGCTTCCGTGACACAGCGGGAACTGCCGGCCATGATGTTCGTGATCGTGCTGACGGGCCTGCTGTTGGCCAACTTCACGCTGGGCATCATTGATGCACTGCTTCTCATCACCGTCATCGTTTACTTCAGCTGGTACCTGCTGACCCGCAAACCGGAGTCACCGGCCCTGGAAGACCTGGACGTGGACGAGATCGACTCGGTGAGCAGCCTGCGCGCGGCCGGGTGGCTGCTCTTCGGCCTGCTGCTGCTGATCATCAGCGCCGAAGCCCTGGTCGATGCATCGACCTCCGTGGCCCGCTCGCTGGGCGTCTCCTCCGCCATCATCGGCCTGACCCTGGTGGCACTGGGCACCAGCCTGCCGGAGCTGGCATCCACAGTGGCCTGTGCACTGCGCGGACACCATGACCTGGCCATCGGCAACATCGTGGGTTCCAACATCCTCAACCTGCTCGCCGTCCTGCCGTTCCCCGGCCTGATCAGCCCCGCAGCCTTTGATCCCTCCCTGTTGTACCGCGATTACGTTACAATGCTGGTGCTCTCGCTGTTACTGACCATCATGTGCTTCCTGGCGGTCCGCCGGGGTACGTCGATCGGTCGCGGTAGCGGCATATTCCTGATCCTGGTCTACGTGGCCTGGGTCGGCATCATGTACTGGCAACTGTAATGGCTCTGACCGAAGACGCAGCAACCGACAGCACCATGATCCACAGCGCGCTGCGGACCATACGCATTGAACGGGATGCAATTGCCGCGTTGCCCGCGCGCATCGGCGATGGATTTGAGACCGCCTGCCGCCTGTTGCTGGGATGCAGCGGCCGCATCGTGGTGATCGGCATGGGCAAATCCGGCCATATCGGTCGCAAGATCGCCGCCACACTGTCCAGCACCGGCAGTCCGGCCATGTTCGTGCACCCGGCGGAGGCCAGTCACGGAGATCTGGGCATGATCACGGACAAGGACGTGGTGCTGGCACTGTCCAATTCCGGCACCACAGCCGAGATTCTCGCCATACTACCCCTGCTGAAACGCAAGGGCGTACCGCTGATCACGCTGACCGGCAACCCCGGATCGGAAATGGCCCGCAACGCGGACGTCAACCTCGACGTCAGTGTGGTGGAAGAAGCCTGTCCGCTTGGCCAGGCACCAACCGCCAGCACGACGGTGACCCTGGTGATGGGCGATGCACTGGCCATGGCATTGCTGGAAGCCCGTGGCTTCACCCAGGAGGATTTTGCCTTCTCTCACCCGGGAGGTCGCCTGGGACGCCGGCTGCTGCTCAAGGTCAGGGACATCATGCACAGCGGGGCCAGCATTCCCGTGGTGCGCACCAATACACGGCTGAGCGAAGCGCTGTACGAAATCAGCAGCAAGGGACTGGGCATGACCACCGTACTCGACGACCAGAACCACCTGCTCGGCGTATTTACTGACGGGGACCTGCGGCGGACGCTGGATGCCGGGCAGGACATCCACACCACGCGAATCAGCGAGGTGATGTCCACCAACTGTAAATCGGTGGCCGAGAACGCCCTGGCCACGGAAGCGGCGCGTATCATGCAGGATAACAGTGTCTACACACTGGTGGTGACCGACGGCGATAGCCGGGGCATGTGCGGTATCATCCGGATGCACGACCTGTTGCGCGCCAATGTTGTCTAGGGAGCGTTCATGGAAGTACTGACAGACCCCCTTGATGCCCGGCGGCGAGCCTCGGGCATACGCCTGCTGGCGCTGGATGTAGACGGCGTCCTCACGGCAGGCGAACTGCTCTATACCAGTAATGGCGAGGAAATCAAGGTCTTCAATATCCTGGACGGCCTGGGTGTGAAACTGCTGCAGGACCACGGAATTGAAGTGGCCATCATCAGCGGACGCCAGTCACCGATGCTCAAGCGCAGAGCCGACGAACTGGGTATCCAGCGGCTCATCCAGGGACGGGAGGACAAGCGCACTGCACTGCTGGCATTGGCAGCGGATTGCGGCGTTGCTCTGGAATACACCGCCTATGCCGGCGATGACCTGCCCGATCTCGCAGCGGTCCGTGATGCCGGCCTGGGCATCACGGTTCCCAACGCCCATCCCGCGCTACGCCGCCATGCCCGATTGTGCACGGAACGGCGCGGTGGCGAAGGGGCTGTGCGCGAAATCGCGGACTATCTGCTCGACGCGCAGGATCATCTTGAATCCGCCATAGCCGCCTGGCTCTGAAACGGAGCACCCCATGCGCAGACCCGGTACACGACAATCCAGTCTGATTGCAGCTGTCGCCGCAGCCGCGTTGTTGTGGTTGTGGTACGGCAACAACGGGGGCACACCGCCCGATGAGGCGGACGATCCTGATGCCATTGCGGAGGATGAACCCCCGCCCGAGTCCTGGTCGCGGTCACTGCGTACCACGCAGTACACCCCCCGGGGGGATGTGGACTATGTCCTGGAAGCCAGTGAGCAGATCCAGGAAAACGAGAATCTGATCCGCGTGATCAATCCGGTGCTCCGGCTATTCGATGATTCCACGCGGCGATGGCAAGTGACCGCCGTCTCCGGCACAATCCACGGCGGCGGAAGCAGAGAAGCGGACCGCCAGCTGGATCTGGACGGTGACGTGCGGGTCGACTACACCGACGACGGGGGCCACTCGCTGGTCATGACCACCGCACGCATGACGGTATATCCTGACGATGAAGTGCTGTATAGCAATGTCGCCGTGCAGATGCTGGGAGCGGGGTTCGAACAGTCGTCCTCGGGAATGCGGGCTGCATTGCAAGAGGAACAATTGACTTTTTTCGGACGTGTACAGGGGCGTTTTCATGACGAATAGAACCGGGCCGACCGTGCTGCTGATGCTGCTTTGCCTGCTGCCCCTGGTGGCGACCGGCCAGACACCGGCCAGTGATGAGGACATCACCTACAGTGCTGATGGCGGGGGCAACATCGTCATTCGGGACGGTCTTCGGGTTACCACGTTGCAGGGCAACGTCGAGATCCGTCAGGGGCTCATGCAATTGTACGGGGATACGGCCTCGCTGGAGCAGGACCCCGATACAGGTGACATCGTACGTGTCATCGTGGAAGGCTCGCCGGCCCGGTTCGCGCGAGACGCCACGGAGGATTCGGCGCGCATCACCGGGCGCAGTGAATCCATCACCTATTACACGGAAGAGGGAGAGAGCGGCCCCGTAACCGCCATCCGCTTCAGCGGGAACGCCGCTTTCAATAGCGGCCGTACCGCACTGCAATGCACCGAGATACGGTACCTGCCCGACACCGGTGAAACAACGTCCACCGGACCGTGCAGCGGTACCGTGGCGCCGGGGGAACTGTAATGGATCAACTCCGCGCCCGGCACCTGGCGAAAGCCTACAAGGGACGGCAAGTGGTCCGGGACGTCTCCCTGACAGTGGACAGCGGCCAGATCGTTGGCCTGCTGGGTCCCAATGGCGCCGGCAAGACCACCTGCTTCTACATGATTGTGGGCCTGATCCCGTCGGACTGCGGACACATCCGCCTCAACGACACGGACCTGACCGGCAAGCCCATGCATGTCCGGGCCCGTCACGGCCTGGGTTACCTGCCACAGGACTCCTCGATTTTCCGTAACCTGACCGTGGCGGAGAACATCATGGCCATATTGCAGACCCGCAAGGACCTGGATGCCGCCACGCGACACCAGTACCTCGAGAACCTGCTGCAGGAGTTCCACATCGTGCACATCCGTGACAACAAGGGAATGAGCCTGTCCGGTGGAGAGCGCCGCCGTACCGAGATTGCCCGTGCACTGGCCACCGAGCCCCGTTTCATCCTGCTCGACGAGCCTTTCGCTGGTGTCGACCCGATCTCGGTCAGTGATATCAAGGACATCATCAGGCACTTGCGCGACCGTGGCATCGGTGTTCTGTTGACCGACCACAACGTGCGTGAGACGCTGGATATCTGTGAGAAAGCCTATATTGTCAGCGAAGGTCAGATCATCGCCGAGGGCGAATCCGGACAGATTCTCGCCAATGAGAAAGTCCGCGAGGTCTACCTGGGGCACAGCTTCCGTTATTGATTGACTGTGACACGGCAGTGGGCCCGGGTCAGTATCTCTCACTGGCGCGGCGGCTACTTGAAGGCGGTTGCAAAAACGCCCCTCTCTCGGCATGATGTTTGCTTCGCAGTACTCAGCGCACTTGGATGAAATGAAGCTATCCCTCCAACTCAAACTTGGCCAGCAGCTGACCATGACACCTCAGCTACAGCAGGCCATCCGCCTGTTACAGCTGTCCACCCTCGACCTCCAGCAGGAAATCCATGAAGCGCTGGAAACCAACCCGATGCTGGAGATGGATGAAAGCGATGACGGCTATTCCACCGATGCCGGCAATACCGATCATAACGGTCCCGGCAGTGACGAGGAAACTGCGGTCCGACAGCAGAATGAGACAGAACAGTCCCGCACGGCCAGCGCAGACACCGACAGTACCGATGCCCCTTCCCGCGACGACCAGGACGACAGCTCAAAATGGGAAGAAAGCATCCCCGAAGACCTGTCAGTCGACACCAGCTGGGACGACATCTATCAGAGCAGCTACAGCACCGGCCTGCCTGCTGGTGGTGATGCGGACGGCGACTACGGCGACTTCGAATCCCGCAACAGCGCCGGAGAAACCCTGCAGGACCACCTGCACTGGCAGTTGAACCTGACACCGATGTCCGATACGGACCACGCCGTCGCCATGAGCATCATCGACGGGATCGATGCCAATGGCATGCTTACGGTCAGCGTGGAATCGCTGCACGAATCACTGGCCGACGAACTGGATATCGAGGAAGACGAAGTGCTGGCGGTCCTGCATCGTATCCAGCAGTTCGACCCTGTGGGTGTCGGCTATCGCGACCTGTCGGAATGCCTGCTGATCCAGTTGGCCCAGCTTTCCGGCGACGAGGCGACCGATAGCGTGCGCCACGCCCGTATCCTGGCCCGCGATCATCTCTCTTTGCTGGGCAGCCGCGACTACAGCCAGATCATGCGCAAGATGCGTATCCGCGAGCCGGCACTCCGCGATGCCATCACGGTCATCGAAGGACTGAACCCACGCCCCGGGGCTGATATCAGCCCGCCGCAGACCGATTACGTCGTGCCCGACGTCTTCGTTCGCAAGGATCCGGAAAGCGGTCGCTGGCGCGTCGAACTGAACGCCGAGACGGCACCTCGCCTGCGTATCAATCCGGACTACGCCGCGCTGGTCAAACGCGCGGACAACAGCCGCGACAACGGCTACCTGAAGGACAACCTTCAGGAGGCCCGCTGGTTCCTGAAGAGCCTGCAAAGCAGGAATGAAACACTGCTCAAGGTGGCCACCCGTATCGTGGAACACCAGCAGGACTTCCTGGAACATGGCGAGGAAGCAATGAAGCCACTGGTATTGCATGACATCGCTGAAACGGTGGAGATGCATGAATCCACGATCTCCAGGGTCACCACGCAGAAGTACATGCACACCCCGCGCGGTGTGTTTGAACTCAAGTATTTTTTCTCCAGCCACGTCAGTACCGACAGCGGCGGCGAAGCGTCCTCCACCGCCATCCGTGCCCTGATCCGCAAGCTGGTATCCGGCGAGAACACCCGTAAACCGCTCAGCGACAGCAAGATCGCCAATCTTCTGAAGGATCAGGGCATCAACGTGGCACGCCGCACCATTGCCAAGTATCGAGAGTCAATGAACATACCGCCGTCCAACGAACGCAAAAAACTGGGGTAGCGGGATACACTGTCACGACGGTTGGGAACGGCAGACAGTTGGTATAGAATGGCGGGCCAATTCGCTGGCCGCGCAGCGCGGCCTTCATCTCAGAACCCGATATCATGCAACTTGAAAATATTCTTTCGCCCGACCGCTGCTTTGCGCGTCTCGACGGTGGCAGCAAGAAGCGATTCCTGACCACGATCAGCGAGCGGCTGACGCAAAGCTGCCCGCAGCTCTCCTCTGACGCTGTCTATACCGCTCTGTTGGCCCGCGAGCAACTGGGCAGCACCGGCATCGGCAACGGCATCGCCATCCCCCACTGCCGCGTCAGTGAATGCAACCGAATCATCGGCGCCCTGATCACACTGGAGGATGGTATCGATTTCGATGCCAACGACAACCAGGCGGTCGATCTGCTGTTCGTCCTCATCGTGCCCATGGAAGAGACAGACGAACACCTGAAGGTCCTCGGGGGGCTTGCCCGGATGTTTCACGAGGACGCTTTCTGCCAGACATTGCGTGAAACCTCCAGTGGCCAGGAACTGTACGAGCAGGCCATCCATTTTTCGGGACAGCAGAACTGAGGGGGCACCAGGCGTGAAACTCCTGATCATCAGCGGGCGCTCCGGCTCCGGCAAGAGCACGGCGCTCAACATGCTGGAAGACCACGGCTATTACTGCATTGACAACCTTCCGGCGAGCCTGCTGCCCGCTCTGGTCGAGCGCATCAGCAGACAGACCCCGGAGTTGCCCCGTATCGCGGTCAGTATTGATGCACGCAACATTTCCGCCGACCTCGAGGATGTACCGAAAATCATTAAGGCGCTGGAGCCGACCCGCATCGAAACACAGATTGTTTTCCTGGACGCCAACAGCTCCACACTGATCAAGCGGTTCAGTGAAAGCCGCCGCAAGCACCCATTGACCAATGACACCATCGGCCTGCGTGAAGCCATCAACAAGGAGCGGGACCTGCTGGAGCCGATCGCGGTACTGGCCGGCCTGTCCCTGGACACCAGCAGCCTGTCGGTCCATCAACTGCGCGATGCCATCAAGCATCGGGTGGTAGAGCGCAAGGACAATGCCATGGCGCTGATGTTCGAGTCCTTCGGCTACAAGAACGGTGTACCGATCGATGCCGACATGGTATTCGACGTCCGCATCCTCCCCAATCCCTATTGGGACCCGGCCCTTCGAGACCTCAACGGCATGGATGAAGCAGTTCGCCGATTTCTGCAAAGCCAGGATGACGTGAATGCCATGTACAAGGACATTCAACAGTACCTGGAACGCTGGCTGCCGCGCTTCGAGGCCAGCAATCGCAGCTACATGACGGTCGCCATCGGCTGTACCGGGGGCCAGCACCGGTCCGTCTACATGACCGAGCGTCTGCGAGGTGACTTTTCGCCCCAGTTCAGTAACGTACAGACACTGCATCGTGAACTGTACACACACTTCCCGGAACAGTCATGATCAGAGAACGGATCACCATCATCAACAAGGCCGGCCTGCATGCGCGGGCGGCCTCCAAGCTGGCCGCCGTCTGCAGCCGCTACGCCTGCGATATCCGGATCGGTGACGAGCACATGGTCGATGGCAAGAGCATTCTGTCATTGATGATGCTGGCAGCGAACAAGGGCACGGAACTGGATGTCATCGCGGAGGGTGACGACGAAAACAATGCCGTGGAAGAAATCATCCAGTTGGTCAACAACCGGTTCGACGAGGCGGAGTGATGATGAACGATGCTACCAGCCCGCCAGACGATGAGAGCCCGCCAAGCAAGACCCGTCGCAAGCGTGACGTGGAAGCCGCCCAGGACCTGGGAAAAGCGCTGCTGACACTTCGCCCGCGGCAACTCGAGGCGCTTGACCTGCCGGATGAGCTGCTGATTGCGCTACGGGAATACCAACGCCTGCCCAACAGTCATGAAGCGAAAAGGCGCCAGTTGCAGTTTATCGGGCGGGTGATGCGGAACCTTGACCACCAGGCAGTCGGCGAGGCAATGGAAAAACAGCGGAAACCGGACCCGGCGGAAACCCGGCGGGGCCGCTGCATCGAACATTGGGCGGAATGCCTGCTCTCCGGCGCAGAAGGAGGCGCCGATCGCGTCGGCGAGTTCCTGGCGTCACATCCCGCCGCCGAGCGCCAGGCCATGCGACAGCTGCTGCGCAACTGTCGCCAGGACAACCCCAAAGCGCGCCGTCGTCTCCTGGACTACCTGAACGCCCACATCAACGCCGACTCACCGGCCCCGTCCCTCCCCGGTCACTGAATCAGCACCGCGAGCAGTAAAGCCCACTGATCGGTATGCCGCTGGAGCAGCACCTCCACCGGCGCTGTCCCGGCATGGAAGGCTCCCTGCTCGCGACGAAGCACCGCGGGCACGCCTGCCTGTTGCAGGGCCGCCAGGTACTTGTAGCTGTGCAGTGGTGGCACCACCGGATCTTCTTCCCGGGCCATCACCAGCGTCATCGGGTGCTGTCCAGGTCTTCCTGCCGCCTCCAGCATCCGATGGTAGGGTGAATATTGCCATAGTACCTCGAAGCCGGCAGGTGTGCGCGGATCCCCATACTCCGCCCGCCATGACGAGCCCGCACCGTGCAATGGGTAGCGCAGCAGGTCCATCACGCCCGCTGACACCAACAGCGCCTGAACGGGCTGCTTGCCACGCGCTGCAACAGCTGCGGTCAATGTGGCTCCCTGGCTGTAACCCCGCAGGGCAAGATGCTGCGGGGAGGTGATACCCTCCTCGATCAGCGAGGCCATGACACTCTCCAGATCGCGGATACTGTCCAGCTTGCCAGCGCCACGGCCGGCCAGGTACCAATCCTGGTCGTAGTCACCTCCGCCCCGCACGCCGGCCACCGCGTACACACCGCCCAGCGCCATCCAGGCGGCCCGCGAAGGTGAGAAACGCAGGTCCACCGGCTCATCGAAGCCACCGTACGCCTCCAGCACCAGACGCGCCGGCCGCTCACCATCCAGCACGGCCCTGTCACCGGCCACATACACGGGCACAGGACGTCCAGCTCCCGTATCAATATCGTAGCGCCGCGCCACGAATGACGCCATCGACGCCGGTGGCTCCGCTGACCACGCCGTTTCCGCCTGCGCGCCGCCCTCCCGCAAGCGGACCACCTGGCGTGGAGCAGCAGGGCCGGAGAACGCCAGATACAGAGCTCCCTGCGCGCCGTCTCCGGCCTGCACCATCCCTTCAATGCGCATGACTTCCGGCATGCCCGCCCAGGTCACTGCCCGGGTTTCCGGCTCCGGCGTCCCGTCCTGGAACGCCAGTACCGATCGCCCGCCTTCCCTGTAGTGCAACCACAGGACCGGATTCTGATCACCGGTGATCACTGCGGCATCCACCAGCCTCTGTTCGGCCGGCGGAGTGATCGACCGCTTTGACAGCTGGCCGTCATCGGACAGGGCCAGTGCAATGACTTCACCGCGCCAGTCGGCACGGCGATGCATGAAGTAATGCCATCCGTCCTGACTGCCCAGATACCGTGGATCCTCCAGCGCACCATGGTCCAGCCGCCGCAGTGACTCATCCACCAGGCTACAGAGCAACACCTGTTGCTCACCCCTGGATGACAGGACCCGCAGAAGCAGCGAACCCGGCTGGCCAGCAACGTGATGCAGCTGCTCGAGGGTCGTGCCACGGGTCAGCGGGCAGATTTCACCCCGTCCCGTACTGCCATCTACCGCCAGATGCTCCAACCGGTCCCCGGTCTCGCCGGAGCGGATCACAAGCCATCCCCTGCTGTCCCGGGTCCACAGCAGATCCGCAATCGCTTCAGCGTCACTGTCCACCACGGTGATGATCGAAGATCCGGCAGACTTCCATCGCCACCGGGGCGAATCGTCCTCTCCGGCCTGCTCCTGCCAGGCCACCCGCTGCCCGTCGGGACTGACCGACACCGAGAGCAACACACGATCCGCCGGCCAGCCGGAGGCCGCCAATACCCGTTCCGCGCCAGAGGGCAGCTCACAATAGCTCCCGGCCACGCAGGCCCACTGCTGGAAAGCCTCAACCGGCACACGGTACAGGTCGGACTGGCTTTCGCCTCCCCGCTCATAGAAGAAATACACCTGATCCCCATACTGCTGGAGCAACTCCAGGCCGGCCATGGACCGGAACTCATCCAGCACACCGGAAACCCTCTCTCTGTGCGGCAGGCCATCCAGCCAGCGGCGTCCGGCTCCAGCCTGATCCTCCACCCAGCCAGCCCGCCCCGCCCCCGGCTCTTCCAGCCAGCGAAACGGATCCGCCACGTCAGTACCGTGGCGGTTCTCCAGCACCGCATCCGGTGTCACGTACGGGACATCCGGCAATGGTGGCAGGGCAGTACGGGTGGTATCCGGGACCGGCTGGCATGAGACCAGCACGCAGCATACCAGGCCACTATTACAGACGCGGCGAACCCGGGGAAACATCGTTCAGGCGTCGAACATCTGCAGCAGGGATTCGCGCAGCCAACGATGCGAATGGTCGCTGTCGGACTGACGATGCCAGTACAGATGCAAATCCAGTGGAGGGACATCAAAGGGCAGTGCCAGTACGCGCAATTGATACTGATTGGCGAGAAAACGCGGGACCGTCATCACAAGGTCCGTATCACTGACCACGGCGGCTGCCACGCGGTAATGTTGTACACGCAGGTGGATCCGGCGTTCGGCTTTGTGCCGGAGCAATGCCAGGTCCACCTGCCCCAGCCCCTTGCGTCGGCTCGATACGTGAATGTGCTTGAGCGCCAGATAGGTCTCCAGGTCCAGATCGCCGCGCGCCACCGGGTGGTCGTGACGCACAGCGCAGACATAGTGGTCACTGATCAGCGACTCGTGGAAAAGCTGGGAATCCTCCACCACGGGAACATCAATGGCGAAGTCGAGCTCCCCGCGTGACAACTGGCGTACCAGCTCATTTCGTTTAATGTAGTAGCTCTGCAACCCCACGCCAGGTGCCTCACGCTCGAAAAACGGAAACAGGCGCGGCAGCACCACCGCCTCCGCCAGATCAGTCATACTGAACTGATACGTCCGCTCGGCCACCGAAGGCTCGAAGGCTTCCCGTTCCATGATGCTGTTGTTGAGCGTCGCCAGTGCGCCCGATACGTTGTGTGCAATACTGTCGGCCACCGGCGTGGGCAACATCCCCCGGGACGTGCGAATGAACAGCTCGTCGTTGAAAATACGCCGTAACCGGGACAGCGCATTACTGACCGCAGGTTGCGTGATCGACAGGGAGCGCGCGGCCTGCGTGAGGTTACGTTCCGTATAAATGGTATCGAACACCAGGAACAGATTCAGGTCGACTTTTTTCAGGACGGCGTTCCTCATCAGGGTCAGGACACGGGTCAGCGGTCTTGTTTATAGATTTCATGAATAATACACCAACAGGCGAATAATAAAAACTGATAATACCGATTCGGCAATGCGCTTTGCCGGTGTGCACCAGCAGTAGTAAGATGCGGAAGTCGATAATAATAGGGGTGAACCAATGAAAGACGCACGCGGACGCGCCTACTGGCGTGCCAATATCCGCCTGCTCAGCATCCTGCTGGCAGTGTGGTTCTTCATTTCCTTCGGTTGCGGCATCCTGCTGGCCGATATCCTCGACAATATCCGCTTTGGCGGCTTCAAACTGGGTTTCTGGATGGCACAACAAGGCGCCATCTATGTTTTTGTCATCCTGATATTCGTCTATATTCACCTGATGGACAAACTGGATGAGAAGTACTACCGGAGCGCGCAGGACGGGGAGGAAGACCTGTGAATGTACAATTGTGGACCTACCTGTTCGTATTCCTCTCCTTCAGCCTCTATATCGGCATCGCCATCTGGTCACGGGCTGCATCCACCAAAGAGTTCTATGTAGCCAGCGCCGGAGTGCACCCGCTGGCCAACGGCATGGCCACGGCCGCCGACTGGATGTCCGCAGCCTCATTCATTTCCATGGCCGGGCTGATCGCTTTCCTGGGGCGAGATGGCGCCTTCTACCTGCTGGGCTGGACCGGCGGCTACGTGTTGCTGGCCATGTTGCTGGCACCCTATCTGCGAAAATTCGGCAAGTTCACCGTCCCCGATTTCATCGGAGACCGCTATTACGGCAACAATGCCCGTGTCGTCGCCCTGTTCTGTGCCATCGCCGTCTCCTTTGTGTACGTGATCGGGCAGATGCAGGGCGCGGGTATCGTCTTCTCGCGTTTTCTGCAGGTGGACATCACCTGGGGCGTTATCATCGGCATGACCATCGTGTTCTTCTACGCGGTAATGGGCGGCATGAAGGGCATCACCTACACCCAGGTGGCACAGTACTGCGTACTGATCTTCGCCTACATGGTGCCAGCCATCTTCATATCGCTGCTGATGACCGGCAACCCGATCCCCCAGATCGGCTTCGGCTCCGAGCTGACCCCCGAGTACGGCGGCGGCTATCTGCTGGACCGGCTCGACGGACTCAGCACTGAACTCGGTTTCCCGGCCTACACGGAAGGCCTGCGCAGCACCCAGGATGTGTTTTTCATCACGGCGGCGCTGATGTTCGGAACCGCAGGCCTGCCTCATGTCATCATCCGCTTCTTCACCGTACCCAGCGTGCGTGACGCCCGCAAATCGGCCGGTTTTGCGCTGATCTTCATCGCCCTTCTGTACACCACGGCACCGGCCATCGCCGCCTTTTCCAAGGTCAACCTGATGACCACGGTCCATGACACGCCATATGAGGAACTGCCGGAGTGGTTCAACACCTGGGAGACTACCGGACTGATCGAGTTCGAGGACCGTAACGGCGACGGTGCCGTGCAGTACTCCGGGGATGAATCCGTCAATGAACTGACCGTGAACCAGGACATCATGGTGCTTGCCAATCCGGAGATCGCCGACCTGCCGGACTGGGTGATTGCCCTGGTGGTTGCCGGCGCTCTCGCGGCGGCCCTGTCGACAGCGGCGGGACTGCTACTGGTTATCTCCACCGCCGTTTCGCACGATCTGCTCAAACGCACATTCATGCCCGGCATATCGGAAAAACAGGAATTACTGTATGCCCGTCTGGCGATCTTCGTCGCCATCCTGATCGCCGGCTACTTCGGCATCAATCCGCCCGGTTTTGTCGCCGAGGTGGTAGCTTTCGCGTTCGGACTGGCCGCCGCGTCTTTCTTCCCGGCCATCGTATTGGGCATCTTCTATCGCCGGATGAACCAGGAAGGCGCCATATCAGGCATGGTCACCGGCTTCCTGTTCACTGCCAGCTACATCGTGTACTTCAAGTTCATCAATCCAGCCGCCAGCACACCGGAAAACTGGTGGTTCGGCATTTCACCCGAAGGCATCGGTACGATGGGGACACTGATCAACACGGTCGTGGCGCTGACGGTCTGCCGGTTTACAGCGCCTCCGCCGCAGGAAGTACAGGACATCGTGGAGGATATCCGGCTGCCGGGGGAGGAGCGGGTACAAGCTGTTCCGGTGGACTCCTGAACAGCAGACTGCGTTGAGCCGTCAGCCCCGCGTACTGAAGCGCCGCCAGTAGTCACTGGCGGCGTCGCGCATTTCACCACGCAACAACAGGATACCAATCAGGTTGGGAACCGCCATCAGCACCATGGTGATGGCGGCAATGTTCCAGACGACCGTGGTGTCAGCCAGGGCGGCGAAAAAGAACCCGCCAATATAAACCAGCCGGTACGGTAATACCGCCCATGATCCGAGCAGATACGTCACGCACCGGTCGCCGTAATAAGACCAGGCGATGGCCGTGGAGAATGCAAACAGCAACAGTCCGAGGGAAACGATATGCGGGCCCAGGTCTCCCAGCCACCCGCGGCTGAACGCCATCGAAGTCAGCGGGACGGAATGCAGCAGCGAACGCCCCTCGACCACCACATCACCATCCGTCAACTGCCCGCCGCTAACCGCCAATGTTCCGCTGACCGGCTCGCCAGCGCGCAGGAACCGCACATCTTCCGCTACGGAGCGCGCATGAATGACGGTCACGTCCTGGCCATCGGCAATCCGTCCGTCTTCCAGGCTGAGCTCGCCGGAATGTGGCTCCACCGTGCTGTCATCGGCGTCCACGAGGTACGAGAACAGGGCCTGCCTGTCCGCCGCCACAGTGTCCGTGTACTCTCCACTGAGCAACTCCAGATCCGCGCGTGCGAAGGTATTATGGTGCTTCTCCGTCCAGACGCCGGAGGAGAGAATCACCAGACCGGTGATGGTGCAGACCACGATCGTGTCGATGAACGGCTCCAGCAATGAAACCATGCCCTCGTCCACCGGCTCGCGTGTGCGGGCCGACGCATGGGCGATGGCCGCCGACCCCAGCCCCGCCTCATTGGAGAACAGCCCCCGATTGACACCGCGATTGAACGCGTAGGCCATGCTGGCACCCAGAAAACCGCCGGCGGCGGCCGAGCCGGTGAACACGTCCCGGAAAATAGCCACAAAAGAAGGGATCACGTTGCCCATGTTGGGCAGGATGACGGCCAGTGCACCGAGCACATACAACAGGGCCATGCCGGGTACAAGCCGGGACGCCACTGCGGCAATACGACGTATGCCACCCACGATCACCAGCGCCAGCAGCACAGTCAGTATCGATCCGGTCACCAGCGGGTCAATGGCAAAAGAGCTTTCCATCCCGGCAGCGATGCTGTTGATCTGCGGAAAATTGCCCATACCAAAGGAGGTGGCGATGGCCGCAATGGCGAACAGGGTAGCCAGCCAGCGGGCGTTAAGCCTCTTCTCCATGTAGTACATGGGGCCGCCGGCCATGGTGCCGTCAGCCGACTGCTCACGATATTTGTGTGACAGGGTCACTTCCACGAACTTGGTGGCCATACCCAGAAAGGCAGTGAGCCACATCCAGAACAACGCGGCCGGCCCGCCCAGAAACAGTGCGAATGCCACGCCACCGATATTGCCAGTGCCAACGGTACCGGACAGCGCGGTGCTCAGTGCCCGGAAATGACTGATATCACCGGGCGCCCCCTCGGTATCAAACCGGCCACGCAGCACGGCCATTCCATGGCGGAAATAACGTATCTGCGGAAATCGAAGGTAAAAGGTGAAAAACAGGCCGGTCAGCAACAACAGCGCCGGGAACCACGCCGCGCCGCCCAGAAACCCGTCCAGGATGATCAGCCAGTCGTTGAAAAACTCCATTGTGTTCAGACTCCTGCCAGAGGCGCGTCAGTCATCGCTGACCGACAGACGCGGGGAATCAACCTTGCGGTCACCGGATTCGACCTGCTCTCGAACACGATCCGCCAGCGCATGGTAGGCACGGGCCACCTGGCCATCCGGTTTGGCAACCAGAATCGGTATGCCGGAGTCCGACTGCTCGCGAATGGACAGATCCAGCGGCAGCGACCCGATCACCTCCACACCGTAGTCATGTGATAACTGCTCACCACCGCCTTCTCCGAAAATAGCCTCGGCATGTCCACAATGCGAACAGATATGCACGCCCATGTTCTCCACTACACCAAGAAGAGGGACGTCGACCTTACGGAACATCTCGATCCCCTTGCGCGCATCCAGCAGCGCTACATCCTGTGGCGTGGTGACAATGATAGCGCCAGTCAGCCTGACGGATTGCGAAAGACTCAACTGTATGTCTCCCGTCCCCGGCGGCATGTCGACAATCAGATAATCCAGCTCGGACCAGAGAGTCTGCTGCAATAGTTGTTTGAAGGCGCCGACGATCATCGGAGCACGCCAGACCATCGCCGTACTGCCATCCACCAGGAAACCCATGGAATTGGCCTCTATGCCATGCGCTACCACTGGCTCCATGAACTTGCCATCCCGGACCACCGGCCGCGTCCCCGCGCGAGTGCCGAGCATGGTGGGCTGACTGGGCCCATAGACATCGGCATCCAGCAGACCGACTTTCAGACCCTGCTGCTGCAATGCCACAGCAAGGTTGAGGGCCGTTGTGGACTTGCCGACCCCACCCTTGCCCGAGGCAATGCAGATGATGTGTCGTATACTATCCAGTCTGCTCACGCATCTCCTCCGTAGGCCGCAGCGAATGCGTGATCATTATCCATATTCCTTCTGCCATTGAACATCCCCCGGCGCGGTATACGGGTACACGTGACAATCCATGGCCAGACACGGTTTGTCACGCTGCAGGGCTTGATCTCGATCATCAAAAAGTGTTCCATTGCTCACCGTCAGGCAACAATCGGATCCTCTACCATGCGTCCCGGACAATGCAAAGCACACCTTGCCAGCGGCCTGTTCGCTGTCCTGTCGATGGTGCAGGCGGAAGCGCTGGCCCAGCAACCGTCAGAGGATCCGCTGGCCCTGGGGCCACGCACCGACGAGCACCCGGTAAAATACGCAATCTCTTCGGCGGCCTGGTCGGTCAACAGCAATGCAGGACTGCGCATCGTTGCCCACAACCGCGGGGACGAGAACGTTACACTGCACTCAGTCGTCTTCCAGACTCCCGGTAGCGGTGACGATACGGAACTGGACATCGATCTGGAGGTTCCGGCGGGAGCCTGGGCGGAAACCGCGAAGCCCTACATTGACTTGCTGTCCGGCAACAACTGCGTGGAAGAGACCCTCCGGGAAGACTGGCGCCTCAAAGAAATCTCCAATTACACGCTGAACCCCTCGGTACGAGGCCTTATCATCGAGGATACGCGCTCATTCCGCATATTCCAGTGCGTGCGCGAAGTCCGGCTCAGCTGGGACGATGAGCAGAATGAAAGACAGACGGAACGTCAGTGGGTCATGTACCACTTTGAACGGCTGCCTTTCGACTGACGTAGCCCCGGACCTGCCAGCCGTCAGTCCGTCAGCGACCTGGCCTCATCAACCAGGCGATTCAAACGCTCTTCCTGATCCGCAATCAGCTCTTTCTGCAGAGGCACCCGGGTCTGGCCGGCCGCGTCAACGTCATCATACTTCTGCTGCTCACTGTCCAGCATCTGTAACAACTCTTCAGCGGCCACAATCGCATCGCGCATCCGGCCATTGGCGCGCTCGCCCTGTTGGATGCGCTGCTGAAGCGCGGCCAGTTCCTCTTCCAGGCCTGCAATACGGTCTTCGCGCTGCTCCTGCTGCCGCGCCAGCGCGAGGGCCTCAAGGGCCTCTTCCTGCTCACGCGCCCTGGCTGCCTCCCGGCGGGCCTGCTCCTCTGCCCTCTGCCGGGCGGCCTCCAGCCTCTCCCGTTCTGCTTCCAGCGTCTGTTCGGTTTCCCGGCGCTGACGCTCCGCTTCCTCTGCGGCGGCCCGGGCCTCTTCCAGCGCCACTGCCTGTTCCTCGGTCTGTTCCCGCAACTGCTGGAGTTCCGAATGCTGCTGCGCCAGTTGTGCCTCCAGTTCATCGATCTGACCGCCGGCGCAGGCCGCCAGCGCGGCTGCCGCAGCCAATGCGATAATGGCGTGCCGATACCGCCGGATCACACTGTAAATTGTAGTGCCATGCATGACGCTTGTACTCCCGGCCTCTCGGGGCCATTATTATCAACAGGACCGTATCTTATCGCCATCATTGCTCAAGGCAAAGCACCGCGCAGCATGAAAGTACCACTCCGTCATTCAGGATCCGCCCTGCCCGCCACCGTGATTGCCAGCGTCGTGGTGGTTTTCTCCGTTCTTCTGGTGCTGTTGCTGGACCGCCTGCCGCTCGTCGAACACCCGGGCCCACTCGACGATGAATCACTGAGACAGATCGAGCAACTGATCGTGGATCACAGCCCGGAACAGCTCCGCCGCAACGGTGAGCAGCGGATAGAGCTCTCCACGGGTGAAATCAACCTGCTGGCCACGTTCCTGCTGCAGCGCCTGCCGTGGGAGCGGAACGTAGCATTGCAGTTTCGGCCGCACAGTCCGGTCAGCCAGATCGATATCAGTCTGCCACTGACCGAAGGCAGACTCGGCAGCTACCTCAATCTGTCCGCCGGCCTCCGCATGGAGGATGGCTCGCCGCGTCTGGTCAGCCTGCACGCCGGTCAACTGCCCGTGCCGGGTCTGATCCGTGAGCGGCTGGTAGAAGCGATGATCCACCTCGCCGAGCGTCACGAAATCAGGGCAGCGGCTCTGACCGAACTGCAACAGACAGTTCGGGACGTGGAAATCCTCGAAGACGGTGTTGCGGTGACCCTGCAATGGCAGTTCGACGCGCTGGCCCAGCTGCGCAACCAGGCCCGGCAGGCATTACTGGGAAGTGCCGCCCAACAGCGCCTGCTGCACTACTACCAGCTGACGCACCAGGCCAGCATCGATGCGGAAGGACACGGGGCCTTGTATCAATGGATGTCGACGCTGTTTGCCAGCGCACAGAAGCGCACGGCACAGGGGGCTGATGCGGTGGAGGAAAACCGAAGCGCGCTGCAGGCACTGGCGCTGTACGCCAACCAGATCGAGCCGCAGCTACTCATTGCAGAGGCCCCCGCAGCGCTGTCCCGCCCGGGTGGACGTATCCCGCCGCTACAACAACGCCGCGATCTGACCCGTCACCTGCTCACGTCAGCGGCTCTCAGCGCCTCCGCCGGCGCGCCTGTTGCCGATCTGCTGGCCAGTAGCAAGGAACTGCATGATGCCAGACACGGTACCGGATTCAGTATCAGTGACATGATGGCCAACCAGGCTGGCACCCGTCTGGGTCTCACAGCCGTCTCCGACCGGGATTCCGCCCGGCTCATACAGCGGCGGCTGGCCAACGTGACCAGCGACAGCGCCTATATGCCGCCTGTCGATCGCAATGACACAGGTCTGGATGAGGAACGCTTCCGGGAACGGTTCGGTTCCACCGGCAGCGAGGCCTTCCGGCAACTGATGGAACAGCTGGGCGCCAGCATCAATGCCCTGCCACTGTACACGACTCCCTGATCTGTCGGGGACGACCACAACAGTTTCAGTGCACGGTGGAGAGGCGTTATACTCGCGCGGCGCTACAACGGAAAGCAAGGCTGAGGAACCCCGGACAAACCCATGACCCGATACCGATTCGATACCACCAACCTGCACTCCGACCGTGCCGGCCAACCTGAGCACGGCGTCCTGCACAAACCGATCCACACGTCGGTGGCCTATGGCTATGACGATGCACGGGATCTGGCAGCCGTTTTCCAGGGGCGTCAGAGCGGCTACAACTACGGTCGCCAGATGAACCCGACGGTCTCTGCCCTGCAACAACGCATTACGCTGATGGAACAGGGGCGTGAAACGCTGGCATTTGCCACCGGCATGGCGGCCATCGGCTCGACCCTGTTCGCTTTGTTGAATGCTGGCGATCATATCGTTTCGACCACCTACCTGTTCGGCAATACCAACAGTCTGTTGAGCAGTTTCCAGCGCCTGGGGATCGAAGTGAGCTTTGTGGACCCCACCGATGTGGCCAATGTCGAGAATGCCCTGCGGGATGACACCAGAATGGTGTTCGTGGAAACCATTGCCAACCCGGTAACCCAGGTCGCCGACCTGGAGGGCATCGGCCGGCTGTGCAGAGACCGCGATCTGGTCTATATCGTCGACAATACCATGACCACACCCTGCCTGTTCCACCCGGTCACCGTGGAGGCCAGTCTGATTGTCAACTCGCTGACCAAATACATCGGCGGTCATGGCAATGCCCTGGGAGGCGCCATCACGGATACCGGTCTGTTTGACTGGAGCCGCTACCCCAACATCCTGTCCACCTACCGCAAAGGCGACCCGGTCAAGTGGGGCCTGACGCAGATCCGAAAGAAAGGACTGCGCGACTTCGGTGCCTCACTCGGTCCCGAGGCGGCACACCATCTGGCCGTCGGCTCGGAGACACTCTCGCTGCGCATGGAGCGCGCCTGCCGTAATGCGGGACAACTGGCAAGCTGGCTCAATGACCACCCGCTGATCGAACAGGTTTCGTATCCCGGCCTGCGCGGACATCCTCAACACCAGCGGGCGGCATCGCTGTTCGCCCGGCCGGGTGCCATCATGAGCATCACACCGCACCCCTCCGTTGACTGCTTCGACCTGCTGAATGCCCTGCGATGCGTGGTCTCTTCCAGCAATCTGGGAGATACCCGCACCCTGGGCATTCCGGTCGCTCATACCATATTCCACGAGATGGGTGGAGAACGCAGAAGGTCCATGGGCATCAGCGACAATATGATTCGCCTGTCGGTGGGTGTCGAAAATACCGAGGACCTGCTGGAGGACTTCGAACAGGCGCTGGAGGCGCTGCGCACCGTATGAGTGACGACCTGCTGACGCTATGCCATATCAGTGAAATCGATGAAGGGGCCGCCCGGGGCTTCGAAGCGGAGGGCAAGTATCTGTTTGCCGTGCGCCGCGACGATAACTTGCACGTCTACTACAACTATTGCCCTCACCTCGGCACGCCTCTGGAATGGCAGGAAGACCAGTTTCTTGATCCCGACGGGGCATTGATCCAGTGCTCGACCCACGGTGCGCTGTTTCTGATCGAGGACGGCCTGTGCGTCGCCGGGCCTTGCAAGGGCAAGCATCTGAAACGTATTCCCCATGTGGTGGGTAATGGCTACCTGATGGTCCCACGCAACGAAGTAGTGCACCTGGGCCGCATCTGAACGCCGGAGACCACCGCGTTACAGCGCGCCGCGCAGCCGCTCCACGGCCATTTCCAGCCGCTCCATGCCGGTGGTGAATGCAAAACGGACATGATCCGCACCGGTGAAGGTGCTGAAGTCGGTACCCGGCGTCAGTGCCACCCCTTTCCCGTCGAGGACACGTTGACAAAACCCCTCGCTGTGTTCCCCGGCATGTCCCAGTCCCGCATACAGGTAAAAGGCCCCCTGACCCGTCGAAGGCAGTTCGAACCCCAGACCAGGCAGCTCCGCCGCCAGAAAATCCCGGCGCTGCCGGAACGCCGAACGACGTTCTTCCAGCACCTCGCGCACATCCTCGTCCAACGCGCGCAGGGCGGCATGCTGCGCAACCGTGGGCGCGGAGATGAACAGGTTTTGAGCCAGACGATTGGTGGCTTCGATCAGACACTCGGGCACCACCAGCCAGCCGATACGCCAACCGGTCATGCCAAAATACTTGGAAAAACTGTTGACCACCAGTGCCCCGGACTCAACCTCCAGTATGCTGGCCGGACGCTCTCCGAACTCCAGTCCATGATAGATTTCGTCGGACAATATCGTGATGCCATGCTGACTGCACCACTCCACCACCCGCTGAAGCGCCGGGCGGTCCATCACCGCGCCGGTCGGGTTGGCGGGAGAGGCCAGCCACAGCGCCCGGCTGTTGTCGCGGCGCGCAAGCTCCAGCTCTTTCGGGGTCAGCGCCCAGCCGGCGCCCGGATCAAGCCGGACCAATTGGGGGTCGGCCCCGGCCAGAGCGAGGAAATTACGATTGCAGGGATAGCCCGGATCTGGCAGCAGCACCCCGTCGCCCGGATTGTGCAGCAGCTGCGCCGCCAGATTCAGACCTCCACTGGCGCCCGGCGTGACGAATATCCGTCCGGGATCCACTGTCACACCATGGCGCTGGCGGTACCATTCGGCGATCCGTTCGCGCAGCGCCGGCAACCCGGCCGCCTCCGTATAGCCGGTATGGCCGCTGGCCAGGGCCTGACGGCCGGCCTCGATGATGGCCGGGGCAGTGGCAAAATCGGGCTCCCCGACCTCCAGATGACAGAGGTCCCTGCCCTGTCGCTCCAGCGCAGCAGCCCGGCTGATCACATCCATGACCCGGAATGGTCTGACCTGTTGTGTGCGACGGGCGGGAATAATCATGATCGGCCAGCTCCTGAATCGGTCGGGTTGTCCACGCTATTACAACCGGGCGATGATAACCTCGCTGCTCTGTGTAATGCCATGTTTGAAGACGCCCGGAAGCCGGGTAGAACCGGACGGCCTGACGTCGTTCGGCATTATTGGCGGAACCCTATAGCCTGGACCCGTCTGATCTGGTAATTTACTGCGCTTCTGTGTTCTGCTTCGATCCGACAGAGCAAATCAGAACACGGCATGACCGACTGTAATACCGGTTGGCAAGCGCAACGGATCGCGCTACCGTTATGAACCACCAGGGAATAGCCCTCAACGGGCAACGAGGCTTGATGAACCATGGCTAGAAAGCAAGAGAAGAGCGCCTTCGAGACGATCTCCGAGGACTTCAAACCCTACAAGCCGAAAAAGGGTGAGGAGTACATGAATGAGAAGCAGAAGGAGCACTTCAAGGCAATACTGTCCGCCTGGCGCAACCAGCTGATGGAAGAAGTGGACCGCACCGTGCACCACCTGCAGGACGACGCGGCCAACTATCCGGACCCCGCCGACCGTGCCACACAGGAAGAGGAATTCAGCCTCGAACTGCGTACGCGCGACCGGGAGCGAAAGCTGATTCGCAAGATCGACTCGACGATGGAGAAGATCGCGCAGGATGACTATGGCTATTGTGAGTCCTGCGGTATCGAGATCGGCATCAAGCGTCTGGAAGCCCGTCCCACGGCCGACAAGTGCATCGACTGCAAGACACTGGACGAAATCCGGGAGAAGCAGTGGGGAAAATGAACCCCGCTGCCTGACCCCGCATTGTCAGCCTGCATGCCTATGACGGATTCACCTCTTCCGGTTGGCCGGTTTGCCCCCTCTCCGAGCGGCGCACTGCATTTCGGCTCCCTGTTGGCTGCCCTGGCCAGCTTTCTGGATATACGCCAGCGCGGCGGCCGCTGGCTGGTCCGCATGGAGGACCTTGATCCGGACCGGGAACCGCCGGGTGCCGCCGACGAGATACTGCGGCTACTGGACGCCTTCCGGCTGCACTGGGACGGCGAAGTGATGTACCAGAGCCAGCGCCTGGAAATCTATGCCGACGCACTGCGCGACCTGGAAAAGCAAGGCCGGACCTACCCTTGCAGCTGCCCTCGCAGACGGGTCCGGGAACTGCGGGGACGCTACGACGGATACTGTGCACGGCACCCCGCAACCGTTCGCAAGCCGGCCGCGATCAGGGTACGCGTGCCCACCGGGGCCCTGACGTTCGATGATCGCATCCAGGGCCAGCAGGCATTTGATCTGTCCACCACCTGCGGAGACTTCATCGTGCGGCGCAAGGACGGCCTGTTCGCCTATCAGCTGGCCACAGCTGTGGACGACGGTGACCAGCAGATCACCGAAGTATTGCGCGGATCCGACTTGCTGGACTCGACACCAAGGCAGATTCATCTGCAACGCGCACTCGGGCTAGCGGTGCCTTCCCATGCCCACATCCCGGTCGCCAGCAATGTCGAAGGACAGAAGCTGAGCAAACAGCATTTTGCCCGGCCGCTGGACGCCAGATATGCAACTCAGTACCTGTACGATGCACTGAGCTTCCTCGGACAACAGCCTCCTGACCGCCTCAAGGGCGCAGCTGCGGGAGAGCTGCTGGAATGGGGAATCGGGCATTGGGATATACAAAAGGTGCCTCGTGTGGCTACCATCGTCACCGACCAGTAGCAACGAGGCCGATACTGTGTATATTCCACCCCAGACACTGATTTTCATTGTGTTCGCGTATCTGCTGTTCCTGCTCACCTCGGAATGGGCCATTGAACCCGACGGGGCCTGGTACCGTCCGTTCGTGCTCTGGCTGTCGGTGATTCTGCTGGCCGCCTGGGCGTACCGGAAAGATCCATCCGATGAACTTTGAGCTGAGCACTCTGTTTCTGGTCGGCGCGGGCTATCTGGCCCTGCTGTTCGGCGTTGCCTGGTGTACGGACCGCGGCATGGTGCCGAAGCGGATCACCCGCCATCCATTGGTGCATGTCCTGTCGCTGGGCGTGTTCGCCAGCGTCTGGTCCTACTACGCGGCCACGGGCAACGCCTTCCGGGACGGTTTCGGTTACCTGGCGCCTTTCATCGGCATCTCGCTGGCTTTCCTGTTGGCACCGGTGTTGCTGCGCCCGATCCTCAACCTGACCCGCACCTATCAGCTGAGCTCGCTGGCGGACCTGCTGGCTTTCCGGTACCGAAGCCCCTGGGCGGGTACCGTCACCACGCTTGTCATGCTGATCGGCGTGATGCCGCTGCTTTCCCTGCAGATACAGGCTGTGGCCAACACGGTGGGCATGCTGGCACCGGACGCCCCGGAGAGTGCTCTGGCCATCACCTTCTGCGTATTGATCACCGTTTTTACTATTTTTTTCGGCACTGGCGGAGCCTCCAGCCGTGAACGTCACGAAGGGCTGGTCATGGCCATTGCCTTCGAGTCCCTGGTGAAGCTGGTCTGCCTGCTGGCGCTGGGCTGGTTTGCCGTTCATACCGGTTTCGGCGGCCTGGGCGCGATGGACGAGTGGTTACAACAGCAGCCCGAGCTGCTGGCCCGGCTCAAGGAGCCGGCCTCCCCCGGCACCTTCCAGGTCACGGGTTTGCTGTTCTTCACGGCGGCGGTCGCCACCCCTCACATGTTCTACATGACGTTCAACGAGAACAACAACCCGCAGACGCTCAACGTGGCCAGCTGGGCGTTGCCGCTGTATTTTCTGTTGCTCAGCCTGCCGGTGCTGCCGATTCTCTGGGCCGGCTTGAAGGCGGGATCACTGACACCCATGGAGTACTACCCTATTTCACTGGGGGTAGACTACGACGCGAGCCTGTTCACGCTGATCGGCTTTCTGGGCGGACTGTCGGCCGCCAGCGGCCTGATGATCGTCATCACCCTGGCACTTTCAACCATGTGCCTGAATCACCTCATCCTGCCCCTCCGTCAACCGGGCCGGGACCAGGACATCTACCGCTGGTTGCTGTGGAAAAGGCGATTGCTGATCACCGCCCTGATCTGGGGCGGCTACCTGTTCTATCGTGTGCCTGACGACACGCTGAGCATACGGGCGATCAGCAATGTCGGCCTCATCGCCAGCCTGCAGTTCCTGCCCAGCATCATTTCCCTGCTCTACTGGCCGCGCGGCAACCGCCGGGGATTCCTGGCCGGGCTCGGTGCCGGCATCGTCGTCTGGTTCATCTTCCTGGTACTGCCGGTATTCACCGGCGCCAACTACCTGACGGTATGGGAAATGGATACCCGGGAAATCATTGTGCTGACCCTGATCTGCAACATCACCCTGTTCGTGCTGGTATCCCGCATGACGCGCACTTCCAGCGAAGAGCTGGCGGCATCCGAAATATGCTCTGTTGATACACTGCGCAAGCAGAGTCGATCGGGACTGGCGGCGAGCTCCCCCCAGGAGTTCATCAGCAAGTTGACTACACCGCTCGGTGAGCGCACGGCACGCCGGGAAGTCTATCAGGCTCTGCATGACCTCAGCTTTGATCGACGGGAGCGCAGCCCCCACGCCATGCGACTGCTGCGGGGACGGCTGGAGGCCAACCTGTCCGGGCTGCTGGGTCCCGCCATCGCCCATGACCTGATCAACCGCTTCCTGCCCTACAGCCCGGAACACGAAGCGGCTCCCTCGGACGTCCACGCCATCGAAAGCCGCATTGAGGCGTACCGCAGCAATCTGTCGGGCATGGCCGCCGATCTGGACAATCTGCGGCGCTACCACCGCCAGGTCCTGATGGACCTGCCACTTGGCGTGTGCTCGCTGGGCCGCGAGAGTCGTATCGTCATGTGGAATCACGCCATGGAGAAGATGACCGGTATCCGCAGCGAAATGGCCATAGGCACCCGGCTCGGAGACATTGGCCCGCCCTGGAGCAGCCTGATCAATCGCTTCCTGGACACCGGCGAGGATCATCAGCACAAGGCACAGGTGGAGCTGGATGGCAGCCGGCGCGTGTTCAGTCTGCACAAGGCCACCATCGAGCGGTCACGCAACATCCGCATTGACCAGGACGGCATCATCGTCCTGCTGGAAGACCTCACGGACACGGAATTGCTGGAGGAAGAGTTGGCCCACAGCGAACGCCTGGCCTCCATCGGGCGCCTGGCCGCCGGGGTGGCTCACGAGATCGGCAATCCGATCACCGGCATCGCCTGCCTGGCGCAGAATATCCGGGACGAGACCAGTAGTGAGGAACTGCGCACCATGGCGCAGCAGATCACCGAACAGACTGATCGCACCTCGCGCATCGTCCAGTCGCTGGTGAACTTCGCCCACAGCGGCCGAAACCGAGAGAATCCGGCCCGTGAAGTAGTGTCTGTCCGTGAATGCATTGACGAATCCATCACGCTGGTATCCCTGAACCGCAAAAGCCGGGATGTCTCCTTCGATGTGGAGTGCGACACAGACCTGCGTATTCTGGGGGATTCCCAGCTGCTGTTGCAGGTGCTGGTGAACCTGATCAACAATGCCCGGGACGCCAGCCCTCCCCGGAGCGTCATTCGCATCCAGTGCGAGCGAATCGCGGCCTCGGTGCAGATCAGCATCCATGACGAGGGCAGCGGCATACCGGTGGCGATACGGGATCGCGTGTTCGAGCCCTTTTTCACCACCAAGGAGCCAGGACAGGGCACCGGCCTGGGGCTGTCCCTGGTGTACAGCATTGTTGAAAACCTGAGCGGACATATTGATATAATGGATGCCAGACCGGGTTGCCAACCGCCCGGCACCAGAGTAATTCTGAGCTTTCCCTGTTATGATGAGAGCACACCCCAGTGAGCCGGCAATCAGGGCGCTCTGCAGTAGCCTCCGGGCCTGATGCGCTGAACAGGACAGATTTGCTTGAGTAAACCCATGACTGCAATCGACCGCGTTCTCGTCGTTGAAGACGAGCAGATCATTCGCAATGCACTCAAGCGGCTGCTCGAGCGACACCAGTATGCGGTCAGCGAAGCCGGCTCCGTGAAAGAGGCCGGTGAACTGCTGAGCAGCCAGTCATACGACCTGGTGATCAGCGACCTGCGGCTGCCCGGCGCCCCCGGTACCGACCTGATCCGGCTGACCGACAGCCCGGTGCTGATCATGACCAGCTATTCCAGCCTGCGCTCTGCCGTTGACTCGATGAAAATGGGAGCGGTCGACTATATCCCCAAGCCATTCGAGCATGAGGAGATGCTGCAGGCTGTGGCACGCATCATCGCTGAGCATCGCCAGACAGCGGACACCGCTGCGGCTTCCGGAGAGACACACAGTCCTCCGCGCAAGGAACGGGCCGCCGCAAGCGGCGCTTCCGAAACCGACACTCCCCCCGTACCCGGCATGATAGGCAGCTGCCCCCAGATGCAGGAGCTGTTCCGGCGCATCCGGAAAGTGGCGCAGACCGACTCCACCGTACTGATCAATGGAGAGTCCGGGACCGGCAAGGAGCTTGTCGCCCGGGCCATTCACCAGCTCAGCGATCACCACGATCAGGAAATGATCTCCGTCAATTGCGCAGCCATTCCGGAAAACCTGATCGAATCAGAACTGTTCGGTCATGAGAAGGGCGCATTCACCGGCGCCACCAGTCATCGCACCGGCCTGGTGGAGGCGGCTGACAACAGCACACTTTTCCTGGACGAGATCGGTGAACTGCCACTGGAGGCGCAGGCCAGGCTGCTGCGGGTATTACAGGAGAACGAGATCCGCAAGGTGGGTTCGGTCCAGTCGCGCAAGGTGAACGTGCGCCTGGTAGCCGCCACGCACCGGGATCTCAAGCAACTGGTCATCGACGGTGACTTCCGCGAGGACCTGTATTACCGCATCAACGTCATGACCTTGCTGATACCGCCCCTGCGCGAACGGGGTAACGACATCATGGAGTTGGCGGATGCCATCCTGAACCGCACCTGTCAACGCCTGAAATCACCACTGCTGCAGTTCAATGATGATGCCACACAGTCAATCACAACCTACAGCTGGCCAGGCAACGTCCGTGAACTGGAGAACGCCATTGAACGCGCCGTAGTCCTGGCCGAGAACGAGAAGATCGGTGCCGAGCTGCTGGCCATCGACCCGGCCAGCCAGCGCAAGGGGCTGCGGGCCTTCAACCGTCCGCTGGACGGGCCGGTCACCTCCATGCCTCCCACCGATGCCGATGAGGCGACCGAGGAGCTGTCACTGGAGGACTACTTCCAGAAGTTTGTCCTGGAACATCAGGACCAGATGAACGAGACCCAGCTTGCCAAAAAGCTCGGGATCAGCCGCAAATGCCTGTGGGAGCGCCGCCAGCGGTTCGGGCTGCCTCGAAAGAAAAAACGGGCCTGACGCAGAACGTCCCGGCACTGATCGCCGCACGCGCACAACGCGGTAACAAAGTGTTACTGCTACTCATCTACACACTTGACCAGAGGCATTCCGTAACACTCCCCTGATTTTTCCTCGACCCTTTCAACTCAAAAACAGCCCAACTGACTGTTATAAAAGAACTTCCATTTACTGGCACACTTCCTGCTCTATACACGCCTGAATAACAATAAAAATAGTTTAACAGCAGCAGTGCACAACGCTGACAATAAAGGCAAAAAGCTTCCGGGCTTTAGCCAACAATAAACAGAGCGAATAAAAAAGCACTGATAACAATAAAAAAATGCATACGCCGTATAACGGCCATTTCTGATAACAATAATAATATGGGAACAGCAGCTTGAACCTTGTTTGCGGTACATTCTGATGACCCGTCAAGCAGTACTGTTTCGTGAGCATGCCGATTTCGGCATCTGCAATAATAATAACAACCTTGATTACCTTCCTTGCGGGGGGGTGAAATCACCCCCCAAAGCATTCCGCCTGCTATTTTCTTCCACTTCAGTGTATGATTCAGACTTTGACAGCGACGTCGCGGTCGATGCATATTCCCGGCCGTGCTCTGACAAGGACAAGATCGTTCGATACTGATGTTGAAGAAACTGACTCGCGCACTGTTCGGCAAGCCCGGCAAATCCCGGCTGCCTGCCGCCACTGATACAGAAACCGCCTCGCTGCCGGCCGCGCTGCAAGCGCTGGATCTACCCGACTCCGTACGCATTCTGACACGGGATGAGCACGGTATCTCCCGCAAACAGATCTCACCAAACGCCCTGAAAGTGCTGTATCGCCTGGGCGATGCCGGTTTTCACGCCTTTCTGGTCGGTGGCGGTGTCCGCGACCTGTTGCTAAAGGGCAGCCCCAAAGACTTTGATATCTCCACCGATGCCACACCGGAAGAAGTCCGCGAACTGTTCCGGAACAGTCGCATCATCGGCCGACGATTCAAGATCGTGCATATCCGTTTCGGGCGTGAAATCATCGAAGTGACCACCTTCCGCGCCCATCACCAGGCCGATACCACGATCAGCGATAACAGCTCGCGCAAGACCATGAGGGACATGGATTCTGCCCATTCCGATGCCGGCATGATCCTGCGCGACAATGTGTACGGCAGCATCGGTGAAGACGCGCTGCGGCGGGATTTCACCATCAACGCCCTGTACTACACCACGCGCGGATTCGTGGTGCTGGACTTTGCCGACGGCCAGAACGACCTGGACCAGCGGATGATCCGTATCATCGGCGATCCGGAGACCCGCTACCGGGAAGACCCCGTGCGGCTGCTCCGCGCCATCCGCTTTGCCGCCAAACTCGATTTCCGTATCGAACCTTCTACCGAAGAGCCCATCGACCACCTGGCCGACCTGCTCGGCTCAGTCTCTCCAGCCCGGCTGTTCGATGAAACACTCAAGCTACTGGCTGGCGGCAATGCCGAACGCACCTACGCACTGATCACCCGCTACCGGATCATGGACTACCTGTTCCCCGCCACCCGGGCCGCGACTCCGGACCCGGACAGCAGCGCTGCCCGGCTGGTGCAGCTGGCACTGCGCAATACCGACCGGCGCCTGCAACAGAGCAAGTCCATCACCCCGGCGTTTCTGTACGCCGCCCTGCTCTGGCCGCCCTTGCTTGAGGCGCTGAAAGAGCGCGGTATCGGCCCGGATGAACGTCCCAGACAGCCGGTATTGCAGGAAGCTGCGAACGAGGTGGTCACCGCTCAGTTGCAATACACGGCCATCCCCCGCCGCTTCACCGCCATGATGCGGGAGATCTGGGACCTGCAATGGCGCCTGATGCCCACCACGCCTCGCCGGACGCGGGGAGCATTCGAGCATCCTCGCTTCCGGGCTGCCTATGACTTTCTGGTCCTGCGTGAAGAAGCCGGCGAGCAGACGCACGGCCAGGGACAGTGGTGGACCGAGTTTCAACGCGCGGACGAAGAGCGGCAGAATCAACTGCTGGCCGACCTGCAGAGCAACCGGGAAGGGGGCAAGAAGCGCAGACGGCGTTCGCGGCCAAAACGGAACAAGGGGAATCCTGACGGGGGGAGTGAATGAGCGAGACACAGGCCCTGAACGAGCAGTCCCCGGCTCCAGAGGCGCACCAGGGACCACGATTCATTGCAGTGGAGGGACCCATCGGAGTCGGCAAGACCAGTCTGGCCAGACGCCTTGCCGAGACCTTTGGGTACGACCTGTTACTGGAGAAACCGGAGGAAAACCCTTTCCTCGCCCGCTTCTACGAAAACCCCAGACAGCATGCCCTTGCCACCCAGTTGTTTTTCCTGTTCCAGCGCGCACGGCAGATACAGGATATGCGCCAGGAAGACCTGTTCACCCCCGTGCACGTGACCGACTTCCTGATCGACAAGGATTCACTGTTCGCGCGGCAGAATCTCGATACGGACGAGTTCCGTATCTATCAGCAGGTATACGACCACCTCACCATTGATGCGCCGGTGCCCGATCTCGTGCTGTACTTGCAGGCACCGACGCCCGTGTTGTTAAATCGGATACAGAAACGCGGAATTGCCGCCGAGCAGCAAATCTCGGCCGAGTACCTCGAGCGGCTCAACACCGCCTACACGGAATATTTCCATTATTTCGACCGGGCACCGCTGCTGATCGTCAACAGCAGTGAGATCGACCTGGTCAACAACGACCATGATTACCAGCAGCTGGTCGATCAGGTGCTGTCGTCGCCACAGGGAACGCATTACTTCAATCCGGCTCCCACTCTCCTGTAACAGGGAACGGCTTTATGAGCACACAGAAGCGGAAATCGGACAACATCACCCTGAGCACACTGAACCGCATCCGCCGGGACGGGCAGCGCTTTGCCTGCCTGACGGCCTACGATGCCTGTTTCGCGGGGTTGCTCAACGATGCCGGCATCGAGGTAATCCTGATCGGCGACTCACTGGGCATGGTCCTGCAGGGCCACGACAACACCCTGCCCGTCACCATGACAGACATGGTCTATCACGTGCAGTGCGTCAAGCGTGGCAACCGCAACGCCTTCCTGATGGCCGACATGCCGTTCATGAGCTACTCATCAGAGAAGGAAACGCTGGAGAACGCGGCAGCACTCATGCGCGCTGGTGCCGAGATGGTGAAACTGGAAGGCGGTTCATGGCTTGCCAGTTCCACGCAGTTACTCGCCGAACGGGGCATACCGGTCTGCGTGCACATGGGATTGACCCCCCAGTCGATCAACCGGATCGGCGGTTACCTGGTGCAGGGTCGTGAGCAGGCGGAGGCAGATGCCATACTCCGGGACGCCCGGCGGCTACAAGAGGCCGGGGCCAGCATTCTTCTGCTCGAATGCGTACCCGCCGCACTGGCAAAGACCATCACCGAACAGCTGGACATACCCGTCATCGGCATCGGGGCCGGACCGGACACCACCGGACAGGTCCTGGTTCTGCACGACCTGCTGGGGGTCTCTCCCATCACCCCGAAGTTCGTCAAGAACTTCCTGGCAGATTCAGACGCCGGTATACCTGGCGCACTGTCCGCCTACGCCACAGCGGTGAAAAGCGGCACCTTCCCCGGCCCGGAACACTGTTTCAAGTGACCATGGAACAGCATCACACCATCCACGCCATCCGTCAGTCGGTAGGCAAGGCCCGATCCAACGGCAGTACAGTCGGTGTTGTGCCCACCATGGGAAACCTTCATGAGGGACACCTGTCTTTGATAGATCGGGCGCTGTCGATGACCGATTTCGTGGTCTGCACACTGTTCGTGAATCCCATGCAGTTCGGCGCTGGCGAAGATCTTGACAACTATCCGCGCACCCTGGACCAGGACAGAGAACGACTGCAGCAACACGGCTGCCACTGCCTGTTCGCTCCCCCGGCCAGCGAGGTGTACCCGGAAGGACTCCAGAGCCACACCACGGTGACCGTTCCCGCGCTCTCGGAGCGCCACTGCGGCGCCGGTCGGCCGGGACACTTCGATGGCGTGGCGACCGTGGTCACCAAGCTGTTCAACATTGTGCAACCGGACGTTGCCATCTTCGGACAAAAGGACTATCAGCAGTTGCAGGTCATCCGGAAGCTGACCCGGGACCTGTGCCTTCCGGTCACCATCTCCAGCGCCCCGACGCTCCGGGAACCCAACGGCCTGGCCATGAGCTCCCGGAACGGCTATCTTTCACAGGAGCAGAAGGATCGCGCAGCGGTCCTCTACCGGTCGCTGCAACAGAGTGCCACAAGAATCGGGGAGGAGTCCGCTGTGGATTTCCCTGCCATCGAGAGTACGGCCATGGAGCAGATCCGGGAAGCCGGACTGGAACCGGAGTATGTAGCTGTCTGTGACGCCACCACCTTACAGCCAGCCACAGCGGAAAGCCGCGAACTGGTGATCCTCACGGCTGCCCGTATAGGCAGCACGCGACTGATCGACAACATCACTTTAGTACGCTGAACCAACAGGAGTCGGATATGTCTGAGCACATCGTTCATCCGGTCAGTGAAGAGCTGGCCAGGCACAGCCTGGTCGACAAGGCCACCTACCAACGCCTCTATCAACAGTCACTGGACGATCCGGACACGTTCTGGGCAGAACAGGCTGAACGTTTTCTGGACTGGTTCGAACCCTGGAGCACGGTGCAGGAGGGCGAGTTTTCCAGCGCCGGGGTGCGCTGGTTCAGCGGTGGCAAGCTCAACGCATGCTACAACTGCATTGATCGCCACCTGCCCCAACGCGCAGACCAGACCGCATTGATCTGGGAGGGTGACAACCCGGCGGACTCGCGGCATATCACCTACGCGGAGCTGCACGAGAGTGTCTGCCGGCTGTCCAATGTACTCAAGGTCCGTGGCGTGGAAAAAGGCGACCGGGTCTGCATCTACATGCCGATGATCCCCGAAGCCGTCTATGCCATGCTTGCCTGCGCGCGGATCGGTGCCGTGCATTCTGTCGTGTTCGGCGGTTTCTCGCCGGAGTCGATCAAGGACCGCATCCTCGATTCCGATTGCCGCACTGTCATCACCGCCAATGAAGGCATCCGCGGCGGCCGGATCATCCCGCTGAAGGACAATGTCGACAAGGCACTGAAGCAGTGTCCGGACGTACACACGGTGCTGGTGGTCAAGCGCACCGGAAACTCTCCGGACTGGACCGAACGACGGGACATCTGGTACCACGAAGCCACAGAAGACGTGGACGCCAACTGTCCGGCCGAAGTCATGGATGCCGAGGATCCTCTGTTCATTCTCTATACATCAGGGTCAACCGGCAAGCCCAAGGGCGTCCTGCACACCACCGGAGGGTACCTGCTCGGCGCAGCGATGACCCACAAATACGTGTTTGACTACCATGAAGGCGAAGTCTTCTGGTGCAGCGCCGATGTGGGCTGGGTTACCGGACACAGCTACATTGTCTACGGCCCGCTGGCCAACGGCGCCATTTCGCTGGTCTTCGAGGGCGTCCCCACCTACCCGGATGTATCCCGTTTCTGGCAGGTGGTGGACAAACACCAGGTCAATATCTTCTATACGGCACCCACGGCAATACGCGCACTGATGCGCGCCGGCGACGAGGCGGTGAAGAAGACCTCCCGGGAGTCCCTGCGATTGCTGGGGTCAGTGGGCGAGCCAATCAACCCGGAAGCCTGGGACTGGTATTACGAGGTGGTGGGAGACAGCCGCTGCCCGATCGTCGATACATGGTGGCAGACCGAAACCGGTGGCGTCATGATCAGCCCCCTGCCCGGCGCCACGGACCTCAAGCCCGGCTCAGCCACGCTGCCCTTCTTCGGGGTGGAGCCCGGCCTGATGGACGCCGACGGCAATCTGCTGGAAGGCGAAGCCCGTGGCAATCTGGTGATCAAACGCAGCTGGCCGAGCCAGCTTCGCACTGTCTACGGTGACCACCAGCGATGCATCGATACCTATTTCAAGGCCTACCCCGGTTACTATTTCACCGGGGACAATGCCTGGCGCGACAAGGACGGCTATTACTGGATCATCGGGCGCGTGGATGACGTCATCAATGTATCCGGCCACCGCCTGGGTACTGCCGAAATCGAGAGTGCTCTGGTGGAGCACCCGGCGGTGGCCGAGGCTGCGGTGGTCGGTTACCCCCACCCGATCAAGGGGCAGAGCATCTACGCCTACGTCAACCTGATGGGTACCAGAGAGGGAGGCGAGGCACTGGAAAAGGAGTTGATCGGCTTCGTTGCGGAGGACATCGGCGCTTTCGCGAAACCGGAAATCATCCAGTTCGTACCGGAGCTGCCCAAGACCCGCTCCGGAAAGATCATGCGGCGCATTCTGCGCAAGATCGCCGCCAACGAACTGGACAACATGGGGGATACCTCGACACTGGCCGACCCGGCCATCGTGGATCACCTGATCGAACATCGAAGAAACCGTTGACAGGACATCATCTCATGCACGACATCGTCATCGCAGCCGCCGCCCGCAGTCCCATCGCGAGCTTCCAGGGCGGCCTGGCCTCGCTGCCGGCCACGGAATTGGGCACGCAACTGATCCGTCAGCTGATCGCCAGCCACGACATCGATCCGACAGCGGTGGACGAAGTCATACTGGGACAGGTCCTGACCGCCGGTTGTGGCCAGAACCCGGCCCGACAGGTCTCCATCCGTGCCGGACTGGGTCATGAAACCCCGGCCATGACCATCAACAAGGTCTGCGGCTCGGGACTGAAAGCCGTCCATCTGGCGGCCCAGGCCATTCTGGCAGGTGACGCGGAGTTGATCGTCGCTGGCGGTATGGAGAGCATGAGCCAGTCCCCGCACATTCTGCCCGGCTCACGCCAGGGGCAGAAAATGGGACACTGGCAGGCTGTCGACAGCATGGTCCACGACGGTCTGTGGGATGCCTTCAACCAGTATCACATGGGCATCACGGCAGAGAATCTGGCCGAACGCTATGGCATCAGCCGCGAGGAACAGGACCGGTTCGCGGCCCACTCCCAGCAGAAAGCCTGTGCCGCCCTGGAACGTGGCCGTTTCCGGGACGAGATCCTGCCCATCGAGGTGAAACAACGGCGTGGCGACCCGCTGATCGTGGATACCGACGAGGGCCCGCGGCCGGGCACCACGACCGAGTCTCTCGCCGGCCTGCGGGCGGCCTTCAGCAAGGAAGGGACGGTGACTGCCGGCAACGCCTCCGGCCTCAATGACGGGGCGGCTGCCGTCATCGTCTGTACCGCCGACAAGGCCAGGCAACTCGGCCTGGAGCCGCTGGCCCGCATCACGGCCTGGGCCAATGCCGGTGTCGACCCCGCTGTCATGGGTATCGGCCCGGTATCGGCGACACAACGCTGCCTGGCAAAAGCCGGATGGTCGCTGGACGAGGTCGATCTGATCGAAGCCAACGAAGCGTTTGCGGCGCAATCGCTGGCGGTGGGCCGCGAACTGCAGTGGAATCCGGACCGGGTCAACGTCAACGGCGGCGCCATTGCACTGGGCCATCCCATCGGTGCGTCCGGTTGCCGGGTGTTGGTCACGCTGATTCACGAGATGCGACACCGTCAGGTGGCCAGAGGACTGGCCACACTCTGCATAGGGGGTGGTCAGGGCGTTGCCATTGCCATTGAAGCGCTTGGGTGAAGTGTCTTCAGGTCAGTGCCTGTATGGCCTGATGCTGACTGAGATGGACCCGGCCATCCAGCTCCTCCAGGAACCGGGTCCGCTGCAATGCATCCATTACCGGCCCCTTGACCTCGGAGAGATGCAGCATTATGCCCGATTCCCGAAGCCGGGTATTGAGCATCTCGAGAGACTCCAGCGCACTGAAGTCGATCTCGTTGACGGCACTGCACATAAGGATCACGTGTTCCAGCTCCTGATGGTCGGCCACAGCACGGTAGATCAGATCCTCAAGATAACGCGTATTGGCAAAATAGAGACTTTCGTCGATTCGCAACGAGAGGATGTGCGGCCATGTCTCCACATCATGGCGCCGGACGTTACGGAAGTGCTCAGTCCCCGGCACCTCCCCCACCACGGCGACATGCGGCCGCGAGGTCTTGTAGAGGTGCACCAGCACCGACACCAGGATACCCGCCGCCACGCCGGTTTCGACCCCGGCCAGCAGCGTCAGCACAAGCGTGGACAACACGGCGAGAAAATCAGCCCGTGAATAACGCCACGCCTTGCGTACCACGCCAAAATCGACCAACCCCAGAACGGCCACAATGATAGTCGCGGCCAGCGTAGCCTGCGGTAGCCACGCCAGCACGGGCATCAGGAACCAGGTGGCCAGCGCGATCAGCACGGCCGCATAGAAACCGGCTGCAGGCGTCGCCGCACCGGCATCAAAGTTCACCACCGAGCGCGCAAATCCACCGGTGACCGGAAAGCCTCCCGTGAATGCCGTAGCGATATTGGCACTGCCCAGGCTGACCAGCTCCTGGTCAGGATCGATACGCTGACGCCGCCGGGCCGCCAGTCCCTGTGCCACGGAAACCGATTCCACGAAGCCGATGATGGCGATCAGCGCCGCTGACCCGGCCAGCGACATCCAGATGTCCAGTGAGAAATCCGGCATGGTAACGCCCGGCAATCCGGCGGGCACTTCTCCGGTCAGGGACACTCCCGCTTCCCCCAGATCCATCACGCGGGCCAGTATGATGGTGACGATGACAGCCACCACCGGACTGACCCGGGACAATATGGCCGCCAGCCGCTGACCGACTCCGACACGGTGCAGGAGCGGCCCCAGAAAGCGGCGCGCCCAGAACAACCACAGCAGGCTTCCGGCACCGATCGCCAGCGTCGGCAGATGGATGCCCGTGTCCAGGCCATGCCACAACGTCTCCAGCAACTCCGGCACCGTCTCGCCGGAGGCCTGCACACCGAGTACGTGACGCAGCTGACTCAGGGCTATGATGATGGCCGATGCCGTGATGAAACCGGCGATCACCGGATGAGACAGGAAATTCGCGATGAACCCGAGGCGCAGCAGACCCAGAGCCAACAGCATCAACCCTGACAGCAGTGCCAGCGTCAATGCAGCGGTTACATAAGCCTGCGAGTCGGGCAGGTCAAGACGGGACAGGGCAGCAGCCGTCATCAGTGACAAAACAGCCACCGGCCCCACGGACAGGGTGCGACTGGTGCCCAGTACCGCGTAGACCATCAAGGGCACGATACTGGCGTACAGACCGGCCTGGGCCGGCAATCCAGCCAGCATCGCGTAAGCCAGCGACTGGGGCACCAGCATGATCATCACGACTACTGCGGCCAACATGTCATCGGCACAAGTGGATCGACCGTATGTCGGCAACCACTCCAGAAAAGGCAGGTAGCGTGAAAGTCTCACTGTCGGTACGCCGATACTACTGGTTTTCGCGCAGCCAGTTCACCACGGGCTCAAGGTCGTAGCCAGCCAGTTTACCGGCAGCCAGTATCTCGTTGGCGGGCAGGCCGCGAATTCCCTCGGCCAGTGCCCACAGCTGAATGGAACGTGTGCCAGTGCGACAGTATGCCACCATGGGTTTGTCCATCTCGTCCAGGGCACTGCTGAACGCCGCGATGTCGGCGGGCGTCAATTGGCCGGAAATCACCGGCACGTTGCGGAACGCAAGGCCGTGTTGTTCGGCAGCTGCCTGGATCTCTGCCACGGTAGGCTGGTCGGGCGCCTCGCCATCAGGGCGGTTGCATAACAGCGACCGATACCCTTCCTCGGCCAGCGCCTTGACGTCCTCCGGGCTGACCTGGGGTGATACGGCGAAACCTTCCGCGACCTGTTTGATTTCCATGGGGTACTCCTGTCCTGACTGTGAATGGGCGGGTAAATGGATAGGCCGAAGGGTACACCATCTGTCACGGCGGTCCAATGCGACAGATGGTCAGCCCCTGTTCACCAGCCTGATGGAAGGCTGGCCACCGATCTCGATGTCACCTGGCAGGCGCTGGACGCCCAGTCTCTCCCGCACCAGCCCGTAAATCCAGCGGCCCTGCTCATCGTCAGGCGCAGTGATCACCAGATAGAGCGAACCCATATTCCCGGACAACAGTTCTTCGACACGGTCGAGCTCGGTGGCCAATGGTGCGGCATTCCGCTGCGCCACGGCGCCACCATCCAGCGTGTGGACACTGTGAGTGCGCTCCCGCTCCAGTGCCAGCCTGTCGCGGCCCGCTTCGATCCCGGGATGATCAGGATCCACCAGTCCGGCACGGCGAAGGAACTGCTCCGCGTTAGCGAACTGCCCCTGGCGTGCCGACAGTTCGGCCAGCTCGATGTAGCGCACCGTGATATCCTGCAGCCCTTCCAGCGCCAGCTCATTGCCCGGTTCCAGGGCCAGCACTTGACTGAACCACGCATGGGCACTTTCATCGGGCGGCGTCATGAGACGGTCCTCGCGCATGGCCCGCAGCCCCTCGTACAGCCAGTCGGCGATCCGCCGGCGGTGGTGATTCGACTCCCCGGAGTCGGTCTCTGCCGCCTCCTCTTCAGGGACGCGTTCCGGCTGCCCGGCATCGACGGGATCATCCTGCGGCGCGGAGTTCCGGCAACCGACAAGCCACAGCCCCATCAGACACGCCATGGCTACCAGCACAAACCTGCTGCTCTGACCCTCGATTCTGTGCCCCGAGCGCTGTCTGTTACCTGAATTGGTCATGGTGTGGCCTGCTCGTCAGCCGAACAATTCCCTGAAAGGGATAAAACGCAGTATATCGCCTTCCCGGATCGCCGTGAACGGCGGCACTTCCATCAGCCCCTGCGCCTGGCTCACGGAAGTCAGAACACCCGATGACTGATCCGGCAGAGGGACAAGGCATTGCCCGGTACAGCTGTCGCCGTCCACAACCCTGACCCTCAGATACTCCTGTCGTTCCCGGGACTCGGGCCGGTTGAACCCGGCCGGCAAGCGATACATGGGCAGTTTGGTTTCCCTGGCTCCAGCCATCTTCAACAAGGCGGGACGCACCAGCAGGACAAACGTCACGAAAGCCGATACGGGGTTGCCGGGCAGCCCGAACAGCGGCACGCCACCTGCACGGCCATACGCGAACGGTTTGCCGGGTTTGAGGGCAAGCTTCCACAGCGCCAGCTCACCCACTTCTTTTATCGCACGACGGACATGATCTTCCTCGCCGGCGGATACCCCTCCGTTAGTAAGCACGGCATCGGCCGAGTGCGCCGCACGGACAAGCGCATCCCGTGTTGCCCCGAGCCTGTCAGGCACCGGTTCACCGGTGCCGACCGGCATCATCCCCAGCCGGACAAGCAATGCAGCCAGCATGACATGATTGCTGTTATAGATCTGGCCCGGCTGCAGAGGCCGGCCGGGCGCAACGAGTTCATCTCCGGTCGGCAGAACAGCTACCCGAAGGCGTTTCCGGACCACCACCCTGTCTACGCCGCAGGAGGCCAGGGTCCCCACATCGGCGGCATCCAGCCGCTGACCGGCCGCCAGTAAACGGACACCTTGCCCTATATCGCTGCCCGCACGACGCACATTCTCGCCCACACCCACTGGTTGCCTGACAATAATGTACCGGTCGTCTTCCGGGTCCGGCGTACAATTCTCCTGCATGATGACTGTGTCGGCTCCAGCCGGCAGCGGCGCACCGGTAAACAGGCGCACGGCTGTGCCCGGGACCAGACTACCCGGCCGGTCGCCCGCCGCTATCCGGCCGCTGACCTGGAAACGATGCCGGCCGCTGGCCAGGGCCTGCGACTCCAGGGCGTAACCATCCATGGCGCTATTATCGAAAGCCGGTACATTGATACTCGCGTGGTGATCATCGGCGAGGAACCGGCCCAGGGCCTCCTGCAAGCTGACAGCTTCGGTTCCCGTCACTGGACCAACATCGTCCAGCAACTGCTGTAAAGCTGTCTCTACCGGTGTCAGAGTCGTGTGGGAGGGGCTGTCACTCTTCTTCATGAGACGGCCGTCTTGCGCGAAAAATGGCTTTTGACCAGATTTTCCAGGTTGCCATGCCAACTGCGCTGTTTGATACCGAACGTATCAAAAATCTTCTTGCTCGCCAGCAGAGTATTGGATACTTCGGGAGCCTCGGCACGAACCGGGGTGACGCTGAGGTGGTCCAGCAGGGCATAGATCGATTCATCGAAGCGGGCGGCTATCCGGATAAACTCACGGATGAACTCGCTTTCACTGCGCCCGTCCACGCTGCCATAGTGGTACGTGCCCCAGACACCGGCGTCGCAGTCCACCTGCTGGGTGATGGCCAGCAATACCCGGGCCAGATCTTCCACCGGCGTGGGATTGAACTTGCGTCGCACGGCGCGCAATGTGCCATCGGTTTCACGGACTTCCTTCAGCCAGCTCTTCAACTGATCATCCTGACCTGCCCCAAACAGCCAGCCACTGCGGACAATCACATGCCGTGAAACGGTGGCAGCGACGGCCTGCTCGCCGGCCAGGGCGGTACGCCCATAGACACCCGCCGGATCGGGCCGGTCCTGTTCACCGTAGGGCAGTTTCTTGCTGCCGGAGAATACCAGCGCGGTGGAAAGTTGCAGCAACGGGACATGCAAATGGTCACAAATCTGCGCCAGCGCGTACGGCAGCTCAAGGTGCAGCTTTTCACACTCCATGCCATGTTGCTCCGCCAGTAGCGGAGCCTGCTGGCTGCCGGCGGCGAAAGACGCCAGATTCAGCACCTGGTCCGGTTCACTGCGGGTGACAATTCGGGCAACATCCAGTGAATCATGGCTGTCGAGGTCACGAAAAGGCGGGGCAATCACTTCGATACCGCGTTGCTGCGACTGACTGACCAGTTCCCGGCCAACCGCACTTTCCGCTCCCACCACGAGTAATTTCACTGCCTGCGTATTCCTCGGCCTCTCCGGGTTCATTCACCTTTTTCATCTTTTTCATCTTTCGTCGTGCCGTCCCGGTCCGACAGAGCATCACCGTACCCGAGTATACTGGATCATTTGCGGCTCAGAAGGGAATATCATCATCGAAGTCATCACCGAACCCACCCTCGGAGGGGCCTCCCCGCGAAGGCTGTGTGGCGGCCGCCGCGCCGGCGGCTGCCTGGCCGCCGCCTTGCTGGGCAGGCTGACCGGACTGGCCCCAGGCCGGCGCTTCCTGCGAGCCGCCGCTGCCCTGACCGCCGCCGCGGGAGTCCAGCATCTGCATCTCATTGGCAACAATCTCCGTGGAGTATCGGGTTACCCCGTCCTGCTCCCAGGAGCGGGTGCGCAGACTGCCCTCGATGTAGAGCTTGCTGCCCTTGCGGATGTACTCGTTGACAATCTCCGCAAGGCGGTTGAAAAACACCACCCGATGCCACTCCGTGCGTTCCTGCTGCTGCCCCGTGTTCTTGTCCTTCCAGACCTCGCTGGTGGCCACCGGCAGATTGCATACCGGGCTGCCGCTGGGCATGTACCGGGTTTCCGGATCCCTGCCCGCATTTCCTATCAGAATCACCTTGTTCACGCCGCGACTTGCCACCTTTGATCCTCCGCTGTCTTGTCGGTGTTTTCACTATCAAGCATAGCATGAAAATCCGGTTTCCGCCGACTGCCCGAAAGCAATCAATCCGGTGACTTTGCCAAGCGTACACAATTTGCCGATAATGGTCGGTTTGGCCTCGAACCGGAATACGCATGGACTGGATAGACATACGGGGTGCCCGCACCCACAACCTGAAAAACCTGGATCTGCGCATCCCCCGCAACCGGCTGGTGGTGATCACCGGCCTCTCGGGCTCCGGCAAGTCCTCGCTGGCCTTCGACACGCTATATGCCGAGGGACAACGCCGTTATGTCGAGTCACTGTCCACCTATGCACGCCAGTTCCTCTCCATGATGGACAAGCCCGACGTGGACCATATCGCCGGTCTGTCGCCCGCCATCTCCATCGAGCAGAAATCCACATCGCACAACCCCCGCTCCACAGTCGGCACCATTACAGAGATACACGACCACCTGCGCCTGCTCTATGCGCGCACGGGCGAACCGTTCTGCCCCACCCACCACCAGCGTCTCCAGGCACAGACAATCAGCCAGATGGTGGACCAGGTGCTGGCTCTTCCGGAAGGCCGCCGTGTGATGGTGTTGGCGCCGGTGGTACGGGACCGCAAGGGAGAACACATCCATACACTGGAAGGCCTGCGCATGCAGGGCTACATCCGGGCCCGCATCAACGGAGTAGTGACCGAGCTCGATGATCCGCCACCGCTGGACCGACATCACACACACACCATTGAAGTGGTCGTGGACCGGCTTCGTGTGAGGGCGGACATCCAGCAGCGGCTCGCGGAAAGCCTGGAAACCGCACTGCAGCTCACCGGCGGCATTGCCCTGGTCGACACCATGGACGAAGACACCGGCATGGAACCGCTGCTGTTCTCGTCACGGTTCGCCTGCCCCCGGTGCGGGCACAGCATCAGCGAGCTGGAGCCGCGCATGTTCTCGTTCAACAATCCGGCCGGCGCCTGTGAGACCTGCGACGGACTGGGTGTTCGCCAGTACTTCGACGAGAATCGCATCATCATCGACCGCTCGCTGACACTGGCGGAAGGCGCAATCCGGGGATGGGACCGCCGCAACTTCTACTACTTCCAGATGCTCAACGCGCTGGCCGAGCATTACGGATTCACAGTGGACACCCCGTTCGAGGCACTGAGCGCGGCACAGCAACACGCCGTCCTGTATGGCAGCGACGGCGAAAGCATACGCTTCCGGTTCCTGAACGATCGCGGCAACGAGACCATACGCCATCATCCGTTCGAGGGCATTCTCCCCAACATGGAGCGCCGCTACCGGGAAACCGAATCCACTATGGTCCGCGAGGAGTTGGCGCGCTACCTGAGCATGCAGCCCTGCCCCGACTGCGGAGGCTCCAGGCTATGCAGCGATGCCCGTCATGTCTTCATCAACGATGTCACACTGCCCGATGTGGCCGACATGACTATTGCAGCGGTAGCCGCACACTTCGACGAGCTGGAGCTGAGCGGGGCGCGAGCCACCATCGCCGACCGCATCGTCCGCGAGATCAGCCAGCGGCTGCAGTTCCTGATTGATGTCGGGCTCAACTACCTGACCCTGAGCCGCAGCGCTGACACCCTGTCCGGCGGCGAGGCACAGCGCATCCGCCTGGCCAGCCAGATCGGTGCCGGCCTGGTGGGCGTCATGTACATTCTGGACGAGCCGTCCATCGGACTGCACCAGCGTGACAATGCCCGCCTGCTGCGCACCCTCTTCCAGCTGCGCGACCTCGGCAACACCGTGATCGTGGTCGAACACGACGAAGAAGCCATCCGCAGCGCGGACCAGATCATCGACATCGGGCCTGGTGCGGGGATTCACGGTGGAACCGTGGTGGCCCAGGGTTCCACTCAGGATCTCATCGACGCCCCGGAATCATTGACCGGTGACTACCTGGCGGGCCGCCGTACGATCGGTATTCCCGAACAGCGCCTTGTCCCGGATCCGGAACGGATGCTGACCTTGTCCGGCGCCAGCGGCAACAACCTGCAGGATGTGACGCTGGAATTGCCTCTCGGCCTGTTTACCTGTGTCACCGGTGTCTCCGGCTCGGGAAAATCCACCCTGATCAACCATACCCTCTATCCGCTGGCGGCCCGGCAGCTCAACGGCGCAACCACGCTGCACCCCCGCGCGTATCGTGAATCGTCCGGCATGGACAGACTGGACAAGGTGGTTGATATCGACCAGAGCCCGATCGGCCGCACACCGCGTTCCAATCCAGCGACCTACACAGGCATATTCACTCCCGTGCGTGAGCTGTTCGCCACCACCCAGGAAGCTCGGGCCCGCGGCTATTCGCCCGGCCGATTCAGCTTCAACGTCAAGGGCGGCCGCTGCGAAGCCTGTCAGGGCGACGGCATGATCAAGGTGGAAATGCATTTTCTGCCGGATGTGTACGTGGCCTGCGATGTCTGTCAGGGACGGCGCTACAACCGGGAAACGCTGGAGGTCCGCTACAAGGGCCGCACCATCAGCGAAGTACTGGACATGACCATCGAGGAGGCACGGGAGTTCTTCGACCCCGTTCCGGTGATCGCCCGCAAGCTGCAGATGCTGATGGAGGTGGGGCTCTCCTACGTAGCGCTGGGGCAGGCGGCCACCACCCTGTCTGGAGGCGAGGCCCAGCGGGTCAAGCTGGCCCGGGAGCTGTCACGCCGTGACACCGGCAACACCCTGTACATACTGGACGAGCCCACCACCGGGCTGCATTTCGAGGACATTCGGCAGCTGCTGGCCGTATTACACCGGCTGCGGGACCAGGGCAACACCGTTGTGGTCATCGAGCACAACCTGGACGTCATCAAGACCGCTGACTGGCTGATCGACCTGGGCCCGGAAGGCGGCGACGGCGGTGGCCGGATCGTGGCCACCGGTACACCGGAGCAGGTGGCGCGGCAGGAGGACTCCCACACCGGCCGCTTCCTGCAGCCGATGCTGGACAGACAGAAATAGAGGAACCTGCCAGACTGCGTCAGAGGCTCCCCTTCACTGACCGATGTCTGCGGCCCGGGTCAACAACCAGGCGCGGATGCTTTCCGCCTCTTCCTCTCCGATATCCTCGGAAAAGCCGACCATGCCACGATCGGCCAGCACACCATCGAGCACGATGGCGGAGAACACATCCGAATCCAGCAGCGTCGCGCTATAACGCAGATCCGGTATGGGACCAGCGCTGAGTGCACTGGGACCGTGACAGACAGAACAGTAGGCTCCATACACGGTCGCACCGTAGGCCGGATCGCCTTCGCTTTCTTCCGCGCTGCTGACATCCAGCGGCGTCGGCGCGGACATGGTTACTTCCGGGAGCGTGCCGTCGGCACCAAGCCGGAAAGCCATCAGCTTGCCGTTGCGCTGGCGCGGGAAATTGCCGGACAGCAGCCCCATGCTCAGCGGTATCGCACCGCCCTGCCCGGCCAGCGCCAACACGTACTGCTCTCCGTCCAGCTCATACGTGACCGGTCCTCCCAGAATGGCATCACCAACACTGTAGGCCCAGAGACGCTCCCCGGTGCGGCTGTCATAGGCACTGAAATCACCATCCGCCGAACCCTGGAACACCAGTCCGCCCGCCGTGCTCAACACACCGCCATTGCCCATGGCGGTGTGGTCCACACGCCAGACCGGCTCCTGCGCCACGGGATCCCAGGCCAGCAGGCTGGCCAGCGGTCCCTGTTGCGCCCGGTCGGCATCATCCGGATTGGCCGGCTGACCGGGAACTGCCGCCTGCCCCAGGTTCCAGCCCACCTGCTGCTCATCGATTTCATCCGCGCCGGCGTAGAGATACGACGTATTCTGCGTCGGAATGTAAACCAGGCCGGTATCCGGCGCATAGGACATGGGATACCAGTTGTGTCCACCCAGCGGTCCCGGAATGACGATGGCCGGGTCCTGCTCATACCGGGTCAGCTCGGTTTCAATCGGCCGGCCAGTGATCGGATCGAGCCCCTGTGCCCAGTTCACATCCACATAGTTCTCGCCGGAGATAAATTCCCCCGTGGCACGATCCAGCACATAGAAGAACCCGTTTTTGGGCGCCTGCATGATGACCTGGCGCGTTTCGCCGCCGATCTCCAGGTCGGCCAGGATCATATGCTGGGTGGCCGTGAAGTCCCAGGACTCCGCCGGCGTGGTCTGAAAATGCCAGACGTACTCCCCGGTGTCCGGTCGCAGCGCAACAATGGAGGAAAGAAACAGGTTGTCCCCCTCTCCGTCGGAGCGCAACTGATGATTCCACGGGCTGCCATTGCCGACCCCGATGTACAGCAGATCGAGTTCCGGGTCATAGGCCATGGAATCCCAGACGGTACCCCCGCCTCCCAGCGTCCACCACTCCCCGGCCCAGGTTTCAGCGGCCATCTCCATGGTGTCGCTCTCAAAGCCATCCGCCGGATTTCCAGGCACCGTATGGAAGCGCCACAGCTGCTCACCGGACTGCGCGTCATAGGCCGTGATATAGCCCCGCACCCCGAGCTCGGCGCCGCCGTTTCCGATGATTACCTTCCCGTCAATGACTCGCGGCGCCCCGGTAATGGTGTAGCGTTGTTCAGGATCCGCCGACTCTACCGACCAGACCTCCTCGCCGCTCTGCTGGTCCAGGGCGATCAGGCGTCCATCGATGGTCCCCAGAAAAACCTTGTCGTCCCATGCGGCCAGCCCGCGATTCACGACATCGCAGCACGCATTGACGGCGTAGCGTCCCGGCACCTCCGGATCGAAGCGCCAGAGCTCTTCTCCAGTGCGCGCATCCAGTGCGAATGCCTTGCTCCAGGCGGAGGTGAAATAGATCACCCCGTCAATAACCAGCGGCGTAGCTTCCTGGCCACGGTCGGTATCCAGCTCGAAATGCCAGGCCAGACCCAGCTCTCCGACATTATCGGTATTCACGCGGGACAGGGGGCTGTGACGTTGTTCACTGTAGGTCCGGCCGTGGGTCAGCCATTCCTCGGGATTGCGGTCGGCCTGTAGCAGACGATCCCGGGTGACCGGGCCTCCGGTAACCGGTGTGTCAACCTGTTCCGGTTCAGGGGCCGACTGTTGCTCGCCAGAGCAGGACAGCATGAAGAGCAGCAAGGGTGCCGCCAGTGTTCGGATCTGCATTGGTTTCTCCTGTTATCATTATTTTCAGCAGGCCTGATACGGCAGTCAGCGGGCCACCGCTCTGACATTGATGGTGAGCGTCACCTCGGTCTCACCGGGGCGGGAAGACGGTACACTGCTACCCGTCGCGTCCATGGCCGTGCTGCGCATCATCTCGGGCGAGAATCCGCCCGCGTTCTGGACGGTGACCTCGGCCAGTTCCACATCGTCTTTGCCCAGCGCCTGACCGGCCCGCCCGGCCTGTGCCTGAGCCCTTCCGATCGCTGCTTCCAGCAATGCCTCGCGAGTCTCGTCGGCCTGCCGGTTGCTCAACTCCCAACTCAACTGGTTCATCACGAAGCCCATCCCCTGCAACGCTCCCGCCAGTTCGTGCACACGCTGATGGGCCGCCTCGGTCCGCAGGCTCAACGATTGACTGCCCCGCCAGATCATGTCACTCCGTCCACCCTGCGGCTGACGCTGGTACTGATGCACCGTATAGCGTCCGGTACTGACCGTGATGTCCCCGGGTTCACCGATATGGTCCAGCGCCTGCTCCATCATCGAGTTTATCTGCCGCTGCAGCGCCTGCGGATTCCGGTCCTCCTTCTCCACGCGCAGAGTGGCTACCAGCCGGTCCGGCGTCACATCCCGGCGCTCGGTCACTGACAACTGGATCAGTGTCTGCCCTTCCGGCAACAGTCCGGCAGAACCGGCCTGCTGCGCCTGAATGGAAACAGACTGCAGCAATAACGCAACTACTACCGTAATCCGCGGGAAAAACGCACAAAGTGACCTGGACATGTGTACCTCCGGGATGATTACCCCATCGCTGGCATTCTATGCAGGTTATCCGGCAATTGCACCTGCAAAGCGGGCGATCTTCAGGCTACACTGTAGCAGAAGCCACCCTCTTGCGTGGTGAACGGAGCTGTCATGAGTACGCTGGATCCAGTCATCAGCCTGGTCAATGATCGGGCGCTGCTGATCAGTTTCTCGCATCATGTCGATATTCCACACATCCAGCGCCGCGTCTTGCGCCTGGCGCAGGACCTCCGAAAGCACAGCCTGTGCAGCGCATCGAATCCTGACGGCCCCCTGCGTGATATCGTGCCGGGACCCGGCAACCTGATGCTGGAACTCACTCCGGACGCCTCCATGCCACTGACCGAGCTGACCGAGCGGCTGGAGTCATGCTGGAAACGCCTGGAAGACAGGCCATCGCTCCCGCCACGCACAGTGGAAATCCCGGTCTGCTACGGCGGCGAACACGGTCCTGATCTGATGCAGGTGGCACGGCATACCGGTCTGACCCCACAATCGGTCATCGAGCGTCATGCCGCGAATACCTATGAAGTGCTGTGCCTGGGTTTCCAGCCCGGGTTTCCCTACCTGCACGGACTCGACCCGGCGCTGAACACCCCCCGGCGCGACACCCCCCGCTCCCGGATTCCGGCTGGCTCGGTAGCCATAGGAGCCGACCGCACCGGCATCTATCCCTCACCCTCACCCGGCGGCTGGCTGATCATCGGCCACACCGAATTGAAGCTGTTTGACGCTGATAACCCCGAACGCCCCACACTGCTGCTGCCGGGCGATCGTGTACGGTTCACCATTGCCGAGGCCATCCATGTTTGAAGTGTTACGCTGCGGCCCGCTCACCACCGTTCAGGATCAGGGACGACACGGCCTGAGACACCTGGGTGTGGGGCAGTCAGGGTGTCTGGATCCGGTCGCGGCAGCACAGGCCAACCTGTTGCTGGGCAATGCCCGGCAGGATGCTGTACTGGAGGTTCTGCATTTCCCTCTGCTGCTCGCCTGCCATTCAGACTGCGACATCGCGCTGTCCGGTGACGACACCGATGCAAGACTCATCGACCAGCACCGTCAACCGATTCCGGAAGGCCGACTGTTGCCGGGTTTCGTGCACCGTGTCCGACAGGGCCAACTGCTGTTACTGCCGGGCCGTCGTCAACCCCGCACCTATGCGGTACTGGGCATGGCCGGAGGCATTGATGTGCCGGAAATACTTGGCTCGCGCAGCACGGACCTCAACAATCGTTTTGGCGGCCTGGAAGGCAGACCCGTGCAGTCCGGCGATCGCATTCATGTCAGCCATCATGCCGATGCCGGGCGGCGGTTGCTGGATGGCATCCGGTCCATCGGGCCGACAGGCCGGGTGAGGGCCATCCCCGGCCCCGAATTCGAACGATTCACTCCGCAGGCGCGCATGGACCTCTGGCAGACCCGCTGGACCGTGGGGCGACAGTGCAACCGCATGGGCCTGCGCCTCTCGGGCATGCCATTGCAGGGTGACGTGGGCGGCGGAATGCCATCATCAGCGGTGTTACCGGGCGTAATCCAGGTGCCGCCCGACGGGCGTCCCATTATACTGGCCAACGATGCACAGACGACCGGCGGTTATCCGCGTATTGCCAGCATCATCACAGCTGATCTCTGGCAGCTGGCGTACCTGGGGCCGGGCAGCCGGATTCGCCTTGAACAGGTCAGTGTGGAGGAAGCGCAAACCGCAAACCGGGAATGGCAACGATACTGGTCCATACTGAACCTGTCCGCCAGCGGAGAGGGCGCATGAACATCGACCTGAATGCGGATCTGGGAGAGGGAGGCCCACACGACAGGGATTTACTGACACTGGTCAGCTCGGCCAACATCAGTTGTGGCGCGCATGCCGGTACCGATGACGACATCGCTTCGGCGATCCATCATGCCCTGTTGCATGACGTGGCCATCGGTGCCCACCCCTCCTACCCCGACCGGTGGAATTTCGGGCGCCTGCCACTGGACATGACGCCAGCCGCTCTCCGGGAGACCCTGGTGCGGCAGTTGCTGGAGTTGCGACAGCGCGTGAACGCACAAGGCGGCGCCCTGCATCACGTCAAGCCGCATGGAGCGCTGTACAACCAGGCAGCCCGGGACCCCAACCTGGCCAGAACCGTCTGCGAAGCCGTCGAATCAGTGGATGGCGATCTTTTCCTGGTCGGTCTCTCCGGCAGCCCGTTCATCAATATTGCCCGAGAACGCGGCCTGAGGGTGCTGGAGGAAGTATTTGCGGATCGCCGCTATACCGACGATGGTGCCTTGCTTCCCCGGAGCGAACCGGGAGCGGTATTATCGTCGCAACAAGACATGGTGCGCCAGTGTCTGGCGTTGGCATCAGGCGCCGGTGTAACAAGCACTACCGGTCAACGGCTGAAGCTGCGGGCCGACACGGTCTGTCTGCACGGTGACCACCCCGAGGCCCTGACAACCGCCCGCCAACTGCGTACTATACTGGAGAAGAACAACTTCAGCGTGTGCCGCCCCGGGCACTGAACTTCCCGACCCGACAGGAGCGTACCCCATGATCTTTCGCCAGCTATACGATGACACGTCGTCCACCTACACGTACCTGCTGGGCGATGAATCCAGCCGGGAAGCCATCCTCATTGACCCCGTGTTCGAACAGGTGCAGCGGGATCTGGCATTGCTCAGGGAGCTCGACCTGACCCTGAAACTCGCTGTAGATACCCATGCCCACGCCGACCATGTGACGGCGGCCTGGTTGCTGAAGCAGCATACGGGATGCCTGATCGGCCTGTCCGCCGCCGTGGAAGCCCGCAACGTAGATATAGCACTGTCTGACGGAGACCGGTTCGGTGTCCGCAACATCAACCTGGACGTCCGGTCCACACCCGGCCACACCAACGGCTGTAACACCTATGTCCTGGAGGATCAGAGCATGGCCTTCACGGGCGATGCGCTGCTGATCAGGGGCTGTGGCCGCAGCGACTTCCAGCAGGGCGACCCTGCACGCCTGTATCAATCCATCACCCGGCAGATCTTCACCCTGCCGGACCATTGCCTGATCTACCCCGCGCATGACTACAATGGCCGCACAAGATCGACCGTGGCGGAAGAAAAACAGCACAATCCACGCGTTGGCGGGCAGGCCAGCGAGAAGGATTTCATCCATTACATGCAGGCCATGCAGCTGCCCCACCCCAGGAAAATCGATGAGGCGCTTCCCAACAACATGCGCTGCGGCGAACCGGAAGACGGGAATATGCCGGACGAACAGCACTGGGCGGACCTGCGCATCACGCTGGCCGGTTTCCCTGAAGTGGATCCGGCATGGGTGGTACAGAACCAGCCCTCGGTGACCATCCTGGACGTCCGCGAACCGGATGAGTTCCGCGACGGCCCACAGACCCTGCACAATCTTGTCCGGATTCCTATCGGAGAACTGCGCGATCGTATTGGTGAGGTGCCTGATAACCGACCGGTGGTGACCCTGTGCCGGTCCGGAAAACGTTCATCACTGGCCCTGGGAATTCTCCGTGACGCGGGCCACGAACAGGTGGCGAATATCCGTGGAGGCATTCTGCAGTGGCCGGAAGAGGATGGCGAGCCCGACTGATCCGCCGCTCCATCAGGGTGTGATCCGGACCCGGAAGGAGCTATCGCCACGGCTGATGAACCGGAACCATTGATTGATGCAGGCGGGCGCCTCCCCGGTGGTGTGACTGACATACAGCAGCTGCGTCCGCCCCCCACCGGCAATCCGGTCCATGAGCTCCAGCATACGGGCCCGGTAGCGATCATCCAGTCCCACACAGGGCTCATCCAGCACCAGTAGCCGTGGATGCTTCACCATGGCCCTGGCCAGCAGCACCAGCCGCTGCTGGCCAAAGGACAGCTCATGGTAGGAAGCATGATCCACTCCCTGCAGCCCCGTGGCGGACAGCCATTCGCGGGCCGCAGCGATTTCCGAAGCCCCGGCATCATCATAAAGTCCCACGGAATCGAAGAATCCGGAGACCACAACGTCCAGTACATTCCAGCCACGAACGTAGCGGTTGTGCAGCTCATTGGAGACGATGCCAAACAGGGACTTCACGTTCCAGACACTTTCCCCGGTGCCCCGCCGCCTTCCGAACAAAAACACATCCTGCCCGTAGGCCTTGTGATTATCTCCGGTCAACAGCGCCAACAACGTGGATTTTCCGCACCCATTCGGTCCCTCGATCAGGACGTGCTGTCCCTTGAAGACGGTCCAGTCAAGATTCGCCAGCACAGAGAGTGCGCCATACGCGGCGGATATGCCCCGCAACTCGATCAACGGCGTATCGGCGGGCAGCGGCGGTGGCATATGACCCCGAACCGGTTCGGGGAGGCGCTCCGGCAAAGCGGGCAACGCGGGCAGCACGGAATCCAGACACGGTTCCAGATCGGAGAAGAGTCCACTGGCTACGATACGAAGATCCTGCATCAGCATCAGCCGGTTCATGCCGGGTAGCAGACTGGACTGGCGCCGGTTCAGCACCAGGCTGGCATTGTCGCCCGACTGCCACCCCTGGATGACCGCGATGATACGCTCGCGTGACTGGCGGTCGATACTTTCCAGCGGTTCGTCGAGCACCAGCACCTTCGGACGACGATACAGCGCCGCCGCCAGCATGGCCCGCCGCATCTGCCCCGAAGACAGAAAACGGATGCCCTGGTCAAGCAGGGATGTGAGCCCCAGCTCCCCGATCAGCCAATCGAACGCATCACTTCCCGTTTTCGGACGACGGCTGATCAGGCGCCGGACAGTAGTCCCCGCGTCCCTGGCCGAAGGGTTGTATTCGCTGATATCGTGCCGGTTGTCCCGGGCCTGAAGGCGTTGCTGCTCCTCGAAGGAGACCACCGCAATATCGCGGCCGGGCTCCAGGCAGGCCGCGTAACTCACGCGGTTACCTCCGCTGCGCAGACGCCCGCACAGCAAGGCGGCGAACAGGGACTTGCCCGCACCGTTGCCGCCAAAGATGCACCAGTGCTGACCGGGCGACAACTGGAAGTGATCGATGATCAGCTGATGCCGGGCATTGATCCGGCATACCGCCTCGTCCACCGTGATCCATGCCATTTTCGGATCAGCGGCCACCATCATACTCATGAGTTTCGAGGGCTTCCTTCATTACCCGTAGCTGTACTGGCAGAAAGTGTTGAACCGATCGTCGCCAGTACGCAGCATCATGCCGCCCCTCCCGCTGCATGTAACTGACCGGGATACTGTTCAGCATCAACGTCTGTGCCAGCTCATGAGCCACACGGATCAGCCGGTCCGAAGTTCCGGCATCAATATGGAAATGCGGCAGCTCCGCGCGGGGCACTTCGTAGATGAGCGTGAAAGGATCATGGGCCCGAGCCTCCTCGGCGGTCGTGAAAGCAATGCCTGAGGGAGTTCTTTCCTTCTGTGTCTCGAACCCTTCCACGTCGATGATGTCGGCAATGGCCTGCTGCGCCCTGGCAAGATGCTCCGGCAATTGTGGTGCGGTGGACAGACGGGGCGGATCTCCCTCTTCCAGCGACCGGGCCCGATCTCTCGCGAATCCCAGACCCCCGCTGGTGCTGGCGACGGACACAAAATCGTCGGGATGGCGCAGCCCCAGCATGACAGCGCCGTAACCTCCCATGGAAAGACCGGCGACGGCCCGGCCCTCACGGCGCGCGATGACGCGGAAACGCTGTTCCACATCCGGAATCAGATCCTTCATCAGGTAACTCTCCCACTGATTGACCTGACCGTTGTGACTTTCCGCATAATCCACGTACCAGCTGTTCCCGCCATCAGGCATCACCAGGATCATGTCTCCCAGTTCGCGCGCTAATCCGGCCGCCCCCAGATTGCGTCCCCATACCGTGTAGTTCTGCATGAAACCATGCAACAGGTAGATGACCGGATAACTGCGCCCGCTCTCCTCGTAATCCGGCGGCAACACCACATCGTATTTCATCCGCCGGGCAACATGGTCACTGTAGAATTCTACAGTTTGCAGCCCCTCCGGCAGCCCGTCTTCGTTCTGCGCCGCAACCGTCAGCGACAGACCCAGACCCACAATCAACCACAATACTCGCATCACTCCTTCACACCTGTCGGCTCGTCAACCAGACTCACATGAACCAGGGACTTGAACTTGTCCGCCAGCGACCAGGCGCCGGACGGACTGACCTGCATCAACAACAGGGCGATGGTACCCGTCTGCGGATCCGCCCAGGAAAACGTCCCCAACGACCCGTTCCACCCGAATTCGCCCTGATTGACACCGTAACGGCTCTGCTCCGGCTCCATCATCACAGAAAAACCGTAACCCCAACCCAATCCCGGCAGTTCCCGCCCGCTGAGCCGCAGAGGACGCAGGGCCTCATCCAGCTGACTGGTGGTCAACAGGCGCACCGTGTCCGGCTGCAGAATCCGTTCGCCATCCAGCTCTCCTCCATTGAGCATGGTCTGGAGAAACCGCAGATAATCCGGCGCCGAGCTGACCATTCCGGCCGCCCCTTCCAGCAATGCCGGAAGCTCCGTGATCGGAGTCTCCATTTCCGGCAACTCTTGAACCTCCTGGCCGGGCTGCATGGCCAGCTGGTAAGCGCGCGCCAATCTGTCCACTTTCCCCGACGGTACATGGAAGCCGGTATCCGTCATCTTCAAAGGCCCGAAAACATGCTCGTCCAGGTAGGCATCAAAACGCTGGCCCGAGATGATTTCCACAATCCGGCCCAGCACCGTGGTGGAAATACTGTAGTTCCACAAAGCGCCGGGATCGGCGACCAGAGGCTGCGCGGCCACTTTCTCAACCAGCTCTTCCAGCGTGTCGTCACGCGACCGGACACCATTGTCCCGGTACAAGGGGCTGAACCGGTGACTGAGGCCACCCTGGTGTAACAGAAGATCCTCAATGGTCAGTTGCCGGGATGCACGGCGGGTGCCCGACGACACGTCATCCGGAGTCAACAGGACACGAGGGTTCAAGAACGCGGGGATATAGTCAGCCACAGGATCATCCAGCCTCAGACGACCCTGTTCCCACAGCTGCATCACCGCCACGGCCGTGATCGGTTTGCTCATCGAACGGATCTGAAACAGGGAATCGGCCTGCATGGGCCGACGATCATCCAGTGTCTGCCACCCAGCCGTCTTCAGGTGGACCAGACGGCCATGACGGGCCACCGCGACCACCAGCCCCGGTACCCGGCCATCATCCACATGCTGATCCAGCATGGCGTCCAGCAGTTGCAGTCGCGCCGGTGCCAGCCCCGCTTCCCCGGCATCACCAGCTGGCAGTCCCCCGCCCGGCTGCGCAGTGACATGCAGGGGCATGACAGAGATGGCCACCCATAACAGGGCTGCCCATGCGGCGTTCCCGGAGAATCCCGCGCAATCCGATCGGCGGTGCATCATCCACATCCCGTCCGTTTCTCGAATTTGCCCCATTATGGCACAGCTTACTGACTGCCATCTGCCTCCTTCCCGGCCGATCCAACCGGGACCGGAAACAAAAAGGCCCGGCATATTGCCGGGCCCTGTGTCACTGCGGAAATGTGGTTCAGTTGGAGCTGACCATCGCCTCACCCTGGTGGTAACGGCTTTGGTCCTTGTACTTGTAATATACCTGCCCGAAGAACATCTCGTCCCAGCTCTGGTCACCCCAGGGCACTTCTCGTGACGGGTCCGGATTGGCCGGATTCTGCTCGGAGTTGTCAAAGGCGCCGATCGCCACGATCCGAGTGCCGGCGGGCACCAGCCTGGGCTCCTTCATCTGATATTCCATCTGCCAGTTGTAATTGTAATTGGCGATGTTGATCAGCTCCTCGACCGTGCCGTCCGGATAGTGGGCCTCGAACCGCATGTACTTGCCACGGAAGTGCATGTGTGGCGTGAATGCGGTGATATAGGCATCATCCTCGATGGTGATGTGCTGACTCATCTCGAAGTTCGGATCGTAGGGCGGAATATTGGTCCAGGTGGGCGTAAAAATACAGGCACATTCGCCGGTACGACGCTCCTCCGGCACTTCACCCTCATCGTAAAACCAGACACCGATACGGCTGTCGTCCACGGTTTCCTGCCCGAATGTCGTATAATGCAGCTGCAGCGCAATTGACGATCCCTTCTTGAGCAATCCGCCGGTATTCGCATCCTCGTGATGCGGCTGTGCACCGGGAATATACGGCGTGATGTAGGCCACATTCGGGTCCGCCCCGCCCACCATTCCGCGACGCGGATTCTCGTTGGGCCCAAGCACGGCATTCAGCGTGTGGTGCAGGACGCGGGGATCCCCCGGCACATACTGACTGGCCCGAACCCAGCGATCCTTTTCCATACCCTCGATCGGCACGACCACATTGATGTAGTCCAGCACACCGGTCGCGGGAATCTGTTGCGGCGGTACGTCGATGACCAGGTCCGGCGCACCAAACTCCCACTCGGTATCCGGCCAGGTCAGGGCAGCCAGGGGGTCTGCTTCAGTATCATTTCTGGGCGAGCCCGCAGCGATCCAGTCCAGGATGTTGCGCTGGTCCTCCACAGCCACTGTGTAGGAATTCTCGAACTCCCCCACATGCGGGTCGATCTGACCCGGCGGCATGCGCTTGGTGAGCAACACCTCGCGGATCATCGGAGACCACCCTTGCACCATGGCATGGCTGTCCAGCGCGAACGGTGCCACACCGCCGTCCCGGTGGCAGTCCGCGCAGTTCTCCGCAATTACCGGAGCGACATCATCGCTGTAGGAAACCGTGGAAGGGTCGCGTTGCGGATAATCTATACTGGCGCCATCCGTAGAGACCAGCGCATTGCTCACCGGTTCACCGGCGGCCACCTGCTCCAGCGCGGCACTGAACGGCTGACCGGCGGGACCGCGATACAACACGGTAAAGTGCTCGGGATCGAACAGGACCACTTCGCCAACCCGCTGAATACCCATGGATTCCGAAACAGCCTGCACATCATCGATCAGCACAGGCACATCCTCGACACCCCAGGCCGACAACTGCTGCTGTACCGCTTCGCGCTCTTCGCCCAGCGGGTTGAGCATCATGAAGTGGATGCCGCGCTCTTCATAGGCAGCCCTGGAATCGAGGTAGTCGCCCAGCGCCGCTTCCGCGTCTTCGCCGCCGTTGGCCTGTACAAGAAACGCGATGGCCTTGTGATTGTCATACCAGGCCATGTGGTGGAAATACCCCTCATGATCGAGCAGAGCGAAATCGCCCACCCGCTCTGAAGCCTGGAGCGCACCGGCGCTCATCATCAACGAAGTGGCCGCTATCGCAACCAGGGCCGTTCCCTGCCCTTTCAGATTCAACCAGCCCGCCATACTCTCCTCCAGCACCTGTCTACCTTAAACTACCATAAACCAGTATATTGCTGCCCATTAGCGGCAGTGATAAAACTGAATGTACTCACTTTGAGATCCTAGCACCACGCGGACTGAAGTCAAACGGAATCGACCGGCGCGGCGGAAAACGCGACAGGATGCAGACGGCAGCGATGAATCCGGGGGTCAGTGACTCTCGGGAAGGCCAAGCAGCATGGACAGACCGTTGCGCAATGTCTTGCGGAAGCCGGCCTCATCAATGAATCCGCAGAGGTAGCCCTGCAGCAGGTGATAATAGAGTGCAAACGCGCTCCAGGATGTGGTGCCCGGGTAGGGCTGCTCCTGGCCCTGGCGCGAACCCGCCAGTTCGATCAGTTCCCGCAGCTTCGTATAGGAAGCCTCCATGATCTGCCGGATGTCGCGACGGCGCTGCTCGGTACTGGAGAAAGACAGTTCCTTGAGCACGGTGCGCGACAACGACGGGTCCTTCTTGTGGTACTCGATATGGCCGTCGAAGAAGGTCATCATCTGATCCAGCAGCTCATCGGCCGGATCCACCTGCTCGAAGGCGTGCTCGATCATCCGCAGAATGTGCTGCTTGAACACCAGCACGAGCAGATCCTCCTTGCTGCGGGCATACAGGTACAGTGTACCGAGCCCGACCTCTGCCTGGTTGGAAATGTCCTGGATGGTGGTATTGGCGAAACCCTTCTCCATGAACAGCGCTTCGGCGGCATGCACGATCCGTCCCAGGCGCAATCGCTTCTTGCGCTCCCGCAGGCCCAGCCCTTCCAGTTCGTCCACGTTCCTGTCCAGGTCCACCAGTTGTTGCGGCGTGTCCATACCCCTCATGTCCTCATGCTCATTTGCAGTACACGAAAAAGCACCCTGCACGGATACCTGCTTGCAATCCATCATCCGGCCGCTTCTATTTATGTCACAATACAACGGTCGTCGCCGTGATGCAGGCCCGCATCGTGACGTATTCTGTATACAGACCCGGACAGGTCCCGAATGCTGTACATCACCATCCGCATGCTGCACCTGCTGGCCGCCCTGATCCTGTGCATGGCCATACTGATCACCAACCTGGGTGTGAGCCGCACGTTGTCCGCTGAAGACCGCCGGTCACTGCGGGGCATGCTGGCAGTACAAGCCGCTGCCATCGTCGTCATGGCCATCACCGGCATGACTATCTGGCTGGTCCTGGGCCGTCCGGCGGAATTCTACAATGGCAATCCTGTGTTCCATATCAAGCTGCTGCTTTTTGCGGCGCTGGTTCTACTGACCATACCGGCGGCGCTGCACCTGAAAGCCGCAGGCTGCTCAGCGGAGGATGAAAGTTCCCCCGGACACGTGCTGGTGGCGCTGCGCCTGCAGCTCGTTGTGTTCATCGCCATCCCGCTGCTGGCCTGGCTGGTGGCACGGGGCATCGGTCACTGAGCCGGCAACACCGACTGCAGCCAGTGTGAAATGTCCCGTATCTCCTGCGCACAGACCGCATGCGCCATGGTATAGGTACTGTACTCCACGGGATGCCCCATCGCTGTCAAGCTGTCGGCACTGCGCCGTCCCAGTGACTGCGTGACCATGGGATCCAGCGTGCCGTGGCAGATCCTCACCGGCAGATCGCGATTGGCTTCCGACGGCTGTATGGAATCGGCCGTGGCAAAGTAACTGGACAGAGACAGGATGCCGGCCAGACGGCGCTCGAATGTCAGGCCCGCCTCCAACACAACGGCCCCACCCTGCGAGAAGCCGGCCAGTACAATCCGCTGTGCAGAAATGCCCCGTCCGATCTCGCGTTCGACCAGGTCATGCACCTGTCTGGCGGACTCGCGGAGCTGCTCTTCATCCAGGCGCCGCTGTACATCCATCTCCAGGATATCGTACCAGGCAGGCATGACCATGCCACCGTTGATGGTGACGGGTATGGACGGCGCATGGGGAAAAATGAAGCGAACGGCCAACGTGGCCGGCAATCGCAGCTCCGGGACGATGGCCGCAAAATCGTGTCCATCCGCACCGAGCCCGTGCAGCCAGATCACCGCTGCATCGGCATTGGTACCGGGCCGGGTCTCCCGAACCTCACATGACAGGTACTCCATACAGTGCTTTCCTTGATTGCCTACCTGATTCACAAACCATCAAAACAGCGATTCTACCATGCCTTGCCGAGCAATCGCAGGACACTGCTATACTGCAGGGGCGATGCCAGCCTCAACCGGATTGGTCCTATGAACAGACTCATACTGCCACTGCTTCTGGTCATCAGCTCACACCTCGGAGCAAACGCTGCCGGCTCCGGAAATCCCGATGGAGAGGCCCTGCGTCAGGTGCTGGGCAGTCCGGCCCGCGAGGTGGCTGATCGCATGCGGGATGAGGACCGCAAACCGGTGGAGGTATTGCAGTTTCTCCAGCTGGAGTCCGGCATGACGGTACTCGATGTCTACGCAGCCGGCGGATACTTCACCTGGATACTGTCTCATGCGGTCGGCAACGATGGACTGGTGTACGCACAGAATTCGCCACGAACCCTGCGTTACGAGGAGGGCCGTGGCGAGATCACGCAGGGGGATGCCTTGACGCAAAAGCTGGAGGACGGGGCCCTGGATAATGTCCGGCGTATTGATCGCTCTGTCCGGGATACCGGGTTACCCCGGTCATCCGTCGATTTCGTACTGGTTTCACAGATACTGCACGACTACCACAACCGTAATCCGGCGCAGGCCATCCGCTTGCTGGAGACATTGCATGACCTGCTCAGACCCGGAGGGATACTCGGTATCATCGACCACTCCGGCATCGAGGGAACCGACAACCGGCGCCTGCATCGCATGCGGGAAGCCGATGCCAGGAACGTTGCAGAAGCGGCGGGATTCATTGTGGAGGCAGACAGCGACCTTTTGGCACAACCGGAAGACAACCCGCACCGATCCATCTTCGACCCCATGCTGGCCCGCAAGACCGACCAGTTTCTGCTGCGCCTGAGGAAGCCGGACCCGGACTCCGCAGGGAACCTCTGAAGTAGTGTGCGTCAGGGCTCCCGGCGGTAAATGACTTCACCATCGGAAAATGCCGCACGATCCTCTCGGGTTGCCGCCTCCCGGCATTCGCCGCGCAGCGTCAGCCCCTGCCGGATCCGTTGACGATACAACTCGAAGAAACCGTCACGGCAATAGCCCGTCTGCTCCAGCACCGCCTCCACTCGTCGGGACAGCACATCGGGCGACAGGGGGCGGCGGTCATCATCGAGCCGCTGCAGTACATGCTCGCGGGTAAACTCGAAGAACTTGGAATTATCGCCGCTGTACTGCACCTCCAGCCGTTCATGCGCCGCCGGCAGCACTGCAAGAGGATCCGGTGCCGCGCAGGACACCAGTAACAGGGCAATGACGGGTACCCACCCGGGACGGGCCACCTTTCCGCCCGCGACCCCCCTGCTCATTCGGGGGCTCCTTCCTGCAGCCAGGCATGAAATTCGCTGCGTTGCGCCTCGCTCATGTGCAGACCGATCTTGGTCCTGCGCCAGAGTATGTCATCGGCGGTCACCGCCCACTCCTGCTCCATCAGGTATCTCGCTTCCTGCTCGTACAGTCCCGCGCCGAAATGACGCCCCATGTCAGACAGACTGTCTGCCTGTCCCACCAGCTTGAGGGCGCGGGTGCCATAGCTACGGACCCAGCGTCGAACCACATCCTCCGGCAGCCAGGGCCAGCGTGCCCGGAAGTCGGCCAACAACCTGGACTGTTCCTCGAAATCACCACCCGGCAGCACCGCACCAGCAGTCCAGGCCTGTGACATGGCGGGCAGAACGGTTTTCAACTGCGCCAGTGCAGACTCGGCCAGGCGTCTGTACGTGGTGATCTTTCCTCCATAGACCGTCAACAGAGGCGCCGGCTGACGATCGAACTGGAGGTGATAATCGCGGGACAGACTGGTTGCCGATTCATTCTCCTCTTCCATCAACGGCCGCACACCGGCGAACCGGTGACGGATCTGCGCCCGCGTGACCGGTTCGCGGAAATACGTGCTTACGGCCTCCAGCAGATAGTCAATCTCCTCCTCGGAAGCCTGTGCCTGTCCCGGGTCACCGTGGCACTCCTCCTCGGTGGTACCGATCAGCGAAAAATCGTTTTCATAGGGAATTACAAAAATGACACGGCGGTCAGTATGCTGGAACAGATAGGCATGAGAGCCCTTGTACAGTCGCGGGACCACGATGTGGCTGCCCTTGACCAGACGCACCGGGCGGGACGGAGCCGACGGCTGCAGCGCCTCGGCTACCTGCTCGACCCATGGTCCCGTGGCATTGATCACGGCACGGGCCCGCACTGTCTCGGCAGCACCACTTTCCTGATTGATCAGCGTCGCCAACCAGCCATCGGCCTGCGCTGACAGCGCCGTGCAGGCTGTACGGGTCTGAATCGTGGCACCGTGCTCACGAGCCAGCAGGGCGTTCAGCACCACCAGACGTGCGTCGTCCACCCAGCAATCCGAGTACTCGAAGGCATGGCGCAGAGAGTCGCGAAGTGGACCACTGGTTTCAGGGCCTACGGTGACCGATGCGGGAAGCGTATTGCGTGACCCGAGCCAGTCGTACAGCCAGAGACCGATCCGGATCATCCAGCGTGGCCTCAACCCCGGCCTGTGAGGCAGTCGGAAACGCATCGGCCAGACGATGTGAGGCGCCATGCCGAGAAGTACCTCCCTTTCGGCCAGCGCCTCCCGGACCAGGCGTATCTCGAAATACTCCAGATACCGCAGACCACCGTGAATCAGTTTGGTACTGGCCGATGACGTGGCACCGCCCAGATCGCCTTTCTCACACAGCAACACGCGCAGCCCCCGCCCGGCGGCATCCGCAGCAATACCCGCGCCATTGATTCCGCCGCCGACCACCAACAGGTCGTACGTATCTTCCGCCTGCACGACAGTCTGCGAACCCGTTCCGCTGTGTAGTACCATATGACTAACCTCGAATAATGACTGCAGGCATTTCACCATGACCGATTACATCATGGCAATCGACCAGGGTACGACGAGCAGCCGCGCCATCATCCTTGATGCCAGCGGCCGACGCGTCAGCACCGGCCAACAGGAATACCCCCAGCACTACCCGCACGACGGCTGGGTGGAACATGATCCGGACGATCTGTGGCAGACATCCCTCAATGCGTGTCGCACGGCGTTGAAGCAGTCAGGCCTCCCGGCATCGGCCATCCGGGCCATTGGCATCAGCAACCAGCGTGAGACCACCTTGCTCTGGGATCGCGATACCGGACGCCCTTTGCACCGGGCCATTGTCTGGCAGGACCGCCGCACCAGTGAATATTGCCGGCAACTGGCCAGACGCCTGCAGCAGGAAGGGAGACCGGACCTGATTCAGGAGAAAACCGGGCTGCTGCCAGACCCTTACTTCTCCGCCAGCAAGATCCGCTGGCTGCTGGAGGAGGTGCCAGGCGCCCGCCATGCGGCAGAATCAGGGCAGCTAGCCTTTGGCACAGTGGATACCTGGTTGCTATGGAACCTGACCGGCGGCCGCAGTCACCGCACAGATGCCACCAACGCCTCACGCACCATGCTGTTCAATATCCATACGCAACAATGGGATGATGAACTGCTGAAGCTGTTCGACATCCCCGCCTCGCTGCTTCCGGAAGTCCATGACAGCGCTGCCAGTTTCGGGGCCAGCGAGAAAAGCCTGTTCGGCGAAGCCATCCCGATTACCGGCATGGCGGGAGATCAGCAGGCGGCCGCCTTCGGTCAATGCTGTTTCTCTCCGGGCATGGCCAAAAGCACTTACGGAACCGGCTGCTTCCTGCTACTCAATACCGGTGCCGAAGCACTGCAGTCCAGACACCGGCTGCTGACCACGGTGGGTTGCCGGCTGGACGGCGAGGTATCCTACGCTCTGGAGGGCAGTATCTTCATGGCCGGTGCCACCATGCAGTGGCTTCGGGACCAGATGAAACTGTTCCGCGACGTCAGGGACACGGAGGCTCTGGCCCGGTCGGCCAACGAGGACAACCCCGTGTTACTGGTCCCCGCATTCACCGGGCTGGGTGCCCCCTGGTGGGATGCCGACGCGCGCGGCGCAATCTATGGCCTGACCCGTGATACGGGCATTGCGGACATTGTGGCTGCGGCACTGTTGTCAGTATGTTATCAGACCCGAGACCTGCAGGAAGCCATGGCCGCCGACGGACAACGGCCGCTTACCCTGCGCGTCGATGGCGGCATGGCCAACAACGATTTTACCATGCAGCACCTGGCAGACCTGTTGAACTGTAACGTGGACCGCCCCCGCATCACCGAGACAACCGCTCTGGGAGCCGCATGGCTCGCTGGCCTGCAGGCCGGAGTGTATGACTCGCTGGAGGAAATTGCCGCCCTCTGGCAGCTCGATCAGCGCTTTGTACCCCAGCGCAACGACCACTGGCGCGACTGGCGCTACGAACGCTGGCTGAATGCGGTAGAACGCACCCGCAGTGAGACAACCCATCCAGACCGCCCCGACCATTGACACGGAGAATCGGCCTCTTGACGACAAAAAGACTGCACCTGATCCGACACGGCCAGACCGACTGGAACCGCGACAAGCGCGTGCAAGGCCACGCCGAATCGGAACTGACCGGGCTTGGCCGTCAGCAGGCGGCCCGGCTGGCTCCCGTATTACGCCTTGAGCCGATCACCGCCGTCCATTGCAGCAGCAGCGTGCGTACGCGCCAGACCGGCGAGATCCTGTTCCGCGACAGCGCGCTGTCCCTGTCGCCCTGCGACCGGCTGCGAGAGATCTACCTGGGCCCCTGGGAAGGCCGGATGCAGGCTGAAGTACGTGCAACCTGGCCCGACCAGTTCGAATACTTCTGGCACCGTCCCGACCGTTTCAGCCTGGCAGGGGCGGAAACATTCCAACAGGTCCAGCAACGGGCCCTCGACCGTATACAGGAACTGCTGGCCTCACCCGATCAGCACATTGCCGTGGTCAGCCACGGCGTGTGGATCAAAACCCTGCTGTGCGCAATTGAGGACCGTCACCTCGGTCAATTGTGGGAGCCACCCGTCATGCACAATTGTGCTCACAGCATCGTGGAAGTCGACGACAGCGGCTCCATGCGCATCGTCCAGTACGCGGAAACTGCCGACGATGAGACCAGTCAACCCGAAGCAACCCGACGGTAGCCGAACACCCGGCTGCCGGGTAGAATGAAGCTCTACTACGGCCCTGGTGGCGTCCCCACGCCGACGATCGGCCAATCAGGAGGATATCCGGATCATGAGTGAACAGACCGCACCACAACGAAACAACGCCACACCACTGCAGAAGACCATGGTCATACTGGGCATCATCGCGCTGGTCGCCGCCGTGGCGCTGGCCGGCCTCAGCCTGCTCGCGCCCATGGGGGTATGGCTGGGTCTCTGGGATTTTCGCACCGGATTCGCCATACTGCGATTTGCCAACACCTGGGCCGCCTGGGTCGCCGTACTCGGTATCGGCGTCGGCTTCCTGCTACTCACCGCCGGCCGCTCCCCGCTACTGACCAGCGCCAGACGCCTTGGCTCCTGGACACTGGCGGCAGCAGTTGTAGTGGGCATCGCCTGGCTGATTCCGCAGACCTACACCCCGCCCGAAGGCACGCCGCCGATTCATGACATCAGCACCGACACAGCCAATCCCCCGGAGTTCGTGGCAGTACTGCCGTTGCGTGGGACTGACAGCAACCCGGTGGAGTACGGTACATTCGGCGAGATGACGCCCGAACGCCAGGCCGGCATGCAGGCAGAGGCCTACCCGGAAATCCAGCCACGCTATTTTGATGCAACAGCCGACGAGGTGTTCAACCGCGCGCTTCAAGCCGTCGAGGCAATGGGTTGGGAGCTGGTCGATGCAGCCCCCGAAGAGGGCCGGATCGAGGCCACCGATACGACCTTCTGGTTCCGCTTCAAGGACGATGTCGTGATCCGCATCCGGGAAGAAGGTGACCAGACCCGGCTGGATGCCCGCTCCACATCGCGCGTGGGCACCAGTGATGTCGGCAAGAACGCGGCCCGATTGCGCGCTTTCTTTGCCGAACTCTGAAACCAGAGGGGCGGAGCTCTTGACTGAAGACTACAAGCGCCAGGGGTTCCAGCGGTTCACGTTCATCAGTGTGCTGATACTGGCCGTTTCACAACTGGGCAGCTATCTGGTGACTCGCCAACTGTCCATTGGCGAGACGCTGGTCGTCACAGAATTTCTGCATCTTACCCATATCCGCAATCTGGGCGGCGTCTTCGGCGTATTCCAGGGACAGGGTTGGTTTTTCGGATTAATCAGTGCCGCGTTGATCGTGGCCTTGATACTCTATTTGTGGAAAAGCCGTGAAGTCCAGCCGTATGAATTCGTCTGTTTCGGGTTCATCGCCGGCGGTGGGGGGAGTAACGTCCTGGACCGTCTGGTGTATGGCAGCGTCGTCGACTTCATCAACGTGCAGGGCATTCCGTATTGGCACTATATATTCAATACCGCCGACGTGATGGTTCACGTGGGCCTGTGGCCGCTTATTTTCATGAGCCTTCGCCAGGCACGGAACGAATCCCGGACATGAAAAAGCCGGGCATTGCCCGGCTTTCCGTCCTTCAGCAATCACGCCGCAAGCCCCATCACTCAGCCTGCGCCGCCTCGGTCGCTCCCTCGTCTTCCATCACGTCGGCCACCGGACGATCCACCAACTCTACATAGGCCATCGGCGCCTTGTCACCAGTACGCAGCCCGCACTTGAGAATACGCAGGTATCCACCGGGCCGATCCTTGTAACGCGGCCCCAGGTCCGAGAACAACTTGCCGACAGTGGCCTTGTCACGCAGCCGGTCGAACGCCAGCCGACGATTGGCCACGCTATCTTCCTTGGCCAGCGTGATCAGGGGCTCTGCCACACTACGCAGCTCTTTGGCCTTGGCCAGGGTGGTCTTGATCACTTCGTGCTCCACCAGCGACGCAGTCATGTTTCGGAACATGGCTTTACGATGCGCACTGTTTCTGTTCAGCTGACGTCCACTTTGACGATGACGCATAACTCAATTTCCTGTCCGGGCTCCGCCTTGCAGTACGGCGGAGCGAATCTTCACAATTTCTGTTCACCGTCCTCTCGACGGTGTTGACTGACGGTCACTGACCGGCTTTCTCCTCGCCACGAAGGCTCGCTGGCGGCCAATTCTCCAGCCGCAGGCCCAGTGACAGGCCGCGCGAAGCCAATACGTCCTTGATCTCGGTCAGCGACTTTTTACCCAGATTCGGTGTCTTCAGCAGCTCCACTTCCGTACGCTGAATCAAATCACCGATGTAATAGATGTCTTCCGCCTTCAGGCAGTTTGCCGATCTGACCGTCAGCTCCAGGTCATCGACCGGGCGCAGCAGGATGGGATCGATCTCATCTTCCTGCTCTTCCGGCTCCGCCGCTTCCTGGCTCTGCAGATCCACAAAAGCGCCCAGCTGATGCTGCAGAATAGTGGCTGCGCGGCGGATCGCTTCTTCGGGATCTATGGTGCCGTTGGTACGCAGGTCCAGAATCAGCTTGTCCAGGTCGGTACGTTGCTCGACCCGGGTGCTCTCCACGACATAGGCAATGGACTGCACGGGCGTATAAGTGGCATCCAGAAACAGGCGGCCCACGGCCCGGTTCTCGTCGTCCTGGCTGACCCGCGTGTCCGCCGGTGAGTAGCCGCGGCCGCGACGGACCGTCAGACGCATGTTCAACTCGCCGCTACTGTTCAGGCGGGCGATCACGTGCTCCGGATTGACGATATCGACGCTGTGGTCGGTCTGGATATCACCGGCAGTCACTGTACCGGCTCCCTTGGACGACAGGCTCAGTTCCGCTTCGTCCTGACCGCTCATGCTGATCGCCACGCCCTTGAGGTTCAGCAGAATCTCCATGACGTCTTCCTGCACACCCTCGATGGTGCTGTACTCGTGCAATACACCGTCGATTTCCACTTCTTCCACAGCACAGCCGGGCATGGAAGAAAGCAGGATGCGCCGCAGCGCATTACCCAGCGTATGGCCGAACCCCCGTTCCATGGGCTCCAGAATGACCCGGGAATGAAAGCGGTCGAGCTCTTCCACCTTGATCAACTGAGGTGTTAAAAATTCAGATAGAGTAATCTGCATGAAATCATCCTTCACACTTGGCCTGGTGCATTTTCTACTTGGAGTAGAGCTCGACGATCAGGTTTTCATTAATATCAGGTGACAGATCGATCCGGTCAGGTTTTCGCGTAAACTGCCCTTCCAGCTTGTCTGCACTCACTGAAATCCACTCAACCGGCGTACGTTGTGCAGCCAACTCCAGTGACGCTTTGATGCGTAACTGGTCCTTGGCCTTCTGACGGATAGCGACCGTATCGCCTTCCGACACCTGGTAAGAGGGGATATTGACTACCTGACCATTCACCACGATGGCCTTGTGTGATACCAGTTGGCGGGCTTCCGCGCGAGTGGAGCCGAAACCCATCCGGTAAACGACGTTATCAAGCCGCGACTCAAGCAGTTGCAGCAGGTTCTCACCGGTGGCACCTTTCTGCCGAGCCGCCGCCTTGTAGTAATTGGCGAACTGCTTCTCCAGTACACCGTACATACGACGCACTTTCTGCTTCTCGCGCAGCTGCACACCGTAATCGGACAGACGGGAACGGCGCTGACCGTGCTGGCCGGGAATATTATCGGCCTTGCACTTGCTTTCCAGCGCACGAACGCCACTCTTCAGGAACAGATCCGTTCCCTCGCGGCGTGAAAGTTTGCATGTAGGGCCTATGTAACGGGCCATATTCTGTCTCCTATACTCTTATCACGGAGATAAGCAACTGGGTATACGGTTTAGACGCGACGCTTCTTGGGCGGACGGCAACCATTATGCGGAATCGGTGTAACATCAGTGATGGTGCCGATCTTCAGTCCACAACCATTCAAAGCACGGACGGCTGACTCACGTCCCGGCCCCGGCCCATTCACCCGTACGTCGAGATTCTTCAATCCGTACAACTCGATGGCACTCTTGCCTGCACGCTCGGCAGCGACCTGGGCGGCAAACGGAGTGCTCTTTCGAGAGCCCCGAAAACCGGAGCCACCCGACGTGGCCCAGCTCAATGCGTTACCGGCCCGGTCCGTAATTGTGATGATCGTGTTGTTGAATGACGCATGAACGAAGGCGATGCCATCGGCAACGGCTTTGCGTGCCCGTTTTTTCGTTGCTGCTTTAGCTGCTGGCTTGGCCATAAGTGCTCGTTTCCCGAATAGTTCTGATAACTGACTCTGTTTTTACTTGCGAATCGGCTTGCGCGGACCTTTTCGTGTTCTCGCGTTGGTCTTGGTACGCTGTCCGCGCAACGGCAACGAACGACGGTGGCGGATACCACGATAGCAGCCCAGATCCATCAGTCGCTTGATGTTCATGGACACTTCGCGCCGCAGATCCCCTTCCACAACAAACTTGCCCACTTCCGAGCGGACCGTATCGAGCTGTTCCGGCGACAGTTCGCCAGTCTTCGTAGTCGGCGCAATGCCGCTACTTACACAGATCAATTTGGCCCGCGTGCCACCGATCCCGTAGATATAGCTCAGGGATATCACAAGGTGCTTGTTGTCGGGGATATTGACACCGGCAATACGTGCCATAGCTTCACTCCAGTTCTAGATATTCTGTTAACGTACCAGGGTCACGGTCGGCCGAAAATAAGGGCCGCAAACTATATACCCTGATGGCATAAAAATCAACCGCTGCTCAGCCCTGACGCTGCTTGTGCCGTGGCTCTGCCTCGCAGATCACCCGTACGATGCCACCACGCTTGATGACTTTGCACTTACGGCAGATTTTCTTGACTGATGTTCGTACTTTCACTGTTCTGCTCTCCGTATTTCCGTTTCCGGTCGCGCCGGCATTCGTCGTGTCCGCGTTTCTGCAATTACCGGCTGAAACTGCCGAGGTTCGATTTCTTCATCAGCGAGTCGTATTGATGCGACATCAGGTGTGACTGGACCTGGGACATGAAGTCCATGGAAACCACCACCACGATCAGCAATGCCGTGCCCCCCAGATTGAAGGGCACGTTTGCCATCATCTGGAAGAAGTTCGGCAGCAGGCAAACGATGGTGATGTATATAGCACCAAACATCGTCAAACGGGTCAGTACTGCATCAATATACTTCGCTGTCTGCTCACCCGGGCGGATACCGGGAATGAATGCCCCGGATCGTTTCAGATTGTCAGCCACATCACGCGGGTTGAAGACCAGCGCTGTATAGAAAAAGCAGAAAAAGATGATCATCGCGCTGAAAATAATGATATACAGCGGCTGTCCCGGCCCGATCAACAATGCCAGATCCTGCAACCATTCTGCCCCCTCCGACTGACCAAACCATTGGCCTATGGACGCAGGGAACAACAGTATGCTGCTGGCAAAGATTGCCGGAATCACACCGGCCATGTTGACCTTCAGCGGCAGGTGGCTGGACTGGGCCTGGTACATCTTGTTGCCCTGTTGACGCTTGGCATAGTTCACCGTGATACGGCGTTGGCCGCGCTCGATGAACACGATGCCCGCGATAACGATGACCGCGATGACGCCCACGACCAGCAGTAACAGCCCACTGATCTGCCCTTCGTAGGCCTGTCCCAGCGAGCTGCCCACGGCAGCCGGCAGACCGGCAACAATGCCTGCGAAAATCAGCATGGATATGCCGTTGCCGACACCCCGCTCGGTAATCTGCTCACCCAGCCACATCAGGAACATCGCACCGGTCACCAGCGAAATGATGGCAGTAATGACGAACGTCGGTCCCGGGTTGTAGGCCATTGGAGACAGCAGCCCCACCGCCATGCCGGTGCCCTGTACCGTGGCCAGACCCAACGCGCCATAGCGCGTATACTGTGTGATCTTGCGGCGGCCGGACTCCCCCTCTTTTTTAAGCTGCGCCAGGTGCGGATTGACCGCCGTCAGCAGCTGCATGATGATGGAAGAGGAAATGTACGGCATGATACCCAGTGCCACGATGCTCATCCGTTCCAGTGCACCACCGGAAAACATGTTGAACATCCCGAGGAAGGTATCCTCGTTCTGCTGAAACATGTTCGCCAACTGATTGGGATCGATGCCCGGTACCGGAATATGCGTCCCGACCCGATACACGAATATGGCAAAAAGCAGGAAGAGCAGGCGTGCTTTCAGCTCGCCCAGCCCTGCGCCAATGCCTTCTCCGGGTCTGTTGGGTGTCTTCGCCATGATTTACGCTCAGCCCTCTGCGCCAGTGGCAGCCTGCTCTTCCACGATTTTGCCGCCAGCGGCCTCGATAGCCTGGCGGGCACCCTTGCTAACACGCAGCCCTTCCACGGTCACGGCGCGGGTCACGTCACCCGAGAGCATGACCTTGGCACGCTTGATGTTTCGGGCGACCAGATTGGCCTTCTTGAGGCTGTCCAGATTCACCACTTCACCTTCCACATGATTCAGCTCCGAGGTACGCACTTCGGCAGTGAAGCGCCCAACACGGGAGCTGAAACCGAACTTGGGAAGACGGCGCTGCAAGGGCAGCTGGCCACCTTCAAAACCGGGGCGCACCGTACCACCGCTGCGCGACTTCTGACCCTTGTGGCCCGAACCGCTGGTTTTCCCCCAACCGCTGCCGATACCGCGGCCCACGCGCTTGCGGGCTTTCGTGCTGCCTTCTGCAGGGCTCAATGAGTTCAGTCGCATTATTTATTCCTCGCCTTCGACGGACAACATGTAACGCACCCGGTTGATCATGCCGCGTACCGCCGGTGTATCTTCCAGCTCGACACTTTGGTGCATACGTCGCAGACCCAGGCCTGTCAGGCACTGACGGTGCCGTTGCATGGTACCGATGGGGCTGCGGGTCAATCTGATCTTTACCGTTTTCTTGGCCATATCTTCAGTCCACAATTTCTTCGAGAGTCTTGCCACGTTTGGCTGCTACGCTTTCAGAGGAACTCATGTCACGCAGGCCCTTGTACGTCGCATTGACCACATTGACCGGGTTGGTCGAGCCATAGCATTTCGCCAATACGTTCTGGACGCCCGCCAGTTCGAGTATGGCGCGCATTGCGCCACCGGCGATCACACCGGTACCTTCGGAAGCCGGCTGCATGTAGATCTTGGATGCACCGTGACGGGCCTTGACCGGATACTCCAGTGTATGGCCGTCCAGCGATACCTCGATCATGTTGCGGCGCGCATCTTCCATGGCCTTCTGGATCGCCAGCGGCACTTCACGTGCCTTGCCGCGGCCAAAACCGACCCGGCCGTTGCCGTCGCCGACGGCACACAGCGCAGTGAAACCGAAGACGCGGCCACCTTTCACCACCTTGGCCACACGGTTCACCTGGATAAGCTTTTCCTGCAAGCCTTCCTCGTTTTTTCTAGCGTCGTCTTTCAATGCCATAACGTTTCAAACCTTTAGAATTCGAGACCGCCCTCGCGGGCTGCATCGGCCAGAGCCTTTACCCGGCCATGGTAGTTATAGCCGGAACGATCGAAAGCCACCCTGCTGACACCGGCAGCCTTGGCGCGTTCGGCGATCAGCGTGCCGATCCGGCCCGCCGCTTCTACGTTACCGGTTGCCGTGGAACGCTGTTCCTTCTCCAACGTAGACGCGGTCGCCAGTACCCGACTTCCATCGGGAGTGGTTACCTGCGCATACATATGGCGCGGAGTGCGGTATACGTTCAACCGATTGACGCCCAATCCACTGATTCTGGCCCGAGCCTTTCGTGCACGACGGAGTCGAGCCTGCTTCTTCACGTTCATAATGACCTCAAGCCTTACTTCTTCTTCGCTTCTTTACGGAACACGGTTTCATCCGCGTAACGAATACCCTTGCCCTTGTACGGTTCCGGCGGCCGGAACTCGCGGATCTTGGCGGCCACCGCACCCAACAGCTGCTTGTCCGCACTGCTGAGCACAATCTCTGTCTGGGACGGAGTCTCCGCAGTCACCCCTTCGGGCACCTCATAATCAACCGGGTGCGACAGGCCCAGCGTCAGGTTCAGCGATTTACCCTGCGCTTTCGCCCGGTAGCCGACGCCCTGCAGCTGCAACCTCTTCTGGAAACCCTCGGTCACACCGACCACCATATTGTTGATCAGCGCACGGACCGTACCCGCCAGTGCCACTGACTTGCGGTCCTGTACTCTGGCGGAAATCCTGAGGACACCGTCTTCCTGATCCACCTGGACAGCGTCATGCAACGTGACACTGAGGTTGCCCTTGCTTCCTTTGACTGTGAATTCAGCACCGGAGAGGCTGGCCTCGACGCCTTTCGGCAATTCGACCGGGCTGTTGGCCACTCTGCTGTTAGCTACTCTGGACATAATCGTGCTCTTGTTGATTCATTCAATGGGTCAGGATCAGAAAACGGTACACAGTACCTCGCCACCGATTCCGGCGGCACGCGCCTTCCTGTCTGTCATCACACCCCGGTTGGTAGAAACAATCACAACACCCAGTCCCGCGCGGTTCTTCGGCAATTCTTCCTTGCCGCGGTACTGCCGCAGTCCGGGCCGGCTGACACGCTTGATCTCCTCGATCACGGGCGCGCCACGGAAATACTTCAGATCAATCGTCAGGGTGCTTTTCGCACCGTCTTCAGTGACACTGTGTCCCTGAATATAGCCTTCCTCTTCCAGTACATTGCAGATCGCCACTTTCGTTTTTGACGACGGGCAACGTACCTGCGGCAGATGCGCCTGCTGGGCATTGCGCACTCGGGTCAGAAGATCGGCAATCGGATCAGACATGCTCATGGTGACTTCCTCCCCTTACCAGCTTGACTTGGTGAGGCCAGGCACGTCACCGCGCATGGCTGCTTCACGAATTTTATGACGGCACATGCCGAACTTGCGATAGACACCGTGCGGCCGGCCGGTCAGCTGGCATCGGCGCACCTGGCGCACCGGGCTCGCATCGCGAGGCAGCTTCTGCAGCTTGATCTGTGCTTCCCACTTTTCGTCATCGCTGGCATTGACATCGGCAATGACAGCTTTCAGTGCTGCGCGCCTGGCGGCGAAACGCGCCACCGTCTGCGTGCGCTTCTTTTCTCTTGCAATCATGGATGCTTTGGCCATGCTTCAGGACTCCTTCGCTGCATTGCCGGCACCACCGCGGAAGGGGAACCGCATCGCTGTTAGCAGCGCGCGTCCTTCCTCATCATTCTGTGCCGTTGTCGTAATTGTGATATCGAGACCACGCAGCTTGTCGATCTTCTCGTACTCGATCTCGGGGAAAATGATCTGCTCGTTCACGCCCATGGCATAATTCCCACGGCCGTCGAAAGATTTCGGATTCAGGCCACGGAAGTCACGAACCCGGGGGATGGCAATATTCACCAATCGATCCAGGAAGTCGTACATGCGCTGGCCACGCAGGGTAACCTTGCAGCCAATGGGCCAGCCGTCACGGATTTTGAAGCCGGCGATCGACTTGCGCGCCTTGGTGATGATCGGCTTCTGGCCGCTGATCAACGTCATGTCAGCCACCGCATTGTCCAGCAATTTCTTGTCACCCACGGCCTCACCAACGCCCATGTTCAGGACGATCTTGGTGACGCGGGGAACACGCATGGGGTTGTCAAACCCGAACTGCTTGGTCAGCGCAGGTACCGCTTCGCTTTTGTAAACTTCTTTCAACTGAGCCATGTTGGCAAACCTGTGTTCCGTTTAATCAATGACTTTTTTGCTGGACTTGAAAATCCGCTTCTTCGCACCGTCTTCTTCAACAAACCCGACTCGGTCCGCCTTGCCGGTATCCGGATTGAAGATGGCGATGTTGGAAATGTCCAGAGACGCCTCTTTCTCGACGATTCCGCCGGCCTGTCCCAGGTTCGGATTGGGCTTGGTATGACGCTTGATCATATTCACGCCACTGACCACTACCCGCGTATCTCCGACCAGACGGGAAACGGTTCCACGCTTTCCCTTGTCCTTGCCGGCGATCACGATCACCTCATCGTTACACTTGATCTTCTGCATAATATCTGCGGCCTCAAATTTCGTTCTACAGTACTTCCGGAGCCAGAGAGATGATCCGCATGAACTTCTCCGAACGCAGCTCACGGGTCACGGGTCCGAATACACGCGTACCGATCGGGGCCTGCTGGGGATTCAGCAGAATCGCTGCGTTGTCATCAAAACGGATCACCGAGCCATCATTACGGCGCACGCCCTTGCGGGTTCTGACAACCAGCGCCGACAGTACCTGGCCTTTCTTTACCTTGCCGCGCGGAATGGCTTCCTTCACGGTGACCTTGATGACATCACCAATGCGGGCATAACGCCGATGCGAGCCGCCGAGCACCTTGATGCACATGACGCGCCGGGCACCGCTGTTGTCTGCCACGTCCAAATATGACTGTACCTGAATCATCGATTCTCTCCGAACCCCTGTTGAATGGCCGCCACGGCAGAACCCTGGCGCTCATTCCTGATAAATGACCTAGCTGATGACCGTAGCGCGCTTGTCGACTGATACCAGGGACCAGCTTTTGGTCTTGGAGATCGGCCGCACCTCGCGGATGGTCACCGAATCGCCCTGTCGGCAATCGTTATCTTCATCATGCGCATGTATCTTTGAAGACAGCGTCATGTACTTGCCGTACACCGGATGCTTCACCCGGCGCTCAACCAGCACGACAATGGACTTGTCCATCTTTACGCTGACCACAGTGCCGGAAATGTTTCGTCCGGTCTTTGCATTCGCTTCGTTAGCCGACATAGTCATGATCCACTCTTCTCTTTCTCGGTAATGAGGGTCTTGACCCGGGCGATCTCCTGCCTGACTGCCTTGAGCAAATGTACCTGCCCAAGCTGACCCGTCGCTTTCTGCATGCGGTTATTGAACTGCTCCCGATACAAGCCGTCCAGATGCTCGTTCAGCTCCGCAATGGATTTGTCACGCAACTCTGTGGCTTTCATTACATTACCGTCCGTTTCACAAACGTGGTGGAGAACGGCAGCTTGGAAGCCGCCAGCTCGAACGCTTCACGTGCCAGCGTCTCGTCCACCCCTTCGATTTCAAACATGATGCGGCCGGGCTGAATCTGACAGACCCAGTACTCGACACTACCCTTACCCTTACCCTGACGCACTTCAAGCGGCTTCTGGGTGATCGGCTTGTCCGGGAACACCCGGATCCAGATCTTTCCGCCACGTTTAACGTGACGGGTCATGGCGCGACGTGCTGCCTCGATCTGCCGGGCGGTCAGTCGACCACGGCTCAGGGCTTTCAGGCCATACTCACCAAAATCCACATTGCTGCCACGATGCGCCAGACCGCGATTGCGGCCCTTCATGACTTTGCGAAATTTCGTACGTTTCGGTTGTAGCATCTGGCCTATCCCCTATTTCTGTGACTTCTGCGGCGTGGCCACTATAGCGTTGTCGTGATCCAGGATCTCGCCCTTGAAGATCCACACCTTCACGCCGATGATGCCGTAAGTCGTTGCTGCTTCCGAACCCGCGTAGTCGATATCAGCACGCAGCGTATGCAGCGGTACGCGGCCTTCCCGATACCACTCGGTACGCGCGATCTCGGCACCACCGAGGCGACCCGACACCTGGATCCGGATGCCCTCGGCTCCCTGACGCATGGCATTCTGCACGGCGCGCTTCATGGCCCGGCGAAACATCACTCGACGCTCAAGCTGCTGAGTGACGCTGTCTGCGACGAGCTGGGCGTCGAGGTCCGGCTTGCGGACTTCCTCGATGTTGATGTGCACCGGAATGCCCATCTTCTTGCTCAGCACTCCTCGCAGCGCCTCCACGTCCTCGCCTTTTTTGCCGATGACGATACCCGGACGGGCTGTAAAAATCGTAATCCGTGCCGTCTGGGCCGGTCGCTCGATCTCCACGCGGGATACCGACGCATTGGCCAGGCGCTTGCGGATATAATCACGCACCGCCAGATCCGAGAGCAGGTATTCCGAGTACTTGCCACGTTCGGCAAACCAGACGGACGTATGCTTCTTTACGATACCAAGCCGAATGCCGGTTGGATGTACTTTCTGACCCATCCCAATCTCCTAGTTATCGGCCAATTTGATGGTGATGTGACAAGAGCGCTTCAGAATCCGGTCTGCCCGGCCCTTGGCGCGCGGACGGATCCGTTTCATGGTCATGCCTTCGTCCACATAGATGGTTGATACTTTCAACTCATCCACATCAGCCCCTTCGTTATGTTCCGCATTCGCGATGGCCGAATTCAGTACCTTGCGAATCACTTCAGCACCTTTCTTGGGACTGAAGGTCAGCAACTGCAATGCTTCCTCGACACCTTTGCCACGAATCTGGTCGGCTACCAGTCTTGCTTTCTGCGCTGACAGCCGAGCACCGCGTAATCTAGCTACCACTTCCATCATACAATCCCCGTCTGTCAGCGCTTGGCTTTCTTGTCCGCAACGTGGCCACGGTAGGTTCTGGTCAGGGCGAACTCGCCAAGCTTGTGACCGACCATATCTTCAGTGACAAGCACCGGCACATGCTGATGACCGTTATGGACGGCGATCGTCAGACCCAGCATGTCGGGAGAAACCATCGAGCGTCGCGACCAGGTCTTGATCGGGCGCTTCTCGCCTTTCTCCTTCGCTACCTGCACTTTCTTCAACAAATGAAGGTCTATGAAAGGACCTTTTTTCAGTGAACGTGGCACTTTACTTACCTCTGTCTATTGACCGTTAGCGGGTTGCGTTTCTGCGGCGCACAATCATGTTGCTGGTCCGCTTGTTCTTGCGCGTCTTGTAACCCTTGGTCGGGCGACCCCACGGCGTCACAGGATGACGACCACCGGAAGTACGTCCTTCACCACCACCGTGCGGGTGGTCGACCGGGTTCATGACCACACCACGCACGGTAGGCCGCACGCCCCGCCAGCGTTTCGCACCCGCCTTGCCCAGTGAGCGCAGGCTGTGCTCGCTGTTGGAAACTTCGCCCAGCGTTGCGCGGCACTCTGCCTGTACCTTGCGCATCTCACCGGATTTCAGACGCAGCGTCACATAGCTGCCTTCTTTCGCCACCAGCTGGATCGAGGTACCGGCACTACGGGCCATCTGGGCACCCTTGCCCGGCTTCAGCTCGACACAATGCACTGTGCTACCCAGCGGGATGTTCCGCAGCGGCAGACAGTTGCCCGGCTTGATCGGAGCATCCTGGCCTGAAACCAGCTTGTCACCGGCCTTGATGCCACGCGGCGCGATAATGTATCTGCGCTCACCATCTGCATACAGAAGCAGCGCGATATTGGCGGTACGGTTCGGGTCGTACTCGAGCCGTTCGACCTTGGCAGGTACCGCGTCCTTGTTGCGACGGAAGTCGATGATCCGGTACTTCTGCTTGTGGCCGCCACCGGCATGACGCCGTGTGATGCGCCCTGCATTGTTACGCCCACCAGTCTTGTGCTGACTGGCCACCAGCGCGCTGTACGGCGCACCCTTGTGCAGATCCGGATGGACGACCTTGATGACGAAGCGGCGTCCGGGTGACGTCGGTTTACACTTAACAACTGCCATAACTGTCAACCTTCCTTATGCCAGCTCCGCAAAGTCGATTTCATGACCCTGCGCCAGCTTTACATAAGCCTTCTTCCAATTGGATTTCTTACGAATGCCGCCACGCATCGTACGCCTGGTCTTGCCCTTTACATTGACCACCTGCAGGGCTTCCACCTTGACTTCGAACAGTTTCTCGACGGCTTCCCGGATCTCGGCCTTGGTCGCATTCACCGCCACCCTGAAGGCAATCTGGTTATGCGCGTCGGCCATGTTGGCGGTTTTCTCGGACACATGCGGTCCGACGATCACCGAATACAGTCTGGCGTTGTTCATGACAGCATCTCCTCTACCTTTTTCAGCGCGGGCACTGTCATCAGCACTTTCTCGAAGCCGATCAGGCTGACCGGATCCAGGCCGTTGGCGTCCAGCACATCGACCTTGTGCAGATTGCGGGCCGCCAGGTACAGGTTCTCCGCCACCTCGTCGGCCACGATCAGGACGTTATCAAGTGCAAACTCGTTCAACTTGCCCACCAGATCACGGGTCTTGTGGGTCTCGACCGCGAAATCCTCAACCACCATCAGACGATCCTGACGGATCAGCTCGGACAGTATGCAGCGCATGGCTCCGCGATACATCTTGCGATTCAGCTTCTTGCTGTGATCCTGAGGGCGGGCAGCGAAAGTGACGCCGCCGCTGCGCCAGATAGGACTGCGGATTGTACCCGCGCGGGCACGGCCTGTGCCCTTCTGCCGCCACGGCTTGCGACCGCCACCACTGACCTCGGCCCGATTCTTCTGCTTGACCGTACCCTGACGGGCACCAGCCATGTAGGTGACAACAGTCTGGTGCACCAGGTCCTCGTTGAATTCCCGAGCGAACGTTTCGTCGGAAAGTGAAATCTTGTCACCGGTCTTGTTACCGGGTTTTGCAACATTCAGTTCCATTGCTTACCCCCTGGACTCGGCCGCTTTGATGGAAGGACGTACGATGACATGGGAACCGGTGGCTCCCGGAATGGCGCCCTTGACCAGCAAGAGGTTGTTTTCGGCATCCACACGGACGATCTCGAGGCTTTGCGTGGTGACACGCTCGCTGCCCATGTGGCCGGCCATTTTCTTGCCTTTCCAGACTCGCCCCGGCGTCTGACACTGGCCGATGGAGCCCGGAGCACGGTGAGACAGGGAGTTACCGTGGGTAGCATCCTGCATGCGGAAATTATGACGCTTGATGACGCCAGCGAAGCCCTTGCCCTTGGAAGAGCCCGTGACATCCACTCTCTGGCCTTCGGCAAACAGCGTGACGGTAAGCTCACCGCCCGGTGCCAGCTCGGACAACGCATCCGCCTCGGCCCGGAATTCCCAGAGGCCGTCACCGGCTTCCGTTCCCGCCTTGGCATAATGCCCGGCCAGCGACTTGCTCACTCTGGAAGCCTTGCGCCCTCCAGAAGTGACCTGTATCGCACTGTAGCCATCAGACCCTGCAGTCTTGACCTGAGTGATTCTGTTGGGACTGACCTCTACGACCGTAACCGGCACGGAATCGCCGGATTCGGTGAATACGCGGGTCATGCCGCTCTTTCGACCGACCAAACCAATCGACATGTTGTAAACCTCATCGTGTACGGGGCTCAAACCCGCTATGGCTGCTAAAGCATTACACCGAGTTTGCTGCGTCGGAACAAACCGGGTAAACCCGCAGCACACTAAATCAGAAACCGATTCTATGTGGAATCGCTGCCGGTCCGTTTCCGGACCGTTTTTCGGGAGACTCAGCCAAGGCTGATTTGCACTTCAACGCCTGCGGCAAGATCCAGTTTCATCAACGCATCCACAGTCTTCTCGGTGGGCTCGACGATATCGAGCAGCCGCTTGTGAGTGCGAATTTCGTACTGGTCCCTGGCGTCCTTGTTGACGTGCGGAGAAATCAGGATCGTATGACGCTCTTTGTTGGTAGGCAGCGGAATGGGGCCGCGAACCTGAGCACCGGTCCGTTTTGCCGTGTCGACGATCTCCTGAGTAGACTGATCGATCAGCCGATGATCAAAGGCTTTCAGCCGGATTCTTATACGCTGATTTTGCATCTACTCTACTCTCCAAAAAAACTTTTTTTCCAATTAATCAGTAGCAATCTGTGTCCGCGATTCCCGTCATACTCTGGAAAAACGGAAGCGGAAGTCTAAGGTCACGACGACCTCCTGTCAAGGAAAAACCGTCGCTGACCCCTCTTTCCTCAGAAAGCAGGCGGGAGAGCCGAAGCTCCCCCGCCGCATCCCGACTCTTACTCGAGGATCTTGGATACCACGCCAGCGCCCACGGTGCGGCCGCCTTCACG
>JBBEBP010000006.1:0-1308 GCA_040882255.1 Pseudohongiellaceae bacterium | reverse complement strand
TGCTCCAGCGCGTTGACCAGTTCGATGGTGGAGAAGAAGCGGACCTTGCGCCGGTGGTGCTCGACGGCCTGGACGCCGAGAGCAGTTGCGACATGGGTCTTTCCGGTTCCCGGTCCGCCGATCAGGACAACGTTGTGAGCATCCTCGAGGAACTCGCAGCGGTGCAGCTGGCGCACCATGGCCTCGTTGATCTCGCTGTCGGCAAAGGTGAAGCCGGACAGGTCCTTGTAGGCGGGGAAGCGCGCCGCCTTCATGTGATAGGCGATAGAGCGCACCTCGCGCTCGGCCAGTTCGGCTTTCAGGAGCTGCGAGAGCATCGGGACGGCGGCATCGAAGGCCGGGGCGCCCTGTTCCATCAGATCGGTGACGGCCTGGGCCATTCCGAACATCTTCAGACTGCGCAGCATGATCACGACGGCGGCGCTGGCGGGATCATGACGCATGGCGGGTCTCCTTCACATCATGGCCGCGCAGTCCGTCATAGCGTTCGACGTTGGCCCTGGGCTCCTTGTTCAGGGCAAGAGCCTGTGGGGTATCGATGGGCGGCATGTCATGCGTCTTCGCGTCGATCAGGCGATGCAAGATGTTCAGCACATGGGTCTTGGTCGGCACCCCCGCCTGCAAGGCCAATTCCACGGCCGTCAGCACGGTCTGCTCGTCGTGGTGCAATACCAATGCCAGCACATCGACCATCTCGCGGTCGCCACCTGACCGCCGCAGCAGGAGTTCCTGCAACTGCCGGAAGGCGGGCGGCATCTCCGCAAAGGGCGCGCCATTGCGCAGGGCGCCAGGCTTGCGCTGGATGACGGCCAGATAATGCCGCCAGTCATAGATGGTGCGCGGCGGCAGATGGTGAGAACGCTCGATCAGCCGCGGATGCTCGCACAGGATCCGCCCTTCGGCCGCCACGACGATCCGCTCGGGATACACCCTCAGGCTGACCGGCCGGTTCGCAAACGAAGCCGGCACGCTGTAGCGGGTGCGTTCGAAGCTGATCAGGCAGGTCGGCGAGACGCGCTTGCTGAGTTCGACAAAGCCGTCGAAGGCGGGTGGCATCTGCATGAGAGCCGCTCTCTCATCCGCAAAGGCATCGGCGACGCTGCCCGGCAAGGCCCCATGTGGGATCTCGTGCCATAGCTCCAGGCAACGTCGTTCCAGCCAGGCGTTAAGTGCCGCCAGGTCCGGGAAGCTCGGAATCGGCTGCCAAAGGCGGTGGCGAGCGTCCTGGACATTCTTCTCCACCTGGCCCTTCTCCCATCCCGCGGCCGGATTGCAGAACTCCGGCTCGAAGACATAGTGGCTGGTCAT
>JBBEBP010000005.1:0-175714 GCA_040882255.1 Pseudohongiellaceae bacterium | reverse complement strand
GGCGCTGTCTACTTATAGAACGGGTTTGGTGGTCCAAATAAACGGGACCATCTCTCTTCCTCAACCGATTTCTGGCCACTGTTAAGTTACTTTGCGATACTGTGTAGCGCTGGTTCCGTAACCGCTGCGGCATGTGAATTTCGAGGCCCCTCTTTGTTGCTGTTGGCAGGTTACTTAAACGCCTTGTCTATTGGTCTCCTTATCGCATTACATGTTTTAGCCTTTTTTGTATCGCCAGGATATGGAGTAGCTGTGATTCCATTCCTGGCTTTTCCGATAGCTATGAACCTCGCTTCACTGAGATGGATTATCGCTCAAGTAAACGTCTAGGACGCGGAGCCTGTAAACATAAACATCAATTGCACGTGGCCAGCTACGCTATCGCGTGAATGCGGGCGTTATGTGAACTGAGGAAGCATGTACCTGAGATTCGTCATTGAGCCACTGGATGGCCGGTCCGGCAGAAGGAAAGGGATATTTGCTGGAATGGGTATATTGAAGCGCAGAGATGATCTGCATCCGGATGACTTCAAGAGGTATAGGGCACTTGCTGAATGGTTCAATGAGAACCTGGATATGCCCTCTAGATTCAGTCGATCTTCAAAACGAAGTGCAACACCCAGGGCTTTGAGCTGGTTTAGGGATTCTGCAACCGAATACATTGCCAAAACCAGAGAGCTCGCTGCGATCTTTGACAAGTACGATATATCCGTAACTATGCTCAAGACACATCGACCAGGCTATATAGTTTACGAAAGCGAGAACCAGATTGTTGCGGAGCCTTATAGCGACACCGAAACGTAGTTCACATAGCAAATAGTCTAGTCGGCTCTACGGGCCTAGTGCTTCGTTAAGAATGGATACCATGCAGCGGCTTCAGACCCATGGGAGGATAGACGATGCCGAAACATCATATTTTTTCGATGCCTTTTGCAAAGGTATATCCGATGTATGTTCAAAAAGCAGAGAGAAAGAACCGTACGAAGGAAGAGGTCGATGAAATAATTTGCTGGTTGACGGGCTATGACGAATCAGGATTGCGTAAGCAAATTGAGCAACAAAACGATTTTGAAACTTTCTTTGCACAAGCTCCAGGCATTAACCCGAATAGTTCGCTCATAAAGGGAGTAGTCTGCGGTATTCGCGTAGAAGAAGTAGATGACCCACTGATGCAGAAGATACGCTACCTGGACAAGCTGATTGATGAGCTGGCAAAAGGGAAGAAGATGGAGAAAATTCTAAGGCAATAATTCAGCGAATGAAGTGCTTGTCATGGGCGCACACAATTCTAATTGACTTTTTGATGCCTCATTTTTTCGCTAACAATCGGCTGCACGGCGACCGGTCTTCCGCTGCTTGGCAGCTTCAAACCGGCGTGTGAGCCGGGCGTTAGGAGAAGGGAGCTAATCGGAGTGACAAAGAAGCCGGGCCATGGATAGCCCTGGCTCGAGCTACTCTTTCTGGTGCTTGTAGTTCCCCCCCCGCTCAACCGGACGCTCGCATCTCGCGCCGGTTAGCTATGCGTTATAGCGTCAAAGCAACATAGCAAGATTCGGGTCGGCGGGTTGCGAGTGACCTCTTAGAATTGACTCTGTGCCGGTTCAGGTACTGGTCGCGAGACTGCGCGTCTTTTCGCTAAAGAAGGGGGCAGGCCTTGGCGGTGCCGGGTGACGTTGGTGAAAAGGCATTTGCCAAAATCGTGGTCGACGGTCGTATATCCATAAATCGTGTCTGAGGGCCAACGTCATGTCAGACTATGAACGCATTGAAAGCGCCATGGATTATCTGGTGCAAAGGGCGGCTGATCAGCCCAGTTTGGCGGAGATGGCAGCCCATGTACATCTGAGTCCATATCACTTCCAGCGGCTTTTCTGCCGCTGGGCAGGCACAACACCGAAACGCTTTTTACAGGTCCTGACATTGGAGCGAGGCAAGAGGTTGCTGGACGAGTCTCGTTCCTTGCTCGATGTCTCACATGAGCTTGGCCTGAGCGGCAGCTCAAGGCTGCATGATCATTTCGTGCAGCTTGAAGCAGTCACACCGGGCGAGTACAGAAACCGGGGAAAGCAGGTAACTATAGAGTACGGCGTGCACTCTACGCCGTTGGGTTGTATGTTTGTGGCAGTAACCCGGCGTGGTGTTTGCAGGGTAGAGTTCATGGAACTTAACAACTTGGAGGAATTGCTGGAAGACTTGCATAACGCCTGGCCTTTGAGTTCATTCAAGGAAAACATCCCGTCTACACGTCATGCTATTGATGCTTTCTTTTGCAGTCATGCAGACTCCGGGCATGGTCCTCTATCACTTCATGTGTCAGGGACGAACTTCCAGATCGCTGTGTGGCGAGCGCTGCTTAAAATACCTCCGGGTGCAGTGGCCAGCTATGCTCAGGTTGCGGAGTCGCTCGGCGCCCCCAAGGCGGCAAGAGCGGTTGGTAGCGCCATTGGCGCGAACCCGATTGCGTTGCTGATCCCTTGCCATCGGGTTATACAGCAAAGTGGCGCTCTGGGTGGTTACCGCTGGGGGCAGGCGAAGAAGCTAATGGCTCAAACATGGGAAAGGACGCACAGTGAACCGATTGCGCTACAACAATGCCATGCAACCCACGCTCGTACCGAATAGTCGATAATGACTCCGTCATCCTGGTGGCTGAGGATTCGCCTAGCTACATCAAAGCACTTTGCACACCGCATACGCCAACGCGGTTGCTGCCGTGGTATTATCTTTTGAAAATCAACGGAACGCCATGAGATTCCCGTGAGCTCAATCCCCCGTCCCGATCTCTCCGCCGAGATCAGGACGAAGCGCTATCTTGTTACTCAATTGGAACCACAAGGAAACATTATGACAGACATCGACAAACTTCCGGCGAACACTCTATTCATCGAAGTATCCGGCTCCGGATTGCCTGAGGTGGATGGCCTTTACGTACCTTCAGAAGCTCCTCCGACCAAGTCAGAGGCAAACGTTATGTCCAGTCGCGGTTACTGGAACGGCAGAATGGCGTGGGATCGTGCTGATGGTAAATCAGCCAGAAGTCCGGCGATATCGTACTCAATCGGTTTCAAATCATGGCGGATTTGCCGCCTGGACGGGCACCTGGCATACGAAATTACCTGTGACGATGAATTACCGCCTACAGACCGTCAATGGAATGTTTATAAAATGGGAGTGGCTCCAGCTCCGAAAGTTGTGATTCACCACACTGATCCTCGCTGAGTTCGGCTTCGTTCCCGGGCAATGTAATGATGCGAAACCTCTCGCATACACTGTGAAGTCATAACTTTACTCATACACTTTCGCTCCTTACAGTGGATGTTACCGGTGGAGATCCCCCTGATCAGAATTGAGGGTACGAGGAGACAGTAATGACTGACGACCCGCGCATCGCCGAGCTGAGGCGCCGCATACAGCGGTGGCTGCCGGCCGATTCGACGCCAAAGGACGACGCCGGCGATCCGGTCGACGGGCTGGCGGCGGATCTGACAGCGCTGGAGAGGGAGCTTAATTCGTTGTCCCGGAATGGCACCACGGTGGACCAGACGGCCGGGGCGTTCAAGGAGCAGGCAGTGCTGCGTACCGTGCTCGAGTCCGTGGTCGAGGGGGTCATCGTGACCGACATGGACGGCCGGCCTCTGATCTTCAACCAGGCCGCCGAAAACCTGCTGGGCCGGGGCCCGACGAACGATTCCGGGGTCTCGGACTGGAGCGAGGAGTTCGGCCTGTTTCGCGCCGATGGCAGGACGCCTTATCCGTCCGGGCAGCTGCCATTGAGCCGGGCCATGCAGGGGGAGGCGGTGGATGACGTAGAGATTCTCATCCGGACACCGGCGCGTCCCGAAGACCGCTACATTTCAGCCAGCGCCCGGCCCCTCCGGGATCACACCGGAAGCCAGTTGGGGGGTGTTGTGGTTTTCCACGATGTCAGCGGCTACCGGCAAGCGGAGCACGAGCTGCGGCGGGCGCGCGAGATTGCCGAGGCCAACGACCGCGCGAAAAGCGAGTTCCTCGCCAACATGAGCCACGAGATCCGTACACCGCTGACATCGGTGCTGGGTTTTTCCGATCTGCTCATGGATCACACCCTGGGCGAGAGCAACCGGCTCAATTACATCCAGGCGATTCGCCGCAACGGTGAGCACCTGCTGGCCCTGATCAGCGACATACTGGATCTGTCCAAGATCAACGCGAACAAGCTTCAGGTGGAGAAGATCGTCTGCTCGCTACCGCAAATCCTGCACGAGGTGAGTTCGGTGATGCAGGTCCGGGCCCTGGACAAGGGCCTGAGGTTTCATCTTGACTACGAAACGCCCATCCCCGAACGCATTCACAGTGATCCCACGCGAGTGCGCCAGATCCTGTTCAATCTCTTGAGCAATGCCGTCAAATTCACCCACCAGGGTGAAGTGAACCTGACCGCGCGCTGCCTTGCGCCGGACAACGAACCCGCGCGGGTGGAAATCGATGTCAGTGACACGGGCATCGGCCTGAGCGATGAGGAGATCGAACAACTGTTTCGGGCCTTTCACCAGGCCAACACCTCCACGACCCGCGAGTTCGGAGGCACCGGGCTGGGCCTGACCATCTGCCGCTCGCTGGCCGAGGCAATGGCCGGCGAGATCCATGTCCGTAGTCGGCCCGGGGAGGGCAGCACGTTCACCCTGGTGTTGCCGGATGTGCTTGTCCCGGATACGGAGATGGTCAGTAAACCATTCGTGGTTGGCGATGACTTTACCGTCGAACGCCCGGCGGCAGAAAAAGAAAAGAGGCTCTCCGGCCGGATCCTGTTGGCCGAGGACGGCTCCGACAATCAGGTGCTGGTGTCCACCCTGCTGCGCCAGCATGGGCTGGAAGTGGATATCGCCGCAAATGGCGAATCCGCAGTGGATCGCGCTCTTGATGCGCTGGCCGAGAGCCGGCCTTTCGATCTCATTCTCATGGACATGCAGATGCCGAAGCTGGACGGCTACGGCGCCACGGCCCGGCTTCGGGCCAAGGGCTACTCCGAACCGATCGTGGCCCTGACCGCCCACGCCATGGAGGGCGAACGCGAACGGTGCCTGGCCGCCGGTTGCGATGACTATCTCACTAAACCCATTGCCCGCCTGGCACTGCTGGCTGCGGTGGAGTCCCACCTGCGGGGCGAGCCGGAGGCGCCGGCGCAGACTGAACCCCTGGCAGGTCAGAACGACCTGCCCCTCCACGCCGATGGGGCAGTCCACAGCTGTTATACCGATGACCCGGACATGGCCGAGCTGGTGACGGGCTTTGTCGAACGCCTGCCCGCGCAGGTGGCCGAAATCCAGGCGGCGCTCGAGGCCGATGAGTCTGACTCACTCATTCGGATCGCCCATCAGATCAAGGGCGCCGCCGGCGGCTATGGCTTCATGGCCGTCAGCGCCGAGGCGGCTGCGCTGGAAGCTGCGGCCCGCAAGGCGAATGAGGCCGGCGAGGTCAGCGAAGCAGTGCAGCGATTTGCCGCGCTCTGTGAGCGAGTTCGAGCGGATTAATCAAGGCGGTTGCATGAGTGAAACAAACGGCAAGCAAACGGTACTGGTGATGGATGATTCGGAAGACATCCATCAGTTGGTAGGCGCCCGGCTGCGCTCGGAGCGTATTCAACTGCTGCATGCTTACAACGCGACGAACGGGTTGCAAAAGACGCGGGACGCTCTGCCGGACCTGATCCTGCTGGACCTGGATATGCCGGATGCCGATGGCCTGAGCGTGTGCCGTCAGCTCAAGAGCGACGAAATCCTGAAGGACATTCCGGTGATCTTTCTTACCGGCACCATCGATACCGACATCAAGGTGAAAGCCTTTGACCTGGGGGCGGTCGATTACGTGACCAAGCCCTTTGATTCGGTGGAGCTCAGGGCGCGGGTCCGCTCGGCTCTTCGCACCAAGCGTTACCATGATCTGCTGGTGACCAAGGCGCAGATCGATGCGCTGACCGGTTTATGGAACCGGGGGCATCTCGATGATCAGCTGGCCGCGGAGTTGGCGGTGACGCAGCGTCATGGCCATCCGGTATCGCTCGTGATGCTCGATATCGATCATTTCAAGCCTCTCAATGATACCCATGGACATCCCTTTGGCGATGTGGTGATACAGCAGATTGCGGGGGTCTTGAATGAAGTATCCCGTGAGAGTGATGTGGTGTGCCGATATGGTGGCGAGGAGTTTGTCGTCATTCTGCGCCATACGCCCGTGAAAGGAGCAGAAATCATCGCTGAAAGATTACGCCGGGAGATCGAAGCGCTGGAATTCGAGTCTGTGGGAAGACAAGTGACGGTCACCGCGAGCCTGGGGGTGGCAGGCAGTGATGGATTTGAAAATGACGGCACTCTTTGCAGCAAAGCGCTGTTGAAAGCTGCGGACAATGCGCTCTACCAGGCTAAAGCCGACGGACGAAACCGTGTGGTGAGTCATGCCTGAGGAGCTGCGAGACTGCGCAACTAGCACGTGCCGATATCTTCGATTACATTGAAGCGTCGCATGATCGAAAGTGAGGCGTGACAGGGTAATGGCGCAGTGATCTCAAAACGTATTATCGCAGTCTACCTCGTGCTGCTGTCCAATCCGGCAGTAGCAGATTGCGAACAGATGCTATCGCAGTACCGGATGCAGGTATGGCAGGCCGACGATGGCCTGCCTCTGGATGCGGTGTACGATATCGCCCAGACACCCGACCACTTTCTCTGGATTGCGACCGAGGACGGTCTCGCACGCTTCGATGGCGTTGAGTTCCAGCGGGCCGACCTCGGGCCGGTGCTGGGAGATGCGCCGGAATACATCCAGTCGCTCGCGGTGACGCCCGATGGACAGCTGCTTGCCGGGAGTGTGTCACCGGGGCTGATCAGGCTGGGGGCGGACGCCCCGGCATTGCTGCCGGTGGATATGCCGGTGTGGCATCTGCTGCAGGCACCGGGCGGCGACCTCTGGATGGGCTCGCGCTCGGAGGGTGTGCGCGTCTGGCCAGCAGGCGGTGAACCGACGGAATCGGGAGAGACGCGTTCTTTACAGATCAGTGTGCTGGCACCCCGTAGCGAAGGCGGCGTCTGGATTGGATATGGCGACGCCGGTGTCCAGTACGCGCAAGGGCAGCAGGTTTACGACCTGTCCTCAGATGACGCCATTCTGGAGACGCTCAGTGTGTTGTCCCTGATGGAGGATGCCTCCGGCGTACTCTGGATTGGTGCGAGAGAGGGGTTTTACCGTCTCCAGGCCGGGGTTCTGGAGCGCGTTCCGGGCGTCGAGAGTACTGTCAACGCATTGCTTGAGGGCCCCGGCGACGTCATCTGGATCGGACTGGCAGACGGCGGCATCGGGCGACTGTGTGGCAATGGCGAAATCGACTGGCTGTTGCCGGAGCATGGACTGCCCGCCGGCCCGATCAAGACACTCCTCAGGGATGCGGATGATAGCGTCTGGGTCGGTACGCAGGGGGGAGGAATCGTGCACCTGTCGCGCGGTGCCGCGCTACCATTGACTGCCGCGCAGGGCTTGCCGTCACGTCCCGCTCTGCCAGTGCTACAAACCGGCAATGGCGTCACCTGGATCGGTACCTTTGGCGGCGGGCTGGTCCGCTATGATGGCCGCAACACGGAAATCATCACGGAGCGCGATGGCCTTGCCAGCAACTGGGTTTTTTCCCTGAGCGAAGGCGAGAACGGGGATCTCTGGGTCGGCACGCGGGAGGGTCTGTCGGTGCTGCGTGAGGGTTCTCCGGATCGGGTGACCGGCATTGCTGACGGGCTGATGAGTGAGACCGCCATTGCGATCCTTTACGAGGCGGGTGGACTGTGGATTGGCTCCCCGGCGGGTCTCTCACGTCTGCAGGATGGTCAACTGCGCAACTACGCGACATCCGGCAACCCCATCGCCTCCGCAGTCACCCAGATATTCCGCCGCCGTGACGGGACGCTTCTGGTTGCTACCGACGGTGACGGCCTGTACGAGCTCGAGGATGATGTGCTCGTACGCCCGCCCTACAACCGGGACCTTCCGAGCCCGCTGGTATTCGCCTTTCACGAACAGGAGAACGGTGATCTGTGGGTTATGACAGCCCGGGGCCTGCTTCGCAATGATGGTGAAAGGTCCAGTGTCGTGACGACGGCAAACGGGCTGCCCGACCCCCACCTGTTTTCCATGCTCGATGATGGCCTTGGCTACTTCTGGTTCAGCGGCAACCGCGGCGTATTCCGGGTAGCTCGTGACGATCTGCAGCTGGTTGCCGAAGAAGATGGCCAGCTGCAGTCCACGGAACGCTTTACCGCTGCGGACGGTATGCCAAGGAGCGAGACCAACGGTGGTTTTCAGCCCACAGCATGGCGCGGCGACGATGGTCGCCTGTGGTATCCGACGAGTGATGGTGTGGCGGTGTTCGACCCGGCGACACTGGTCGCGGCGCATACTCGTGTGCCCCGGGTCTTTGTCGACACCGTGCAGGCCGGCGAGACTGCGCTGACCAGAGACGCCGGCATCACCCTTTCACCCAACCCGCTGCCGCTGCGATTTGACTACACCGTACCTGAGTATCTCTATCCCCAGCGCGTGAATTACCGTTATCGCATGCTCGGTCTGGAAGACACCTGGTACCCGGCGACGGAGCGCCATGCGCTGTATCACGGCCTGCCCGCCGGGCAATTCTCCTTCAGTGTACAGGCCAGGATTGATCGGGGGCCATGGTCGGCATCCACGGAAATTCCGGTGACCGTTCAGCGTCATCTTCTGGAGACGCCGCTGTTCTGGGGTGTGCTGGCATTGTTGGCGCTCCTGGCTGCCGGCGCCTTCCATCATCTGTACCAACAGCGTCGCCGCCAGCGCGAAATTCACCTGCAACAGGCGCAGAAGCTGGAGTCCATAGGTCTGCTGGCCAGCGGGGTGGCGCACGATTTCAATAATGTCCTGCAGGGTATTATCAGTGGCGCCGAATCATTGCGGTTGCGTGTCGCCGATGACGCGGACACACAGCGTGACATCGATACCGTCCTCAACGCTGCCGATCAGGGAGTGGGACTGTCGCGACAGCTGCTGACCTTTGCGCGCCGGGAGCCGGGCCGCCCCGTGACGGTGTCGCTGCGCGATGAGGTGTCCCGGGCCGCCCCGCTCCTGCAGCGCCTTGTGCCGTCTTCCGTATCGTTGTCGATCGATACCAACGATGACGTCGGTACCTGCGTCATTGATCCGGTACAGCTTCAGCAGGTGCTGCTCAACCTGGTGACCAATGCACGCGATGCCACGCCGGCAGGCGGAAATATTCGCATCGAGCTTGCGCGCGGCGCACCCGGCTGGGCCCATCTGCGGGTTATCGACTCCGGCGCGGGTATTCCTGACAAAGCGCGCGACAGGATCTTCGAGCCATTCTTCACAACCAAGGCTGCCGATAAGGGGACCGGACTGGGGCTATCAGTCAGCTATGGTATCGTGAAAAATGCCGGTGGGCGTATCGAGGTTGCATCGCGCATTGGCGAGGGCACAACGTTTGAAGTAATCCTGCCTGCGCAGAGGGCGGGTACCGATGCTCCCTGATTCCAGGGTCATAAATAAGAGGAAACAACCATGTTCAGTCATATCATTGTCGGCTCCAACGACGTCGAGAAGTCGAAAACTTTCTACGATGCAGTCATGACGATTCTGGGTTATCCGGAAGGCGTCATTGACGACAAGGGGCGCTGCTTTTATTTAAGCAAGCAAGGAGTACTGGGAATCACCACACCCATTGATGGTGAACCAGCCACGCCTGGAAACGGCATGACAATCGGCTTTGCAGTGAGCAGCCCGGAGCTGGTCGATGCATGGCATGCAGCGGGCGTGGCCAATGGCGGTGTCGCCTGTGAGGATCCTCCGGGTATTCGGGCCAGCGCTGAAAGGAAGTTATATCTGGCTTACCTGCGCGACCCATCAGGCAACAAGTTATGCGCGACGCATATCATGTCAGCCGGGACGTGAGTCGAGGACGGATTTGAGAACCGGCGCAAGGTGGTTTAGGCTGACCATCCAACTGCTTGAATAAAGAGACTGGAGAGCCTGCAGCCTATGAAAAAACTCAATAAGACCGCGAAAACAACACTTTACACGCTGACAGCGGCATTTGCCGCGTTCCCCCTGCTCGCGTCAGGCCAGCCCCGCACGGCCGGTGTGGACTTCGGATCATCGGAGTATCCACCGACCAATGCGCTACCCAATCCCTACATGACCCATACAGACTGGTTCAGGATGCCAGAAGACCGGGAATGGGGTTCCACCAGCGCCATCGATATTTCTCCCGACGGCCAGTATATCTGGGTCGGTGAGCGTTGCAGCGCCAATATCGCAGGGTGTACGCAGAACGATCACCTGGATCCGGTGCTCAAATTCGACCGCCAGGGCAATCTGGTCGACAGTTTCGGAGCGGGCATGATCGCCTGGCCCCACGGCATTGACGTCGACGATGAGGGCAATGTCTGGATCGCCGATGCCCGCGACAATCAGTACGGCGACAATCCGCCGGACCAGGTGATCGGGCACCAGGTGCACAAGTTCAGTCCGGACGGCGAACACCTGATGGCGCTGGGTGTTCCCGGCTCCTCGGACGTACCGGGCGAGCTTAGCGAGCCCAATGACGTGATCGTCGGTCCCGACGGCATGATCTATGTCGGCGAGGGGCATTCCAATTCCGCAGACACGCCCAGCCGCGTCGTCGTCTACAACAGCGATGGCGAGTACGTGCGGCACTTCGGCGAGCATGGCAGCGAACCCGGGCAGTTCATTCAGCCCCACTCGCTGCAGTTCGACTCGCAGGACCGGCTGTTTGTTGCCGACCGCAGCAATGCACGGATCCAGATCTTCAATACGGACGGCGAGCTGCTGGACGTCTGGTACCAGTTCAGCCGGATCAGCGGCCTCTATATCGATGACAACGACACGCTGTACGCAGCGGATTCCGAGTCCGGTTCTGTGGCCCCCGACAACGTGGCCTGGATGCGCGGCATCCGTGTCGGCAGTGCACAGACCGGTGAGGTCATGTACCTGATTCCGGACCCACGCCCCGACTGTTCGGGAACATGTGCTGCGGAAGGCGTCGTCGCTGATGATGAAGGAATCGTCTACGGTGCCGAAGTCGGCCCCGAGGGCGAAGTCCGTCGCTACACGCCACGCTTTCTCGATCTCCGTTGATCGGTAGACCGGAAGCAATGTCCCCGGTCCGGATCACGTAGTATCCGGACCGGGGATCCCGTGCAAAACCCCTTCCCGCTTCGAATGCCGATCAGGCTATAATCCGGGTATACAACCGGACCCCCTGGCCTATGCCCGTTGACCTGAAAGCACTCTACCCCAAGTTGATCCATCTGCTGCTGGATACGATCTTCGTGGTGGACAGGCACAACAGGATCGTCTTCGTGAGCGATGCCTGTGAGTCGTTGCTCGGGTACCGCGCGGAAGAGCTGACCGGCACCCTGATTACCAACTATATGCATCCTGACGACCTGGTGGCCTCACGGGCCTCCATTGAGCGGGTCATGAGCGGTCGGCCCCATGTCGATTTTCATAACCGCTATATCCGCAAGGATGGCAGTGTCGTACATATCCTGTGGTCGGCCCGCTGGGTCGAGGAAGAAGAAGTACGGATCGGAGTCGCACGGGACGTGACGACCCTCCGGCAGGCCGAGGATGAGTTACGCTTCCTCGCCCACCACGATCCGCTGACCAAACTGGCCAACCGTTCGTTGTTTTATGATCGGCTGGACTCGGGCTTGCGTGCGGCCCACCGCCATCAAAGTGGTCTGGCTTTGCTGTTTGTGGATATCAATGACTTCAAGCATATCAATGATGCCCATGGGCATGCCGTGGGCGATCGGGTGCTGTGTACAGTGGCACAACGCCTGCAAGGCTGCGTACGGGAGACGGATACGGTGGCCCGGATCGGTGGTGATGAGTTTACGGTGCTGTTGACGGAAATCGAGTCAGCGGACGCCGTTGCCTCGAAGGTGGATCAGATCCTCTCGGTCATGGCCGAGCCCCTGGACGCCGGACTCAGCGGCATCAGAATGCCCTCCTGCAGTATTGGCGTGGCCTGCTACCCCACGGACGGGGAAGACGCCGACGCCCTGTTGAGCCATGCGGATGGCACTATGTACCAGATGAAGCGGCACGGCTCAGCAACCGGCTGACAAGCCGCCCGGCAGGCGCGAGGAGATCGTCGCTTGCATCGGACAGGGCTCACAGAGTAATTTGTTCCCGTAAATCTCTGGCGTCCCGGCAGCGCCGGCGGCGTAAGGGCATCAATCGGCATAGAGGAACCCAGACATGACAGACGATCAGGCCAGCTCCGGCGGAAAGTGCCCGGTAATGCACGGCGGAAACACCACAGTCAACAGCGAAAACATGGAGTGGTGGCCCGGGAACCTGAACCTGGACATCCTGCATCAGCATGATCGCAAGACCAATCCGCTGGGCGAGAACTTCAACTACCGGGAAGCACTCAGAAAACTGGACGTCGAGGCCCTGAAGAAGGACCTGACCGCGCTGATGACCGACAGTCAGGACTGGTGGCCGGCTGACTGGGGCCACTACGGCGGCCTGATGATCCGCATGTCCTGGCACGCGGCGGGCTCCTACCGTATCGCCGACGGCCGTGGTGGCGGTGGCACCGGCAACCAGCGCTTCGCTCCGCTCAATAGCTGGCCGGACAACGCCAATCTGGACAAGGCCCGCCGCCTGTTATGGCCGATCAAGAAGAAATACGGCAACAACATCAGCTGGGCCGACCTGATCATCCTGGCCGGCAACATCGCCTATGAGTCCATGGGTTTCAAGACCTTCGGTTTCTCCTTCGGCCGCGAGGACATCTGGCACCCCGAGAAAGACACCTACTGGGGTTCGGAGAAGGAATGGCTGGCCCCCAGCGACAACGAGGACAGCCGGTATTCCGGCGACCGTGAATCGCTGGAGAATCCGCTGGCCGCCGTGATGATGGGCCTGATCTACGTCAACCCGGAAGGCGTCGACGGCAATCCGGACCCGCTCAGGACAGCCCGGGACATCCGCGTGACCTTCGAACGAATGGCCATGAACGATGAAGAGACGGTCGCATTGACCGCCGGCGGCCACACGGTTGGCAAGTGCCACGGCAATGGCGATGCCGCCAACCTCGGTCCGGAGCCCGAAGCGGCCGATGTCGAGGAACAGGGCCTGGGCTGGAACAACAAGGTGACCCGTGGCGTGGGCCGCGATACCGTGACCAGCGGCATCGAGGGCGCCTGGACCACCCATCCCACGCAGTGGGACAACGGCTACTTTCACCTGCTGCTCAACCACGAGTGGGAATCGAGGAAGAGCCCGGCCGGGGCCTGGCAGTGGGAACCGGTGGACATGAAGGAAGAAGACAAGCCGGTCGATGTAGAGGACATGACCACACGCTACAACCCGATCATGACCGATGCCGACATGGCCATGAAAACGGACCCGGAGTACCGCAAGATCTCCGAGCGCTTTTACAAGAACCAGGCAGAGTTCGAAGACGCTTTCGCACGCGCCTGGTTCAAGCTGATCCACCGGGACATGGGGCCGAAGTCACGCTATTTCGGACCCGATGTGCCGAAGGAAGACCTGATCTGGCAGGATCCGGTACCGGAAGGAAGCACTGGCTACGACGTGGACGCGGTCAAGGCGAAAATCGCCGGCAGCGGCCTTTCCATCAGCGACATGGTCAGTACGGCCTGGGACAGCGCCCGCACCTACCGTGGTTCCGACATGCGCGGCGGCGCCAATGGCGCCCGCATCCGCCTGGCGCCACAGAAGGACTGGGAAGGCAATGAACCCGAACGCCTGGCCCGAGTACTCAAGGTGCTGGAAGGCATTGCCGGCGAGACCGGCGCCAGCGTGGCTGATGTCATCGTGCTGGCGGGCAATGCCGGCATCGAGCAGGCTGCCAAAGCGGCCGGCCACGATATTAGCGTACCCTTCGCGCCGGGCCGCGGCGATGCCACCGACGAGATGACCGACGCTGATTCCTTCGAGTACCTGGAGCCGCTGTCCGATGGTTATCGCAACTGGCTGAAGAAGGACTATGCCGTCACCCCCGAGGAGATGATGCTGGACCGTACCCAGCTGATGGGCCTGACCGCACCGGAGATGACCGTGCTGGTAGGCGGCCTGCGCGTACTGGGCACCAACCACGGTGGCAGCCGGCATGGCGTGTTCACAGACCGCGAAGGCCAGCTGACCAATGACTTCTTCGTCAACCTGACGGACATGGGGAACCACTGGAAGCCGGCCGGCAACAACCTGTACGAGATCCGGGACCGCAAGACCGACCAGGTGAAGTGGACCGCGACCCGGGTCGACCTGGTGTTCGGTTCCAACTCGATCCTGCGCTCCTATGCGGAGATCTACGCCCAGGATGACAGCAAGGAGAAGTTCGTGAAGGACTTCGTCGCGGCATGGACGAAAGTCATGAACGCGGATCGATTCGACCTGGCAAGCTGAGTGCATGGAGCCCTGACTCCGGGAGTATGACGATGAAGAAACTCAAGCACGAGAAAGAGCTGCTGAAAAAGGCCATCGAGACAGGAGTGGTGTATGCGGAGAAGCGGGGCGCGGCCCGCTTCGAACCCACCGACTCGGTCGAAGAAAAGGTTCTTTTCCTGTACCGGCTTATGGTGCGAGACGGCCTCATTCAGCCCTTGCCGGAGAACGAGGTGTCGAATCAGACCATGGGCCATAAACTGGCCATCTGGTACTCGCGGCAATTGCCCGAGGATCACCCACTACTGAACTAGGCGAAGCCATGGTTGCCGTCACCGTTGCCGATTACCGGAAGGCCGCGCGCCGGCGGCTGCCACCGCTGTTCTTTGAGTACCTGGACGGCGGTTCCTACGGCGAACTCACCCTGCACCGCAACACCTCGGACATGCAGGCGCTGGCGCTGCGTCAGCGCGTCATGCGTGATGTGTCGACACTATCCACCCGCGTTGAACTGTTCGGCCAGACCCTGTCCATGCCACTGGCCCTGGGGCCGATCGGTTTCGCCGGCATGATGGCGCGGCGCGGCGAGGTGCAGGCCGCCCGGGCTGCCGGCCGCGCGGGCGTACCGTTCTGTCTGTCCACAGTGGGGATCTGCAGTGTGGAGGAAGTCACCGGGAAGGCACCAGTGCCGCCCTGGTACCAGCTCTACATGATCCGTGACCGCGACTACATGGCCGAGCTGTTGGCGCGGGTCGAAGCCTGTCACTGCCCGGTGCTGGTGTTCACGGTCGATCTGCCGGTGGCCGGGGCCCGTTACCGCGACGTGCATTCGGGCATGTCCGCACCGCCCGGTATGGTCACCAGCCTGCGCCGTGTCTGGCAGGGTGTGACGCACCCGCGCTGGCTCTGGGATGTGCAGGTCAGGGGGCGGCCGCATGTGTTCGGCAACATCGCCGATGCGGTGCCGGATAACAGCGGCTTCGCCTCCTTCGCGGGCTGGGTACAGCGCAACTTCGACCCCGGTGTCACCTGGGACGATATCGCCTGGGTACGCGAACGCTGGAAGGGGCCGATCGTAATCAAAGGCATCCTGGACCACGAAGACGCGCGGCAGGCAATGGCTGTGGGTGCGGACGGGCTGATCGTGTCCAACCACGGCGGCCGGCAACTGGACGGTGTGCCGTCCAGCGTGGCCGCTCTGCCTGCTATTGTCGATACCGTGAATGGCGAGATGCCGGTGCTGATGGACGGCGGCGTACGCTCCGGCCTGGATGTACTGCGCGCTCTGGCGCTGGGCGCGGACGCCTGCCTGCTGGGACGGGCCTGGGCATATCCGCTGGCGGCCGGCGGCGAGCCGGCACTGGACCGGATGCTGGGCATCATCCGGTCGGAACTGAAAGTGGCCATGGCCCTGACCGGTTGTACGGATGTGCGCGAGGCAGGGCGACACCTGCTGGTCGAATGAGCCGGTGCCACCTGCCCCGGCTCACCATCTTGCCTTACTGCGCCAGTATCCCGGACATGACGGTGCCTTCCCGCCGCGGATCAGCCGCGCCTGTCAGGCCCTCATCGGTCACCAGTATCACATGCAGACCGGAGTTCTCTCCCTCACTCTCCTCTACCTCATAGCCGGCCGCATCGAGCTGATCGGCCAGCGTCTGCCCCGGTTGCCGGCCGACCTCCACGCGCACCGCCTGCCCTCTGGCGATGATGTTCGGAAATGCGATGGCTTCCTCCACTGTCATGCCCCAGTCCACGATACCGAGCACCGATTTGGCGGTGTACGCGGGGATGGAATTGCCGCCCGGTGAGCCGGTGACCATGTAAAGGTCGCTATTCTCATCCAGCACGACGGTGGGAGACATGGACGAACGCGGACGGGCACCTGGCCGCACCATATTGGCCGGCTCCGCGCCATCAGGGTCATAGTCACGGGCGAAGTCGGTCATCTCGTTGTTCAACAGGAAGCCGGCGGCCCAGCGCGAGGAACCGAATGGCGACTCCACGGTCATCGTCGCTGATATCGCATTGCCTTCATTGTCCACGATGGAGAGATGTGAGGTACCCGCTGCTTCCCTGGTACTGTCATCTGCCCACACCGAGGCAGTGCCGGTACCCAGCACCTCGGCGGGATTACCATGCTCCGGCATGGCGCCCGGCGCGGCCGCGTTATTGGCGCGGTGTTCCAGGTATTGTGGCGCCAGAAGCTGCGCCACCGGAACGGAGATCTGGTCCGGATCACCGAAATAGTGATCCCGATCCGCATAGGCCAGGCGCTGCGCATCGACAAAGGCCCGGATCTGCTCCTCACGGGTGGCATCTTCTGGAAGCAGATGGTCATAGAGATTGGCGACCATGATCTGCATGGCACCGGACGAGGGCGGCGTCGCCGAGCAGATGCTGAATGCCCGCCATGGACCGCAGATGGCATCCCGTTCAACCGGTTCATAACCTTCTATATCCGCCACTGTCATGCTGCCACCATCGGGCCCCGCCTGCGCGGCGGCCGCCATTGCCTCGGCGATCTCTCCGCTGTAGAAGGCCGAAGGGCCTTCCTCGGCGATACGCGTCAGTGTCTGTGCGTACTCCGGGTTGCGCACGGTCTCGCCGGCCTCCAGGGGCTCGCCGCCGGGGTAGAAGTACTCGGCCGCTCCCGGGTTCTCGTCAAGCCGGGTAAACTCGGCCAGTTCCGGCAGATACCCGGCCAGCTTTCCGGACACCTCGAAACCCTCACTGGCCAACCGGATGGCGGGCTCGAACAGCATCGCCCAGGGCAGCTTGCCGTATTGTTCATGCGCCATCCGGTACAGGGCGACGGTACCCGGCACGCCAACCGCCCGGCCGCTCTGCCAGGCATCGAGGAAGCCCATGGCCTCATCATCGCGCATGAACATGTCAGGTGTTGCACCGGCCGGGGCCGTTTCCCGGCCATCCAGGAAGCGCACATCCTGCGTTTCCTGTTCGTAGACCACCATGAAGCCACCGCCGCCCAGGCCGGAGCTTTCCGGCTCCACCAGCCCCAGCACCGCATGCGCGGCGATCGCGGCATCCACGGCATGCCCCCCCTGCTCCAGCATCCCGATCGCCGCATTGGTGGCATAGGGATTGGCGACGGCCGCCATATAGCCGCGTGACCAGCCATCTCTTTCCTCGGCGGTAGTGGCGGGTTCGGCCGTTTGTGGATCGGGGGTTTCGGAACAGGCGGCCAGGACGGCCAGACTGAGGATGGTGGCGAAAAATCTCATGACAGGACTCACTTGCTACAATAGTGTAGGGGTCGCAAAGCAGTCAGAATATAGTCCTTCCCGTGCGGACACAAGTTATACGCCCTTTCACTGCCTGTCGCGGAGACAGGACAAAAAGCGCATACTGGGCGTACGTTTTCATAGGCTGTAATTGTCATGCGTGTATTTTCCAACCCGGTCGGTTCCGGCTCTCTCTGGTTCGACAACCTGGCCACCGCCGACGGCACTCCGGTCGCCTACGACCCCCAGGCACGGGCTTTTCTTCCGATGCCGCCATTCTGCATCAACCGTGAGGTGATCGGCTGTAACTGGATCGCTCCGGAGCAGGGCGCATTCTGCCGTTCCTGTGCCATGACGGCACTGGCGCCGGACCCTTCCATTCCGGGCGCCATGCCCAACTGGGCCCAGACCGAGGCAGCCAAACGCTGGGTGCTGGACAACCTGGGGCGCTGGCACTGGTTCCGGCCGGAGGACCCGGGCACGCCCCCCGTGTTCCACATGCTCGCCGAGGGGCCGACGCCGGTATTCATGGGTCATGTGGAAGGCAAGGTGACCATCAGCGTGGCCGAGGCGGACCCGGTCCTGCGCGTTACGCGCCGCCAGGCACTGGACGAGCCTTACCGGACCATGATCGGGCACATGCGTCACGAAATCTCGCATATGCTCTGGTGGCGTCTCAGCCTGCGCGAGGATTTCCTTGACGACTTCCGTGCGGTGTTCGGCGACGAGCGGGTGGACTACACCGCTGCGTTGCAACGCCACTACCATGAAGGCCCACCGCCCGGGTGGCAGCAGCATTTCCTGACCAGCTATGCCTCAACGCATCCGCACGAGGATTGGGCGGAGACCGCTGCTCACCTGTTACACCTGACCGACATCACGGACAGTTTCGTCGCCTCCGGACTCTCCTCACCGCAACTGCCGTACCCCGGCTGGGACCCGTATTCGGAGCCCGACACGGCACGTCTCATCCACACCGCCGCCTCGCTCACCGTGGGCGTCAACCATGTCAACCGTTCCATGGGACTGGAGGACCTCTACCCCTTCGTGCTGTCAGAAGCCGCGCGCCACAAGCTCGGCTTCGTGCATGACTGGCTGCGCCGGGGTGCCCAGGGCCTGTAATGACAAGAAGAATAAGGAGATACCAATGAGAAACTCCCATTCGACCCGGCTGGCAACGGCGCTCTGCCTCGCCGCCACACTGACCGTACCGGCCCTCGCCCAGGACTGGGTCCCTTCGCGTCATGGACCGGATGACCGCATCGGTGCGGCCAACTACCTGGACCCGGCACGGGTACTCGAGGCGGCAGAACTGATCACAACCGGCACGGTCTACTCCCTGGGCGTGGAGACCACGGCAGACTCGCCGGCCTATGGCGCACGGACCTACGAGATTGACATCATCCCCGCCAGCGGCGATATCCCGGTGGGCGCCGATGTGGTGACCTCCAACGACGAGCGGGTCAGGACCAGTTTCGGCATCGGCTCCCAGATCGACGGCCTGGGACACCTGGGCATTGGCCACCAGTACTACAACGGACTGACCACGGACGAGATTGTCACGGACAACGGCCTGACCGAGCTGGGCACCCACACCATTCCGCCCATTGTCACCCGCGGCGTGCTGCTGGACATGACGGCCCATTTCGGGGTGGACATGGTCAGCGAAGGCACGGCGTTCAACCGGGCCGAGATCGAGGCGGCCGCCCGCGCCCAGGGCATCGAGATCCGTCGCGGTGACGTGGTGCTGTTCCACACCGGCTGGATGCAACTGTTGGGTACCGATGATGACCGATTCATTTCCGTGCAGCCGGGCCCGGGCGTGGAAGGCGCCGAGTACCTGGCGGAGCTGGGAGTGGTGGCGATCGGTGCCGACACGCCGGCACTGGAAGTCATCCCGTTCGAGAATCCGGAGCGGGTATTCGCGGTACACCAGACCCTGTTGGCCAAAGAGGGTGTTTACATACTGGAGAGCATGAACACTGCGGAGCTGGCAGCCGACGGCGTACAGGAATTCATGTTCGTGCTCGGACAACCGAAATTCCGGGGCGCCGTGCAGGTTGTAGTGAACCCCATCGCCATTCATTAAAAAGGAAAACACCATGACCCCGATACAGAGAGTTCTCCCCTTCACCATGCTCTGCGCAGGTGCCATCGTACTCACCGCCTGCAACGACCAGACCGGCACATCCGGAGCAGCGACGCCCGAACCGGCCAGCTCCACTGCTTCGGCCGCCCCGGCAGCCGAATCGGACATGCCGGCCGGCAATACCATCACCGGTGATGGTCTGCCCAACCCCAACCCTGATGTGACCCGCAACTGGGGCGAACTGCCCGAGGGCCGTGAATGGGGCTCCACGGCGGGCGTCGACATCGACCCGATCGATGGTCATGTCTGGGCCTACGAACGTTGTGGCGCCAACACCTTCGGTTCCGGGGTGGCGATCAACTGCCACACCAACCCGGTGGATCCGATCTTCAAGTTCGACCGCCACACCGGCGAGGTCCTCGCCAACTTCGGTGGCGGTGTGATGGTGACTCCGCACGGCATCCATGTGGATGACGAGGGTAATGTCTGGGTTACCGACTTCGCGGTCAACGAGGAAGGCACCAAGGGCCATCAGGTCCACAAATTCAGCCCGGACGGTGAACTACTGATGAGCCTGGGCACCGCCGGCCAGGCCGGCAACGACGGCGAGCACTTCAACCAGCCCAATGACGTGGTGGTCGGACCGGAGGGCAACATCTACGTGGCGGACGGTCACAGCGGCCAGGGTATGACCACCCGGGATGCGATCGAGGAAGGCCGCGCCAACGGCCTGACCGGCCGGATCATGAAATTCGACTCCGAAGGCAATTTCCTCATGCAATGGGGCGAGATCGGCCTGGAACACGGCAACTTCCGCACCCCGCACGCACTGGACTTCGACTCCATGGGCCGGCTCTGGGTGGCCGACCGCGGCAACCACCGCCTGGAGCTCTTCGATCGGGACGGCAATCACCTGGAATCACGCTACCAGTTCAGCCGGGTCAGCGGCATCTTCATCACGGACGAGGACATGCTGTACGCCATCGATTCCGAATCCAGCCCCACCAACCATCCCGGATGGCTGAACGGCGTGCGCATCGGGCATGTGGACCACGACCATGTGACCGGTTTCATTCCCCCGTTCGAGCGCCCGGACCGGCTCGCGCAGGGTACCGCCGGTGAAGGGGTCGCAGTGGATGCGGACGGCAACGTCTACGCGGCGGAAGGCCCGAACTCGCTGAGTCAGGCCGGTGGGGCATTCACCAGATACGCCGTGGAGTGATCACTCAGCCCAGATAGCCGGCAAAGCCATCGAGCAGCATCTGTACGGAGATAGACACCAGGATCATCCCCATCAGCCGCTCGATGGCTTTCAAACCGCGCGAACCCAGGATGCCATACAGTGTCGGCGAGGCCAGCAGAATGGCCGCCGTGACGAGCCAGGCACCCATCAGTGCCAGCAACCAGTCACCGCTGCGTTCGGGACCGGTCTCCGCCAGCAACACGAGCGTGGCCAGTACGGACGGACCCGCGATCAACGGCACCGCCAGTGGCACGATCAGCGGTTCATCATCGCTGCCATCGTCGCCCATGACACCGCCCCGCGAGGGAAAAATCATGCGGATGGCGATGATCATCAATACCAGCCCGCCGCCGATGGCGATCGCTTCCGGGGATAACCCCAACAGATGCAGAAGACCCGGCCCCAGGAAGAGGAAAGCCAGCATCAATGCCAGTGCAATCAGCAGCTCACGCACCAGGACCCGGTGACGGCGCGCCTCGGGTACACGGGACAGAATGCTGAGAAACACCGGGATGTTGCCCAGGGGATCCATGATCAGAAAGAGAGTGACGGCCGCAGCGAGGGTTTCCATACTGAAACTCCGTGGGTGATGTGCTACGGGGTACGCGTGGCCTGAAATGACCGTGCCGCATGACGCGGTGTCCCACTTGGCACTGAAGAGGTTTTGATGCCAGTATATCGTAATCGACAACCAGACGGACGACATCCGTGCTGGCGTCAGGGACATTTTCGGAGGCTGATCACGGACGCGGCGTCAGCAAGGAGAACCAGACCATGAACAGAACGATTGTTTCCCTTTTGCTGTTATTGGCGCTCGCTGCCTGCGGCGAAAGCGATGCACCCCGCACCGATACGCAAACCGCGCAGACGGAATCGGAGCAGCTCAATGCCTGGTTCGACGAACAATATGAGGAGCAGCTCCAGTTCAGTCCCATCGAAATGACCTTCCTGGGACGCAAGGACCGCTACGATGAAATCGACGACTACACCGTGGCCGCCGAGGAACGCGAACTGGAGTGGATGCGCCAGAGCATCGAGGAAATGGAACAGGAGTTCGACTACGAGAAGCTGGGCGACGAGGCCCGCACTTCATGGGACATCTGGCAATACCAGTACGAACAGGCGAAACACAGGGCGGAGTACCGCTACAACGGTTTCACTTTCGACCAGATGAACGGTGCACAGAGCTTCCTGCCCACATTCCTGATCAGCTTCCACGAAGTGGACGAGGCGGCGGATCTCGAGGCCTACATCGCCCGGATCGGCGAGGCGGGCCGGGCCATCCGGGAACTGATCGAGCGGGCCGTCGAGTCGGCCAATCGCGGCGTGGTCATGCCGGAATTCGCCATCGATGGCGTCATCCGGCAGGCGGAAGACGTGATCACCGGCGAGCCGTTCACCAGCAATGGAGAGGACTCGGCCCTGTGGGCCGACCTGCGGATGGAAGCCAACACCCTGGTCGACGCCGGTGAACTGGATGCGGAGCGCGCTGCTGAACTGCTGGCGGAAGGCGAGTCCATGCTGGTGGACCGCTTCGAGCCGGCCTATCGGGATCTGATCGCGTGGGCGGAGTCCGAACGCAGCAAGGTGCCCGACGTCTCCACCGGCCTGGTGTCACAACCCGATGGCGAGGACTACTACCGCTTCCGGCTGGCCAACCAGACCACGACCGATCTCAGCGCCGACGAGATCCATGAGATGGGTCTGGCAGATGTACATCGGCTGCGCGGCGAGATGCAGGATGTCATGCGTCAGACGGGCTTTGAAGGCTCGCTGGACGAGTTCTTCGAGATGCTGCGGGAAACCCGCGACGACGAACGGATCTACTATCCGGACACGGACGAGGGGAGGCAGGCCTACATAGACGATGCCACCGAGGCCATCGAGAACATCAAGGAACGGCTGCCCGACTACTTCGCCATCCTGCCACAGGCTGACCTGGTGGTACGCCGCGTGGAACCGTTCCGCGAGCAGGACGGCGCGGCCCAGCACTACTACGCCGGCACACCGGACGGCTCCCGGCCCGGCATCTACTACGCACATCTGTCCGACATGACCGCCATGCCGAAGACCGAACTGGAGGTCATCGCCTACCACGAAGGTCTGCCTGGTCATCACATGCAGATTTCCATTGCCCAGGAACTGGAGAACCTGCCGCGCTTCCGTACCCAGGCCGGGTTCACCGCCTACTCGGAGGGTTGGGGCCTGTACGCCGAGCGCCTGGCCAGCGAAATGCCTGACACCTACACCAACCCGTTCTCCGAGTTCGGCCGGCTCACCTCGGAAATGTGGCGCGCCATCCGCCTGGTGGTCGACACCGGCCTGCACGACCGGGGCTGGACGGAACAGGAAGCGGTCGACTACTTCGCGGAAAACGCCTCCGTCCCGCTGGCCGCCATCCGCTCGGAGGTGCAGCGCTACATCGTGCTGCCCGGCCAGGCGACCTCGTACAAGGTCGGCATGAACCGTATCCTTGCGCTTCGGGAGCAGGCCCGCGAAACACTGGGTGAGGACTTCGACATACGCGGTTTTCATGACGCTGTACTGCTGGGCGGGGCAATGCCGCTGCCCATGCTGGAGCAGCGTGTCGAGCGCTGGATTGCGGGAGAACAGACGGAGTGATCGCCAATGCCCTGGGACCGGTCTTCCTGCTGATTCTGCTGGGAGCCCTGCTGCGGCGTATCGACTTCCCCGGCGCCAGCTATTGGCCGGGTATCGAGCGGCTGACCTACTACATTGCCTTCCCGGCGTTGCTGGTCCATCGTCTGGCGCTGGCCGATTTCAGCGACGCCGCCTTCGATACGCTCGCCCTTGTCATCAGCACCGCATTGCTGCTGACCAGCGCCCTGATCTGGCTGCTCCGACCCTGGAGCAGCCGCAGCGGACCGGACTTCACCTCGGTGTTCCAGGGCGGCATCCGTTTCAATACCTACATCGGTCTTGCGGTGGCCAGTGCTCTGTATGGGGATGACGGTCTGGTGATCGCGGCCATTGCCGTTGCCCTGATGATCCCCCTGGTGAATATTCTCTGTGTGCTGAACTTCACCCTGGTCGTCGGGGAACGGGGTCTGAACCCGCGTAGCCTGGCAACCGGAGTGCTGAGTAACCCACTGATCCTGGCCTGTGGCGCGGGTATCGTTCTGAATCTGACCGGCATCGGCCTGCCCGGCTGGTCCGGGGAAGTTCTTACCCGGCTGGGTGCCGCCGCTCTGCCGCTAGGCCTGCTGGCAGTAGGCGTTGGTCTCAGCCTGGGCACGGTGCGCAAGGACTGGCTGGCCATCGTCACATCCAGTGCCTTCAAGTTCCTCGTCTTCCCCGCGCTGATTCTGGTCCTGGCCAGCTGGATGCAACTCGACACGCTCACCCGGCAGGTGTTATTGCTGCTGGCCTGCCTGCCCACAGCTACCTCGGCCTACATTCTGGCAAGGCAATTGGGTGGCAATGCCACCATGATGGCGAATATCATCAGCGTCCAGTCCCTGCTTGCCTTTGCCATCATGCCCTTGTGGCTGATATTGACGGACACGGTCCTGTAGCAGGCAATACGGAGGCAGAGGATATCCATGCCGACGGGAGATGACAGCATATGAAGAAAATCGGACCCACGACGATACAGCCCGTCCACAAAGCCACTTGTCACTGCGGAGCGGTGGAACTGGAGATCGAACTGCCGGACGGAGTAACGGACCTGCGCTTCTGTGACTGTTCGATGTGCCGGCGCAAGGGGGCAGTCAACGACGGTGTGAACCATCCTTCGGACCGCAGTTGAACCGGATGCGTACTGTCCAGCAGCGGCTGGCGGGCTTGCACGCCCTCCACCTGCAGCTGCCGCTCTCCGGAATGGCGCGGCGCTGGCGTCGCTGTTCCAGGCGCCTGCGAGGCAAGAAAGCCCGTGGCCTGCAATCCATCCGCCTGCCGCAAACATCCTGGCGCCATGTGACCTGCGCCCGGTCGCCCCGGCTACTGGACACTGTCAAGGTCAACGGCAACGTGCGCAATACAGAACTGGCCATCCTCAGCGCAGTGGCCAGTGAGCTGCAAGTCGGCGACTCGCTGTTCGAGATCGGCACCTTCGACGGACGTACCACGATCAATCTGGCGGCAGCGTCGCTGCGGGACTGCGAAGTACATACCCTGGATCTGCCACCGGACCTGGAGCCGGCCTACGCACTGGATTCCGGTGAACGTCACATGGTCGACAAGCCGGAATCCGGGCAACGCATACGCGCATGGAGAGAGGTGGGCGCCCCGTTCACCGCTCGTATTCACCAGCACTTCGGAGACTCGGCCACCTTCGACTACACACCATTCGAGCAACGCTGCGGACTGGTGTTTGTGGACGGATCGCACGCCCGTGACTATGTGCTGTCTGATACGTACGCCGCCTTCCGCATGCTGCGACCGGGAGGCATGGTGCTGTGGCATGATTACGGCATCTGGCAGGATGTGACTGATACGCTCGACGAACTGGCGGAGCGCGAAAGACTTGACCTGCGTTGTATCCGGGGCACCAGCCTGGTCTATTGGAGAAAACCGCAGTAGCAGCGGCAATGAACACTGGCCCGGAGTGATGGCCCGGCAATTCCTGTAGAATGTCCCGGAACTGGAGACGACCGGACCGGTACCTATGCCTGCTTTCAGGGAACGACTGACCATCATTCTCCTCGCTCTGCTGCAAAGTCTGTTGCTGTATGCAGCATGGCAAGGGTCGCGGGAAGGCTGGTGGCCGTTCACCATCCCGGAAGTGCCAGTCTACTGGTATACCCTGAGCATCGGGCTGCTGCTCGTAATGATGCTCTCACTGGTACGCCTGGACGATGCCCGCTTCTGGCAGCATGTTGGCGGTTTGCTGCTGTCCCTGTCAGGACTGGCCGGCTGGGCAGCATGGCATACCGCCACCCGGCCACCGGTCGAGCCATTGCCCATACTGGCTCCCTATGCTCTTTCGATCTGTATCGGGTTGTACATACTGACTCCCTTCCTGCAGGCCCGACTGGCTACCGGGCGCTGGCGGGCGCCCTACTCCGATCTGGCCCACCATGCCTGGCAAAACGGGCTTACGCTGGTCCTGGCGCTGGTGTTCCTGGGACTGGCCCGCGGGGTGCTGTTGCTCTCCTCCCGGCTGTTCCTGCTGATCGAGATCGATGTCCTGGAACGTCTGCTGGACAGCGAGCTGTTCGTGATCGCGATGACCGGCACCCTGTTCGGTACGGGCATCGTCATCGCCCGCTCGCGGCAACGCAGCACCCGGACGATCCTGCATATCCTGGTCGGGCTGTTTACCGGATTGCTGCCGGTCCTGTCTCTGGTCATTCTGGTGTTTCTCGGCAGCCTGTTGGCCACTGGCATTGATCAGTTGTGGGACGCTTCTACACGGTCCATATGGCAGACCACCAGTGTGACCCTGGTATTGTCGGCGCTGCTGTTCAGTCAGGTCCTGTTCCTGAACGCGGTACTCCAGGACGGTACCCGGCCAGCCCCTTATCCCCTCGTATTCCGGGGAGTGATACGGCTTGCGATGCTGGCGCTGCCGGTAATTGCAGCCATGGCGCTGTATGCGCTGTGGCTGCGTATCGACGAGTACGGCTGGACCGTGCCACGATTCTGGGCGGCCGTGGTGAGCGCCATGCTCGCCCTGTACACACTGGGCTACGCGTTGGCGCAGCTGGTCCCGCACCGTATCTGGCTTGGCCATCTGCCACGCGTCAATGTGGCCCTGGCGCTCCTCCTTCTGGCTGTCATCGTAGCCGGTAACTCGCCACTGCTTGACCCCCACCGGCTGGCCGCCGACAGTCAACTGGAGCGATTACTTGCCCTGCCCGCCGACGAAGTGGAAGAACAGGACCTGGTCGCGCTGCGCTTCCAGACCGGCCGGTACGGCCCCGATGCCTTGCGCCAACTGCAGTCCGACCTGCGCCGCCGCGATGAAGCGTTGGCCGATCGTATTACCCGGCTGCTGGACAGTGACAGCCGGCGGCAGGCGGCCGGTCCGGCGCTGGTCACCAGCCCCGCGTCCACTCCCACGATGATTCCTGTCGACCCGTCCGGACTGCAGCCTTCTGTCCCCGAAGGGGAAGCACCCCTGGAGCCGGAGTATCTGCAGTTCCTGCGCAATGACCCGGGTGCCGTGGCCAACTGTGCTGACCAGGAGGCCGATTGCATGGTGACAGGCGTGGATGTCGACCGCGATGGCCGCAATGAACGGCTGCTGTGCAACCTGGGACTGCCCGGCAGCCTGTCCTGCAGACTGACCCGGCAGAGTGACGAGGGTGACTGGCAGTGGCTCACCGTCATTGGCTGGCCACGTACTGAAGCCACGGTAGAGGCCCTCCGCGCGGGCGATGTGCGAGTAGTGGAACCACGCTGGCAATCGCTGCAACTGGGCGACGGCCCGGTATTCCACCTGTATGATCCGGAACGGAATACGCCCGCCTCCTCTCCTTCACTGCGCCGGGCACCAGTGATTGACCCGGCACCCTGAACACTACCTTCTGTCAGACACCCACAAGGAAATTCTGCTCATGCCCGACGCCCCGCCCTCTCTCGAACCATCGCCGGCCGCCGCCGACATCGTGAACACCACAGGTTTCACCGGTACAGTGGTGGTCTTGAACCGCAACGCCGGACGGTGGACGGCCGGCGATGCCGAACTGGCCATGCAGCCGTTCATCCCGGCCTCCACGTTCAAGATCTTCAGTTCCCTGGTGGCCGTGGAAACCGGGGTGGCTCCACCACACGCGGACGGGTTGGTTCCCTGGGACGGGCGGGCCAGCAGCCGGCCGGTGATCGACCGCAACCTGTCACTGCGCGAAGCCTTCCGTCTCTCCGCGGTACCCCACTACCAGGCCATGGTCCGGGAGATCGGCGCCCGTCGTATGCAGGCCTTCATCGACGAGGCCGGTTATGGCAACGGGGACCTGTCCGGCGGAATCGATCAGTTCTGGCTCACCGGCGGGCTGCGGATCGCTCCGGTTGAGCAGATCGCCTTCCTGCAACGCCTGCACCGGGGTGAACTGCCGTTCTCCGCGCAGACAATGGCCACGGTGCGCGACATCATGAGCGTGGAAGTGGGAGATGACTACCGTATCCGCGCCAAAACCGGCTGGGCCGTGACGGATAGAGACCTGAACACAGGCTGGTGGGTCGGCCAGGTGGAGAAAAGCGACAATGTCTGGTTCTTCGCCTCCCTGCTGCAGAGCCGCGAACCAGACGATTCATTCGGTGCGGCCCGCCTGGCCGTGGCGCGCCGGACCCTGGAAAGCATGGGTGTGCTCGGGTGAAAATCTCCCTATGAGTGAAGCCGACCGCCAGCGCGTCCGCCAGACCGGATCAGGGTTCTAACTGCAACGCCACTTCATCGAGCTCATCCAGATTGTTGAAGCGGATCATGGACTGCAGTTCCTCGATGTAGGCCTCTCCGCGCTCCGAGTAGCGGCCCAGCCCCTCCGCCAACTTCAGCCCGGTGATCAGTTCACCGCTCTCGCGCAGTTGCTCTCGCTTCAGCCGCAGCTGCGTGTAGGCCTCATGGCTGTTGAGGTTACGGATATAGCGTTGCACCGAGTGCTCGGCGGAGTCGAAGGCCGCCACCTCGTGCCGGGCTCCGTCAGGGCGGGAATCGGGAACCAGGCCACAGCCTTCCACGAAGCACCAGTGGCCGTAATAATTATTGCCCTGGCGGGCAAACCGCGAGGTTCCCCAGGCGCTTTCATTGGCAGCCTGCGCCAGCGCCAGGGAGGGCGGGACCACGTCCGCGCGGCGCAACAGCACTTCCCAGTCTTCGGGCGAAGCCACATCGAACTCCTCCAGCCCGTAATCCTCGGCCACCTGCTCCACCCGCCGCTGCTGCCGCCCGGACAGGGAGTCCATCCGGTCATGCAACTGCTGCAGCTCACCGCGCAGTTCCAGGATTTCCTCATTGCGGGTCTGGACCAGCGGCAGGAAATACCCGAAAAAGGTTTCCTTTCGCTGGTCGGTATCTTCATAGACGGTGAAATCCGGTGCCGGCCCCACCAGACCACCCGGCCAGAAGCGCCACCCGGTCAAGGCAAGGCCCGCCGCACCGGCCACCAGCACCACTGATACGGCCACTTTCTGGATGCGTTCCTGTGCCGCCCAGCGACGCAGCGCCGCCAGGCGGGGTTTCAGTCCGGTTTCGCCGGTCATGGTAGTCGACCTCTTTTCCGTAGTGGCTTACAGTCACTACTTTAGCATGAGTTGGTGTCGGGAATACGCTGATCCGCCCGGACTGGATCGAGGCTCTCCTGCCAGACCCTGACTCTGGCACCATGACCGTCTGGCGGGCATTGACCATTTACTTCCCGACAATTGCCGCCTATATTCCGCAGGATCAGAAACACTCGAGGATAGTGACGTGCGTGACCAGGACCTGTCCACCAACACGAAGCCGGTCGTGATCCGCCCGGCCACCGGCGAGGACGCGGCCGCTTTGTGCCGTATCTACAACCACTACGTGCGCGATACCCACGTCGCCTTCGAGGAATCCACATTATCCTCGCCGCTCATGGCAGACCGGGTCCGCGCAACCATCGCTGCGGGTCTGCCCTGGCTGGTCGCCGAACAGAACGGCCGGGTGGCCGGCTATGCCTTTGCTTCTGCGTGGAGAATCCGCTCCGCCTATCGCTATACCGTGGAAAGCTCGGTGTATCTGGAAGCCAACGTGGCCGGACGCGGCCTGGGCACGGAACTGTATGGCGAGCTGCTGGATATTCTCGGGAAGCGGGGCATGCATTCGGTCATCGGCGGCATAGCCCTGCCCAATGATGCCAGCGTGGCCCTGCACGAAAAGCTGGGCTTCGAGAAAGTGGCGCAGTTCCGGGAAGTGGGCTACAAGCGCAAGCAATGGGTGGACGTGGGCTATTGGCAACTCATTTTCTGAGTATCTGGCCATTGAAACACTGAGAGGAGTGCATGATCGAGGACGTACTGGCCTTCTGGTTCGAGGAAATCGAGCCGAAGCAATGGTGGAAAAAGGATCCGGCTTTCGACCGGCTCATTGCCGAGCGCTTCGGTGCGTTGCACGCCAGCGCCGCGCAGTGTGAGCTGTTCAACTGGCGCGAGACGCCGCGTGGACGGCTGGCCGAAATCCTCATTCTGGATCAGTTCCCACGCAATATCCACCGCGACACGCCGGTAGCCTTCGCCACCGATCCGCTGGCACTGGCCCTGGCACAGGAAGCGGTGGCTGCGGCTGCGGACCAGCCACTGGAGCCGATTCAGCGCAGCTTTCTGTACATGCCCTTCATGCACAGCGAGTCGCTGAAGATTCATGAAATGGCCGAGCAGCTGTACCGGGACAACGGGCTGCCGGACAACCTCGACTTCGAGCTGCGGCACAAGGCGATCATCGAGCGTTTCGGCCGCTACCCACACCGCAACGCCATCCTGGGCCGGTCCTCCACCGAGGAGGAGGCCGCCTTTCTGAACGAGCCCGGCTCCTCCTTCTGAGCACGGGGCCAGCACTGATTCGCCGGGGTACTGATATGAAAAAAATCATCGCTGAATACAAGGCGTTCGCCGTCAAGGGCAACATGCTGGACATGGCCATCGGCATCGTGGTCGGCGGCGCATTCGCCACCATCGCCAGCAGCCTGGTCACCAACGTCATCGCGCCGGTACTGGGCGTGCTGACCAGTGGAACGGATCTGGCGGACCTGTTTCTGGTGCTCCGGGAGGGAACGACCGGCGCCCCGTATACAACCCTGGAGCAGGCCAATCTGGACGGCGCCGTCACGCTTGGTTACGGTCTTTTTCTCAACGCCGTGTTCAGCTTCGTCATCGTCTCCTGGTTCGCGTTCTTCCTGGTCAAGGGTATCAACCGGGTCAAGGCGGACGAGACGAGAACCGTGGTGCAGACCACCCGCAGCTGCCCGTACTGCTGCTCCACCATCGCATTGAGCGCCAGTAAGTGTCCGCAGTGCACGTCCGATCTGGAGCCGCCCGCCACATGATCGGGATCCGGGAAGTCAGCAAGAGCTACGGCTCGACCTGTGTGCTGGACCGTGTTTCTCTGGAAGTCCCGGCTGGTACCACGTTATCCCTGATCGGCCCCAGCGGTTGCGGAAAGTCGACCCTGCTGCGCATCGTCATGGGGTTGATCGGGGCCGACAGCGGCCGGGTGGAGATCGATGGCGAGGTCATGACGCCGGAGAACCGCCTGACCCTGCGGCGGCGGATGGGTTACGTGATCCAGAGCGGTGGCCTGTTCCCACACCTGAGCGCCCACGACAACCTGACCCTGGTTACTGGCTACCTGGGCTGGGAGACCGGGCGTGTCGAAGAACGGATCAGTACGCTATGTGCCCTGACCGGTATTGAGCCGCAGTTGCTGGAACGGCGCCCGGGCGGGCTGTCGGGCGGGCAGGCACAGCGGGTCAGCCTGATGCGCGCCCTGATGCTGGACCCGCCCATACTGCTGATGGACGAACCGCTGGGCGCCATCGATCCCCTTGTCCGCTACGAACTCCAGAACGACCTGCGGGCCATTTTCCGGAAACTGGAGAAGACCGTGCTGCTGGTCACGCATGACCTGGGCGAAGCTGCGTTCCTGGGCGACCGCATCGCCCTGATGCAGGATGGCGAGGTGATCCAGGACGGTACGGCGCGGCAGTTAATGGACAGCCCGGCCACTCCGTTCGTGGAACAGTTCGTCACCGCCCAGCGCAGCCCGTTGCAGGATCTCTGACATGCGCCGATTACTCACCATCGTGTTCACCACACTGATCCCGGTCCTGACTAGCGCGCAGCCCATCGGCATCGGCAGCAAGCTCTACACCGAGAATGTCCTGCTCGGTCACCTGGCCAGTCAGTCTCTGGAAGAAGCCGGCTTCCGCACGATCCATAACGAGCAACTGGGCGGCACCCGCATCCTGTGGAACGCCCTGCTCAGCGGCAGCATCGACGTCTATCCCGATTACACGGGCACCATCGCCGAAGAGATTCTCGCCGACCGGGACATACGCGACCGGCAGGATCTGGTCGACGCGCTGGCAGAGTACGGCGTTGGCATGACCGGCGAGACCGGTTTCAACAACACCTACGCGCTGGGCATGCGCCGTGCGCTGGCCGAGGAACGCGGCATAGAGACCGTCTCGGATTTGCGCGAGCACCCGGACCTGCGCTTCGGATTCAGCAACGAATTCATGGAACGCGCCGACGGCTGGCCGGGAGTCAGTGCCGAGTACGGGCTGTCCCCGGCCAGCGTAACCGGGCTGGAGCACGCCCTCGCCTACCGGGGCATCGCCTCCGGCGACATCGATGTGGTCGACCTGTATTCCACCGATCCGGAAATCGCCTACTACGACCTCGTGGCCCTGCGGGACGACCGCAATTTCTTCCCGGATTACGAGGCAGTGTTCCTGTATCGCAACACGCTGCCGGCCGCTGCCGTGGCAGCACTGCGGCGCTTCGAAGGGGTCATCGACGAGATCACCATGATGAACATGAACGCGGCGGTCAAGCTGGACCTGCGCGACGACGCCATGGTGGCCGGCCAGTTCATGAACGAGCGCTTCGGCATCGAGTCAGCACAAGTGGTCAACGGCCTCTGGCAGCGCCTCCTTCGCAATACCCTGGATCACCTCAACCTGGTGGCCATCTCTCTGGGCATGGCCATCCTCACCGCCATTCCACTCGGCATTCTGGCCGCCAGGATCCGTTCGCTGGAGACCCTGTTGCTCGGCTTCACCGGTATCCTGCAGACCATTCCCTCGCTGGCCCTGCTGGTACTGATGATTCCCCTGTTCGGCATTGGCGCGCTGCCCGCCATCGTGGCCATGTTCCTGTACAGCCTGCTGCCCATTGTCCGCAACACTCACGCCGGCCTGAAACAGATTCCGGTGACGGTTACGGAGTCGGCGCGCGCACTGGGACTGCCGGACGGGCTCATTTTGCGGCGGGTGGAGCTGCCCATGGCGATCCCCTCGATACTGGCTGGCATCAAGACCTCAGCGGTGATGAACGTGGGGGTGGCAACGCTGGGCGCGTTGATCGGCGCCGGTGGCTACGGGCAGCCGATCCTGACCGGCATCCGGCTGGACAATGTGCCGATGATCCTGGAGGGAGCCATTCCGGCGGCAGTGCTGGCGCTACTGGTGCAGGGGCTGTTCGACCTGGTCGAGAAACGGCTGACCTGAGCTGCTGCTCCAGCCCCGAAAGCTTCGCGGTGCTGGAGCTACCCGACAAACACAATACAGAAAGGCGACTTGATGAATCTGGATCGAAGTGTGATCAAGCAGGCGTTCCTGGACGTTATCCCATTGTACGTGCCCGCCGTGCCGTTCGCCCTGGTGATCGGCCTGGCCGTCGCCAATTCCGGGATCAACCCCTTTATTGGCTGGTCCAGTTCATGGTTGATCTTTGGCGGCGCCGCCCAGCTCACCCTGATTTCACTGCTCGGCAGCGGCACCGCGATCACCGCCGCAATTGGCGCGGCCCTGGTGGTGAACGCGCGCCATCTGATGTACTCGGCGGCCCTGGCGCCGCGCTTTCAGAATCAGCCACGCTGGATGCAGTTTCTCGGTCCCTATGTGCTGATCGATCAGGTGTTTGCGCTGGCGATGTTGCGGGGCGACGAACCTCCCGAGACCTTTCGCCTGTACTACCTCTCGATAGGGGCCATGTTCTGGACGCTGTGGCAAGTCACCACGGCATTGGGCCTGCTGATCGGGCCGGTGGTGCCGACGGAGTGGGAGCTGCAGTTTGCCGTGCCCATTCTGTTTTTCGGCCTGGTTGTCATGGGCATCGACAAGAGCCCCAGGCTGGTAGCCGCGCTGGTGGGCGCCGGTGCCACGTTCCTGTTCGCGGGCCTGCCGAACCGGGCCGGACTGCTGGTCGGCGCGTTGGCCGGGATTGCGGCCGGCACGATCGCCGAAAGGTGCCGGCGATGAGTGTTCTGCTGGCGATCGTGGTCGTGGGTATCGGTACCTATATCAGCCGGGCCGTGTTCATCCTGGCGATGGCCAACCGGCGCATTCCCGAATCGTTACTGGTACCGCTGCAGTTCGTGGCGCCTGCGGTGCTGGCCGCGCTGGTGGTGGCACTGCTCATCAATGACGACGGTTCAGTGGCCATAGGCATACCGGAGCTGGCAGCGTTCGCCGCAGCCGCAGCCGTCGCTCGGTTCAGCCGCAATCACATATACACCCTGGTAGCGGGCATGGGCGTGTTCTGGATCATTCGCTTCCTGATGTGATGCTGTACTCGGGTACTGCCGACCGATTCAGCGGAAACTTCCCGTATGACGGCAATGGCACTGGTGAATTTGACCATGCCTTTGCTGATTTCACCACCCGGCAGTAATCAACAGCGCAATTACTTATTACAATTTTATGAATAGTTACTTTATTTCAATGCCTTACACGCATTCTTAAAAATTGGCCCCGACTTTGCTGTCCCTGGGTAGTGCAGCAACAGACACGCGACCATGAACACGACAACGAGGATACTGACCGTGCGAGTACTCATCACCTGCTTCCTGCTGGCCTTCATGATCTCCAGCGTGGCCATGGCGGAAGAATGCAAGGACATCGAGTTCACGCTGGATGCCGACAACATCCGCACCCTGGCGCTGGATACCGGTTCCGGCTACCTGGACATCACCAGCTCACCCGGTTCCATCGATATCGAGGTGCACGCCCGCGCCTGCACCGATTCACGCCGCCGGCTGGACGAGATGGATGTGTTGTACCAGCGACGTGGCGACAACTGGAACGTGGAGACCGAAACCGGCAACGCGCGTGGCGGCATCAGTCTGTTCTCCCTGTTCGATTTCAACAGCCACGCACGCATCGAAATGGACGTGCGCGTACCTGCTGGTCTGGTGCTGGACATCGATGATGGCAGTGGAGCCATCAACGTCCGGGGCGTCACCGGGGAGCTGCGGATCAGCGACGGCTCGGGCGGGATCGGAATCAGCAACGTGACCGGGCCGGTGGACATCGACGACGGCTCCGGGGAAGTCGACATACGGGATGTGAATGGCCGGATACGGGTTAATGACGGGTCCGGCTCGATCACCATCATGCGCACCATGGGCGTGACGGTGCGGGACGGTTCGGGCAGCATCACAATCCGCGATATCGAGGGGAACGTCCATATTCCCGACGATGGTTCAGGCTCCATCCGTATCGAGCGGATCAGCGGTAACGTGACCATCGAGAACGATGGCTCCGGAAGCATCGACGTGGAGCATGTGCGGGGAGATTTCACCGCCCGCAGCACCGGATCCGGCAACGTGTACTACCGCGATGTGGACGGCCGGGTCGACGTGCGCGACTGATTGCAGGCCCGTAATCCGTTACACTATGTGTTCCTTTGCGTTCTCTGCGATCTGCGCGAGAGCATGAATATTGCGAGCGGGACAGTGCATGAGTGACCTGATGTTAAACGGAAAACGGATATTGCTGACCCACGCCGATGCCTTCATGGGTCCGGTATTAACGGAAGTGCTGGAAACACAGGGCGCCACCGTCATCGCTGATACGGAATCACTGCGGGATCCGGACGCACCGGCGCGGCTGGTGGAGAACGCCGGGCAGGTCGACATTCTTGTCGCCAACCTGGCGATTCCGGCGCCGGACAGCAAAGCGGAGGATGTCGGTGAGGAGGAATGGCGCGACACCTTCGCGGCCCTGGTCGATCCCCTGCCCCGCCTGCTGCGCGCGGTGCTACCGCAGTTTCGCGAGCGCGGCGCTGGCAAGATGCTGGTCATGGGCAGCGCCGCCGCATTGCGCGGCATGAAACGCGCCTCCACCTACAGCGCCGCCCGCGGCGCGCAACTGGGCTGGACGCAAGCCGTGGGCGTGGAGCTGGCCCGCGAGAACATCCGCGTCAACGCCATCGCCCAGAACTTCGTCGACAACCCCACCTACTTCCCCGCCTCCGTACAGGACAACCCGCGCTTCCAGGAGCGCCTCAAGCGCGAGGTCCCGCTGGGACGGCTGGTCAGTGCCCGGGAGGACGCGCAATTCGTAGCCTATCTGTGCTGCGATGCCGCCAACTGTTTCGTGGGACAGGTGTTCCCGGTCTGTGGTGGCTGGGTACAGCGTTGATACGGCAGGATTTCTGATTCAGTCGGTGGTACCCTCTGTCACAGAACAACAACTGTGTGGAGGCCTGAATGGACGCCCTTGCCGAAAGTCTTAACGCTCTTTCGACGTTCCTCTGGGGTACACCCCTGATTCTTCTGCTGGTCGGCGGCGGTGTCTATTTCGCCGTCTACAGCCGGCTGCAACCCTATCGCTATTTCGGCCATGCCATCGCCATCGTGCGCGGCAAGTACGACAAGGACGACGATCCGGGCGACCTCTCGCACATGCAGGCGCTCTCCGCAGCCCTGTCCGGCACCCTGGGGCTGGGTAATATCGCCGGGGTGGCGGTGGCCATCGGCATGGGCGGCCCTGGCGCGGTGTTCTGGATGTGGGTCACCGCCATCGTCGGCGTGGCCACCAAATTCTTCACCTGCACGCTCTCGGTGATGTTCCGCGGCAAGGATAACCTCGGCTTCGTGCAGGGTGGCCCCATGTACATCATTCAGGAAGGACTGGGCAAACGCTGGCAGTGGCTGGCCATGCTGTTCGCCTGCGCCGGCCTGATCGGCACCCTGCCGGCCCTGCAGATCAATCAGCTGACCCAGATCATGCGTGATACCGTGTTCGTGCCGGCAGGGCTGGTCAATCCCGAGGAACCGTTCTGGTTCAACTTCGCCTTCGGTGTGGTCATCGGGGGTATTGTCGGGGCGGTGATTTTCGGCGGTATCCGCCGGGTCGGCTATGTGGCGGCCCGTCTGGTGCCCTCCATGGTGGTGGTCTACATGGGCATGACACTCATGGTACTGCTCGCCAATGTCTCCGAGATTCTTCCCAACCTGTGGCTGATCGTCACCGATGCCTTCAGTGGCCGGGCCGTGGGCGGCGGCATCATGGGCGTGATCACCATCGGTGTGATGCGTGGCGCTTTCTCCAACGAGGCCGGGGTCGGCACCGAGGTCATGGCGCACGGTGCCGCGCGGACCAAGGAACCGGTACGGGAGGGGCTGGTGGCCATGATGGGCCCGGTGATCGATACGCTGGTCGTCTGTACCTGCACAGCGCTGGTGATCCTGCTGACCGGCGTCTGGCAGACCACCGACGCCGGCGGGGTGACCATGACCGCGCTGGCCTTCTCCGAGGTGCTGCCCGGCCGCCTGGGCGCCTACGTGATCGCCTTCGTGGTGCTGATCTTCGCGTCCAGCACCATGTTCACGTTCTGGTACTACGGCGCCAAGTGCCTTGGCTTTATCATCGGCGCACACCGCCAGCACGTCTACAAGTACTTCTACCTGACGCTGCTGGTCGCCGGCGCCGTGGTGCCACTGGAGGCGGTATTCGGGCTGATCGACAGTGCCTATGCCCTGATGGCCTTCCCGACCATGACCGCAACCATCCTGCTGTCACCAAAAGTGGCTGCCGCCGCGCGTGACTACTTCGGCCGAATGAAGTCGATCGACGAGGCTCTGGAGGCGGAAGCCGCCAGAGATCAGTAGGGGAAAAGCGGAAACTCGCCCGGAAGCAGCAGGCTTCGAGGCGGATAGACGGCCTGTCCGATCCCGGGTAACGGACCGGGCAGGCCGACGCAGTGAGTTACCGGTTGGCGATGGCGCTGCCGTGGTTGCGCACGAAATCGCGCGCCTCGCTCTTCGCGGAAATGTCACCTTTGGTCCAGTTGTCGAGCACCGCCTGGTAATAGTCAGCGGCCTGCTCGTCATTCCCCATCTCCCGATGGACGCGGGCCATGCCCATCTGTGACCAGGGACGGTTGGGTGTGCGCAGCAGGGACTCCTCGAAAAGCTCCATGGCCGCTTCCGGCTCCCCGATGGACAGCATGACCTCACCGGCCAGTTCATGGACCGGCTTCAGGGGGTTCGGCGCGCCCCGGGGCAGATCCTGTTCATTGGTCAGCGCAATGGCGTCCTCCAGCATGTCCAGGGCCTCGTTGCGCAGCGTCTGCGCACGGCGCTCGTCCGCCCGGCCCGCCGCGCGGATCCGGGACAGGGCCGCTACTTCGGCATGCGCTACGCGCAGCGCCACGTTGCCGGGGCTTTCTTCCAGCCGCTGTTCCATGCGGTCCACAACCTGCTGTGCCAGTTCAGGCTGGCCCAGGTTGGCCGCGCTCAGGCCCAGGGCCAGCAGCTGGTCGTTGTGCAGGGCGTCGTTGAGCTCGAACAGTTCCCAGCGCTCGGTTTCAATGATCAGCCGCGCCCGCAGGGTCTTGACCGTGGCCACGGACCGGGCATCGCCGGGGTTGTCCTCACGGACTTCGATGGCGCGGTTGACCCAGTCGCGGGCCCGGTCCAGGTCCATCATCTGCAGGTCACCGTACTGCCCCCAGTCCGACGAGTGGTTCATGTCGTTGGGCCGGTCGCCCGGTTTCCACAAGTCGGCGCCCGCATTGAAAGAGCGCTCATTCCACTCGGACACCTCCGGCCACATGCCGTGCTGGATGAAGATGTGCGTGGGCATGTGCAGCGCGTGAGAAACGGCCGGTGCGATGTCGGCATAGACATACGCCGCCTCCAGCGCCAGCGGCGCGTGGATGGGGTCATCGAAGGCGTGGATGGTGTAGTGTGCCGCACCCGGGTGATTCTCGTTCTGACGGAACAGTTCGGTGGCAAGGGCACCGGCCTGCATATTGATCCGCTCACGATGCTCTCCGGCGGCAGTAGCGCCGCTGAGCAGCGCAACGGCATAGAATGCCTGGACTTCACGGTCATCAGGGAACTGCTCGTACAGTTCCGCCATGGCATTCATCCAGGCGGTGCGCTTGTTGCCAACCGGGCCTTCGGTGAAGGCATAGGCCTCGGCCGCGCGCAGGAAGCCTTTCTCCCGCTCGGTGGGCGCTTTCGCCAGGCGCTCCTCCGATGTCTCGCCCAACCGGTTCAGGACACGGGCGGGTGTCTCCGCATCCCACTCGGCGAGGAACGGGTGGTTGTAGGTCAGGGCCTCGCCCCAGTAGGCCATGGCAAAATCCGGCTCGATTTCCCGGGCGCGCTGAAAGGCCTCGCGGGCCTGGGTCCAACCAAAGCTGTGCAGATACCCCACGCCGAGCAGGAACTCCTGCTGGGCTTCCGGGGAACCGGAGGTGGGGAAGTCGAAGGTGCCAATGTTGTCCATGGACGCCGCGTGAAGGCGCAGGGCTGCGGATAGCATCAGCGTGGCGATAAAAATACGGGATAGCAGCGATTTCATGGTCTTGCCTCACCAGAACAGGGTGTTGGTAAAAATGTTGAACACATTCATGGTAACAGAACTTTCCATCGCATTCTCCCGCCTCCCGTCGAGAGACATCTACCCTCGCCCGCCCGCTTCCCGTACACTCGGAACAGCATTCCCCGAACAGACAAAAACGACAATTGGAGAAGCGCCATGTGTGATGACCGTACTGTCCAGGAAAATGAACGTCATCTGAAGAAATCCGGCATAACACGCCGTGATTTCGGCAAGCTGACGGCCGGCGCAGCGCTGGCCATGATGCTGCCACCGGTGGCCAACGCACAGGATGTGATGGAATCTGATGTCATGATCGACACGCCGGACGGGGAGACCGATGCGTATTTCGTGCGTCCTTCATCCGGCATGCACCCGGGCGTCATCATCTGGCCGGACATCCTCGGCCTGCGGCCCGCCTTCCGGCAGATGGGCCGGCGTCTGGCCGAGTCGGGATATTCGGTACTGGTGGTCAACCCCTTCTACCGTGACGCCCGGGCACCGGTAGTAGAGGAAGGCGCCAGCTTTCAGGATGATGAGACCCGTAACATCGTACTGCCTATGGCGCGTAACCTGAATGAAGACACTCATATGAGCGATGCCCGTGCGTACATCCACTGGATGGACCGGCGCGGCGAAGTCGATCCGAACCGCCCCATGGGCACGATGGGCTACTGCATGGGCGGACCCATCATCATGCGCACGGCGGCAGCCGCACCCGAGCGGATCGGGGCAGCGGCCTCCTTCCACGGCGGCGGCCTCGCGACGGAAAACGCGGACAGCCCGCACGGGCTGATTCCTGAAATGAATGCCGATTTCCTGATTGCCATCGCCGACAACGACGACGAGAACGATCCGCAGGTCAAACACCGCCTGCGCGACGCCTTCGACGCCGCCGGGTTGAACGCCGAGATCGAGGTCTATGAGGGCGCCATGCACGGCTGGTGCGTACCGGATTCGGCCGTCTACCACGAGGAACAGGCCGAGCGTGCCTGGGACCGGTTGCTGATCCTGTTCGACAACGCGCTGACCTGACCGGAAAACCGGAAGGGGGGGCCATGGGGAAGCAGGTGCCCTGATGCTGCGAAAACCGAACATGGCGGTACTGAAGGTGGTCGGCATCTATACGGTGTTGTCCGTCCTCTGGATTCTGTACTCCGACAGCCTGCTCGCTCTGTTCGTCGATCAACCCGAGCAGATGACTCTTCTGCAGAGCGTCAAGGGCGTGGGTTTTGTATCGGCCACGGCGGCACTGCTGTATCTGTTGATCGTCCGGATGGAAAGCCATCTGCTGGAAGCGCACAATGCACTGAAGCTCAACAGCCGGGTATTGAGCAATATCCGGGAAGGTGTCATGGTCACCGACGCGGATAACCGGATCGTCATGGTCAACCGCGCCTTCGAGCGCATCACCGGCCACCGTCAGCAGGAAGTGCTCGGCCAGAACCCCTCGATGCTCAGCTCCGGCCGTCAGCCGGCCGCATTCTACCGTTCCCTGTGGGCACGGCTCCTGGAGGAAGACCACTGGCAGGGGGAAATCCTCAACCGGCGCAAGTCCGGGGACATTTTTCCCGAGCGGCTGTCCATCAGCACCATTCGAGGCAGGAATGGTGATGTGGAGCACTACGTTGCCATTTTCTCCGATGCCACCGAGGAGAAGGAGGCACAGGAGCGTATCGACTTTCTGGCTCACTATGATCCGCTGACCGGGCTACCCAACCGCGAGACGTTCAAACAGCGAATCGAAGAGACCATTCACCCGGCATCCCGCACCGATATCCTGTTCACCGTGCTTTCCCTGGATCTGGACCGGTTCAAGCTGATCAACGAGGGAATGGGCTATGCCGTCGGCGACGGACTGCTGCGGGAAATCGCCCAACGCTTGCTTTCCGTGGTCGGGGAGTCCGATGTGGTGGCCCGGCAGAGTGGCGATGAGTTCCTGATCCTGTTGCTGCACCGGGACATTCAGCAGACCACGCTGTTTGCCGAAAAAATCATGGAGACGGTATCACAGCCGTTCACCAGCGACGGCCAGGAACTGAGCTTCACCTGCAGTATCGGCATGGCCCGTTACCCCGAGGACGGCCAGGATGCGGCCACCCTTATCCAGGCTGCGAACTCGGCGCTGTCATTGACCAAGCGCAGCGGCCGCAATGGCTACCGGTTTCATGATGCGGGAAATCAGTCGCGCAGTCTCGAATCCATGCAGCTGGAACACGGCCTGCGCCATGCCGCTGCGCGAGGGGAGCTGCTTCTGCACTACCAGCCCCAGCACGGTGCCCGTGATGGCCGTCTGGTCGGCGCGGAAGCGCTGCTGCGCTGGCAGCACCCCGAACTGGGCCTGTTGAGCCCCGGCCACTTCATCGCAATAGCCGAGGAAACCGGACAAATCAACGAAATTGGCAGCTGGTTACTGGAGGAGGTGATCCGGCAGCTCCATGACTGGTTGGCCGCCGGCCTGCAACCGGTGCCGGTGGCCATCAATCTTTCGGTCAACCAGTTCCGTTTTCCGTCACTGGTCCAGGACGTCCGCTCCATACTGCAGGCCCGGGAGGTGCCTCCCTTCCTGCTCTGCCTGGAGATCACGGAAAGCGCGGCCATGGCGGATGCCGAGTACACGCTGGCAACGATCGCCGAGCTACAGCAGCTCGGTGTGAGCCTGGCGATCGACGACTTCGGATCAGGCTACTCCTCTTTCACCTACCTGCGTCAACTGCACGTGGAGAAGCTCAAGATCGACCAGGGCTTCATCAGACAACTGCCCAGCGATGCACGCGACCATGCCATCGTCCAGTCCATCATCACCCTGGCGCACAGCCTGGGCTTCATCACCATTGCCGAAGGTGTGGAAACAGCCGCTCAGCTGGAAACGCTGCGCGAAATGGGCTGCGACGAGATCCAGGGTTATCTGTTCGCACGCCCCATGCCGGCTGCGGAGTTCGAGACCTTGCTGTCGGACCGCGTTCCTGGACCCGAATGACGGCGACCTTCTTCACAGCCACTGTCACCACTGCTATTCTGTTTTTCTGGCATTGTCACCAGTACGGAGCCCGCCATGGCCGGACAATACCCTGACAGAATCCGCACACTGCCGCTGTACGACGGTCGATTCGATGCCCACCGGCTGGCCGCTGACGGAGCGGATGTACTGTTTGCCTCCTATCCGGCCGGGACAAGTATCCCACCCCATCATCACGACACGGACAATTACGGCGTCATCATCCGGGGGGAGCTGATTCTGCGCATGGATGGGGAAGTACAACGCTTCGGCAAGGGGGACTGGTATCATGTCCCGGCCGGCAGGGAACATGCTGCCGAGTTCGAGCAGGCGACCGACGAGATCGAGTTCTGGTTCGTGGCTGATGACACAACGGACCCGTGAGTGGCATGAGACCCTGACATGGCAATGAATCTGTTCTATCTGGCGCTGGGTGTGATCCTGCTCACCGGCGGTGGAGAAATTCTGATCCGCGGGGCCGTGACCGCAGCGCGGCGATTGGGTGTATCTCCCCTGTTGAGCGGACTGCTGATCGTGGGTTTCGGCACGTCGGCCCCCGAGCTGGTCGTTTCCGTGGACGCTGCCATGCACGGTCAACCGGACATTGCCCTGGGCAATGTGATTGGCAGCAATATCAGCAATGTGCTGCTCATACTGGGCCTGTGTGCGGTCATCACACCGTTGGCCGTGCAACCCCTGGCCCTGCGCCGGGACGGACTCTGCGTGGTGGCCGCCAGTCTGTTGTTTGTTGCCCTGGCCTGGGGCGGCGCCCTGCAGCGCAGCGACGCCATACTCCTGCTGGGCGCATTGATCGCCTACCTCGTCTGGGCCTACCGTACCGAGCGCAGTGAATTGACCCCCTCTGCCGCGATGCACGCTGCGGAAGCGGAGGAGCCTGGCACGGTGCCGGGCTCAACGCCAGTCACCATATTGTGCATTCTGGGTGGTCTGGCACTGCTGATCAGCGGTTCACGGGTGCTGCTGACGGGCGCCACCGGACTGGCCACATCGATGGGCATTTCCGAAGCGGTCATCGGATTGACCGTTGTCGCCGTGGGCACGTCATTGCCGGAGCTGTCGATCTCCGTGATCGCCGCGCTGCGCCGGCACGCGGACGTCGCCGTCGGCAATATCCTGGGCAGCAATCTGTTCAACCTGCTGGGCATTCTGGGCGTGTCGGCCACTCTGCAACCCTTGCCGCTGCCGGCCCGCATCCTCCAGTTCGATCAATGGATTCTGCTGGGTAGTGCGTTGCTGTTGCTCCTGTTCCTGTTTACCGGCAGGCGCGTCAGCCGGTTGGAAGGCGCGATCCTGGTGTCCCTCTATGCCCTCTATCTCATCATCGGCCTGTGAAAACACACAGGCCATGACCCGACAAGGAATCCTGACATGACTTCACACGGCACAGCCCTGATCACTGGCGCTGCCACCGGTATTGGCCGCGCCTGCGCGGAACGACTGGCGCAGGAAGGGTTCGCCATCGTGGCCTGCTACCGCAGCCGGCGGCAGGAAACCGGGAACTTGCTGCGGCAATTGCCCGGTTCCGGACACCGGGCGCTACAGGCGGATGTGGCTGACCCGGCGCAGGCAGCGGCTCTGGTAGCAGACTCTTTGTCAGAAGGCGGACCGCTTGATGTACTGGTCAACGCTGCGGGCTTGTTTACCCGGCAGGAGCTACTCTCTGGAGACTACGAGGAATGGACGCGTCGCTGGACCGAGAGCCTGGGCGCCAATCTGCTCGGCCCCGTCAATCTGGCCCGTCAGGCGGCCCTGCAGATGACAGAACAAGGGCACGGCACCATCATCAATATCTCTTCACGGGGTGCGTTTCGCGGCGAACCCGATGCGCCGGCCTACGGCGCGGCCAAGTCCGGCCTCAATTCGGCCAGTCAATCGCTGGCGGTAAAACTGGCACCACATGGGGTCCGCGTGTTCGCCATCGCGCCCGGCTGGGTGGATACCCCCATGGCTGCGGGCCGCATCCCGGCGGATGTGAGTGAGCAGATTCCGTTGGGCCGCGTGGGTACACCGGAAGAGATCGCCGATCTGGTCCATTATCTGGCCACCGGCCGCACCGATTATCTGACCGGCGCGATTTTCGATGCAAACGGCGCATCGCACTTGCGCAACTGACCACCCCTGTTTAGTGTGCTTTCTGAGCAGGGAAACCTGCAAGGACAGTAATGGAAAGGAGACGTACACATGAAACGAGCACTCATCACCGGACTGGCCCTGCTGGCCAGTCTCCAGGTCAGCGCCCAGAACAACTTCCGGACCGGCGAACCGCTGGGCACCACCAATGAGTCCGGCGAGGCCACACCACTATCAGACAACGTACGCGTCTTCGGCAGTTTCCGTTTCGCCGAAAGTTGCACCTTCGATCCCGACCGCAACCTGATTCTGGCCATGAACGCCGGCGTCGGCGAAAACGACGGCTATGTATCACTGATTAACCCGGACGGCACCGTGCATACCGCCAAATGGATCGGCGCCAGCCGCCAGGGACTGACACTCAACCGGCCGTTGGGCAGCGCCATCCGCAACGGTATTCTCTACACGGCTGACCTCGACACGGTGCGGCGTTTCGACCTGGACAGCGGCCAGCCCCTGGAGGCGTTTCCGGTATCCGGCGCTGTGGGACTGAACGGCATTGCCGTAACAGACGATGGCACCATCTATGCGTCCAACACCCGCGGTCCGGAACGGGTGTTCCGGATCACTCCGGACGGTCAATCTGAAACGTTCGTGGACGGAGCCCCCCTGGCCCTGCCCAACGGCCTCGCCATCGACAACGAGGGCAACATCGTGGTGGTAAATGTCGGTGACAACGCCGTGCTGACCTTCGACCCCGAAGGAGAACTGCTGCATACCGAGCACGCTGTAGAAGGCGGAAACGATGGCGTAGTGGTCACGGAAGACGGCACCAAGTACGTCAGCAGTGTGCGCTACGGAAGCGTCTCCCGCATCGAACCGGAACAGGACGCCGAAATCATTGCCTCCGGCATCCCCAGTGCTGCGTCACTCTGCTACGACAGCGTGCAGGAGCAGCTGGTCATTCCCATGAACAACAACAACGCACTGGCGTTCATCCCGCTGTAACCAGCCTCTTCCCGTCCCCCAAACGGTCTGTATCGCGCTCTGTCCTCACCGGGGACGGGCCGGAACCTCTATGCGCGGGTCATGTGGTACCTTCAATGAAGATGATCGAGATACTGCCGGACTTCTTCGTTTGATCCACTGAAGATAACGCGATTCTTTTTATGGGAGATCTGGTACTCGTACATTGGATCATAGTAATCGTTCAATAACGGCCTGATCCAGTCCCTGTGCCTGGACGGGTCCCCGGTCCGTTCGTGGTGCGCCAGTGCATCGTCCAGAACGGCGCTCAATTCCTGATAGCGCTCGCCACCAAGACGGCGCCGCACTCTTCTCAGGGAGTCACGCAGATCCTCGGCAAAGCGATCGAATCCTTCGCTGCTTTCACAGACCGATTGCCACTCATTCAGCTTGTCCAGTATGTAGTTATTGAATGAATGAGACACTCTATCCTCAAGCGGGACTTCCAGCACCACTACCGGCGCCCTGTCCATGGCTTCCCTCAGCGCCCGGGGAAGAGAGCGCCGGCCGATCAGGCGGCTTTCATCCTCCAGCAGCACAACCCCGCCGGGGTGACGGTGATGCTGTTTTAGCAGGGCGACCGCAAGATGATTCTCAAAGTCAATTTGCGACGGTTGCCCGGCCACGCGATTCCCGAAAGCACTGCCCCTGTGGTTGGCCAGGCCCTCCAGATCGATGGCGTTATCCCGTTCGTTCAGCACCACGGTCTTGGCCGCCCCGGTATGTCCGGCGAGGATGACGAGACTCTGCTCTGCTGACAGCCGTTCGAGCTGCTCGAGAAGGTAGCTGCGCATGGCCTTGTAGCCGCCGGTGATACGCGGATAGTCCACACCCGCTTCCCGCATCCATTGCTGACAGATGGCCGACCGCATGCCACCCCGGAAACAGTACAGATAGCCTTCCGGATGACGGCGGGCGAACTGCAGCCACGCTTCAATGCGCTGTTTTTTCACGCGGCCACTGACCAGCTCGTGCCCCAGGGCAATGGCCGCAGCCTGTCCGTGCTCCTTGTAACAGGTGCCCACCCGGGCCCGTTCCTCGTCATTCATCAGGGGTCGATTGACAGCGCCCGGCATGGCGCCCTTCTCGAACTCCACCGGCGCACGGGTATCCATCAGCGGGACATCCCGCAGGAACAGACCCAGGTAGTCATCGGTATCCGGACGTGACGATGTCATGATTCAGACCAGACGGATGCGTGGTGCGTTGTCAGCGCCATGTGCCACCAGTTCGCCCAGCGGTTCGGCGTGAAGTCCTTCCCGGCGGAGCAGCGCTTCCAGTGCTTCCGTGCCGTTTTCCCCGGGCTCGGCGGCGATCAGCAGACCACCACTGGTCTGTGGATCGCAGAGCAACGCCCGGGTGGCATCATCCATCGCCTCAACATGCCTGCCATAGCTGTTGAAATTGCGCCCGGTACCGCCGGGAACACAGCCCCGGGCGATATAGCCCGGCACCGGTTCGAGCACCGGCACATCGCCGACACGGATGACGGCGTCCACGCCACTGCCCTCGCAGATTTCCAGCAGATGGCCCAGCAGCCCGAAGCCGGTGACATCGGTCATGGCCCTCACGCCCTTCAGCGCCGCCGCAGGGATCCCGACACGATTGAGCTGGCACATGACATCGCGGGCCAGGTGCCGGTGCTCATCGGCGAGTTTTTTCTGTTTCTGGGCCGTGGTCAGCACGCCGATCCCCAGTGGTTTGGTCAGGTAGAGCCGGCAACCGGCCCTGGCACTGTTGTTCTGCCGCAGGCAATCCCGCGACACCTGACCGGTGACAGCCAGCCCGAAAATCGGTTCCGGGGAATCGATACTGTGGCCACCGGCCAGCACGAAGCCGGCATCGGAGCAGGCCTGCCGGCCACCGTCCACCACCTCGCGAGCGACTTCGGGCGGCAAGCGGTCTACCGGCCAGCCAAGGATGGCGATAGCCATGATCGGCTCCCCGCCCATGGCATAGATGTCGCTGATGGCGTTGGTAGCCGCAATGCGTCCGAAGTCGAACGGATCGTCCACGATGGGCATGAAGAAATCGGTGGTACTGAGGATCACGCGGCCGTCCCCGATATCGTAGGCGGCCGCATCGTCTTTGCTGTCATTGCCAACCAGCAGTGCCGGATCGGTCGCAAATTCCCGGCTGGAGCGGAGAATCGTCTCCAGCACATCGGGCGCGATCTTGCAGCCGCAGCCGGCCCCGTGACTGTATTCGGTCAGACGTATATCAGTGGAAATCATGTCAATCCCGTATTACCGGATGGCTGTTAATCTGCGTTGATTATACGCAATCGCACCCGGCAGGAAAGCGGGCATCGGTCTGGTGGACAGCCCGTCCGGGCTTGCCGTATAGTTTGTGGCCACCCACACCACCGTCACTGACCGCTCCACCCCCGGAGCCCCGGAAAGGAACTGCGCACGCCATGGCAAGAGGCACACTCTATACCGTTTCAGCACCTTCCGGTGCCGGAAAGACCAGTCTGGTCAACGCCCTGCTGGACGGCAGCGACCCGTCGCTCTGTGTATCGATCTCCCATACCACCCGGGCGCAGCGACCCGGCGAGCAGGATGGTGTCAATTATCACTTCGTGGATCGCGAAACCTTTCTGGATATGCGTGATCGGGGAGAGTTTCTGGAGTCGGCCGAAGTGTTCGGCAACCTGTACGGTACCTCGCAGCCCTGGGTCGAGAAGCAACTGGCGCAGGGCCGCGACGTGATCCTGGAAATCGACTGGCAGGGCGCCGCGCAGGTGCGACGCCTGGTGAATCCAACCAAGAGCATCTTCATATTGCCACCCTCGCTCGAGACGCTGGAACAGCGCCTCAGCGAGAGAGGCCAGGATGACAGCGAGACGATCGCACGCCGAATGCGCCAGGCCCGCGACGAGATTTCGCACTACTGCGAGGCCGACTACCTGGTCATCAACGAGGTGTTTTCGGCCGCGCTGGATGATCTGCGTGCCATCCTGCGCGCGGCCCGCCTGGAGCGCCAACAGCAGCTGGCCAACAACGCCCCCCTGCTGGAAGATCTGTTGGGGAACCTCTGAAAGTGTCTGGAAAATCTTCCGCCTGACGAAGCCTCCCGGACGTGAACGTGCAACAAAATGCAATGTACATGCATTTTTCGCACGAATTCAGTACACTGTACGGTCTGATTGAGTAACTCCTTTTTGTATCCCCGGCCGCTCGGCCGGGACCCACTGCACAGGAAAGACGATTATGGCCCGTATTACCGTCGAAGATTGCCTCGACAAGGTGGACAACCGTTTCCAGCTGGTGATGATGGCCGCTCAGCGCGCCCGCCAGCTCCAGAACGGTGTCAAGGACGCGCTGGTACCAGAGGACAACGACAAACCCACGGTGATCGCCCTGCGCGAAATCGCCGAAGGCCTGGTGGACCGCTCCATCCTGATCACTCGCCCCACGCCCGCCCGCGAGGTGCCGGAGGCCGATCTGAGCGCCACTGCAGCCATGATGGGCGCCCTGGTTCCTGAAGAGGAGCCGGCGGAGAGCACGCCCGAAGCGGCGGAACCGACCCCCGACGAAGACGAGTAAGTGCAGGGCTCAACCGAGTAGCCCGAGAGGAGAAACCGGCCCGTGACAGCAGCAGTTGCCGAAAGCATTGATGCACTGGCCACCGACCTCTCGCAATACCTCGACAGCGAGCAGGTCAAGCAGGTCCGGCGCGCCTATTTTTACGCCGAACAGGCCCATGATGGTCAGTTCCGGCGCAGCGGCGAACCCTATGTGACCCATCCGCTGGCCGTCGCCGGTATCCTCAAGGACATGCACATGGACCATCAGAGTCTGATGGCCGCCATGTTGCATGACGTGATCGAGGATACCGGCATCAGCAAGACGGCCGTCAAGAACCAGTTCGGCGCCAGCGTCGCTGAACTGGTGGACGGTGTCAGCAAACTCAACAAGATCAGCTTCAACAGCCGCGCCGAGGCACAGGCCGAGAACTTCCAGAAGATGGCCCTGGCCATGGCCCGCGATCTGCGCGTCATCCTGGTCAAGCTGGCCGACCGCCTGCACAACATGCGCACCCTGGATGCCCTGAGTCCGGAGAAGCGGCGCCGCATCGCCCGCGAGACCCTGGACATCTACGCCCCTATCGCCAACCGCCTGGGCATGAACGCTGTCCGCGTGGAATTCGAGGATCTGGGCTTCCAGGCGCTCTATCCGATGCGTGCCTCACGTATCGCCGCCGCCATCCGCTCCGTGCGCGGCAACCGCAAGGAAGTTCTCGAACAGATCCAGGACTCGCTGGAAGCCTGTCTCGCGCGGGAGAATCTGCCAGGCCGCACCATCGGCCGCGAGAAGCACCTCTACAGTATCTACGAGAAAATGCGCACCAAGCGCAAGTCATTCTCCGAGATCATGGACGTCTATGCCTTCCGGATCGTCGTCGATTCGGTCGACACCTGCTACCGGGTGCTGGGCGCGGTGCACAATCTGTTCAAGCCAGTGCCCGGACGTTTCAAGGACTACATTGCCATCCCCAAGGCCAATGGCTATCAGTCCCTGCACACCTCCCTGTTCGGCATGCACGGTGTGCCCATCGAGATCCAGATCCGCACCGAGGAGATGGAGGCGATGGCCAACAACGGCATCGCCGCACACTGGCTCTACAAATCAGCCGACGACCGGCCCAGCAATACCCATCTGCGCGCGCGCCAGTGGGTCAACGGCCTGCTGGAACTGCAACAGAACGCCGGCAATTCGCTGGAATTCATCGAGAACGTAAAGATCGATCTGTTCCCGGACGAGATCTACGTGTTCACGCCCAAGGGCCGCATCATGGAACTGCCGGCCGGTTCGACTGCCGTGGACTTCGCCTACGCCGTGCACACCGATGTCGGCAACTCCTGCGTGGCCTGCCGAATCAGCCGCCGGCTGGCGCCACTCAGCGAGCCACTGGACAGTGGCCAGACAGTGGAAATTATCACCTCGCCCGGCGCCCAACCGAACCCGGCCTGGTTAAGCTTCGCGGTGACCGGCAAGGCCCGCAGCAATATCCGCCACTACCTGAAGAACCAACGCCACTCCGAATCGGTAGCGTTGGGCAAGCGCCTGCTAAACAAGGTGCTGTCCGGTTACGGCACCCATCTGGACAAGGTGACTGCGGAGCAGGTCCAGGCGGCGCTGGGAGAAATGCGGGCCGAGGCCTTTAACACAGTGCTGGAGGATATCGGCCTGGGCAACCGCATGGCGTTCCGGGTGGCCCGCCAGCTGTTGCCGGATCTGGTACACGAGGAAGACGAAACGCCGCGCAGCGGCAAGGAAGTCAAACAGAGCTCACTGGCCATCCGTGGCTCCGAAGGCATGGTCATCAGCTATGCGCGCTGCTGCCATCCGATTCCCGGCGATCCGATTGTCGGCCACATCAGTTCAGGCCGGGGCATGGTGATCCACACCGATGGCTGCAACAACATCGCCGAAATCCGCCACAACCCGGAGAAATGCGTTTCGGTGCGCTGGGATCCGAACGTGGATGGTGAGTTCGCCGTCGAGATCCGGGTGGAACTGGAAAACGAGCGGGGCATTATCGCCACGCTGGCCAACACCATCACCCGGGCCGAGGCCAACATCGAGAAGATCAGCACGGTGGAGCGCGATTCGCGCCTCAGCATCGTCAATCTGCAGCTCAACGTCCGCAACCGTGTCCACCTGGCCCGGGTGATGCGGTACGTCCGCCTGATCAAGCCGGTGGAGAAGGTCACACGGGTCAAGAGTCGCAAGGTCGTCAAGCCGATCCGCAGCCACATCGCACCGGAATCACTGATGAATGATCGCCACCGCCGGCAACAGGGAGGGCTACCCGACTGATGGGCTATCACAGGGACATCATTTCCACATCACGGGCGCCGGAAGCGATCGGCCCTTATTCGCAGGCCGTACGTGCCGGCAATACCGTGTATCTGTCCGGCCAGATCCCGCTGGACCCCACAACCATGACACTGGTATCCGGAGGCATAGAGATCCAGATAAAGCAGGTACTGGACAACCTTCAGGCCGTCGCCGATGCAGCCGGAGGCGACCTGGATGCACTGGCCCGGATCACCATCTATCTGACTGATCTGAACGATTTCGCCACAGTCAATGACATCATGGCGCAGCGCTTCAATCCACCCTATCCGGCACGGGCCACTGTCCAGGTCGCCGCCCTTCCGAAAGGCGCGGCCGTGGAAATCGACGCGATCATGGTGTTGTGAGCCGGACGCCGGGACCGGGTCTGGCCGATCAACCGGTCAGCTCACTGAAGGGGGTCGGACCGGGTCTGCGCGACCGCCTGGCAAAACTGGGCATCGCCTCGGTACAGGATCTGTTGTTCCACCTGCCCCTGCGCTATCAGGACCGCACGCGCATCACTCCCATCGGCCGCGTGCGTCCGGGCCAGGACGTTATGGTAGAAGGCGAACTGCTTAGCGCGGAGGTGGAATTCGGCCGGCGGCGCAGCCTGCTGTGCCGGCTGCGCGACGACTCCGGCATGATCGGCCTGCGTTTCTACTACTTCTCCGCCGCCCAGCGTAAACGCCTGCAGCCCGGTACCCGCTTGCGCTGTTATGGCGAGGTACGCCCCGGCAAGACGGGCCCCGAAATCTACCACCCGGAGTACCGGGATACCGCCGAGCAACCACCGGTCGAGGACCATCTGACTCCCATCTATCCGGCCACCGAAGGATTGCAACAGACGCGGCTGCGCGCCCTGATGGAACAGGCCCTGGAGCGGCTGGACAGCGGCAACACGCTACAGGAGTGGTTACCGGAGTTGTTTCGTCCGCCGGGCCTGCCGGTTTCCCTGGCCGAGGCCGTGCAGTATGTCCACCGTCCGCCGGTTGATGCCCGTATTGAATTACTGGAATTGGGTGAACATCCCAGCCAGCAACGTCTGGCCTTCGAAGAGCTGCTGGCGCACCGGCTCAGCATGCGCCGCATTCGTGAGCAGGCGCGGCAGTTTTCGGCGCCGGCACTGCCCGCCACCGGAACACTGACACGCCAGCTGCTGAACAGTCTGCCCTTCCCCTTGACCGGTGCCCAGCAACGCGTGCTGCGGGATATCAGCACGGACCTTTCCGAGCCGGTTCCCGGCCTGCGGCTGCTGCAGGGTGATGTCGGCTCAGGCAAGACGGTGGTAGCGGCTCTGGCGGCGCTGCAGGCAGCGGAGAACGATCACCAGGCCGTGATCATGGCCCCCACCGAGCTGCTGGCCGAGCAGCATTTCATCACTTTTTCCGAATGGCTGGCACCGTTGGGCATCCACGTCGGCTGGCTGAGCGGGCGGGTGAAAGGCCGGCGGCGTGACGAACAACTGGCTCTGATCAGCAGCGGCACGGCCCGTGTGGTGGTGGGGACCCACGCCCTGTTCCAGGATGAAGTTCACTTCCATCGCCTGGGCCTGGTCATCATCGACGAGCAGCACCGTTTCGGCGTGCATCAACGCCTGGCCCTGCGGGAAAAAGGCGCCGGGCCGGACGGCAGTAGCAAGACACTGCCCCACCAGCTGGTCATGACCGCCACACCCATTCCACGCACGCTAGCGATGAGCGCCTACGCCGATCTTGAAGTCAGCGTCATCGACGAACTGCCGCCGGGCCGCACGCCGGTGAACACGGTGGTGATTTCCAGTGATCGTCGCGACCAGGTGATCGAACGCATCCGCGAGGCCTGCCGAAACGGCAGCCAGGTCTACTGGGTATGTACACTGATCGAGGAATCCGAAGCACTGCAGTGCCAGGCAGCCGAAGCCACGGCGGCGCTGCTTGCCGAACAACTCCCGGAGCTGCGTATCGGCCTGGTGCACGGTCGGATGAAGGCGGCCGACAAGACCTCGGTGATGGATCACTTCAAGCAGGGCGCGTTCCAGTTACTGGTTGCGACCACGGTGATCGAGGTCGGGGTGGATGTTCCCAACGCCAGCGTAATGATCATAGAGAATCCCGAGCGGTTGGGCCTGGCACAGTTGCACCAGCTCCGCGGCCGCGTCGGGCGGGGCAGCCGGGCCAGTCACTGCCTTCTGTTGTACCAGACCCCTTTGTCGCGTGCAGGACGGGAGCGGCTGATGATCATGCGGGACAGCAATGACGGCTTCCATATCGCCGAACAGGATCTGCGTCTGCGGGGACCGGGGCAGGTCCTGGGCACCCGGCAGACCGGCCTGATGGACTTCCGGGTCGCCGACCTGCAGCGCGACCAAGCGCTACTGTCCCTGACTCTCCCCGTCGCGGACCGGTTGCTGAAAGAGTATCCTGAACACGTGACCCCCCTCATACAGCGGTGGCTCGGTGAAAGGGAGCTGTATGGCAATGTCTGAAGACCAGGATTTTCAGGGCGGAGCGGGTCAATAAAGGAAAGTTTCCAGTCAGGCTGACCGCTCCAGAAGACTCATCGGCAGCGCCGGGAGTCAGTTGACCGCTTTTTTCAGGGCCGCTGCCGGGCTAAAACGCACCGCCTTGCTCGCCGGTATTCTCATCTCCTCACCCGTCTGCGGATTGCGGCCAGTGCGCGCCGCGCGATCTGATAGCGAAAAACTCCCCAGGCCCGGCAATGCCACCCGATCGCCCTTGCTGAGCGCCACCGTGGTCTGGTCCAGGATGCTATTGAGCACATCGCCCGCCTGCGTCTTCGACAGCCCGGTGCTCGCCGCGATGGCTTCCGTCAGCTCTGTTTTTGTCATGTCTTCCTCCTTACGCATGGATAAACGATTTATGCATCTTGATCATGATACCGTGTCTGCCCGGGTCGTGCCGCCACAGGGCGGATGGACCATCACGAACCGAACGGATAAAGTGTGACGTTGTGAAGAACATCACAGGACAGAACCACCCATGAACCGTATAGCCGCACTGCTCGCGCCTCTGATTGGCAGACTGGAATCACACTGGCCACGCCTGCCCGACTTCATCCACCTGACCAGGCTGAACCGCCCGATCGGCATTTTTGTTCTTCTGTGGCCTGCGTTGGGTGCCTTGTGGATTGCCGGCAACGGAAGACCGGATCTGTCACTGGTAGTGATCTTCATCCTGGGCACCATCGTCATGCGCGCTGCCGGCTGTTGCATCAATGACTTCGCCGACGCCAACGTGGACGGCGATGTGCTGCGCACCGAGAACCGCCCCATCGTCACCGGCCGCGTCAGTCGCAATGAAGCCCTGCAATGCTTTCTGGTTCTGACCGCGATTGGCGCCTTTCTGCTCCTTTTCACCAACCGCCTGACTTTCTACATGGCCTTCGGCGCCGTCGCACTGGCTGCCATTTACCCGTTCATGAAACGCCACACCCATCTGCCCCAGGTGGTGTTGGGCATGGCCTTTTCCTGGGCCATCCTGATGGCCTTCACTGCCCAGGCCGGCGAGATCCCGCCCGCAGCCTGGCTGCTCTATGTGGCCAACTGCCTGTGGACCGTGGCCTACGACACCGAATACGCCATGGTGGACCGCGAGTACGACCTGAAAATTGGCGTCAAATCCACGGCCATCCTGTTTGGTGACGCGGACAAGGCGATGGTCGGCGTGCTGCAGATGATGTTTCTGGGGGCGCTGTTACTGGCGGGTCTGCAGTTCCAGTTGGGGGCGTTCTACTACCTGAGCCTGGTCCTGGCCGGAATGGCGCTGGGGTACCAGCAGTGGCTGATCCGGGATCGTGACGTGTCGGGGTGCTTCGAGGCGTTCCTCAGTAACCACTGGGTGGGCCTCATCCTCTTCGCCGGGGTGGTACTCGGCACGTAGCTGTTCGGAGGTATCACCCTCCATTCCGGTATTGAGGCCGGGTAGCGGGGCGCCGGGGCGGGATAGCCGTCAGGATCGGCCATTGTCCGGGCCGGAAAATCGGACTCCCAGGCGCTCGCCGAGGGACCGGCTCGCGTTCTGTCCGTGTCTATCCGATTTTCCGGCCCGGCCAATACATGGCCTGATTGATCCTGACGGCTATCCCGCCCCGGCGCCCCGCTACCCGGCCTCAATACCTGACTACCGTGGTCACATCCAACATCCGCAGCGCGCTCACGCGCATGGGTAAAGCCCGCGAGTATGCCTCCCGGATGAACACTCCACTTACTCAGGGGAACAACCACGGCAATCGGACATGGAGACTCGCTCGCTATCGCTGTTGATCGGGGAACTACCCGCAGAAGTCAGGTCCCGAGGGGTATGTGTGGGCGATACCGGGGCGAGAGGCCGCTCAGGATCAATCAGACCATGCTTTGGCCGGCCCCCGAAATCGGATAGACACGGACAGAACGGTCGGCGGTCCCTCGCCGACCGCCTGGGAGTCCGATTTCGGGGGCCGGACAATGGTCGATCCTGAGCGGCCTCTCACCCCGGTATCGCCCACACATACCCCTCGGGACCGGAATGGAGGGTACGAACTCCGAATCAGCCAGTGAAGGCCTGGAGGCCGGTCTGGGCGCGGCCCAGGATCAGGGCGTGGATGTCCGCCGTCCCCTCGTAGGTGTTGACCACCTCCAGATTCTGCGCATGACGCATCACCGGATACTCGTCCGAAATGCCATTACCACCCAGCATATCCCGTGCATTGCGCGCCACGTCCAGCGCCTTCAGGCAGGAGTTGCGCTTGAGCAGGGAGATCAGCGGCGGCGCCATGCGTCCCTCGTCCTTCAGGCGGGTGCCCTGCAGACAGCCCAGCAGACCCAGGGAGATCTCCGTCTGCATGTCGGCCAGTTTCTTCTGGATCAGTTGGTTGGCGGCCAGCGGGCGCTTGAACTGCTTGCGGTCCATGGTGTATTCGCGGGCGGCCAGCCAGCAGGTCTCGGCAGCGCCCAGGGCGCCCCAGGCGATACCCAGGCGAGCGGAGTTCAGACAACTGAACGGGCCTGCCAGACCCTTGGCTTCCGGCAGCCAGTTCTCTTCCGGTACGAACACCTCATCCATGACGATTTCACCGGTGATGGAGGCACGCAGGGCCAGTTTGCCGTGGATCTTGGGCGCCGACAGACCTTTCATGCCCTTGTCGAGAATGAAACCGCGAATCACTCCCTCGTCATCCTTGGCCCAGACGACGAACACATCAGCGATCGGTGAATTGCTGATCCAGGTCTTGGCACCGCTGAGGCTGTAACCGCCGTCCACGGAGCGGGCCCGGGTCACCATGCCGCCCGGATCGCTGCCGTAGTCGGGCTCGGTCAGGCCGAAACAGCCGATCCACTCGCCGCTGGCCAGCTTCGGCAGGTACTTCTCTTTCTGCGCCTCGGTCCCGAACTTGTGGATGGGGTGCATGACCAGGCTGGACTGTACACTCATCATGGAGCGGTAGCCGGAGTCCACCGCCTCGACTTCACGGGCGATCAAACCATAGCTGACGTAGTTGGTACCGGAGCAGCCATACCCTTCCAGAGCCGGACCCAGCAGCCCCAGCTCACCCATCTCGCGGAAAATCTCCGGATCGGTATGCTCTTTCTGGTAGGCCTCGCGTACGCGGGGCAGCAGCTTGCCGCGCGCATACTGGCGGGCCGTGTCCCGGATCATGCGCTCGTCTTCCGTCAGCATGCTGTCCATGAGAAACGGATCCTGCCACTCGAAACTGGCTTCATCGGCCACCATAACTTGTGCCCCCGGTTGCAATCATCATTGTGAGAAAAGGGAGTCATTCTACCAGTATGTGAGGGGGCGAAAAAGCGAAAACCGATCATCTGTTCGATACACAACCCAGGCTGTCCGGCAGTTCTACCTGTCCGGTTCGGGCGCGTTTTATCGTTCGCATATACAATCGGCAGGAGGCCCTCTAGAATACTGCGCCTATGGATGTCTCAACGATTCTCGACCCCCTCAATGACGAACAGCGCCAGGCCGTGGCGGCTCCGCCCGGCAACCTGCTGGTGCTGGCCGGCGCCGGCAGCGGCAAGACCCGCGTACTGGTGCATCGCATCGCCTGGCTGCTGCAGGTGGAAAACGTCTCGCCGTTCGGCGTGATGGCGGTGACTTTCACGAACAAGGCGGCGCGCGAGATGCGTGCGCGGATCGAGGGGCTGCTGGGGCAGCCGGCCGGCAGCATGTGGGTGGGCACCTTCCACGGCCTGGCCCACCGCCTGTTGCGCATGCACTGGAAAGAAGCCAACCTGCCGGAAACCTTCCAGATCATGGACAGCGACGACCAGCTGCGCCTGGTCAAGCGCCTGTGCCGGCAGCTGAGCATCGACGATGACAAGTGGCCACCCCGACAGATCCAGTGGTATATCAACGGTCAGAAGGACGAGGGCCTGCGCGCCGCCCATATCGAGCACTTCGGCGACGACTATACACGCGTCATGCTGACCGTGTACCGCGCCTACGAGGAAGCCTGTAACCGGGGCGGCATGGTGGATTTCGCCGAAATCCTGCTGCGCGCCCACGAGTTGTGGCTCAACCATCCTCAGCTACTGGCTCATTACCAGCGGCGCTTTCAGCACATCCTGGTGGACGAGTTCCAGGACACCAACGCCGTGCAATATGCCTGGCTGCGGGTGTTGGCCGGCAAGACCGGTCATCTGATGGTGGTAGGCGATGACGACCAGTCCATCTACGGCTGGCGCGGCGCGCGGATCGAGAACATCCAGCAGTTCAGCAAGGATTTCGCTGGCGCACAGACTGTGCGCCTGGAACAGAACTACCGCTCCACCGGCACCATTCTGCAGGCCGCCAACACCCTGATTGCCAACAACCAGGGCCGGCTGGGCAAGGAGCTGTGGACGGACGGCGTGGAAGGCGAACCCATTTCCCTGTACGAGGCCTTCAACGAGCAGGACGAGGCCCGCTTCGTGGTGGACCGGCTGCAGGACTGGATGAACGGGGGCCACCGGCTGTCGGAAGCGGCCATTCTGTACCGCTCCAACGCACAGTCGCGCGAACTCGAAGATGCCCTGCTGCGGATGGCGATGCCTTATCGCATCTACGGCGGTCAGCGGTTCTACGAGCGACTGGAGATCCGTAATGCACTGGCCTACCTGCGGCTACTGGTCAATCGCCACGATGACACCGCCATGGAACGCGTCGTCAATGTGCCCACCCGCGGCATCGGCGCCCGCACTCTGGACATCCTGCGCAATCTGGCCCGTGAACAGGGCACCTCCCTGTGGCAGGCCTGCTGCCAGGCTGTAGAGAACCGGGGGCTGGCGGCGCGCGCCTCTGCCTCGGTGGGGCAGTTCATCCAGCTGATCGAGGAACTGGACAGCCAGTCCGGCGACTACGACCTGGCGGACCTGGTGGATCTGGTCATCAAGCGCAGTGGACTGATCCCGCATCACCAGAAGGAAGGTGGCGAGAAAGCGCAGGCCCGGCTGGAGAACCTGGACGAACTGGTCAATGCCATGCGGTCCTGGACCGATGACCTGCGGGCCGAGTGGCGCGACAGCGACCAGCCCGCGCCGGACCAGCGCCAGATGCTCACGGATTTCCTGGATCAGGCCGCACTGGATGCCGGCGACACCCAGGCCGCCGAACACGAGGACGCCGTGCAGCTGATGACCATGCACTCGGCCAAGGGACTCGAGTTTCCGCTGGTGTTCATCGTGGGCATGGAGGAAGGCCTGTTTCCGCACCGCATGTCAACGGAGAACCTCAACGGTCTGGAAGAGGAACGCCGCCTCTGCTACGTGGGCATCACCCGCGCCATGGAGAAGCTGTACATGACCCACGCCGAATCGCGCCGCCTGCATGGCGATGTGAACATGAGCCGGCCCTCCCGGTTCATCCGGGAAGTCCCTGATGAACTGATCGAATCAGTCCGCATGAAATCCACAATCACGAGACCGGCTGGCCGTACGTCCGCTTTTTCCGGCGGCATGGCCTCGGCGGGAGACGAGGTGCCGGAGACCGGCATCAGCCTGGGTCAACGAGTGCGTCACGGCAAGTTCGGTGAAGGCGTGGTGCTGAACTATGAAGGCAGCGGCCCCAATGCCCGCGTGCAGGTGCAATTCATGGAAGCCGGCGCCAAGTGGCTGGTACTGTCCTACGCGCGGCTCGAAGCCCTGTAAGCCGGCCGTGGACCGATACGCCGCGTACGGCCGTTCTCATCGATGGCCACGAACACGAACTGCCCCTCGGCCACTTTCTGCTGAATGCTCTGGGTGATGGAACTGGCGCTCCATACCTCGATACTGATGTGCATGGAGCTGCGCCCGATTTCGATCACCTCTGCGTAGCAGCTGACGATGGAACCGACACTGACCGGTGCCAGGAACTGCACATTCTTGATAGCCACAGTGGCCGACCGGCCATGCGTGACCTGCTTGGTGGCGATGCCCGCCGCCAGATCCATCTGCGACACCAGCCAACCGCCGAAGATATCACCATTGGCATTGGTATCCCGGGGCATGGCCAGGGTCTGCAATGCCAGTTCGCCGGTGGGTACCGGCTCCCGATCCATGTCATCTTCCATAAGACTCATCGGTCCGCCTCTGTTATCGCCGTTTTCCGGTCACAGAACATACAGGTAAACCCATGCCGACGCCAACTGCCAGGTTGTGACCACGGTCGCAATCGCGAGCACAGTCACCAGCACCGCCAGCACGCCATACAGAAACCGGACCAGCCGCGTCTTCTGGCGCTGCCACCAGCCAGCCTCCACGTCCGGCTCCGGCACCCGCGCAAACAACGTCAATGCCGTGTACAACAGCAGCAACCAGGCGAAAAAAAGGATCGCCGGAATCAGTGCCCTGTCGTCACCACCGCCCCCCGGCCCGGCCAGCAGCCACAGAATGACGGGCGGCATGACCAGGCAGCCGGTCAGCAGGGGTTTCCTGAGAACGGCAAAACGGCGGGCAAGAGTCTGGAGGCGTATCAGCAATGGACGGTCCGGGTTACAATGGTCAGGATATCAACGTCGTATAAGCGTAACACACCGAGGCCCGTATGCTGATCGTCGTCTCTCCCGCCAAGTCCCTGGATTTCGAGTCTCCAGTGAAAACCGGCAAATACACGCTGCCGCGTTTCACCGACCAGTCCCGGGAACTGGTGGAAACCCTGCGCGAACATTCCCCGGAAGACCTGTCGGAGCTGATGAACATCAGTGCCAGGCTGGGTGAACTGAATGCCCGGCGCTACATGAACTGGCAATTGCCATTCACCCCCGACAATGCAAAGCAGGCGGCTTTCGCCTTCACCGGTGATGTCTATGCCGGACTGGACGTTGAATCCCTGTCGGCAAAGGACCTTGAGTACGCCCAACGGCATCTGCGCATTCTGTCCGGACTCTACGGGGTGCTCCGCCCGCTGGACCTGATGCAGCCATACCGCCTGGAGATGGGTACGCGACTGTCGGTGGGCGGTGCGAAGGACCTGTATGGATTCTGGGGCGAGCAGATCACGCAGGTCCTGAACGAGGACCTGAAAGGGGACCGGCCCCGACTGCTGGTCAATCTGACCTCCAACGAGTATTTCCGCTCGGTTAAAGAAAAAGTTCTGGAGGCCGATGTCATCAGCCCGGTATTCAAGGATCACAAGAACGGGGAATACAAGATCATCAGCTTCTACGCCAAGAAAGCGCGGGGCATGATGGCTGCCTGGCTTATCCGCCACCGCATCACCAACCTTGAAGGGCTGACGGGCTTTGATGCCGGCGGCTACCGCTACAGCGCCGCCGATTCCACGGCAAACAGACCGGTGTTCCTGCGCAAGCAGACCTGAACCCAACAGGAGTCATCACATGGAACTGCCCTGGAGCCAGGCTTGCGAAAACAACAAGCGCCCCATCCTGGAGGTATTGCTACGGCACTTCGGTCCCCGTGAGGCCCATCCCGCGCTCCCCGATCAGTGCCGGGCACGCGTGCTGGAGGTCGGCGGAGGGACCGGGCAGCACGCCGCATTCTTTGCCGCCAGTATGCCGTGGCTGTACTGGCAGAGCAGTGACGTGGCCAGTAATGCCGCTTCCCTTGCTCTGCGGCTGGGACAGTCCGGACTGGACAACCTGCCAGCACCACTGACCCTGGACGCCCTGGATCCTCAATGGGATGCGGCCGCCGCAGACTATCTGTTCAGCGCCAACACGCTGCACATTATGTCGGAAGAGGCCGTGCGTGGTTTCTTCCGACGCCTCCCGGATGTGCTGAAGGAAGACGCTATCGTCTGCATCTATGGCCCGTTTCGCTACGGCGACGAGTTCTCATCGGACAGTAACGCCTCCTTTGACCAATGGTTGCGGCAGCGCGATCCGCGTAGTGGTATCCGCGACGCAGCATTCGTGGATGAGCTGGCTGAAAAGGCCGGGCTGGAACTGATCGAGGACAACGCAATGCCTGCCAACAATCAGTTACGCATCTGGCGTCAGCGGTCCTGACTGTCCTTCCGGTACGGTAAGGCATCAGTGGCCGCCGTCATGTAGGCATCCACGTACTGCTCCTCCTCGTCACAGAACTGCCGGATCGCATCACGAAACCGCTTGTCCTCTATCCAGTGCAGGGAGTCGGTGCGGACCGGTTCAAATCCGCGTATCAGCTTGTGCTCTCCCTGCGCCCCGGCATCAAAGCACTCCAGCCCCTGCTCAATGCAGAACTCGATGCCCTGGTAATAGCAGACCTCGAAGTGCAGACCGGGGATGTCGACTTCCGCTCCCCAGTAACGTCCATACAATCGCTTCTCATCAACCAGGTAGAGTCCACCAGCCACCCATTCGCCATGCTGTTCGGCCATCACCAACAGAATCGACTCCGGCATCAGCTGCCCCAACAACGAGAAAAACCGCCGGCTCAGATAGCCTCGCTGACCGCGTTCGGCATACGTCTGCTGATAGTAGGTATAAAAGCGATCCCACAGGGCTTCGTCGATCTGCCTCCCGGTGAAACGGTGACACCGGACACCAGCCTGCTGCACACTCCGACGCTCCTTTCGTACATTCTTGCGGCGACGGGAGTTGAACGCGGACAGAAAGTCGTCGAAGTCACGGTAGCCCCGGTTGAACCAGTGAAACTGTGATCCCCGGCGCAGTAGCAGACCTTCCCGTTGCAGGGCCGCAACCTGTGCCGTACGGGGAAACAGCACATGCCATGAAGATGCCCCCACAGCCTGCATCTCGTCGCGGATCCGTTGCAATAGCGCAGGGACAACAGCCGACAGCTCTTCGTGATCGCCGATCAGCAGGCGGGGACCGGTACTGGGCGTGAAGGGAACGGCCGTCAACAGCTTCGGATAATAGGAAAGGCCGAAACGGGACCAGGCATCCGCCCAGGCCCAGTCGAACACATACTCTCCCCATGAGTGGTGTTTCTGGTACAGCGGCATGACCAGACAGGGTTGTTCCCGTTCGGCACGCCAAACCGAGACATGTTGCGGAACCCAGCCGGTTCCGGGTCCCACACTGCCGCTATCCTCCAGCGATGCCAGGAAGGCGTGCTGCAGAAACGGGCCGGCATTTACCGCCAGAGCATCCCACGCGGAGGGGGACAGTTCATTGATACTGCAATGGAACCGGATGTCGAAGTCACTCATGATCTGCTGGCCCTGTTGTTACCACCCAGCTTGCGGTATATTGGCTCGTGCGACAAGAGACAATTCCGGCCGGCATTATGGAATCACAGAATCTGCTGAACAAGATACGGCAGCGAAGGGATACCCTCAGGAAGTCCGAACGCAAGGTAGCGGACTTCATACTGGAGAACAGTACTGAAGTGCTCTCCATGCGCATCGTGGACGTGGCCTCACGGGCCGATGTCAGCGAACCCACGGTACTGCGTTTCTGCCGGGCACTGGACCTGGAAGGGTTCCAGGCCTTCAAGCTGCAATTGGCCCAGCACGTCGGCGCCAGTGGCAACTATACACAGTTCTCCGTGGACGATGGCGATACCGTGGAGGACCTCTGCAACAAGGTCTTCGACTCCACCATCAGCTCCCTGCTGGCAGTACGCAATGAACTGGATCCGGAAGCCCTGGACCGTGCGATCCGCGCCATCAGCAAAGCGCGCCGGGTGGAATTCTACGGTTACGGCGCCTCCGGCTCGGTGGCCTCGGATGCACAGCACAAGTTCTTCCGGCTACAACTGTCCTCTTCGGCCTATACCGACCCGCACATCCAGCACATGTCCGCCCTGTCCCTGAATGGCGAAGATGTCGTGTTGGCGATCTCGCAGTCCGGGCGCACCCGCGCCCTGATTCACAGTGTGGAGCTCGCACTGGACGCCGGCGCGACCGTGATCTGCCTGGCACCGCAGGACACACCGTTAACCCGCATCAGTACCATACCCATCCCTGTCAATATGGAAGAGGACCTGCATGTATTCGCGCCGGTCTCCTCGCGGATCGCCCACCTGCTGGTGATCGATGTGCTGGCCATGGGCGTGGCCAGATACCGCAAACCCCTGCTCAAGGACTACCTGAAACGCATCAACAAGATGCTCCGGACGCTACGCACCCCACGCCAGCACAGCGAACAGGACACCGGCAGCTGAGGCCGCGCTTCACTCCACAGTCACCGACTTGGCCAGGTTCCTGGGGTGGTCCACATCCGTTCCCTTCAGTATCGCCACATGATAGGAAAGCAACTGCAGCGGAATCGTATAGATGATCGGTGCCAGCGTATCGGATACCCGCGGGACATCGATCACACGCAGGTTGTCATCGTTACGGAAACCGCAAGACTCGTCTGCGAATACAAACAGTTTACCGCCCCGCGCGCTGACTTCGGCCAGGTTCGACTTCAATTTGCCCAGCAGTTCATCGTTGGGCGCCACGGCAATCACCGGCATCCGGTCGTCCACCAGCGCCAGCGGACCGTGTTTCAACTCCCCGGCCGGATAGGCCTCCGCATGAATGTAGGAGATTTCCTTGAGCTTAAGCGCCCCTTCCTTTGCAACCGGATACTGTATACCCCGGCCCAGGAACAGGGCGTGATGTTTATCCGCCAGATTGACGGAAGTCAGCTGTATCTCCCGGTCCAGTTCCAGGGTCTTGTCGATCAGCTCCGGTAGCTGGTGCATTTCCCGTACGATACGGGCTTCGGTTTCCTCCGCAAGACCATTGCGGCGGCCCAGCACCAGGGTCAACAACAGCAACGCACAAAGCTGGGTGGTGAACGCCTTCGTTGATGCGACGCCGATCTCCCGGCCAGCCATGGTCAACAGCGAGAAATCGGACTCCCGAACCAGCGAGCTGGTCGCCACATTGCAGATGGCCAGCCGCGCGACATAGGGCGCCTCTTTCGCATACTGCAGCGCCGCCAGTGTATCGGCCGTTTCGCCTGACTGGGAAATTGTCACGAACAGTGTGCCCGGATTGACAATAATGTTGCGGTAGCGGTAGTCGCTGGCAATATCCACCTGGCAGGGCATGCGGGCAATGTTCTCCAGCCAGTACTTGGTCACCATGCCGGCATGGTGACTGGTGCCACATGCCACAATATGGACGCTGCTTACCTGATCAAAGAACTGCTTCGCCTTTACGCCGAAAGCTTCCTCAAGCACATGGTCTGCACTGATACGGCCGTTCAGCGTATCGGCAATCACCCGGCTTTGTTCGTGGATTTCCTTCAGCATGAAATGGCCGAATTCGCCTTTCTCGACATCCACCATATCACTGGAAACCTGTTTGACGGTTCGTTCCACGTCTTCCCCGCCATGGCGGACGCGGACCCTGTCTCGGGACACATCCGCGATGTCGCCTTCCTCGAGATAGATGAAACGGTCGGTGACCTGGCCAAGCGCCAGCGTATCGGAGGCAACAAAGTTCTCGCCAATACCAACGCCAATGACCAGGGGGCTACCGCTACGGGCCACCACCAGATGATCCGGCTCGCGCCGGTCCATCACGCAGAGTCCGTAGGCACCGTGCAACTGTTGCACCGCCATCTCGACGGCCGACAACAGGTCCCCGGTACGCTCTCGGCATTGATGCACCAGGTGCACCACGATTTCCGTGTCCGTCTCGGACAGGAACTGGTATCCGTCCGCCTCCAATGCCACCTTCAGAGTTTCATGATTCTCGATGATGCCATTGTGAACCAGGGCGATATCACATCCGGACAGGTGGGGATGCGCATTGACTTCGGTTGGCTCACCGTGGGTGGCCCACCGGGTATGCGCTATACCGGTGAAGCCCCTGAGGGCGGAATGTTTCATGAGGCCGGTCAGCTCACTGACCTTGCCCGACGCTTTAACGCAGTGAAGAAGCTGGTCGTCGGAAGAAATCAGCGCCAGCCCAGCCGAGTCGTAGCCGCGGTACTCCAGGCGCTTCAGCCCTTCCAGCAAAATGGCGGATACTTCTCGTTGTGCTACTGCACCTACAATGCCACACATATACTATTCCTGTTTGCGATCCCGTTTACGGGAATTTCCCGTAAATCCGGATAATTTTTCCAACTGGAGTATCCAGGTGTACCTTTCATTTCCCAGTCGGACGTTTCCAGCCGTCAATATTGCGTTGCCGGCCTCTGGCCACGCCCAACTGGTCTTGTGGCACATCAGCGGTGATGGTTGAACCAGCGGCGATGGTAACTCCGTCATGCAGGGTGACCGGCGCCACGATGGCCGTATTTGATCCGATGAAAACGCCATTGCCAACGGTCGTTCTGTGTTTGTTCGCACCGTCATAATTACAAGTTATGGTGCCAGCTCCCACATTCACATCCCGGCCCATTTCGGTATCGCCGATATAGCTGAGGTGATTGACTTTACTGCCCGCTCCAATGATGGATTTCTTGGTCTCCACAAAGTTTCCTATTTTTGAACCCTTTTTGAGTTCGGTGCCCGGACGTATACGCGCGAAAGGCCCCACGGAAATGTCAGATTCCATATCCGCTCCTTCGACATGGGAGTTGGCCAGCACCACACAGCCCTCCCCGATCCGGCAATTTTTCAGTACCACATTCGGACCGATTTCGCATCGGTCACCAATATGAACGGTTCCTTCAATAATGATGTTGACATCCAGCGTGACATCCCGGCCACACTCGACATGACCGCGAATATCAAGGCGGGCCGGGTCCAGCACAGTGACACCCCCGAGTGCCAGTGCTTCCGCCTGCCGGCGTTGCAGGCTGCGTTCGATGGCGGCCAGTTGCAACCGGTTGTTGATCCCCTGGGCTTCCAGCGGATCCTGCACAGTTCCGGTTTCAATGACTTCGCCATCCCGCGCCGCCATACCGATGATGTCAGTCAGGTAGTACTCGCCCTGCGCATTGTCGTTATCCAGCCGGCCCAGCCAGTCCAGCAGATTCCTGTTCTGCGCACAGATAATACCGGTATTGATTTCGCGGATACGGCGCTGTGCCTCCGTGGCGTCCTTCTCTTCAACAATGCCGGTGACGTTTCCATCTCCGTCGCGGATGATCCGGCCCAGACCATAAGGCTCATCAACGTGCTGAGTGAGGACGGCCACGGAAGCCGTTGTCATGACTTCCAACAAACTGCGCAGGGTATCGGCCGAAATCAAGGGCACGTCGCCGTACAATATCAGAGTCGCGCCATTGTCCGGAAGATCGGCCGCTCCCTGCAATACGGCATGTCCGGTGCCCAGTTGTTCCCGTTGTTCCAGCCACAAAAGGTCCTGCGCAAAATCGGTCAGGGCCCCGCGTACCTGCTCGGCACCATAGCCAACCACCACGCGCAGGCTGCGCGGGGAAAACGAGGCGGCCGTATCGAGCACATGCGAGAGCAGCGGTCGCCCTGCAAGCGGGTGCAACACCTTGGGCAGCGAGGAATACATCCGCGTACCCTTGCCGGCCGCCAGCACGATAATGTCCGTATCCATATTTTGATTCCCATAAAAAAAGGGTAGCCGTCGCTACCCTTTTTACCGCTTTTTACGGTGAATGTAAAAAGCGTTACACGATACTCTGTCCCGGCTACTTGCGCAGCTGTTTCAGTGCCCGCAATTGGGCAGCCGCCTCGGCCAGAGTCGCTGCCGCCCGGGAGTACTCGAACTCGGACTCCTTGTTGGCAATGGCTTTCTGAACATCCTCAATCGCCTGCTGGGCGGCCGCTTCGTCGACATCTGAAGCACGAATAGCGGTGTCCGCCAGCACTGTCACGATACCACTCTGCACTTCCAGATAGCCACCGGAAACGTAGTAGATCTCTTCCTCGCCATCGCGCATCACGCAACGAACAGGACCAGGGATCAGCTCAGTCAGCAGCGGCGCATGCCCGGGTGCAATACCCATATCCCCCTGCACGCCGGTGGCCACAAGAAGCTCCACCAGTCCGGAGAATATCTCTTTCTCTGCGCTTACGATATCGCAGTGCATAGTCATGGCCATGTGTGCGCCTCTTCAGTCTCAGTTCTTCAGCTTCTCGGCTTTCTCGACCGCCTGATCAATGGAACCGACCATGTAGAAAGCCTGCTCCGGTATATGATCGTAGTCCCCGTCGATGATGCCCTTGAAGCCGGCGATGGTGTCCTTCAGCGGCACGTACTGTCCGGGGGTGTTGGTGAACACTTCCGCGACATAGAACGGCTGGGACAGGAAGCGCTGAATCTTGCGCGCCCGGGCCACTATCTGCTTGTCTTCCTCGGACAACTCATCCATGCCCAGAATGGCGATGATGTCCTTCAGCTCCTTGTAACGCTGCAGGACGGTCTGGACCCCGCGAGCCACGTCATAATGCTCGTTGCCGATAACCAGCGGATCCAGCTGACGTGAAGTGGAGTCCAGCGGATCGATGGCCGGATAGATACCGAGCTCGGCAATGGAACGCGACAATACAACAGTGGCATCCAGGTGCGCGAAGGTGGTCGCCGGTGACGGGTCGGTCAGGTCATCGGCGGGTACGTATACGGCCTGAATGGACGTGATCGAGCCGGTTTTGGTGGATGTAATCCGCTCCTGCAGTACACCCATTTCCTCTGCCAGGGTCGGCTGGTAACCCACCGCTGAAGGCATGCGGCCCAGCAGTGCTGATACTTCGGTGCCGGCCAGCGTGTAGCGGTAGATGTTGTCGACAAAGAACAGCACGTCGCGACCTTCGTCGCGGAATTTCTCGGCCATGGTCAGGCCAGTCAATGCGACTCGCAGACGGTTACCCGGTGGCTCGTTCATCTGGCCGTAGACCATCGCCACCTTGGACTCTTCCGGATTGTCCAGGTCGATGACCTTGGACTCCTGCATCTCGTGGTAGAAGTCATTACCTTCCCGGGTACGCTCCCCGACACCAGCGAACACGGACAGACCGCTGTGCGCCTTGGCAATGTTGTTGATGAGCTCCATCATGTTCACGGTCTTGCCCACGCCGGCGCCGCCGAACAAGCCGACCTTGCCGCCCTTGGCGAACGGGCAGATCAGATCGATCACCTTGATGCCGGTTTCCAGCAGCTCGTTGGAAGCAGCCAGCTCGTCATACGCCGGCGCTTCACGGTGGATCGGCATGCGTTCCTGTTCACCGATTTCGCCGCGTTCGTCGATGGGACGACCGAGCACGTCCATGATGCGGCCCAGGGTCTTTGTACCCACCGGCACGGAGACAGGCTCGCCGGTGTTGCTGACTTCCAGACCCCGGGAGAGGCCTTCCGTGCTACCCATGGCAATGGTCCGGACGACACCATCGCCCAGCTGCTGTTGCACTTCCAGGGTAGTGTCCTTGCTGGCCACGTTCAGTGCGTCGTAAACCCGCGGAATGCTGTCCCGCGGAAATTGCACGTCGATGACGGCACCAATGATTTGCACGATACGACCGCTGCTCATGTTCGGTTCCTCTTCACCTGATCTTCAAACTGGTTTACTAGCATTGTGTTCTGCGTATACCGGGCCGTCAGACGGCCGCCGCACCGCTGACGATTTCAGACAGTTCCTGGGTGATCGCTGCCTGGCGCGCCTTGTTGTAGGCCAGCCCCAGGTCCTCGATCAGATCACCGGCGTTGTCCGTGGCATTCTTCATGGCCAGCATCCGCGCGGCCTGCTCACAGGCGGCATTCTCAACCACGGCTTGATAGACCTGTGTTTCGACGTAACGCGTCATCAGGCCATCGATCAGCGACTCGGGCGCCGGCTCATAGATATAGTCCCAGTGGTGCTTGAGCTCTTCATCCTCCGAGGCCTCCAGGGGCAGCAACTGCTGCAGCCGGGGCTCCTGGGTCATTGTGTTGACGAACTCGTTACTGACCAGGAACAGCCGATCAATCTCGCCGTTGGCAAACCGGTCCAGCATCACTTTGACAGCACCGATGACGTCCTTGACCGACGGTGCATCACCCAGTCCCCGAACCGAAGCGACCACATTGCCGCCATAGCTGTTGAAGAAGGTGGTCGCCTTGGCGCCCAGCGCACAGAACTCCACGCCCACATCCTGTTCACGCCAGCTTGTGACGTCCTTCGTCACTTTCTTGAAGGCGTTGATGTTCAAGCCGCCACACAGGCCACGGTCGGTGGACACAACGATATAGCCCACCCGCTTGACGTCCCGTTCCGTGAAATAGACGTGCTTGTACTCGGGGTTGGCGTTGGCCACATGCCCGACCACCTTGCGGATATGGGTGGCATAGGGTTTCCCCACCACCATGCGCTCCTGCGACTTGCGCATCTTGGAAGCCGCCACCATCTCCATCGCGCTGGTGATCTTCTGCGTGTTGGTGATGCTGGAGATCTTGCCGCGAATCTCTTTGCCGCTAGCCATAATCTATCGCCTGATTACCACGTCTGGGTTGCTTTGAAGTCTTCAATGATCTTGTTGAACTGCGCCTGGACTTCGTCGTCGAAGCCTCCGCTCTCATTGACCTTCTCGAGCTGTTCGGCGTACTGGCTGTTGGCATAGGACAGCAGCGCCTGCTCGAAAGCGGTGACCTTCTGCAGATCCACATCCTTCAGGTAGCCTTCGTTGGCCGCGAACAGCGACAGGGCCATTTCGGCCACCGACAGCGGCGCGTACTGGCCCTGCTTCATCAGTTCGGTGACACGCTGACCATGCTCGAGCTGGGCGCGGGTGGCGTCGTCCAGATCCGAGGCAAACTGGGCAAAAGCCGCCAGTTCCCGATACTGGGCCAGTGCAATACGGATACCGCCGCCCAGTTTTTTGATGATTTTGGTCTGGGCCGAACCACCGACACGTGATACCGACAGGCCTGCGTTGATGGCAGGACGGACACCGGCGTTGAACAGGTCGGTTTCCAGGAAGATCTGCCCGTCGGTGATGGAAATCACGTTGGTCGGTACGAAGGCGGATACGTCGCCGGCCTGGGTCTCGATGATCGGCAGCGCCGTCAGCGAACCGGTCTTGCCTTTCACCTCGCCATTGGTCATCTTCTCGACGTGATCGGCATTGACGCGCGCGGCGCGTTCCAGCAGACGGGAGTGGAGATAAAACACGTCACCGGGATAGGCTTCACGGCCCGGGGGGCGACGCAGCAGCAGGGAAATCTGGCGATACGCCCAGGCCTGCTTGGTCAGGTCATCGTAGATGATCAGGGCGTCTTCACCCCGGTCACGATAGTATTCGCCCATGGAACAACCGGCATAGGCCGCGATGTACTGCATGGAGGCAGGATCGGAGGCACCGGCAGCCACTACCGTGGTGTATTCCATGGCGCCGTGCTCTTCCAGTTTCGACACTACACCGGCGATGGAAGACTGCTTCTGACCGATGGCGACGTAGACGCACTTCACGTCCTTGCCTTTCTGGTTGATGATCGTGTCGATGGCGACGGCGGTCTTGCCCACCTGACGGTCACCGATGATCAGTTCGCGCTGGCCACGGCCGATCGGGACCATGGCGTCAATGGCCTTCAGACCGGTCTGGATCGGCTGATCGACAGACTGGCGGGCAATCACGCCCGGCGCCACTTTCTCGATGGGGGCTGTCTCTTTGGTGTTGATCGCACCCTTGCCGTCGATCGGTACGCCCAGCGCGTCAACCACGCGGCCTTCCAGCTCGGGACCCACCGGCACTTCCAGAATGCGCTGCGTACAGCGGGCGGTCTGGCCTTCGGCGAGATTCTTGTAGTCGCCCAGTACCACTGCACCAACCGAATCACGTTCCAGGTTCAGCGCCATACCGTAGACGCCGCCCTCGAGCTCGATCATTTCGCCGTACATGACGTCGGCCAGGCCGTGAATACGGATGATGCCATCGGAGACGCTGACAATGGTGCCCTCATTCCCCGCCTGGGCAGAAACATCGAGGTTATCGATCCTCTGCTTGATAATGTCACTGATTTCAGATGGATTCAGTTGTTGCATGTCTATTTCCTCATTCCCGGACGGTAGTGGCCCACTAGGAATTCAATGAATCTGCCAGTTTCTTCAATTTACCCCGGACAGAGTTGTCGATGACGGTATCGCCGGCGCGGATCACTGCCCCGCCTATCAGCCCCTGGTCAACCCGGGTGCGCAGTGCGATCTGACGGTCCAGACGCTTCTGCAGCGCCTCGGTCAACAATCTGATGGTGTCGTCACTGAGCTCGTAGGCCGTGGAAAGCTCAACATCGACGGTCTTGAGGTGGTTTGCCTTGAGTGTCTCGAACAGCGCGGCGATCTGCGGCATCAACACCAGCCGGCGGTTGTCGGCCAGCAGACGGATCACGTTGCGGCCCTTGTCCGTCAGCGTGTCGCCACAGGTGTCGATGAGTGCCTGAGACTGCGCCTCGGCACCCAGCGTCGGCGACTTCAGCAGACTGCTCACCTTGTCGTCAGCCGTCACCGCTGCCAGCGTCGCGAGCATGGCGGACCACTCGTCCAGTGCCTTGTCGCTGACCGCCACCTCGAACACCGCTGTGGCGTACGGCCGGGCTAATGTAATTGACTCTGCCATGAATGGTTGCCTATAGCTCTGATGCCAGTTTCTTCACCAGCTCTTCATTGGCTGCCTGATCGACGGAGGACTCCAGGATCTTCTCGGCCCCGGCCACGGCAATCGCCGCCACCTGCGAGCGCAGTTCCTCTCGAGCCCGTTGCACTTCCTGTTCGATTTCGGACTGTGCACCGGCGATCAGACGCTGGCCTTCCTCGCGCGCCTTGCCCTTGGCTTCGTCAACGATCTGATTGGCCCGCTTGTTGGCCATCTCGATGATCTCGGCACTCTTCTTCTTCGCATCACGAAGCTCGTCGGCGGCTTTGTCCTGGGCCAGGTCCAGATCGCGCTGTGCGCGGTCGGCGGCATCCAGGCCATCAGCGATTTTCTTGCGCCGCTCCTCCAGGATCTGTGTCACCGGAGGCCAGACGTACTTCATGCAGAACAGCACGAAGATGAAAAAGGCGAATGACTGGCCGATGATGGTTGCATTCAGGTTCATAACTTTACCTCTGCGTCAGTGTCGCTTTGGCCGCTGAAAACGTCTCGGCGATAAACGGCATCAGCCCACGAACGGGTTGGCAAAGATGAACAGGAATGACATACCCACGCCGATGATGGAGATTACGTCCACAAATGCAGCGACCAGGAAGAACTGGGTCTGCAGTTTGGGCGCCAGTTCCGGTTGACGTGCGGAACTCTCGATCAGCTTGCCACCCAGGTTACCGAAGGCAACGGCCGTGCCGGCACCACAGATACCAAAGATGATGGCTGCTGCGATCAATGAAAAAGCCTGAATAGTTTCCATGTTTATCTCCAAGTTTTACAGGGTACGATCAATCAAGTTTCAAGGGTTTGCGGTTAATGTGCCTCATCCGGCCGGGTATGCGCCTGATTCAGGTATACGATGGTCAGCATCATGAACAGATACGCCTGCAGCGTGATGATCAGGATGTGGAACACCGCCCATGCAAAGTGCAGTGGCAACTGTGCATAGCCGATCAGGGCAATCACCAGGAAGATCACTTCGCCCGCGAACAGGTTGCCATAGAGTCGCAGAGCCAGTGATACCGGCTTGGCAAGGAAGCCGGGCAGTTCCAGAAGCACATTGAACGGGAGGGCCCATTTACCGAACGGGTGGAACGCGAATTCGCCGAGGAATCCGCCCAGGCCCTTGCACTTTATACTGTAGAAAATCATCAGGAAGAACACACTGAGAGAGAAACCCAGGGTGATGTTGAGGTCGGTGGTCGGTACCGCCTTGAAATACAGATGCGAATCGCCCGCCACGGTCTGCGCCACGAGCGGAATCCAGTCTACGGGGACCAGATCCATCAGATTCATCAGGAAAATCCAGCAGAAAATGGTCAATGCCAGGGGCCCGAGCAGATCATTGCGGTGGAAAAAGGTGTTCTTGATGTTGTTCTGGACCATCTCGACGAGGTATTCGACCGCGTTCTGCAAGGGTCCGGGAACGCCGGAGGTGGCACGGCGGGTCACAAAGAAGAACAATCCGAGGAATATCACGCCCAGCAGCACGGACATGATCATGGAATCCACATGGATGGACCAGAAGCCCATCTCTGCCGCTTCAGTCTGCGATTCTGCGAAACCCAGACTGCCGTCTTCCTTCCGACCGAATACCAGAAAGCCCAGGTGATGCCTGACGTATTCGGTTGCCGATTCGTAGAGAGGTTCGTTTGCGTCTGCCATATTCCCGTTCTGAGCCAGTTGTTCAGTTGTTAGAATCCGCCTTCTGCAACCCGGTCAGGAGTAGCAGGCCGGCGACGTGTGTCAGAATGAATCCTGAAAACAACGCTGGTATGTTCAGGGGATCCACGATCAGGAAGGTAAGCGCAAAGCCTGCCCCCATAAATACCATCACTGCCGCCTTGCCGGTGTAGAAATCCCGCAGGATCCTGCCACTGGCCCGCGCTCCGCGGTGCCGGAAGTACCGCCTGGTAAACCAGGCATTCGGCAGTGCGGTCAACAGCCCGCCCAACAGAAACGACAGGGCATTCGTCATACCGAGAGCCAGGAATACGGCTGCCACCAGGACTGCGAGAACAACACTCTGGAGGGCAATCACCCGATTGACGGGAGGCGCTTCAATACTGGTTCTGGACGGCATTATTGTCGTATCCGCGCCCGACTGTGACTTCAATGACTCCCCTTGCCATCGAAGGCAGGCGCATTATAGGGATTATGGTCCCTGTTATCAACCGATTGGATGGATCTGATGATCGATTGGTGACCGTACCACGAGACATGCAGGATCGCCAGAAACAATCCAGAGCCCGGCCTCAGCGGATATGCTCGAGGATACCGTCCAATTCGTCCAGACTGTTGTAGCTGACGGTGACCTTGCCGCCGCCCTTCTCGCCATGCTGGATACGAACGCGGCTGCCGAGGCGGTCGGAAAGGCTTTCTTCCAGTTTGCGGATATCGGGATCCTGCGGGGCGGGCTCCTTTTTCGCGGGATTGCCGGATTGCAGGCGGCGCACCAGTGCTTCGGTCTGACGGACGGACAACCCCTTGCCGACTACCGTCCTGGCGGCCTCACCCTGGTCATCGCCCTCCAGCGACAGCAGTGCCCGGGCATGGCCCATCTCCAGGTCGCCGTGTTCCAGCATCATGCGCACATCCGGTGTCAGTGACATCAGACGCAACAGATTGGTGACCGTGGCGCGCGATTTTCCGACCGCATCGGCCACTTCCTGCTGGGTAAGCTCGAACTCTTCCTTGAGCCGCCGCAGCGCCATGGCCTCTTCGATGGGATTGAGATTTTCGCGCTGGATGTTCTCGATCAGCGCCATGGCGATGGCGGACTCGTCACTGACTGGCTTGATGATAGCCGGAATACTGTCCAGTCCGGCCAGCTGGGTGGCCCGCCAGCGTCGTTCACCAGCAATAATCTCGAAGTGTTTGCCATCCGCCATGGGGCGGACCACGATAGGCTGCATCACGCCCTGGGCACGTATCGACTCCGCCAGCTCCTGCAGGGCATCCTCGTGCATGTCGGTGCGCGGTTGGTACTTGCCGCGCAGTACCAGTTCCACGGGCAGATGGCGCAGCTCACCATCCGCCGGGGGATGGTTGCTGACCGGTGCAAGGGTGCCGTCCTCACCGGGCTGCGGGGCCACTGGCACAGGCTGCCGCATGTTTGCGCTGCTGCTGCCCAACAGTTTGTCCAGGCCTCGGCCGAGTTTCTTCTTTCCCGCCATGCGTGTCGTTCACTCCTGTCTGTGGATTTCCGGTCCTGCTTCAGGCAGCCGGCTGTTCTCTGCGACGCAGCATTTCTCCAGCCAGCGCCAGATACGCAATCGCGCCGCGGCTGTGCCTGTCATAGCGGATGACCGGCAGCCCGTAACTGGGCGCCTCGGCCAGGCGGATGTTGCGGGGTACCACGGTCCGGTAGACACGATCACCGAAATGGTCGAACAACTGCCCCGACACCTCGGTGGTGAGCCGGTTGCGCGGATCATACATGGTCCGCAGGATGCCTTCGATCTCGAGTCCAGGGTTATGGGTCTCACTGACTGCAGCAATAGTATCCATCAGTGCGGACAGGCCTTCCAGCGCATAGTATTCACACTGCATCGGAATGACTACACCTTCGGCGGCCACCAGGGAATTGAGCGTCAGCATGTTCAGCGACGGCGGACAATCAATAACGATGTAGTCGTAGCGATCCCGGATGGCAGCCAACACTTCCCGCAGGCGGCCCTCACGCTGAGGCATCTCCAGCAACTCGATTTCACCCGCCACCAGGTCGCCATTGGCGGGCAGCAGATCATAGCCGGCTGCCTCGGGCCGCACCAGTACCTGGTCAAAACCGGCCTCTCCGGTCAACAACTCATACACGGAGGCCTGCAGCTCATTCTTGTCCTGACCACTGCCCATGGTGGCATTGCCTTGGGGATCCATGTCCACAAGCAACAGCCGGCGTTTCGTCGCGGCCAGCGACGCCGCCAGGTTAACGGAAGTGGTGGTCTTGCCCACCCCGCCCTTCTGATTGGCTATGGCCAGTATGCGGCTCACGATACAAGTGTCTCCGTTGTTGTTCTCTGCAGTATCACCAGCTGGCGCGCGGCCTCACTGCCGGGAATGGTCAGCGGCACACTGCGGCAATGCCACTGTGGCACGACTTGCGCCGCCAGTTGTTGCTCCAATTCACGCTGCTCGTTACCAGCATCGCCGGAATCACCCGCTTTCATGGCCAGCAGTGTCATCTCGCCGCTGACACGGCTCCAGACAGGCGCGGTGACGGACCAGAACCGGGCCAGGGACGCGAATGCCCGGCTCACAATCACGTGGATATCCGGCTCCGGCGCGTATTGCTCGATCCGTTCACCGACAATATGGATAGTATCCAGTTTGAGGACAAGCTGCACCTGGAAAAGAAACCGGGTCTTCTTGCCGTTGCTGTCCAGCAGGATGAACCGGCGCTGCGGTCTGGCGATCGCCAGGGGAATGCCTGGCAGGCCGGGCCCCGTGCCGACGTCGAGCACCGTCCCTGTTGTCGCGTCCAGATGGGGCAGCAATGCCAGACTGTCCAGCAGATGGCGGCTGATCATCTCTTCCGGATCCCGCACCGCCGTAAGATTGTAGGCCTGATTCCATTTGTACAGCAAGGCAAGGTATTCGAGCAGCCGATCCTTCTGGTCGGCGTCCAGGGTAATCGCCGCTTCGTCCAGTCCTTGGTCCAGTAGCGCGGCAAACCGGTGGTGCTCCATGCCTCCAGACTCCCTGGTATCAGGCGGAACGACGGGTGGCCGCCATTTCCTGTTTTTTCAGCCAGATCAACAACAGCGAGACGGCGGCCGGTGTCATGCCGGGAATCCTGGCGGCCTGGGCAAGCGTCTCGGGCCGGGCGCTGTCCAGTTTCTGACTGAGCTCGTTGGACAGACCATCGATCCGGCTGTAGTCGATCCCCTCCGGCAGGGGTGTGTTTTCCTGCCGCTTGAGCCGCTGGATGTCCTCGGCCTGCCGGTCGATATAACCCTGGTACTTGATCTGGATCTCGACCTGGCTGGCCACCTGCCCGGCCAGTGCGTCATCCGGCAGGGGTTCACCCACCGCTTCCATCAGACGGGCGTGATTCAGTTCGGGGCGGGCGAGCAGATCCGCCAGGCTGTATTCCCGTGACAGCGGTTTTTCCAGCATCGGGTTAATGGCCCGTGCTGCCTGCGAATCGGGCTGGATCCAGCGTGAACGCAGTCGCTTGAGTTCAGTGGTAATCCCCTCCTGCTTGGCACAGAAATGGCGCCAGCGTTCATCATCGACCAGCCCCAGCTCCCGGCCCTTTGCGGTGAGGCGCAGATCCGCGTTATCTTCCCGCAGCAGCAACCGGTATTCGGCACGGCTGGTAAACATACGGTAGGGCTCCCTGGTGCCCATGCTGATCAGATCATCGACCAATACGCCGATGTAGGCTTCATCGCGCCGTGGACACCAGGCTTCCTGCTCGCGAACGGCCAGTGCTGCGTTGGTGCCGGCCAGCAGGCCTTGTGCTCCGGCTTCCTCGTAGCCCGTGGTACCGTTAATCTGACCCGCGAAATACAAGCCGCTGATGAAGCGCGTCTCCAGCGAATGACGCAGATCGCGCGGATCGAAGAAATCGTATTCGATGGCATAGCCGGGGCGCGTCACATGGGCGTTCTCGAAGCCGCGGATACTGTGGATCACCTCGATCTGCACATCGAACGGCAGACTGGTGGAGATACCATTGGGGTACAGCTCATTGGTTTCCAGCCCTTCCGGTTCGACGAATATCTGGTGCGAGGTCTTGTCGGAAAAGCGCATGACCTTGTCCTCGATGGACGGACAGTAGCGCGGCCCCAGGCCCTCGATGACGCCGGTGTACATGGGTGACCGGTCCAGGCCGGCGCGGATGATGTCGTGGCTGGTCTCGTTGGTGGCCGTGATATGACACGGCACTTGCCCTGGGTGCTGCGCTGCATCCCCCAGGAAAGACATGACCGGCAGGGGATCATCCCCGTGTTGTTCGCTCATGACCGAGAAATCAACACTGCGTGAATCGATGCGCGGCGGCGTGCCGGTCTTGAGACGGTCCACCCGGAACGGCAACTCCCGCAGGCGGTCGGCCAGCGGAATCGACGGAGGATCCCCGGCGCGGCCGCCGGCGCTGTTCTGCAGCCCGATATGAATCTTCCCGCCCAGGAACGTGCCGGTGGTTAACACCACCTGCGGTGCAAGGAAACGCAGGCCCATCTGGGTCACCACGCCTTGCACGGTCTCGTTCTGAATGATCAGGTCATCCACCGCCTGCTGAAAGGTTTCCAGGTTGTCCTGCTGCTCGAGGATCCGGCGGATGGCTGCCTTGTACAGCACCCGGTCCGCCTGGGCCCGGGTGGCGCGGACCGCAGGCCCCTTGCTGGAATTCAGCACCCGGAAATGGATACCGGCCAGATCCGTGGCCTGCGCCATGGCGCCGCCCAGCGCATCGATTTCGCGCACCAGATGGCTCTTGCCGATGCCGCCGATGGCCGGGTTACAGGACATCTGCCCGAGGGTCTCGATGTTGTGGGTGACAAGCAGGGTTTTTACGCCCATACGGGCGGCTGCCAGCGCCGCTTCGGTGCCGGCATGGCCGCCTCCGACCACGATCACGTCGTACCGCCTGGAAAAATCCATGGAACACCCGAAATATTCTTGAGAAGGGCCGCTCAGTATAAGGATTCGGGGGAAAAATTAAAGGGCTGCAGAAGTCTGGTACACAAAATAATCCACAAGCGGCAATTCAATACACAAAGCAATATTATTACTAATTAATAGATAGTAATTATGTAAGGTTACTTGATACTGATGTTAATGATGGTAAATCGATTTTCTGTGGGAAACTGCTTTATTGTCTTTAAAAACAACATTTTGAAGGCTGTATAATCCGGTGTGTTTCCTCTGTTTAAAGGGCTGAGCACCTATGGACAGCCTGTGTGTGGAAGACCATGTTATACACAGGCCATTGTTATCCACAGATTCATGCTGCGGATTTATACAAGCTTTGCACGGAGTTATACACAGGTTTGACGGACGTCATTTTCCGATACAGAAACTGGAAAATATGCGCCCAAGCAGATCATCGGTGGTGAACTCCCCAGTGATTTCTCCCAGATGCCGGTGGGCATGGCGCAAATCTTCAGCAACGAGCTCTCCTGCCTGATGTTGCAATTGCTCACTGGCGTGACGAAGATCGGACTGTGCGCGCTTCAGTGCGTCGAGATGGCGTGTACGGGCGATGAAACCGCCCTCTTCCGTGGCATCAAACCCCATGCAGTCTTTCAGGTGGGTCCGGAGCAGGTCTACACCGTCCGAGGTCAGTGCGGACAGGCGGATGACGGCGGGGTGTCCGGCGTCGGCCGCCTGCAAGCCCGGTGACAGGCCGGCCAGGTCGCATTTGTTCAGTACCAGTGTCAGACGTTGACGTAGCGCTGCGGGCAGCCTGAGGCCTTCCAGATAGGCATCCAGCGATCGGGCGTCGGATGTGGTCATGGTACGTTCGGCGTGGGCGTCGATGACCAACAGCAGTCGGTCTGCTTGTTCCATGGCGCTGCGGGCCCGGCGAATGCCTTCCTGCTCGATGCGGTCCTCGCTGTCACGCAGACCTGCGGTGTCGGTAATATGTAGTGGCATGCCGTCGATATGAATGTTTTCCCGCAGGGTGTCGCGAGTGGTACCGGCGATGTCCGTGACGATGGCGGTGTCACGTCCGGCCAGGGCATTGAGCAGACTGGACTTGCCGGCGTTGGGCCGTCCGGCGATAACCACAGACATGCCTTCCTTGAGGATGCTGCCCTGCCGGGCCTGTTCCAGCACGGCGTCGAGTTGTTCGAGGAGATTGTCGAGCCTGTATGCCACACCGCCTTCCGAGAGGAAGTCGATTTCCTCGTCGGAAAAGTCAATGGACGCTTCCACATAGACGCGCAGTTCGGTGATCGACTCGGCAAGCTGATGGATGAGCCGGGAAAACTCCCCCTGCAGAGTGCGAATCGCGCTGCGGGCGGCCTGTTCGGAGCTGGCGTCGATCAGGTCGGCGATGGCTTCGGCCTGGGTCAGGTCGAGCTTGTCATTCATGAATGCCCGCTCGGAAAACTCTCCGGGCCGGGCCAGCCGGGCGCCCAGTCCGGCCAACTCGGCCAGCAGCGCATTCAGCAGATAGAGGCCGCCGTGCCCCTGTAGTTCCAGCACATCTTCTCCGGTAAAGGAATGCGGTGCAGGAAAAAACAGGGCGATACCCTGATCGATGACCTGCCCGGACCGGTCATGAAAACGGCAAAGCCCGGCATTTCTCGCTTTGGGCAGGTGTCCCAGAATGGCCTCGGCCAGCTCCCGGCATCGGGGTCCCGATACGCGGATGATGCCGACACCGCTACGCCCTGGCGGCGTAGCCATGGCGCAGATCGTGTCGGTGTCCGTGCGTACCGGATTCATGGGGAGAGGCCTGTTACACTAGACCCGGGCGGCATCCTTGCGCGCCTGTTCCTTTTCAATGCCGCTAGTGATGTACCACTGCTGTGCGATGCCCAGCACGCTGTTGGCCAGCCAGTACAGTACCAGACCGGCCGGGAACCAGAGGAAGAACACGGTCATGACCACGGGCATGAACTTCATGATCTTGGCCTGCGTCGGATCCTGGGGCGTCGGGCTCAGCATGAACTGGAGGTACATGGATGCGCCCATCAGGATGGGAAGCACGAAATAGGGATCCATGACCGACAGGTCGTCAATCCAGAGTATGAACGGAGCGTGCCGTAACTCCACACTCTCCAGCAATACCCAGTACAGCGCAATGAAGACCGGCATCTGCACAAGGATGGGCAGACAGCCACCGAAGGGATTGATCTTCTCCTTCTTGTACAGCTCCATGGTTTCTTTCTGCAGGCGCATCTTGTCATCGCCAAAGCGTTCCTTGAGCTGGTTCATCTTCGGCATGACGCGGCGCATGTTGGCCATGGACCGGTAACTGGTGGCCGAGAGTTTGTAGAAAATCCCTTTCACGCAGACGGTCAGTAGCAGGATGGACCAGCCATAGTTGCCGACAAAGGAGTTGATGAAAGTCAGCAGCCAGTAGATGGGTGAAGCGATAAACCACAGCCATCCGTAGTCAATGGTGCGGTCCAGCCAGGGAGCGATTTCGGCGAGCCGGTACTGATCCTTGGGGCCGGCGTAGAACCCGGCACTGCGGGTTGCGGTTTCACCGGAGGGAACCGCAAACTCATCGGACGTGAATCCGCCGATGTACTCGCCCTGGTTGTTGATGCGGGTGGAAAAGCGGTTGTTGGTCTGTGGTGCAACCCAGGCAGACAGGAAGTAGTGCTGGCTGAATGCCATCCAGCCGCCTTCCATTTCGTGGGGTGCCCGGCTCTCCACTTCATCGAAATCGATCTTGATGTAGTTGTCGTCCGGCGCCGTGGTGGCGAAGCCGAGGAAGCTCTGCATGCCGAATCCGCTGCCGGTGGTCGGATCCGCGAAATCACCGCGTTTGATCTGGCCAAACAGGTTGGCGCGCCAGCGCTCGTCGGTGGGATTGTCCACTTCGTAGGCCACATCGATGAGGTAGTCGCCCCGGGTAAAGGTGAAGCGTTTGGTAATGCTCACCCCTTGTTCGTCGGTGTACTCCAGCTCCACCTGGAGCTGGCGGCCGTCCGGGCCCAGCACATAGTCGGTGGACCGGGTTGTATATCGGGGCCGCTCCCCGGTATCGATACCGTCGCGGCCAACCAATCCGCTCTGGGCGACGTAACTACGCAGGCTGGTTTCTTCCAGTAACACGAATGGTTCATCGGGGCGGTCCAGCTCGGTCGGGTATCGGGGTAGCGAGATATAAACGATATCGCCGCCGACCGGATCGATTCGTACATTCAGTACATCGGTCTGTACGTTGATGAGTTCCTCGCTTCCAGAGGTTTGCACTTCGCGGTCTGAATCCGGGGATGTGGTCACGGAAGGAATATCATCGCCATCGCTGGCCGGTGCCGTTGTTGGCAGATCGGTGCCTGTGTCTTCAGCCGTGTCGTCCGGGGCGGATGAGGAAGTGGTCACGATTTCCTCGGGAGCCGGGGTGTCGGTGACACCGTAATCCTCCTGCCAGGCGAGCAGCAACAGGTAGGTAACGACGGCAAGTCCTGCCAGGAGTGCGTATCTGATGATATCCATGGGTAATAATTACTGTATTGTCGATGAAGTGGATTGGGGACGTTCCGTGTCACCGTCGACACCGGGTACCGGGTCGAAGCCACCGGGGTGCCAGGGGTGACAATGGGACAGGCGCCGCAGCCCGTAGCCGCAGCCTTTCAGTAGACCATGTGCCCGGATGGCGTCCTGTGTGTAGTGGGAACATGAGGGATGAAAGCGGCAACAATTGCCGACCAGTAGACCAAGCGTGCATTGGTAGACGCGGATCAGTCTGATGGCAAGATCATTCAGCATGGCGGTCTGGCTCTTGTGACGGAGAAGACGGACCTGTTGGGCGTGCTTTTTCCCGCCGGCGGATCAGGTCGAGCCACAGTGTATCAATACTTTGGCGGATTCGCGCGTTCTCTTCGCCGGACAGGTTACCCCGCACCAGGATGATGATATCCAGCCCGGCCAGCAACTGTTGCTGATGCCGGAACGATTCCCGGGACAGACGCTTGAAACGATTGCGCTGAACGGCGTGCTTGAGGTGTTTCTTGCCCACCACCAGGCCCAGCCGGGCATGCGCCGACCGGTTTTCGATGGCGAGAATCAGGATGTGTTTGCTGGAGACCTTGTAGCGGGCCCGGCGAAATACATTCTGGTAATCGCCGGCGTTCAACAGACGATGTTTTTTACCGAAGGCCAGCCCGCTCACGAGTGCGGAATACAATCAATCAGGCTGACAGCTTGGCTCGGCCTTTGCTGCGACGACGCTTGAGGACGAGACGGCCGCCGCTGGTTGCCATGCGGGCACGGAATCCATGCGCTCGGGCGCGCTTCAGTACACTGGGTTGAAAAGTTCGCTTCATAATGCCTTCCGCGTAGTCATCGACTCTGTCGTTCGACAGGTTTCAAAAATAGAGCGCGAATTCTAGTCGTTCTGTCGATGTTTTGCAATTGCTTCTGCCGATTGAGCGGCCAATACGGTCCGTACCTGATTAGACACAAGTTATCCACAGGATATCCTGTGCATAACTCTGCGTTTATTGGCTGGCATCAGGGTTCGTTTAACCCTTTCTATTACAGTCATTGTGTTATTAACATACTGATTATAAAAGATAACTGTGTTATTGAAATAGTCGCGCCCTGGCCTTGTCTGATGTGGATAAGTCGACGGTCCGGGAGTAGAATCATTGCCAATTACCGATAGGGACCCTGCCAACCGCTGCGGTGTGTCCCTGGATATAATAAACCGATAACAGGAATGTGCAGGTGCTGACCGTGAACTGGCAACGGTGTGTTGATCATCTAAAAGAAGAACTACCTTCCCAACAATTCAATACCTGGATCCGGCCCCTGCAGGCCGAAGGTTCTGGCGATGAACTGACGGTGTATGCACCCAACCGGTTTGTCATGGACTGGGTCAAGGAAAAATTCCTTCATCGCATCCGTGAGCTGGTCCACCGGGAGGCCCAGGGTGAAGCGGTCAATATCGTGTTCGAGGTGGGGGCCCGCTCGTCCAGACCGTCTGCCGGCTATCCCGCGCCGTCAGTAAGCACTGCAGGCGGGGGCGTGTCCGCTGAAAGGGAAATACACCCGGACACGGCTCGATCCCCCGCTGCGGGGGACTACCCGTACAGAGGAGGTGGCGCGACACAGCCGGTCAGTACCCGGCAGGAAACGCTGCACAATAACCCCTTCCCGTCCCGGTCCGGGGGCGGATCCCGTGGGGGGCAGCGCAGCTCCCGGAACATGGAAATGATGATTGAGGGGAAACTGCGTCACAAGGGCGCGATCAATCCCGACAACACGTTCGAGAACTTCATTGAGGGAAAATCCAACCAGTTGGCCCGGGCGGCGGCCATGCAGGTGGCGGAGAATCCCGGCGGTGCCTACAATCCCCTGTTCATTTATGGTGGGGTCGGACTTGGTAAAACGCACCTCATGCATGCCATAGGTAATTTTCTGCTGGCGCGCAAACCGGGCGCCAAGGTGGTCTACCTGCATTCGGAAACCTTCGTGGCAACCATGGTCTCGGCACTGCAACTTAATGCAATCAACGAGTTCAAGAGGTATTATCGCTCCGTTGATGCGCTACTGATTGACGATATCCAGTTTTTCGCCGGGAAGGAGCGGTCGCAGGAGGAATTCTTTCATACCTTCAATGCACTGTTGGAGGGTGGCCAGCAGATTATTCTGACGAGTGATAAATACCACAAGGAAATCAATGGCTTGGAAGAGCGCCTCAAGTCCCGTTTCGGTTGGGGGTTGAGTGTGGCGGTGGAGCCGCCGGAGCTGGAGACCCGCGCCGCGATTCTTATCAACAAGGCGGCCCAGTCCAATGTAGAACTCCCCAGTGATGCAGCCATGTTCATCGCCCAGCGGCTACGTTCTCACGTACGGGAGCTGGAAGGCGCACTGAAAAAGGTTATCATCCATTCCAACTTCGTCGGACGGAGAATTGACCTGGAGCTGGTGAAGGAAGCGTTGCGGGATCTGTTCGCCTTGCATGACAAACTGGTCTCAATAGACAATATCCAGCGCTCCGTGGCGGAATATTACAAGATCAAGATGTCGGACATGTTGTCGAAAAGACGTAACCGGTCCGTGGCCAGGCCGCGTCAGATGGCAATGTGTCTGGCCAAGGAGCTGACCAACCACAGTCTCCCTGAAATCGGAGAAGCCTTTGGTGGCCGCGACCACACAACGGTACTTCATGCCTGCCGGCAGATGAAGAAACTGTGCGCGTCCTCCACGGACTGGGCAGAGGACCACAGCAATCTGATGCGGGTGCTTTCTACCTGATCCGGTACATACGGTAACAGGCGGGTGCACAAGAACGGGGATCCAGAAGGACAAGAATTATGCAATTTTCTATTTCGAGGGAAGCGATCATCAAGCCGCTGCAGTTGGCAGCCGGGGTGGTGGAGAGGCGGCATACCCTGCCGGTTCTTGCTAATGTGCTGCTGACACTCAAGGACGGGGAGCTATCCATTACCGGTACGGACCTGGAAGTGGAACTGGTGGGAAAGGTGGCCGTGGACTCCGGGCAGGATGGTGAAATCACCGTGCCGGCCCGCAAGCTGATGGATATCTGCAAGTCCTTGTCCGACGAAGCGATTCTGGAGTTTCGCCAGGAGGAGAACAAGCTGACCCTGAAAACCGGTCGCAGCCGCTTCTCCCTGGCCACCCTGCCCGCCTCGGATTTTCCCAATGCGGAGGACGAGCCGGGGACGTTTGAGCTCAACCTTAAAGGCAATCAACTCAAGGCGATGCTGGACAGTACCGCCTTTGCCATGGCCCAGCAGGATGTGCGCTATTATCTGAATGGTATGCTCTTCGAGGTCACCGATTCCCATCTGCGAGTGGTAGCGACTGACGGGCACCGTCTGGCCATGCGAACCGAAGCCATGGAGACGGGGATCAGCGAAGGCATGCAGCTGATTCTGCCCCGCAAGGCGATCATGGAGCTGGGACGGCTGTTGTCCGATGGCACCAGTGACGTAAGCGTCGCCTTCGGATCGAATCATGTGCGGGTCCGGCTGGATGAATTCATGTTCACCACGAAACTGGTGGACGGAAAATTCCCCGATTACACGCGCGTACTGCCGCGTGGCGGCGATAAACTGGTGACCGGCGACCGTAACGTGCTGCGCCAGGCCTTCAATCGCGCTTCGATTCTCTCTAATGAAAAATACCGGGGCGTGCATCTGACTTTGAAGGAGGAAGAGCTGCGGATACTGGCCACCAACCCCGAGCAGGAAGAAGCCGAGGAAGTGGTTCCGGTGGATTACCATGGCGAACAGCTCGAAATCGGTTTCAATGTGGCTTATCTGGTGGACGTGCTCAATGCCCTGGACAGTGAACAGGTACGCATCACTCTTGCCGATTCAAACAGCAGTGCCCTGCTGGAAGCGGTTTCCGAAGCGGATGCCGTTTATGTCGTCATGCCGATGCGGTTGTAATGACGGCGATTGCCCGGCTGGACATCGACGGACTGCGCAATCTGTCCAGGGTCAGTATCCAGCCGGCATCCCGAACCAACCTTGTCACCGGGGCAAACGGCAGTGGCAAGACCTCGCTGCTGGAGGCAATTCATATATTGTCCCTGGGGCGATCATTCCGAAGCACCCGTCTGGATCCCCTTATTCAGACGGATGCTGACTTCTTTCACCTCTTTGCCCGCTTCGAAAATGGCGATACGGCGGGGGTACAGAAGTCCCGCGATTCCCGCGACCGCATCCTCAAATTCAATGGAGAGAAACAACGTAACTGGCAGCTGCTGGTCTCAGCCCTGCCCGTACAGCTGTTCAATTCGGACAGTTTCTCACTCTTGCATGGCGGGTCTCGACTGCGACGCCGCTATCTCGATTGGGGAGTGTTCCACGTGGAACATGGTTTTCTGCCCGCCTGGCAGGCCATGGCACGTTGTCTGAGCCAGCGAAATGCGCTCTTGAAGAAGGGGCGTCAAGCCGATAGGTACCAACTGGCCAGCTGGGACCAGCAATTCATATCGGCCACCGAGCGTGTTACCAGGGATCGCCGAGAGTATTTCGGTAGACTGCTACCCTATCTTGAGTCGGCGACGTCAGAATTACTACCGAGCTTGCAGGAGGGAGTCAGCTACCAGTTCTATCAGGGCTGGTCCGATGACCAGACATACGATGAAGCCCTGTCGTTGGCATACGAGGGAGATCTTCGATACGGTGTGACTCGCCGGGGACCGCATCGTGCTGATCTGTTGATCAAGGTGGGGGGGTTACCGGCCGAGCAGGTGTTTTCCAGGGGGCAACAGAAGATGCTGGTCTGCGCGATGAAGTTGGCGGAGATTCGTAGCCTGCAGGCCATCAACCCGGTGGTCCGCCCGGTGTTACTGGTGGACGATTTGGCATCCGAACTGGATGGAAGCAATCGCCAGAAAGTCGTGGAAGCCATGACAGGACTGGGAGCGCAGGCGTTTTTCACGGCCATCGAGGCCGGGGACCTGTCAGAGCTGATGGCCGGCGATGAGTCAGACAATGCAGGACAGATCAGACAGTTCCACGTGGAACATGGTAAAATAGAAGCACTATAAGGGCCTCTGGAGCCGTTGACGATGTCCTGGACACCGTTGGCCATGCCGGGGTTACCTTGAAACGCTACAAAGGCGACAGAGCAAGTGGGAGCGAATATGGCTGAGGAAAATGCGTATGATTCCTCGAGTATCAAGGTATTGAAAGGACTGGACGCAGTCAGGAAGCGGCCCGGTATGTATATCGGGGATACTGACGATGGCACCGGCCTGCACCATATGGTGTTCGAGCTCGTGGACAACTCCATTGACGAGGCACTGGCCGGCCATTGCGATACCGTCAAGGTCATCATCCACCCCGGTGAGAGCGTCACGGTTTCGGATAATGGCCGGGGCATCCCCACTGAACTGCATGAGGAAGGCGTCTCGGCAGCCGAAGTGATCATGACGGTGCTGCATGCTGGCGGTAAGTTCGATGACAATAGCTATAAGGTGTCCGGAGGCCTGCACGGTGTCGGGGTCTCCGTCGTCAATGCCCTGTCCGAGGAGTTGAAGCTGACGATTCGCCGTGAAGGCAAGGTGCATGAGCAGGAATACCGCCATGGCGTGCCGGTGGCACCGCTCGGCGTGGTCGGAGAAACCGGTTCATCGGGTACCACCTGCCATTTCAAGCCTTCCAGGGATACATTCACCAATGTCGAGTTCCACTACGATATTCTCGCCAAGAAGCTGCGGGAGCTGGCCTTCCTGAATGCCGGGGTCGCCATCGAGCTGACCGACGAACGTAGTGGAAAAACCGAGCTTTTCCAGTACGAAGGCGGTTTGAACGCCTTCGTCGACTTCCTGAACAAAAATAAACAAACCATCAACAAAACGTTTCATTTCCTCGCCCAGCGCGAGGAGGATGGCATGGGCGTGGAAATCGCCATGCAATGGAATGACAGCTACCAGGAAAATATCTTTGCCTACACCAATAACATTCCCCAGCGCGATGGCGGCACACACCTTGCCGGGTTCCGGGGTGCCCTGACCCGCGTACTGAAGTCCTATATCGATAAGGAAGTGGCTGCGCGTAAAGGTAAGGAAGTGGCCACCAGCGGTGATGATGCCCGCGAAGGTCTGACTGCCATTATTTCCGTCAAGGTACCCGATCCCAAATTCTCCTCGCAGACCAAGGACAAACTGGTATCTTCCGAGGTAAAAACCGTGGTCGAGCAGGAAATGAGCCGACACCTGACTGACTATCTGCTGGAAAACCCTAACGATGCCAAGCAGATCGTCAACAAGATGATCGATGCCGCCCGGGCCAGGGAAGCGGCCCGCAAGGCGCGGGACATGACACGCCGCAAAGGCGCCCTGGATGTCGCCGGCCTGCCCGGTAAGTTGGCTGACTGCCAGGAAAAAGATCCTTCATTATCAGAGATTTACATCGTGGAGGGTGATTCGGCGGGAGGCTCTGCCAAACAGGGCCGTAATCGCAAGAACCAGGCGATCCTGCCCCTCAAGGGCAAGATCCTGAACGTCGAAAAGGCGCGCTTCGACAAGATGCTGAGTTCCGCCGAAATCGGTACGATGATCAAGGCCCTGGGCTGCGGCATCGGCAAGGATGAATTCGACCCGGCCTCCCTGCGCTACCACAACATCATCATCATGACCGACGCCGACGTGGATGGATCCCACATCCGCACCTTGCTGCTGACTTTCTTCTTCCGGCAGATGCGGGAGCTGGTCGAGCGCGGCCATGTCTATATTGCCCAGCCACCACTGTACAAGGTGCGCAAGGGCAAGCAGGAGCAATATCTGAAGGACGACGAGGAACTGGCGGAGTACCAGATGCAGATCGCACTGGACGGAGCCAGCCTGCACGTTAACCCCGATGCCCCGCCGGTGACCGGGGATGGCCTGGAAGCCATTGCACGGCAGTACAATAATGCCTGGGCCATCATCAATCGTCTGAACCGCCTCTATCCACCGGAGATTCTGGAGGCCATGATCTATACCCCGGTGCTCTCCTCCGAGACGCTGACCAGAGACGAGGTTGCCGGTTGGGTGGACGCTCTGAAGAAGTCACTGCAGTCGATTCATCCCAAGACCAGCGAAAATTACGTATTCGATGTGGTGGAGGATGAAGAACGGCACATTTTCCTGCCCAACGTGCGTTATTCCCTGCACGGACTGATCCGCGACTACCGTTTCAATCAGGATTTCTTCCAGTCCGGTGAATACCGCGCGCTGACCGGCCTGGGTCAGACCCTGGAAGGACTGATAGAGCCAGGTGCCTTTGTCAAGCGGGGCGAGCGGCGACAGGACGTGGAGAGTTTCCCGCAGGCGCTGCAATGGCTGACCGACGATGCCATGCGTGGCCATTATCTGCAGCGCTACAAGGGGCTGGGGGAGATGAACCCGGACCAGTTGTGGGATACCACAATGAATCCGGATACGCGGCGTATGTTGCAGGTGACCATCGAGGACGCGATCAGTGCTGATCAGTTGTTCACGACATTGATGGGTGATCAGGTGGATCCGCGCCGGGAGTTCATCGAGAGCAATGCGCTGGCTGCGCAAAACCTTGATATATAAAGAATTTTAATTATCGGTGGATACAGGTGAGTGCTACTGACCGGAGGCAACCGTACCGCACGGTAACGCCAAAGGACTACAAGATGAATGCAGAACAGAAGTTGCAACAGCTGGTTGCGGTTGTTCAGGAACTTTCCCTGGCCCGTTCCCTGGATGCCATCATGGAAGTCATTCGTCACGAGGCCCGGCACTTGACCGGAGCTGATGGGGCCACGTTCATACTGCGGGAAGGCGATCAGTGCTATTACGCAGAGGAGGATGCGATCGAGGCGCTATGGAAAGGGCGGCGTTTCCCCATGAATGCTTGCATCAGCGGTTGGGTCATGGAACATCGCCAGTCTGCGGTCATAGAAGATATTTACTCCGACGAGCGCATTCCTGCCGACGTGTATCGACCGACTTTCGTGCGGAGCCTGGTAATGGTGCCGGTTCGAACAGTCGAACCGATCGCGGCAATCGGTACCTACTGGGCAGAGCCGCGTGGAGCCACCACAGAGGATCTGCACTTGCTACAGTCATTGGCGGATACTGCTGCGGTTGCCATGGAGAACGTGCGGGTCTACGGGGAGCTTGAGCAACGAGTGTGTCAACGAACCGCGCAGCTGGAGCGGACGGTGTCGGAGTTGCAGGAAGCCAATAAGGAAATCAGAACCTTGCGTGGAATTATTCCGATCTGCTCACATTGCAAGGGCGTGAGAGACGATTCCGGCTATTGGCATCGGCTGGAGTCCTATCTTATGACGCATACTGAAGCGGAGCTCAGTCATGGCATCTGCCCGGACTGTGTAGAAATGAACTTCTCCGATTACGTTTCAGTCAACAAGTCCCGCTCCGATTAATTGTGCGGCTGCTTCCGGATCCAGGGGATGATTGATATGGTAACCCTGCGCATAATCACAGCCTGAATCACGTAACAAATTGAGTGTGCCGCTGTCCTCGACCCCTTCTGCAACCGATTTCAGCCCCAGAGATTTTCCCAGCGATATGATGGACCGGATAATGTTCCGGGATTCCTCTGATTCCATGGCATTGCTCACAAAAGCCCGGTCAATCTTTATTTCCGAGAAAGGCAGGCGAGCCAACTGGATGAGCGAAGAGTGGCCGGACCCGAAGTCGTCGATGGATATCCGGAAACCGTGGATGCGTAACTGTGCCAGCAGTTCAGAAGAGAGAATAATATCGCTCAGTGCCTGTGATTCCGTCAATTCCAGAATGACTCTGCCGGGTGGAACGCCGCATTCGGTACAAAGTGCTCGTATGTCCGTGGCGAACTGGCGATCAGTCAGATTCCTGGCGGAAACATTTATCGACAAGGAGAGATTTTCGACGGCTGCCGGATACCTGTCAATCGTCTGACTGAACCAGTGCAGGGCATTTCTTGTGATCTGGAGGGTGAAAACCGGCATCAGGCCATTGTCCTCAATGACAGGGATGAACAGGTCAGGACTGATATATCCGTGCCCGGGAAGCTGCCACCGTGACAGTGCTTCGAATCCGACAAGTTCCCCGTTACCGCAGTGGACCTGTGGTTGATAACGCAAGCTGAATTCGTTGTTTTCCAGCGCGTGTTTGATCATCTCCGGGCTGATACCAGGAAGTTGTGGCGAAGGTAGATCATTGCTGGGGGGCTTGATCGTATCCTGGCGAGTCACGGATAATTTCAGGTAGTGGCGCAGCGCTTCAGCGGTGAATGGTTTCTGCAGTTTACCGATGACGTTCAGGCCTCGTGCAACGGCGACGTTCACAACGGTGTTGATTACGCGCTGATCGGCGCCGCTGAGAATCAGCAGATTCACCTCGCAGTTCTGATTGGCCAGACGATTGATGATCTGAATGCCGTCATGTTCTGGCATGATCAGGTCCAGTATGATGCAAGTCGGAGCGCATTCCTCAAGTGTAGTGAAAAAGCTGGCTTCGCTGGTGGTTACCCGTGTTTGAAAGGACTCCGAGCGGGCGATATGGGCTATGGTCTGCCCGACGGTAGTTTCGTCATCGAGGACGATCAGTTGATACATGGCGTTCTTGTTATTCATTATAGCCCCTCGATCATATGTAATACTCCCGGGAAGCTGGAGCGGCTATAAGTAGAATTTCCCGGATCAGGAGTATCAGTAATCTACCCGTTTTGAAAATAGACTGTAGCTTACGATTCACAATAGAGCTCCCCGGACTACCTTTTTCCCGAAGGCTGGCGAACGAGCCCCAGTTTCTCCCGATGTGTTTCGAACCAGGTATCACATTCTTCGGAAAGGTCTCGCGACGTGCGACCTTCCGAGTGCAGAGGTTTACCGATGACGACCCGGATCAGTCCGGGCTTCTTTACCCAGGCGCCCGGCGGCCAGCAGTCACCCGCGTTATGAACGATCGGTACGATTGACGCGCCCGTGGAAGACGCCAGCTGGGCCCCGCTTCGCGAGAAACGGCCAATAGTGCCAGGTGCCGCACGAGTGCCCTCGGGAAACACCAGCACAGAAAGACCACTGCGCAAGCGGTCGCGGCCCTGTGACAGTAATGATCGGGTGGCCTCGCGGGGTTTGCTGCGGTCGATAGCGATCGGTTTCTGCAGGCGCAGTGCCCAGCCCCAGAACGGAATATCCAGCAGTTCCTTTTTCAGGATCGGGACCACCGGTTCCAGCAGGGAATACAGGAATATCGTTTCCCAGGTACTCTGATGATTGGCGACCACCACCACCGGAGTCTGTTCGGTATCCGGTACCTCCCCTTCCAGGCGGAACCGGATACCGCAGCTGACACGGGCCCAGGCAATCACCATACGGCACCACAGCGCATACAGGTAGAAGCGGCGGCGCGGAGACAGCGCCCAGAATACGGTCATGACCATGACGGAGATCACCAGGGTCAGCAACGCATAACCGAGTGAGAACAGCAGCGAACGTAACCACATCATCATCGGGGCGCCTCCTCCAACAGCGTGTCGGCATAGTCGGCCAGGCTGTCGTAGACCTGTGTTCCGACCGGCAGTGAATCAATACCCTGCGCCGCCGTTTGCCAACCCTTGCCCGTGCGCACCAGTATCGGCTGACAACCGGCCCGCACCGCCGCTTCCAGATCACGCAGGCTGTCACCCACGAAGGGGCTGCCACGCAGCGGGATGTCGAGATTCTCTTCAATCTGGTACAAAAGACCGGGAGCCGGCTTGCGGCAGTCGCAGCCCTCGTCGGGGCCGTGCGGACAATAGAACAGGGCGTCCAGTGTTCCGCCTTCCGCCGCTACTGCATCAAACAGTAACTGGTGCATGGCCATCAGGTCATCCTCGCTGAACAGACCCCGGGCGAGTCCGGACTGGTTGGTGGCCACGGCGATGGTGTACCCGGCACGGCTGAGTCGGGCAATGGCGGAGATGGCTCCGGGCACAGGAATCCACTCTTCCACCGACTTGACGAAATCGTCGCGGTCCTCGTTGATGACCCCGTCGCGATCCAGTACCAGCAGTCGGCGCGTGGTCATCCCGGAACCCCTCAGGCCTGGTGCAGACAGGAGATGTCGGCGGCCTGCAGGAACAGTTGCCGCAGCCCGGCCAGCAGGGCCAGGCGATTGGCTCGCAGCGCCTCGTCATCCGCCATCACCAGCACCTCGTCGAAGAAGCGGTCCACCGGTTCGCGGATACCGGCCAGTTTCTCCAGTCCGGCAGTGTAGTCGCCGGCGGCAAACAACGGCTCCACTTCGCCCTGCAGGGCCCCTACGCTGGCCGACAGTTGTTGTTCGGCCGGCTCCTGCAGTAAGCCGTCCTGAATGGAGCCCGTTGCCGCAGTGCCCTGCTTCTGCAGGATGTTGGCGACGCGCTTGTTGGCAGCCGCCAGGGCCTCGCACTCCGGCAGTTCGCTGAACCGGCGGACGGCCTGGATGCGGCGATCGAAATCCACCGGCCGCGAGGGCCGCAGTTCGAATACCGATTGGAATACATTGTGGGGTACGCCTTCGGCCTGGTACCAGGCGCGGAAGCGGTCCAGCATGAAATCGAAAACGCGTTCGGCGATCTGTTCCCGCCCGGCCTCCAGTACCGTTTCCGGCAGGGCGTCCACGGCAGCGCGTATGCTGACGCGCAGATCCAGATCCAGCTCCTTGCCGATGATGATGCGCAGCACACCCAGCGCGGCGCGGCGCAGCGCGAAGGGGTCCTTGGAGCCGGTCGGCGGCTGGTCGATGGCGAACAGCCCGGTGATGGTGTCCAGTTTCTCGGCAATGGCCAGCGCGGCACCGGTCAGGGTGTCCGGCAGACGGTCGCCGGAGAAGCGTGGCATGTATTGCTCGTTGAGCGCGGCGGCCACGTCTTCCGGCTCGCCGTCGTTGCGGGCGTAATAGCTGCCCATGATGCCCTGCAGGTCGGCGAACTCGGAGACCATCCGGGTGACCAGGTCACATTTGGCCAGTTGCGCTGCGCGCTGCGCACGGTCTGCATCGCCGCCCAGCTGCGTGGCGATACTGGCGGCCAGTGCGGCGACCCGTTCGCTTTTCTCGTATACTGTACCCAGCTGTTGCTGGAACACGATCTGTTTGAGCTGCTTGCGGTGCGATTCCAGCGTGCGCTTGCTGTCCATCTCGTAGAAGAACGACGCGTCGGCCAGCCGGGGGCGTATCACCCGCTCGTTGCCGGCCACCACCTGCGCGGGGTCGCGGCTCTCGATATTGCTGACCGCGATGAAGTACGGCAGCATCGCGCCGTTGGCGTCGAGCAGGTAGAAGCACTTCTGGTGCTGTTTCAGTGAGGAGATCAGCGCTTCCGCCGGCACTTTCAGGAAGTGTTCGTCAAAGCGTCCGGTCAGTGCCACCGGCCATTCCACCAGGGCGCTGACCTCGTTGAGCAGATCGTTCTCGATGACCACCCGTGCCTCCCGGCGAGCCGCCTCGGCTTCCACCTGTTCGCGGATGCGGGCCTTGCGGCGCTCCGGGTCGGCCAGCACATACGCTGCTTCCAGTGCGCCGGCATAGTCGGCGGGCCGTTCGATGGTGATGGGGTCCGGGTGATGGAAGCGGTGGCCGCGCGTCTGGTTGCCCGCCTCGATACCCAGTATGCGGGCCTTGACCACGGCTTCACCAAACAACATCAGCACCCAGTAGACCGGCCGCACAAACTCCTCGCGGCGACTGCCCCAGCGCATCTTGCGCGGGATGGGCAGGCGCGACAGCGCCTGGTCGACGATGCCCGGCAGCAGGTCGGTGGTCGCCTCGCCCTGGCGTGTGCTGCGGTAGACCAGCTTCTCGACCCCGTCCTTCTCGTCACGGTCCAGCGCGTCCAGGGCCACGCCACAGGAGCGTGCGAAACCCTCGGCGGCTTTGGTCGGGTTGCCGTCGGCATCGTAGGCGGCTTTCACGGCCGGACCGAACTTCTCGATGTCGGCATCGGCCTGCCGCTCCTGTAGTCCGTCCACCTGTACGGCCAGGCGGCGCGGCGTGGCATAGGCGCGGGCATCGCTGTAGCGTAGCCCGGCCTTGTCCAGGCCATCGCGCACGCCGGAGAGAAACGCGTCGGAAAGGGTTCGCAAGGCGCCGGGGGGCAGTTCCGCGCAGCCCAGCTCCACAATGAAATCGTTCGAAGCCATGATGTCAGCCAGTTGTCAGAGCAGTAGTCAGTAGAGTTCAGTTCTTTTCCAGGACCTGCCTGCGCAGGTCCTCGGGTGCCAGCGGGAAACCGAGTGCCCGGCGGCTTTCGAAATAGGCTTCGGCCACCAGCCGTGACAGTGTACGCACCCGCAGAATGTAACGCTGGCGCTCGGTCACCGAGATGGCCTGCCGGGCATCCAGCAGATTGAAATAGTGCGAGGCCTTGAGTACCTGCTCGTAGGCCGGCAGCGGCAGGCCGGCGTCGATCAGGGACCGGCACTGGGCTTCGCAATCGTCAAAGTAACGGAACAACGCCTCGACGTTGGCGTGTTCAAAGTTGTAGGCGGACATTTCCACCTCGTTCTGAAGGAATACGTCGCCGTAGGTGACCGCCCCTTCCGGTCCGCGCGTCCAGACCAGGTCGTAGATACTGTCCACGCCCTGCAGGTACATGGCGATGCGCTCGATGCCGTAGGTCAATTCGCCACTGACCGGGAAGCACTCCAGGCCGCCGACCTGCTGGAAGAAGGTGAACTGCGTGACTTCCATGCCGTTCAGCCAGACTTCCCAGCCCAGCCCCCAGGCGCCCAGGGTGGGGGATTCCCAGTTGTCTTCCACGAAGCGGATGTCATGGGTCAATGGGTCGATGCCGAGAAAGCGCAGCGAGTCCAGGTACTGGTCCTGGATATCGTCCGGCGAGGGTTTGAGGATGACCTGGAACTGGTAATAGTGTTGCAGGCGGTTGGGGTTCTCCCCGTAGCGGCCGTCCGTGGGGCGGCGGCTGGGCTGCACATAGGCGGTGCGCCAGCTTTCCGGCCCGATGGCGCGCAGGAAGGTGGCCGGATGGAACGTGCCCGCGCCCACTTCCAGATCCAGCGGCTGCAGGATCACACAGCCCCGTTCGGCCCAGAATTGTTGAAGCGCCAGGATCAGGCCCTGGAACGTGGAAACGTCAGCGTTCGTGCCAGACACGGAAAATCCTCTCCCTCGCAAAAGCCGCAATTATGCGCGATCAGGCGCCTGATATCCACCTTTGAGGCTGTAAACGTCGACAACGCGCGGTGTAGAATACGCAGCTCCGGACGTCCTGAGGAGGGAGCGGCCATCAAACGGATTCAGGTCATACTGATCAGGAGTCTTCTCAGGCTCCTGTCATGGGTTCCCCTGCCGGTCATGCATGCGGTGGGCCACGCCGTGGGCACGCTGATGTACTGGCTGCCGACCTCGGCAAAACACGTCACCCTGACCAACCTGCGGCTCTGTTTCCCGGAGAAGAGCGAGGCGGAGATCCATCGGCTGGCCCGTGAGAGTCTGCAGGAAACCGGCAAGTCCGCTTTCGAGCTGGGACTGGTCTGGGCATCGCCAGTAGAGAAGGTGATGCGCAAAGTGGTGCGGGTGAAGGGACAGGAGCTGATTGACGAGCACCTGGCACGGGGCAAAGGCCTGATCATCATCGCGCCCCACCTGGGGAGCTGGGAGCTGAGTGGCCTGTATGTCAGCATGGTTGCCCCGATCACCTATCTGTACCGGCCACCGAAAATGCAGGCCTTCGAGGAAGCCCTGGTGAAGTACCGGAACCGGGGTGGAGCGGGCCAGGCGCCAACCACCCGGCGTGGCATCCTGCAACTGATCCGTACGCTCAAGGAAGGCAAGGTGGTCGGCATCCTGCCGGACCAGCAGCCGGGTGAAGACAACGGGGTATACGCGCCCTTCTTCCATGAAAAAGCGTTGACTATGACGTTGGTGGCCCGCCTGGCCGGAAAATCCGGAGCGCCGGTCATCAGTGCCGTGACCCGCCGACTGCCCCGGGGAGCCGGCTACGAGGTCGCTTTCCGTCCCGCTGAGCCCGGCATTGATAGTGAGGATTCACTCACTGCAGCAACCGCTTTGAACCGGACCGTGGAGGTTTGTGTGAGGGAACATATCGCGCAGTACCAGTGGGAGTACAAGCGCTTCCGCAGGCGTCCATCGGAAGAAGGCGATAGGGCCATCTACTGACGCAGGCCGACCGTACCGCTGAAAACCAGTGATCTCGCCAGGCTCGCAAAGACCGCCAAGAAAGAATGGGTTGTTGGTCTCGCGGAGCTCGCCAAGATCACAAAGAAGGACATACTCTGGTTGAATTTGGTGTTCTTGGCGTTCTCCGCGAGCTCCGCGAGAGAATAAAATTTTTCTGGCGAGAGTACTCTCAACGCCGCCAGAACGTAGGCAGGAACAGCACCAGCAAGGTAAAGATCTCCAGACGCCCCAACAGCATGGCCAGGCACAGCACCCATTTGGAGTAGTCCGGCAGCGATGCATAGTTGGCCGCCACCCCTTCCAGCCCCGGGCCCAGGTTGTTCAGCGTGGCGCCCACTGCGCTGAACGCGGTCAGCACATCTTCTCCCGAGGCCAGTAACGCCAACAGCAACAACAGGTAGACCAGCACGTAGACCGCAAAAAATCCCCACACCGACTCGATGACGCGGTCTGGTACCAGTGTCTTCCCCAGTTTCACGGAGATCACCGAATTCGGGTGAATCAGCCGGTGCACCTCGCGCAGCCCCTGTTTGAAGATCAGCAGTATGCGGATGACCTTCATGCCGCCGCCAGTGGAACCGGCACAGGCGCCGATGATGGCGGCATACAGCAGCAGGTACGGCAGAGCGTAGGGCCAGCTGTTGAAGTCGGCTGTGGAAAAGCCCGTCGTGGTGGCAATGGACACCGCCTGGAACAGGCCATGAACAATGGCGTCCCACGCCTGGTAGGTCTGCGTGAAATACAGTACCCCGACAGTGACAACAGCGACTCCGGCCAGGATGGTGGCGTAGAACAGCGTTTCCGGATCGCGCAGGTACTGCAATACGCTGCGCCGTTGCCAGGCGGTGAAATGCAGCGCGAAGTTGATGCCCGCCAGGAACATGAACAGGGTGGCGATCAGGTTGATGACGTGGCTGTCAAAAAAGCCCATGCTGGCGTCGTGCGTGGAGAACCCGCCGATGGCCACGGTCGAGAAACTGTGACAGATGGCGTCGAACAGGCTCATTCCCGCCAGCCAGTAAGCCAGCGCGCAGGCCACCGTCAGCCCCAGGTAGATGTACCACAGTGCCTTGGCTGTTTCCGCCAGGCGGGGTACCAGATTGTCATTCTTCACCGGCCCCGGGCTCTCTGCCCGGTACAGCTGCATGCCGCCAATACCCAACATGGGCAGTACCGCCACCGCCAGGGCGATGATCCCCATGCCGCCCAGCCATTGCAGCTGCTGGCGGTAGAAGAGGATGGACTTGGGCAGGTCGTCCAGTCCGGTGACCACGGTGGCCCCTGTGGTGGTCAACCCGGACATGGACTCGAACACCGCATCAGTGACCGACAGCGGCAGCTCGGCGGAAAAATACAGAGGCAGCGCGCCGAAGGTGCCGAGTACCGACCAGAACAGCGTAACGATCAGGAAGCCGTCGCGTGTACGCAGCTGTTCATTGGTCCGCGCGGTGGACACCCAGAGCAGAAAGCCGGTGACGAAGGTGATACTCAGGGCCAGCAGGAAGGAGCGTATCTCCTGGTCCTGGTAGATCAGCGAAATCAGCACCGATGGCAGGTTCGCCAACAGGCTGAACAACATCAGCAGTACCCCGAGGACCTTGGCGACGATGGAAAAGTGCATTAGTGTCCTGAATCAGAAATATACATATTTTCAGAGGCTCCCCGGCGTCCGTCTCAGAAGAAGGTCAGCCCGACCTGGAACAGACGCTCCACCTCGGGTATGCGTTTCTTGTCGACCAGGAACAGGATCACGTGGTCACCGGATTCGACGACGATATCATCGTGGGCAATCAGTACTTTATCGTTGCGGACAATGGCGCCGATGGTAGTGCCCTGCGGCAGTTCAATCTCCTCGATGGTCCGACCGACGACTTTGGACGATTGCTGGTCCCCGTGTGCGATGGCCTCCAGCGCTTCAGCGGCGCCGCGCCGCAGAGAGTGCACATTGACGATGTCCCCGCGGCGTATGTGGGTGAGCAGACTGCCGATGGTGGCCTGTTGGGGGGAGATGGCGATATCGATCTCCCCGCCCTGCACCAGGTCCACGTAGGCCGGATTGTTGATCAGGGCCATGACCTTGCGCGCGCCGAGGCGCTTGGCCAGCAGGCAGGACATGATGTTGGCCTCGTCGTCATTGGTCAACGCCACGAACACATCGGTATCCTCGATGTTCTCCTCCAGTAGCAGATTGCGGTCGGAAGACTCGCCATTGAGGACGATGGACTTGTTCAGGTGCTCGGACAGATAGGCGCAGCGTTTTTCACTGTGTTCGATGATTTTGGTCTGGTAGCGGCGCTCGACGGCCTCGGCCAGCCGGGCGCCGATATTGCCGCCGCCGGCGATCATCAGCCGCTTGTAAGGCTTGTCCAGCCGCCGCAGTTCACCGATCACGGCGCGGATGTTGTTGGAGGCGGCGATAAAGAACACTTCGTCATCGGCCTCGATGACCGTCGATCCTTCGGGCATGATGGCGCGATTGCGGCGGAAAATGGCGGCCACCCGCGTATCCACGCCGGGCATGTGCTCGCGCAGGAAGCGGATCTCCTGCCCCACCAGCGGCCCGCCGTAATAGGCCCGCACCGCCACCAGCTGCGCCTTGCCACCCGCGAAATCCAGCACCTGCAGTGAACCTGGCAGAGCGATCAGCCGGGCTATGTAACTGGATACCAGGTGTTCCGGACTGATCACCACGTCCAGGGCGATGGCTTCGGGCCGGAACAGGTTCTCCTGCTCCATGTATTCGCTGGAGCGCAGGCGGCATATCTTCTTGGGCGTTTTGAAGATGGTGAAACCGATCTGGCAGGCCACCATGTTGACCTCGTCGTTCTCCGTGACGGCGATGATCATGTCGGCGTCGTCGGCACCGGCACGGCGCAAGACATCGGGGTGCGATGGCCAGCCAACCGCAATGCCGACATCCAGGTGGTCCTTGACCTCGCGCAGGGCATCCGGGTCGGGATCCACCAGTGTAATGTCGTTGGCTTCTCGGGAGAGATTCTCGGCGAGTGACACGCCGACCTGATTGGCACCCAGGATGATGATTTTCATGAACGAGCCATGCCTGCCATGTGCGATTGTCCGAGTCCGATGCGTTGCCGGATTATCCTCCTCACCCGCCCGGCAGGCAACCCTGCTGCCGGGGAAGAGGAGCCCGGATCACTGACCGGCCGGCTGTTTCATCAGCGGGGCATAAAAGAAGCCGTCCGGCCCGTTATCCTCAGGCAATTGCTGGAGACCGGGGCCTTCCTCGTTTTCCACAGTCTGCAGGCACGCGTCGGGATGACGGGCGAGAAACGCGGCGATCTGCTCACTGTTCTCTGCCGGCAGTACGGAGCATGTGGTGTACAGCAGCCGCCCGCCGGGCCGCAGGCAATCCCACAGCACATCCAGCATTCGTGACTGCAGCGCGGCCATGCGGGCCACGTCGCCGGACTGGCGTAGCAGGCGGATGTCGGGCTGACGGCGCAGGATGCCGGTCGCCGTGCATGGTGCATCCAGCAGAATCCGGTCGAATGATTGCCCGTCCCACCAGCCGGCGCTGTCCAGCACATCCGCGCAGACCACCCGGGCCGTCACTCCGCTTCGGGCCAGGTTGTCACGGACGCGGCCCAGCCGCCGTTCATCCACATCCACTGCCAACAGGTCCAGTCCACTCTGTTGTTCGAGAAGAAGGGTAGTTTTGCCACCAGGCGCGGCACAGGCATCGAGTACCCGCTGCCCCGGGGCCAGATCCAGCAAGGGAGCCACGCGCTGCGAGGCTTCGTCCTGCACGCTGCATTCTCCTTCCGCGAAACCGGGTAGCTGCCGTGCATCGACCGGATTATCCAGGTAGACGGCGGTGTCGGTCTGCTGCCCTGCCCGGGCTCCGATGTCCTGTGCCGCGAGCCGGGCCAGGTATTCCTCCCGGGTCAGGCGGGCGGTGTTCACGCGCAGGGTCATCGGAGGATGCTGGTTGTTGGCGCTCAGCACGGCCTCCCATTCGGACGGCCAGGCATTGCGTATGGTCTTTATCATCCAGTCCGGATGCGACCAATGGGCTTGCGGCCGCTTTTCCAGATCCTGCCAGAGACTCTTGCGGCGGCGCTGGAACTGGCGCAGTACACCGTTGACCAGACCGCGCGCCCAGGGTTTTCCCAGCGCACGTGTGCAGGAAACCGTTTCGTTGACGGCGGCGTGGGGTTTCACCCGCAGGTATTCCAGCTGATACAGACCGATCAGCAGCAGCGCGTGCACGTCGCGGTCACGCGTCTTCAGCGGCCGGTCCATCAGTACGGAAAGCGCCGCGTCCAGCCGGTGGAATCGCCGGCAGCTGCCATAGCACAGTTCGCGCGTCAGGGGATCGTCTTCCGGGACCAGCAGCGACGCCAGGGAGCCCTGCTGCTCCATCAGCGAGGCGAGTATACGGGTGGCCCGCAGGCGGCTGTTGCCGGTATCGGGGGCACTCATGTCAGGCACGTGAAGCGCCGGCCCGGTTCAAACATGGCGCGGCGGGCATTGAGGATGTCCCCGACACTGGCCGGCTTCTTGCCAGGTAGTTGCAGGCGTGTCAGCCGCAGGACCCCTTCCCCGCAGGCGATATCCAGGCCGTCGCGGCCTGCGCTGAGTATGGTGCCGGGTAGTGTATCGCCGGTTCCGTTCCCGGCCATGACATGACCCTCGAGTAGCTGGATCCGGAGGTCGTCGAGCCCGGTGCTGGCCGGCAGGCGTCCCACCCCGGCCCGGATCCGCCGGTCGATCATCCGGGCCGGTTCTTGCCAGTTAATCAGGGCTTCGGATTTCTCCAGTTTGCCGGCGTAGGTACTCAGCGTTTCGTCCTGTGGCTGTGCGGCGGACGAGATCAAGGCGTACTGGTCCAGCGTATGCAGCAGGGCCTCGCAGCCAAGTTCAGCCAGCCGCTCTGCCAGCGTCTCGCGGGTATCGTGTTCATGGATCGGCGTGGTGACCTTGTACAGCATAGCGCCGGTATCCAGCCCGGCATCCATCTGCATGATGGTGACCCCGGTTTCCCGGTCGCCCGCCAGCAATGCCCGCTCCACCGGGGCCGCACCCCGCCAGCGGGGCAGCAGCGAAGCATGGACGTTCAGGCAGCCGTGTTGCGGAATATCGAGGACCGCCTGCGGCAGGATCAGGCCGTAGGCCACCACGATCATCAGATCCGCCTGGTGCGAGGCCAGCGTCTGCTGTGCTTCCGTTTCCCGCAGGGATAGGGGTTGATACACCGGTAACTGCAGGGAAGTGGCCAGGGATTTCACCGGACCGGGTACCTGCTTGCGGCCCCGTCCGGTCGCCCGGTCGGGCTGGGTGTAGACAGCCACCACTTCGTGATGGCTGTCCGCCAGTGCCTGCAGGTGCCGGGCGGCAAACTCGGGCGTGCCGGCGAAAACCAGTCGATGGGAGGTCATGGATGGGCGCCCCTCAGGCCGGTTGAGCCTGACGGTGCGCTTTTTCCAGCTTGCTGCGTATGCGCTGGCGTTTCAGTGTACTGAGATAGTCGACAAACAGCTTGCCATCCAGGTGGTCGCGTTCGTGCTGGATGCAGACGGCGAGCAGGCCTTCAGCCCGCATCTCGAACGGTTCGCCGTCACGGCCCAGTGCTTTCACGTGGACAGCCTGCGGGCGCGAGACTGTTTCATAGAACCCCGGTACGGACAGACAGCCCTCGTCATACTCGGACAGCGCTTCGTCCAGCACCTCGATCTCCGGGTTGATGAACACCAGTGGCTCGTCTCTCTCATCGGAGACATCAATGACGATCAGGCGTTTGTGGACGTTGACCTGCGTGGCGGCCAGGCCGATGCCCGGCGCATCATACATGGTCTCGAACATGTCATCGATCAGCTGGCGCATTTCGTCATCAACCGTCTCCACGGGCCTGGCGACGGTGCGCAGCCGTGAATCGGGAAATTCAAGAATGTTCAGTTTCGCCATTGGAGCACCGTTATCTCTGCTGTTGTATCGATTTCATGCGCTGTACCGGGCCAACCCTGATACGGCGCGTTCGTGACCACACCGTTATCCCTGTCACAGTTCCCCGAGGCCGGTTGGCTGGCTGAATGGTCAAACTGCGGTACAATTATGATGATACATTCATTATAACGCAGAATCCGGCCTGCCCGCACGGTAGCCGTGTAACAGGGTATTCGTGGTACAAGGGTTCTGTGTTACAGGGCTTCTGGTAATTACAGGGCTTCTGGTAAAGAAGAGAGCCACCGGACGGGACACTGCTCATGAACGAACACGCCAAGCCACACCCTGCCCGTTCATTGACCGGCAGGTACCGCATTCTCTTTCTGGGCCTCGGCCTGTGGCTGGCCTCCGGTTTGCTTCCGGCGCAGGCGCAGAACATCTCCCTGAATCCCGACCGGCCTGATGTCTATGTGGTCGAGCGCGGCGATACGCTCTGGGATATCGCCGGCGAGTTTCTGGAGCAGCCCTGGCAGTGGCCCGAGGTCTGGCGCGCCAACCCCGACATCGAGAATCCGGATCTGATCTATCCCGGCGATCGCTTGCGTCTGGTGATGCAGGATGGGCAGCCGCGGATCGTGCTCGACCGGGACACCGACCGACCTGTGGTCCGGCTCAGTCCGCAAATGCGCAGCCAGCCCCGCGACGAGGCCATCCCGGTCATGTCCCGGGACCTGATTGACCATTTCCTGGTCGACAACCTGGTCATTGATCCGCAGGACTATGAGCGTGCGCCCTATATCCTGGGCAGTGCCGCCGACAACCTGGTGATCAGCTCCGGGGACACGGTGTTGGCGCGAGCCTCCGGCGACGGTTGGCAGGACACGGTGCGCCAGCTTGATATCATCCGCATGGGCGAGCGCTACGAGGACCCGGAAAGCGGAGAGCTGTTGGGTCATCAGGGACTGCGTATCGGCCAGGCCCGGCGGCAGCAGGGCAGTTCCGGGGACAGCGAGGGTGTCCGGCGGCTGGAGATTCTGCGCAGCCGCGAGGAAATCAAACCCGGCGACCGGCTGATGGTACCCGCTCGCAACGCGGTGAGCACACAGTACATGCCCCGTCCGGCCCGGTCCGGACTGCAGGGCCGGGTTCTGGAACTGCTCACGGAACTGAGCCTCGCCGCCCAGTACGATTCCCTGCTGATCAGTCTGGGCGATGAGGATGGTCTGCGGGAAGGAGACCTGTTGACGGTGCATGCGGATGACCAGTCGGTCACCGACCCATTGACCGGCGATGTGCTGGTCGCGGCCGGCGAGCCTGTGGGCACACTGCTGGTGTACCGGGTGTTCGACCGCCTGGGCCATGGTCTGATTCTGGAGGGAACAGCACCGGTATCGGAGGGATTCCGGGTCACTGCACCGCAATGAACACTCAGCATCAACGACGATCAGGGAGGATCGCCCCGTATGCTGTCACACTGGTTGACGCTCTATCATTCCCGCGCCCTTGCACCCGGCGACTGGCGCCGCCTGCTGGACCGGTTCGGCACACCTGATGCGATACTGGGCGCTTCTGCCGATGTGTTGCGGGCAGCTGCCATTGCCGAGGGCACTGCTGAAGCGGTGCTGGATGCCGCCGCGCCGGGAAATCCCGTGCGGGAGGAGGTCGAGGCTGACCTCGAGTGGTTGGAACAGTCGCCGGACCACCATTTGCTCACGCTGGCGGATGAGGGCTATCCGGATCTGCTGAAGGAGATCCGGCCCGCTCCTCCTGTGCTCTATCTCGTTGGACAGCGGGAACGCCTGTGTGACCGGCAGATCGCCGTGGTGGGCAGCCGCAAGTCGTCCCCCTACGGCAGAGATCAGGCTTTCGAGTTGTCAGCCGGGCTGGCCAACTGCGGCATCACCGTCACCAGCGGGCTGGCGGCGGGCATTGATGCCTGCGCCCACCGGGGAGCGCTGCGCGCCGGAGGAGCAACGGTCGCGGTGCTGGGCAATGGCGTCGATGTCGTGTTTCCCCGCAGCAACCGGGCGCTGTACGGACAGATTCGTGAACAGGGTCTGCTGGTGTCCGAGTTCGCACGCGGCACACCGCCCCGGGCTGAACAGTTTCCGCGCCGCAACCGGATCATCAGTGGCCTGTCACGGGGCGTGGTGGTCGTGGAAGGCACCGTGCGCAGCGGCTCGCTGATCACGGCCCGACTGGCCATGGAGCAGAACCGGGAAGTGCTGGCCGTACCGGGCTCGGTGCGTAATCCCCAGAGCCGGGGCTGTCACCAGCTACTGAGAGAAGGCGCCGGACTGGCGGAGAACGCCGGCGATGTGCTGGAACAGACCGGGCTGGCACCAGACGGGACGCCGGCGCAGGATTCACTGTTCCGCCATGCTCCGCCTCCGGTCCTGCCTGATTCCCTTCAATCGGTGTTGGGAAAGATTACGGATGACCCGGTACCGATCGACCAGCTGGTGCAGAGAACTGGCCTGACCCTGTCCGATCTGAGTCGCGCGCTGCTGCAGCTCGAAATCCGGGGCCGTATCAGCCGCAACGCGCTGGGCTACTGCCGTCAGGGACCTGTCTCATGATAACGCTGCCGTTGCATCAGCAGTCGGTCTGGGGTACTTTCTGCGCACTTTGACCCACGCGTCCCGGACCGTATCCGAACATGCATTCCATTCATCTGCAGCAAGCTGTCCGGCACCTGAACGCCGGCAACATCATCGCCTATCCGACCGAAGCCGTCTGGGGGCTGGGCTGTGACCCGTTCAACGAGTTGGCCGTGCTGGGCTTGTTACAGATCAAGAGGCGGCCGGTCAGCAAAGGTATGATATTGATCGCCGGCGACATGGCCCGGATCGCACCATGGCTGGAAGCACTGACCCCGGCCCAGCGCCGGCGTCTGGATGAAACCTGGCCGGGGCCGGTGACCTGGTTGCTGCCGGATCCGCATGAGCTGGCGCCGCCATGGATCCGCGGAGCACACGACAAGGTTGCTATAAGAGTGAGTGCTCACCCACTCGTTGAGGCCCTGTGCAGAAAGTTCGGTGGCCCGGTTGTCTCGACCTCGGCCAATCGCGCCGGCCGAGCGCCAGCACGTAACCGTCTGCAACTGGCCGCGCAATTGAACGGCTGCATGGACTTCATCGTACCGGGTGCGCTGGGACGTCAACAGCAGCCATCGGCCATCCGGGATATCGAGACCGGCGAGTGGATACGTGGCGGATAGTCCGGAGCCGAATCCCGCACCCGCCCTGCGAAATACAGGAGCAACAAGCATGACCGACCCGAACAACGGTGCACAAGCCCCCGATCCGGCGGCTGTGCGACAGTGGCTGTTGTCACTGCAGGATGCCATCTGCCGCAGCCTGGAGGAAGAAGACGGCAAGGCGCGGTTCCACGAGGACGCCTGGGATCGCGAAGACGGCGGCAGCGGTATCACACGGGTGATCAGCAACGGCGACGTGTTCGAGAAGGGCGGCGTCAATTTCTCTCATGTCTATGGCGCTTCCCTGCCGCCTTCAGCCTCGGCCAGCCGGCCGGAGCTTGCGGGGCGGTCCTTCCAGGCCATGGGGGTGTCGTTGGTGATCCACCCGGATAACCCCTTCGTGCCGACCTCCCACGCCAACTTCCGTTTCTTCATTGCCGAAAAGGCAGGCGAGGCACCGGTCTGGTGGTTCGGCGGGGGCTATGACCTGACCCCCTACTATGGTTTCGAGGAGGACGCCCGTCACTGGCACCGCACCGCCAGGGAAGTCTGTGATCCCTTCGGGGAGGATCTCTACCCCCGCTTCAAGAAGGAATGCGATGACTACTTTTATCTGAAGCATCGCAAGGAAACCCGGGGTATCGGCGGGCTGTTCTTCGACGACTTCAATGAACGGGATTTCACGACCAGTTTCGCCATGGTCCGCTCCATCGGCGAGAGCTACCTGGATGCCTATCTGCCGATCGTGCACGCGCGCCGGAACACCCCGTTCGACGAACAGCAGAAACAGTTCCAGCGCTACCGGCGCGGGCGCTATGTCGAGTTCAATCTGGTCTACGACCGCGGCACGCTGTTTGGCCTGCAGTCCGGTCTGGGTCGCATCGAATCGATACTGATGTCCTTGCCTCCCGAGGTCAACTGGGTGTATGACTGGCATCCCGAGCCCGGCACCGAAGAGGCCAGGCTCTATACCGATTTTCTTCGCCCGCGGGACTGGGTCTGATCCCGTGGCGACTGAGGAACAACAGACAGGAGAAAGTATGGATCGCTATGCCGTGGTCGGTCACCCGATCGCACACAGCCGGTCACCGTTCATTCACGCCCGGTTCGCGGCCCAGACCCGGGAGGCCGTGGAGTACGGTGCCATTGATGCGCCACCGGAAGAGTTCGAGCAGACCGTGCGCCAGTTTTTCGAGGGCGGGGGACGCGGCCTGAACATCACCGTGCCTCACAAGCAATCCGCCTGGGAGATGTCGGAGTGGCACAGTGACGGCGCGGAACGTTCGGGCGCCGTCAACACGCTGTTTATCGATGAAAAAGGCCGTCTGTGTGGGCACAACACCGATGGTATCGGACTGGTGCGGGACATCACCGACAACCACGAAGGCGAGATCGCCGGCCGGCGCCTGCTGTTGCTGGGTGCCGGAGGTGCCGTGCGTGGCGTACTGCCGGCCCTGCTGGCCCAGAAACCGGCATCGATCTGCATCGCCAACCGTACCGTGAACCGCGCCAGGGAGCTGGCAGCTCATTTCAGCGATCAACAGGCAATTGACAGCTGCGGGTATGACCAGCTGGAAGGTCCGTTCGATCTCGTCGTCAACGGCACCTCGGCAGGGCTGGACAATACGCTCCCCCCGTTGCCGGATACGCTGTTGGCCGATGGCGCCTGGTGTTATGACATGGTGTACGGCAAGGGAGAGACGGCGTTCCAGACCTGGGCGAGGGAGCACAACGCCAAGCGCGCCATCGATGGCTGCGGCATGCTGGTGGAGCAGGCCGCGCAATCATTCTATATCTGGCGTGGGGTGATGCCGGCGACAGCGGCGGTGATCACCGCCCTGCGACAGAACCTCGCACATTGATCAGCTGGCGGCCCCCTGTTCCAGGTGCCTGTCCTTGAGGCGCGCGTAGTTGGCGGCGGAGTATTCGAAGAAGCCGCGCTCTTCTTCGGTCAGTGGCCGGGCCTGTTTCACCGGCGAACCGACATACAGGTAGCCACTTTCCAGGCGCTTGCCCGGCGGCACCAGGGCGCCGGCGGCAATCACCACTTCCGGTTCCACCACCGCGCCATCCAGCACCACCGCGCCCATGCCCACCAGCACGCGATCACTGATGGTGCAACCGTGCAGCGTGACGTTATGGCCGACCGTCACGTCATCACCGACCGTGGTCGGAAAACCGTCCGGGTTGTAGGGGCCGGCGTGAGTGACATGCACCACCGTACCGTCCTGGATGCTGGTGCGTGTGCCGATGCGGATGCGGTGGATGTCCCCGCGCACCACTGCCGAGGGCCAGACCGAGCTGTCATCCCCCAGTGTGACATCGCCGATGACCAGTGCCTGCTGGTCCACCAGCACCCGCTCGCCAAGTGCTGGCGTGTGTCCGTCGAATGTCCGGATTGTCATGATGGCTCCCCTGGTCGATTGAGACAGTGCTGTACGGTACTGTAGCAAAAATGGCATGCAAGCATGCAAGAGAGACAAATGCGAATAATATTTACTCTCGCGGAGATCGCCAAGCGCGCCAAGAAGGGCTGGGCAGTGCGGGGGTGAGACCGGTACGGGCTGGTAATGCAATTGTAATGCAATCCGAATTGGCCGGCTGTCACATGGGTTTCTTGGCGCGCTTGGCGATCTCCGCGAGATCAACAAACCACCATAATGCTACTGGTGTCCCGGGAGCGGGAACGCTGTAGAATGAGACGCCACTCAATCGCCAATTCCGCCTCGCCAAGGACTGAACACCCATGACCACGTCGGACAACCCCTTGCTGGATTTCGATTCGCTTCCCGCCTTTTCCCGTATCGAGGCCGCTCATATGCAGCCGGCGGTCGCCTGGGTCATCGATGACAATCTGCAACGGCTGGACACGCTGCTGAATGACACCCGCCTCGTATCGCAACCCGACTGGGACAGCCTGATGCGGCCGCTGGAGGAGTTCGATGACCGCCTTGAAAAGGTCTGGAGTGTCATCAGCCATCTGAACGGCACCTGCAATACGCCCGAGATCCGCGAGGCGCACAGCCAGTGTCAGGCCCTGGTGACGGATTACCGTTCCCGCGTGGGCCAGAATGAATCGCTGTTCCGGGCTGTGCGTACCGTGCGCGAGCGGGCGGACGAGCTGGAACTGGACACGGCACAGCGCAAGGTGCTGGATGACATGTTGCTGGAATTCGAACACGCCGGTGTCAGTCTGCCGCCGGAAAAGAAGAAGGAATTTGCCGCGCTGCAGAGCCGGCTGTCCTCGCTGTCCAGTGATTTCGGCAACAACGTCCTGGATGCCACACGGGCCTGGACCGAGCATGTCACGGACCGGTCGCTGCTGGCCGGTATTCCGGAACTGAACATTCAGGCCGCCGCTGAGACGGCGGCCGACAAGGGACTGGATGGTTATCTGCTGACCCTGGATTTCCCCTGCTATTTCGCCGTGATGAGCAACGCGGAGGACGAGGGGCTGCGCGAGCGTATGCATCGGGCCTTCGTCACCCGCGCCTCGGATCAGGACGCCTCCGGGGGGCAGTGGGACAATACGCCCATCATGCGGCAGATACTGGAATGCAGGGAGCAGATGGCCGCCCTGCTGGGCTATGGCCATTACGCGGAAATGTCCGTGGCCCGCAAGATGGCCCGCTCCGTGGACGAGGTAAACCAGTTCCTGGATGATCTGATCCGGTACACCCGGCCGGCCGCCGAACGCGATTTCGAGGCGCTGCAGGCCTTTGCGCGGGAGCGGGACGGGAGGGATACACTGGCGCCATGGGATATTGCCTTTTACAGCGAACAGTTGCGCCGTTCCCGGTACGACATTTCCCAGGACGCGCTGCGCGTATGGTTCCCCGTTGAAAGAGTGTTGCAGGGACTGTTCGAGGTAACCGGGAAGCTGTTCGGCGTGCGCATTACGACGGGGTCAGCGGATACCTGGCATCCTGATGTGCGTTTCTGCGAGATACATCGGCAGGGCGAGCTGGTGGCGCGCTTTTACCTGGACCTCTATACCCGGGAAGGCAAGCGGGGCGGCGCCTGGATGGCCGACTGCCACGGCCGGCGCCGGCGTGCTGACGGCAGCGATCAGATCCCGGTGGCGTTTCTGACCTGCAATTTTGCACCACCCGGCCGCACCCGGCCCGCCCTGCTGTCGCACGACGAGGTTACCACCCTGTTCCATGAATTCGGGCATGGCCTGCATCACATGCTGACGGTCCAGCCTCACCTGCGCTGTTCCGGCATCAACGGTGTCGCCTGGGATGCCGTGGAGCTGCCCAGCCAGCTGCTGGAGAACTGGTGCTGGGAGCCGGAGGCATTGCCGTTGATATCGGCCCATTACGAGACTGGCGAGCCGCTGCCCGCTGACATGCTGGACCGGATGCTGGCCGCTCGCAACTTCCAGGCCGGCATGTTCGGAGTCCGTCAGCTCGAGTTTGCACTGTTCGATTTCAGCCTGCATCAGCAATCGGTGCAGAGCGACCCGGCCTGGATCGGCAAGGTATTGCAACAGGCCCGCGAGCGTACCTCCGTAGCCCCCGTCGCACGGTTCAACCGTTTCGAGAACAGCTTTGGCCACATCTTCGCCGGCGGATACGCGGCCGGATATTACAGCTACAAATGGGCCGAAGTACTGTCTGCCGACGTCTACTCCCGTTTCACGGAGTCGGGTATTTTTGACCAGGCAACCGGCCAGGCCTTCTTTGACAAAATTCTGTCAAAAGGAGGTGGAAATGATGCATTGACGTTGTTTACCGATTTCATGGGTCGGGAGCCTGATGTGAAATCTCTGTTAAAACAGGAGGGGCTGTTGCAGGAACCTTGACTGGAGGGGTCCGATACCGTTCTTTATTGACAGCATAGTGTCATAAAGCGCAATTCCGGATGGCATATTGATCTGGCGCAAGCCGAATTCTCTGGATTTCACGAAATCCTCTTTGCTATACTGTTCTGCGCTATAAGATAGCACCCCCCAAAAAAGACACGTCACTGATCGACACGTCGACAATAACAACACGCTGATAACAAAAGTTTTCAGAAACAGCCTTCTTAACCAACGGAGACACGGCGAATGTTGCCTAAAGCCAAGTTGTGGTTGAGTCTGCTGGCTGGCGCACTCCTTTTCTGGAGCGCAGGTCTGCAGGCAGCCTGGGAAGTGAACATGCCCCAGGGTGTAACCCAAATCAGTCGCGATACCTATGATCTTCACATGACGATTGTCTGGTGGTGTGTTGCCATCGGTGTGGTTGTCTACGGGGGAATCCTCTGGTCAATCATTTTCTATCGCAAATCCCGGGGTGCCCAGCCCGCCAGGTTCCACGAAAGCGTGAAGCTGGAGATTCTCTGGACGCTGATTCCCTTCGTGATCCTGATCCTGATGGCTGTTCCGGCAACCCGCCTGCTGTCCCAGGCCTATGACACCAGCGAATCCGAACTGGATATCCAGATTACCGGCTACCAGTGGCGCTGGGAGTACAGTTACATCCCCACCAGCGCAGATGAAGAGGAAGTATCCTTTTTCAGTGTAATGTCGACGCCGCGTGACTCCATCAGCAACCAGATGGAGAAAGGTGAGAACTACCTGCTGGAAGTGGACCGTCCGCTGGTCATCCCGACTGATACCAAGGTCCGCTTCCTGATGACGTCGCAGGACGTGCTGCACTCCTGGTGGGTGCCTGAACTGTCGATCAAGAAGGACACCATTCCCGGTTTCATCAACGAGACCTGGGTGGTGGTGGATGAACCCGGTGTCTATCGTGGCCAGTGTGCCGAACTGTGTGGTGTGGACCACGGGTTCATGCCCATCGAGGTTCACGCACTGGAGCCGGCCGAGTATGAGGAATGGTATGCGGAGCAGCAGGAAACCGCCCGCATGGAAGCCGAGCTGGCCGACGCCGAGTTGACCATGGATGAAGCCATGGAGACCGGTGAAAGCGTCTATGGCACCAACTGTGTGACCTGTCACCAGGTTGACGGTTCAGGCAATCCGCCGTCCTTCCCCGCCCTCGCGGACAGCGAAGTGGTCGTGGGTGATGCGGATGGTGTCACGGCCACCATTGTCCACGGTGTCGACGGTACGGCGATGGCCGCCTATGGCCGGCAGCTGAACATGGTTGATCTGGCCTCGGTCGTCACCTACATCAGAAATGCCTTTGGCAACAACAGCGGCGACATCGTTCAGCCTGCTGATGTCAACGAGATCATGCAAGAGGGGCAGTAATCACCATGAGCGCAGCAGCACACGCAATCGATCATCATCATGGCCCTGCCAGGGGCATATCGCGATGGTTGTTCACGACCAATCACAAGGATATCGGTACGCTGTACCTGTGGTTCAGTCTGGCCATGTTCTTCCTGGGCGGCACATTCGCCATGGTGATCCGCGCCGAACTGTTCCAGCCCGGACTGCAGTTCGTGGATCCCAATTTCTTCAACCAGATGACCACCATGCATGGTCTGGTCATGGTCTTCGGGGCGGTGATGCCGGCTTTCGTCGGCCTGGCCAACTGGATGATTCCTCTCATGATCGGCGCGCCCGATATGGCCTTGCCGCGCATGAACAACTGGAGCTTCTGGATACTGCCGTTCGCCTTTCTGCTGATGGTATCCACACTGTTCATGGACGGGGGCGGCCCCAACTTCGGCTGGACATTCTACGCCCCGCTGTCCACGACCTACGCTCCCGATTCGGTGACGTTCTTTATCTTCGCCGTGCACATCATGGGGGCTTCGTCCATCATGGGTGCGATCAACGTCATCGCCACCATCCTGAACATGCGCGCGCCCGGCATGACACTGATGAAGATGCCGCTGTTCGTGTGGACCTGGCTGATCACTGCCTATCTGCTGCTGGCCGTCATGCCGGTACTGGCGGGCGTGGTCACCATGATGCTGTTCGACATCCATTTCGGCACCAGCTTCTTCGATGCGGCCGGCGGGGGTGACCCGGTGCTGTTCCAGCACCTGTTCTGGTTCTTCGGCCACCCGGAAGTCTACATCATGATCCTGCCCGCCTTCGGCATCGTGTCAGCGATCATTCCGACCTTCGCCCGCAAGCGACTGTTCGGCTATGACTCCATGGTCTATGCAACAGCGTCCATCGCCTTCCTGTCGTTCATCGTGTGGGCGCACCACATGTTCACGGTGGGCATGCCGCTGGCCGGCCAGCTGTTCTTCATGTACTCGACCATGCTGATTGCCGTGCCGACCGGTGTGAAGGTCTTCAACTGGATGTCCACCATGTTCAAGGGCTCCATGACCTTCGAGACACCGATGCTGTTTGCCATCGCCTTCGTCGTGCTCTTCACCCTGGGTGGTTTCACCGGCATCATGCTGGCGATCGTACCGCTGGATTTCCAGTATCATGACAGCTACTTCGTAGTGGCCCACTTCCACTACGTACTGGTGCCGGGAGCGATCTTCTCGTTGATGGCGGCCGCCTACTACTGGCTGCCCAAGTGGACCGGCAACATGTACGACGAGACGCTGGGCAAACTGCACTTCTGGTTGAGCTTCATCGGCGTGAACGTGCTGTTCTTCCCGCAACACTTCCTGGGGCTGGCGGGCATGCCGCGCCGGATTCCGGACTATGCCCTGCAGTTCGCCGACTTCAACTGGATATCCAGTGTCGGAGGCTTCCTGTTCGGTGCCTCTCAGCTGGTCTTCCTGTTCGTGGTGATCAAGTGTATCCGCGGCGGCAAGAAGGCCACCGACCAGGTATGGGAAGGCGCGGAAGGTCTGGAGTGGACAGTGCCCTCACCGGCGCCGTACCACACGTTTGAAACACCGCCGGATCCGAAGCTGATCAAGGCACAGTGACAGAAAAGGCGGGCGGGTCCCTGACCCGCCACGCCGTCGGGAGAGAGCAGCATGTCTGAACACGACGATACAGGATCACCGAACGCACGGCTCGTGAAACGCCTGTTGCTGGGCGTGGGCGGGATGTTTGCGTTCGGCTTTGCACTGGTTCCCCTGTACGACGTCATCTGTGACGTGACCGGCCTCAACGGCAAGGGCCGTACGCAGGATCAGTATGTGTTGACGGAAGGCCTGGCGCCGGAAGTCGATGAGCAACGCGAGATCACCATGCAGTTCACCGTGCATGGCGAACTGGTGGACGACTGGAAGTTCCGCCCGTCCGAGCGCGCGATGGTGATCAGGCCCGGGGAAATGAAGCGCATCAGCTACACGGTCACCAACCCGTATGATCACGCTGTCACCACTCAGGCCATTCCGAGTGTGGCCCCGAATGTGGCGTCGGGTTACCTGAACAAGATCGAGTGCTTCTGTTTCGAGGAACAGGTGCTGGAGCCCGGACAGACCGTGGAAATGCCGCTGCAGTTCTTTGTGGACCCGGAACTGCCGGAACGGGTCAGCAAGCTGACACTGGCCTACAGGCTGTATGACATCAGCGAGAATAAACCGGCAGTGGCAAGCAACCGATAACAAGACAAGATCAGAAAGTAAATTTTTGGAGACTCTATAATGGCCAGCGAAAGCGCCCACGAAACGTATTACGTCCCGGAACAGACCAAGTATCCGTTCTTCGCGTCCATTGCGCTGTTCCTGTTTGTGTTCGGCATGGGCACGCTGCTGAACAGTGTGAGTGCGGGACAGAGCGCAGCCACCGGCACCTGGTTGAGCCTGGCCGGTTTCCTGATGCTGTCGTTCATCATCTTCAACTGGTTCGCCACAGTGATCCGCGAGAACCTGGCCGGCATGAACAGTGCTCAGCTCAAGCGCTCCTATGTCTGGGGTATGGTCTGGTTCATTTTTTCCGAGGTGATGTTCTTCGCCGCCTTTTTCGGCGCCCTGCTCTACCTGCGCGCCTTCGTGGTGCCCTGGCTGGGCGGTGAAGGAGAGAAAGGCACAACCAACATGCTGTGGCCGGAGTTCGAAGCCGCCTGGCCGCTGCTGACCAACCCCGATAACAGCCGATTCGTAGGACCAGAGGACGGACTGAATGTCCATAGCTGGTCGCCGTCCTTCTTCCTGGGCTACCTGCCCTTCTGGAACACGGTCATCCTGATCACTTCCAGTGTCACCCTGCACTTCGCGCACCACGCACTCAAGGAAGAGAATAGAAAGCGCCTGATCCAGTGGATGTTCGTCACCGTAGGTCTGGGTATCATCTTCCTCTTCCTGCAGGGGCTGGAATACTATGAAGCCTACGCCCACTACGGCATCACGCTGAACTCCGGGATCTATGGCTCCACGTTCTTCCTGCTGACCGGCTTTCACGGTTTCCACGTGACACTGGGTACGTTCATCCTGATCGTCATGCTGCTGCGTTGTATGAAAGGTCACTTCAAGCCGGACGACCATTTCGGTTTCGAGGCGGCGGCCTGGTACTGGCACTTCGTCGACGTGGTCTGGGTATTGCTGTTTATCTTCGTCTACCTGCTCTGACTGTCAGGAACATATGCGGGTATTGTGATTCGGCTATTATAGTCTCGCGGAGCTCGCCAAGATCGCCAAGAAGGGCCTGTCATGCATTCTTGGCGATCTTGGCGAGCTCCGCGAGATCAACAACAACCTCTCCGTCTATCCACAGGTTTCCCGGAATTCCCGCTTTTTCTGCCAGGATCCTGCCGCTTACTGCGTCCAGGGTGCCTGCAGCGTCAGTTCACCGGTCATGATGCCGTAGAGTACGGTGATCATCAGCAGGATGGCCAGGGTAACCCGCACACCCAGCGCGTACATGACACGCCTGGAACGACCCTGGTCCTTGAAAAAGAAGTAGAATCCGACGCCCAAGGCGATCAGAATTCCCACCAGCAGAATGGCAACGATTGTGGTCAGCATGCAGTGTCCTGTATGCGGCAGATGAATGGAGGGGCCCCTGGAAGCGTTGAGGCTCCGGAACCGGTCACGACGTCCGGATGATAGCAGATCTGAACAGGAGAGACCCCACCAATGGCAGCATCCTGGCGCTGGCAGTTCAACTGGAAGATTGGCGCGTTTTTCGCGCTGTTCTTTCCGCTGATGATCGCCCTGGGTTTCTGGCAACTGGACCGGGAGGCGCAGAAGCGCGTCATGCTGGAGCAGCAGATCCGCCAGCAACAGCAGGACCCCGTACCAGTGGGCGATGTCGATTGGCAGGCGGGCCGCGCACTGGCCTTTCTGCCGGTCGAGGCCCGGGGACGCTATCTCGAAGAGCGCTCCTTTCTGCTCGACAACCGTCTGCGCGACAGCCGGGTCGGCTACGAAGTGCTGACGCCATTCGAAACCGGTGATGGGACGATCCTGGTCAATCGTGGCTGGGTACCGCTGGGAGAAAGCCGCCAGCAGTTACCGGACGTTCCTGACGTCTCCGGTGAGCAGGCCATCACTGGCCATCTGTATGTCCCTGAAGGGCAGACGCTGGTGCTGGGGGATCAGGCTGATCCACTGGGTGATCGCTGGCCACGCCGTATCCAGCGCATTGATCTGCCCCGGCTCAGCGAGCCGGTCGGCCAGGACCTGCTCCCCCATACCCTGCGCCTGGATGCGGATGCGCCCGGCGCTCTGGTGACGGACTGGACCGCTGAACTCATCCAACCTGAAGCCCACATGGGGTACGCGGTGCAGTGGTTTGCCATGGCCGCCGCTCTGCTGATCCTGTTTCTCTATTCCAGTCTCACACGTAAGGAGGGCTCCTGACATGGACCCGGTAACACGCACCCGAATCAAGGCCGCCGCGCTGATCCTGATGGTGGTCATCCCCATCACCCTCGCCACCTGGGCCTTCCAGGTGGCGGTGGAGTCCGGTGCGCTTTTCAATACCACCAACAACGGTCATCTGATCAATCCGCCGGTCGATATTACCGCCCTGGATATGCGTGACGAGGATGGCGAGTTTCAGTTCCGCTCGTTCGAGGAGCGTATCGAGGAAGTCGACGCCGATGACTACGTGCCCGAGCCGTGGCTGATGGTAATGGTGTCGGCCCGGCCCTGTGACGAGGGCTGCGTAGAGCGGGTTCGGAGTCTGAGGCAGTTGCACATCACGCTGGGCGGTGACATGCCCAGACTGCGCCGTTACTTCCTGCATGCGCAGCCGTCGGAACTGCCCGATGCGCTGCGGACCCGCTTTCGCGAGGACTTTCCGAGCATGGGGCTGTCATTCGGTGACAGTCAACGGATGGAATCGGGCCTGTCCGGGGGCGGTGTGTCCCTGGATCTGCAGGAGGACCTGTACGTCTTCATTGTCGATCCGGTCGGTAATGTGATGATGTACTACGACAGCAGCCACGGCCTGCGCGAGATCCAGGAAGATGTAGAGAGGCTGCTGGAGTTCTCCAGCCTGGGCTAATGACTGGCCCGGATCACTTCCATCGAGACCGGCTCCTGGTTGGCTTCGTGTCCCAGTCTTTCGACGCGCGTTGACTCGGTATAGCCCGATTCGAACGCCATGAACAGGATCAGGAACAGCAGCAGGATCGGCGGCCCCAGAATGGTCCATATCAATGCCAGCCGTTCCCAGAAGGCGTGCATGAAGATGGCGATGATGAAGCCGGCTTTCAGCGTCATGAAGGTCAATACCCAGAACCAGCGCCAGAAGCCCTGTACTTCTATGTAATCCACCATGTAGCTGAACAGGCTGAGTACGAACAGCAGTCCCCATACCTTGTAGTAGATCGCCAGCGAGTGGTGTTCCTGTTCCTGTCCGTGTTGTTGTGTTCCGGCATCAGCAGACATCAGTCAGTCTCCCTGTAGATCAAAGCAGATAGAAGAAAGCGAAAATGAAGACCCAGACCAGGTCCACGAAGTGCCAGTACAGGCCGGTGATCTCGACCACCTCGTAGCCTTTCTTCTCGTAGTCCCCGCGCCAGACCTTGCGCGCCACTACCAGCAGGTAGATCACCCCGGCGGTCACGTGCAGGCCGTGGAAACCGGTGACCATGAAGAACACGGCGCCGAACTGCGGTGCGCCAATCGGGTTGCTCCATGGCCGTATGTCGTAGCTGTTGATCAGGGTGGTCCACTCGAAGGCCTGCATGCCCACGAAAGTTGCACCGAGTGCAGCGGTGGCCAGCATCAGGTAGGCGGTTTTTCTCTTGTCCTTGCGGTACCCGTAGTTCACCGCCATCGCCATGGTCCCGCTGCTGGTGATCAGCACGAAAGTCATGATGGCAATAAGAATCAGCGGGATATAGTCACTGCCGAAGAACGACAGGGCAAACACCTCGCTGGCCAGCGGCCAGGGCTCGGCAGTGGATACCCGCACCGTCATGTATCCCACCAGGAAACAGGTGAAGATGAAGGTGTCGCTGACCAGGAAAATCCACATCATGGCCTTGCCCCAGGGCACGTTGTAGGCCTGCTTGTCCGCAGACCAGTCATCAACGAAACCGGGCATGCCTCTTCGGGGTTCGGGCATGGAACCCGCTGGTGCAGTGCTGCTCATAGTATTATTCCTTATTCAGTCAGTCTGCTTCAGTCAATCCGGGTCAGGGCATCAATTGGCCGCCAGGAAATAAAACAACACCAGCCACACCAGCAGCAGGAAATGCCAGTACGTCGTGCAGAGCTCGATGTTGAGCCGGGCCTCTTCCGTGCCTTTTGCGCGTGTCAGCGTCAGGAGTGTCTTGCTCCAGACCCACAGACCGCCGAGCAGGTGGATGACGTGCAGCCCGGTAAACAGATAGAAAAAGTCATTGGCCGGGTTGGTGGCCAGGCCATAGCCGGCGGCATGCAGTTGCTGCCACACCACGTACTGGCCGGCGATGAAGGCGATGGCCAGTACGCCGCCGGTGATGAAACGCCAGCGCAGACCGGACAGCGAGTACCCCCGCCGTGCGTAGGAGGTGGCCATCTGGAAGGCGATGCTGCTGATCACCAGGGCGCCGGTGTTAAGCCAGAGCAGCGAGGGGAGGTCCAGCGACACCCAGTCGTTGCTCATGGTCATGCGCATCAGGGAGGACACGATCAGCAGTGAGAACACCGCCGTCGCCACGGCGATGAAAAAGGACAGGGCCACTTTCTCATTGGGCTTCTCGAAAGCCGGCCTGGCATGCGCGTCCGGATGCAGCCCCGGTGTCAACCAGGGCCTGGAGGTGACATTACGATACAGGCTCATCTCGGAATCTCCTGGGTGTCGGGGGCGCCGTGCGCATGCTCCTTGTCCTCCGGATGGACCAGGTGTTCTTCATCACCCGGGTCTGCGGTGAAATCCCCGTGCTCATTCTGGGGGATATAATCACGCGGTGCACCGGGTACGCTGTAGTCGTAGGCCCAGCGATAGACGGACGGCAGTTCCTCGCCCCAGTTGCCATGCTTCGGCGGCGTATCCGGTGTCTGCCATTCCAGCGTGGTGGCACCCCACGGGTTACCGCCGGACTTTTTGCCGTTCTTCAGGCTCCAGAACACGTTCACGAAGAACAGGATCTGCGCGGTGGCCACGAAGATGGCGGCCAGCGTGATGTTGGCGTTCAGTGCCTGCGCCGAGGCCGGTACAAAGTCGGTGTTACCCATCTCGTAGTAGCGGCGCGGCACGCCCAGGAAGCCCAGGTAGTGCATGGGCAGATAGATGGCGTAGGTGCCCAGGAACGTACACCAGAAATGCACCTTGCCGATGGTCTCGTTGAACATCCGGCCGGTGATCTTCGGATACCAGTGGTACAGCGCCGCATACAGCACCAGCACCGGTGATACGCCCATCACCATATGGAAGTGGGCCACCACGAAGTACGTGTCCGACAGGGGAACGTCGATCACCACGTTACCCAGGAACAGCCCGGTCAGACCGCCATGGATGAAGGTGAAGATAAAGCCGATGGCGAACAGCATCGGCGTGTTCAGGCGAATGTTGCCTTCCCAGAGCGTCAACACCCAGTTGTATACTTTCATGGCCGTCGGGACGGCGATGATCAGGGTGGTGGTGGCGAAGAAGAAGCCGAAATACGGGTTCATGCCACTGACGTACATGTGGTGCGCCCAGACCAGGAAGCTCAGGCCGCCGATGGCGATGATAGCCCAGACCATCATCCGGTAGCCGAAAATGTTCTTGCGGGCATGGCAGCTCAGAATGTCGGAGACCAGGCCGAAGGCCGGCAACGCCACGATGTAGACTTCCGGGTGACCGAAGAACCAGAACAGGTGTTGGAACAGAATCGGACTGCCGCCCTCCTGGCTGTTCATCTCACCCATCTGGAGCATCGCCGGAATGAAGAAGCTGGTACCCAGCATCAGGTCGAAGCCCAGCATGATGGCGCTGACCAGCAGCGCAGGGAAAGCAAACAGGCCGAGGATCGTGGCCACGAAGATGCCCCAGATGGACAGCGGCAGGCGCATCAGCGTGAGTCCCCGGGTCCGTGCCTGCAGGATGGTGGTCACATAGTTCAGGCCGCCCATCGTGAAGGCGATGATGAACACGGCCAGGGAGATGATCATCAGCAACATGCCATTGCCGCTGCCCGGCGTGCCTTCCGTGATCGACTGCGGCGCGTACAGCGTCCAGCCCGCGCCGGCCGTGCCACCGGGCACGAAGAAGCTGGCCAGCAGGATGAGCACGGAGAGTAGAAAGACCCAGACACTCAACATGTTGAGGAAAGGAAACACCATGTCCCTGGTGCCACACATCAGTGGTATCAGGTAGTTGCCGAAACCACCCAGGAATAGTGCCGTCAGCAGGTAGACCACCATGATCATGCCGTGCATGGTCACTGCCTGGTAATAGCTGGCCGGATCAAGTAGCGCAAGCCCCGGGAAACCCAGCTGCAGGCGCATCATGATGGACAGCACCAGGGCAACCAGGCCGACCATGATGGCGATGGACCCGTACTGGATGGCGATGACCTTGTGGTCCTGGCTCCAGATGTATTTACTGACAAAACTCTCCGGATCATGCATTGCGTGTGCATCATCCTGGTCTGCTAATGGAACGTAAGCCATTCAAACTTCCTCCCGGTACCCTGTGGCCCGCCTGTCGGGGGACTCGATGCTGAAATTCTCTTCGGGTGTCATGTTGTCACTGCAGCGTCCGCAGATAACTGAGGACTGCCGCCACCTGTTCGTCGTTACGCATGGCCTTGACCATGGAGTTCATCTGATAACCGTAGTCGTCTTCGGGATGTTCCCCTCGCTGACCATTTCGGTACATCTCCAGCTGCCGGGCCAGATACCAGTCATTCATGCCCACCAGTGACGGTGCATCCGTGGACCAGCTTCCCGTGCCGTCCTTCATGTGGCAGGCGGCGCAGTTGTCGCGGTAAATTCGGAAACCGCGGTCCGCGTCGCCCTGCTCCATGGTGGCTTCGGCCGGTTCGGCGTCCAGGGTGGCGACGTAAGCGGAGACGTTGCGCCGGGCCTCTTCGCTGCCGACCGTATTGGCCATGGCCGCCATCTGTTGTCCGATCTGGTCCTCAGTGCCACGTACCCCTTCCTGGTAGTAGCGCAGCTGACGCTCGACATACCAGGGCTGCAGACCGGCAATGCGCGGCGCATTCATGCTCTGGTTGCCTTCACCGTTCTGACCGTGGCAGCTGGCGCAGGCCGTGTAGGATTGCTGGCCCGCCTCGGGATCACCCTGCGGACGCGACTGTGTTTCGGCGAACGTGGGCTGCTCGCCCAGCCACGCATCGAATTCGTCCTGCTCTGTGATTACCACCTCGGCACGCATGATGTGGTGGCCCAGGCCGCAGTACTCCTCGCAGAGAACCTCGAACTCGCCGGTGCGTGTCGGTGTCAGCCACATAAAAGTGGCCATGCCCGGTATCAGGTCCATCTTGGCCCGGAACTGGGCTACCGTGAAGTTGTGCAGCACGTCGCGTGATCGCAGCGACACCCTGGCCGGGACATCCAGGGGCAGATACATGCGCGGTTCCTTGACCACGATGTCGTCCTGGCCGGTCGGATCATTCGGGTTCACGCCCCAGGGATTGGTATCGGTGATGTGTTCGACGTCCGCCGTGCCGAGTTCACCGTCCTCGCCCGGATAACGGAACGCCCACTGCCACTGGGAACCCAGGGCCTCGACCTCCTGCGCGTCCTCCGGAACGGATATGAACTGTGCCCAGACGAACAGCCCCGGCGCCAGCATGGCGGCGACACCGATCGTGGTGAAAACGCTCAGCCCCATTTCCAGCTTCTTGTTCTCGGGCTCGTAGATGGCTTCGCTCTTGCCGTCCTTCTTCTGCCGGTACCGGTATATCGACCAGGCCATGAACAGGTTGACGGCGATGAACACGAACCCGGTGATCCAGAACGTGATGGTGATGGTCAGGTCGATGTTGTCCCAGTGGGAAGCGATATCGGTGAACCACCAGGGGCTGGCGAAGTGAAATATGACAGAGCCAACGACCAATAGAAGCAGAGCGACTGCGATAGCCATATGCTGTTATTCCTTATCAAGATTGGCGAACCGCAGCAGCGGCGGCTCGTGAGCGGCGGAACAGGCGACGGATGACCACGCCGCCAGGAAGCGGGAGGATCCGTTGAGGAGCCCTTGAACAAGGAAGAAGCAGCGGTCAGTATCCGGGATACGCCGGGAGAGCCCTGTCATGAATGGCAGGGCCGCCGGGTCTGTCAGGTCTCTGCGCAGTTGACTTCGAACGGTACAGAACTTCACGTTCACAACGCCGCTCCCTCCTGGTTATTCTTGTCTCTGGTGGACGGGGTAGACAACGTACTGCTAAGGGCGCGGGCCCTCGCGTTGTGCAGAAGATCGGATGTTCCCGAATCTTCGGACATTTTGATCGTATAGTAATGTAATGACCTCCGCAAGCCCCGTTTCCGGAAACTTACGGAACGAAGGTTCGTCACAGAACTCCCGGCTGGCAAGGCATTTTGACAATGCATTGTCAGCCGGGCAGGGGCTTCATGTGGCGACGCGTTGCAGGTCCGCGAAGGGGTTGAGGAAGTGGGGATCGACCGCAGCCAGCACCGCTTCCGGGTGTTTCTGACCCATCATCTCCTTGATCCGGTCTTCCTGGTTCCGCTTGGCATAGATGAGGACCAGATACTTGCCGGCCTGGATGTCGTCATGGAAGGTGGCGATTTTCTTGTTCTCGCAGGCGATGCCGGTGAGGCCGCCGACCCAGGCGCCGAAGCAGGTGACCACGAAGATGATGGCGAGATAACCGACGACTGGCATGTCGGGACCGAAAGGCTGGATGGCGGCTGTCAGCGCCGCGAGGCCCAGACTGGCGACGAATCCGGCGCCAGCTCCTATCAATCCGTCCCGGACGATGTCGAGGGTTTCAAGATAATTGCTCGAATGCAGGTGTTCCTTGACCAGGCCGCTCTCATTCTTGCTGTGGATGTGGAGAAAGAAGTCATCGACACCGATCCCGTGCAGATCATCGGAAATCTCATGGGTACTCTTCAAAGACGGTGACAGATAATAGATACATTTCATGCGATATCTCCTGAACTGGACATTGTCGGAATCGCCGGACACTTCCCGTTACCGGGTTACGGAACCATTCCCCTTTTTGAGCACTGCTTTTTATCTTGACGCGCTTTTACGATACAATAGTTTCCCCACAGATCAAAACGGTGCATGTCTGTCAAGCTGCGCAGGCGACGCATTCCGGCATTCACTGATACTCGGGAGCGGAAACCTTTCGTGACAGAGCTGACCACCAGACAGGCCGCCAACTGGCGTGACTTCTACGAAATGTGCAAACCGCGGGTGGTCATGCTGATGATCCTGACCGCGCTGGTGGGCATGTTTCTGGCCGTGCCCGGCATGGTGCCGCTGGACGTCCTCATTCTCGGTAACCTGGGCATCGCCCTGGTGTCGGCTTCGGGCGCGGTGGTCAACCACCTGATCGATCATAAGGTCGACAAGCTGATGCGCCGCACGCATAACCGCCCCATGCCGCAGGGCCGGGTGGGCATGCGCCAGGCCGCCCTCTTCGCCACCACGCTGGGTGTGGCGGGCATGACCATCCTGCTGGTCTGGGTCAACGCCCTGACCGCCTGGCTGACCCTGGCCTCCTTCATCGGCTATGCCTTCATCTACACCGGTTATCTGAAGCGGGCCACTCCGCAGAACATTGTCATCGGCGGCCTGTCCGGCGCCATGCCTCCCCTGCTGGGCTGGACGGCGGTAACCGGCACCATCGAACCGGGGGCCCTGCTGCTGGTCCTGATCATCTTTGCCTGGACACCACCGCATTTCTGGGCGCTGGCCATCCACCGCAAGGAGGAGTATGCCCGTACCGGGATCCCGATGCTGCCAGTCACCCACGGTGAACAACTCACCAAAATCCATATCGTCCTGTATACCATCATCATGCTGCTGGTCAGTGTCCTGCCCTACCTGATCGGCATGAGTGGCCCCTTGTATCTGCTGGCCGCACTGGTGCTGGGGGGCGGCTTCCTGGTATGGACACTGCTGTTGCTGTTCCGGCCGAAGGCTTCCACGGCCATGGATACGTTCCGGTATTCGATCGTTTACCTGATGGTGCTGTTTCCGGTGCTGCTGGTGGACCATTACCTTTTCTGATCCGGCGGCGGCCGCCGCCCGTCCCAACCTGAAGTAGTCGAGAGTATGGCAATGAAACGCAATATCCGCATTACCCTGGCCCTGTGTCTGCTGTGGGTGGTCATCGTGCTGTTGATCACCTGGAACCGCTATGCGGACAACAATGAGACGGCGCCGGACAGCGCGGGGACCGCCACGCCCATGACGGAAGAGGCATTGCGCGAGATCGGTGCCCGGGTCTATCCGTCCGCGGTGGCACTGGAGCCTTTCACGCTGCAGACACACGAAGGCGAGAGGTTCACCGGCGAGCACTTCAAGGGGCAGTGGGACCTGGTGTTCTTCGGTTTCACCAATTGCCCGGACATCTGTCCGCTGACCATGAGGGAGCTGGAAACCTTTTACCGCGATCTGACCGGGCCGCTGGCAGAGCAGACCCGTGTCATCATGGTCAGCGTAGACCCGTTTCGGGATGATGCCGAGCAGGTGGGTGAGTACGTACAGGGTTTCCACCCGGACTTCCTGGGCCTCCGAGGGGAACTGGATGCGGTCTCCAATCTGGCCGGGCAGCTGTATGTGGCCCACTCTGATCCGCCACCGTCCAGGTCGGGCGACTACCTGATCGATCACAGTGGCAATATCCTGCTGATCAACCCGGACGGGGACTATCATGGCTTCATGGAGTCCGGGATCCGCAGTGAGAACATCGATCAGGCCTTCCGGGCCATTCTGGCGGACTGGTAGGTTTCGCGGCGGTGTGCGCCGTCGTTCACCGGCGCTGTGGCACGGGCGCGAGGTAGAGTGCGGCAAAGCAGAGGCAGGCAGCCGCCACGATGGATGGCCCGGCCGGCGTATCCTCATACCAGGACAGAGTCAGCCCCAGCAGCACCGACAGGCAACCGATTACGGCGGCGATCACCGCCATCTGCTCCGGCGTACGAGACAGCCTTCGGGCGGCGGCCGGAGGGATGATCAGCAGCGCCGTGATCAGCAACACGCCCACGATTTTCATGGCCACGGCAATCAGCAGTGCCACCAGAATCACCAGCAAGGCGTACAGGCGGCCAGTGGCCAGCCCCTCCACCTGACTGAGCTCGGCGTGCACCGTGATGGACAGGAAACGGCTCCAGAAGCGCATCAGCAGTACGGCGACCAGGGCGCTGCAGCCCAGAATCCACCACAGGTCGGCATTCTGCACCGTCAGCAAGTCACCGAACAGGTAGGCGGTCAGATTGACCTGCACGGCATTGGAGAACGACAGTAACAATACACCGAAAGCGAGTGTACCGTGCGCGAGTATGCCCAGCAGGGTGTCGGTGGCCAGTTGCCCTTTTTGTTCCAGACCGATCAGTATGGCAGAAAATACCAGGCAACTGACCACGATAGCCAGCTGCATGTGCACGTCCATAAGAATGGCCAGTGCAATACCCAGCAATGCGGAATGAGCCAGTGTATCCCCGAAATAAGACATTCGGCGCCATACAACAAAGCAGCCCAGCGGGCCGGCAATGGCGGCGATCGCCAGGCCTGCTATCACCGCGCGAACCACGAAATCAGTCATCCTTTGCCTCGATGATATCCCCGGCCACATCATGGCTGTGATTGTGATGGTGCGTATAGATCGCGAGCGCTTCCGCGTCCCGTTTCCCGAACAGCTCCAGGTAAGAAGGGTCGGTACTCACATGTTCGGGTTTTCCCTGGCAACAGATGTGCTGGTTCAGACAGACCACCTCGTCCGTATTGGCCATCACCAGGTGCAGGTCGTGCGAGATCATCAGTACGCCGCAGTGGTAGGTGCTTTGCAATGTACCGATCAGTTCATAGAGTTCGGCCTGCCCGGAGACATCCACTCCCTGTGCCGGTTCGTCGAGCACCAGAAGATCGGGTGAACGCAGCAGTGCCCGGGCCAGCAGTACACGCTGGGTTTCCCCGCCCGACAGCGAGCCCATCGACTGCCCGCGCAGATGGACGATGCGGGTCTGCTCCAGCGTCTCCAGTACGCGGGCTTCAGTCTGCCGGCCGGGAAGCTGGAGGAAGCGGTCCACGGTCAGTGGCAATGTCGGTTCGATATGCAGGCGCTGTGGCATGTACCCGATGCGTAACCCATCGGCCCGGTGAACCTCTCCACGGTCCGGGCGCAACAGGCCCAGCAACACCCGGACCAGCGTGGTCTTGCCGGCCCCGTTCGGGCCGATCAGGGTGAGGGCGCGGCTGCGTTGCAGGGTGAGAGAGACGTTCTGCAGTATCGGCCGGCCACCCAGCCGCAGGTTGATATCCGTGGCGCTGATCAGTATGTCGCGACTGTCCTTGGGCATGGTCCGTGTTCCGTTCCGGGTCGGGATCGGGCAAATTCAGATGACGAATCCGGCGAAATGGTATACTATAACATTTTGCCGTTTCCCTGCAGCAGTCCGGACATCCCGATTCATGAAGCGACTACTTACAGCCTTTTCAGCCGCCTGGCTGCTGACACTGTCAACGGTCTGCGCCCCGGTGGCGGCCGAGGCGCCCGGTGTAGTGGCCACCATCAAACCATTGCAGCTGATCGTCAGTGCCATCACCGACGGGGTGGATGAGCCGGGTCTGCTGATTCCTTCGAACGCATCGTACCATCATTTCACGTTGCGGCCCTCCTCCATGCGTTCGTTGACTGACGCCTCCCTGGTGGTGTGGATCGGACCGGGACTGGAGACCTGGCTCAGTGACGTGATCTGGCAATTGCCCAATCATGTAGAGGTCGTCACGGTCAGCGAACTCGACGGTCTGACCGTACATTCTCTGGTGGACGACGCCCTGATCACGGATCCGGATCATCAACCGGGTCACATGGACCCACACCTGTGGCTGGACCACGGTAACGCCCTGACGGTGGCCCGGGAAGTCACCGCACGGCTCAGTAACCTGGATGCCGGCAGTGCGGATCACTATCGTGACAATCTGAGCCGCTTCGAGGCATCGCTGACGGAGGCGCACCGGGACCAGCAGGCTCGGTTGGGGCCTCTGGGTGACCGGGAGTACGTGGTCTACCACAATGCCTTTCAGTACTTCGAGCACCAGCACGGCCTGTCTCCGGCCCTGGTCTTCGTGCAGGACGACGAGATCCAGCCTGGCATCCGGCAGCTGCGGACTGTGCAGAATGCCCTGCGGGATCTGTCTCCTGCCTGCCTGCTGGTGGACGTGACCGCCAACCCGGACACCATCCGCACCGTGGCGGCCGGTCAGGATCTTCGGCAAGTGCGGGCCGACACAATCGGTGCCGGGGTGAATCCCGGGCCGAACGGCTACATGGAGCTGCTGGAGGGTGTCACTCGTTCCTTCGAGGCCTGTCTCGGCGGCCGGTAGTTCGTGGCGCCTCTCCCCCTCGACGGTCTGATAGAATGCCGGTCTGGCACGCAACGGAACGGACCTCATGGCACAGCCGCGCAACCCCCTGATCCTGATTGATGGCTCCTCGTATCTGTTCAGGGCCTTTCACGCCCTGCCTCCGCTGAACAGCAGCAAGGACCAGCCCACCGGCGCCATCAAGGGCGTGATCAGCATGATCCGCCGCCTCAAGAAAGACTACCCGGACAGCCCCGTGGCCGTGGTTTTTGATGCCAAGGGCAAGACTTTTCGCAATGAGCTGTACGAGGACTACAAGGCGCACCGTCCGCCCATGCCGGATGACCTGCGCAGCCAGATCGCACCCATCCATGACATTGTGCGTGCCATGGGCCTGCCCCTGCTGATCATTGACGAGGTCGAGGCCGACGACGTGATCGGCACACTGGCGGCCCAGGCCACCGCCGATCAGCGCGATGTGCTGGTCTCCACGGGTGACAAGGACCTTGCGCAGTTAGTGAGTGATCACGTCACCCTGCTCAATACCATGACCGACGAGCACCTGGACCGGCAGGGCGTGGAGAAGAAATTCGGCCTGCCGCCGGAGAAGATCATCGATTTACTGGCTCTGACCGGCGACAAGTCCGACAATATTCCCGGGGTGCCCGGCGTCGGCCCCAAGACCGCCGTCAAGTGGCTGCAGGAATGGGACAGCGTGGACGGCATCATTGAGCATGCTGACCAGGTAAAGGGAAAGATCGGCGAGCGCCTGCGCGAGAACATCGAACAGTTGAAGCTGTCCCGCGAGCTGGTCACCATCCGCCTGGATGTGCCGCTGGACCTGACGCTGCATGAACTGATCCCCGAGCCCGAGGACCGCGAGCGCCTGTTGGCCCTGTTCCGTGAGCTGGAGTTCCGTGGCTGGAGCAAGGAACTGGAGCAGGACGGCGTCAGCGTGCCGGAAGAAGAGCAGGCCCGGGTGCGCGAGGCGATGGGTACCGAGGATCACCACGCCGAGGCCGCGCAGAGTCTGGACGTGACCGATGTCACCCCGGACGCCACCGACTACCGCTGCATCACTGACGGGGAAGCGCTCAAGGAATGTCTGGCGCGGATCCGCAAGGCCGGTCGAGTGGCCATCAGCGCCGTGCAGGAGGGCGGTCATTTCATGGACCGGGAGCTGATCGGCCTGGCGCTGGCCTGGGCGCCGGGAGAAGCCGTGTATGTGCCGCTGGCCCACGACAATCTGACGGCCGGCAGCCGGCCGGACCGGGACGCCCTGCTGGCCCAGCTGAAACCCGACCTCGAGAACCCGAAGATCCGCAAGCTCGCGCACGACGCCAAGGCGCTGACGCATGTGCTGCAGAATGTCGGCATCACCATCAGCGAAGCGGACTTCGACACGCTGCTGGCCTCCTATGTGCTCAATTCAGTGGCCAGCAACCATACGCTGGAGGCCGTGGCCCGCCACTACCTGGACACCGGCCTGCCGGAGCTGGGTGAGCTGATCGGCAGCGGCCGCAAGAAACTGGCGTTCCGCCAGCTCGAACCCGAACAATTGCTGGAACACGCCGCCCGTTCCGCGGACCTGATCGGCCGGTTGGGGCAACTGCTGGATGCGCGTCTGCAGGAAAGCGAGGCGCTGGCCGGCCTGTTCCGCTATTACGAGATGCGGCTCAGCCCCGTGCTGCAGCGCATGGAGCGCTGCGGTGTGCTGCTGGACGCCGACCTGCTGGGCCGGCAGAGCCGTGAGATCGAGGAGAAACTGACCACGCTGGAGCGCAAGGCCCACGAGGTGGCCGGCGAGGCATTCAACCTGGGTTCGCCCAAGCAGTTGCAGGCCATTCTCTATGAGAAGATGGAGATTCCGGTGATCCGCAAGACCCCCAAGGGCCAGCCTTCCACCGCCGAGCCGGTACTGCAGGAGCTGGCCCTGGACCATGAACTGCCGCGTATCATCATGGACCACCGCGGGCTCAGCAAGCTGAAGTCCACCTACACGGACAAGCTGCCGCTGCAGATCAACGCGCACACTGGCCGGGTCCACACCACCCTGCAGCAGGCCGTGGCAGCCACCGGCCGGCTGTCTTCCACCGATCCCAATCTGCAGAACATTCCCATCCGGACGCCGGAAGGCCGCAAGGTGCGCCAGGCCTTCATCGCCGCGCCGGGCTACCGCCTGGTGGCGGCCGATTATTCCCAGGTGGAGCTGCGCATCATGGCCCATCTGTCGGGCGATGAAGGCCTGCGCCGGGCCTTCGCCGAGGGCCAGGACATCCACCGGGCCACGGCCGCCGAAGTGTTCGACACGACGCTGGACGAGGTGAGCGGGGAGCAACGCCGCCGCGCCAAGGCCATCAACTTCGGCCTGATCTACGGCATGTCCGCCTTCGGTCTGGCCCGGCAACTGGGCATTGAGCGGCGTGATGCCCAGCAATACGTGGAGCGCTACTTCGAGCGCTATCCCGGTGTACGGGACTACATGGAGCGCACCCGCGAGGAAGCCGGGGACAGGGGTTATGTCGAGACCCTGTTCGGGCGCCGCCTGTACCTGCCCGACATCCGCGCCGCCAACGGCATGCTGCGGCAGGCCGCCCAGCGCACCGCCATCAACGCGCCCATGCAGGGCAGCGCCGCCGACATCATCAAGCAGGCCATGGTGGACATCGACCACTGGCTGAGAACGGACGGCGGCCTGGATGCCCGGATGCTGCTGCAGGTGCATGACGAGCTGATTTTTGAAGTGGCCGAGAAGGATATTGAACTGCTGTCGGAAGGAGTGCGCTTCCGGATGATGAGTGCGGCGTCACTGGCTGTTCCGCTGGTGGTGGATATCGGGACCGGGATGAACTGGGACGAGGCTCATTAGAGTCCGGCTATCTGCGGGTTTTCAGTGAATCCATGCTCTGAATCAAGATTACTCGCACGGTTAATTGCTTCTGGAATCAGTCCCGGGGGAGCCGACTCCTTATTAGTTTCTCGGGTTTCTTGGCGCTCTTGGCGAGCTCCGCGAGAACATGAGTGTCCTGGCGTGCCTGGCGACCACCGCGAGATCAACAAGCTTTTTGCCTACCCTACCCACCGGGGGCCTCAGCGCCCTCATCTTCTTCCAGCCAGCGGTCGAGCTGCGCCTGCAACTCCTCCACGCCGCTACGCTTCAGTGCCGAGAACAGCTGTAGTGTGACCAGCGGGAACCCGGCCAGCTCCTTGCGGGCTTTCAGAAGAATATTCTTCGCCGCGCCGTGTTTGAACTTGTCCGCCTTGGTCAGCAGGATATGCACAGGCAATCCGCCCTGCGCTGCCCATTCGATCATCATGCGGTCGAATTCCTTGAAGGCATGGCGGATGTCCACAATCAGCACCAGGCCGGCCAGTGGCTCTCGCTCCTGCAGGTACTGGCCCAGATCGCGCTGCCAGGCATCCCGGACGGCCAGGGGCACCTTGGCGAAGCCGTAGCCCGGCAGGTCGACCAGATAGCGGCCCGGGACCACGCTGAAGAAATTGATCAGCTGGGTGCGGCCGGGGGTCTTGCTGACGCGGGCCAGGCCGTTCTGCCGGGTCAGTACATTGATGGCGCTGGACTTGCCCGCGTTGGAGCGCCCGGCAAAGGCCACCTCCCGCTCACTGTCGGCGGGACATTCACGGATATTCGGGGCGCTGGTGGTGAAGCTGGCGAGGTCATATTGCATCGGCGCATTGTAATCGCGCCGGGCCGTGGAGTCACGCCGCCATTTGCGGTATACTCTCCCGCCGCCAGGGAACTTGCACAGCGATTCCCCGGGTTCCCATACAATCGACGCACAATCAGGATGCTGGATATTTTCCATGAATAAACTCGTTTTCTCCCTGGTATCACTGCTGCTCAGCGCAGCGTTCAGTTCTTCGGCACTGGCCGCCGATGCCGAAGCCGGTGAGCAGAAAGCCGCTGTATGCGCGGCCTGCCACGGCGCCGACGGTAACAGCTCCATTGCCGAGAATCCGAAGCTGGCGGGTCAGAACGCCAATTATCTGGTCAAGCAGATGCTGGATATCAAGGAAGACCGCCGCGAAGTCCCGCTGATGGAAGGCATGCTGGCTGGCATGGACGAAGCGGATCTGGAAGATATCGCCGCGTTCTATGCCGAGCAGGAAATCACCCTGGAAGGGGCGGATCCGGATCTGGTCGAGCAGGGGCGCCAGCTCTACCGCTCCGGTATCGCGGATCTGGGCGTGACCGCCTGCTCCGCCTGCCACTCGCCCACCGGCAAGGGCAATGCACAAGCCGGATTCCCCGCACTGGGCGGTCAGCACGCCGGCTATACTGATGCACAGATGCGCGCCTTCCGCTCCGGTGAGCGCGACAATGACGGCCGTGCCGCCATGATGCGCACCGTTTCCGAGCGCCTTACCGATAGCGAGATCGAGGCACTGTCCAGCTACATCTCCGGCCTGTCCGGCGGGCGATGACAGGCCGTCACTGCAGTGCCGGGCGTTCGTCCGGCACTGCGGGTTTCCCTTTCTTCCTGTAACAGATGGAACCACTGCCGCGCTTGCCTCGCCATTCAGCAGCGATTAAGCTGTCCAGTGTTTACCTGTTCCTCGAATCCATGGTGGAGAAAGACGCATGAAACACGCCCTTTTGCGGCAGCTGACCCTGTTGCTGCTGATTATCCCGATGGCAGCGGCGGTCAACGCCCAGCCCACACGCTACTCTGCGGGCACGCATTACACCGAACTGGACAGCTCTGTCCGTACCGCCGATCCGGACAAGGTCGAGGTGCTGGAAGTGTTCTGGTACGGCTGCAACCACTGTTTCCGTTTCCAGCCGCTGCTCGAAAGCTGGAATGACAACAAGGCGGATGACGTCCATTTCGAACGCTTCCCGGCCATCTGGAACGGGCTGATGCAGGTCCACGCCCAGGCTTATTACACTGCTGTCAGCCTGGATGTCGTCGACCAGGTGCATGAGGAAATCTTCAATGCCATCAACCTGCGTGGCAACCGGCTGATGAATGAAAACCAGCTCGCTGAGCTGTTCTCCAACAATGGAGTGGACGAAGAGGCTTTCCGCGAAGCGTTCAACTCCTTTTCCGTCCGTACCCGCGTCAATCGGACCGAACGCCTGATGAGTGACTACCAGATCCAGAGCACGCCGAACGTCGTGGTCAATGGCAAGTACCTGGTCAGCACCAGTCAGGCCGTGTCTTCACAGCAGGAAATGCTGGACGTGGTGGACTTTCTGGTCGAACGGGAGCGTGCCGAACTCTGAGCCGGCATTGCTCCGATGAGTCCCTTCAGACGCGCGGCCTGGTGCATCGGCGACACGCCGGACCGGCCGTTTGTGCGCGCCGAGTGATCGGTGCGGGTCAAACTATTTGCGGGTTCCCGCAGACCTACCCGGAACGCCTTTCATTCCGTACACTGCAGCACGGAACACAGACCGGAAACCCCTGATATGCCCGACTTCATGCGTTGGCGACAGCAACTGCAGGTTCTGACGGGACGCCATCGAGGAGGCGGCGCCACGCCGTCGCTGTCTGCTGACCATGTCCTGCTGGTCACCGATGAGGGGCTGTACGACGTGACCGGTGGTGATGCGGTCAAAGGGACGGGGGAAGCCCTGGCGGGGAACGAAGGCGTCTCCCTGGCAGGCGCAGCCGCCCGTCTGGTGCGCCGTCAGGAGGTTCCCGGACAGCCCGCGATCCTGCTTCTGCTACCCCCCGGCTTCTGTGTGGCCACCACCGTGACATTGCCCGGCGTGGCACCGGAAGCCGTTTCTGCCGCGCTAAGGCTCCAGGCCTCCACGCTGCTGCCCGGCCACGACGGAGACCTGGATCTGGCCGTGAATCCGGGCCGCGATCCCGATGCCCTGTCCGAGGTCGCCCTGTGGATGCCCCGCGAGCGGCTGGAGGGCCTGTTCCGGGCCTTTCAGGACGAGGGTCTTTTCCTGTCCGCCGTGATGCCGCGAACCGTGGCGCTGGCTGCGGCACAGGACGAGGCGCACGTGCTGGACACGAATCGGGAGAAACAGACCCTGTTGCACTGGAAGGACGGGGCCATCCGGTCCTGGCAACAGGTCAGCCACCGGGATCTGCAGCAGCCTGAATTTGCTGAACAGTGGCGCGCCCTGTGCGATGCCGTGCCGTCCGGCCAGCTCCTGGAATGGCCGCACGGTACCGTGGAAACCCGTCTGATTATCTCGCGACTGCCGCCCGCCTACCGCTTCCAGCCGCAGGGAGCGCAACAGCTGGCACGCCGGCAGCGCAACCGGACACGCTATGTCATGGCCGCTGCCGCTGCCGCCTCGGTGGTGGTGCTGGCGGCATTGCCTTTCCTGTGGCAATCGCTGCAGATGGTCATGCTGGAATCCCGGCTCGCCGACGCCCGTCAGGCCGCCACGGAAGCGCGCGACAACCAGGCCGAGGTGCGCGCTTTCGAGGCAGAGTGGGGGCTGCTGACCGAGTTTCCCGAACAGCAAGCCGGCGAGATGATGATCGGCCTGCAGGAAGTGATCAATCCCAACGTACTCGGCGCGCTGGAGCTGCAGGAAGGGTATGTCAATATCGAGGGGCAGAGCGAGGACCCCCAGCGCCTGCTGCAGGAGCTGGAGGAACACCCTTTGTTCACCGAGGTCGACTTCGCCAGTGCCACCAGCAACAACCGCTATTCCATCGATCTGCGGCTGACCACCGTGGATTTTGGCGCCTACTATGACTGGTATTTTCCGGAGCAACGCTGACCTCTTATGAAATGGCCTTCCATGACAGCCCGTGAACAACGCATGGCCGGCCTGGCGGCGCTGGTGGCTGCCGTGTTCCTGCTCTCCAGTGCCTGGCCGGCCCTGACCGCTGCGTACCAGAGTCGGGGCCAGCAGATCGAGGCGCTGCGCGCCGACATTGAACGCGAAAGGCGGCTGGCCAATGAGGAGAGTCAGTGGCAGGAACGGAGAGACCGGATCGAGGAGCGACGCACCGAACTGCAGCGCCAGGTCTTCCAGGAACGCACACCGCCCCTGCTCAGCGCCAGTATCCAGCGCCTCGTGCGGCAACACGCCAACGAGGCGGGGGTCAGCATCAATGCCACCCGGTTGGCCGAATCGCTGGAAGCCGAGGGTTGGCTGTTTGTGGAGCAGACGGTGTCCTTCACTTTGCAGGATCAGAACGCGACCCTGGATTTCCTGCAGCGGCTGCATGAATCCGAGCCCCGACTGCGCGTCAGCCGTTTCAGCATGCGCAGCAATCGTAACCAGTATTCGGGTGATCTGACCGTGGTCGGTTTTGCCCGCACCCCGGAGCAGGACAGCGTAGCCAGCAATGAGTGAAACAGCAGAACAGACACTGTCCGGCCTGACCCTGCCCCTCTTCAGCCAGTTGCTGGAGCCCGAGGGCATTGCACCGGCGCAGGATTTCGAGGACAGCGGTGTGCTGGTCTGCGACGGCATACCGGAACCGGAACTGCGCAATCGCATCCGCTTCGCCATGGGGCCGGATATCTCATTCCGGCCATCGGATGCCGAGTCGGTGAACCGGCTGATCCGCCACTGGCGCGCCACCCTGTCGCCGGCCATCGACAGCGAGGCTTCCGACGATGTGTTCGTGTCCGGCTTCGAGGATGACGAGGAGCTGCGTGACCTGGCTTCCGAGGCGCCGATTATCCGCCTGGTCAACCACCTGTTCGCCCGGGCGCTGGACCTGAACGCCAGCGACATCCACTTCGAGCCCAATGAAGAGTACCTGGACGTACGCTGCCGGGTGGATGGCATCATGACCCGCATCGAGCGTCTGCCCGTCAAGGTCACCACCGCCGTGGCCTCGCGGCTGAAACTGATGGCACGGCTGGACATCGGTGAGAAGCGTCTGCCCCAGGACGGCCGTATCGATTCGCGCATCGGTCATCGCCAGCTCGATATGCGTGTTTCCACCCTGCCCGGTGTGCACGGTGAATCCGTGGTGCTGCGCATCCTGGATCGCAGCGACACCGCCGTCAGCCTGGAAGAGCTGGGCATGCCCGAGCACCTGCGCCGCCAGTACGAATCCCTGATTACCCAGCCGCACGGCATGATCCTGATCACCGGCCCCACCGGCAGCGGCAAAACCACCACGCTCTACGCCACGCTGGAGAAGATCAACAGCGAGCGGCAGAAGATCATCACCATCGAGGACCCGGTGGAGTACCAACTGGAAGGCATCACGCAGATCCAGGCCAACCAGGGCATCGGCCTGACCTTTGCTGCCGGCCTGCGCTCTATCGTGCGCCAGGACCCGGACGTGCTGATGGTAGGCGAGATCCGAGACCACGAAACCGCCGAGATCGCCATCGAATCGGCGCTGACCGGTCATCTGGTATTTTCCACCCTGCATACCAATGACGCCGCCGGGGCCATCACGCGGCTGCAGGACATGGGCGTGGAGAGCTATCTGATCAGTTCCAGCCTGCTCGCCGTGCAGGCCCAGCGTCTGGTGCGGCGGGTATGTACCAACTGCGCGGAACAGATGCCGCTCAGCGACGACGACGCGATCGCACTGGGCGTCTCCCGTGACGACTATCCGGTGATCCGCCGGGGCCGGGGCTGCGAGCGTTGCGGAGAGACCGGTTATCGTGGCCGGATCGGCCTGTATGAACTGCTGGTATTGTCGGACGATGTGCGTCACGAGGTGGCCATCGGTTCCGATGCCAATGTGATCCGCCGTCACGCCAAAGAGGAAGGCATGAAGACCCTGCGCCAGGATGCACTGGAAAAGCTGGCGGCAGGCATGACCACACCGGAAGAAGTCGTCAGGGTGACCAGAGCGATATGAGTGCGGCCGGCTACTTCGACTATCAGGCCTACGATGCGCAGGGCCGTATGCAGAACGGACGCGTGGCCGCCGAGTCCGAACGCGAGGCGGTCAGCGTCCTGCAGGCCCGTAAACTGATACCGGTGAAAGTGACACCGGCCGCGCGCGGGTCCGACAGTGGCAAGCGGCGCCGCCGGCGGATCCGGCCCTCTGATCTGCTGGATTTCACCACCGGCCTGTGTACGCTGGTGGAGGCCCGCATCCCGATCGACCGGGCCTTACGCCTGCTGGAAGGCGTCACCGAGTCCGCCGCAATGCGGGACCTGGTGGTGACGCTGCGGCGCGACGTCAAGGAAGGCCGCAGCCTGGCCGCGGCCATGGAGGCGCGTCCGGATGTGTTCTCGCGGATGTACGTGAACATCGTACGCGCTGGCGAGGAAGGCGGTATCCTGCATCAGTTGCTGCCTGATCTGGCCGGATTCCTGGAGACCGCGAGCAGCAACCGGCAGGCCATCCTGTCGGCGATGATCTACCCGGCCGTGCTGCTGGTCACTGGCATCATCTCGGTCGTGTTGTTGCTGGCCTTCGTGGTCCCGCAGTTCGCCGTGATGTTCGAGGATGCGGGTACAGAGATCCCCGCATCTGCCGCGTTTTTGCTGGCGCTCAGCGATGGCGTCAAGAACTGGGGCTGGCTGCTGGTGGTGGCGGTGGTGGTGGCCGTGGCGTGGTGGAAGCGCCTGGACAGTGATCCGCTCACGCGGCGGCGCAAGCACAGTTGGCTGTTGCAGTGGCCGCTGCTGGGTCAGTTATTGTTGTACCGGGAATGTGCGTTGTTCGCGCGAACCCTGGGGTCATTGCTGGAAGCCGGCATTCCACTGATCCAGGCTCTGCGCGTGGCACGGGACGTGATCGGCAACAGCGCGCTGGTGGAACACCTGCGACAGGTAGAAGAAGATGTGAGAGGTGGTGCCGGACTGGGCCTCTCCCTGGAGCGCACCGGCGTTTTTCCGACGTTGCTGCACCAGCTGGTGACAGTGGGCGAGGAGTCGGGACGCACAGGCGCGATTCTGCTGAAGACGGCCGACACATTCGATCAGTCGGTGAAGAGTCAGATGGACCGGCTGGTATCGGCGCTGCAGCCGGCATTGATCCTGTTTCTCGGGATTGCCGTGGGCGGGATCACGATCACCATGCTGTCCGCCGTATTCAGCATGAACGCCGTAGAATTCTGAGCAGCCGGGGCTGCCGGGGGAGTCCATCGACTCTCCGAAAACTGGAGATGACAGGGTGAAAGGAATGATAAAAGAACTGGCGCTTTGTGCAGCCGTGCTGTTTTTGGCCTCCTGCGCCGCACTGGAGTCACCGCCCGACGAGCCGGTGGATGGCGGCGACTCCAGCGACGGCAACGAAAGTCGTGCGGAATCCACTCGAGCCACGCAGCTCGGTAATCAGCCGGAGCCCTCCGCAGCGGAGCTGGCCCGGCGTGAAGAACGCCAGCGGCTGATCGAGGAGATCAACCGCGAAGGGGATGCGGCCGGCCTCGACGGATACCGCGAAAATCCGCCCGCCCCCGTGCAGCCACCGTCCAATGATGTCGTTGAGCTCAACTACGAGCAGGCGGACCTGCGGGAAGTGCTGGCGGATCTGGCTGATGCCCTGGACATTTCCATTGTCATCGATCCGGCCATCGACGAACAGGTCAGCGTCCGCACCGCGCAGAACCGTTCGTTGAGTTACCAGGACATCTGGCCCCTGGTTCGTCTGTTGACGCGCGAGGCCGGCGTGGTGCTGGAACAGGTGGGCAATGTATATTACGCCCGGCAATCCGATCTGACCCTGCCCATGGAAATCACCACGCCGGATTCCATGGGAGGAGGCACGGCCAGTACCGTCATGCAGATCACGCCCATCACCCATATTGCCGTCCCTTCCGCGCTGGAGATCCTGCAGCCTCTGCTGCAGCCGGAGGGGCAGGTACTGCGTATCGGCAACAGCAATACCGTGAGCATCATCGCCAATGAGTCACAACTGTCACGGATCAACGAGCTTCTGCAACTGATTGACGACGACCCGTTCCGCAGCCAGGGCATCCGCCTGTATGAACTGGACAGTGCCAGCGCCACCGATGTGGCCGAGGAGCTGGGCGAGGTGTTGACCATGATCGAAGGGGATTCGCCCGCCTATCAGGTCCAGCCCCTGGCACGTATCAATGCCCTGCTGGTCACCGCGCCGGCCAACCGCGGCTTCGAGGAGATCACGCGCTGGGTTCGGCTGCTGGACGATGCCGACCAGGAACAGGCAGAACAGTTATTCCGTTACCGCGTCAAAAACCTGAACGCCACGGAGCTGGCCGCCACCCTCAGCGAAGTATTCCGGCGCGACAATGATGGAGAATCCGGCACTGACTCCGACCGGTCTGAAGCAGAACGCCGCCGGGACATGGTGCGTGAGGCGGAAGGAGAGGACGCCGGGGAAGACGGTGATGCAAATGCGATGTCCGTGACCCGGGTGGCCATTTCCGCCGACCTCCGGGTCAGCATCGTGGCCGATGATGCCACCAACACCCTGTTGATCCGGGGCACGCCCCGCGATTACCGGCAACTGCTGGCCACCATCAACCAGCTCGATTCGGTGCCGTTGCAGGTCATGATCAACGCGGCCATCGCCCAGATCACCCTGACCGATGACACCGCGTTCGGCGTGGACTGGAGCCGGGTGGCGGAGAATCTCGGTAGCGGCAGTGCCACGGTGGGCACCTCTTTCCTGCCGTCCGGCGGTGAGGACGGGTCCGGTGGACTGGGCGGGCTGCTCTTCAACCGCTCGTTCCTGGACGGGTCGGCACGGATCGAAGCCACCCTGGAGGCCATTGCGACCAACAATGAAGTGCGCTTGCTGGCCCGGCCGTCCCTGACCGTGGTCAACAACATGGAAGGGCGAATCCAGATCGGCTCGGAAGTGCCGGTCCGGCTTGGAGAGACGGCGACCCAGGTGGGTACCACCACCAACATCCAGTATCGCGATACCGGTATCACTCTGGGCATCACGCCCCGCATCAACGATGACGGAGTGGTCAACCTGACCATCACCCAGAACCTGTCGTCGCTGTCGGAAGGGTCCGGCGTGGACGAGAACCCGATCTTCCAGAATCAGGAGATCGAGACCACGGTGGTGGCGCGCAACGGCGAGAACGTCGTACTGGGCGGGCTGATCCAGGACAATAACGATGTCCTCAACACCGGCGTGCCGTTCCTGAACCGGATTCCGGGGCTTGGCGGTCTGTTCTCCTACCAGCGCAACAACAATGAGCGCCAGGAGCTGTTCATCGTGCTGCGCCCGGAAATCATGGACCTGAACGAGCCCGACGGGAACAACTACGAGGCTATCAGCGACCGTTTCCTGCGCGCTGCGGACATGATCGACGACTCGGAATTCTGAGCAACATCACCACCCGATCACCTGCGACATTGACAGACGCCAGAGGAATTGAACATGAAGTACCACCAGGAAAACCGGACACAGTGCAGCCACCCCCAGCGGGGCTTCACCATCATCGAACTGCTGATCGTGATGGCCATCCTCGGCATGCTGGCCGTAATGGTCGCGCCCAATCTGTTCAACCAGGCCGACAGTGCCCGCCGGGACGCCGCGCGTTCGCAGATCTCGTCTCTGAGCAGCGCCCTGGACGCACACCGGCTGGACACTGGCCGTTATCCGGAGGCGCTGGACGGCCTGCTGGAGAACACCAGTGGCCGCTCGTCGTGGAACGGGCCGTACATCCGCAGCGATGTGCCCGCAGACCCCTGGGGCAACCCCTACGAGTACAGTTCCGACGGACGGGACTTCGAGCTGATGTCCTACGGCGCCGATGGCCGTGAGGGTGGCGAGGACAATGACGCTGACATTTCGCTCTGAGCAACGCGGTTTCTCCCTGCTCGAGATCCTCATGGTGTTGGCCATCCTGGGCATGGCGGTCAGCCTGGTGGCGCCGAACCTGAGCGGAATCGGCGCGCGCCGCTTCGACGCCCAGTTGCGTGAAGCCGCCGGCCTGCTCAATCATGCCCGGCGCATGGCGGTGGTGGAGGGACAGGCCACCGAGGTGCGTTTTCGCATTGCCGGGGAAGCGGAAGACGGCGCGGCGGCGGAACGTGGCGATCGGGTCAGCGAATTCCGTCTGGCCGGCGGCATTGAGATGGCCTTCCGGGAGACCGCCGGCGAGCGGGCCCGGCCAGAGACGGAAATGACCCTGCAATTCTTCCCGGAAGGGGGTGCCACTGGCGGCGAACTGTTGTGGTTCGGGCAGGACCGGCAGGCGCTGATCCGCATCGATCCGTTCTCCGGGCGGGTCGAGACCGAGATGATCGAGGAACGGGTGCGTCGATGATCCGTGCGGACAGGCAGAAGGGCTTTACACTGCTGGAGGTCATGATGGCACTGACCATCACCGGACTGGTGCTGGGTGGGCTGCTGTCCCTGTCGGCCGGCAGCAAACGCCTCGCCGTATCGGCACAGGACACCCTGCATGAGGCTGTCCAGCGCCGCGCCGCCATCCAGTTTGCGCAGCTTGAGCCGCGCGAAGGCGAGCTGGAATCACTGCAGCGCCCCGGCCGGCTGCGTTTCACGGCGCGTTCCGGGGAGCTGATGCCGGACCCCATCCGCCGCACCACGCCCACCACCTGGCTGTTGCAGCGTTATGAGCTGCAGGACGGCGACAGTGATGACACACTCACCGGCAGTCGCTGGATCGAATCCGATGTCCCTCGCTGACCTGAAATACGCACGCGGCTTCACGCTGCTGGAACTGATGCTGGCCCTGAGCCTGACCGCCCTGTTGCTGACCCTGCTCAGCGCCGGAGTGTACGGCGTGGTGCGCGACTGGGATGACAATCAGGAGGGCCTGGACACCACACTGGACCAGACCGTCGCCATGCTGCAGGTGGAGCGTGCCCTGCAGGGCGCCATGGCGCACAGTTACCGCGACATGGACACGCTGGGCCGGTTCATTTTCTTCCGCGGCGAACCGGACAGTCTGGCGTGGGTATCGACCGTATCACCGCAGCGCAGCGGCGGCCTGACGGCCTGGCGACTGGAGTCCGACCCCGGGGAGGGTGTCGCATTACAGCTGGCGCCCGCGCTCACCGATAGCCCGGAGGCGCGGCTGGAGGCGGCGCCTGAACGCGCCTTGCTGCCGGGCTACACGGCCGAGTTCCGTTATCTGGTGCAGCAGGGTGACGGACAGCGGATCTGGCGGGACACCTGGGACGGTGAACAACGGATGGGCCTGCCCCTGGCCGTCCATGTGCTGCTTAGTCCGCTGGAGGGCAGTGGGCGTGATCGAGACGCCGTGCTGGACATTGTGGCACCGGTGTTCGCCAACACGCATCGCAGTATCAACCCCAATCCATTGGCTGACGAATGAAAACAGGGCAGCTGTCACCACAACGCCGACAGACCGGGGCCGTACTGATCATGGTGCTGTGGACGGCCACCATCCTGACCATCATGGTCACGGTGCTGGCGGCCAATGTGCGCCTGTCGGCCACCACGGCCTGGCACAACCGCACCGGCAGCGAGGATCTGGTGGCCGTGATGTCCACCCTGAACAAGGCCGAGATGGAACTCATCATGGAGCGCATGCCGCCACCGCCGGACCTGGAGCGGATACTGGATGACGAAGGCCTGCAACGCATCCCCGCCTATCGCTTCAATGGCCAGCCGCTGTCGCTTCACTACCCGGCCGACGAGGACATGGTGGTGCGCATCTATGACCACGCCGGCAAGATCAATCTGAACCGGATTCCACGCAATAATCTGCGCCAGATCATCGAGCGCCGCCTGGGACCGGATCATGATCCGTCCCGGGTCGATGAACTGCTGGCGGCCTGGACCGACTGGGCCGATCTCAATGACCAGCCGGTGCCGGGGGGCGCCGAGAGTCAGTACTACCAGTCACTGGAAGTGCCCTACCGGGCCCGCAACAACCCGGAACTGGACAGCGTCGAGGAGATGCGGCTCATCCGTGGCTTCGATGCACTGTTCGAGGGAGTCAACCTGCAGGCCGCCTTCACCATCTACGGCTCGGGCCGCACCGTCAACCTGAACCTGGCCACCCGCGAGGCCATGGAGCTGCTGCCCGGTCTGGACGACGACTCCATCGAGCGCATTCTTTCGTACCGTGAGCAGCGTGATTTCCGTAATCGGGGGGATGTCGGCCAGATCGTGCCACTGGAGCAGATGAGCGAGCTTTCGCCATGGATCGGTAATAATACATCCAGCTACTACTCGGTCTACGTCTATCCCCGTACGGAGGACGAGTCGGCCGGCCGGGACGCCGCCGTTGCCGATGACGAGGGCGGCGATGCAGAGGAGCCTCCCCGTGTGCGCCAGGCGTACCGGCAGATCCTGGAGGTGCGATCACCGACGCAGCGCGCCACGGTATTGCAGGTGCATCCTTACGGCCGGTTGCCGGATACCTCTCCGCCGGAGGTCGAGCTGGATCTGTCGGGTCTCGGCAGTCAGTTCTGAGCCGCCCTGGGTGGAGAAAAGCGGATGCCGCTGTAACCATCCCCTATAATTGGGCCAGTAATTTTTAGAGGTTCTTGTGGATAACAGGAATCAACCACGGAGAACCGAAGATGCGAAAAACGAAGTTCAGCGAACACCAGATTATCGAGATCCTTGCCGGAATACTTACCTGGGTCACTCTTTTTGCTCATGGAACCACCAAATTCAATTCCCCGGGAAAATGACTCCACACAGGGCTCTTTGTATCCATGATTCTTTTATATACGGACGATCTGACGCTTTGTAGGCTCCTTATCAAGTTCATAGTTACCACGACCTGTAAGGTCCCATTCTTCCAGCCACTTACACAAGTCGTTTGCCGGCATCGGTCTCGCGATATAAAACCCCTGGCCATAATCAACGCCCGCCTTGCGCAAGTAGTCGAGCTGAGGCTTCGTCTCTATACCTTCAGCCACAATTTCGAGATCAAACTCACGAGCCAGATTGATAACGGCGCGGGTCACCACCGCCCCGTTGGAATCTCCCGGCACGTTATCGATAAAACTTTTATCAATTTTGAGTTGGTGCACGGGAAGCTGATGCAGATAGCCAAGTGAGGAATAACCTGTGCCAAAATCGTCTATGGATATCTTGAAGCCGGCATCGCGCAATTTGCGAAGGTACGCCACACTCACCTCGTCCATATCACAGATCATGGTTTCGGTAAGCTCTAGCTCGATGGATTGTGGTGATACCCCATGCGCCGCACATAACCTTTCTAGCGAAGGAAGAAAGTCTGCGCGCTGAATATCTCCCGGTGTAATATTGACTGCAATTCGAATCTCATTGTTCCACTCGGCCACCATACGGACGGCCGTCTTGATAACCCAGCGGGTAATCTGGTAGATGAGATCACAGCTTTCGGCGACGGGAATAAACTTGCCAGGCGGCACCATTTCTCCCGAGGGTAGACGCCAGCGGATCAAAGCCTCGACCGATCGAACCTGCCCTGTCTGCAATGCGAGCTTGGGCTGCAACCAAAGTTCAAATTGCTCATCAGCGAGCGCGTGGTGGAGCTGGCTTTCAGTACGCAGGTACTCCAGGGCAGCATGGCGACGGGCAGAAGCGAAAAACGCAGGCATTCCAGTTTGAGCTCGGCTGCTGGAAGCGATCGCTGCGTCGATCAACTCACTAGCAGTAGTCACATCATCCGGATAGACGGAAACTCCGATTCGAGGTTCGATACGCAACGATTCGTTGCTGGCTCGAATGGGGTCGACGGCTAGCTGGTCAATGCGTGAGCAAAAGCCGAGTATCTGTTCCGTCGAGATATCAGGGGGCAGCTCAACTACCCATTTCTCCATACTCAAGCGGCCCAGACCAAGTTCTTCGCCGACAAGGTCCTGCAGTAGCTCAGAGCAGGATAAGGCCGCCTGCTCGGCCGCCGTTGCTCCTATTGTCTCGAGGATTTTTGCCAAAGGCAGATGGATAGCCAGAACGGATACCGACACACCTTCGGATTTTGCACTACGCAATGTAGATTCGAGAGTTTCGGTAAACAGTTGGCGGTTGGGCAGACCGGTCGTACGATCGTAATTGACCAGGCGAACCAACTCGTCGTGCTGCTCCAGTGCCTGTCTTCGTGTTTTTAGCAACCTGGCGATACGTTCAAGGAACTCTGCAAGATCAATGGGGCTGGTCACGAAATCATCGATTATGCCGGCCACAGCTCTGGGTCGGTTACGCAGCTCCTTGACTGGCAGAATCTGCATCACTGGGAGAAAGACCGGTTGCATGGACGACTTGGCCGCATGCAGGGCGTCATGCCATTTCACCAGACCCGGGCCATCCACGATGGCAATATCAAAGTCCCCATCCATCAGCCTGCTCTCATCAGGCGAAACGATGACGTGATTATGGGAAAGTTGTTGATGGATCTGCTGACGATTGCCGTTTCCTTCGATAAGCAGCACCACGCGACCGCTTGTAACAGGCGCGTCGGAAAGATCGTCTGACTGCAAAGATCGCCACACAGCCGAGGCCGCATTACTGTACATGACCACTATCTCCCAGTGTCTGCAACAGTTTTAATAGCGCAGCCTTGGCTACCGGTTTGTGTAGTACGCTGGCGGCCCCGAATTCGAGTGAACGACCATTGGCCAGCTCGTCGCGCGCTGGCGACAATACAACAAAGGGAATGCGGTGCTTGTGCAGTTGGCTGCACAGTTCCCAAACATCCTGACCGAATCCGGAAACATCCACCAACGCAGCCATTGTCGATTCGGTTCCGCACAGAACCTCCGTCAATGTAGCGGCCGAATCCACATGAATGGCGTTCATCCCGGCACTCGTGACTGCCGCTTCCATCACTTTGGCATTGCCCGGATTATGGACCAAAAGAAGAATGCTTTTGCCGCTGACTGCGCTCATTGCTCAACCGTCGGTGTCTGGCCAACGCTAACGTCGATACCCAGCTTGGACGCCAGGTCACCAATGCGAATACCGCCTTGCGTGATTTCGAACTGATGCTGGCGGGTGTCAAAATCGGACAGGCGTTTTTTCAGGACCCCGATGACCTTGTCCAGACCGCCGTTTGTCTGCACATAACGCAAATAGATCACATTGTCGGCGATATAACTGATATCGCGCTCCGATATCTGCACGTCACCGGTAATGGCACGATTCTGATTAATCAGAATCACCGCGACGCCCAGCCGGGACAAGGTCTTGATGAAGGCATGCAGAGAGTGATTGAGGACTTGGTCACCTTCGAGCGTCAGCTCGAAACCCGTGATGCTGTCGATGATGACCAGCTCCAGTTTATCCTCTTCGATACGACGGCGTACCGAGTTGATGAACTCGTCGGCCATGTAACGCAGTGGCTCGACCTGTTCCAGCACTAGCAATCCCTCACGCACAGGAGTATCGACATCGACACCAAGCCCCGTCAGTCGCGAGATCCAGCCCTGCAGTTCTTCTTCAAACTGGTATATGGCAGTAGGCCGACCGGCTCGAGCGTTTGCGACGGCAAACAGGCCCGAAAGAGTCGATTTTCCGATGCCGCTCGGTCCTGTAAGCAAAGTGACCGTACCCGATTCCAGGCCGCCACCCAGCATCGCATCGAGGCCTTCATTGCCGCTGCGCAGTAGAACAGGTTTGATGCCGTTCCGGTTCGACTGTGGGGGTAGAATGTGCGGAAAGACCTCGAAACCGCTTCCGTCCACCCGGAACTGGTGTTTGCCGCGCAGATAACCGGAACCCCTGAACTTGGTGATAGTGAGATTGCCACTGGTCTGCGCCCTTTGCAGATCAATAATACCATCACAAATGAACTGTAGGTCGTCGTCGGGAACCTCTCGGGTTGACTCTGATGTGAACAGCACCGTGGCTCCACGGTCGGTAAGAAAACTCAGAAAGGACAGCACCTGTTTTCGAAACTGCGCCAGGTCAGCAGATATGAAGCGGAGTTGGGTAAGCGAATCAATGAAAACCCGCGTTGGTCGGGTGGCTTCGACAGCCTCTACTACAGCCCTGATCATCGGTGCCTGTTCCACATCGGAAGCGGCGAAAACGTCGTAGGCCTCGGCGCCAGTGAAAAACTCCTCGGTCGGGGCGAGGCTGAGGAAGCGGATACCGTCCGTATTGATACCAACTGTTGCGGCATTGGCCCGCAGCTCGTCCTCCGGCTCCTGAAAGCCAATGAACAGTGACGAATCATCAGCACCATTGGCTGCCAGAAAATTGAGGCCGAGAGTTGTCTTACCCAGTCCAGGTCCACCGCGCACAAGATAGCGTCGTCGTGCAAGCAGGCCACCGCGCAGTATTGTATCGAGGCCATCCGTACCGGTGGTCACACGCTCGGGAACCACTATGTCGGATATTGATTTTCTGCGACTCGTCGCAGGTTCTCCGGTCTGGCTGGATTTGGCACCGCTATTCTTGACCATTTGCTACATATCCTCAATAGTACGAGACTATTGTTATATTTAAAAGTTACCCATCGAAGACAATTAATATAAGCTTTTACTGACTATTCTTGGGAGCTGCAACAGGTTAAATGTGTCCAATCGTTACATTACTGTTGTTAGATATGCGGTTTGGCACGGCTGGGAAAGGTCCGCTCATCGTAAGCTACGCGCGTCGGGATGATACGGATCAATTATCGGCAAATTATTAAAATTCCTCTGCTTACTGTGCCGATTTGCGACCATACATAATCCGTTACTCACCGGCTGAGGCCGCCCCATCGCACTCTGGCCCGCGCAGTATTCGCAAGCCGAGTTAGGCACGATTGCCGCCAGACTTAACAACCGTCCTTGGAAAACTCTCAGTTTCCATATGCCAGCTGATAAACTGAAGGTAGTGTTCCAGTGACTGATTGAATCCAGGCGGACGATTAATAGAGGCGCCCTATAGTAAAAAACGCTAGATAAGTATTTGTAAAAACGCGCGCTCTGGAATTAGAATAACGCACGTACAAGACGCCAGGAGCATGGGTCAGTGGAAAACACCGCGATTTTGCCACGTTGGCAGGAGACCGCCGTCCGTCAGACATTGTCGAGACGCCGTGTGCTGGTCCTCTCCGGTGCCCGGCAGACAGGCAAAACCACGCTGGCGCAGCATCTGTCCGGAAGTCGGACGGAATACAGGACGCTGGATGATTTCACATTGCTGGAAGCGGCAAGAAGCGATCCGCAAACCTTTGTGGCGCACGATGACAACCTGTTGATCATTGACGAGATCCAGAGAGCCCCGGAGTTGTTGCAGGCAATCAAGGCGGAGGTGGACAGGGACAGGACCCCGGGCCGCTTTCTATTGACTGGCTCTGCAAACATTCGCGAATTACCCGGCGTGAATGAATCACTGGCCGGCCGGGTCAGGACATTGCGATTGCGGCCGCTGGCCGCCAGAGAAGTCGCCAGGCGTTCGCCGGATTTCCTGGAGGCAGTGATGACCGACAACCGGGAGCGTCTGTCCAGGAACGCATCGCTCGACGTGCCATGCGACAAGGAGCTGTGCATACGCGATGCCCTCCGGGGCGGGTACCCTGAAGCGCTACAGTTCGGCGATCTGCGAGACACACAGGACTGGCATCGCGACTACCTCGCCGCCCTGCTGGAGAGGGACATGCGGGATGTGGCTAATATCCGCCGCCAGGATGCCTTGAGAACTCTGCTGCGGTGTCTCGCTGCCTGGTCATCGCGATACATGGACATTACGGGTATCGGCCGTGGCCTGTCCATACGCCGTCCGACCATCGAGACCTATATCACCGCACTGGAAACTCTCTATCTGGTGGAGCGGGTCCGACCCTGGCTGAAGACGGACTACGAGCGGATAGGAAAGAAAGACAAACTCTATTTCACGGATACCGGTCTGATGGCATCCTGTCTGGACTGGCGTCCCGAAGACGTCATGTTCGACGGTGACAAAAATGGCAAATTGCTGGAAACCCGGGTATTTACCCAATTGGCCGCCATTATCGATGCGCAGCCGGTCCCTCCTGTCCTGTACCATTACCGCGACAGACAGAAGCGTGAAGTCGATTTCGTGGTGGAGTTGCCGGATGGCGCCTGCATTGGCATTGAGGTCAAGGCTGGCTCGGTAGTAAAGGACAGCAGTTTTCAGCATCTTCGCTGGTTCCGCGACAACCTGGTGGGAAATCGGCCTTTCATCGGTATCGTGCTGTATACCGGCAATCATGTGATGAGCTTTGGCGACAATCTTCGAGCGGTTCCGTTATGCGCATTGTGATCATCAGCCGGGAAGGCAGCGCCGACCGTCGGTATGGACTGGGCCGTGCCGTGGGGCGGATTGCCGATGGCCTGCGCCAGCGCGGCCACGAGGTCTGGTACTGCACCACAGCGGACTGGGGGGAACGGGAGCGCCGTCAGTGCCAGTGGCTCAAGCGCCGTCTGCCACTGCCGGAGGTGCTGCGCGCGCCGTTCGCGGAGCGCCTGGTGCAGGGCTGGCATGTCACCCGGTTTGCCCTGCGGCACCGGGCCACCCACGTCTGGTTGCAGGATCCCTGGCTGGTACCCGGCATGCAGTGGCGGCTGCGCTGTAGCGGTCACTGGCGGGCGCCATTCCGCTGGGGTGTGTCCGAACACGGTCTGGGCAGCTTCGCCTGGGCCGTGCAGCAGGATGGTATCACCCTGGCACAGCGGGACTACCGGCGGCTATTGCGAAACGAGCGGCGCTGGTTGCGCCGCGCCGACTGGGTCTGGAGTCCCTCCCGTACCGCGCATGAGGCATTGCTGCGTGACCTGGCGCTGCCGCAAGCCCCCGCAGGCTGGTCGGCGCCGGGCTACGGGGCGCCGGAACTGGATGGCACGGCGCTGCGCCGGGCCGCCGAGAAACCCGTGGAGCGCAGAGATCGCGCCGCCAGACCGCCATTGGTACTGTGCGTGGGACGAATGGCGCCGGTGAAAGCCCAGGACCGGGTGGTGGAAGCGCTGTTGATACTGCAACAGGAACACGGCCTCGACACGCGGCTGTGGATCGTCGGCGAGGGCCGGATCGAGGATCTTCCGCCCGGCGCTGGTCTGCTGGCCCATGCGCCGCGCATTGAGCCGGTCGAGGAGATCGAACAGGCCCTGGGCCAGGCCGATCTGTATGTCAGCGCCTGCGCCGTCGAATCCTTCGGTCTGGCCAACCGGGAAGCGGTGGCGGCCGGCCTGCCCTGTGTGGTGGCCAGCGGTGGTGCCAATGACGAGGTGCTGGATGGCGGTGCCTGGCTGGTGCCATCCGATCCGGCTTCGCTGGCCGATGCGCTGCGGGTACTGCTGACCGACGAGGTGGCGGCCGCGTTCTGGCGCCGTCAGTCCCGGCGCGCCGCCGCCGGCTGGCGCGGCTGGGAGACGGTGATTGATGATCATGAAAGGCTGCTGAATGATGCCTGATGCCCCACTGTCACAGCGTGCACTGTCCCCTCCCGAGCGGCTGGATGTGGAGGCGCTGGGGCGCACGCTTCTGCTGATTCCCCACCCCGACGACGAGGTCATCGGCTGCGGCGGATTGCTGACGGCCCTGGCCGGCGCCGGCCAGCCGGCCTGCGTGGCGCTGGTCTCGGACGGCAGCGGCGCGGGCGAGCTGCCCGAAGGCACTGCGGCCATCCGCCAGCGGGAATTCCGCGATGCACTGGAGATCCTCTATCCCGGCTGCGAGCAGCAGTACTGGAAACTGCCGGACGGCGCGCTGAGCCGGGAGAGCGGTCTGGCCGGGGCGGTCGTGGAGGCGGCGCGCCACTTCCGGGCCGATACACTGGTCGCTCCCTGGCCCCGCGACATGCATCCTGATCACGCGGCACTGGGCGCCGCTGCGCAGCACGCGCTGGAATCACTGCCGGGGCTGCGGTTCCTGCTTTCCTACGAGACATGGAGCCCGCTGGAGGCCAACCGCATCCTGGACATCACGGAGTCATGGCCACGCAAGACGCGGGCCCTGGCCTGTCACGTCACCGCGCTGCAGGCGCAGAACTACGACCGTTCCATGGAGGGGCTTGCCCGGCACCGGGCCCTGCTGCTGCCCGGTATCTCCGCCAGCGAGACGGTGCGGTACGCGGAGGCCTGGCACTTGCAGGAGCAAGACCGGGGCCGCGTCAATGCCAGCGCCCGCTTCGTGACCCGTCCCGCCTGCCAGGCCGACGCCGGGGCCATCATCACCCTGTTCCGCGAGGTGTTTGGTGCCGGCGTGGATCGCGCCTGGTGGGACTGGAAGTACTGTCACCCGGACTGGATCGGTACCGTGGCGCTGACCGATGATCAGCAGCTGGCCGGTTTCTACGGCGTAGTGCCCCGCATCGGGTACTGGCAGGGCCAGGAGGTGCCGCTATGTCAGATGGTCGACTCCATGGTGGCCGATCACAGCCGGACTGCCTCCCGTTCCTCGGGTGCGTTCCTGGAGATGTGCCTGCGCTTCCTGACCCCGAATGTAGGCGACGGCAAGCCCTTCGCGCTGGCCTGCGGCTTTCCCAATAAGCGGGCCATGCGGGCCGGCGAGCAGTTGCATGTCTACCAGCGCGGCGAGGGCACCGTCCGATGGTCCCGTCCGGCGCAGCCCTGGCATCGTCAGCCGGGTCCTTCCCGGCCCTGGCAACGCCTGGTCTGGCGTGCCCGCACTGTGCCAGTGGAGAGCGTCGACGATCTGAGCTGGGTCGATCCGTTGTTCAAATCCATGCGGGCCGCCCTGTCGGATACCCTGTTGCTGGAGCGCGGAGCGGCCTACTGGTACTGGCGTTTCCGTCGGCATCCACAAGCGCCATACCGCTTTCTGCAATTGCGACGGCTGGGGCGGATTGTGGCCGGCGGCGTACTGCGACAGCGGGACGAGGAAGGCGTGCTGGAGCTGGTCGATGCCGTGTTCCAGGACCACCGCGCGTTTCACGGCCTGGTGAAAGCCGCCGAACATGAGGCCTGGCGGGCCGGCTTGTCACATTTCCAGGTCTGGGGCACCGAGCGTCTGGTGGCCGACCTGCCGGTTGGCGAGGCCGTTCGCGAAGGCTCGGTGGCCTGGCCCGACCAGCAGTTCAACGCCAGTCTGGTTGATTCCGTGAAGGGGCATTTCTGGGCCATGGGCGGGGATACTGACTTCCGGTAGCGGAACCAGAAAAAGAGGAAAAAAAAGGGGGACAGTCCCGGTTTTTCGAAAAACCGGGACTGTCCCCCTTTTTTTTCCTCTTTTTCTGGTTTCCTTTCACCCCTCCCGCTTCACATCCCAGCTCGAGCGCATCCGCAGCGTTCCCACGCCCTTGTTCGGCTTGATGTGGATCTCCGGGCTCAGCCGCGTTTCGTACCACAACAGGCCGCTCTCGTCGGCCAGGCCGCCCAGCACGTTGAAGCGGCCGGCGCGCAGCGCCATGGCTTCCAGGCGTACCTGGACGGTGATGACCTGCCCGGCACGGAACGGTCCGGTGTCGACGTCCGGGCGGTCGATGGTCAGGTAGGACGAGAAGATCTCCGACAGGTCCTGCATCAGCGCGAAACCGAAGTAGCACATGGTGTCGTTCTTCAGCACCTCGACCCGCGTCTCCAGGATGATGTCCTGTAACGGTTCAACCTCGGTGATCTCGTCGCCATTCAGTGCCCGCACTTTGGTATGCAGGATGCGGCAGTCCTGGGCGTTGTGGGTTTCCGCCTGCGCGATCTGCGCCGCCCCGTCGCCGCCACGGGAGCGGCCGATGCCGTTACAGTAATCCTCGTAGTGAGCGACCACTTCCTCGGCGCTGCCGTATTCGCGGATCTTTCCGTTCTCCAGCCAGATGCAGCTATCACACAACTCCTGTACGTGGTACATGGAGTGGCTGCAGAAGATCATCGTCTTCTTCGCGGCGCGGAACTCGTTCATGCGCTGCACGCATTTCTTCTGGAAGTTCATGTCTCCCACCGACAGGGCCTCGTCGATGACCAACACATCCGGCCGCACCAGCGTGGCGATGGAGAAGGCCAGGCGCACGTACATGCCGGAGGAGTAGGTCTTCACCGGCTGGTCGATGAACTGGTGTAATTCGGAGAAATCGATGATCTCCTCTTCCAGTGCATCGATATCATCATCCGGCACGCCCAGCAGCGAGGCGTTCAGGTGGATGTTGCGCCGCCCGGTGAATTCCGGGTGGAAGCCCGCGCCCAGCTCCAGCAGCGCCGCGACCTGGCCCCGGATGTCGATCTCCCCGCCACTGGGCTGCAGCGTACCGACCAGCAGCTTCATCAGCGTCGACTTGCCCGCGCCGTTATCGCCGATGATGCCCAGGCTCTGGCCCTCCGGCACCTCGAAGTGGATGTCCTGCAGCACGTGGAAGACCTTGTGGCGAGGACGGCGCAGCACCAGCTCCAGCAGCCGGTCCTGCGGTTTGTCATAAAGATGGAAATCCTTGTGCAGGTTGCGGACGCGGATGCTGTGACTCATAACACGTCTCCGAAGGCATGACGGATGCGCATGAAGAACCAGCCCCCGAACAGCCAGACCACCACGGAGGCGATCACCATGGCCTGGAAGTTACCGGCGGAGAATTCCCCCAGCAGCACCGCCTCGCGGTAGAACTGCGTGAAGTGGTGCATCGGGTTGGCCAGCATAACCGGGTGCCAGCGCTCCGGGATCAGGGTGACCGGATAGATGATCGGCGTCAGGAAGAACCAGGCCGTGATCATCAGCGTGACGATCTGGCGGATGTCGCGCAGGAACACGCACAGGGCCGAGAGAATGGCGACCAGCCCCAGCGTGAACAGGAACTGCAGGAACAGCGCGATCGGCACCCAGAACCAGGCCATGGCGATGTAGCCCTGCGTGGCCAGGTAGAGCAGGAACACGAACAATGCGATGCCGTGCACCAGGTAGGGCACCAGGGTGCCCACCATGGGGATGATCTGCACCGGGAACATCACCTTGGTGATCAGCGGCGCCTTGTCCAGCAGCATGCCGGGTGACTGGCCCACAGCCTCGGCGAAGGCGAACCACGGCAGATAGGCCACCATCAGGTAGATGACGAAGGAGGTCTCGCCGAAGTTCTCCGGCATGGGCGCGCGGAACACCACGTTGAAGACAAAGGAATAGATGATGATGTTGACGATGGGCGTGACAAACAGCCATATTGCCCCGCCGAAGGAGCCCGCGAACTGGCCGCCGAATTCCTGCCGGGTGAAATGGTGAAACAGCCGGAAGTGGCGCAGCGGCGTCGTGGCCCAGCGTCCGATCAATGAGAACATAGTTCCGTGTCCGTGTTCAGAAGGCGGCTATTTAATCATATTCGGAGCCCCGCCGTCCGCCCTGCCGCTGTGCATCCGGTCACAGGGAGACCCGGCCATCCGGTCATTGCACCGCAAGAGTCTGGTTGAAAGGCAAACCGGACGGTAAGATGCAACGACCAACCGTATTCATACTGAAACGCAGGGAACTGACGATGCGCCTGACGTCCCGTACCAATGGCCGACCCACCGCCCGCCGCATGGCTCTGGCCCTGTGCCTGTCCGCCGGCTGCGCAGTGGCGCCGGGCACTGCCCAGGAACTGCAACTGTTCGAGGGCGTGGAGCAGCCGGAAGAGACCGAACGCCCGTCCGGCGGCAACAACCAGCGCTCCCGGGGCGGCAACACCAGCGGCGAACCCATGTTCACCCTGGTCGGCACCAGCCGCTTCGGGGACCGCTACCGGGCGCGGTTGCGATCCAGTGGCGGCGACGTGGTGGCCGTGGAGTACCGGCCCGGTGAAAGCACGGCCATTCCGGGTTACCCGGGCTTTCAGCTCGAGTCGGTCAGTGCCCGCCACGTGATCGTCCAGCATCCCGAACACACGCCCTGCGCGGATTTCACGGACCAGGGCGTGAGCTGTTCAGTGGGCGACAACAGTGCCCGGCTGGCCCTGGCCACCGCCGAACCCGTGCAGCGCGAGGAGCCGCAGGACGAGCGTGGCAATGGTGAAGGGGGCAACGGCGAAGAAAACGGCGAGGAACAGGCCGAAAATCCATTCGCCGCAGCCCTGCGCGCGGCCCGTGATCGCAGTGACGAGGACGAAGCGGCCCTTCGGGCCCGCGCCCAGCGTTTCGAGCGCCGCCGGATCAGCGAAGATGAGGTGCCGGAAGGCTACCGTGTGGTGAGTACGCCATTCGGTGACCGGCTGGTGCCGGCCGAGTAACAAGCCGCGCGCCCGGTTTACGGCTGCGCGGCGCCGTCGCCGTTTTCCGCCGGTTCCAGCCAGCCACTGACTTCCAGCATGTCTTCGGCGTCCAGATCGCCGGCCGCCTGCTGCAGCTGCAGGCTCAGCTTGATGTGTTCGTAGCGGTAGGCCTGCAGTTCGCGTTCAGCGCGGAACTGGTCGCGCAGCGCGTCCAGCACTTCCACGCTGGTGGTGTTGCCCAGTTCGAAGGAGCGCTGACGCGACTCCACGGCCAGGGCCATGGACTCCACCATCTGCTTTGCCGCCGTCACACGCTGCGAGTTGGCCTGCAGGCGCAGGTAGAGCATGCGCGCCTGATCGCCTACTTCCAGTTGTGTCTGCCGCAGTTCATTGCGGGCAATGCTCTGTTGGCTCAGCGCCTCGCTGACCGAAGCCCGGTTGCTGCCCCCGGCGAACAGCGGCACGGAGACGTCGACCCCGACATAGGTAGTGTCGCGGCGTGGTGTCGACTGGTTGTCATAGCCCAGATCGGAGCGCTGCTGCTGGGCCACGATACTGACTTCCGGCATGTAGGCGCCGCGGCTTTCCGAAACCCGCTTGCCGGCAGCGTCCACGGCGAACTCGCGGGCGCTGATCTGGTGGTTGGCACGGCGGGCGCGTTCGGCCCAGTCCGCTGCCGTGCCCTCCGGTACGCTCAGATCGGCCGCCTCGCCCAGTGAATAGAGTTCGCCGACACCCAGCCCGGCGGCCGAACGCAGCGCCTCGCGGGTGATGTCGACTTCACTGCGGGCCGCCACCCGTTCGGCTTCCAGGGCGGAGAGCCGGGCTTCCACGTCGTAGAGATCGGTGATCGGTACCATCTGCAGGTCGCGCAGGCGGTTGACCTGGTCGCGCTGGTTCTGCACGGCGCGCAGCTCGGCCTCCACCGAGGCCAGGGTGTCCCGCGCTTCCAGCACGTTGAAATAACGCTCGGCTACGTCGGCGAACAGGGTTGCCAGCTCCTCGTAGTACAGAGCCTCGTACTGGTTCTCCCGCGCATAGGCCGCGCTGCGGCTGGCGAAGGCGCGCCAGTTGAACAGCACCTGGCGCAGCTGCAGAGAGTAGCGCTCGCCCCGGTAGTTCTGCACCTGTTGTGTGTCGCTCCGTTCCTGGCGGTTGTCGGAGGCGCTGGCGTTGGCCGAGAGCTGGGGCAGCAACTGGCCGTTGGCGGCGCGTCGCCGGGCCGAACCGATGTCCATCTGGTCTTCGGCAATGCGCAGCCGGGGGCTGTGCTCCATGGCGGCCGTGAAGAAATCTTCCAGCGTGCGGCCCTGACCCGTCCGCATGGCTTCACTGCTGTTGCCGGACACGCCGGAGTCTGCATCCGCCGCCAGGGCGGGCAGCGGCACGCTCAGCGCCATGGCCATGGCCAGGGCCAGCCGGACGGATGACAGACGGTTCATGTGACGGGATCGACATGGCATAGCGGTCAGCCTTCGTGCTTCAGTCTTCAATGAAACTGCGGGCCATGGCATTGGTCAATGGCTTGAGCAGATACTGCATCAGGGTGCGCTCACCGGAATTGATGAACACTTCGGCCGGCATACCGGGCACCAGCACGATGGCCGAACCTCCCAGGCTTTCCAGTTCCGATGGCTCGACGCTGATGCGCGCCTGGTAATACGAGTTGCCGCTCTGTTCCTCGACGAAGGCATCGGCCGAGAGGTTGATCACCGTGCCGGTCAGGCGCGGGGTGGTCTGTGCGTTCAGCGAGGAAAAACGCACCGAGGCGTCCTGACCCACGGCCACGCGGTCGATGTCCATGGGCGAGACGCGGGCCTCGATGATCAGCTCGTCGCCTTCCGGCACGATTTCCGCGATCGGGTCACCCGGCGCGATTACGGCGCCCACCGTATGGATGTCCATGCCGTTGACGATGCCGGCATCCGGGGCTCGCACGATCTTGCGGTCGACCACGTCCTGCAGCGCCGTGCGCCGTTCGCGCAGGTCCTCAAGCTGGCTGCGCGTCTCGCCCAGTTCGGTGACCACCTCGGCAAAGAACTCGCGTTCCACCTGCTTGATCTCGGTCTGCGTTTCGGTGATCCGCATTTCCGTGGTGGCGATGTTGGAGTCCAGTTCGGCGATCTCGCCGCGCAGGGTGCTGTGATTGCGTTCCACCGAGCGCAGCCGGTTGGTGTCCGAGAAGCCGTCGGCCAGCAGGCCGCGTACCTCCTCCAGCTCATCGGCGTAGGAGGTGACCAGTGACTGCTTGCTTTCCCGCTGGCTGTGCAACCCCTCCAGCTGGGAGCGCAGCTGGCGTACACGCTGCTCCAGCATGTCGATCTGGCCCAGCCGTGCCTCGCGGCGGGCCTGGAACACCGCACGCTGGGACAGCATCTCGGCCACTTCCACCGGGCTGGCCGCGCTGATGTCGGTCTCGAATTCGACCTGCTCCAGCCCGTCGCGCTCGGCCAGCAGGCGCGCCTCGCGGGCCTCGCCCGCAGCCAACTGTACGTTGGCCATGGCCAGCTCGGCGCGCGACTGCGTGGCGTCCAAATGGACCAGGGGATCACCGGCTTCCACCCGATCGCCGTTCTCCGTCAGTATCTCGCTGATGATGCCGCCTTCCAGGTGCTGGACGACCTTGTTGTTGGAGCGGGCCGTCACCGTGCCCGGGGCATGCGCAGCCCCGTCGATGGGCGCGGTGGTGGCCCAGATGCCGAACACGCCGAACACCAGGAAGGCGATGATCAGCCCGGTGCGGCGGGCGCTGGCGAAGCCCGAGGTCAATGTCTCCATCAGGGCGTTGTCGTCGGTTCTGTTCCTGTCAGTCACGGGTCGATTCCATTGTCGGGTTCTGTCTCATTCTGCTTCATCCACTCGGATCATCCAGTGGCGCGGTTGCCCTGCTGGCCGGTCAGTTCGGACAACACCTGGTCGCGGGGACCGAATTTGACCGGAGCCCCTTCCTTCAACACCAGGATCTTGCTCACGCAGCTCAGGATCATCATGCGGTGGGTGATCACCACCACGGTGGTGCCCTGTTCGGCGACCCGCTGCAGGGCGTTTATCAGTTCTTTCTCGCCGGCGTCATCCAGATTGGAGTTCGGCTCGTCCAGCACGACCAGCCTGGGCTGGCCGTAGATGGCGCGGGCCAGGCCGATGCGCTGGCGCTGGCCGCCGGACAGTACACCGCCGCTGCTGCCGATGTGCGTGTCGTAGCCGTTGGGCAGGTGCAGCACCATGTCGTGTACGCCGGCCATTTTGGCGGCCGCCACGATCTGATCGCTGTCCGGCTCGCCAAAGCGGCAGATGTTCTCGGCCACCGTGCCGTCGAACAGTTCGATGTCCTGGGGCAGATAGCCCACGTACGGACCCAGTTCCTGGCGATCCCAGCTGGCCACGTCAGCGCCGTCCAGGCGCACCGAACCGTTCAGGGCCGGCCAGAGGCCGAGCATGGCGCGGGCCAGACTGGACTTGCCGGAGCCGCTGGGGCCGACGATACCCAGTGCCTCGCCGGGCGTCAGGCTCAGGTTCACGCCGCGCACCACCGGGGTCCGGGTGCCGGGCGGCGCCACCACCAGTTGTTCCACTTGCAGGTTGCCTTCCGGCGTCGGCAGGCTCATCTTCTCCTGGTCGGGCGGCACGTTGTCCAGCAGCTTCACCAGGCGGCCATACTGGGCGCGGGCTACGGAGAAACCGCTCCAGGTGCCGACCAGCAGGTCGATGGGCGCCAGTGCGCGGCCCAGCAGCAGGGAGCCGGCGATCATCATGCCCGGGGAGATCTGCTGGTTGACCGCCAGGTACGCGCCCAGCCCCAGGATCAGGGACTGGGTGGTGACGCGGAAGGCCTTGCTGACGCTGGTCAGCTTGCCGGCCGAGCGGCTCGCCTCGGTCTGCAGGATCAGCACCCGGTTGGCTTTCTCCTGCTGGCGCTGACGTACGTTCTCCGTCATGCCCATGGCGCCGATCACTTCGGCATTGCGCAGGCTGCTGTTGATCTGGGCGTTGACCTGGTTGGCTTCCTCGTTGGCGTTCTGCAGCTTCTTGTTGGTGATCTTCTCGTTGGCCACGGCCAGCAGCACCATAATGATGCCGGCCACGATACCCACCACACCGAACCAGGGGTGGAACAGGAACATCACGCCCACGTAGATCGGGTACCAGGGCGCGTCAAAGAAGGCGAACACGCCGTTGCCGGTCAGGAACTGGCGCAGGCTGGACAGATCGCTGATGGGCTGGGAGCTGTTGTTCATGCCGCCGCTCATCAGCGCACGCTTGAAGGTGGCGTTGAAGACGCGCTCGCGCAGGCCCTGCTCGATGCGGTTGCTGGCGCTGACCAGGATGGCCGAGCGCACCCACTCGAAGGCGCCCATGGCGGCGAGCAGGAACACCGCGATCAGGGTCAGCATGCCCAGGGTAGAGAGGTTGCCGCTGCTGATCACGCGGTCGTAGACCTGCAACATGTAGATGATCGGCACCAGCATCAGCAGGTTGACGGCGGCGCTGAAAAAGCCGGCGTAGATGAAATAATGCCGGACCGTTTTCAGGGCCCGGGCCAGTTCGATCTGGCCGGGCGTTTTTTCAGTTTTGCTCATGGGCGCGGATTCTTGTCGGTCTGTAGTATTGTTGTGGGTTGCCGGCGCGGGCGATCCTCCAGTATGGGTTCGAACCCGCCGCCTTTCAACCCGGCTCTGGTAACAGTCTTCATAATGTGGCCTTGCCCTCGGCCAGCGCCTGCAGCGCCGCCGGGTCATTGATCAGCAGGCAGCCCGGTCCGTCACGGGCCACGATCTGGCGGGCCTGCAGGGTCTGGAACACCCGCGAGACCGCCTCGCGGCTCAGGTTCATCATGATGGCGATCTCCATGTGCGTGGGCGGCTCCAGCAGCCGGGTCGGTTCCCCGGTCTCCCGGTCGGCGGCCGGGATCAGCACCCACAGCTGGCAGCACACCCGTTGTCCCACATTGGGCAGACCCAGCAGGGACCGCTGCCGCGTCATTTCCCGCACCCGCCTGGCCAGCCGCCCGGCCAGGGTCTGCAGCAGGCCGGGGTGCTGGTTGCTGACTTCGCGCAGCGCCGGCATGGGCACGAACACCGTGGTCGCCGGGGTACGGGCGATCACGTACTCCGGCTGCAGGCCGCCGTCAAACAGGCCCAGTTCGCCACAGAAATCCCCCGGATCGACGAAATACAGCCCTACTTCCCGTCCATCAATGGTAAAATCCACACCCTGCAGACGGCCCTCGAACAGGAAGCAGACCTGCTCCTCGCGCTGCCCGGCATTGAGCACCACCCCGCGGCGCGCGAAACGCTGCGCCGAGGACTGCCCGGCCAGTGCTTCCAGCGTCGGTCGGGGCAGGGGCTTCAGGCACGGGAAGGCGCTGAGTAGCTCGGGTGTGACCTGCATGTCAGGAGCCTCTGAAGCAGTATGGCATGTCTTTGGCTGAAGGCCCCTCCGGGCGCGGGCTAGCGCGCCCCCTGGCCGCGTTGCCGACCGATTATAAGCGCCTGCCGGTGAATAGCAATTACCTGGCGGCCCGGTCTGCTACGGAAGGGCGGGCTTTCGCCGCTGCCTGTGATTGCAATCACTCGCATTCCCGGCCGTTGCCGGTATTCTGACCATCGGATTATGACCATGTTGTATACAACACTCGACCATGCACCGGAACACCGAGCGGAAATGACGTTGAAAACGATGCCCGAACGACTCCAGAGAGTGCTCCAGGCGGCGGCTGCCCTGCTGATGGTATTCGCCTTCATCCTGCTGTTGACCCAGCCTGCCGATGCCTCGGAACCCGGGGCGGCGGATGAAGCGCCGGTCGGAACAGTCAGTCTGCTGCTCGGCAAGGCCTGGCTGGAGTCCGGCGATGGCGAGCGCCGTGCGGTCAGCGTGGGAGACGATATCCGGGCCAGCGACCGCATTGTCACCGAGAGCAATGGCCACGTACACGTACAGTTCATCGATGAAGGCCTGGTCAGCGTGCGGCCCGGCAGTCGTCTGCGCATTACCGAATACGACTACAACGAACAATCCCCGTCCGATTCCACCGTCAAATTCGCGCTGGAAGAGGGCGTGACCCGCTCCATTTCCGGCAAGGCCGGCAGTGCGGCGCGCGAGCGTTTCCGCCTCGACACGCCAGTGGCCGCCATCGGCGTGCGCGGCACGGATTTCGTGGTCAGCGCCAGTCAGCGTAACGTGCGCGCCCTGGTCAACGAGGGCGCCATCGTCATCGCACCCTATTCCGAGAGCTGCCTGGCCGGCACACTGGGGCCTTGTGCTACCGGCAGCCTGGAGCTGGCCAGTGCTTCCATGCAGATCGCGGAAGTGGTGGAGGGGCAGATGGAACCGGTGCTGCGGCCGCGCGCCGAGCAACAGTTGCTGGCCATGGTGGACAGTGAGCTGGAAGAGGAGCGTGACGACGAGGAAGGCAGCGCCATGGCCAAAGAGGCCATCGCCGATGTCTACCAGGAGTCGGTGGCTCTGCGGGAAGTGAACGAGCGCGCCTCCGAGCAACCCGCCACGCGGCCGACCAGCGCCGCGCCGAGCGCCATCGAGACCACCTCACTGGAGCAGCGGCAGCTGGTCTGGGGACGCTTTGCCATGGGTGAACCCGGCCGGGGCATTGCGCTGAGCTGGGCGGATGCCCGTGAGGGACGCAAGGTCACGGTCGGCAATGGCGAGGTGGCCCTGTACCGCAACGATGTGGGCACCACCCGCGTTGAGAGCGGGCTGGGCGAGATCGGGTTCGATCTGGATGCCGCCCAGGCCTTCCACAATGGCAGTGCCGGCACCGAGGCGATGACCGTCAATGGCGGTGGCCTGCGCATCGACTTCGGCCGCGATACCTTCACCACCTCGCTGAACCTGGATTCGGACGCCACCGGCGCTATCGATTTCAACAGCAGCGGCCAGCTGTTCTCCGGCGGGGTTTTCCATAACCGCAGCGATGACAAGAACATTGCCGGCTCGGTCAGTATCGACGGCCGCGAGGCCGGTTACTTCTTTGACCAGCAACTGGGCAGCGGCACCATCCGGGGCACCACCCTGTGGAGTGCCGGAGAATGATTTTCCGCCGTACCGCTTCCCGCCTGCCTGGGCCCATGGCTCTGACCCTGCGTCTGTCGCCGGGGCTGGCCCGTGTACTGGTGCTGGCGGTGGCCGCCGTGGTCACGCTGGCGGTGCTGACCCTGTTCGGTGACGCGGCGCGCATCGCCGAGGAGCGGGTCGGCAACCAGGCCTGGCTGCTGGCGTCGGAGCGGGAAGCGGAGCAACGCGTCACGGTCATCGCCATCGACGAGAAGAGCATCGCTGAAATCGGTCCCTGGCCCTGGTCCCGCGAAACCCTGGCCGAGCTGTCCACGGCCCTGCGCGAGGCCGGCGCCCAGCAACAGCTCTACGATATCGTATTCCCGGAAACCCGTGAGGGCGATGCGGCCTTTGCTGCCGCCCTGCAGAGTGGCAATGCCGTTCTGGCGCAGACGCCGGTGCTGGGCGCGCAGCAGACCCTGCAGGCCGGTACTCTGACCCACCCGGTGGGCGGCGTGAACTGCAGCAATCTGACCGCCACCCCGAACTACGTGGCCAACCACGGCGGGCTCGCCTCTGTTCCCAAGGGACACATCACCCCGCTGGTGGCCAGCGACGGCGGCGTGCGCCAGGTGCCCGCGCTGCTTTGTATAAACGGCGATGCCTACCCGGCGCTGGCCCTCAGCGCACTGCTTACCGCCACCGCCACGGACGCATCCGGCCGTACTGGCTGGACCGCCACCTTGCAGCCCGGCGACGGTCTGCTCGAGCCGGCACAGTTCCTGACCCTGCCCGCCTATCCCGGCCTGCGCGTGCCGCTGGACGAGCAAGGCAACCTGCGCGTCTCCTACGAGCGTCATCCGGACAGCTACCGGGGCATTTCCGCCATCGATGTGCTGAACGGTGATTTCGATCCGGCCATGCTGGACAATACCTGGGCGCTGGTGGGCGCCACCGCCTTCGGCCTGGGCGACATCGTACCGACGCCATACAGCGGCGCCGCACCCGGCGTGGAACTGCAGGCCCGGCTGATCGGCAGTTTGCTGGATAACAACGTACCGTATGTGCCGCAGGGTGCCGGCCTGCTGATGACCTTGTTCAGCCTGGCGGCGGCCGGCCTGTTGCTGGTACTGGCCAGTTTCCGCGAACGCCTTGCCCTGTATGGGCTGCCGGCCGCCGCCGTGGTGTTGCCGCTGGCGGCTGTGTCACTGCACATGCAGTTACTCATCGGCATGAACCTGTGGCTGGGCTGGCTGGCGCCGGCCGTGTTCGGCTCCATGGCGGCCTCGCTGCTGGCCATTCTGGAACACAGCCGGGTGCGCCTGGAGCATGACCGGGTCTACGGCAACCTGAACAGCTATCTGCCGGCCGATGTGGCGCGTGAGATTGCCTATACGGCACCCAGTTCCGAGATCCATGCGCGCCGCCTGAACGTGACGCTGCTCAGCGCTGACCTGCGCAACTTCTCCGCCTACACCGAAGCGCGCCCGCCGGAAGAATCCGCCGCGCTGCTGCATTATTTCTTCACGCTGGCCACGGACCTGATCGAGCGCTATGAGGGCCGGGTCCACGAGTTCAAGGGCGACGGTCTGCTGGCCGTGTTCACCGGTGATCCGCGTGGCGCCCAACAGGCACTGAAAGCGGCCGAGGCCCTGCAGGTGGCCATCCATCGCGACATGCTGCCAGCCCACGCACCGGCCGGCCTGGAGCCACTGGACCTGGGCATCGGCATCGAACAGGGCCCGGCCCTGATGGGCTCCATCGGCCCGGCCCAACGCCGTACCCACACCCTGCTGGGCGACACCGTGACCATCGCGCTGCGCATCCAGGAAATGACCGCCGAACTGGCCCTGCCGGTGCTGGTGGGCGAGGGCGCCGCCGCCGAACTGGGCGAGGATCATCTGCAGTCGCAGGGGCGTTACCTGCTCAGTGGTCTGAAGGTGCCGCACACCCTGTTCTCACCAGCCGTGCCGGAGAGCCAGAAGACCGGGACGGACGGCGAGGGACCGGCGCTGAAGGTGGTGTCGGGCGGGCGGCAGGACTGAAGGCGGGTCATCCTGGAAGTTTGTTGGCAAGTGAATCTGTGTTTGTTGGTCTCGCGGAGATCGCCAGGATCGCAGAGAAACCCATGCGAAGGTCGCCCATAAGGACTGCGTCCCGGTCCGACTCTCCGTTACCACATGCCCACCTTGGCGCTCTCCGCGATCTCCGCGAGACTCAGGGCTCTGTCCGCAGGTACTCCCCGGGCGTTACTGCGATTTCGGGGAACGATCTGACCAGTTTTCGATCACCAGTGACCAGTTTCAAGTCCAGCGACTTTGCCAGTGATATGAATTCACAGTCATAAGCAGAGCACCCGGTCTCGCTGGCCAGCGTCAGGACGTCCATTGCGCTGACGGCATACTCATTATCCGCCAATTGTCTCTCTGCCCTCATTCCTGGCTGCATTGATGTCGTCGATATCCAGTCGCCCGGCGGCTACCCGGCTCCGCAGTGCCGATGCTTTCGCGGCCAGCTCATCGGCGGAGACAGGAGTTGGCCTGAATGTTTGCTCCAGACAATAGATCAGCTCGCTGTTTACGCTTCTGTGGTGCGCATTGGCCGCCTTTTTCAGCTGCTCGTACAGGTCGTCCGGAATATTCTTGAAGGTCACAGTAGCCATAGCTACACCTCACAATGGTTTCATAACGGTTCCATTATGGTTCTGTCGGTAACTTCCGTCAATTCTGCCCTGATGACCGGTTCCTGGCGTGCTCTTTGGTCTCGCGGAGATCGCGGAGCACGCAGAGAAACCAAGGAGACGATCGGGCATAACGACCTGTATCCAAAACTCATTCTCGTCACAGTATGCCCGCCTTGGCGATCTCCGCGATCTTCGCGAGAGTATAAGACTTGCTCCATCAAGTCCTGCTTCGCCTCTCATAGCCTTCCTGGCAGTTCACACCGGGGATCTCTTCGACCCAACCGGCCCTGCTCTTTGTCGTCAGAGATCTTCATAGTGCCCACCCAGCGCGAAAATATAGATTGCCGAATCATCAAATTTGTACACGACCCGGTCCTTTCTGGAGATACGCCTGGACCAGAATCCGCTGAGGTTATACTTCAACGGCTCGGGTTTGCCGGTTCCCGCGGCCGGATCATCGCAGCGAATGAGCTCTCTGATGACCTTGCGTGCTGCATTGTGGAGCTTCTTGTCCCGCTGGCGCATCAGCTCGTACGCCTCCCGGGTCCGGCCTTCAAATACCAGTAATCTCATCCATCTGATCTTCTGTCGGCGTGTATCCTTTACGCTCACTGTGGGTTATAGCGGATTCCGCCAATTGGTGCATCAGGCTGCTGTTCTGCAGGATGTAGAGAGTTTCCTGCTCGCGCTCCCAGTCTTCCGCACTCATCACCACAAAGTCCCGCCCGGAACGCCGGGTGACCCTGAGTGGTTCGTGCCTGTCCAGGCTCTCTTCCACGAATTTTTTCAGGTTGTTCCTGAACTTGTTGACGCTTGTCGTTTCCATTATTTGCACCATAAGACGTACGGAAATGCCGTACAAGTATAGTGGTGTTCGGTGATCTCGCCAAGACCGCCAGGATCGCCTTCCTTCTTGTCGTTGCGGTTCCTTCCACTGGACGCTTTCGCTCACTCCGACTATCATTGAACCACAGGCCGCGCAACGGTCTGCCACGCTTTTCCACAGGTTTTCGACAATGAGTACTGAAGCGTTAGATCTCCTGCGCCCACAGATTTCGGCTCTCTCCGAACCGGAGCGGGCAGAGCTCGCCCGCGAACTGATCATGAGTCTGGATGGCCCGCGCGACGATGACGCCAGGCAGGCGTGGAATGATGAACTTGTGCGGCGCATATCCCGCATCCGGGAAGGCGACGCCAGGCTGCTGAGTCGCGAGGAATTCCGCCAGAAAATGAAGGCGAGGCTGAACCGGTAGAAAAGTAAGAATGGTAAGGATACTGGAAGAAGCCTCACAGGAAGCGATAGAGGCAGCGGCATGGTACGAGGCAGCTGATTCTGGATCGGTTTCCCTATGACATAGTCATCATTGAGTTGGTCAGCGAAACGGTTGTGGTTGCCGTAGCTCATCACTCCAGGGAGCCGGGATATTGGCAGAACCGGAACAATGCCACCGGATAGCGGGTATTCCCTTAATGCCCGCCTTGGCGATCTCCGCGATCTCCGCGAGAGTATGAATCTCTTGTTTTGTTGCTCTCGCCAAGACCGCCAAGCTCGCAGAGAAACCAATGAGAAAATCAGCACATACCCACTCTGTTATATGCCGGAGAGCACGAAATCGACAGCAGCGATAATTTCAACTCTGTAATGGGAAAGATCGCAAAGCTCCCGGCCAAGCTGGCTGCGATCCACCCCGGCCATATCCTGCACCATTGCCGTGAAACTATCGCCCCCTATATCCAATACGGGATTCAGCCTTGAAATGGTAATGCGGGACACTGACCCGGAAGGACTCAGTGGTATCACAATGGTAGTGCGCAGGTCATCGAGCAGATTGCTTTGAATATCCAGTAACCAGGGGAACTGCTCGCGGCTAGCCGGATTCGGATTTTGATAAGCGGCGAACTGGGCCATCAAAATTTCCTGACACTGTCGCTGAATGTGCCATGCTCTTCCACATGCTCATTATAGGCCTGAATAGCCGAGGCGTTTTCCTGGCGCCATAGAGCTCGCCGTTGTTCACGCAACTGTTCCGTCAGTGCCTGTTCAAGTGTGGCTGACAGATTGATCTTCAGGTTTCTCGCCTGGCTCAGCAAGTCACTGTTTATACTGACATTGGTCGGTTTCTTCGGTGCTTTGGCGTTGTAAAAATCAATCATGATAATGGCCTTTACTTACATAATGCGCATAGTTTATGCGCACCTTGAATGCCGAGCAAGATCGTAACAGTACACTGTCTTCACGAGACTGCGTCAAAGTCGATGGTGATGCTCACCCGCCGGAACAATGCCACCGGGTAGCGGGTATTCCCCTCGCCCTTGCGCATTTCCACGATGCCGTGGCTTTCGAAGGTCTTCAGCGTTCGACTGATGTTCGAGCTGGCGCGGCGTGCTGTTGCCGGCCGCAATGTCCAGCACGCGTTTCTGGAACTGATCCCGAGGCATGATGCCGACTTCAATGTGGTCAAGTGTTCGGTTTACTGGTGATTTGCAACTCCGGCGCTCATCCTGCTATCCGTAGTGACTCCAAAGCCGCAGGATTTTAACCACCCGCTCGTCGTCAAGCACCTGGTATACCAGGCGATGCTGAATGTTGATGCGGCGTGAATAAGTCCCGGCAAGATCACCAATGAGCTTCTCAAACGGAGGCGGTTTCTGGTAAGGATCTTCGGCAATCAGCACCAGCAACTCCTGAGCTTGTGGTTTCAGACCACTGGAAGCCAGCTTCCTTGCATCTTTCCGCGCCTGCCTGGTGTAAACCAGCTTCCATGTCACCAGCTCAACTCCTCATCGCAGTCGTCCACCGGGGTATCCATCCCCTCACGAATAGATTCGCGCATACCTGGTACAGATAGCAGGTAAAGAGTTTCCTGAATGGCAGACCAGTCTTCCTCGGAAACCAGAACCGCTTTGTTCCGTTTACCCATGATGACGATGGGCTGATGGGATTCGGCGGTTTCATCAATCAGCCGATACAGGTTGCTGCGGGCCTCGGTAGCAGTAATTCCTGTCATGACGCACCTCTCGCATGGTTGGCTACTCTGCCGATAGTACGTTATTAGGTACGTACGTCAAGACGAGCGTGTTTTGTGGTGGCATGACGCTTTTGCTCTCGCGGAGATCGCAGAGCTCGCAGAGAAACCCTTGAGAAGGTCAGCAAATGGATCGCCAGGAAATCAAGTCGATTGACGACAATCCTCTATGCCCCCCCTTGGCGCCCTCCGCGATCTCTGCGAGAGTCTGGTTCTCTTGTTTTATTGCTCTCGCCGAGACCGCCAAGATCGCCAAGTAAACAATGAGAGAGCGGCTACCTTCGGCGGCTCATTCTGCCAGTCCGTTGACGGTGCGGGTAATGCCGTCTTTGAGCAGGGGTTCGCTGAAATTGAACAAGTAGCCGAGCTTCATGCCGGAGAGGCGCAGGTAGGTGAGCAGTTGTTTCCTGTGGGCGTTGTGGATTGTCTCGACACATTTCAATTCTACAATCACCTGACCATCCACGATGATATCCGCCCTGAACCCCTCATCGAACCGGATACGCTGGTACTTGATGGCGATTGGTACCTGCCGCTCGACTGACAATCCCCGACGTCGAAGCTCGCCTGCAAGAACAATCTCGTACACCTTCTCCAGCAGCCCTGGCCCGAGCTCACGATGAATACCCAATGCCGCATCGACTACCTGTGTTCCAATCTCGTCTTCCGTCACCACATGCCATCCTTGGCGCTCTCCGCGATCTCCGCGAGAGTCAAAATCCCACCCTGTCAGATACACTGTATTGCTCTCGCTAAGCCCGCCAAGCCCGCCAAGAACCCCATGAGACAATCAGCAGATATCTATCGCCTGTCTCAGGCTTGCCGAGGGTTCGGAACGCCCAGGTCTTTGCAGATCTTCTGTGCAAGAAAGTCATTGATTTCCCGATGGCGCGGAACTGCGGTTCTGCGATCCAGGGAAGGATTGATCCACCATGAATGTCTGCCGCCTTCCCTGAGCAGCTCGCAACCGTGCGATTCGAGAATCCGAATCAGGTCGCGTCGTTTCATAATGCGATCGGCGTCTCCTCATAGCCTTCCCCTGCCGCGTTGATCGCTTCCATGCGATTGAGCTCCAGGGCTTCCCGTAAAGTGACAGACAATGTTTCAAGCAGCTCATCTCTGGAGCGCTCCTGGCAGTTCACACCGGGGATCTCTTCGACCCAGCCGATCCACCAGTCTCCGTCATTTTTGATGACGGCAGTGTATCTGTGGTTCATGGTGCGCTACCCTCCGCCCTCAGTCCCGTCGGCCAAGGTCCTCCGGTCTGGCTGATCACATCTCCCAGGACCGCGTCTGCTGCGATAAAATGGCCATGACAGTGTCCTGATTCCAATTTTGTCATACTGTACTATTATAGGCCGTTCCGGAAAATTTGTGGGTAAACGGGATGGCGGCTCCGTCATGGCATGCCCCCCCTTGGCGCTCTCCGCGAGAATATGAATCCAGCCCATCAGGCAGCGGGCTTAACGGTGATTCGAAGCTCCGGCGCCCGTTTCGCGAACCAGTTCCGTTTGCTTGAGTATTGTTAGCGCTGCCGTGACTCCCTGACAGCATCAAGGACATCTTCAGCTGTTATGCTTGATTTGATACCCGGTACGTCAAATGGAGAGCCATTGCTATTGCCCTTGGATTTCAAGATAAAGACGCTGCCGTCTTTGCGCCGAATTTCAATCTCTTCCTTCTGAGCCATTGACAGAAGCCTGGAAAGATTTTGTCTGGCTTCAGAATACGTAAAAACTTTCATCATGTTACTCCAGCAGTTGAATACCTAGCCGCTCTGCAACCTGCCTCATTCGTTTATCCAGTGTCAGCAATGGAAGAGAGTATGCCTTGGCTGGTTATGCGCGGGCCAGATCTCGCCACTTATCCGGCGCTTGTTTCGGGTGGAAAACAGCAAGAATAAGAACGAACTCGATTTCGTCGCGGTAAAGTATTCCGTGTGGAAATGTTTCAAGAGGCCAACGACGAATGTCATTCTTCAATGCCTGCATGGCTAGAGGCTGGCTCGCTACAGATTCGACTGCAACCTCGACAGCATTTTGAAAACGCTGCGCCAATTCAGGATTAATCTTGCGGTAGAAAACCTTTTCCCGCCTGATATCCTCTCTGGCGGACTGGAGGAAACGAACCGGCTTCAATGATCATCAGCCCTGAGCTCGGCAAATACCTCGTCAGCAGGTATCGACTGCTCATCGCCATGAAGATACGCCAGATACCGCCTGTTTGCTTCGGCGACCCAGGCCAGCTCTACTTGCTGCGGATCCATGCCTGGCCTTGCTTCGATGCTCTCCAAAAGATGCATCGCCAGCCGGACCCTTTCCTCTCTTGGGAGGGAAAGCGCTTCTGATTCAATATGTTGGGATAAAATGGCCATGACAGTGTCCTGATTCCAATTTTGTCATACTGTACTATTATAGGCCGTTCCGGAAAATTTGTGGGTAAACGGGATGGCGGCTCCGTCATGGCATGCCCCCTTGGCGTGCTCCGCGATCTCCGCGAGAGTACAAAGCCCACCCTGGTAGATACATTGCTGTGTTCTCGCCAAGATCGCCAAGAAACCTATGAGAAAGTCAGTACCAACCTGCTGCGTGCTGCCAGCCCTGTTTCAATCCCACCGCGTTACCAGCTTGCGGCGCCGCTCCGCACAATCCCTGAGGTAGGAGTTGATCAGGCTCTGGTAGGGTATTCCCTCTTTCTCCGCCATGTTCTTGAAATAATCCACGGTGTCCTCGTCCAGCCGAATGGTGATCTGCTTCTTCAATCGGCCGGTATAAGGATTTGGTCGGGATTCTGAAAAGTCGTACTCATTGCGCATGTCGGGATTCCTCGTATTGCTTTCGTTCCGCGCGCGTCGCCTTTCTGGCTGAGATGATTTTTATGTCCTCTGCACAGTACTCGCAGTGGCAGACTACCAACAGCCGGCTACTACTGCTGATGCCGATCAGTATGAACCGCTCCTCGCCCTCTGAGTGATCAGGGTCCGGTATCAGGCGCGCCATCTCATCGAAGAAGCAGGACCTGGCTTTTACAAAGCTGACTCCATGCTTGGCGCGGTTCCGTAACGCCTTGTTCCTTCTCCAGTGGAAACGCACGACAGTTATACCTACAATATATTTACAAAAGCAGGATGTAAAGACAACCTGAGCGCACACCGTTCCGCCCGATAGAGGACGTTTGTTAACCTTGCCAAGCCCGCCAGGGACTGACGAGCATCTTTTACGCTTTCCTCTGCGCTCTCCGCGATCTCCGCGAGAATACGGTTTCCTGGTAGTTATAGCCCCACCCAACCATCCCCGCCACTGACCACCCCACTGGACACCCCCACCCCCGCCCGCTACTATCGCGTCACTCATCGCATTTCCAGGAATGTCACGTTGCACGGACCGCACCGATTCCCGATAATTGCCGGCATGTTCATGCTGCGCCTCTGGTCGACCCACGCTACTGGCCAGACCAGACCCGGTCGGCGTGGCCGCCCTGTATCCGTTTTTCCGCTGCGAGCGTCCGCCCTGCTCGCGGTCGCCGCGTTGTGGCTGGCGCTGGCCACCATGCCCGCCCAGGCCCAGTCCGCCGCGCCGCAGCTTGCCGCGCAGGCCATGCCGTCTGCCGAAGGCTGCCCGGATCTGAGCCCCTACTACCCGAACGAGAACACCAACTGGCTGCGCCTGGAGCGCGAGATGGCGCCGATGATGGCGGACTGCCTGCGCAGCAGCGAGTACTTTGCCCTGTACGGGGCGGCGCAGATGAACAGCGGCCAGGTGGGCGCGGCGGTGGAGTCGCTGGAGCGCGCCCTGCTGCTGGACCCGGACAACGGCGCGGCGCGGATCGACTACGCCCAGGCCCTGTTCCTGCAGGGCCAGCTTTTCCCGGCGCTGGACCTGAACCGGCAACTGCTGGCCCGTGAGGACCTGCCCGATCCGCTGGAAAGCGAACTCCGTCAACGCCAGCGCGAATGGCGGGACATGACCGTGGAGCGGGGCGGGCGCGCCGAGGTGCTGGTGGGGCATGACAGCAATCTGAACCGGGGGCCGAGCAACGGCGAGATCACCCTGACCCTGGCCGGCGAGTCCATCGACCTGGTGCTGGGCGAGGACTTCCAGCCCATCCGCGGCGTCTACAGTAATTTGCGCCTGAGCGGATTCCATACCACCCACTCGCCCGGCCACAGCGACAACTGGCTGGTGGAGCTGGGCGGGCGGGTCAGCGAGGACAGCCGCTCTGACATCACCCAGCTCAATACCCGCTATGCTCGCGCGGTGCCGGGCCGGGAGCGCAGCTGGCAGTTCGGCGGTGCGGTCAGCCACCTGGGCGTGGGCGGCACGTCGCTGTTCACCGCCGTGGAGGGCAACCTGCGCCACCAGTGGGAAAGCCGCGAACGGGCCTGCAACCCCTACACGGCGGTGACCGGCCAGCAGCAGCTCTACCATCAGGACAGCAGCCACCTGAACGCCTTCGAGGCGCGGCTGACCGGCGGGGTGAACTGCGGCATTGACAGCAATACCGGCATTGCCGTGGAGGTCAGCAACCTCAACAGCCTGGCCGTCAACTCCGGGCGCCCGGGCGGCGACCGCCAGGGCTGGCAGGCGCGGCTGGACTGGCAGTACCGCCTGCCGGCGGGCACCCTGAGCGGGCAGATCACCCATACCCGCCTGCATGACAAGGAGGGCTACAGCCCGCTGCTGGAGGATGGCGCTCGCCGCGATCTGGAGCGCAGCTACGCCGTGCTGCAGTACCGGCTACCGCTGGAATGGGGGGGCGCGTTCCTGCTGAATGCCTATCACCAGGACCAACAGAGCAACCTGGAGCTGTTCACCAGCCGCGACACGGCCCTGGAGGCAGGTCTGCGCTTCGATTTCTGAGCGCTGAATCACAAAAGAAACAGCGACTTACCCCGCCTAGTTAAACTTTCTCACTATCAGGTTGTCTCAAATGCCCGGAACCGGTAGAATCGGTCGTCAACTGTGCCCACTGCTGACGGTGTTTCCATCAGGCAACGGAGTGCAGGGAGGTCCGCGGCGGGCCGTAACGTCCACCGCTGTGACTGTAATCACAACGGTGGCCCCGGGTCGCCGGTATGATTGGCGCCGATAGTGGCAGATAGTATTTTTCCAGCCAGCATTTGCTGGACTGGATTCAAGAGCAAAAACTGAAACCGAAAGGAGCTTCAAACAACATGGCTTTTACAACCGAAGATAGAAATGATGTGATCTCGCTAGCGGTCGCTGTATGGAATGCAGCACCCGGCGCGGCCAACCTGTCCGAGCTGGCAGTCCAGTTCAACAACGGCGCATCCTTTGAGGAAATCGCCGAGTCCCTGACCCAGAGCGAGATTTTCACCAACGAATATCCCGCTTTCCTGACCAACGAAGAATTCGCTGAAGAATTCGTTGCCAACGTAGTTGGTGGCCAGGTTTCCGCAGACGACGAGCAGTGGGCTGTTGATCAGATCACTGGTCAACTGAACGGCGGCGCAAGCCATGCCGACGTCATCATTGGTGCCATTGAGGCGCTGAACGAAGTTCCGGCAGATGACGAAAACTGGGGCAATGCGGCTGCAGCCTTCAACAACAAGGTTGAGGTAGCTACCTACTTCTCTGTAGAGCTGGAGAAAGACGGTTCCAGCATGGCTGATCTGAAAGCGGTCATCGCCGACGTTGACGAGACTGACGCAAGCGTGGAAGCGGCTAAGAGCTCCGCTGAAGAAACTCCACCGGAGCCGGGTGAAACTTTCAACTTCACATCGGCTGTTGGTGAAGACATCAACGGTACGTCTGGCAACGATACGTTCAAGGGTGTAATCGATACAAATGCGACAAGCACAATCAACACTGGTGATACAGCTGATGGTGGTGCTGGAACAGACCGCCTGAATATTATTGCTGAAAGCGGTGCTGGTGTGCCCACCGGGTTCGACGCTTCTGGCATCGAAAATGTTTTCATCACCAACGGTTCATTGACCACTGTCAGCGCGGATTCGTTCAGCGATGTAGAGCAGCTGTGGCTGGTTGACAATGAAGCGGTCGTTTCCGTTGAGGACCTGAGCGCCGACATCACATTTGGCCTGAAAGGGGCGGTAAGTGGCGCTGCGGCTGCCGATGCGGATATTACCGGAGATTTCGGAAGCGCGGAATCAGCAACACTAGCAGTGGACGGATTCTCAACTTTCGATTCCGGCGAGTCGACACAACACACGTTGACAGTAGATGGAGATGATGTAACTGAGCTTACGGTCTCAGGAACGACTTCGTCCCTGGGTCTGCATCAACTGAGTGGTACTGCTGTCTCCGGAGCTACTACAATAAATCTGGCGGTCGGTGCAGGTGCGCTTGTCGCTAATCTGACAAATGCAGCGGCAGCTAAGACAGTTAATGTTTCCGGCGTTGGCCCAGCGATTCTGAACCTCTCCACAGGAGGTCACTCGATTCCAACTACCGTTGGCACCATTGATTCTTCAGCAGTTCAAGCGCCTACAGGCGGTGTGCGTGCCACTACAGACAACGATGACATCAATGTTATCGGTGGTGCTGGTAGTGACCGGATCATGCTGGACGGCACTGATCTTTCTGAAGATGCATCCATTGAGTTGGGTGGCGGTGATGACTTCCTGATGGGAGAGAACACCGCGTCATTGGGTAGTCAGGTAGTCGACGGCGGAGCCGGCTCCGACACCATCGCTGCTACGTTCGTAACAGTGGGTTCTGCAGGCAACATTCAGAACTTCGAGGTGCTGGATCTGGCAGGATTCGGTGGGGAGTCAATTGATGCCGAACTGCTGACAGAGAGTTCTATCGATTCGCTTGCTGTCACTGATGCCATTGGCGGCATTGCAACAGTTGAGAACCTGCCCGGCACTACTGCTCTGAATGTATCTGCAGCAGAGGACAATGCTGATGGGTCCAACGGCTCTCTCGGAAGTGTCGATCTTCAGCAGGCCGGAGCGTCTTCCAATGATGACGACAGCCTTGCCATCAACTTTGCCGCTGCGCCCACAAGTGCTGCGGGTGACGATAATACTTCCGACTTGGCCACAGTGACTGTGACAGGTACGGAAACCATCGACATCGCTTCTGGTGGCGGCTCCAACCAAGATATCAACGCCATTCAACTGCTTCAGGACAAGACCAATAGCATGGAGGTGATCAACATCTCTGGTGATGTTGATTTTGTGCTTGATGGTGTTGAAACCGGGTCCGCCAATACGGCAGCAGCAGGTTTCAATTCTTCGCTGACATTGATTGATGGCTCTGAAGCCGAAGGCGATTTGACAATCAGTGCTGGTGAACAGACTACTACTGGTAGTGCAAATGTCGATTATGACGGTTTAACTATCAATGGCGGCTCGGGCGACGACGCGATCACTAATGAAGCAGCTAGTGGTGTTGTTGACGGAGGTGCCGGAAAGGACGTCATCACGCTGACAAGCAGTAATGCGACGGTCACTACCGGCTCTGGTACTGATACAGTAGATGTGTCAGGCACCACAGCATGGGGGACATCAAGCATAGCTACTACCATCACCGACCTGGCGGAAGAGGATGTGGTAGATTTCGATGTTGCCACGCTGACCGACTTCAGCACAGCGGATATCTCTGGAGCTCAAACGCTGGATGAAGCTGTAGATGCTGCATCCGCTGCGAACGAAGCACAGTGGTTCGAATATAGTGGCAATACTTATATCGTTGCCGACGTTGCCGGCGATGCGGATCATACCAACGACTTGGTGGTAAAACTCACTGGTTCGGTTGATCTGAGTGATGCGACGTTGGATACTGCTAACGGCACCGTCACCATGGCTTAATTACTCCTCTTGGAGTAGGTACTCTATTTGAGTACAGCTAAACAGAAAGCCCTGCCTTCAACTGAAGGTGGGGCTTTTTTTTGCGCCAGGCATGGCGCGTAGCGCCTTGACTGGCGCTGTTCCGATACTGTAGTGGTCTAATGAAACCGGACACCATTTAAGGTGGTAATATTACCACCAAG
>JBBEBP010000004.1:0-1392 GCA_040882255.1 Pseudohongiellaceae bacterium | reverse complement strand
GTGCATGTATGGATGCCTCCGTTGGTGCAAGACATTTTTGAACGGTTCGAGTGTGTGATCGGGTGCGGTCATGTATCAGGCCTTTTTCTGCGGCACTGACATGGCCGCTGGCCGGTATGGCGATGCGCGGATCAGAAGCATATCAACAAACCGAGCTCGTTGGCTCCTGCACAAAGACTGCTTTCTCTGACCCGGATCTGGTCGATCCTTTGCCCTTACTGTTCAATGACCTCCTCACACCCCCGACGTGCCGGGACGGATTGGCAAACGCGGTGCGCTTAGACCATTTCCGCCACCGGGTTCCGGTAGTCTTCTTGTTTCGTCATCATGGCCCAGAGGCCACGCGCCATCTTGTTCGCCAGCGCAATCGCAGCGACCATGCGTGGCTTGTGGGTCAACAGGCGTTTCAGCCAGCCGTTTTTTGGCGTATCGAACCGCTCGACAGCCTGAAGAACGGCCATGGCGCCGGACACCAGAAGCGTACGGATGTCACGCTGTCCCATCTTCGAAGTCTTCCCGAGCCTTGCCTTACCGCCCGTCGAGTGCTGTTTTGGCACGAGCCCAAGCCAGGCAGCAAAATCGCGGCCCCGCTTGAAGGTGGCCAAGTCAGGTGCAAAGGTCTCGATCGCCAAGGCCGTGACAGGACCAACCCCAGGCATGGTTTGCGCCCGACGCACCAGATCGGCTTCTTTGGCAGCGCGCTTCATCCTTCCATCGAGCTCCGCGACCCGAGCGGTCAGACCATCAATCTGTTCCAGATACATCTGGCCAAGCTCCCGAACCTCGTCGGGAAGCTCGGTGTTATCATCTGCGATTGCGTCCGCGAGACGTTTGAGGTGGGCAGGCCCTCGCGCCGCAACCAAGCCGTGCTCAGCGAGATGCCCACGCAAGGCGTTGATCATCTGGGTGCGCTGGCCAACGAACATCTGCCGTGTGCGAAACAGCATCGCGCGGGCCTGCTGATCTTCCGTCTTCACGGCGACAAAGCGCATAGTCGGACGCAATGCCGCCTCAACGATCGCCTCAGCATCAGCCACGTCGTTTTTCTGGCGCTTGACGAACGGCTTCACATAGACTGGCGGGATCAGACGGACTTCATGCCCCAGCTTCTCCAACTCCCGGCCCCAGCCGTGCGCCGTCGCACAGGCTTCCATGGCAACAACGCTTCGCGGGTGCTGCGCAACGAAAGTCAGCAGCTGAGCTCGGGAAAGCTTCTTTCGAAAGACAACAGACCCGTCGTGACGCGCCCCGTGTAACTGGAAGACCCGCTTCGCCAGATCGATCCCGATAATGGTAACTTCGGTCATGGATGTTCTCTCCTTCTGTGATGCCTTCAACAAACATCACGTTGGCACATTACGATGCCGTCGGGAGGGGGCATCCATGCCATCA
>JBBEBP010000003.1:0-183133 GCA_040882255.1 Pseudohongiellaceae bacterium | reverse complement strand
GCTGTGATTCGCGGTGCTCGTACAGGGGGGCGGCGGCGCGCAGGTCGCTATAGGACAGAAAACGACCGCCATTGGCGGCCTCCGGGGTCAGACCGCTGCCGGGCGCGTAGAAAGGAAACGCTTCCTTGTTGTCCCCCGTCCCGTGATCCACGCTCGAGTGGTTCATCCCTGTGTGGTCCATTGCCTCATGGTTCATCGCCTCATGGTCCATACTCCCGTGATCCATCGCGCCATGATCCATGTCCGAATGGTCCATCTCATCGTGACCCGATTCACCGTGTTCCGCAGCGTCGTGATCCATTGATCCTTGATTCATGCCGTCATGGTCCATGCCGGGCATTCCGGCCATGTCCGCCATGGTCAGCAACGGGGCGGGACGCAGCGCCGGCACCTCTGCCGTCATGCCGCGGCGCGGTGCCAGAGTGCCCCGGGCATAGCCCGAGCGACCCATGGATTCGGCGAACAGGGTGTAGGCACGTTCCTCGTCAGGCTCGACGATGACGTCGTAGGTCTCGGCAACGCCGATGCGCAGCTCGTCGACGGTAACCGGTTGCACGGCATTACCGTCGGCTTCGACCACGGTCATCCGCAGCCCCGGAATCCGGACATCAAAGTAGGTCATGGCCGAGGAGTTGATCAGACGCAGCCGCACCCGTTCACCGGGTTCGAACAGGCCGGTCCAGTTCTGCTCCGATCCCTGGCCGTTGATCAGCCCGGTGAAGCCCTGCACATCCTCCACGTCGGCCTTCATCATCCGCATCCCGCCCCACGTCCACCGGTCGCGCAGGGTGGCCAGCAGTCCGTCGCTGCTCACATCGCTGAAGAAATCGCCGACCGTCTGCTGTTTGCGGTTGTAGTAGTCCGGCATGCGCTTGAGATTGCGCAGAATCCGTTCACCGGAATGCGGATGCTTGTCGGCGAATTGCACGACATACTCCCGGTCGTATTCCTGCGGCTCCGCTCCGGCCGGTTCGATGACGAGGGCACCATAGGCCCCTTCCGGCTCCTGCAGTCCGGTGTGGCTGTGATACCAGTAGGTGCCGCTTTGCACGATCGGAAAGCGGTAGGTGAAAGTCTCGCCGGGCGCGATACCGGGGAAGCTGATGCCTGGCACGCCGTCCTGGTCAAACGGCAGGATCAGACCGTGCCAGTGGACAGACGTCCAGTCATCCAGGTTGTTGGTAACCCGGATCACCGCTTCCTCGCCTTCGCGGAACCGCAGTACCGGGCCTGGCGAGGCCCCGTTGTAGCCGATACCACTTTTCACGAACGCTCCGGTGTCGATCCGCACCTGGTCGACGCTCAGTTCGTATTCTGTCGTCTGTGCGATGGACGCTGACGCGGCTGTCAGTATCCATGACACCACACAGGTAGTGAACAGTGCCTTCATTGCTGCTGGTCTCCTGCTGCCTCGTAAAGTCCGGAAACGCTTCGCAGACTCGCACGGGCGGCTGTCTTCAGTGATTCGAATGGGAGTCGCCCCCGGCCTGTGTCACGTCAATATCGCCGCGCATGCCGGACTGGTAGTGGCCCGGTATATTGCAGGCGAACTCCAGAGTGGAGCTCGTGGTGAATTTCCACAGAATTTCACCGCTCTCTCCGGGTTCAAGCAGTACACTGTTTGCGTGATCATGGCTCATGCCCTGTTCGATCCGGCCGGCGCGTATGGCTCCCTGCTCGATCATTCGGGCCATCTCGTCCTGATGCTCTTCATGCATTGCGACGGTGCCAATGTTGAACTCATGCACCAGGTCGCCCTGGTTTCTGATGACGAAGCGAACGGTTGTTCCTGCGTCTATCTGCAGTCTCTCCGGCTCGAAATAATTGTCTCTCATGATGATTTCCACCGTCCGCCCGACCGCTTCCGTCGTGCCCGGCTCTCCCGCCGGTGTCTGGTGGCTGTGTCCTGTATCTGCCACTGCAATTGAGGTGATGGACAGCAGGCAGAACAGTAGTGGTTTCACAAGTCCTTTGAAGGTGCTTTCTGATACTCTTTCAGGTTTTTTCATCGACTTGCTCCTGTGGCTTGCGGTATAACACGCTTGCCCTTCATGATGCGAAATACTGACAGTGCAGGCAGTGTGTCACGCCAAGCTGAAACGAGCCTGAAAATTGCCACCGGAAAGGCGGCACCACTGTACAGCCACCTGCGAATACCGTTGGGAAGAGGGTTGGGGTCCGGACATGAGACTGCTGTTGGTCGAGGATGACAGTCTGCTTCGAGACGGCTTGCGCAACGAGCTGGATCGGGCCGGGTTCAGTGTGGATACTGCGTCGACGGCGCGGGAAGCCCGGCTGTTAGGAGAGCAGGAAGCCTACCAGGTGGCCGTGCTGGATCTGGGCTTGCCGGATGGAAGCGGGTTCAGTGTATTGTCCGATTGGCGGGACAGGAAGATCCGCTTTCCCGTGATGATCCTGACGGCACGTGGCAATTGGCAGGACAAGGTGAATGGTCTGAAGCTGGGCGCCGACGATTATCTGACCAAGCCGTTTCGCAACGAAGAGCTGATTGCGCGCCTGCACGCCATCATGCGGCGCAGCGAAGGCCGCGTCGAGTCGGCGCTCCGGGCCGGTGATTTTCTGCTGGACGAGAACCGGCAGTCCCTGCAGGTCCCCGACGGAACCGAGCATCTTTTGACCGGCACCGAATTTCGCCTGCTGCGTTGCCTCATGAGCCGGCCGGGGCAGTTGTATTCCAAGGAGCATCTCATCGAACAGCTCTATAGTCTGGATGACAGCCCGAACGAGAATACGATCGAGGCCTACATCCGCAGGCTCAGAAAACTGGTCGGGCACGATGTCATCGTTACCAGACGGGGACAGGGGTACCTTTTCAATGCAAACGCATGAACGTCGTTACTCGGTGCGGAAATCATTGTTGTGGTTTCTGGTCCCGGTCAGTGTGGTACTGATGGCGGCAGCGTGGATGATGCACGGTCTGCTCCTGGACCGCATGGCTACCGATTTCGTGGAGGAGCGGTTGCGGGAAGAGGCAGGCTTTCTGCAGCGTCAGGTGTATCGGACCGGAACAGGCCTGGAATCCCTGGACACTGGTGAGTATTTCGAGGATGTCTTTCATCACGCCTTTGCTATCCGGACAGCGTCATCCACCATCACGTCGCCATCCCGCTGGGAGTCTGTCCTGACTGATCTGCTGAGCGCGGACAGGGAAGGATTGCTGCAGTCGGAAGAGGCGGTCGACTCGGGGGCAGCGGGTGTGCTGGCCTATCGCCGTATATTCCAGTTCGAGGGCGAGCCGGTAGTGGTGGTGGTGGCGGAGGACCTCGGTATACTGGAAAGCAGGCACCAGCAACTGCACCGCTGGACGGGAATCGCGGCGATGCTGATGATCGTTGCCATGGCGTTGGCCATCTGGGTCGGCATCACGGTGGCCATGCGGCCGGTCAGACAGCTTCGTAAGGCCGTACTGGATCTGCAGTCAGGGCGTAGTACCCGTATTGCTGTCAGAACCCCTGAAGAGTTCCAGCCACTGGTAGAACAACTCAATCAGTTGCTGGACACAATGGACCGGCGGCTCGAGCGTTCCCGCGAGGCGCTGGCCAATCTCTCTCACAGTATAAAAACCCCGGTGGCAGCGGTACGCACGATTCTGGAAGACAGGCAGCAACCAGTGGATGACGCGATGCGGGCTGAAATTGTCCGTCGGCTTTCCGATATTGATCAGCAACTGGAAGCGGAAATGCGGCGCAGCCAGTTTTCCGGCCCCCAGGCCGGTCAATCGGCACAACCGGTGCGGCAGGCGCGTGATCTGTTGTGGATGTTCGGGCGGCTGTACCCCGACAAGCGTTTCGAGCTGGACACCTCGCTCGCAGAGCAACAACGGTGGCCGGTGGAACAGCAGGACCTGGACGAGGTGATGGGCAATCTACTGGATAATGCCGGCAAATGGGCGGAGAACGCGGTGGAGCTGTCGTTGCGCGAAGACGGCGACGGCTATCATTTGTTTGTCTGTGATGACGGGCCGGGTGTGGATGAATCGATACGGGAATCGCTGGGTACCCGGGGAATGCGACTGGATGAGAAGAAATCCGGGCATGGCCTGGGCCTGGCCATTGTCATCGATATCGTGGAGCGGTACGGAGGGCATTTTACCTGGCGCAATACCCCGCGCGGGGGGTTGAGGGCCGAAGTGCTGCTACCTCGGCCCTCATGACCCTGGTTTGCGGCTGGCCATTTTTGGTAATCTTGTAGGCTCTCTTGTATATGATATGATCCTTGAAGTATCTCTTTTAAGAGTTGTTGGTAATGTTCCGTCGTTCGTCGCTGCTGTGCATGGTGTTATCCCTGCTTCTCCCCTTGGGGAGTTTGGCGGGCATGACTGTGGACGCAGGTAAGTGTCCCGCCGATGCGATGGACATGATGGGCAGTTCCGGCGAGATGCCGGGTGACGGCATGCTGCACGACCACCCCTGTTGTCAGGATGCGGAAACCGTCGCGCGCACGGGGCAACTCTGCAACCCCGGCCAGGAATGCGGCACAGGGATTTCCCTGCCTGCCATCTACAAGCCGGCGCCTTTGCCGCCGGAAATGAACGACAATCCCCCTGTATACTCTCCTTCTCTCCTGTCGGGTGAACCCGACGAACTGCTACGACCTCCTCGCAGCCTCCCGGTCTCATTCTGATCGTAACCCCCTGACGTGCCTGTCCCGGACAGGAATGGTGATCACCCGCACGGGAGATGCCGCCGTCTGCACGTAACAGAAAGAAACTGGAGAGAACCATGCAATCGCTATTATTCCTGCGAATTGCCACGCTGTGTTTCGGTGTGGCGATACCCTCCTTGTTGTTCGCGGATCCACCGTCCGTCGACGATGACCGACTGCGGCCGGAACCCCTCGCCGAGGATATCCTGCAGCGTAACCCCGGCCTGACCGCCCTTGACGCCGCCGTGCGGGAAGCCACTGCCCGGCAGGAAGGCGCGGGACGGCTGGATGACCCGGAACTTGCCTGGGATACGGCGCCCGGGCTGTACACGGGCGATGCGGGCCGCGCTCACAATATCCGTTTCAGCCAGCGCATCCCGTGGCCGGGCACACTGGAGAGGCGGTACCGTCAATCGGGCTACCGGGCTGACGAGCGACGCCACCGGCTGGATGCCGCCCGTCTTGATATCCGGGCCCTGGCGCTCACCGCCTGGGCCGAGTGGGCCTTTGTACACGAAGCACTGGCGGTCACGACTGAACATCAGCAGACACTGGCCGACTTGCGTGAAGTGGTCGAAGCCCGCTACGCGGCAGGCACGGCATTGCAACAGGACGTGCTGCGTGTGGAGCAGGAAAACAGCCGGGTAGAACACGAGCGGGTCCGTTACCAGAGGCAGAAGCGCGCCGTGCAGGCGCGGATCAACGCCCTGCTGGATCGCGGGGGGGATGCCCCGCTTCCGCCACCATCCGATATGCCGGCGCTGTCGCCGCCTCCCCTGGCACCTGAGAGTCCGGCTTCCGTCATCCGTCAGCACCCGGTGCTTGAACAGTTCACGGCCCGGATTTCCCGGGCAGAAACCGGGGTCGAGCTGGCGCGATTGCAGGGCATGCCGTCGTTGCAGATGCGAACGGGCTATAACAGCCTCTGGCAGATGCCGGAGCAGCGCTGGACGGTCGGCATCACACTCTCCGTCCCACTGGACCGTCATCGCCAGCGCGCGCGGGAAGACGAGGCCGAGGCACGTCGCATACGGAATCGCATGGAGTTCGATGAGGCCCGGCGACAGCTCGAGCAAGACCTGGTGGCAACCAGGGCGGCCGTGGAGGAAGGCTGGCACGTCATCCGCCTGTACGAGGACCGGCTGCTGCCGCTGGCCCGGGATACTTTTTCCGCCGCACGGACCGACTACCGCAGTGGCCGGGAAGGCTTCCTCAACGTAATGGAGGCCGAGCGCGAGAGACTGCGAGCGGAAATACAACTGGTACGGGCGAAGGCGGATTACCTGGGACACCTGGCGGTACTGGACCGCCTTGCCAGTGCAGACCCGACGACGGGCAGCACCGCAACAGGAGGAGAGAACAATGAGTAGATCCATTCGTGTGTCATTGCTGGTGGTCGCGGCTCTGGTGGCTGTAGCCGTCACTGGGTGGGTGCTCTGGTTTGCGGTACCCGCGGACCGGGACAGTGGGCAGGTGTCTGAGGTGAGTGGTCCGTCGTATCGAGCCGGGAACCTGCGGGTCGGTGTGGCCCTGGACGGACCGGAACCCCGGACGGGTGAAAACCGGCTGGTCGTGACGTTGCGCGATGAAGACGGTAATCCGGTAGACGATGCCAGCGTGGAGGCGGAGGCTCGCATGCCGGCCATGGGCGCTATGCCGGAAATGCGTGCGCCGGTCGAGTTCGAGGCGTCCGGGCCCGGTGTGTACCGCGGTATGTTTACCTTGAATATGGACGGATCCTGGCCGTTGACTCTGCGGGTGCGGCGCCCCGGGATGGACGATGCCGAGCTGCGTTTCGATATGGCTACCGGGCGTGAAGGCCTGCGGTTGACCAGCGGGGCCGAGCGGGAGGCCGGGGAAGTGAGCGCCGGGGAACCCGGAGAGGCACTGGGCAATGCCATTACCGTGGATGCGCGGCGGCGGCAGCTGATCGGTTTGCGGACCGGCACCGTCGAGCGCCGCTCTCTCACACGTAATCTCCGTCTGCCCGGGGAAGTGGTCTGGGATGAAACCGGCCTGCGGGAAGTCACACTGCGCGTCGATGGTTGGGTCGGAGAGCTGTTCGCGGACACCACCGGCATGGCGGTGCAACGTGGCGAGCCACTCTTCACCGTCTACGGACCGGAGCTGTTGGCTGTCCAGCAGGAATACCTGACTGCGCTGCGTCGTGCGTCCCGGACCGCTGCGGATGGCGCCGGTCTCCTGGAAGCCGCGCGCCGCCGTCTGACGCTGTGGGGCCTGTCGGAGGAGCAGATCCGCCAGCTGGAAGAGCGGGGAGAGCCGCTTGACTACCTTCCAGTGCTGGCCCCGGCGGACGGCATCGTGATCGACAAGCCGATCGTTGCCGGAAGTGCCGTGCCGGCCGGCGAGCCGTTTCTGCGGATTGCCGACCTCTCCCGGGTGTGGGTGGAAGCACGGGTACATGATGCAGACCTTTCGGTGGTCCGGCAGGGTATGAACGCAACGATCACGTTTCCTCATATCCAGGACCGTGCGTTCGAGGCGCGTGTCGACTACATCTATCCTTCACTGGACGCGGACACGAGAAGCGGCCGTATCCGACTGGAACTGGACAACCCCGGTGCCACACTCCGGCCGGAAATGTACGCCGCTGTAACAGTGCAGGCCGAGCTGGGGGAACGCCTGGTCGTTCCCGCCAACGCCGTACTGATTGCCGGCCAGTTGCGGGTGGTGTTCCTGGACATCGGCAATGGACGGCTGCGACCCGTCCGGGTGACGACCGGACAACGCGTCGACGGCTATGTCGAGATTCTCGACGGCCTGGAGGCCGGGGATGAGATCGTCACTTCCGGGGTATTCCTCGTGGCGTCGGAAAGCCAGTTGCAGGGAGGGTTGCAGCAATGGTGAACCACGATGAAGCACAAGCCGGAATCACGAAACGTCTGATCGCGGCGTGCGCCCGCAACCACTGGCTGACCCTCCTGCTGGTCGGCCTGTTGGTGGCGCTGGGTGCCTACAGCATCGAGCGGATCAACCTGGATGCGATTCCCGACCTGTCCGATACCCAGGTGATCCTGCTGACGGAGTGGGAAGGCCGCAGCCCCGACCTGGTCGAGGATCAGATCACCTACCCGCTGATGACCAGTCTGCTGTCCGCGCCCCGCATCCAGTCGGTGCGGGGCCAGAGTTTCATGGGGCTGTCGTTCGTGTACGCGGTGTTCGAGGAGGGCACGGACATCTACTGGGCCCGCTCGCGCGTCCTCGAGTACCTGGCCGCCGCCGAGTCGGAGTTGCCCGACAACGTGACCCCCGAACTGGGCCCGGATGCCACGGGTGTCGGCTGGGTGTTCCAGTATGCGCTGGTTGATCGCAGCGGGCGGCACAGCCTCGCGGACCTGCGGGATCTGCAGGACTTCAACCTGAAGTACGCGCTGGAGTCGGTGCCCGGCGTGGCGGAGGTGGCCAGCATCGGCGGATACGAACGCGAGTACCAGGTTCTCGTCGACCCCGACCGGCTGGCCGGATACCGGCTGAGTCTGGCCTCCGTGGCGGATGCCCTGCGTGAGTCCAACAATGACGTGGGCGGTCGTGTGCTGGAAATCGCGGGCCATGAACATTTCATACGGGGCCGCGGTTACGTGCAATCCCTGGAGGATATACGGCAGGTGGTCATCGACACGGGGCGTGGAGGTACCCCGATCCGCGTCGCCGATGTGGCGGCGGTGGTCGAAGGCCCCGCCCTGCAGCGGGGCGCGGCCGAACTCGATGGAGAAGGGTTGACGGTCGGAGCGACGGTGGTCATGCGCTACGGCGAGAACGCCATGGAGGTCATCGGCCGAGTGAAAGAGCGTATAGCGGAGATCGAACCGGCGCTACCGGACGGAGTTTCCATCGTAACGGCCTATGACCGCTCGGCATTGATCCAGCGCGCCGTGGATACGCTCTGGCGGGTGTTGACCGAGGAGATGTTGATCGTTTCCCTGGTGATCCTGCTGTTCCTCTGGCATCTGCGCTCGGCTCTCGTGGCAATGATAGCGTTGCCGGTGGCCGTGATGCTGGCCTTCATTCCGATGACGGCGCAGGGACTGACCGCGAACATCATGTCCCTGGGAGGGATCGCCGTGGCGATTGGCGCCATGGTCGATGCTTCCATTGTCATTATCGACAATGTGCACCGGCGACTGCATGAATGGCAGTCCGGACACGAAAATGGCAGTGGACCGGAAAGCAGCCGGCAGGCTGTGGTGATTCGTGCCATGCAGGAAGTGGGACCCAGTGTATTCTTTTCCCTGCTGATCATTACCGTATCATTTGTCCCCGTTTTTGCGTTGCAGGGCACAGAAGGCCGGTTGTTCCAGCCGTTGGCATTCACCAAGAGCTATGCGATGCTGTTCGCCGCGCTGCTGTCTGTAACGCTGGTTCCGGCCCTGGTGGTGCTGTTGGTCCGTGGCCGTATACGCGGTGATGACAATCCGCTGGACCGATGGCTTCGAGCCGGTTACGGCTGGCTGCTGCGCTTCGCGCTGCGGGGACGCTGGCTGGTCATGATCGTGATGTTCGCCGCATTGGGTCTGACGGTTCCCGCTTACCAGTCGTTGCAGACCGAGTTCATGCCCCCACTGGATGAGGGGAGCATTCTGTATATGCCGACTGCGGTGCCCGGCATGTCGATTACGGAAGCGCAGCGTACGCTGCAGACCATGGACAGGATGCTGAAGTCCTTTCCGGAGGTGGAGCGGGTGTTCGGGAAAGTGGGGCGAAGCGACAGCGCCACCGATCCGGCGCCGTTGTCCATGGTCGAGACCACGGTCACGCTGAAGCCGCAAAGCGAATGGCGGGACGGCATGACCCGGGGGCGGCTGCTTGAGGAGATGGACCAGGCACTGCGTTTTCCCGGCATGCCGAATGTCTGGTGGATGCCGATCCAGACACGCACGGAGATGATGGCCACCGGTATCCGCGCGACGCTCGGCATCAAGGTATTCGGTCCGGAACTGGCCGGCATCGAGGAGGTCGCGACGCAGATCGAGCAGGCGCTGCTGGAGGACAGCCGGACGGCGCAGAATACGCGCAGCGCCTTTGCGGAACGCTCGACCGGCGGGTACTTCATTGATTTCACCGTCGACCGTGCTCGCGCCGCGCGCTATGGCTTCAATGTGGAGGACGTCCAGCAGACGGTCGTTACAGCTGTGGGCGGACGCGTGGTCTCGCAGACCATCGAGGGACGGGAGCGGCATAACATACTGCTGCGTTATCAGCGCGAGTACCGGGATGATATCGAGGCGCTGGAAAATACACTGATCACCACGCCGGAGGGTGGCACCGTACCGCTGTCACAGCTGGCATCGCTGTCGTTCGAGACGGGGCCGGCGATGATCCGCAGCGAGGATGGGCAGTTGGCCGGTTTCGTCAATGTCGATGTCTCCGATGACATCGGTATTGCCGACTATGTGGAGCAGGCGCAGGAGGTGGTGGCCGAACGTGTCTCCCTTCCACCGGGTTATCGTCTGCAATGGGCCGGCCAGTACCAGAATCTGGAGCGCGCCCGGGACCGGCTTTCACTGCTCATTCCGCTGACCCTGGTGCTGATTTTCCTGATGCTGTACCTGCATCGCCGCTCGCTGGTGGAAACCCTGCTGGTCATGCTGGCCGTGCCCTTCTCTGTACTGGGCAGTGTGTGGCTGCTGGTGGCGCTGGACTATCGGCTGTCGGTGGCCGTTGCAGTGGGTATCATCGCCGTGGCGGGGCTGGCGGTGGAGCTTGCACTATTGATGATGGTGTACCTGGACAACGCCTGGCGTCGCTCTCCGGTCAATGATCCCGAGGCGCTGCTGGAGGCGGTGCTGAAGGGCGCGGGGCAGCGGATCAGACCCCTGCTCATGACGGCGCTCACCCTGGTGATCGGCTTGATGCCGGTGATGTTGAGCAGTGGTACCGGGGCGGATGTCATGAAACGTATCGCCGCGCCGCTGCTGGGCGGCAGTGTCACGGCCCTGCTGGTCTCGCTGTTCCTGATGCCGGTGTTGTTCTGGTTCTGGAAGAGCCGCGCGAGGCACCGCTGAATGGTCAGCAGTGCCGAGGGGCTGTCCGGTAGTTGCGTTGCTACTGCCGGATAGCCTCGAACTCAAAGCGCAGCGTCACCTCATCGCCAACCAGGTCGCCGGCCACTCCGTAGTCCATGCCCCAGCGGCTGCGCTGGATCGTCGTGTGTGCCGAGATGCCCAGTGTTTCCTGCCGGTGTCCCATCGGATAAGGGGCCTGCTTGTTGATGGTCACGTCCAGCTGCACCGGGTGTGTGTTGCCCAGCAGCGTCAGGTTGCCCGTGAGCGTTCCGCCCTCACCGCTGTCGTCCGGGGTGTAGCCGGTGGCCTCGAAAACAATGAACGGGTGGTTCCCGGTATCGAGGAAATCCCCGCCGCGAAGATGCTCGTCACGCTCTTCATGGTTGGTGAAGATGCTGGTCGTGCTGGTGTTCGAGATCATCCTCAGCTCCCTGGCCCTGTTCAATCATTCCAATGCGCAGATACCGCTGGCCGTGGGTCGGGTGCTGCGCTGGTTCATCGTGACCCCGGACTTCCACCGAGTGCACCATTCCTGGTATCCGCGGGAGGCCAACAGCAAATTCGGTTTCAATCTGTAGCTCTCGGATCGCCTGCTGGGGACCTACCGGGCGCAGCCCCGGGACGGACATACTGGTATGACTATCGGCCTGATGCAGTTCCGCGAACCGTCCTGGGAGCACTTGGACCGGATGCTGGTGCAGCCGTTCCTGTCGGATACCTGGCAGTATCCTTTCCCACAGCGCGGCAAGCCATTGGATGACAGCCGGGAGGAGACGTGCTGGTATAAGATCTCCAGGACGTGTCGCATGCGGATTACACACACGGCATCCGGGCGAACCGGGCCCAGTTCGTCCATCAACTGGTACAGGTGTTCCTTGCTGGCCTGACCATCGGCATGACGCGGTGCACAATCAGATCCCAGTGTCTATATATCTGAAATGATAATGATTTGGGTGTAGCCATGTAATGTAGTGGCTGAGTATTCTTGGTTTAACCTCATTGTTGCAGATAACGGGCGTGCGGTCAGGGGTGGGGCTCACATCACGAAACAGTGGCCAACCGTAAGGCCAGGGTATCAGCCTGTTCGGCAAACTCTTTCACATTGGCCCGCCGCAACTTGTCCAGATTGTGCAACTTCCAACGAATACCTGGCAACTGATCAAGGTGACTAATAGCCATCAAATTCCGGTCGGGATCCCATGCCACCAGAGATAATAGAAACCTACAACCGCGGCATGTCGCGCACTAAGAGATTGATGGCGGTTCCGCCCTTCAGTGCGAAGGTCTCATCTGCAAATACCAGCGGCGCGACCTACGTCAGTAACCGGGCCGTTTCGAGATGCGCGGGAGTCACGGCTTGAGCACCAGCAGGTCGTCAGCGAACGTGGCCACCCAAGGCCGGTCACTGCCGGTCGGTAATGTATCCGGATCGAGCTTTTCGGCCCAAGACAATGCCCCCTCGCGGCCAAATTGCAGGCACAGCCGTGTTGTCTTGACGCTGGTACAGCGCTCCAGCTGGCGTTATGCGCGGCGCGCTCTGGTCAACACTTTATTACCTTATACGTTAGCTTTTGTAGACACATAATCCCGCTCAGTATACAGTTACTCACTAATACGGTTATTTTTTATGGACCATAATGACCAAGACAGCAAAACTGCTTCGCGTGTTCTCAAGCTCCCTCAAGGCGGGGGGCGGCATTCATACCGGGCCAGAGCTTGCCTTTATGATGGATGAGCGCCATACGCCGGCATTCACCAAATTCCTTGCAGATTGTGTGAAAAAAGGCGTATTGCGAAGGCTCGCTAATGGCGTCTTCGAAAGCACTCTAACGCCGCCCGACCCCACCATAGCCCTCTACAAGGTCGCGAGAAAGCTTCGCGGGGATGTACTCACTTACATCAGCCTCGAGAGCCAGCTTAGCTACACCGGCGACATCTCCCAGGTTCTCATTGACAGGGTAACCATTGTGACAAGGGGCCGTAGTGGCATCTTCTCCACTCCCTATGGGGTCATCGAATTCACTCACACGAAAAAGCCGGTTAGCAAAGTCGCTCCGAATTTGTATTTCGATGATGACATTGCCATGTACCGGGCCAAACCAGAGCAGGCAATCGCTGACCTAAAAGACTGCAACAGGAACGTGCACATGTTGGAGTGCTGACATGCTAAAAGAACAAGTTCACCGGATTGTGGAAACGAATCCAGGATATGCGGTTATCACGCCAGTGATAGAAAAGGAGATTCTGCATCACGATATTTTGGATGTAATGGTGCGCCACGGTGCGATGCAGTCACTGACTTTCATCGGAGGGGCGTCGCTGCGCCTGCGCTACAACAGCTCTCGCTTGTCTGAGGATCTCGAATGTAATGGCGGTCACGACTTTACCCCATCTGACTTTGACGGACTGGAGGTGGAGATCCAGAAGTATTTGCAGAGAAAGTATGAGACCGATGTCTGGGTGGGCAAGCCAGCTGGCGATAATCAGGGGGATACCTCTTCATGGAAAATCAGCATTGCCAGGGAGACCAGTCGACCCGATCTTCCTCGTCAGAAAACGCATATAGAGGTTTGCCCCATCCCCTCTTTTGACGTTGAGAGAAGGCCGCTGATTAACCACTACAGCATTGCAGCCCCCACTGAGGGCCTTCTGATTCCGGTTCAGTCCCTGCAAGAGACACTGGCGGATAAAATGATTGCCCTGGCGTACCGTGCAAGGAGAATCAAGCCTCGAGATCTATGGGATATGCGCCTGTTCCAGTGCATCGAACACAAAGTCTGTGCACATACTGCTACTAACACGCCAGCCGATCCCCCGAAGACCAAAAGCTGCGTACATGTTGGATCTGTGGCGCTCGTGTACACTGGTCGACATTAGAGTAAAATATCAAGTAATTTTATCGTTATGGAAGCTATCGTGCGTCAGGTCAGAGCATCTGTGTCCAAGCTGCCTAGGGGCGCTGTGATTACCTCTGCCCAGCTTCAGCAGCGCCTGGGAAATCCTCCAGGGCTAGACAAGATTTTGGGGCCTGTAAGCCGGGAAGCCGGACTCAGAAAGCTTCGTAATGGCATGTATTGGAAGCCGAAGATGTCTGACTTGCTACAAGCCGAACTGATACCGGTCCAGGCACTTGAAAGAGCTATAAAGACCCAGTATGCAGCAACCCTGCATCGCTCCGGCCAGTGGGCGGCTTGCCAGTATTTTTTGGCACAAGAACCCGCCGTCGCCACCTACGACACCGACAAGCGCCTGGCGCCGATACAGATCAATGACTTTTGCATGCGTTTTCGCCAAGTGCGCCCCCAGCGCTTGTCCGGCGTCAGGCGCCAGTTGGGCGAGCTTCTCAATGCCATTGAGTGGGCGCTGACAGCGGGACTGGATCTGGGCAGCGCCCAGCGCAAGTTTCTTGGGGGATTGCTTTTTGAATTCCCGGCTAAGAAACGCGCCCATGCCCTGAAGGGGCGCCCGCCTCAGGTGCGCACCTTTTGCAAGTCCGCTGCGCCAGACGCTGCAGCTGTCCGCTATATCAGCGCCTGGAGCGCACTCAATATCCCGGATAAGAACGGTGATGTCGCTGACTGGCATACCCAGGGCATGCTGCGCTCCCAGAAGCTGGTGGTGGCTGGCGAAAATTACACCGCCTCCCCTGATCTTACTCCCAGGGACCTGATTGATGTGAGCTGGTTTATCGATAAGCACGCCCTGAACTGGCCGACACATTTTTGCGCCACCACCGAGCGAGCGGTGTGCGATATGGTTTATCACGCGGTATTCATACGCTGCGCCGTACCCACTATCATTCTGAGCGAGCTTCTCGTTGAGATTGACCGGCCCGAGCTAAGCCAGCGTCTGCACCAGTGGCTTGCCATTTCTAACAAGCAGCAACACGACAACCTTAAGCAATGGATGCGCGTCAATGAAATTATCTGATAACCAGATGCTGGCACGCCCCTAGTTTCCTATACACCTGACAGCTTCTCTGCAATGTAACTACATTGGCAACGACGGAGATGCTCTTTGGATCGACATTTTTTGCATGCAAACAGGGAACCCGGCATGGACCTAATCCGAGCGTATTGAAGGATGCGACTAGAAGCCCTACACAACACTTCACAGGGGGTATCAGAGCTATCCGTGTCTCCACTCTCCTGTCCAGGCTATGGCCTATTTTCGGCGCGGTATCTGACAGCTATACTTGTCCTGCACTGCTTGGAGGCCCGTACATGATTAGGATCGTCACTACCTGTATCGCCTGGCTACTCCCCGTTCTCACGCTCGCTGGTGAGTATGACCGCGGCGACTGGACGCATTGGGAGGATTTCGATAGCGATTGTCAGAACACCCGGCATGAGTTGCTGATCCGGAAAAGCCTCATACCGGTAACATTCACATCGGATACCGGCTGCTATGTGGCCACCGGAGCCTGGCACGGACCGTTCACCGGTCAGGTGTACACCCAGGCCACGCAGCTCGACGTCGATCATGTCATCGCCCTGCGCTATGCCCATGAGTATGGCGGAGCCGAATGGCCACCACTACTGAAAAAGGTCTTTGCCAACGACCCCGAGAATCTACTGGCCGTAGAGCGCGGCGAGAATCGCTCCAAAGGCTGGGACGGGCCGAGCCAGTACATGCCTCCCGATGAGTCATACCACTGCGAATACGCCCGCCTGTGGCTGCACCTGGTACGAAAATACGAGCTGGAGCCGGCGCCGGCGGACAAGCTGGCCATTACAGGTACGTTAGGACGCTGCGACTGAACTGTACTCCCTGATGGCAGCAGTGCCTACCGAGGAAGGATGACTCGCGCTGAGCGCTACCAATTACTCTATGCCATTTAACGGAAGCGTTTTACGCCAGAGCCCTGCTCCTAGTCTCGACGGACGGGTTCTACCCCGGTTTTAGGAACACTCCAGAAGAGGCTCTGGATTTCCCCTTTTTTATATTGAAGCAATTGGCTACATCCTCCATCGAAAAGCAAGGTATAGTAGAGCGGACCGGTCGCGCTCGGCTGACAGCGGTCACCTGATAGTGCGCGGCCGATTGCTGGAAGCTGAGATTGAGTTCGGGATCACACCCGTTACCCAATTACCATGCATCCAGTGCTGTTTGCTATCTGCCTGAGCCATTTACTATCTGTCTGAACCGTTTACTATCGGTTTTAGCCATTTACTATCAGCAAAACGGCTCCTAGTACCCTCCCTCCCCATCAACGAGCTGTCATTTACTATGCCACTGCCTTGTAGTTGGCCATTATTTGACATTTCCTCAGTAAAATCCCCTCCGAAGGGCCGATCAGACAGCTTTCTATCCGGCAAAAATGGCAGAATGCCGCACACAGCATGAGTTGTTAGGTGGAAAAAACGTAAACGGAAAACCGAAACACATACACCCGCCTTTGGCTGCACCTGGTACGAAAATAAAAACCGTAACCAGCGCCGGCGGACAAGCTGGCCATTGCGGTACATGGGAACGCTCTGACTGAACCCCAAACCCCTCCGGAAGAATCAAAATTTACCGGGTAAATTCGATCCGCCAGGATGATCTCCAGCTCATATGTTGATCCCTATCCGTACGCGAGTCTTCCCAGGCGGCTCGATTGAATACATCTTTCACGATGAAATTCTCCGGCGTAAAGCCGATACCAAGGGCTCTGATGGTCATGTGTGGGCGGCTCCCGTACGTAAAGCCTTTCCAGGCGGCCCGATTGAATACATCTTTCACGATGAAATTTACCCGGTAAATTCCGTGACGCTGAACAACGCCTACAGGGCCTACAGGGCCTACAGGCTTTCGCCATACTCGCGCAGCAGGCTGTCAATCAGGTCTTCCCGCCGGTCAGGATGAGTGAAAAGCTCTCCAAAATCTTTGCGGCAACCCAAGATGTCCGCGGCAGTCAGATAATGACGAAAGGAAACCCGGGCATCCCCTCGCTCCATGCGACTGTACGTGGCAATGCTGACACCGAGTCGAGCGGCCATGTCTATTTGCGTATCGCGCGGGAAAACCTCACGTCTGCGCATCCGCAGATTGCGGCCAATAGTTGTCGCCAATTCGGAATAATCTATCATATATGACGTATAATTACGTATTTGATCATATATGATATATTTGTAGCAGCTCGCTGTCGAGCGCACTCTTCCCGTCGATATTCCTACTTGGCCAACTCTCCCTTCTGAGAGGAGAATGACTAGTATCTCCGAACAGTGTACTTATCCAGCTAACACAACAAAGATGATGAACTGGTTCGCGATATTCGATGCTTCAAGGAGGAACACCTTCAAGTGTATGGCGGCTATAATGCTTCAAGCCGCCCCGCCATAGCGGATAGCCCCAAGCAGCGCACGAACAGAGCCGGCGCCATAACCCGTATCCAGCATCTCATAGGGAGCTTCCCCGTTTAGCGTCAAGTTTTTGGCCTCAAGCCAACGCCGAGCGGTAGCTTCGTCCCCGAGCGTCTCGATTGCCACTGCCTCGATCTCGGCAAACCGCACCAGCCGCTCCGATTCGCCCTGGGAGAGTAAGCCCTCAGATCCGGCCTTTCCGGTTCCTGTCATCCCAAGAAGGCGCCGAGCTTTGTCCAATGAGATGTTGTGCTCTTGAGCAAAGCTGCCCACCAGGAACCTCGACAATCTGCGTCGAATGGCGGGAATCGCGGCCGGCGCACCGTGTGCATTCACCCAGTCTCGCAGCTCTCGGTAGGTTCCTATCGTACCAAGGAGTTGCTGGGGCGACTTTTCCTCATCCATTATATTGCCCTTCCGTTCCAGTTATCATATCCACCTTCTGTGTTGTCGTGCTTCGAATGATAGCCAATGATTAAGCATTGGCGTTGCTTGAGACATGTGGTTTAAGTGAAGCTCTCCGAATCGACAGGTGTTGTGGATAACCTATCACAAAGTCTGCATTTTGTGGTCTGATTGACACTGACGGACTTGGGCCCTGCGATGCCGGGGTGTTCCCCCAGGGGCACCCAGCCAAATCGAGGTCTGGAGCAACAAACCGCGATGATTTCCTGATGGATGGGTAAGGGGCAATTTGGAGGGAGGTCCACCGTCCCCCGGGGGACACCTGAGGTCTGATAGGCTTCGGCCAGTCACAGCGCGATGATATCCCGATGAATCCAGCAAATGGATCGTGATCGGCAGTCACTACAGTCTGGTTTGTCGGAACCTGCAGGGTGTCCCCCCGGGGGACACCTGTGGTCTGAATATTCACCGGCTGCCCGAAGGCGCGATGATATCCCGATGAACTGGACGGGAGTGATAAAGAGCACAGGTTTGTGGGAGCGTGAAAAACACGATGATATCCCGACAGGCTAAGTGAGCCAGTTGGCCCCGGGGCCACTAAAGGCCGATTTGCTGGGGCTTACAGGGTGCCCCCCCTCCGAAGCAGCCCGCAATCCTTCGGGATATCATCGCGGTTTCGAGTCACAGGGCCATGCGCTGCTTGCTTTGTTCATCGGGATATCATCGCGCTTTGTGCCTCCGTGGCCCTTTCTGAGCACAGGTGTCCCCCCAGGGGACACCCAGACTGGAGCGGGCAGAGGGACTCACAACAAGAGTGTCGTGCTCTTGCGTTGCTTTCTCTCCTCATCGGGATATCAACCACGCTTTCGTCGTGAGCTTTGCTTCAGAAGGGTGTCCCACCCTGGGACACTGCTCGGTTGGTTGCAGCCTAGCCTTCCGGCCAATGAAATCGCTATCAGCGATATCAGCCTTGCTTCTGACTATCTGACTCCGATACCAGGTAACGAGCTGCGGGTGTCCCCCGGTGGGACACCTATGTCTCGATAAGGACATTAGGGCCCGAATGCGAGATGATATCCCGATGAAATGAGCCAATACAGCGAGGCGCCCGAAGTTTTGTAGAGCGCCCCTGGCGGCACTTGGCTGGGTGTCCCCCTGGGGGACAGCACTTCCAACTCCTGATTACCGCAGCAGGGCCATCGGGATATCACCCACACTACGGGCTGAGATCTCATCTAGGGTGTCCCTGCGCGGGACAGTTGGTGCTGACGCCTTTCCAGATCTCTGCCACTATCGGGATATAAACCACATTTCAGGCCACAGCCCATACTGCTAGGGTGTCCCTGCCCGGGACAGGTAGCTCTGATGTCCCTCCAGACCCTGCGACTATCGGGATATCAACCACGCTTTCTGCTGAGATCCCGTCCTGTGGGGTGTCCCACCCAGGGACAGGTAGCTCTGATGCCCTTGCAGGCCCTAGCCCCTGTCGGGATATCACCCACGCTTTTGGCCGGGATCTCCTCCTGTAGGGTGTCCCTGCCCGGGACAGAAACAGGGAGAGGCTATTCGAGCCCCCCTCTGGCGGCCCGACCACTATCGGGATATCGGCCTCGCTTTTGGCTGAGATCCGGCCCTTTAGGGGTGTCCCTGCACGGGACAGCGGGTAATAACGCCCTTCCAGGCCCCCCTGCCACTATCGGGATATCAACCACACTACGGGCTGAAGCCCCATCTCATGGGAGGTGTCCCTCCGCGGGACAGCGGGTGATGGCACCTTTCAAGATCCCTGTCACTATCGAGATATAATCGCGCTTTCCGGCTCTGATGGCCCTCAACGGTCCCCACTGTCCCCCTGGGGGACAGCACTTCCGGCTCCTGATTACCGCAGCAGGGCCATCGGAATATCATCCGCACGGTCAGGTGCAAAGTCTATACCGCAGGGTGTCCCACCCTGGGACAGCAGTATCAGAGAAGCCCCGACGCAGGCGAGCAGCCCGTGTACTATCGGGATATCAACCACACTGCGCGTTGAGCCCCGTCTCGTGGGGTGTCCCTGCACGGGACACCGGGGCGCTAAGGCACTTTCGGACCCCTGGCCACTATCGGGATATTAACCATGGTACGCACTGCGATCCCGCCTCGCGGGGATGTCCCGCTGCGGGACAATTGGTGCTAAGTTCGCTCCTGGCACCACCACTATCGGGATATCAATCATGCTACGCACTGAGATCCGGCCTCGCGGAGGTGTCCCGCTGCGGGACAGTTGGTGTTGAGGTCTTTCCAGGCCCTCGTCACTATCGGGTTATCAATCATGGTACGGGTCGAGAACCCCCTCATAGGAGCTGTCCCTGCGCGGGACAGCAACGGCTGGACTCCCTGGTTCGCTGCTGTCCATCGGCCCACTATCGGGATATCAACCATACTGTGTGCCGCGATCCCGCCTCGTGAAGGTGTCCCGCTGCGGGACAGTGGATGCTGAAGTCTTTCCGGGACCTCGTCACTATCGGGATATTAACCATGCTACGCGCTGAGATCCCGCCTCGCGGGGTGTCCCTGCGCGGGACAGCAGCGGCAGGCACGTCCAGGAACGAGTCCGCTATCGGGATATCAACCACGCTTTTTTCGCGAGGCCCATCCTTGCAGGGGCGTCCCTGCACGGGACAGTAGCGTCCGGAAGACTGGTACGCTGCAGGCTGGCGAGCCACTATCGGGATATCAACCACACTTTGGCCTGAGTTTTCGCCTCGCAAGGGGCCCCTGCGCGGGACAGCGGCGTCCGGAAGACTGGTACGCTGCGATTTGTCGGACCACTATCGGGATATCAACCACATTTCGAGCTGAAGCCCGCCTTATGGGGGTGTCCCTGCGCGGGACAGCCTCATCCGGAAGCCTGGTACGCTGCGATCTGTCGGACCACTATCGGGATATCAACCACATTCCGAGCTGATGCCCGTCTCACAGGGGTGTCCCTGCGCGGGACAGCAGCGGCAGGCACGTCCAGGAACGAGTCTGCTATCGGGATATCAACCACGCTTTTTTGCGAGGCCCAGCCTTGCAGGGGTGTCCCTGCACGGGACAGCCTCATCCGGAAGCCTGGTACGCTGCGATCTGTCGGGCCACTATCGGGATATCAACCACATTCCGAGCTGAGGTCCGCCTCATGGGGTGTCCCGCTGCGGGACAGTTGGCTCTGATGTCTCTTCTGACCCCGCTACTATCGGGATATTAACCATACTCCGCACTGAGATTCGGCCTCGTGGAGGTGTCCCGCTGCGGGACAGTTGGTTCTGAGGTCTCTTCTGACCCCGCTACTATCGGGATATTAACCATACTCCGCACTGAGACCCGGCCTCGCGGGGGTGTCCCGCTGCGGGACAGTTGGTTCTGAGGTCGCTCCTTGCACCGCCACTATCGGGATATCATCCATGGTACGGGTCGAGAACCCCCTCATAGGAGCTGTCCCTGCGCGGGACACCGGGGCGCTGAGGCTCTTTCAGGACCCTTTCGCTATCGGGATATCAACCACGCTTCTGACGAAATCCCGCCCTTCAGGAGGTGTCCCTGCCGGGGACAGTTGGTACTGACGCCTTTACAGGTGCCTGCCACTATCGGGATATTAACCATGGCACGGGTCGAGAGCCCCTCTCATAGGAGCTGTCCCTGCGCGGGACAGTAGCGTCGGAGCGCCCGGGGCAACCGGCCATCGGCCCACTATCGGGATATTAACCATGCTACGCGCTGAGATCCGGCCTCGCGGAGGTGTCCCGCTGCGGGACAGCAGGTGCTGAGGCTCTTCCAGGCCCCTTCCACTATCGGGATATCAACCACACTTCGGGCTGCGATCCAATCTTTGGGGGTGTCCCTGCGCGGGACAGAGGGTGCTAAAGTCTTTTCACTATCGGGATATTAACCAGGCTACGCGCTGCAATCCCGCCTCGCGGGGGTGTCCCGCTGCGGGACAGTTGGTGCTAAGGTCGCTCCTGGCACCGCCACTATCGGGATATTAACCATGCTTCGCACTGAGATTCGGCCTCGCGGAGGTGTCCCGGTGCGGGACAGTAGGTGCTGAAGTCGTTCCTGGCACCGTCACTATCGGGATATCAACCACGCTTTTTGCTGAGATCCCGTACTGCGGGGTGTCCCACCCTGGTACAGCTGGTGACGGTGCCTTGACAGACCCACTGCCATTATCGGGATATCAACCACGCTACGGGTCGAGATCCCATCTCATAGTGGCGTCCCTGCACGGGGTAGCAACGGCCGGACGTGCCGGTGGGCTGCCGGCGTCGGCCCACTATCGGGATATCAACCATACTACGCGGTGAGACCCGTTTCGTGGGAGTGTCCCTGCGCGGGACAGCAGGTGCTGAGGCTCTTTCGGACCCCGGGTCACTATCGGGATATCAACCACACTTTCCCGTCGGGAGCTTACGCTACAGAGGTGTATCACCTTGGGACAGCTACCGTGAAGAGGCTATCAGGACTCTGCAGCACCCTGACTACTATCGGGATATCATCGCGCCTTCCGGTTTTAATGACCCTCAGCGGTCCACAGGTGCCCCCCAGGAGACACCTGTGCTCTGATAGGCCTCGGCGACTATAAACGCGATGATATCCCGATGAACTGAGCCAATACAGCGAGGCGCCCGAATTTTTGTAGGGCACAGCTGGCGGCATTCGGCTGGGTGTCCCCCTGGGGGACAGCACTTCCCGCTCCTGATTACTGCAGCAGGGGCATCGGAATATCATCGCGTTTTGTGCCGCCGTGGCCCGTTCGGAGCGCAGGTGTCCCCTTGGGGGACACCCTATCCGGCCCCAGTGAACGGTCCTGCAGTAGCGCCCGAGCACGATGCGCCGAATGAGTTCATCGGGATATCATCGCGGTTTCGAACCACAAGGCCATGCGATGCTTGCTCTGCTCATCCAATTATCATCACGCTTTGTGCCTTCGTGACCCTTTCAGCCCGCAGGTGTCCCCCACGGGGACACCCGTGCTCTGATAGCCCTCGGCAACTAAAAGCGCGATGATATCCCGATGGCAGCAGCCTGACGATCAGGAACCTGATCATGCTGTCCCCCGAGGGGACACGCGATCTGGAGTCGGCGTAGTCTCACCAATTCTTCCCTCGAGAACCGGGCATGCGCCAATACCTCCTCGAGACGGCAGACACTATCCGAATACCACCTACACCTAACGGTCCCAGTGCCTGTGAACCTATGGCAGGTGTCCCCCAGGGGGACAGCGATCTGAGTATTCTGGTTATCGCTTCACAAGTGATCGGGATATCATCGCGCTTTCCGGTTTTAATGATCCTCTGCGGTCCACCGGTGTCCCCCCGGGGGACAGCACTTCCCACCAATGATCTTTGCATTCCGGATTCCGGTGCCTGTCATCGGCTCATAGGGCGTCTTCAAGACCAGCGCGCCGCCTCTCCTGATGAGATCTGCAGGCCCTCTAGATATCAACCACTCTTTCTGGCCTCCGTGTCGGTTAGTGGCGTTAAGTGCTCCCACTTGGGTCGCCCAGCCCAAGGCAAGTGCGCTCGATTCGCGCTAAGATTGACGCGCCTAACACCGCTGACATACGACCAATTGAGGACAATGATGAATCCATCACAGGTTACTGAGGTTCCCTAAGGAATTATCGAAGAACCGGATCACGCTCGACCAATCAGGAAACTCCTGAGAACCGAATTGAATGATCTTACCCTCGAATCTCTCCTGCCCCTTGCCCTCCGTGTAGTCATCAACAAGAAAGTCGCCTTTGCTAAGCCCCTTGTTTGGAGTAATTACTAATCTGTAAGCAGCATCCAGGCCCAGATGCCGTTCAACCCAAATCCGCTTCTCCGCATAACTATGCGCATTTCTGACAGAAGGCGCTGTCAAAATATAGACGTCCAGCATTGGATGGCAGTTGAGCCAGCTGTACGCCTCGATCGCGCCAGGCATCGGTTCCAGGTCGACATACAATCCCGGTTCGCCTTGAGGGTACTCATGGCCTGGATACCGCTCACGATGGAGTTGGTAGCCGGCACTATAATCACAGAGCGTGTCGTCCATATCGACGTAAGCAATCAATTTTTCCGCCATTGTAGTGAGCGCTCTCTATACTTGTGTCAGGCTCGAGTCGCAGACCGTGAATTGCACCTGTACGTCGTACTGTTGACCGACAGAAAGTTTGGTGCAATCGTTACGCGCAACGCTGATTCGAACTCCACGTGACCCATCATGATCGAGATTGATACTTGTTTTCGAACCGAACGGTCCTTAGTCCCACGGTTATTTTTCGCGTAATGCGGTGTTTGCCCGTGTAGAATGCGGTGTACATGGGGACCTGGTCAGTTTTCCCCTCTGCATAGGCGGCCTGCGCCTCTCCCAGCCGCACGGGAATTCCCCATCGCTCCAAAGCCTCTTGGGTCAGCTCTGGCAGGCTCACGCGCGGTACCGGCTTACCCGTCAGAACGCTCGGGCGAGCCTTTGCGTACAAACCGTAGCCCAGGCGGACGATCCTGCCCTCGTCGATCAGCGTTCTGAGCGCTCGATTGATCTGGCTAGGGCTAGCCATCGATTTGAAATCAGACGGGAAAACAACCTCCCCCTGGCGCAGCGAGATGGACCGTGCGATTCGCTCCTTGACGGTTTGTCGGCGCATGATTTGCTCCACTGGCCCTTGCTACACAATTTTACTGAAGGCTGAACTAGCACTAAAAATATATTCCGTTATAGACCGCAGGAGCTACTTTCAGGCGAGTACCCGAGCCAACGAGAATGTAGCTGGTATTACGCGTGCTGAAAATGCAGTTCTCATGAAACGCTACAAGCAAAGTAGTTCTAACACAGGATCCCTGAGCCCACCGATCTGCCTCATCGCTGAGAATATTGTCAGCGTAGATAAAAGCCGGGTGCACACCGGCCTGCGCAACCTCATCTGCCTGACGTGGATCAATTTCAATATCTGCCCAGGTCCAACCCGACGCGACGCAATACGGTTTACGTGGGAAAAGCTCTTTGGCGCGGGCAATCATCGCCTCGACGTCATTTTTGCTGCACCCAAAATCGCAGTAGTCCCCTTGGCCATGGATCAGTCGTACGTACTGCCGGACAATCGGGTCATTCTCTATAGTCACGTGTAGTACCTCCATCACCTCCATCCAAAAGGATGAGTTTCATGGGGTCATAGGGGGGAATACGTCCGTGCTCCGAGGGATAACCAAATTGATTGCTGACGACTCGGGTGCTCCCGAGCAGCTGGTCACTACTGTAATGATTGTGTCCGTAGACCCATACAGCAGGTTGATAGATGTCCATCAATAGGCTGACGTTAGCCTGGAAATAAGCGGCAATTGGATCGAGGGGAAAATCCGGATTATGTGTCGCCAGCCCAGGTGGAAAATGCGTAACGACGACAGTTCGAGCGGGGTCACAGATGTCAAGCTGTTCCTCTAAATAGGCAAAACTCTCCAGGAATCGAGCGGCCGCATCCCTCGGGGTAAATGTAAATCCGCCTGCAGCCTTAATACACACAAAATCGGCAATCATTCGCTCGGCGAGCGTCATGGCGACGTGTGGCTCCCCCATTATCGAGAAGTCGCTCCATAGCGTGCAGCCGAGAAAAGTAACTCCGGCTATCTCTACGGAGTCGTTTTCCAGGAAGTGCACCCGATCATGATCAGCGCACGCCTCGCGGAAACGACGAATCTGCTCATCGATCGTGGCATAGTAAAATTCATGATTGCCGGCCACCCAGACGATATGAGCGGCTGGGTATTCATCGGCCAGGTCCAGGGCGACGATTGCGGCCCGCACCCCTTCTGTTATGTCCCCGGCTAAGATGATGACATCTGCGTCATCAGGGAACGCCAAGGCTCGGCGGCGACGTTCCTCATCGCGTGGACTGAGGTGAAGGTCGGATCCGAGGGCAATAGATAGTGAGCTTGTTTTCATGCTTGTATTAGCTCGATTGTCGAAGGCAGGAAAAGCCAATTAGTTTAGGATATAATATATATCGTTATATATCAGTGTGTTACAGATGTTAAACCCAAACAGTCTAATGAGCAAGACCTTTCTTTCGCCCTCTATCGAACCAGTGCAGAACGCCCAGAAAAGCGATACTCCAGAAGCAATTCAGAGTCGAAAATAGTTTTCAGGTATCACCTTCCGACGGCTGCGAAACACAGCTTCCTTGAGCAAGTCTGCGTGTAAGTCACCTCGAATGTGGGGTATGTATGGTATTTGAGGTAACTTATCGGCGAGTCCTAGCGGAACACATGCCTGCCTCCCACTGCGTCCTAAAGGCGGGGATAGGATGGGCTCAGGTAGGACAAGCGATGGGGCTGTCTGTGATGGATGCCACCCATCTGCTTTCGAGACGTTGAACGGAGCAATCCCCAAAAACTATCTTGTATCCTCTGTCATCCTCCAGAGGCATAGTGCCCCCCGCCCTCGTCTGATTTCTCACTCGCACCCGATCGGCTGCTACGCGCCCAAGCACGGAGGAGAGCTACAGCCGGACCTGGATGACATAACAGTTTCTCCAGGTGATCGCCCGCCGAGCGTACTCCTCATCCGTAAGTCCCTAGTTCGAGCCCAAGTGGACCTGCGATATTTCTTGCCATTATTCATCACACTGCCCTTGTTCCACCCGATTGGCTTCGGCATGAGCAGGCGGCAATATATCTGTAGTTGATGGCCCATCGGATGCCAGGCTCTCAGAATCCTAATGATACTCGACATATTGGAACTACATGGGGGGCGTAACACGTAAAGACCTTGCTTCAAGAGACCAAACTGGTGAGAATGACACCCGGTACATACTAGAAGCTAGTATCATCAGAAATCTCGAGCTTAGCTAGCTCGAAGGCTTTCTGATGAGATCCTATTCATATTAGCTGAAGAACCGCCATTAAATGATATTTCGATGCAACAAAAGTGTAACTCTGGCTCCAGAGAAAACACTATAAGATGAAGGGTTATCCTGATGATAAAAGCGCTAGTTATGTTTTCAGCACTTCTCGTAACCGTACAAGTAAATGCTGCTTTGATTACTATCGGTGGTGAAAACTATAAAATTCAGGAAGTGACTGGGGTATTTTCAGAGCTTAATGCCGATGGCCTTCTAGGTGGTCAGCCTTGGTGGGGAAATAGATCACTGGCGAGACAATTCGCTGCAAATGTCGGCTACGAGCGTAGCGTTCAACGTAATAACTTTGGTTATCCAATAGGTGCATTATTTGCTCACTCTTACTATGGTTCCGGTAGTACCGTAAACGCTGTCGCTATGACCCGATTGGGTAGCTCGTTGGACGACCGCTACTGGACAAATATGGGAAGCAGAACTTGGGCTTATGTTGACGCAGTTGCTGAAATTCCCAGCCCCTCAACTGCTTGGCTATTTTTCTCAGCAATTCTTAGCCTAGTTTGGTTTAAGCTCAAATCGTAAATGGCCATACTGCCCTAGACGATAGCTACCTATGATGTAGTGTATGTTGCAGAGGCGTTCCCCTTTCAGAGCATCGCAGTATTGTATTGGACACTAGGCATAGCAGATGATAGACCTCGCAGCGTTGTTTCAGGAGGGCCCCGACGCCAGGGGAAGCTTCCTATCCCGAGTATTCGGGATCTTCAACGAGGAGATAATCCGCATTTGGGCCCGAGATGACAAAAGCCCGTATGACAGTCACGAGCGCACGCCTACCCTCTATGATGGAAATCGAAACTACACGTTGGACTTTTTGTTCTCTAAAACGGCGCTTTTTTCGTCTCAGAAATGAAGTGTGAAGTTCAATATCATAACTATAAATACTGGCGCCTTGAGCATTCGTCCCAAATTGAACATCACTGCTCAAAGCGGGCTTTTGAACTATTTCTGGAACTATCTCAGGAACCGGGCTCAGTTCAGGTCAAGGCAGGCGAACCAATTAATGTCAGTGGCACAGTGCTTGTTTGGGGAGCGGCAACTTCTCAAGGAATCGAGGCCGTTCGGAACCTCTATGGAATCTCAGATGTACTAACTATTGAATCCTGTGTCAGCGACCTGCTTGAATGGGAGAATCGAGAGTATCAGAAACTATTATTTGAACGAAAGCAATGGGTATTGTCATTGTTCAATGGTCTTCGGGAAAGTTGAAGGACGGCAAGCCGCTCTAATGGGCGCCCACTATCAATCAGAAAACACTCCATCCACGCCTAATGCAGGTTAGGCAGTACGTACCATACCAGCCAGCCGTCAGCCTACAACCTCCACACGGACCTTGCCGCGACAGAGACGACTGAATATCGGTATTTCTCCATGAGGAACGCCCGTAAGTCACCACAAAATCTGGATTTACACCAAATTTGCGATGACTTATGCACGGATTTGGCGGCAAAACGTGCTGGTAATCCGGCAGAGGGACTTTGCGTCCTAATTCGCCGTATCGGTTAGGACGGGGTTAACCGAGATTGGACGGGATGCGGGGGTGTCTTTGGGGGCGGCACACCATCCTTCCTGGAGGCCTTGGACGGCGGAGTCAGTGGTTGTCCTATAGCCAGCGTAATAGCTACAAGAAAAAAGCGGGGCCGGCCTCTGTCCGGCCCGCCCCGCTCACGCCCGACGCGCTTCCTGCCTGGGTCTAAATCGGTTATAGCAGCAATTTGAAGTTCTGCAAATCGCGAACATAAAAAACTGGGGCTGGTCGATTTTCAGTGGTGCGAATAAGTGGGTCCACCTCAATGGCAATGGTGGGACAGCAGTGATGGTACATATCTGTCGCCCAGGCTGCCGCGCCCGATAGGGGCGCGGCATCTTGCAGGCAGGGGGTTACTCAACCTGAACCTGTTCCAGGTAGCGGAAGAAGTCGGAGTCGGCGTTGAGCATGAGGGTGCTGTTCTCGCCTAGGGACCGATAGCTTTCCAGCGTGCGGAAGAACGAATAGAACTCCGCGTCGGCACCGAATGCTTCACCGTAGATCCGGGTCGCTTCGGCGTCGGCCTCGCCCTGGATTTTCTCGGCGTCACGCGCGGCCTCGGAGCGGATGCGCCGAAGGTCACGTTCCATATTACCCAGGATTTCCTGGCTACGGCCCCGACCTTCGGAGCGGAAACGTTCGGCAATGGACTGGCGTTCGGCGATCATGCGGCTTTCCACCTGGCGGCGCACGGATTCAATGTAGTTGACTCGCTTGATGCGCACATCGTCCAGCTCGATCCCCAGCGCAGGCATGGAGTCCCGGGCCCGCTCCAGAATACCGGCTTCCAGTAGCTCACGTCCCAGTTTGGGTTGTTGCTCCAGGTTAACGTCACTGCGTTCGGCCAGAGCGGGATCGTCCAGCTCATCGACATTGACTTCCCAATCCTTCGAGCGAACGATCTCTTCCAGCTCGGTGGACGAGACCATGTCGCGCACCACCGAGTCGATGATGTCGTCGAGTCGGGTGCGCGCGCCGGCTTCATCCCGCACGCTGGTCAAAAACAGCAGTGGATCGGTGATCCGCCAGCGTGCCGTGGTGTCCACGAGAATGAACTCACGGCCCAGTGTGGGGATCTGGGTCACGTCCCCGTCCCAGACCAGCAGGCGTTTGTCGAAATGACGCACATTCTGCCAGGGCAGCTTGAACTTCAGGCCCGGCTCGTTAATGACACCGCCGATCGGTTCACCGAACTGGACCACGATGGCCTGTTCGGCTTCATCCACGGTGTAGAGGGTGAAGTAGCCGATGACGACGGCAATCACGGCCACGATGGCAAGCACTGTGGTTTTCATCGGTCACCTCCGGCGACACGCGCAGCTTCACGGTTGACATCGAGCAAGGGGAGCGGCCCCATCTGCCCGTCCTGTACGACCAGTATCTGTCCGATATCGGGCAGGATCTCGTTCAGGGTTTCCAGATACAGGCGTGAGCGCGTGACCCTGGGTGCCTGCTGGTATTCGCGCAGCACGGCACTGAACCTTGTACTCTCGCCGTCGGCCCGGTTTACCCGTTCCGTGGCGTATCCTTCGGCTTCGGCGACGGTGCGCAGGGCGGCGCCCTCGGCGTTGGGGATCTCCTGGTTAACGCGTTTCTGCGCTTCATTGATCATCCGTTCCCGTTCCTGGCGTGCCTCGTTGACTTCATTGAACGCCGGTTGCACGGCCGGGGGCGGCACCACGTCCTGCATTTCGACGGTGCTGATGCGAATGCCGGCATCGTACTGGTTGAGTATTTCCTGTATCTCGTCGCCCGCCTTCTTCTGAATCTCCACCCGGCCGACGGTCAGCACCTCCGAGCCAAGCATGTTGCCGACGATACGGCGCATGACCGACTCGGAAATATCGCGCAGGGTCCGGGTGGGCTCGCGCATCCGGTACAGGAACTTGATGGGATCTTCGATGCGGTACTGGACCACCCACTCAACGTCGATCATGTTGAGATCGCCGGTGAGCATCAATGACTCGTCTTCAAATTCAGCAGCGCTGTAGCTCGAGCGCTCACCCTGGCGGGTGCCCTGGGTGCGGAAGCCGAATTCCTGCTTGAGCACACGCTCGGTGGCGACCAACTGAACCTGGTCGATGCCGAAGGGAATCTTGAAGTGCAGGCCGGGATCGGTAATACCCGTGACGGAACCGAATCGCTTCACCACGGCTCGCTCCTCAGGCTGGACAGTGTAAAAAGACGTCAGCGCCGCCCAGACCAGCAGGAGGAGTACAATCACGCTGATAACACCGCCGACCCGTCTGCCCGCGGAGCCTCCGCCAGTGAATTTCTTCAATACCTCCGACAGGTCAGGTGGGCCCGTCGGCCCGCGACCATTGTCTTTCACGGATTGGATCATGCCCGGTCTCCCTTGAATAAAAGCAACAGTCTACTCTCCAGGATCGGTTTTGTACGCAATCTGAGCGATACAAACCCGCTGATCAGCCCGTACGCCCCTCTACTTGCACAGCGACTGCAGCCGGTACAGGTCATACCGGCGGGCACGCAGGTTCTTCACAGCGGCGTTGTTGCGGGCCATGGTAAGTGTCAATGGCCATTTAAATTAACCCTCCCTTGAAGGTCATTTTAGATGGCCATTAACAGCTGTTCATCTCCGATGCCCACGAAGCTCTGAAGGTCGCACGCCAGTCCGTCTTCCCCTCTGTGCCGTGGCAGCGCTTCCAGTTCCACGTTCAGCAAAATGCCCAGAAATACATACCACGCCAGTCGATGAAGCGCGAAGTCGCCGAGGCCATCCGTGGGGTGTTCAATGCTCTCAACTGCCAGGAAGCAAAACGCCGACTCCACCTGCTGATCGCAGCCTACTGAGAGGAGGATCCCAAGCTGGCCGAGAAGGCGATCGCTGAGGCGCTGACCGTGTTCGAGTTCCCCGAGGTCCATCGGCGCAGGATACGGACCAACAACATGGTTGAGCGCCTCACCAGTTGTCTACGACTGGTCCTCGGGTCCTAACTCGCCGTATCGGTTAGGACGGGGTTAACCCAGACAGGACAGTAAATTGGGGCTGTCAGCGATAAGCAGCACACCGTCCTTCCTTGAGGCCTTGGGCGGTGGAGTCAGTAGCTATCCAATATCCTGCGCAATAGCTCCTGCAAAAAAGCAGGGCTGGCCTCTGTCCGGCCAGCCCCGCTCACGCCCGGCGCGCTTCCTGCAGGGGGTCTATTACTTTTATAGCAGTAAACGGAATGTGTGCAAATCATGATCTGCTTATCAGCACAGCCTCATCGACGCATTAACTGAACTCACCGCACTCGATCTTATCCAATACAAGCGAGACAAGCCTGCGTCCCTCGAAAGTGTCAAATAGCTCGATCGGCCTCTCATCACCAAGCGCCGCTATCGGACTGAACAACCACTGCAAGGCGAGCTCTCTCGATTCCCAGGTCTGTTCGGCCTGAACAATGAGGCGCACCGCATCAAGCACCTTTTCAGACTTTCTCTTATCGAGTGCCTTGCGCTGGTACAGTCGGCTGAATTTACTTGAGGAGACATCCATCAGGGAAACGAACACGTCGCGCAGTCCAGTCTCATCGACGACCCGCTTGAGCCAAGTGCCCGGAATGCCCCGTCGTGTCATACGGATAAACTCACCGCTATCGATAAGTGTCTTCAGTGGGATGACCCCATGCACCAAGATTTCTTCCTGTGTTCTTTCCGTACGCGCTGCTGCGCTGGTTGTGAATCTCGCCATCTTCCGCTCCAGTACCATTCTATCGACTACCCATTGAGCACTGGCAAATCTGGTCTTCGGCCGTTATGGCTTCGCAGCCCGGTTCGCCTTTTCTCGGTGAGCAGGTTCGGATTGTGGTGGCACTGATTAGTCCATCACCTTCCGATCAGTATAGCGTTAATACATCGAGCTCGGTGAATAGTCCATAAGCGCGAGGGACCCACCAGTAAGGGATAGCTCCAGCTGGACTCAGGTGGCGCAGCCGATGGACCTCCGCGTCGCACTCACAATCCGTCAGCGCTTGGCTCGAGTCCAAGTGGGTCTATCATATTTGGGTCCAACGCCGCTTTCACGGATGAGGGAAGTCCAGTCATTAGGAACCCACTGAATTTGGGTTTCGTCCAGCTAACCGGTAATGGAACGGGGTATGACCTGTATGTGGTAGGCCCCCGGATACCCAAACCGTGCCATTAAGGCGACAGGGCGAGCCAGCCTCCGGCAAAGGCCATAGCTGGAACAAGATGGCCGCAGGATGCCACTGACTCAGCCCTTTTCTATAATAGAGGTTAATCTGAACAGCGCCCGAGCAATCAATACAGGTGATCACAGTAACTCTTCTTCCTCCAGAGAAGCATTGATGATCCTGAAAATTTCCTCCAGATACCTACCCTCAGCAGGATCGGTAGAGTTTCGAATATAGGAGGGGATTATTTCGAGGAACTCCATCTTATTGATTGGCGTGTATTCAATGAGAGCCTCAAGCATAGCCGGACGAAGAAGCCTACGCCTTTCATCTGTATCAGGAGCCTGCTGCCTTATCACGTTTTGGTCGAAACTGGTCAACCGCTCTCGTAGGCTTGCATTGGGAGCTGCCGATTCCCGTAGCCTCGAAGACTCATTCTCAGAGTCGAACTCCTGTTCTACAGCCTCCTCATTGAGACACTCCTCGGTTTCCTCGTCTGGCTCTGAAGTCGGAATAGTCTTCAGCTCGTTCAGCTCCTTGATCAGTGGCTTGAGCACGACATCCGGTTGTTTGAACCAGTCAGTGGACCAGATGCGTCGAATTCGCCACCCCAGTCGCTCGAGTATCTTCTGACGCAAGTGATCCCGGTCTCTTGCAGACTTTGCTGAGTGGTAGGTGGCCCCGTCACACTCTATGCCCATCAAGAAACGACCTGGCTTGCCCGGATCTCTGACGGCCAGATCAATAAAGAAGCCAGCAACGCCAACCTGCGGGACTGCTTCAAAGCCATGTTCACCAAGCATTTCCATAACCGCTATCTCGAAATCACTATCTGGTGGTTTTCTCGTGCTGACAGATGACCGATGAAGAATCCCTGTCTCGCAATACGCCAGAAAGTCCTTGAGAGCTTTCACGCCCCGCTTACTCCCGGGTTGAACCAGAATATCGTCTGCCCTCATAGAGCTGAAGATATGCATGCGGCGTCTTGACCGAGTGAAGAGTACATTCAGTCTTCGCCAGCCCACGTCAGCATTGATTGGGCCGAAGCGTTGATACACTTTTCCTCCCGGTTCCGAGGGCCCGTAAGTCATCGAAATCATAATCACATCACGTTCGTCGCCCTGTACGTTCTCCAGGTTTTTTATGAAAAGTGGCTCTCTCCGGTCCATGTCTTGCTCCAGCAGAGTCTGGAAAGCCGGGTCATCTTTACCGAGCGATTCGACCGCACTTTCTATCTGGAGTCGCTGTTCCGAGCTCATCGCCACAATGCCCAGTGATTCATCAGAGTGGTGAAGAAAATGTTCTTTCACTGCAAGAGCAATCTCTCTGGATTCCTCCATATTGCGTCGGTTTACAAAGCAACCTCGCGCCACACGGTGATACTTGATGCCATAGCTTGTGGTCTCACTATTTGGAGATGGAAAAAGAACCAAATTCTCGTCGTAAAATTCGCGGTTGGAGAAGGCGATCAGGTTTTCATGTTGTGAGCGATAATGCCATCGCAGCCTGCGGGCCGGAAACATCGGCAGTGCGGCATCCAGTATACTTTCCGACTCCTGCAGCGAAGTGGGGTCTTCGTCCTCATCTTCCATTATGCGATCAAAGAAGCTTGTAGGCGGTAGCTGCTTGGGATCGCCGACCACCACCAGCTGCGAGCCACGTGCTATGGCGCCCAAAGCATCCTGCGGCTTTATCTGAGATGCCTCGTCCATGATCACGAGGTCGAATGATAACTGTCCAGGCGCCAGATACTGAGCGACAGACATAGGGCCCATCATGAAGCATGGTTTGAGAGAAAGCAGTGCATTGCCGGCTCTGTCGACCAGCTGACGTATTGGTATATGCCGTTTCTGCTTTGCACACTCCCGGTCCAGCAATGCTTTCTCGGTAAGCTCGCTGGCACGAGCACCCTGCGTTCCTTCGGGAACTGTTTGGCGACTGATTGTGTAGGCGGCACGAGACCTTTGTAGCTGACTGAGCTTCTCATCGCATTCTGCGAATTGAGTACGTACGACGTCGTGAGATGGTCCGAAGAAGCGGGCAAGATGGGGCCTTTCCTGCAGAACCTCACGCGCCAGTAAATCGAAAATCGCAGCCTTATAGGCATCCTCCAGCTCTGTTATGGGAAGTGTCTGGTTGTCAATGCATCTGACCAACTTCTGAAGCCCAAGTTGCTCCAGGCTATCTCTTGAGCGGACATAGTCCAGCCACGCTGCAAGCTGGTCCCTGGCGGCGATTGCATGGTCATTGTGCTCGAGTACCGCTTCGATCGATTCCCCCGACTGGCTGGTCCAGCTCTCGTAGTCAAGACGTACCAGTTCGCTGTATGCATTGAGCGCATTACTATGCAGTGCAGTGGCCTCACCAAGGCTGTGAGACTGCGATAAAAGGGCTTTGATCGCTGAACTGCCTGGATTCTGGTAGCAATAACTCTGAATGGATTTGTTGTGAATCCTCTTATCCAGAATCTCTGCGACCTTCAATGTTGCCCTCAATCGTCCCAGTGCCGCGAAATTGTCAGTTTCCGGACCTGCCTTCAGCCCCAGTCGCCCCCCGAAAAGTCGATTGTCGTAGTCTGCGTCAGCCCAGGCTTGTACGTTGGATTTCAGAGTCGCCAGCTCTTCTACCTGATTAACCATCTCCTCGATGGCTGAGCCCTGATCGGCGCCAATAGACATACAATCGTTTATCGCGGTTGTAACATCCTTCAACAAGTCGGCCACAATCCCTGTTGGGCCAGCAAGAAGCGCATCATTCCGTTGCAAGACTGTTACCGGAGAGAACACGCCTCTGATGGATTGAAGATCATCGAAGATGTCGTCGAGTTGCGACAGCAAGCCTCGGTCTGCCAGTGAACGAACCGCTCGTGCAGTATCCTCTGGGAGTTCGAGAATGGCGTGCCCCAGGGCCACCTTTGGACCGAACCCCACTCCATATTGCTGTCTGATCTGCCTGTACCAGTCACGGAGAGCAATCAGCGTTTCGATCTCCGTATCCACCCCATTGATATAATCGCCGAGCGATTCCTGGTAGACGCTGCTGGAGTTCAGCTTGCTAATCGAGCGAGCATACCCAGCCAGGTCATCAAGATTGTCCAATAGTTCTTTGAATTTTACCCTGGAGTTGACTGCGTATAGTCTGACTTGAGCGCGAGCGGCGCGCCAATCGCTACGCAGCCATTTGAGCAAGCCGCCATCGATCAACGTGTCCCGTAGCCGCGCCACCTCGGATTCCGGGGGAATTCTGTCCAGACGAAATGTATTCTCAAGTAGCGCCCGCTGCTTCTTCAGCTGCTCAACGTCAGTGTTCAAGGCAGGGAGCAGGTCATCGAGTTCCTCATTGTCGAAAAGATTGTCACGGTAGCGCCAATAGGCGGGCTTCAATTGCGCTACAGCTCGAACCACGGACTGCATTTCTTTGAGGCCGCGCTCACTCATAGACAGGTGTTGTTCGCCGGTCTCCCCAAGCGCTTCTGCCATCCCCCGCAGGGGCTCCTCCAGCTGTTCCAGCTGGTCGCGCATGGCAGACAGCCTACTGATAGCTTCTGCCAGCAGACCAAGTGTGACGGTCTTGCCGACTCGGTTCCGTAGAATCTCACTACTAAGAACTATCCGGTCAATGAGTGACAGATCCTGCAGGATCTCAGGGGCGACCCTCTTCTCCAGTGCGGCGTAGCTTTCCTGGATCTTCTCGAATAGACTGAGGTAGCGCTTGGTTTTCGACAGAACGTCTCCGCGTAGTAACGGCAGCGTATCCAGCAATTCGTTTCCCTGCAGTGCTGGGAGTAGATTCAGATCTGTGACGAGTCGCTCCAGCTCGCCTACTGTCGGGCTTACTTCCTCCGGAGCGCAGTCGAGGAGATGAGCGATGGATATTCGTTGCTCGTTTACCTGATGCAGAGCTTTCTGCCAGTCCGCCAGTGACTGGACGACTGAATCGACATCGAGAATCTGCAGATCGCCATTGCCAACTCCTCTCCAGAGGTGTTTGCGTAGCGCATCCGGGTCACCGAGTTGTTCGGTAAGGGAACGGTAGACATCGCTGAAGCTGCTGACCTTGTCCAAGTTTTTGCTATGAACGTCCGGACTATAGTGGTCACCGTCGTACCCCTCAGGGCGCACGGCATCTGGCTTGATCGAAATGATCTTCCGGTAGCGTGTGGCGGAAGAGAACAACTCATGCAGTGTCTTTCCAGTATTTTTCCATTGCTGGTTGATGTCTTTTGCGTAGCCGGTCAGCTCTTTTCTGAGCCGCTCATACCGACGAATTTCCGTATCTACTTCCGAGGACGATTCGTAAAGACTCTGTTTATTGATCCGTGTACTCACGTCCTCAAGCACCTTTCGCTTCTGGGACTTGTGGCTATGTAGTTCGAGACAGAAGTCGCCCAACCCAGCTTCATCGAGCCGGTTCTTCACCACCTCTAAGGCCGCGAGCTTCTCCGCGACAAAAAGAACCTTTTTCCCCCGCACCATTGCAGCGGCTATTAGGTTGGCGATTGTCTGGGACTTACCAGTGCCGGGAGGGCCCTCAATTACCAGGTCGCTGCCATCTAGGGCATCAATCAGCGCGCTATGCTGGGAGCTATCCGCATTGTGAATCAGGGGGTAGTCATCATGAACGGTGGTGATCTCATCGATGACGTGCTCTTCGCCGAACCCGGGGTCAATGGGTATTTCCTCCTCGCCAGCCGGGCGATACCCAGACAGGAACCGTGACACGGTCGGGTGCTCAATCAAGGGAGATTCGGCGGGCCACCTGGATCGGTCAAGATCCAGATACATCAAAAGCTTGCTGAAATTCAGCAGTGCAAGGGATATGTAGCGGCGAACTCGCCAGCGAGGTTGTTGCTCCTCAATTAGATTGGCCACCTCCCGGATGTAGTCCTCAGGAGCAACATTGTCCTGCAGGTCCGGTAGCGCCATGGCAAAATCGGCTCGCAGTTTCTCTCGCAATGACAGATTCGGGATTATTTCCTCTCCGCTATATCGAAGAGAGAACTGATACGTGGCCGTGCTCTTGTCGAGACGGCCTCTTTCGATTGTCACGGGAACCAGAAAAAGCGGGGCGAGTCGGACCTGATCGCTACTGCTGGCCTCATACCACTCCAGGAACCCGAGTGCCAGATACAGGATATTCGCTCCCATCTCTTGTATGGCGGAGTCAGCCGTTCCGGATATCGTCTTGAGGCGCGATTCCATCTCGTTCGGGAAGAGCAGGGTCTGAATCTTGTTATCGCTGTGCTGTGCGAGCCATTGTTTGTCATCGGGCTCCGGCACTTCGTAACCGGTAGATAACCCCAGATGTTTAGCCCATGCTTCCGCCGTTGGGTCGGGGTGAAGGCGCCTGGTCTCGCCGGTTTCTGCATCCGTGTCGAGGTATCCTGCCGCGAGCAGGTCACTCTCGGTAGGATCCGGCACGGACTGGAAACGCATTTCCCCATCACCCAACAGGGTTTCCACCAGCTGATCCGGGAGCTCGTCGATTACTCGCAGACTTGCCGCCTTGGTATGCTTGAAGTTGATCAGGCGATTGCGCGCGGTCAGGTCCAGGAGGCGCAACCGTAAGCTCTCCAAGGCTTTTTGGGCGCTTGCATTCGAATCACTATTCGGACTTGTTGTCATAGTCCCCTAGTATCGGCAGACCTTTAAAAAACTCTAGCCCCTGAACTTTGTCAATTGCCTGGAAGGTTAGAGGTGGGTGTTTCGGGCTCCTAATAAGCCTTCAGCCGCGGTCTCTGTATTGATGACTTGGGGGTCAATTGACGGCGCCTCCCTTTCTTAAGCACCTGCAGCCGTTCAGCAGCACTCCGCGATACTGCCAATTTCTCATATGCCGTCTTAGATTCGATTACAGTTATCTGAACCGCACTATGATAGCTACCCTGAATCGCCCATTCTGGGATATTGCTTTTGATCTGTGCCATTACGGCTTCATCTCCAATCACCTTGTTGGCCAGGATGTTTAGCGTGGAGACCTTGCCTTTGTCGGTCAACTCTTCGCTGGCGAACAGGTCATTGAGCCGCTCGATGATCTTCGCCAAGCGCTCGTATTCCTGTTTCGTGGTTGATGGCCGCCGCCGGCGGAGCCCCCCGCGATCTTGCTGGACTCGCCTTACTGTTCCAGCACCAGCCGCTGCTGACGCACTTCCTTGAGTTGGAAGTGGGTCAGGATCTCCTTCCTGAACTTCTCCTCACGCAGCAAAGGGGTGTCTACCCCGTTGGCTAGAGACCTGACAGCTTCTCGCCGACACCTCTCTAGCAAGAACTCGAAAGCTATCTGTTCCCCTGCACCGGATTCAAATCGTCTGTGCGTACGATCCGCACAGACCTGCCAGGTAGCCGCCCAGCCCCGATGGTGACAACCAGCCATCCCGGCTTCTGGGCGCCCTCTCAGCGGTTTAGCCTGGCCTGCGTAAACCGCTGAAGGTTGCCATCCATTCCACGTGAAGCCTGCCACCCGGACCGGAGCAAGGCTGCCACCCATCAGAGCGTAGCGACGCGGGGTTTCTCTTCTTACTCCGAAGTCGTAGTATCAGTCAACTTTGTCTGCCGTTTCCGCATAGATTCGCCCCTTAAATTGATCTTGTAGGCGTTGTGAACGAGCCGGTCCAGGATGGCGTCTGCAAGAGTGGCGTCACCGATCACGCCATGCCATTCCTGGATGGGGAGTTGGCTGGTTGCGATGGTGGAGCGCCGGCCATGGCGGTCTTCCAGTACCTCCAGCAAGTCCCGGCGGTTCTCCGCACTGAGCTTTATCAGCCCCCAGTCATCGAGGATCAGTACATCCACCTTGGCAAGGCTGGTAAGCAGCTTGACGTACTGTCCATCTCCTTTGGCGATGGTCAGCTCCCGTAGCAGTCGCGTCAGGCGAACGTATTGTGCGGTATAGCCTTCCCGGCAGGCCTTGTGCGCCAGGGCGCAGGCCAGCCAGGTTTTACCAACACCGGTGGGACCGGTGACGAGCACGTTCAGGTGCTCCTTCACCCATTGGCAGCCGGCCAGTGACTGGATCAGCCCTTTATCCAGGCCGCGTGAGCCCTGGTAATCCAGGTCTTCGAGAAGCGCCGCGTGTCGCAGCCTGGCCCGGCGCAGACGGCTGCTCAAGCGTCGGTTGTCCCGTTCAGTCATCTCCCGGTCCACAAGCAGTCCGAGACGCTCCTCGAAGCTCAGTTCCGTGATGTCGGGTGTGGCCGACTGGTCGGCCAAAGCGCCTGCCATGCCGGTCAGTTTGAGGGCGTGAAGCTTGTCCAGAGTCGGATGTTTCAGCATGTCGGGTTCCTTCAGTGGTAGTAGGCCGGGCCACGGATATTGTCGTGGGTATCGGGTAAGGCCAGCTCCTGTTGTTCCTCCAGGGGCTGCTGGTCCAGGCGGTGTTTGAGGATGGACTCGATGCTCTTGTAGCGGTAGCTGCCCAGCATCAGGGCACGCTGACAGGCCGCTTCCAGCCGGGCCTCTCCGTAACTCTGCCCCAGCCGCAGAATGCCCAGGCAGGAGCGGTAGGCCTGCTGCGGGTGCTTGCGGGCACCCAGGGCGGTGCGGATCAGTTGCTCGGTAGCCGGACCGGTCCTGGCCGCCCAGGCGGTCAGGCGCTGCGGTGTCCACTCACCAGCCTGGCGATGGGACTCCGGCATGTGAGCGGCGACCGTGGTGTGCCGCCCCTTCTGGTCACTGCGCCGGTGGCTGGCAATCCGGTTGCTGCGGTAAAAGCACTCGATGGTGTTGTGGGTGATCCGCACCTCCACCTCTTTCTTGATCAGGGTGTAGGGGACCGAGTAGTAATGCCCGTCAACGGCCACATGGTAGTCGATGTGCACCCGGGCCTTCTTCCACTCCGCGTACACATAAGGCTGCGCGGGCAGTGGCTGTAGGACCGGCTTGTCCAGTTGCTCGAAGTGCTCGCGCCGGCAGCCGGGTAACTAGCGGAAGGGCCGGCTGTTGAGCCTCTCCAGCAGCTCACGGATGGTGGCGTTGAGCTGCCCCAGGGAGAAGTGCTGACGGTGGCGCAACGCCGCCAGGATCCAGCGCTCAACGATCAACACACCCCCTTCCACCTTGGCCTTGTCGCGCGGTTTTCGCACCCGTGTGGGGACTACGGCAACGCCGTAATGACCGGCCATATCCTGATAGGTTGGATTGAGGTCGGGCTCATAGCGATGAGCCTTGGTGACGCCGGATTTGAGGTTATCCGGAACCACAAGTTCCGGTACACCGCCGAGGTACTCGAAGGCCCGGATGTGGGAGCCAATCCAGTCCGGTAGTGCCTGGCTCCAGGTGGCTTCAGCATAGGTGTAGTTGGAGGCGCCCATCACCCCCACAAAGATCTGCGCCTCGTGGATCTCCCCGGTGGCGGGGTCGATAACAGGCACGGTCTGGCCAGCATAGTCCACGAACAGCTTCTCACCCGCCCGGTGGTCCTGGCGCATCACCATGTCCAGCTTGCCTTGCCAGGACCGGTAGTGCTCGCAGAACCAGCTGTACTGGTAGCCTTTCCGGTTCGCTTGCCGGTACTCCTGCCAGAGCAGGAACAGGGTAACGTTCTTGCCCCTGAGTTCCTCGTGGATCTGTTGCCAGTCCGGTACACCGCGGATCTGAGCCGGCAGATCCGGTGGCGGCGGGAACAGCAAATGCTCCAATCGGGGCTCGTCCAGGTCCGCTGGCAGCGGCCAGCTCAGCCCGGCCTCAGCGCTGCGGCGCAGGTATTCGCTGACGGTGGGGCGGGCGACGCCGCAGGCCGCCGCAATCTGGCGATTACTCAGCCCTCGCTCCCATTTGAGGCGAAGGACTTCTTTGATTTTGCGCATGGATAACCTCTTCGCTGGCATCTGACCTTCTCCGGAAGAAAAAGGATCAGAATACCGTTAGTTATCCCGCGCCGGACGTTTTGATGGGGTGATTCAGGAAGGCTGCCGGGGTGGCAGCTTTGCCGTGGAATCAGTGGCAGCTTTCGCGTGGAATGGGTGGCAGGCTTCGTCTGGAATCAGTGGCAACCTTGGTCTGGAATACGCACTGGCCTGCACTGGTATCAAGATAGCTGGATCATTGGCGAATCCTTTCCGTCGGTTTTGCCCCCCAAGCCGAAGCCCCGTAGTCCCAGACTCAGACCCACCTGAGCGGCACCACGTGATCTATGTCAATCTCCGAGGCGTTCTGGATGTGTAATCCCCCCGTGAACGGCGACATCAAGCGGCGGGTCACCACGCGGCACCGGCTTTTATCAGCGAAACGCACCGTAGTGTGGAGGTCGCGATCATGGCCTGCGACCAGCTGTCCTCGCAGCCCCCGTCGGCATCGCTCCAGACGTGCCCGAGTCTGAACCGGTCATAGCTGCCATCCGGCTCGCAGTTAATCGGAGAGGACGATAATGTGCGCCCTCAGCCGCCCGCTGAGACGGCGAAGCGAGGTAGATTTTCTGGGAACCGTAACCGCCGGCGTCCAGGCAAGCCCGAAGCTACTTGAAGAAGGGGTGACGTCGACGTCACAGCGAGCCACGCCTGCAAAAGGAGAAGATCAGGATGGAGTGGAGAGAAGGCACAGGGTAGCCCCCTCCAGCGCCCGGCCGGTCAACTAAACACGGAGGCAAGCACCCCAAAGGCTATCGGCGCTACCGTCGTTAGAAAACCGAGAACGACCACGATTTTCGAGAGGATAGCCCACACGCTCGGGCCCTCGTATTTGTTCGAGGCTCGCCAGAGCCCGACATAGGCAATGAAAAAATAGGACCCGATCAGAGCCAGCACAATCACCGTCAGTGGCGCGCCCGGCTCCATCCCGGTGGCGGCAAGCAACAGGCCGCCTACCAGGCCGGCCACCACGCAGTACAGCCAGTACGTTTTCGCCAAGCCTGCATCACCGGCCCACAACGTGGCCAGAGGGCCCTGGTTTTCTCGCTCAGTCATAGTGGTCATCGATTGACCCCGGATCGTTGGTCACAAAGAAGGAACGGCCCGGACGCGCCGGGCCGAAAGGGAGAGGGCTTCAGTCGATGTTGTAGTATTCGGTATTGCCAATGCTCTGGCTGGAGCCACTGGTGCCGTCGCTGAAGTTGTAGTAGGTGGTGTTGCCGATTTCTGTTGAGGTTCCGGTGGTCCCGTCGCTGAAGCTATGGTACGAGTTGCCGCCGATGTCCGTGGAGGTGCCCGTAGTCCCGTCACTGAAGCTATGATACGAGTTGCCGCCAATGTTCGTGGAGGTGCCGCTCGTCCCATCGCTGTAGCTGTGGTACGAGTTATCACCGATCTTCGTTGAGGTGCCGGAGGAGCCGTCATCGCAGCTTTGGTACGTGATATTGCCAATAACCGTAGAGGTGCAGGCGGCCTGGGCCGGAGAGAGCGCAAGCAGCGCCATCAGGGCAGAAAATACAAAGAATACTTTTTTCATCGGGGAGTCTCCAAAAATCCGTAGTTGGTGCGCATTACCCGCTAAGCTATTCATGCCCGTAATAAATAAGCGGGTACGGAGAAAAACCGCGAGTGGGGAACGGTACCACATGGCACATACGATACCAACCGTCCTACACCCCTGATTGCTGCACATATTCCGAGCGATTGCCGATTTCTCGATATGAAAATGAATATTTCGGCAATCGCTGTTGGCAATACACATTCAATTGCCCCGCCCTTTCGGTTCATTGACTTTAACTTACTGGAAAGCCCCAAGTTTCCTAGACACCTGACAGCTTCTCGAAACACAGCTTTCCATACTCGGAAGGCGAGAACACATCATTGCACCCATAGCGCGGTTGCCCATTATTCAGTAGCGATCCTTGAATGACTACGGACTCGAGTCCAGCTCTATCCACCGATCGGCTGCTCTTGTGGACATGGAAATGGCTCGCTCTGTCTCAGCCGCCCTACTCCGGGTTGCATTCGTCGCCACAGCAGGATAAAACCTAGTCTGTACAGCGCATGACCCTCGTGGGTGCTATATCGTGCAGCTGATTCCGGAATTCATGCCCGCACACGATACAAATGCTGGGCTATCTATCAGTGCGGTGTTGCAATCATATGGCTAATACTTGGCTCGTTGATCTTCAGCATTACCTGAACCAGGATGGATCCATGGGGATAAAATCGGGCACTGGTCGACGTTTGGCAGAGCACTTTGCGGCAATCGTACAAGAGACCAGCAGTGACACCGATGGAGAAGGACGTTTCCTCAAGGTGAGATGCCGCAGGAGACCGAGAAGAACACCGTGTACCGGTGAGATTGAGAGCTATATTGATCCGGAAGATGACGCAATTGTGTGGCGTTGTCCGGCATGTGGCGACAACGGAGCTATCAGTGGTTGGGAGGGCACGTTGTGGGATTTTTCGAAAGTAACCCCGAGACATTGAGTGCGAAGCCCTAATCGGGTAGCCGGGGGCATGTACCCCCCAGTCCCATGTGGGTCTGCACAGGACACGTCACGGGAAATGGTGAAGCATGATTACAACAGATGTCATATTCACAGCCTCAGGAGACTGTAATACCCCCGGAAATTCAGAGCAGTTACAAGTACAAAAATTTCGATAAACTCAGCACTAGGAGGTTACGGTTAACCGGGATCAGTCCAGAGAACGGGTTTGGCGGTCCGAATAAGTGGGGCCATCTCTCATTGTCATGAGTGGCACGGCTGTGTCAATGGGCACAGCCGGCTGAGCCGTTTCCTTATCAGAGGTGAGGCTTCAATGCCGGTGCGGGGGTAACTGCCCAGCCGATCCCAGCCAGCCATAGAAATCGTTCTGCAGACCTTGGATACCGCCAGGGTAGGAACGCGCCAGCCACAGTTGATGATCAGGAGGCTCACAGAACGCCTCCGCTTTCATTTGCATCAACGCTGTGATGGCGTGCCTGCCTTCGTCTGTCTCGAGGAGGAACCAGGTCAGCGCCCAGGCCAGGGCATAGTGCACGCTGCGATTGCTGTTATGCCATTGCTCGGAATCGTACTCCAGAAAATTAATCAGGCGCCCTGGATAGCCAGTTCGCACGGAACGGCGGGCCAGCGCCAGGTGTGAGTGATTCGGAGGTACCACGCCATACTGCGCAGCGACCTCAATAGTGGAAAAATAGGTGGCTAGGCCCTCATTCAACCATAGTGGGGTCGTGGGGCCCAGCAGTCCGGCGACCATGACGTGTACTGCTTCGTGAGTGGCTGTGTTCAGGGTATTGCGGTCATTGTGCTGCTGAAAGGTGTAGATCGCATTTTCCGGCAGACGATAGTACCCCAGCGCATCAGCTGAGCGATCCGCTCCGGTTCGAGTGGCATGCTGGCGGAAATCACCTCGATGCTCAAAGATCGTGACGTTCATTTCCACTTGCCGCAAACGGTCCTTGCCCAGAAATCCCTGGAAAGCCTGAAAGATCCGACGTGAGTTGGTCTCGATATGTGCCCGGAGGAATGGGACCTGCTGCTGCCCTACCTCCTTCACATCCAGCAGGAAATAGCGCGGTGCGTTGGCAGAAGGGGTGACCAGGGCCGCCTGGACGCCGGGCGGCGGCCTATCCCCGAAACTCGCGTGCCCACGCTCATTCTCCCAACGGTAGATAACAGGTCCGGTGGCTTCCGAGATCGCCCGAGTGGGCGGGGCGAAACACTGTGAGGAGGGAATGTGAGGGTGGTGATGTTGTGCCCCTACCGTATCGCCAATGTCCGTGGGCGAGGGCGTTGCATATTCCGGTTCCAGCTTACCCGGTGAGCCAGTCGCGACTTGCCTGACCGACGGTTCACCGGCGAATTGCTTCTGAAACCACGGGATCGGGTTTCCAAGGTATAGAACGATCACCAGGGCGATCAAAGCTTCGAGTGCAAGGATCAGGAGCAGACGCATGCCTAGATTATGTCATGGGCGGAACGAATGAATCTGCATCAGTTCACAAACTGGTCGAGACATCGTCTATGGGCGGCTCTTTCGCTTCTTGTTCTGCCACTGACGGTTGACGTATCATCGATGATTTTCAGTAGCTATCCAGAGCTTCCCCAAGGCTGGCAGGTCAGGTAACAGCATCCGGAGGACCACAAAATGAAAACCACAACCGCATTGTTTATCTGCCTGATCACGCCGGTGGTCCTGTGGGCGCAGGAGCCCCGGGAAGCGCCCCGTTCGTCTGGCCTCTCCGCTCAGCTCGAACCGATGAGTGAGCAGCACCTGCGACAGATCGAGCGCTTCCGCACCCCGTCGGCCACGAGCAGCCGCGAGATCCGTAGCGGCGATCAGGCGCTGCCCCTGCCGGTGAGAGAGACCGATTTCCTCGGGCTGCGGTACCAGGTCGATGGCACGGAGTATTCCATAGACGAGTTCATGTCGCACAATCATGTGGGCGGCCTGTTGGTGCTGAAGGATGGCGAGAACCGCCTAGAGCGCTATGGTCTCGGGAATACGCAAGATACTGTGTGGATCGGCTATTCCATGGCCAAGTCAGTAACCTCGCTATTGTACGGGGCGGCCATTGCCGACGGCTATATTTCCGGTCCGGGTGCGCTGGTCACCGATTACCTGCCAGCGCTCAAGGGGTCCGCCTATGAAGAGGCCACCCTGCGCGATCTGCTGCAGATGGCGTCCGGTGTGCAGTGGAATGAAGACTACGGCGACCCGGAATCCGACGTCGGTACTTACCCCGGAGGCGACGTTGTTCAGCTGCTGGAATTCCTCGGCGACAAACCACGGGTGGCCCCACCGGGAGAGCGCTTCAATTACAGCACCGGGGAGACCGACCTGGCGGGTGCGGTGCTTCGCGCTGCCATTGGCAATAACCTGTCCACCTACCTGGAGCACAAACTGTGGCGGCCCATGATGGAATCCACCGCCTGGTGGGCCACACATGGCGCCGGTGGCGGCGAGCGCGGCGGTTGCTGTACCTATGCCACGCTGCGTGACTACGCCAGGATCGGCCAGTTTGTCCTCAATGACGGCGCACTGCCTGACGGTACCCGGGTCCTCCCCGAAGGCTGGATCACCGAATCGACGACGCCCTCGCCGGCCTCGGATGGCTACGGCTATTTCTGGTGGCTGGAAGACAACGCCGCCTTTCGCGCCAGCGGCATCTTCGGACAGGGTATCTACATCAACCCCGAAACCGATACGGTGATCGCCGTACTGAGCGCCTGGACAGCGGCCACCGACCCCGACTACGGCGCGCACAGGAATGCACTGTTCAGCGCTATCGACGAGTTCCTGCGCTGAGCATTTCCGGGGTGCGAGAAGAAGGTAGATCCGACTCTGCCACGCCGGACAATGTGACCTGATCAGGGTTCTGCCGGGTTTGGAAAAGCCCGTTACAGCGAAGGGGGGAACGTACGCCAGAGATTCACATATACCCCGGGGGCTGGCGGTTGCTGCAATAGCTGGCACTGTAGATGCCCCTCCGATTTGCCGCTCTGCGCGCCATATCGCAGCCTGCTAGGGGAAGCCCCTCCTTCCCACCTCAGACCGCCAGAGGCTGCGCTCGGGCACAAATCCGCCGCCAAGCATGGCTCCCCTACTGGCCCCCTCGCGGCGCCCACGTGCGGCACCTGAGGAGTGACTTGCTGAGAAACCCGCTGCGATATATGGGGCATACATATTGCAATAGCTCCCCCGAAACGATAAAAAGACACCAATGGATGTTTATTGCAGGATGCGCCTGCCAGCGACAGCGCCTCTCGGCTGGCACCCCTTCCGAATATCACTCATCCTGAACTGAACATAGCAGTGGCCGAACTACGCTCGACAGTGTGCCTGCATAGTGATCAGGATATGCAGCGGTACGGTAATCTTGAAAAACGTACGCCTCGGAACTGCTGGCTTTGATGAATCAATAGGTTGGCTGGATCATTTAGACCGGGTCCCTATTGAGATGTCGTGCACAGGATAGGGATTAACAAGCGTATGGTGGGCCTAGATGAGTGAAAAGATCAACTTTATCAAAGCATCTACTCACCCCTCCGAAGAGCAAAAAGCACTAGATGAGCTTTGTCACTACCTCGTTTCTATGGGGAAGTACCATACCTTAAATGAAGCAAAAGCTGACGCTATAGCTAGAGTTGGCTATTTTGAGAGACTGGGCTTGTACAAAGAGGAACCAAGTTTGGAGGCTGCATCCTTGGAGAGAAAATCTGTTCACGCGCTGATATACGGACATGATTTGCACGAGCTCATTGAGAGCGGCCGAGGATATCTCCCTGAGGCAAGCGGAATCGGCGGATTCGATGAGGATCCAGCTAAAAGGTTATACTCATTGATCGAAACAGAAATCAGGAACGGTTCAACTCGGGAAGAAGTTGCAGCTAAGTTGGAGTCAGTGGGAATGACTAAAGATCAAGCTATATCCGCCTACTATGTGGTACAGGGAAGGGTAAGGAATGAGAAACTACGAATAGGTATGCTTACAGTAATCGCTATAGCTTTAGCCCTCTTTATCTTTTTCTAAATAGGCGCTTATTTATCATCCATAGAAAACAGGTTAACTACGCGCTACGCACGCGGCGGTTATAAGGGGATCTAGGTAGAATCAAACCATGAACCAGTTTGAAAGTCTCTGTAAGCTAGCATCAGAAGAAAACTGGTGCTGGAAGCTGTCGTGTACGACATGTGGGCATATGCATTTTCGTTACGCATTCGCGGAACTGGCGGCCGGGAAATCTCCTGCTGATACAAATTGGATTATTCATGGTCGTCGCACTCGATACTCAAATACCTTGGGGTCATTGCCAAGGCGCTATTCAGAAGAGCAGAAAGCGTCCGTCAGCCAAATATGTAACCAGGCCGATATTCGTTTCGTGGCACGAAATTGCAAGTTTCCTGATTGGCTTGGATATCTTGGCCTTGTGCTCGAGCATATGTATTCGAACTCGCAGTCATACAATGAACTTTCCAGGAGTTGGGCGTTACAACTTTCTGAGATGGTCACATTCGATTCAGTTCTTCGTGCAACGCTAGCCTTAGTTGCCGAGGGCAACAGCTTACTGAGCATACAAGACCTAGAGGCATGCGAATCAAGCATGATGCGTAGGAGTTTTCATACCTAAGAAATTCTTGGAGTTGGCAGCCCCCTGGCTTCCTAGACACCTGATAGCTTCTCGAAATAGAGAGATGGTCCGTAAGCGTCCGGGCATCACACCCTGTCAGCCAGGAACTGCTGGCGGGGTCTGGGGCGGTTAGTGTAAACATTATGCTCAAGGTGCTGATCTGAGATAAAAGTCGCTTGTTAGGAATGGGCTAATTTAAGCCCAACAATACCAGCACAAATTAAACCCAGACTTACTAACTTGAGCGCTTCAGTTGACTCGTTAAACAACAAAATCCCCAGTACGGCAGTGCCGACAGCGCCAATACCAACCCACACAGCGTACGCCGTACCGACCGGCAAGGCTTTAAGTGCCAGCCCAAGCAATAGGAAACTCGCAACTAGCGACAGGACGGTGCCCACTGTGGGCCAAAGTTTTGTGAAGCCATCAGTATATTTCACCCCGATAGCCCATCCTATCTCAAGCAGCCCAGCAACAAAAAGAATGATCCAGTTCATAAGCACCTCTCAGTAGCAGGGGCCGTCCCCTTTTGTTTTGGAGAGGTGAGGTCGTCCTCACTTCGAAATGACTAGTGCCGTTCCTTCGGGACAATAGCACAATGCGGAGCTTTTGCTTTAGGGTAAACGTAGGACCATTACACTTTGTCAGCCGTCTTCGGCTGCCAGTTATGTGGCAGTAGTTCTCTAATGGCGTTGGCCTTGTGGGTTGGCAACCTGGCCAGTACATCTTTTAGATAGGCATAGGGGTCGTGCCCGTTCAGCTTGGCCGATTGTATCAGACTCATCAGCGTAGCGGCCCGTCGCCCGCTTCGAATCGAACCGGCAAACAGCCAGTTCTTACGACCCATTGCCCAGGGCCTGATCTGGTTCTCCACCCAGTTGTTATCGATCGGCACAGCGCCATCGTCCAGATAACGCGTCAGTGCGCTCCAGCGTTTTAAGCTGTAGTCGATGGCTCGAGCCGTTGCCAAGCCAGGGGGAACTTTTTGCCGCTGTGCCAGCAGCCAGGCGTGGAAGGCATCCAGCAATGGTCGCGCTTTGCGTTGCCTGAGCTGGTGACGCTGGATCTCATCCAGTTCTTTGGCCTGGCGTTCAATCTCGTAAAGCTGACCAATGTACTCCAGAGCGCTGGCTGCCAGTGTGCTCTTGTCGGCTGTGTGCAGATCAAAGAACTTGCGCCGGGCATGAGCCATGCAACCGATCTCGGTGACGCCCTGGTCAAAGCCGGCTTTGTAGCCGCTGTAGTCGTCGCAGATCAGCTTTCCGTGCCAGCCGCTGAGGAAGTTGCGGGCATGTTCGCCGGCGCGCCTGGGAGTGAAGTCGTACACCACCGCCCTGGTATCAGCAAAAGGTGTTGTGCAGTACGCCCAGATGTATGCACGGTGCGTTTTCTTTTTGCCCGGTGACAACATGGGCACTGGCGTCTCGTCGGCATGTACAACCGGATGCTCCAGGATACTCTCGCGCAGTGCATCAACCAGCGGCTGCAGTTCAACGCCGCAGCGGCCAACCCATTCAGCCAGGGTTGAGCGGGCAATAGATAGCCCGGCGCGACCAAAGACCTGTTACTGGCGATACAGCGGCAGATGGTCGGCGTACTTGGCCACCAGTACCTGAGCCAGCAAGCCAGTGGTCGGGATGCCTTTATCGATCACGTGTGGCGGTACCGGTGCCTGAGTCAGCGTTTCGCACTGCTCACAAGCCCACTTGCCACGGATGTGTCGCTCAACGGTGAACTCGCCAGGTGTATAGTCGAGCTTCTCGCTGATATCCTCGCCGATACGCCTGAGCTGGCAGCCACATTGGCATTCGGTGCTGTCAGGTTCGTGTACGATCAATGTGCGAGGCAGTTCGGGTGGCAGCGCAGTGCGCTTGGGTTGCTGTTTTTGTCTAGCGGGTGACGCTGGTTCGGTAGCAGCTTCCAGCTCCAGTTCAATGGCCGCTATGTCGGCGTCGACGACGTCATCAAGCAGGGAGCGCTGCAGTACGTTGAGCTGCTCACTGTGCTTGCCGAAGCGGTGACGCTTGAGCACACTCATCTCGGCAGTGAGCTTGCTGTTCAGAGTTTCCAGATAATGACAGCGCTTCTCCATACGCTGAACATGCTCATCGCGCTGAAGCAGTGTCTCGCCCTGTTCGTTGAGACGCTCAAGCAGCGAGGCTGCAAAGGATCGCAATTGTTCCGGATCAAGCTTGTTTAGGTCGGGCTGTGACATGTGGCTGATTATGCCACTGATGCCGGAAAGGCGCGACCTCACTTATAAAATACTGATGATTCCGTTCACGCCTATGCGTTGCCAGGGCAAGCCTTGCACCAACGCCTGGAGCTGATCATCGCTCAGCGCAAGTTGCTTGCCGCGCCAGGGTTCACCCCAGTGGAATTTGCCCTGGTTCAGGCGTCGGGCGCAAAGCCAGATACCCAGACCATCGTGGATCAGGATCTTCACCCGATTGGCGCGCTTGTTCGCGAACAAATACGCACAATGCGGTCTGGCACTGCCAAAAACCTGAACCACTCGCGCAAGTGCTGTATCCGGTCCGGCCCGCATATCCAGCGGTTCGGTAGCCAGCCAGATCTGATCGACCCGGATCATTGCAGCAACTCGCGCAAAAACGCCAGGCAGCGGTCTGTTTGCGAGACTGGCCAGCTTACACTGACCGACTGCTGCCGATAGGGGATTTCAACACGAATCGTCTCAGCGCCAATTATCTTGGCCGGTGACGATGACCGAAGTGCTTGCGAATCGGACATCGGTAATGCTACAAACCCTGGAGACATTGACGGCAGGTTCTTCGAGCCGAGCTGGCGAATCCAGCGATGGACCATGTTCGCATTCAGGCCATGGGCCATTGCAACTTTAGGTACGGAGGCATGAGGTTCACTGCATGCAGCGACCATCTTGCGTTTGAATTCCGTCGAGTACCTTCGCCGCTTGGCAGGTGTATTCGATGTGCTTAATTCATTCATAATAAGTACCCACTTAAAAACAAGTGGGTACTATCAGCAGTTCAGGCTGCGGTCACAAGATGGGTTGGCCGGACGGTTACTTTGTTTTTACGGATATTTGCGTCTAAACAATCGGTAGAATAAACTAAAGCAATCCGAACTTTTCTCTTTTTTCTTTTTTAACTGAAAACAGAGGTGTGTTAAGGCTGGTTAACTACAATGACCTGCGGACGGCAAAACAGCTATCACAAGAGGCTTCATTTGTTACAGAGAGTAAACTCAGATGGTGGATCTTCCATTCCGAAAGCAATGGGTTTGACGCCACCATCATCAAAATCGGAGGCCGCGTCTACATTGACAAGGCCGCCTTTAACAAATGGCTTGAGTCTCACCGTGTAACTGGAACTGACAGCAACGCTGTCAATACCTGAAAGTCCTTCGGACAAAAGCCCCGCCATTTCTGGCGGGGCTTTTTTGATTAAGGAAAATCAATCTGTTATATGAGAACGACTCGTGCTCTATACCAACTGCTCTACTTGATGCCGTATTTAAGCCTTCTTTTCACAAATGCTGGCTGCGACCCTTCTAAAACATCAACGATGCGCCGATTGATGCCAGGATTTTCTATAGAACCGGTTTCATAAGAAAACTTGTAGTTATCGAACTTATCCAGTTTTACATATAGTATCTGTTCCGCATCCGCGCCCACTGCCAAATTAGGGTTGTGCGTTACCAAAACAACCTGCCGACGCTTCTTTGCCTCCCGAATACAGTTAGCTAGAACGCTGAAAATACTTTCGTTATCCAAGTTATCCTCGGGTTGATCGATAATCAGCGGCGTGCTTTTCTGATCCAGTTGAAGATAGAATATAAGCAAAAGGAGTCCTTTTTCACCGGGCGAAAGTTCATTCAAATTCTTCCCACCTAAGCGCAGCTCGTACCGCGAAGACAGGTAGTCTAGAGAAAAAAGAAAGTCATAAAACTCCTTTACATCATGTGCTTGATCAGCCAGAAAATAGTCATTTTCATTCATGCGCTCTAAGATTCCTTCACAAAATTCGTAAACAGAATCAAAGTTATCCCAATCCGTCTCTCGGATAATCGCCCCTAGTTCCTGCTCGGCTTCTTGTGTATTTTTATAGGGACCGCGCTTGCGCTGATTTATATGATTTAAAAACTCGCGCCTGAAATCTCTTTGGACCAAAAAAGATGCTTCAATTTCTATATCAAATCCTTCAGTACGTACAATTTCAAGCTGCGCTTCGACGCTTTTTTTGATGTCCCTATAGAACTGAAGAAACTCGCTTTTACTCTCGTATATTTTACCAACTGCCTCCTTTCTTTGCGCTCGATAATCAGAAAGTGCCGCACTCAGAGTTTCATCAATATATGTACGTTGATTTATAAACCAGTTAAGCGTTTCTGCCTTTGGATCGTCTTCACTGCCTACCACATCAGCACGCTTCGCAGTCCATGAAGAAAGCTTTTCCACATACGCTTGGTAGCGGCGCTGGGGCGTACTGAGTTTCTCCTTCAAGCGCTCCATCTCACTACTTATAAACTCGCAGGCCCCACGAAGGTCAGGAATTGTGCCCAATTCGTCAAATGCGGTTTCAACAGAGAACGTTAGTCCGCTATCTGTCTCTAGGACAGTTATCTTATCGCGAAGCTGTCTGATTTTGTTTTCAACAGGAGAGCAGTCGAAGTTAAATTTTACGATCTCTTCTATGTTCAAACCTAATTCGATTATAACCGGAGTAACTTCATCGACGCCCTTTCTCGTACGGGAGTCAAGGTTAGTCAACCGCTCCTTCAAAGAGACCGCAGATTGCAAAGCTGACTTCAACGATGTCGTTTCCGCCACAGATTTCTTTTCTGCTGTCGAAAGACTTGATAATAGATCGCAGAATTCGTTTAATTTCACAGATAATGTACGCTGTTCCTCGGTTTCAGTGTCAGGCTTCGAAACCTCTTTCGGCTTTGCTTCATCTAAAGCCCTAAGCTCTTCTTCCTTTTCTTCGATCTTAGCCAATATCTTATTACGATAACTCGGAGAGCTTTGATTTTCGAGCTCTACAATTTTAGAATTCAGCTCGCGCAAATGCTGTTTTAAGGAACTAATTTCCTCTTTGCTTTGTTGCGTTTTTGCTTCTTCTAACTCTGAAAATGATGACTTCCCAAGTCGCTCTGTCTCCTCGACGTGGGAGAATACTACATCCTCTATTTCGGTCCTAAATTGCTCGATTTCAATTTCGTTAGTAAGCTTCTCGAAGTAATTCTGCGGCAAGTATTCGACCGATTCAGGATTATCCCGATTGCACTTCTCACTAAGCAGCTTTTGCACCTCTCTACCAGTATGCCATGTAATAGCTGCACTGAAATTCTCAGCGAACCCACGTTGACGGAACTTCTTACTCTTAGAGTCATCTGTAAGAAACGAGAAGTAGTCCTCTTGGCGGCTGTCTCCCAGCAATCCGATGATATCAACAACGGCACTTTTTCCACTTCCCTTATTGCCAATAATTGCTGTCAATTCAGGGTTCAAAGGCAAGTCAACATCTTTAAACCAACGACCATTGCTTTCATCATACCCCTCGATCTGGTTGACTTGCAGACTACATAGAAATTTGGTGCCATCTTGTTCCTGCCGAACCAAAACGTCGGGCGCTGATCCTATATAAATGCGGGTCGCCGGTTCGTAACAAATTTGCTTCAAACCAACAAACGTTGTATCCGATTTAATCCAAGTTGGTGGAAACCCTGCAACGTCGCCACCAAGTCGTTCGAGATCATCGAAGCTATGAGCATCACTTCCTGAGACGACTGGCTTAGGTTCAGACTGTCCTTCGTGATAACGATCCGTTCTCAACAAGAACTCGCGGTTGTTCGCATTTCCAAAAAAAAGATCGCAAGAACCGTCGATTCTGTCCGCTAGGGATATCTTTCTGGGAGAATCATTGTCGGTTGAACGCAACCCATTATTGTTAGCGGGGAAGGCCAATAAATACGGTTTCTCCTCGCCAAACGTTTCCCCAAGAGCACTTTTTAAAGAATCAAGACTAACAGTTGCAGCCTCAAAATCTGCGGTAGTCGTTAAATCAATACACCGCTTTTTTGCGCTCGCATTGTCGAGATTCTGTGTATTTAGGTTTGTGAGAAATCGGACTACCTTCTCTTTGGTAATGTTAGTTTCGTCATTGTCGAAAATAACATGAATATCAGGATGAGAACCATCTCGACTGATCGACTCAGATAGCCGAAATTCGATATTCAAGAAGAATATCTTTCCTGTATCGGGATACCTTTCGGCGTACCGTCTTTTAAGCTCGTAGTAGCTGTCGCAGCAAAAGTAATCAGTTATACCGAAAACTTGTACCTGAGAAGCCTCAAGTTCATCTATAAATTGGTTCCATATATCATCACTTTCGACACCATACACATTACTCAACTTTGTCCCTGGTGCGTGTAGATGTAGATCCCATCGACGCCAAATTGAACCCCGCTGATCAAACATATCGCCCATTTTCTATCACCTTTCCATCATAACTAGTTTCAGCGAGATAAACTCCATCGTTCAATTTACTATTTTATCCCGAGCGATCGCAACATAAGTTATCTAATGTTCTGAATCGTATGCCTCATCAAAGTCAACGTCATCGGGGAGCTTGCCGTCCCGGCCAACCAATGCTGTCACGCTAGGTTGAAAGTCGATTGACATTTCTGCTTCACCATCGCCAAATTGCTGAAATTCTGGATCGTGACTCGTTCTAGATACATTACCTACCTTTCCACCAGTTGCACATTTTCTACATCATACCTGAAGTCTCCAATTGTCCCCTCTCGTATCTTCTCTACGGTTTCATCGATTATAAATAGGGGAGCAATGAACCATTCTCTGGGAACGACGGGCTTACCGAATCTATCAGTTATTTCAATTTCAAGGCGGGCGGGCTCAAAGAACCTGTGAATAATATTTTCGAGTTTAGCGCGGTTTATATTATAAAGATCATAGGTGGCAACAATTTCCACATCCGCCATCAGGAAAGTTGGATCATGTGCGGCATTCGCAATGCGCTTTCTAATATCACCACCTGTCACACCAATTTTATGGAGCACCTTTCCATGCTCTTTCACCAGTGGGTGGCTAGACTTGCTTCTAAGTACGTATATTGTTCCGCTTGCCTGGTCGTCCTGCTCCTGGGTTCCTTCAAAAAGCGGCCCTGCGTTTGGGTTCGTTATTCGACGACCCTTCTCATCTTTATTCAGCGCTCTTTGTAGAGACCGCATAAGGATGTCACTTTCCGTGCCATTGTCATAAATCACTCTTAGGCGACTATCTATCTTGTCATTTCTATTCCGGAATTCCTCTCCCTTGGATGCCACATATACTTTCTGTCCCGAAAGTATAAATAAATTACCTTGTTCAACCGTCGCATCATCTTTGAAAGAAACGGTGTGCCTTATGCCGGAATCAAGCTCATTCTGCACAGCCTCAAATACGGGTTTGAACTTCTCAAATTCTTTACAAAGCGTGCGATTTGCAATTTCCTCGGCCGCATTAATTTCTGCCCGGGGTTTAACATGCCTGAGCGTCCTTACATCTCCATCTCTGACGGGGTCTGCACCAAGTTCAGCCAAAAGCTCTTCATCGGTCATCTCTTTAGCCTGACTTTCCAATTCAGGCGTTTGCTCATCTAAGAGTTCTTGGTGATCAAGACCTATGAGAAGCTCTCTGCATTCTTTCAGCCGACGGATTTGCTCAAGGCGAGTGGCATAAATGCGCTCAAAGATATCTTTGTCTTCCCCATGCTGTGGCAGATGTCCATTTTCTTCAACGAATCTTTGTATTTCTTCAAACCCTGCAATAATTCGCTCTTCACGGGCCGTATGCGCGGCCTTCTTTTTTGTTTGTGTCTCTACACCCAGGGTATCCAAGATTTCCTTATTCGAAAGTTCACCCATTTGCTACCTCTGCGGCTTTCTTTTGTAGATGGGCGATGCCCTCAGCCATTCGCTTTTCCCAGGGGTCTGCGGCCGTCAAGGACGGAAGGCGTCCACGCTCTTGTTTAAACTTAATAGCGCGTATGGCCAGCTCTCTTGCTTCTTCTTCTGTCAGGTTTATACGTTTAGCAGCAATAACGGCTGCTATTTGTTTCAAGCTTTCCTCACTCATTGCTTTTGAGAGAATTGCGTATGCTTCACCAAACGGATTTATCTGGTCGATCAAATCAATATCGAGTTCTTTCACGTCCATAGCAAATTTGCGCACGCCATCAATAAGTGCGGTGTTTCCGGTTGATTCAGAATCACCCTCTGTGGTGGTGGCTTCTTTTGCTTTCTGAGTCAAGGTGAGCGCTGCGATTGCATGCTGCCTGACGGCTTCCTGGTCCTCTTCATCAAGCTCAGGGTATTTGTCCTTCACAATTTTACCCATACGAACCCGGGTCAGTTCTTCAGGTACCATTTCTTCGTCAAATATACCCCGCTCAATGGTAGTCCTGTCTTGCACGAACGACGTAATCACTTCGTTCAAGTCTTCTTTCACAATTCTTTGCGCGTTCCGGCTCTTGGGTTCAGTCAGGCCCCGAATTTCAATTTGGAACTGGCCCGACTCCTCATTGAAGCCTATATTCTCTTTATTCGGGTCATACCCTTGTTCACCATAATCGAAGCCTTCAACAGGCCCACTTTCTTTATTCTTAGGGGTGAAGTTAAACTTAGGTGCCAGAACCTGCTCCATCAGGAGACTTGCGGCAATGGCTTTAAGCGTATCATTAACCGCATCGGTTACATCGTCCGCTGAGGCATCGGGCTCTGCAATAAGATTTGTAAAGCGGGCGCGGGTTTTCCCTTCAGCATCCCGAGTAGCCCGGCCAATAATTTGCACGATCTCTGTCAGGCTTGCTCTATATCCAATGGTAAGAGCATGTTCGCACCAGACCCAGTCAAAGCCTTCTTTGGCCATCCCCAGCGCAATGATGATATCGACAAAGCCTTTATCTTCTTTCGTTGCCGGACTTCTAAGTGCGGCTTGCACTTTTTCACGCCTTTTGGCGTAAAAGTCATCCACAAGATCAGCAATTTTGATCATTCGCCCTTCAGGGGTTTTTACCAAATAGAAGCCTGTCTCTGGATCAATACCGCAATCTTCACCTAGCTCTTCGATGATGTGTTCGACTTCTTTATACTTGTCTTTGGTGCTTTCGCGAGAGTTTACGTTCGGGATGTGGATGATTGTCTTCTCATTCGGATCAAGCACCTTCAGTATGCTTTCCGCATATGAATCTGAATAGAAGTAGTAGCCAATATCCAGCTGTTTTAAATGTTCATATCCGTTTAACTGCTCGTAATATGTATAGGTGACGGTTTCAAACCTTGACTCGTCCTCCGGCGTCATGACGGCCTCTGCGTCTCCCCGAAAGTATGAGCCTGTCATGGCGACAATATGCACCTTATCCCGCGATATGAATTCTCGTAACTGCGAGCCAAGTATGTTCGCATCGCTAGAGCTTGCATGATGAAATTCATCGACTGCAATCAGGCACCCATCAAAAGCTTCAATACCGAACCTATCCACGGAAAATCGGAACGTTGAATGGGTACATACCATCACCCTGTCATCACTTTCCAGGAAGGACTTTACAGAATTAACTTTGCTTCCGTCCTCGCCAGGCGTGTTGCAAAGGTTCCATTTTTCCTTAACTTCCCAGTCCCAGTAAAAGCCATACTTTGTGAGGGGCTCATCACCAAAGCTGGCCCCGATTGACTTTTCGGGCACCACGATTATGGCTTTTTTCACCTCTTGATTATTGAGTTTATCCAGCGCCACAAACATCAACGCTCGGCTTTTACCGGATGCTGGCGGAGACTTAATCAAAAGGTACTGCTCACCTCGCTTTTCATAGGCGCGTTCCTGCATCGCCCGCATACCAAGCTCATTTGATTTAGTCGAAGTGCCGTTCTGTGCATAAGTGACGCGGACGGACGGTACGGGTTTATGTGTCATGATATTTTCCCACTACTTATATCTTTTTCTTGTTCTTTTTCTTCTGGAAGGAAGGTGACCCCTATTTCCTCGCCATTTGTTATAGCTTTTACCAACGAATGTTTCGGGTATGGCCCTACTGCGCCATGGTTTTTCTCGGCGTCAAATAAAACTAATTGCCAAACTACCGGCCGCGCATTAGTAGAGCTGTCACCAAAATCAAGGAAAACACGACTTCTTGCTTGAGACCAATTATGCATGATACGACCTCGGCCCCAAAACTCAAACTTATAAGCAAGCGGGTCAGTCTGTATTGGGTTACGGCCCAAACCCATTTTGAAATGACTTAGGTCTAAATCATTTCTAAGCCCATCAACAATCCAGATCATATCGCCATAGAATGCTTCTCTTGCTTCCAGCTCTTCCATAGCCATAGGAGAGTGTTGAAACTCTACAACCAATCCATGAGGGGTTTTAACGTCAGCTACGTGTCTTTCACCAGTGGCTGGGTCTGTGTGAGATATTTCCTGCCACTCATCTGGAAATTGATCCTTCCATGAACGGTGCCATTCAGTTTCATTCTCCCACCACGGATCACAGACATCACGAGACTTATGAGCCCAATGCCAAACTTTGACTCTTCCACATTTTGACACCACTTCAGCATTGCAATGGGGACAAAGGCCATGAGTTTTCGGAACCGGCTGAGACTTCTGTCCGTCTACTAAAGCGAACTTCATGATGCCTTCTCCGCCTTAGTTGTCATTTTCGTATAGAGATCAAAAAGCTTCTCAAGACGCTCGGTATCGTTTCTAAATCGGCGACCAATGTAGATTCGCTCCAACACCTCATCGTTGCGCTCATGGGCGTGACGGAGGTCTTCAGGCATCTTTTCTGGGTCGTACAGGTCGGCGATGGTAGCTGGGAAGTGCTTTTCCCGCGCCAGCAGAATATCCTCTGCACAGCGAGTCAGGTCTTCCTTGTTCTTCTCTGTTAGCTTAGGTACTGGGAAGGTGTTCCAACCGAGGGTATTTGAGTAGCGATAGTCCGTTTTCATCTTTCCGCAGACTGTTGCTATCCAAGATAGATGAAGACGCGAGGCAATTAGCGCCATATTCCAAAGGGGAGCGTCGTACAAACCAAAAGCGTAATTCACGATTGCGTTTCTCGGAAGGAAACCAACAGGAAAATATTCCCTGTTTTCAGAACTTACGATGGGAAGAACCATAGCTTCAGTATAGTTTGGTGACCGAACCTCCACAAACCTGTAAGGCCTATCCGCCCATTCCCTAGTCGCCTTTTTAGGGCTACTTAGTCTACTATCGCGCACTTTTTCAAAACGCGAAGCTAGTATTGGATTGTTCCTGGCTTCATCGTATGAGGCCTCATCAACCCAAAAGCAGAAACGAGGATTGCTCTTAATAAATTCCTGCCCACCGAACATAGGACGAACAAACTTCAGAGCGCTCGAATCTAGCTCTTTAAGATCGGAGTGATCCAGCAATAAATTACCACCATCTTTTGCGAAATTTCCAAGCACCATCTCTGAAACATTTGAGATGGGTGCCCTTCTTGATTCTACAAATACTGTTTTACCCGGTGCTAGATATGGGCTGATGTTCGGAGTAGAAATAGCCATGGTCTCCGAACCCCCTTCCGAAGTAAAAAGTTTCCTCTCTCCTGATACAGACTTAGATATTCCAATAATAACGACTGTAACTCCAGCATTATGACTAGCCAGATTTCTCCATTTGAATGATGTGTGTGCGAAGGAAATCTGATGCCCCGTGCCAAAAATAAGTGGCCACAGCACAGACACCTGCTGACCTTGCGAAATCGAGTTCGTCGACACAAAAGCGGACGAAGCCTCCGTATTGATCCCGTAATCAGCGGCTTTAACAAACCAACCGCATACGTAGTCGAGTGATTTCCACTTTTTAGTTCTATCTGCAAGCAAATCTTTAATGTCGGATTTCTGCTCGGGCGTCTGCTTTTTATCACCAATATATGGCGGATTGCCGCAAATATAGGTCTCGCCTCCCTCGTTATCGAAATCAATTTGCGCCTGATTTAGAGGCGAATGAAACAGGTCATCAGCATGATGTTTAACGCCAGTGCCGGTGGGTGGGCAGATGCTCAGCCAATCAAGCCGTAGGGCGTTTCCGCAAGTGATCCAGTTCATGGCATTTAGGGGGAGAAACTCTTTTAAGGCCTCCTTCTGGCCGCGATAAAGAACATCACACTGGTACTCAGCTATAATCAACGCCAGCCGAGCAATTTCAGCTGAGAAGTCCCGCAGCTCAATGCCTCGAAAGTTGGTCAGGGGGATATCGGTCTTGCGGTCTGACTCGCCACGACGTGCATTCACCTCAGCTTCGATCTTTCGCATTTCTTTATAGGCAATCACCAAAAAGTTTCCGGAGCCACAGGCTGGATCAAACACTCGGATTTTAGACATCCGCTTGCGCAGGTTTAGTAGTTTCTGGGGGCTTTTTCCGGCAGCATCAAGTTGCTCACGCAAATCATCCAAGAACAGAGGATTCAGCACCTTTAGGATGTTTGGCACACTAGTGTAGTGCATACCCAAAGAGCCGCGCTCTTCATCATCCGCAACGGCTTGAATCATAGAGCCGAAAATATCAGGATTAATTTTTTGCCAATCCAGACGGCCTATGTGGAAAAGGTATGAACGGGCAATTCTGGTAAATTTGGGTACAGCGGTGTCGTCGGAGAATAATCCACCGTTCACATAAGGGAAGGCATCTGCCCAGCGGGGCAGCTTTGCACTGCCACGGTCTTTAATGTTTGTATTCATAGCGCGGAACAGTTCGCTAATGACCTCGTCGGTGTTTGAGGAGTCCCGCGCGCTCATTTTCTCGATGGTCGCTGTGAAAAGACCATCACCGTTAAAAATGTCTGTGTCTTCTGCAAAAAAGCAGAAGATAAGCCGCGCCATGAAGTGGTTCATGTCATGCCGGCGATCAGCTGTACCCCATTTCGGATTGTCTCGCAGCAACTGTACATAAAGGCGGTTTAAGCGAGCAGTCGCCTTAATGTCAAAAGCGTTATCCCGAATCTGCTTAACAGTGGAAATGCCAGCAAGGGGTAGAAATGTGCCAAAATGGTCGGGAAAATCAGGATACTTGCATGCGATGGTGTCGCCGGTGGTTAGGTCTTCGGCCTCAAGCATTTTCCCGTCAGTAGCCAGAATAAACTTGGCTTTGGCTTTACTGGTTGCCGGGCTTTCCTTAAGAGCCCGCAGCATGTCAGAAACATTGTCCTCTTCACTCACACCGATATGGATGTGGTTACGCTGCAAGACAGCACCATCAATGTCAGAAGCGTTGGTGCTGCCGCTTCTAAGACGTTTTATTGTGGTTGCCTTATTACCGAAAGCCTCTAGGAATGCATAAGGGAACTCGGCCGCATCAAACGGCTGCTCAGCTAATTCTGATATTGCTTCCTCAATCTCGATGGCGTTCATTCTCTAGAACCTCTTCCCTTTTGAAGCCGAGATCTTCTTATTCTTATTTTCGAACGAGTGCATAGTCGGTTTTTCCTCAGATTTAGGTACGCGGCTTATCGGCGTGATTGCCCTAATGTGTCGGTCACGGATAGGCTCCTGCTTCCTGCTCGACAAAACTACGGGAAAACTCCAATATTTCCAAGAAAATTCAAGATTTTGTCGTCATTAATCAAGTGATGACGGCCATTATGGCCATACCTGCCAACACCCGCCATTTCGGCCTGTTTCCGTACAGTTTTCCCGCTATTCCGCAGTTCCAGAAGTCTTCAGATGAAACAAACTGGAGACTCTAGCCATGCGCAAATTACGCCTCATTATCCTGACCCTTTACTGGACAAGTGCCTTTACTTGGAAATTCCTACCAGCCGTCTGGGGACTGATCGGCTACCTGCTGTTCGCCCCGCCTGTGTGGCTAGGGATTGTCATGGGCGCACTCCTAGCCTTCGCCGGTCATCTTACCAAACGGGTTACCGGGTTCATATTGCGGCGCCCTGACAGCCACGGCTCGGCAAGGTTCGCGGACCTGGATGATGTGCAACGAGGCCGCCTCCTCCGCCAAAAGGGGCAGATTCTGGGCCGCAAGGCTGGCCGAATACTCCGCTACAGTGGTGACGGCCACCTGCTTACCATTGCTCCAACCCGAAGCGGTAAAGGCGCTGGGTGTGTGATTCCGAACCTGCTGAGCCACCAAGGTTTAGTGGTGGTCACTGACATCAAGGGGGAGAACAGCGCAATAGCTGGGGCCTGCAGGCGCAGGATCGCCCCGGTGTACTAACTCGCTCCCTTGGGAGTCGCCACGGGTGAGCCAGCGGGCTTCCATCCGCTGGACTTCAGCCGGGTAGGCACCGTCTTCGAGGTGGATGATGCCCGGCTGGGAGCGGAAATGCTTCTGGTTCCCGAGCTCGCCCAGGCCAATCACTAGGAAAGAGAGGCCCGAACCCTGATCACCTCCTTGCTGATCTACATCCGTCACCATCTTGCGCCGGAGTATCACAATCTGGGGTCTCCTCATCCACGCAAGAGGAGCCGCCCACGCCACGACGTCGCACCCTCCCCGCCGCCACACGAAACCGCACTCGATCAGCCCGCGTTGCGCCAGCTGCTGAAACTGTGGTCCCTGCGCATTCTCATCCGGTTGGGCGGGCACCGCGCCTTCAGTTGCGCATGACGCACTACACCCACACGAATCCCTCCGCCCGCAAAACGGACTCCCCCTCCCACCGGTACGCCACCAGCTTTCCATTGCCTTTCTTCGCGGCCACACTGTAATCCAGACAGGCAATATGCTTGGTCAAAGGCTCCGGCACCGCATCGGTCAGCCAGTAATGCCCCAGAAACAGAGGCTTACTGCCATCGTAGCCGGGCAGCTGATCGGGGGGAATCTGTTCTTTCGGTAGCCCCTCCACCGCTTCCGGCGGCACCATCGCTGTCTCCTGCCACGTCGGTTGCCCGTCCTGCCACCAACGCGTACGGGCGTGCTCGCGGTGATGCCCTCCCTTGTCGCGGAACGTCACACCAGCCGGCAGCGCAATCTCCAGCCCCTTCAGCAGCGCTTCAATGGCTGAAAATACCTCGTGCCCCTTGCGGGCAGCCGGTAGCCAGGTGTCTGGCAGCAGCCGCTGCCGGTTATCCAGCCACGGCGCCAGTGCCTTCATTGATGGCTCATGCCAACAGGCATGCACCACACGCAGCGCGGGAAGATCCAGATATACCGGCAGCGAGCCGAACCAGTCGATCAGTTCCCGGTGCAGGGCGCTGCCCTCGCCTACCGCTTGCAAAAACTCCTGGTGCTGCTCGCGATTCTTCTCCGAATGCTCACGCAGGTAACCACCGTCTTTCGGGTCCGGCGTCGCGTACAATACTGCATTGAACTCGTGGTTACCCATCACCGCCAGCGCATGTCCGGCCTCCACCATCCGGCGTGGAATTTCCACTGCCCTGAGCTGCTCTGGGCCGCGATCAATGAAATCGCCAAGGAAGATCACTTGACGCTCCGGATGGGACCACACCCCTCCCAGCTCGCGGTAACCGAGTTTCTGCAGCAGCGCTTCCAGCGCCTTCGCATGGCCATGAATATCACCGATGATGTCGTACAAGAGACCTCTCTTTATGAATCCGTTCATGATGACGCTCTGGCATGGTGCCCGATCACCGTTATTTGTCAACATGAAAACCTTCACACACTCTGGAGCTCTCGCTGCAGATCACTCATTGGATGGCTCCTTTCTTGAACCCAGCGGGCGTGATGCGAGCAGGTCACACAGCGCCCGGTTCAAGGCCGCCATAGAGGCATTGGCCACCAGCTCCTCACCAAACCATTCAACCAGGGCCGCCCGCATTGCCGGCTCGGGGGCTTCGCCCGCCAACATCCGTTCGGCCAGGCTGAGGGCCACCCTGTCGTACTCATCGAAGGCGTCATTTTGCACACAACAGGTACGAAGCGGGTCATGCTCGAACAGCAGCCGCGACAGTCGCGGCACCAGTAGATCCTGTGGTTTCATTCGCCCTCCTCGGGTTTGTTGCAGTGATTGCCTCCGAGAATGGTAACTTGACCACGAGCGGGGTGAAGTGATGATTCGTGTGGTGCGCCGCCATCGCAGTGCTCTGAGTGGCCGTATAGCATCAGGTTAACCAGGACATGCGACAAAAGGTGTCGCACTTGTCGCCTTTGAATACTGTTTCACTCGTTCGAGGGGCTACGACACAATACGTCGGATATCAATTTTTCGAGAAGTGCTTCTCAACGTTTGGAGGATTATTTGCAACGTCACTACTTGTCGCACAGAGCATGCTACCATGCGCCCGCGCTCATCAGAACTCGCGGATTTGCGCAAAAACCGACAATTTTTTTGGCGCTTCTGACGGATACGAATAACAGAGGCTCAACAACAAAAGGGATATGATGATGAATAGAACGACCTCACTGCTGACCGCCATGACACTGGCTGCCGGACTGGCCACCACCACGTCCGTTCAGGCCCAGAGCCAGAACATCAACCCGTGGCAACACTGCGGAATCGGCGCCGCCATCTTCGACGACAACGAGACAGCTGCCGCGCTGTCCAATGTGATCTGGGACCTGGGCACCACCGCCGTTACCTCGGCCACAATGACTCCGAGCACCTGCGCGGGCGAAGAAGTGCAGGTGGCCGAGTTCATTGACCAGACCTACGATGTGCTGGCCATGGAAACGGCCAACGGGTACGGAGAACATCTGTCTGTCGCTCTGGACCTGGTTGGTTGTTCCATCAGCGAGAACGATCAGGCCGTAACCGAACTTCGCAGTGGATTGTCGGACGTCATAAGCTCATCCGGGTACACGAGCATGACCCATGCAGACAAGGGCTACGCCTACTACCAACACCTCACACAGATTGGCGCAAGCTGCAGCGACAGCTGATAAGTTGATTGCGCTTTGAATCAGCCGGGCGGTCGTTGATTGCCCGGCCTTTATGGTCCATCAAATGTTCTCCTTACGCCTCCTGGCTTCCCTGGTCATTCTCTGGGCTTCCGCAGCCAATGCGTCCGATAGTGAGGGCAACTTTGACTGGACAACACTATCGCAGCATTCGCAATGGCGGACCCTGTTGCACTATGACAAAGATCACTGGCTGACACCGCCCCATAGCGCCGTGCTGGATGATGACTTCTTTCTCTCCGAGGCTGGCCACACCGATCCTCGTGCAGAGTTGATCGCCACCTACCGCGCACTGCACTACAACGACCCCGCCGAAGACGCTGCCCATTGCCGGTTTCCGGCCCGCGCACTCTGGCTGGCGCGCCACACCGACGCCGACCCCACGGCGCTCGACACCTGCAGCGGCTGGCAGGATTGGAAGGAACGCAACGAAGACACCTCCACCGGCCTGGTGTTCGCGACCGGCTATCTTGGCAACCCGGCTTCATTCTTCGGCCACTTGCTGCTGCACTTGGACTCGGGTCCGGTCTCCGCGCATGAGAGCGGCAACCGGCTCCTGGACACCAGTCTGAACTTTGGCGCGGATGTTCCACCTGAAGACGGCATTCTGACGTATATGGCCAAAGGCGTATTCGGGGGCTACCACGCGCTGTTCTCACAGGCGCCCTTCTACCGAAACTCTACGTTGTACAACGAAAGGGAAATGAGAGATCTCTGGCACTACGAGTTGAACCTGAGCAGCCATCAACAACAGATCTTGGTGGCCCATCTCTATGAAATCATGGGCAGGAATTACCGCTACCTGTTTCTGACCGACAATTGCGCCTCGCGAATTGCGCGGTTACTAGACCTGGTCACGGACGAGCCGGTCAGCAACTCCTTCGCTCTCTGGGTGGACCCGGAGTCAGTGGTCCGGGCAATCAACGAAGCAAGCATCAATGGACAACCCGCCGTTTCGAAGGTCACACATATTCCTTCGCGGCGATTGATCACAGAGAATCATTTCAATGCACTGACCCCGCCCGAAAGAGTCGCGGCGACACAACTGGCGTCGGGCATCAGCACACTGGACCTGGCCTCCGAGGCATATACGGGCCTGGAGGAACAGTCCCGACAACCTGTATTGGAGGCGCTGGGAAGCTATACAGCTTATCGACGAAGCCTCGACTCCGCAGACAACCTTAAACACGCCGATCAGGCGCTACTCGCTGCCCGCCTCGCTCTACCGCCGGGAGAAGCGCTTCCGGAGTTCGACAGCCCGAAGCCAGTCACCGACATTCCTTCCGGGATCCGGCTGCAGATGAAAGGCAGTTTTCCGGACAACGGCGAAGCCGGTAGTGTTCTGTCCTTCCGGCCGATGTTGTATGACCTGCTGGAAAGCAGTCCATCACGAATGCCGAATGCCAGCCTGGAAATATTGTCGGCGCAGTTGTATTGGTCCGGCCACGACCTGTCCGTGCGGAAACTTGACCTGTTCAATGTCACCAACCTGTACAACAACCCCCTGCCCCGACCGGAATCCACCAACCTTGCCTGGCACGCGTCCGCCGGCTGGAAACAAAGTGCGCTCGACTGCCACGGCTGTCTGGATCGACACGTTTCAGTGCTGGCCGGAAAGTCGCTGGAAACAGGGAATCATCTGGTCTATGTCATGGCCGGCGCGCAGTTGCGTTCGGAGAAATACTTCCAAGGTGCCGCTGCCGCGGCAATGGAAGCCGGCTATCTGGGCCAGTTCGGAGCGCGTCATTCCCTGTTGGTCACGACCCGACATCAAAACTCATTCGCAAGCCAGGATTCCGGCACCAGCAGGCTGGATGTGGAGTATCGTCTGGAACTGGGGCGACACCATGATCTGCGCATACAGTTCAGCTCTGATACGCACTCTCAGCGTCTTGAGGCCGGGTTCTCCTGGTACCTGTAGCCTGCAAGTGCCGAAATTTGACCCGGCGAACAGCTGGGCCATCGCCTCCTCCAGATTGGACGCTCGCAGTCGAGAACCAATTGCCCCTATAGGAGGGTACTTCATGGATCAGCCCACAATGCCTCATACTCCACTCAACCATTTCATCGATGTAATTTCTCTGGACAGGGCATCAGATTACTGGCTGCAACGGCTGCAGCCCCTGGTCCCCGCGATTCAACACAGATCAGACGGTCTACCTCGCAGCACGCGTATCTGCCACTCGCACCAGCCCCTACCATGCAACCCCGCCTTTCTCTCATTAGTGCTTACTACCGGAGAGAACCTACTGAGGCGCGTCAACCAACAGCGCCTGCATGAGCGCTACGCGTGTGTGCTAGTTGTACAGACGGACGCATGCAGTGAAGAGCCGGACACTCCTCCTGCAATGCCCCAGGAGTTCCGACTTCTACAATCAGGCGGTGACGGCAACGGGAACCGTACTCGGATCATGAACCTGGGGAAGGCCATGGCAGCGCTGACACGCTCACTGTTCGGCCAGGGCCGCGAACACTTGGATCCGATGGATTTCGTTGAGCTCTACGACCAGGCGGACGTTCTGGAGTACCATCGAGTGACGGGTAACCAACTACCGGAAGTGGAAGCCAGACTGACACAATGGATAACCGCGCACGACCCGAGACAAGTCACCGGGCTCAAGGTTTGCCTCGGCGGAGACACTATCGAATCAGACCCGTTTGCCTTCTGTGCTCTGGCGGACCGGCTGTGGCTGGCCACGCAGCCACAGCCGACAGATGTGTGTCTGTTAACCTTGCCCTTCCAGGATGAAGGATTCGGGGAAGCGTTGGCGGTGGATCTGTTCCTCGGTATCAAGTATGCCGCTGGCTAGCTCGGGCTTCTGTCATTCTTTTCGCCAGCTCGTCCACGTGCGTCTGGATCCTCTCGCACAGTGCAGGAAGACCGTCTTCCTTTAGTGGTTCAAATTTAAAATTACCGGACGATTTGTAATTATCTTTGCCGTAGTATCTAGCGATTTGCCGCAGTCGCTCCAGATTTTCGTCTGCACGACGAAACCGAAAGCACAATTTCGGTTCAAGCCTCTCCACCTCATCTTCCTCATCCTTTTCAATAACGATATTGAAATACAATGCCCACCCCTTATCACTCTCAAATCCCTGTCCACAGACCTTGCTAGGCAGGTAACTGAGATACCGGCCATAGACTTCCACTTTACCGTCCTTATCTAGGTTCAGCAGTTCCCTCTTCACCGGCTCAAGTCTATGAATGCACATCAATGCAGCGAACACACTCCAGTACCGGTGTACTATCCAGATTTCGCTCTGCCCCCCCGTCGCCGTCCACTCGGACTGACCCAATGTTTCCCAGTCATATTCTTCAAACAGATGACGAAGCAGTTCTGGACGTACATCATCATTAGTAAGAATGTCGCGATGCTTCTCATACAACTCTACAAGCAGATCGTGCTGGTACTGATTCCATTCATCATATTCTTCCTCTTTTATATAGGAGAGATAGTCTTTCAACATAAAGGCAATACGTGGATGTAGCTCCTGATACGAGACAACAGTATCCAGGAAATCGGCCACCCAATCATACGGCAGCCCGACCCACGGGGCTGGGCAGGAAACCCGATCATAGGCATCCAACACTATAAAGACCTGGCTGTAATCGGGGAATGTCTTCTCGATCCATGTCTGGTAGCGCTCAAGCTGATTGCCCGTCTCGCCAGCACCGTATTTGTTTTCTATCGCCACTACGATACCCAGTGATGGCTCCACCACGAGGATATCAATCCGACCGTTTCTGCTGATATCCACTTCGTTAAACACCAGTGCCTGGCTCATCGAGTACGCCTGCAAGTCAGAAGCCGAGACCCCCTTAAGCCCCTTGTGGATCTCCCCCGACTCTGACTTGGCATTCAGACATTTCAGCAATAGCCTACGTAGAAAACGGTCGCCCAGTCCGTGTGCTTCGTTCGGATCCAGCAGCCAGGCCAGCATCTCGCTATGTCGGTTCTCATTGAAGCTGCGTATATGCAGCGTGTTGAAACTCATAGCAGTGCGCTTCAGTGTCTCAAAGCGCGGGTCTGCCAAAAGGGGGTCGAGTTTTCCACTGAGTGTTGTCATTGCCGTACTCTCCTTCAAGGCGTGTGTCCAATTATTCTCCATTTCACCGTAGCCGGGTCTGTATGTATTCGCAACCGGTTGTACTCGGCCTGACAGGGCCGGTTTTTTGACACCAGAGTAAATGTGCCTCGGTTCGCTACCGTCCAGAAATATGATTACCTCCCCCAACGACACTACCCGTCGCACACCCCCGCATACTGGCACCACATCCCCCGCTCAGGAGCCAGGCCATGCCACGACGTCGCACTCTCCCTTCTCCGCAAGCCAACCCTATGATCGACCGCACACTGCGCGAGCTGCTCCGACTGTGGACCCTGCGCATCCTTGTCCCGCTGGGCGGGTACCGGGAGTTCGCCACCCGCTGCGGGGTGTTTGGGGACGCACTGATGGAACTGATTGACCTCCGCCAGCTCGACTCTGACGGGTCGTTCGAGCCGGATCAGCGCACAGTGCGCCAGATGCTGGTGCAGCAACACCAGCGCGCAGAACGGGAAGCCGGCAACGCCCGTGCCCCGGAACGATTGCGGGGCAATGTGGCTCGGCTGACCGGACTGCTCTCGCTGACCCGGACAGATTGCCGGCTCATGGAGTTCACGGCGCTGTTGCACAACGAAAGCCTGCTGGAGGAGGCCTGCGACATGCTCGGTTCGATGTCATCAAACGGCGTGGTCAGTGCCCTCGCCGTCATCCTCGATCTGCCACCACGGGAAATCCGATACGCCCTGGGACCACGCGGGGCCTTGACCCGCTCTGGCCTGCTGCGCCTGGAACGCCATGGAGATGGACACCTGTCCCACAAACTCGACATGCTCTCCCCGAACTTCGCGGACAGCATCTGCTCTTCCGATGCCGAGCCGATCACCCTGCTGCGCGAGATCCTGCGCCCGAGCCCGGCCGGTACCCTGGCGCTCGACGACTTCCCGCACCTGCGAGCGGATCTTGACCTGCTGATGCCGTTCCTGCATCACACCCTGGATCACCGTACACCGGGCACCAACATCCTGCTCCATGGAGCACCCGGCACCGGAAAGACGGAGCTGGCCCGTGCACTGGCCGCCAGCCTGTCATGCACACTGTTCGACATCGCCAATGCGGACGAGGATGGCGACCCGGTCCGGGGGGACCGGCGCCTGCGGGCGCTGCGCGCTTCCCAGCAGGTGCTGGCACGGGAGCGGGCACTGGTGGTGTTCGACGAAGTCGAGGATGTGTTCGGCGGCAACGCACCGCTGTTCGGTCAGCTCAGCATTGGCCAGCAGCTCAAAGGCTGGGTCAATCGGACACTGGAGGAGAACCCTGTACCGACCCTGTGGATCAGCAACTGCGTGCAGGATATGGATGCCGCTTTCCTGCGCCGCTTCAGCCTGGTGATCGAGGTCCCGATTCCGCCGCGTTCACAGCGTGAGCGTATGATTCACCGACACAGTGGGCAGCAACTGTCTACTCAGTGTGTCCAGCAGTTGTCCGAACACGATCGGCTGAGCCCCGCCGTGGTAGCCCGCGCGTGCGAGGTTACCTCTACACTCCCCGAGGCACAGGATCGCGATGCCTGCGTACGTCATCTGATCAATAACACCCTGCAGGCGCAGGGCCACCACCCTGTCAGTCGGAACGACAGTACCCCTCTCCCGGATCTGTATGACCTCCAGCATCTCAACACCGATGCCGACCTGCAGCGCCTCACGCAGGGTCTGCGGGAGACAGGCAGCGGACGCCTGTGTCTGTACGGTCCACCCGGCACCGGCAAGACTGCCTTCGCCCGTTGGCTGGCCGAAGAACTGAAGCGGCCACTGCTCGCCTGCAGTGCCTCTGACCTGCTCTCTCCCTGGCTGGGCGAAACTGAACACAGGCTGGCTGCCCTGTTCCGCGAGGCCGAACAGGACCACGCAGTATTGTTGATCGATGAAGTGGACAGCTTTCTGCGAGAGCGCGGCCTGGCCGACAAGAGCTGGGAGATCACGCAGGTCAATGAGCTGTTGGTGCGCCTGGAGCAACACTCCGGGATCGTCATTGCCAGCACCAACCGCATAGAAGGACTAGACCGGGCCGCCCTGCGACGTTTCGATCGCAAGATCCGCTTCGACTGCCTGCGCCCGGACCAGGCATGGGAGCTACTGCACCGGTATTGTGAAGCGCTGTCACTGCAGCCTCCCGAGGAAGAGCAGTGGATGGACTTTGCGGGGCTGGATACGCTGACGCCGGGTGACTTCCACGCCATCGCGCGTCGGCACCGAATCGAGCCGCTGCTGTCGACCGGGGCGTTCATCAGGGCCTTGCGGTCGGAGTGGGCGCTGAAGGAGGACGTGGGGGTGTAGTAGTGGCCTCCGGGGCGTGTGTTGGAGGGATAGCCACTGGAACACATACCTGCCTCGCGGGTGCCGCATAGACCAGCACACAAGCAAGCCATGCACCCTTCACGATAGTGCCCGCTTGCCCACCCCCCACACATTCTCCCCGAACCCCTGCAGCCACCAGGTCAACTGCTCACTGTCCACCACCGTGGCCGTGATCTCATAGTACGATTCATGTTCGACCACCTGCTGGTCTTCGGACAGCCGCGCCTCAAGCAGATGCATCCCGGCCTCGCGCTTGATACAGAATCTGAGCCGGATCTGCTTGCCGTATCCGTAGCCGAACCGCCCATCACGGTCGTACTGACTGAAATCGAACTCGGACGGGCGCCGGAAACCCAGCGAGGTCTCGCGGGCCGCCTCAAAGCGATGCAGGGCCAGACTACGTTCGTTGTCATAGCCCTCGAAGCGACAGACCAGGTACAGCACCTCGCCCTGCTGCGCCAGCCCCAGCGGCATCACTTTCTTTTCCTGCAGCTGGCCCGCACGGTTGCGGTAGCGGATCTCCAGCCAGTGGTTGGCGTACAGGGCATTGCTGATGGCATTGAAGACTTCGTCATCAATCGCGGGCGGGAGCAGCGGCTGGGTGGTGCTGACCACGCGGACTTTGTCCAGCCACTCACGCTCGCGGACGGCGCGGTCGGCATCGTCGCCGCTCAAGTGCAGGTTGCTGCGCGCCTGCTCGAAGAAGCCCTCCATTGAATGCAGCAGGCGCACCGGGAGCAGATTGCGCAGGTGCTGCTCGGCCAGCGACAGCAGCAGCGACTCCTGTTCATTGAGGCCGGGTAACGAAAGACCCCGGGCACGTTCCATCCAGGAATAGCCGTAGGGCTTGTCACGATCATCGCACTGAATAGAGAAGTGTTCGGTGAGCATCTTGAGCTGGCGCTGCACGGATCGCAGATCCCGCTGAATCCCGGCTTCCTGCAACTGGCGGTGCAGCGCCGAAGCGGTCACCTTGCGAGGGTGACGGGGTATCCGGCGCAGCAGCTCAATGGCCAGATGGACGGTCTCCACCGTATCGGGTCGACGGGGCATAGTGGCTCCTTGCATGCATCCCGGTCCAGGGCAGATGCGGCCGGGGTTCCCGACAGGCTGCCCGCCTGGACGACATTCTGTATCGCAGCCGATTGCACCAGCATCGGGCCGCCCTGTCTACTGGACCCGCAGTACAGTAATGCGGTCAATCGCTGGCGATCTCCTTAATCGAGACGTGCCGCCCCGCTGCCCCGTCCTCCCAAAGCAGCACCAGCTCCCCGACCCCGCCTTTTTCCGGAGGCGTGAGAATAATCACGCGACCCAGTGTCGGGGATTGAATCTCGAGGACAATCTGCAACAGGTAATCGAGATCATAGTACCCGTCAAAATGCTCCACCTTGACCGCTTCGCCATTCGCCACGTTTCGGTAGGTATACGGTGACTCGCTGGTCACGGGCAACGCATCGTCATCCACCGTGATGCAGCCACCGACGTCGGCGATCACCTGGTCCAGCGTCTCCCCGGTGGCATTGACCAGATACCTTTCACCGTCATCTTCCCGGCCTTTCGCCAGCCACAGCAGTGGCTTGCGTGGATCGGGGCTGGTTTGCCAGGGCCGACGCCGCGGAGGATGGAAAGGTTCGGTTGTGCGCCTGGACTGTTTTTTGTTCATGACTCCTCCTGTAACGCGCCGCGCACCACCAGCGGCATCCCGGGAAACGTAGCTCTTGATGGAATACGGTAGGCCTCGTCGCTCACCAGTTGCCCATTGGGCAACAACTGCAGCGCACGGCCCGGCTGATAGAAGAACCAGTACCGCTGGACCACACCCCAGATGCTCAGTTCGCCACCGCTCTCAGCAAAATGATCCCTTACCCGATCGCTAGCGCACCGAAGCTGTTGATTCGTCGGCAAGCGCCAGAAGGCTTTTTCAAAGTGCAGGTAGCGATAGTGCTCCATGGCGGCGAGCACGAATACCGGCTGGCTCTTGCGCCGGAATCCGGTATCCACGAACAGGTAGGGCTTGAAGGCAGCATTGTCCTCGTCGATTCGCTGGCGGATTGCCTGCAGCTGCGGCAGCAAATCGTCCAGTGCCAGCACACGGAAAAGCCGGGTGGCAAATTCGAAGCCCGAGAAGCGAAAATCAAAATGACTGCTGCCCAGACCGAGATCAGGATCGCTGATCACGGCCCGCAGACGGCGGCGGTTCCTGTCATCGGGTCTTCGATAGCCCATGACACTCAGCACGACATCGTCACCGCGATGTGCTACGCCTTCACCGATCCGGTGTTGCAATGAGTGCAGTTCATGCTCCGGGCAGGATGTGGGTCGATGAGACATGAGAACTCCTGGTCACAGTGTCAGGATTTCAGCATAGGCGGCTATGCGACGATCTGTGTCGCACCCGGCCTCAATAACGATCCCACCACCACCTCGCCATCTCGGGCGATAGCTCTCCGGCGTCCAGCTCCAGCAGGAACCGGGTCAGCCGGTCGCGGTCTTTCGGGATCCATGTATTCCCGGCATCCGGTTCCGGCACCTCCGGCCGCGCGCCGGTCAATTCAGTCACCTTCTGCACAGTCTGACGCAAAACGCTGCCGAGCTGCGACCGCAGTCAGGGAAACGCCGCGCTGCACCCGAGCGGCTCGTCGAGGTACTGAAGCTGGGGATCACAAGGATAGTCCATCGCCTCCAGGTACACCCGGCGGTTGATCTCGATCATAGTCGCCACCACCCGCGAGTCGACCCCGCGCGCCGGCGGCACTACACTAGGTCCCTTATCCCCTACAGGCATAAACCTGCTGTAAACTTGCCCGGATTTTTCCTAATTCGGAATTAGGTAGCCTTAGGAATCGGAGTCAACCATAGAATGTCACTGTGCACCCCGGATCCCGCAGGCGTCCGCCGGCATCAGGAAAAACCGGCAAGACCTTAACGGACGAACTCAGTTATTTTTCGAGTGAATAAACAGGAGAAACACTCAGTATGGTGAATCAAATCATCGTTTGCGACCTGGAGGCAACATGCTGGCCGAGCGAAGGCGATTTCCCGATCGAGCAGATGGAAACCATCGAAATCGGCTGCGTTCTGGCCGATTTCGATGGCCATATTCTTGATGAGTTCACCACATTTGTCCGGCCTATTGAGAGCCCGGAATTGAGTGACTTCTGCACCGAGCTCACGACCATCACACAAGGCGATGTCGATGGCGCTCCGGCTATCGGCGAGGCCATGGACCTACTCGATCAGTGGGTGGCTGGCCGCGACGTGATCTGGGGCAGCTGGGGGAACTTTGACCGCAAACTCCTCCTCAGCCAGCAGCAGCGATACGGGCTGGAGCAAGATTTCTACCAGCTGGCGCATATCAATCTGAAAAGAGCCTGGCGCCGAACGACCAAGAAGCGGCGCAAAAATGCGCTTAGCGATGCGCTGACGTTCCACGGGTTGACCTTTGAAGGCACCCAGCACCGCGCCATCAGCGATGCCCGTAATACGGCGAGGTTATTGCAGTTTATTCCCCAAGGAGAGATTGATCTCCAGTTTCAGCCAGACTCCTAGTTGACAGTGCAAACCTACGACTGGAATAGAACAGGCGGGCCAGCGCCCCGTCGTCCATCCCCGGTGGGCGTGGCCAGGTGATCTCCAGCGCCTCGGCGCGGCTGAGCAGCGTCTGGATCGCGCCGATGCTGGTTTTGTTGCTGGCGCTGATCTGACGATATGACAGTCCCGCTTCCAGGCGCAGGCGCAGCCTTTCTCGGATTTTCGCATTGTCAGTCTCTTGGCTGGCACAACTCGCACCCAAAAATGGAAGCGATCGTAGCAGAACGGTTAAAGAAACAATGCGTTGGAGGGGATTCAGACTGAACGTGAACACCGATTCCGGAAAATGGCCAAACGTGTTCACCTTCTGGCCGGAATCAGTGTTCACATTCAATCGGATTAGGTGTTCACGTTACTCCGGAACCGGTGTTCACTTTGGGCCGGAATATGCAGCGGCTTCGAGCTGCGCCAAGGTCTTTTGCTGGGAGGCCACTGCGCCCTGCACGTGCACGCCCAGCCGCATCAGATTCTTGTCTTTGGTGCGTGGCTTACTCCACTGCCGCCAATAGGCCATCAGCGCGTGGCGGGGTATCCAGTGATCCTGGTCGCAGACGCATTGCTAACCGGTGGCAATGTCGAAAGAGTGGACTCAGTCACAGATATACTGGCTGGTTTTCAAGAGCTGGTAGTGCATCGACACACCCCGGTTCCGGTTGGTCAGTTCCCGGATACACTGCTTGAACTTAGGCAGAGTATCCGGATGCCAATAGATTCGGCTTCCCTTGGAGGTATACCCTGGGAACAGCGCTCGCAGAGTCCCACCAGAGGCGGCAACTCCTCCCTGCGTCAGGGGCCGTTCGCGCCACCCCTCAGGCCTCATTAAATCGCATCAACCTTATCACCTGCAGCCACTCTGTCCGCCTCATGGCGCCCTCCAGTTTCAGGGGTCATGGAACCGGACAGTCTACTTGCTACAATCGGGCAGATTATGGACTATCTACAATGAATAGAAATAACGCTTGAGTTTATGCGAAACAACCAGTTAGAAAATTATGTTGGTCGTGGAATATGTATTGTATCAACCTTTCCACGTGTGCCTGGGTGAGCGATATGCGCCATATCGATTCGGTGTTTCCACGTGCGCATGAGCTACTCCACCCAATTCAAAGAATTGGATGGAGTTTCACAGGACGGATCCTGTCTCGGCCGACTCCCGACCGGATGCTTGGCGGTGCGCCCACAGCAGGTTGACCCGGGCCGAAGCTCGGTCCCTGGACTCGCTGTGTCCGCACGGGCATGCGTGCTCTCGCTCGCTGAGCGTCTTCTTGCGAACCTGCCAGCAAGCAGGGCAGCGCTGCGAGGGTTTAAGTTGCCGCGTCGGCGTCTCGATGAACCAGCCACCAGTTTCCGTCACTTTGTAGCGTAGCATCTGATAGAGCCGTCCCGGGGCCGTGTCCAGGATCTCGCGGTTGAGTCCGGCCTTTTGTTTTACGTTCCTGCCCGGCGCCTCGGCGGTGCCTCGGGCGGAGCGGGTCATGTTCCTTGTCGTGATCTTCTCAATCGCCACCAGGGCGTGTTCGGCGGCGATGCGCGCCGTAATCTGGTGCTGGTGATCGAGGCGGCGATTTGTCTGATGTCGTTTTGCGCTCCCCAGCCGGGCGGCCGCCTTGCGGCGCCGGTTTGATCCGCGCTGCTTGCTCGACACGGCCTGCTGCAGCGCGGTAATGCGATCGGTGTCGGTGCGCCCGATCCGCGGATTGCCAATGTCATCGCCGCCCTTGTCATAGGCGACTGCCAATAGCATTTCAACGCCCCAGTCGAAGCCGCCGGCCTTATCGGCTGTTCGCTTGCGCTCGATGGTCTTTGGAGAGACGGTCAGCGACAGATACCACTCCCCGCCCCGATGGAATACGTTACTGGCGCAGATGGCGCCAATATGCGGCGTCTGCCCGCGTGCCTTGATGGTACCGACCCCGGCCAGGCGAAGGTGCCCATGGCGCCAGATCGCTTGCTCGCTGCCATCACTGCGCCGTCTCCGGCCAGAGACGGGCGTGAATCGCCAGCCGTCGCCGTGGCCCTTGTAGCTGAATCCGGGAAAACGCTGGCGGGACTTGAAGCGAGGGAATCCTGGCGCCTGGCCGGATTTCACCCGGCGGAAGAATGCCTTGAAGGCCTGGTCGAGGCGGCGCAGCGTCATCTGCTGCGAGGAGCAGTTCACGCTGGACCAGTCCAGGTCATGGCGCCGGATCTCGGTCAGACTTGAACATTGGTCACGATAAGAGATGGAAGTCCCGCACTTGCGCCAGGCTTCGATGCGTTCCTGGAGAGCGGCGTTGTAGAGCTGCTGATGGCTCACGAGTAGCGCATCGAGGCGCTCGCGCTGGGCGCGGCTCGGGTAGAGCCTGTACGTGACCTTGCGTTTTTCCATATAATAAGTATACTTGGTTATTATGAGTAAATCAACCTTGAAGCAGCAATTTCACTGTGTTTATAAGACACAGTATCATTTGGTTCTCGTAACCAAGTATCGCAAGCGCCTGCTCACCCAGGCAGCGTTAGAGCGTTTTGAATCGCTGGCGCGAAGCCGGGCCGAAGCCTGGGAGGGTGAGGTCCTGGAGGTTAGCGGCGAAGCCGATCATGTGCACCTGCTCATTGATCTGCCTCCGAAGGTTGCCGTTGCCGAGTTCGTTAATGCACTGAAGACGGGCACCTCTCGGCGACTGCGCAATGAGTTCTCGGACATAAAAAAGGCGGGTCCGCTTTGGTCGCGATCCTACTGTGTGCTCACCTGCGGCGGGGCGCCGCTGGAGATTATAAAGGAGTACATCCAAAGCCAGGATCGACCGGACGCCTAGCGCGGGCCTTTCCCTCCCATCAATCTCAAGAGACATTGGAAGGAACCTCCAGGCCCGGACTATTGGTGGGTGAACGACCTGTTGTATCTAAGAAGTTAACCCCCCGCTGTACTGGTAGGTGGTTAGTTTGGCTAATCGGGGCGGTATCAGGGGGCGTTACAGCCTCCTGATCTCCCGTTCCGTCGCCGTAACCTCCTTGAGCATCTTGCTCATTTCCAAGCCCTTATCAATGTGCAAGCGCCTGACCTTACGACACATTGCCTGTAACCCCACCGATGCTCGATTGAAACGCTACATTTGCACCCTCTTGGCCGAGGTGGAAACCCATTCAGCTTATCCAATCACTCCTGATAGGTCAGCCAGAGAACCAATTCTCTGCATTGCCGGCTTTGCCCCACGGACTAGATGGAATGCTTTGAATCCAAAATCCGAGGGACCTTCATAGTCTGCCACCTGGTTATCGCCAACAAAACTAATCGACTCTTTAGCCACCCCGCTGACTTCCACCAACCAATCGTATATTTCCGGTTCCGGTTTTATGGCTCCTACCTGGTAACTCAAACACCGCAGGAGATCGAATTGAGGCAGCAACCTATCTATTACCGCTCCATACGGCTTGGCGAGATTAGAGCAGATAGCTAATCGGATTCCTGCCTGATCCAGGCGCTCCAGTGTAGGTACTACATCATCGAACAGTGACAGGCTCGCCAGCTCTTTGGCGATATCGATGTGAAATTGCCTAATCAGCTCCCGAGGTGGGTCAATATCAAGCGCTGCGAAGACTTCTTCCGGCGTCCCATCTGTCGTTAACAGCCGACGTGCATCATCAGGGCGGGGCTGGCGACCGCTCTCTCTCGCCCAGCTCAATATGGCACGGTATGGATGAAGCTGGACCCCGAATCGAACCAGGGTGCCGTATAGATCAAAAACGACCATTTGAGTAGATGTAGTAGTCATCGATACGCCACAGCCAACGATCGGCCAATTCTTCTGAAATGGATCGCCCTCGGATGCCCGAGCAACTCATGTGTTCCAGTCAGACAACCGTAGCCGATATCGCCCATAGGCGATAGTCCGCGGAATCCATTCAAGCCGACGGTGTGTGCGATAAACTCCATTGGCCGCTGTCAGCATCGATGTAGTTTGTGCGCAACAAGACCTGGGCCTGTAATAGTGAAAGTGACACCGTTTCCCCTGATGCTGTCGAATACATGGCTCGACCAGCAAGGGCAATTCCCCTCTCTGCCTGACCCGAATTGACATCCCTGCCCTTTTGCACGAAATATTTTTCGTTAATCAATCCGGATTCTATTGAGAAAAATATGTATTAGATACTGCTGGGTTTGCCAACTAATGATGTCACGCCAATCGCCCGTATTTTGCGGGCTCTACGCATGCAGGTACGAACGATTAGTTTTAATACGCTGTACCAGCATACCTAAAAGAACTCACCGCGTCATTTTTTTGTTCTTATATTTCAGCATGTTGAATGCCTCTCTTGCTTCCCATGCCAGATATTATGGCTTATACTATTAGACATAATAATTTCGGGTCATATGTACCACCGACCTATACCAAAAAATAGAACTCAGAACTTCAATCGGATTAGTGCTTTTCTACAACAACAATAAACCGAAGTTTTCGATAAGCATTCTGTTCACCCAACCAGCATGGCCGGGTGGACAGCGGATGATAGTGAGTTTATTTTTTGAGGTTCATAGATCATGGTACAAGATTCCGAAACACCCTCGCTGCAAACAAAGGTTCAGTGCCACGCTTTGGCTAATGCCAAATATGTTAAGTGGCACCATTACCCCACGCAACGTAAAAAATTTCGATTTTATTGCAATCTCATGGGGTCGTGTTTACAAGATGACCTGCGCCTGATTCCTGTCAAAGGGAACAGGCCATGATCCTTACATCCGAGAATCACATCCTGAGTGAAAAAGTCGCTTGGATACGGAAAGGACTCCACGGCGATTTGGCATCCTGTCAAAACACCACCCTTCAAATCAAATTGACGCAAGAGAAGGGACGGCCGAATACAAGTAATGTGAAACTCACTGCGCAGACTCAATGGCCTAGCACTTGGAGGCTTGCCGCTTTCCCCGGCCTTGTAGACCGACTATTGGTTATTCAACCCTTCTCGAAGTCCGAACAGCCGATTCGAGATGACACCTCAAGAAACATCGTCGGCAAGGCACTTGAGGGAACAGTCGCACCTACGAGAATCAAAACTGCTACCCCCTACGCGAGATTTCGTAAGTGGTTTACTGAACAGCAACCAGGAGTATAGAGCCACCATGCCAGATTCAACCATCATCAACAGTAAACAGCTAAGGGAAATGACCGGCCTGCGTCGATCGGCCGATATCCAACGCAAGCTTGAGGAACAGGGTATTGCTTGCTTCAGAGGCAACAACGGACCATGGACGACTCTCGAGTTGATCAAAATAGCCGGAATGGCACGAATGGGCCTGGAGCCGAAAGAACGTCGGAGTAAACGCCAATGGCTATGAGACGCCGTGGAAGACCTCGCCAGCGAAAAACTATTGTCCCCCGCCACATTGATGCCAGCAAGTTGCCGAACTACTGCTATTGGGACCCGTCTGGCCAAGGCCGGTGGTACACCTTGCGCAAGGACGGTGCTGGGATTCAGCGCAAGCGTCGCATTGCTGGCCCCAATGCCACTCTGGCCGACCTGCACAAGGCCATAGAGCTACACAACGGCAAACCGGTGGACTGCCTGGAGTGGCTGGCCGCCAAGTTTGAAGGCTCGCCTCAGTTCGCCCGTGTCAGCGATTCCATGCAGAGCGACTGGCGGTACTGCCGGCGGGTGCTCAACGAACAGCCCACGCTGTCGCCGGATACGATGGTTTCGCAGATACCGCTGTCCGATTGGGACGCCCCGATGATCCAGCGCCTGATCGACGACATCGGAGAGACCCGAGGTCCGTCGTCTGCGAAGCACTTATACACTTACCTGAAGCGCCTGTGGAACTGGGGACATGGCCGTGGGCACTGCGGGCAGAACCCCGCTCCGGCCGGGGCTATCGAGCTCCCACCAGAACGTCAGCGGCGGAGAATACCAGATCCCCTCACACTGGCTAGACTGATCACATTCGCTCAGGAAAGAGGCCGTCGACCTAGTCGTACGACTGGGTCATGTCCCGCATACATCTGGATGGCTTTGGAGATCGCCTACCTAAACCGGCTGCGAGGAATCGAGGTGTTCGCATCCACCGACGCTGAGGTGCTGGATGAAGGGTTCCTGTGTCGGCGAACGAAGGGCAGCGCCGATACAATCACGCGCTGGAATGCCCGCCTACGGGCTGTGGTGGACGCCGCACAGGCGGAGCGGGCACGGATCTGGAAAGCCCGCTCTCGAGCCATTCCGCTGGATCCTGCAAAGCGGCCGCTATTAGTATCGACGGCTGGCGGGAAAGTGGGTCAGAGCAGCTGGCAGAGCGCCTGGAGGCGCTTCATGGATCTAGCGGTGCGTGAGGGTGTCCTCAGCGAGGAACAGCGCTTTGGCCTGCATGACATGAAACGTAGGGGTGCGACCGACACCAAGGGCTCGAAAGCTGACAAGATGGAGTCAACTGGGCACAGCTCGTTGCAGATGCTGAAAGTATACGATACGAGCATTGCGGTCGTGGATGCGGCGTCAGATTGATCAGAAAATAAACAGTATTTTTACCGAGAATTTTACCGACCCAACCTTTTGTCAGGAGACACTAACCACGCACACGGCGAAAAATGGTGGGTCGTGATGGATTCGAACCATCGACCAATTGGTTAAAAGCCAACTGCTCTACCACTGAGCTAACGACCCATCTGGAAAGTGCGACATTCTACTTTCAAATCAGAAAAACTCAAGTCTTTTGGCCAAAAAAATCCTCTGCCCTCAGTATTCTCAGACACTGCGGTAGCGGGTCATGTCGGCCATGCCCGCTTCCTCGAATCCGCGCCGTCGCAGACGGCAGCTGTCACAGCGACCACAGGCATTGCCGTCCTCGTCAGCCTGGTAGCAACTCACGGTCAGGCTGTAATCCAGTCCCAGCTCTGTGCCCCACCGGATGATCTCCGCCTTGCTGCTCTGTTGCAGCGGCGCCTCGATGCGCAAGGATTGCCCTTGTACACCCGCACGCGTAGCCAGATTGGCAACCCGTTCGAAGGCTTCGATGAAATCCGGGCGGCAGTCCGGATAACCGGAGTAGTCTAGTGCGTTGACGCCGATATAGATGTGCTGCGCTTCACTGACTTCGGCCAGGGCCAGTGCCCAGGACAGGAATACGGTATTGCGGGCAGGCACGTAGGTGACCGGGATTTCTCCCTCCGGACCCTGCTCCTCCGGTATTGACAGCGTATTGTCCGTCAACGCGGAGCCACCCAGACTTCCCAGGTCCAGCGGGATCACGCGCGGCGGAATCACGCCCAGCGAATCACAGACACGGCGGGCCGCAGCCAGCTCACTATGGGCGCGCTGGCCGTAGTCGAAGCTGATGGGCACACATTCGTGGCCTTCGGCCTGTGCAATGGCCAGGCAGGTGGCGGAATCAAGGCCGCCGGACAACAACACCACCGCCTTGCTCATGTTCAGCGCCCCGGCACATCGCCCCAGATAAATTTATGCAGCTGCAATTGCATGCGCACCGGCAGGCCATCGGCCACGATCCAGTCGGCCAGATCCCTGGCCGGCAAGGCCTCATGACTCGGGCTGAACAGGACTTCGGCGACACGATCCGGCAGGCCGTACTGCTCCATGCGAGCCCGGGCCCAGTCGTAATCACCCCGGTCGCAGATCACGAACTTGACCTCGTCCCGGGGCTTGAGCCGATCGATGTTGCTTTCCATGTTCCGATCACACTCTCCGGAAGCCGGCGTCTTCAGATCCAGGATGACCACCACTCGCGCATCGACCCCGCTGATATCCATGGCACCGCTGGTCTCCAGTGAAACCCGGTACCCGGCGTCGCACAATTGCGTGAGCAGCGGCAGACAGGCCGGCTGCGCCAGCGGTTCGCCACCGGTTACTGTCACGTAACGCACGGGCCGGGAGGCCACCTGCTGCAGAATCGACTCCAGGCGCATTACCCGGCCGTCATGGAAGGCGTAAGCAGTATCACAGTAATGGCAGCGCAGCGGACAGCCGGTCAGACGCACGAAAGCGGTGGGCAGACCAGCCGTACTGGTCTCGCCCTGCAGGGAATGGAATATCTCGTTGATACGCAGTGTCCCCGTATCGGCTCGTTCCGCGCGGTCCGTGGAGCCGGCGGTGGAAACAATCGTCGTGGTCGTCATGCCGGCAGGATCAGTCGAGGGAACGGAGATAGATGTCAGCCAGATTGGCGGCCGAGGTGTTGGGAAAACGATTCATCACTTCCTGAAGCAGTTCACGGGCACGTGCTGTATCGCCAAGCTGACCATATACGGTGCCCAGGGAGTACATCGCATCCTCGATCTTGCGACCGTCCGGATAGTCATTGACGATGATCTCGAAGGCATCACGGGCTTCTTCCAGCAGGGAGAGGTTGACCAGGGCCTGACCTTTCCAGTACCACGCATTGGTCACAAAACGACCGTCCGGATACTCGTCCAGATAAAGATCGAAGGCATCGGTGGACAGCTGATATTCCTCGTTCTGCAGCAGGGTATCCAGCGCGAACTGATAGAGCTGTTGTTCGGTCATACCGGCCGGATCAGGCAACAGGTCGCTGTTGTCGGCTTGCCCCTGCCCCCTCGGCACTTGTCCCGGAGCAGGTACCTCCGACGCATTGACTGGTGCGCGTACATCGCTGGCCGCATTGTTCCGCGAATTGATGGTGGAAGCTCCGGCCACGCTGGATGCCGCGCCACCGGTGTTTCCGCCCGCATTGCTGCCGGCAGCCATCTCCTGATAAAGAGAACTGAGCCGGGAGTCCAGGTCCGTATACCGATCCCGCGTGTCGCGTTGCAGACGCCGGATTTCGTTGGCCTGCTCCTCGACCATGGAACGAAGGGAGGCCAGTTCTGCCTCCATATCGGAGAACTGGTTGTAAAGCAGCATCAGCGCGTCGTTATTCTGAGCCGGTTGTGCGGTCGCCGGCTGCGGCGAGCCGCCGGCCACCAGACCGGCGGCCAGCAACAGGGCTGACAGCGCTGATGCTCTCTTCATGATCTACTTCCGTCTTCAATCGATCTCGACAATTTCCACACGACGGTTCTGGGCGTAGGCTTCTTCTGTCTGCCCACGTTCAGCCGGACGCTCTTCGCCATAGCTGACCGTCTCGATCTGTGAACGGGATGCCCCGTTGACGATCAGGAAATCACGGATGCTGTTGGCACGGCGCTCACCCAATGCCAGGTTGTATTCCCGTGTACCGCGTTCGTCGGCATGGCCTTCCAGACGAATACGCTTGCCGGAATTCTCGGCCAGATCCCGTGCATGGAAAACCAGCGTCTCGCGATCGGAGGGCTGGAACTCGGCTACATCGAAATCAAAGTAGAACACCGTGGTGTCCAGGGCCGCCTGCTCGATGCGCTCCTGGCGTTGCTGCTCGCGCTGACGTTCCAGACGCTGCTGCTCGGCCATGCGTTCGGCACGGGCCGCCTCTTCGGCTGCTGCGGCATCTTCCGCCGAGGTATCCGGCTCACTCTCTGTCTCACTGGTAGAGCTACAGGCTGCCAGACCCAGTACCACTAATGCCAGAAAAGCCGCTTTTATCAGTTCTTGTTTTGTAACCACTCTGCGTGTCCTCCAATGAACAGTAGATGTATCCAGATAATGCTTGTCAGATCAGTTCAGATACGGTGACCAGGCCGGCTCCCGTACATCGCCCTGCGGCGATGGTAAACGGAAGCGTATACGACCGTCAATGGAAACCGCGTCCAGTACGCCGCGCCCGTTGTAGGTCGTTCCGTACATGACCATGCTGCCATTGGGCGCCACCGTCGGAGACTCGTCCAGCGAGGTGTCCGTCAATGTCGTCACACGCAGCGTGTCCATGTTCAATACCGCGATACTGTAACTGCTGTCCTGCCGGGTATCGCGGCGCACATGCACCATGTTGACCCCGTCGTCCAGGATCTTGCCCTTGGCGCAATAGAAACAGTCGAAGGTGAGCCGTTCCGGGAAGCCGCCGTCCATGCCCACGCTGTAGATCTGAGGCTGGCCGGTGCGGTCGGAGGTGAATAGTACACGCTCTCCGTCCCGCGTCCAGCTCGGTTCAGTCTCCGCTCTGGGATGATCGGTCAGTTGCGTCAGCTCATCGGTCTGCAGGTCCAGGACATAGACATCAGGACTACCATCCCTGGACAACACCACCGCCATACGCTGGCCGTCGGGGGACCAGACCGGTGAACTGTTGATGCCGCTGTAGCCGGGCAGTTGGCGGCGCTCGCCGGTGGACAGATCCTGGATGTAGATGCGCGGGTAGTCGGACTCGAAAGAGACATAGGCAATCTGGCTGCCGTCCGGCGACCAGGTCGGCGACATGATGGGATCGGATGACTCCAGCAGCACCTGCGAACGGCGCCCGTCGTAGTCGGCCACGTGTAGCCGGTACTGTTCCTGCTGAGTGCTTCCTTCGGAAGACACATAAAGGATGCGTGTATTGAACGCTCCACGCCGTCCGGTGATTTCCTCGTACACGACATTGCTGATCTCGTGAGCAATATCGCGCAACTGACCCTCGCTGCCGGTCAGCACTTCGCCCACCAGCTTTTCCTCGCGCACTACGTCGAAAAACTCCCACTGCACCTGCACCATGTTGCTGCCGGCCGCCTGCTCGATGCGGCCCACCACCAGGTACTGCTGCGCCAGTATCCGCCAATCGCGAAAATAGACCTCGTTTTCCTCGTTGGGCATACTCAGCATGTTGGCCCGGGACAGGGCCTGGAATTCACCGACCTGCTCCAGGTTGCGGCCGATGACATCCGCCACATCCTCGTCGGGATTGCCCTCGCCATCCCACTCGAACGGGACAACGGCGACCGGTATGGGATTGTCCACGCCGCGGGTGATCTCGATATTCAGCTCGGCGGCGGATGCCATGCCGCTGCACAGCATCAGAAACAGCCAGATCTGCAATCTGTGTATAGTCAATTTCTCAGATCCTCCGGTCGGAATGTCAATAACAGCGAGCGGAAATTGCGCTCGAACAATCTTGGTGGCATACCCTGCAACTCGGAGAACCGCCCGACGGCATACACCGCGTTCTCGGCGGCCCGGTCAAAAGCCGCATCTCCACTGGACTGCACCACCTGCACATCCACCACTTCACCGGTCGGCACCAGCTGAATTCTCAGCACCGCCGTCATGTCATTGCGCGCACTCGGCGGCCGTGACCAGTTCTGTTGAACCAGATCATGAATGATCGCCGTGTAGGCGCCCACCATCTCCGCATCCGTTTCGGCCTGCTCTGCGGCGGCCGCCTCGGCCGCTGCCTCGGCCTGCCGCTGGCGCGCCAGCTCCTCCTGTCGGGCTTGCTCCTGGCGGCGCTGCTCTTCCTGCCGCTGGCGTTCTGCTTCCTGCTGGCGTTCCCGCTCGCGCTGCTCGGCCAGCTCCTGCTCCCTGCGCTGCTCCTCTTGTTGCCGTTGTTGCTGTTCCTGCTCGCGGCGCTGCTGCTCCTCGCGTTCGCGCCGGGCTTGCGCCTCGGCCTCGGCCTGCTCTGCCTCGCGCCGCTGCTGTTCTTCGCGCCGCTGCCGCTCCAGATCCTGTTGCTGCTGGCGTTGTTCGTTACGCTGCTGTGGATTCTCTTCCACCAGCAGCGCCTTGACCGAAGGTGGACGCACCACGTCGCTGACCTCGGTGCTGGCCTGCTGCATCCACAGCAACGCGCCAATGATCAATCCGTGCAGGATCAGGGCCAGTGCGATCGATAACGGATATCCGTTAAAGGCAGTCATCCCACCATCCTGTCGCGATCCGCCGTGCCATACCACTTCATTCCTCGACCGGCTTGGTCACCAGATTGGGACTGGTCACGCCGGCGCGCCGCAGCTCTTCCATCAGGCTGATGAACGGCCCGTAACTGGCCCGGGCGTCGCCCTCCACAAAGACCTGTATGGCCGGGTTGGCACTGACGATCTGCGTCACCTGCGCACCGATCTGGCCGAGCGCCACCGGCGTCTGCTCTTCCGGCGTGGTCACGCCCAGATTTACATAGTAGTCGTTATTGGCGGTCAATTCGATGACCAGTGACTCGGTGTTTTCATCCACGTCCAGTGGCTCGGAGGATTCCTGGGGCAGGTCCACCCGCAGTCCCTGGGTCAGCAGCGGCGCGGTAACCATGAACACGATCAACAGCACCAGCATCACGTCGATATAGGGCACGACGTTGATCTCTGACATCTGGCGGCGTTTTTTCCGGATAATATCCATTCAGCTACCCTGACCCGTTCCGTAACGATTGCATTCCGGAACCGGCGACTGTCACCCCTTGGCGCTCACTACCTGCCGGTGCAGGATACTGGAGAACTCCTCGGTGAACGTGATGTAATTGTTGACGATGGACTCCACCCGCGCGGAATAGCGGTTGTAGGCAATCACGGCCGGAATGGCGGCAAACAGGCCCATGGCGGTGGCGATCAATGCCTCGGCGATGCCGGGCGCAACCACCTGCAGCGTCGCCTGGCTCTGATTCGCCAGCCCGATAAAGGAATTCATGATACCGATGACGGTACCGAACAGACCGACGTAGGGCGAGACCGAGCCGACGGTGGCCAGGAACGGCAGGTTCTTCTCCAGTTTCTCTTCCTCACGGGAGTAGGCAACACGCATGGCGCGCTGGGAGCTGGCCATCATGCTGTCCGGGTTGACCCCGCCCTGCTGGCGCAGGCGCATGAATTCCTTGAAGCCGGCCCGGAAAATCGCCTCCATGCCCAGCACCGGTTGCCCTTCCTTCAGGCGGTTGCTGCCGTCGCGGTAGAGCTGGCTCAGGTCCATACCGGACCAGAAGCGCTTCTCGAAACCCAGCATGCCCTGCTCGGCGCTCTGGAGCACCAGCCAGCGCTGGATGATCATCACCCAGGACACAATGGAAGCGATCACCAGCGTGAGCATGACCAGTTGTACAGGCAGCGTGGCGTCCGCGATCAGGCTCCAGACGCTCATTTCATTATTCACCAGGCGGCCTCCATTACATCTTTCATGCCACAAAAACAATCGGCATTATAAGTCAAGGAAGCGACAACTGATACCGCTGCCGGCGCTGCAATGTGACACAGACCTGATAAAAAATGGCAGAAAGCTGTCAATGTGCCTCAGTCACCCGCCGGCTCATCGAACAGATCACTGCTGGCACGCTCGGACGGCGCCGGCAGACCGAAATGCACGTAGGCGTGCGGTGTGGCCATCCGGCCCCGGGGCGTGCGCATCATGAAGCCCTGCTGGATCAGAAACGGCTCAAGCACATCCTCGATGGTGTCGCGCTCTTCACTGATGGCCGCAGCCAGACTGTCCACCCCGACCGGGCCACCGCCGAACTTCTCGATCATGGCCAGCAGCAGACGCCGGTCCATATGATCGAAACCGTGGCTGTCGACGGCCAGCATGTCCAGGGCCTGACCAGCGGAGTCGGCATTGATGGCACCGTCGCAGCGCACCTCGGAGAAGTCCCGTACGCGGCGCAGCAGCCGGTTGGCGATCCGTGGCGTACCCCGAGAGCGCCGGGCAATCTCGGCGGCGCCGGGAGCGTCGATCTGACAGCCCAGGATGCCGGCCGAACGAGTCACGATACGGCTCAACTCCTCGACCGTATAGAACTCCAGGCGCTGGATGATGCCGAAACGATCCCGCAGTGGCGAGGTCAGCAAACCGGCGCGGGTCGTGGCACCGACCAGGGTGAACGGCGGTAGATCGAGCTTGATGGAGCGCGCCGCCGGCCCCTCGCCGATCATGATGTCGAGCTGGTAGTCCTCCATGGCCGGATAGAGGATCTCCTCGATGGCCGGACTGAGCCGGTGGATCTCGTCGATGAACAGCACATCGCGGGCTTCCAGATTGGTGAGCAGCGCGGCCAGATCGCCGGCTTTCTCCAGCACCGGACCGGAGGTGGTCTTGATGGCCACGCCCAGCTCGTTGGCGATGATGTTGGCGAGGGTGGTCTTGCCCAGTCCGGGCGGGCCGAAGATCAGGGTATGATCCAGGGCCTCGTCGCGGTTGCGCGTGGCATTGATGAAGATGTCCATCTGCTCACGCACCGCCGATTGTCCCACATAGTCCTTCAGGTAGGTGGGGCGTACAGCGCGGTCCAGCGACTGCTCGTTACTGGTGAGCTGCGGAGTGATCAGGCGATCGTCTTCCAATGGTCGTTCTCCATCACAGCGCGTTGCGCAGGGCCAGCCGGATCAGCTCTTCCCGGGCCAGCGAGCCGTCGTTGTCCTTTAACACCCGGCTGATCATACGCGCCGCATCCTGCGGGCGATACCCCAGGGCGACCAGCGCGGTTTCGGCTTCCTCGCTGGTATCAGCCGGACGCGGGCTGACCGTGCCGGTGTCGGTGCTGCCGGGCAGCGCGGCCGCCTCGCCCCACTCCTTGAGGTTATCGCGCATTTCCACGGTGAGGCGTTCGGCGGTCTTCTTGCCAATACCCGGTATCCGGACGATAGCAGTAATGTCATTGTTGCGCACGGTGCGCACGAACTCATCCACCGCCATGCCGGAAAGCACGGCCAGAGCCACCTTGGGCCCGACACCGCTGACCCGGATCAGCGAACGGAACAGACGGCGCTCCTGCGGATCGTGGAAGCCGAACAGCAACTGGGCGTCCTCGCGGACCACGAAGTGGGTATGCAGCAGCACCTCGCTGCCGGTGGCCGGCAACTGATAAAAAGTGCTCATAGGCGCCTGTATTTCGTAGCCGACACCCTGCACGTCCACCAGCAGTTCCGGAGGCTGCTTCTCCAGCAGTATGCCGCGTATGCGTCCGATCATGATTCGCCCTCCAGGGGTTTCTTCAAGTGAAACGCCCGCGACGGAAGCTGCGCGCGCTGGTCACCCGGCTCAGACTCTCGCGGGTATTGGCGTGGCAGATGGCCACCGCCAGTGCGTCACCGGCATCCTCCTGTAACTCGCCCTGCAGGCCCAACAGAACGCGGACCATGTGTTGCACCTGCTCCTTGCTGGCATTGCCGTTACCGGTGACCGCCTGCTTGACCTTGCGTGCCGGATATTCGGACAACGGCAGATCACGATCCAGGCAGGCCACCATGGCACAGCCCCGGGCCTGTCCCAGCTTCAGTGCGGACGAGGCACTCTTGCCGACAAACACATCCTCCACCGCACATTCCTGCGGGCAGTGCCGGTCGATCACATCGCCGAGCTCGCGAAACAGCGCCCGCAGCCGCTCCGGGTGGGAACCGTTACCCAGACGGATGCAACCGCAGTCGACGTAGATCAGCCGGTTCCCGACCGCGTTGACGAGGCCGTAGCCGGTCAAACGAGAGCCGGGATCCACGCCAAGGATCAGCACAGTTGCTCCATGACCTCATCGGGGATACTGGCATTATGGTAGACGTTCTGTACATCATCCAGGTCTTCCAGACGTTCGGTGAGCTTCAGCAGTTTTTCCGCCCCTTCCAGGTCCAGCTCGACTTCGGTGGAGGCCACCATCGTCACTTCCGAGTTGTCGGCTTCCAGACCGGTCTCCGCCAGCGCGTCCTTTACCGGCCCCAGGCTCTCCACCGACGTGGTGACCTCCACGCTGCCGTCACTCAGGGTGGCAATGTCCTCGGCGCCGGCCTCCAGCGTGGCCTCCATGACGGTCTCCTCGTCCGTGCCTTGCGGCAGCACGACATACCCCTTCTTCTCGAACAACCAGGCCACCGAACCGTCAGTACCGAGGTTGCCGCCGTGCTTGCTGAATGCATGGCGCACCTCGGCCACGGTGCGGTTCTTGTTGTCGGTCATGGTCTCGACCAGGATGGCGACACCGCCCGGCGCATAGCCCTCGTACGTGAGCTCCTCCAGGGAGTCAGTGTCAGCATTTCCAGCACCCCGGGCGATGGCCCGGTCAATGGTATCCCTGGTCATGTTATTACCCAGGGCCTTGTCGACCGCCGCACGCAAGCGCGGGTTGTCTGCCACGCTGTCACCGCCCAGCCGGGCGGCCACGGTGATCTCACGGATCAGCTTGGTGAAAATCTTGCCACGCTTGGCGTCCTGTCCGGCCTTGCGATGTTTGATGTTGGCCCATTTACTGTGTCCGGCCATGGAAAAACACCTCTTTACTGTTGTTCCGCTACGGGCTTCTCGCGCAATCGGATATTCAGTTCCTTCAACTGCCGGGCACTGACCTCGCCCGGCGCATCGGTCAGCAGGCAGGCCGCTGACTGTGTCTTCGGGAAAGCGATCACTTCCCGGATGGAGGCCGCTCCGGTCATCAGCATGATCAGCCGGTCCAGACCGAAAGCCAGGCCGCCGTGCGGGGGGCAGCCATGCGCCAGCGCCTGGAGCAGGAAGCCGAACTTCTCGTCCGCCTCTTCCTGACTGATGCCCAGTACGTCGAACACGCCCTGCTGCAGGACCGGATCACTGATACGGATGGAGCCACCCCCCAGCTCGGTACCATTCAGCACCATGTCATAGGCACGCGACAGTGCGCCGGCCGGGTCAGCCTTCAGCTCTTCCGCCGAACAGGCCGGCGCGGTGAACGGATGGTGCAGCGGCGTCAGGGAACCGGCGCTGTCTTCCTCGAACATCGGGAAGTCGACCACCCACAGCGGTGCCCAGCCTTCCTTCACCCGGCCGATATCCTGGCCGACCTTGATGCGCAGCGCGCCCAAAGCCTCGTTGACGATATTTGTCTTGTCGGCGCCGAAGAAAATGATGTCGCCGTCCTTTGCACCAACGCGCTCCAGCACGTTGCGGACCACCTCTTCCGGCAGGAACTTGATGATCGGCGACTGAAGGCCTTCCATGCCGGCGGCAATGTCATTGACCTTGATCCAGGCCAGTCCTTTCGCACCATAAATGCCCACGAATTTCGTGTAGTCATCGATAACCTTGCGGCTCAGGCTGGCCCCACCGGGCACGTGCAGGGCCGCCACTCGGCTGCCTTCATCATTGGCCGGGCCCCGGAACACCTTGAACTCGACCTCCTTCATCAGGTCGGCGATATCGGTCAGCTCCAGGTCGATGCGCAGGTCCGGCTTGTCCGACCCGTAACGGCGCATGGCCTCGTGCCAGGTCATGCGGGGGAACTCGGGCAGCTCCACCTGCAGGTGTACCGCGAACACCTCGCGGATCATCTGTTCGTTGATCGCCATGATCTGCTCCTCGTCCATGAACGAGGTCTCGATGTCCACCTGGGTGAATTCAGGCTGGCGATCGGCGCGCAGGTCCTCATCCCGGAAGCATTTGGCAATCTGGTAGTAGCGGTCCATGCCGGAGATCATCAGGATCTGCTTGAACAGCTGCGGCGACTGCGGCAGGGCGAAAAACTCGCCCGGATGCGTGCGGCTGGGCACCAGGTAGTCGCGAGCCCCCTCCGGCGTGGCGCGGGTCAGAATCGGCGTCTCGATGTCCAGGAAGCCTTCGCGGTCCAGGAAGTTGCGAATGCTGTTGGTGACCTTGGAGCGGAAACGAAGGCGTTCGGCCATCTCCGGACGCCGCAGATCGATATAGCGGAAGCGCAGGCGTACGTCCTCGCCCACTTCCGAATGCTCGTCCAGCATGAACGGAGGGGTTTTCGCGGCGCTGAGAATCTCCAGCTCCTTGCCCAGCACCTCGACGGCGCCGGTGGACATGTCGGGATTCTCGGTCCCCGCCGGGCGGCCACGCACACGGCCGACGATGCGCACCACGTACTCGCTGCGCACCTGCTCGGCGGTGGCAAAACTGTCGGCCGCGTCCGGATCAAAGACCACCTGGGCGATTCCGTCGCGATCACGCACGTCCAGGAAAATCACGCCGCCGTGATCGCGGCGGCGGTGGACCCACCCGCACAGGGTGACCTGCTGATCGACAAGAGTTTCGTTCAATGCTCCGCAATACTGGCTGCGCATACTGGCTTCCCGTTGATGTTGTGATTCGTTGAAACGTGTTGCTTGCGACGCTCAGGCCGCCGGTTTGTTGTCGCCCGTCTTGCCGGCCTTGTCAGCCTTGCTGGAAGTGTCGCTTCCCTTGTCAGCGCCACCGGAACCGGACTCCTGGGTACCGTGCCGCCGATTACCGGTCTTGAAATCGGTCTCGTACCAGCCGCCGCCTTTAAGCCTGAAAGCCGATGCCGACACCAGTTTGCTGACCGACGCCTTGCCGCAGGCCGGACAATCCGTTCGCGGCGCATCGCTGATTTTCTGGAGGGCCTCGAAACGATGACCACAATCCCTGCACTCATATTCATAGATGGGCATTGTTCCACTCTCTTGACGTGAACTTCAGTAGGTAATCCCGTATGCCCCTGAAAAAGGCACGGGATTATACCGCAGAACCCCTGCCGGTCGCACACCGTCAGCGTATAAATGCATCAATAATCCTGAATGAGGCAGAAAAGCGGGGGTGCGGTCTTGCCAGGTGACACGGCAATCCTTTATAACTGTGCCCGCAGGCCCTGTCAGCAATGGCGGGGCTTTTCAAGCCGGAACACAGAACCATCAATAACAACCCGCCTCACACATCAATAGAGAGAGACACAGGCATGGCAGCAAAAAAGACCACCGGAGCCGCCAGGACAGCACGCAAGGCACCGGCCATCCAGAAAAAGTACACCAAGACACAGATCCTCAACGAGATCGCCCAGAATACCGATCTGAGCCGCAAGCAGGTCAATGACGTTCTTGAAGAACTGGGCGTACTGATCGAGCGCCACGTCAAGAAGCGCTCCACCGGCGAGTTCACCCTCCCCGGCCTGCTCAAGATCAAGACCGTCAAGAAACCGGCCCGCCCCGCGCGCAAGGGAGTCCCCAACCCGTTCAAACCCGGCGAAACCATGGATATTGCGCGCAAACCCGCCAGCACCCGGGTCAAGGTATTGCCGCTGAAGAAACTCAAGGAGTTCGCCGAGTAAGATGCGCTCCAGCCAATATCTGATTGCCACCGTCAAGGAAACCCCGGCCGATGCCGAGGTCGTCTCGCACCAATTGATGCTGCGCGCCGGCCTCATCCGCAAGCTGGCCAGCGGCCTCTACACCTGGCTGCCCGCCGGCCTGCGGGTACTGCAGAAGGTCCAGGCCATCGTACGCGAGGAGATGAACAGGGCCGGCGCCATGGAGGTTTCCATGCCGGTGGTGCAACCCTCTGACCTGTGGCTGGAGTCCGGCCGCTGGGACCAGATGGGACCCGAGCTGCTGCGCATCCGCGACCGGCATGACCGCGACTTCTGTCTGGGCCCGACCCACGAGGAAGTGATCACCGATCTGATCCGCAATGAACTGGCCAGCTATAAACAGCTGCCGGCCAACTTCTACCAGATCCAGACCAAGTTCCGCGATGAGCGCCGCCCCCGTTTCGGGATCATGCGCGCCCGCGAGTTCCTGATGAAGGATGCCTACTCCTTCCACCTGTCCGACGAATCCCTGCAACAGACCTATGAGCAGATGTACCAGACCTACAGCCGGATCTTCTCCCGTCTGGGACTGGATTTCCGCGCCGTGCTGGCCGATACCGGCAATATCGGCGGAAGCACTTCGCACGAGTTCCATGTACTGGCCGACTCGGGAGAGGATGCCATCGTGTTCAGCTCCAGCGGAGACTATGCCGCCAACATGGAGCTGGCCAGCGGACAGCTCCCGGAGCAGGGGCAGGATGATGAAGAACGCCCGGTGCAGGAAGTGGCCACCGGCGAAGCCCGGACCATCGAGGACGTCTCGGCCCGGCTGGATTGTCCACCGGAGCGACTGGTCAAGACACTGATCGTACAGGGAGCCGGTGGCGAGGACGGTCCGGCCCTGGTGGCCCTGCTGATCCGCGGCGACCAGGAGATCAACCCCGTCAAGATCGGCAAACTGCCGCAGGTCGCCGAGCCAATGACCCTGGCCAGTGACGAGGAAGTACGCCAGGCGGTCGGCTGCCCGACCGGATGCCTTGGCCCGCTGTCACTGAAGATGCCGGTGATTGCCGATCACAGCGTCACCGGACTGAAGAACTTTGTCTGCGGCGCCAACCGGGACGGCCATCACCTGGTGGACGCCAACTGGGAACGCGACGCTCACTACGACGAAGTGGCCGATCTGCGCAACGTGCGGGAAGGTGACCTGGCCCCGGACGGCAAGGGTACCCTTTCCATCAAGCGCGGCATCGAGGTCGGGCACATCTTCCAGCTGGGACGCAAGTACAGCGAGGCAATGAACGCCAGCGTGCTGGACGAAAACGGACGCTCCGTGCATATGACCATGGGCTGCTACGGCATCGGCGTCAGCCGCATCGTGGCGGCGGCCATCGAGCAGAACCATGACGAACGCGGCATCATCTGGCCGGAGGCCATTGCACCGTTTCAGGTCGCACTGATTCCACTGGGCGCACACAAGTCCGAAGCCGTAGCGGAGAAAAGCGAGGCACTCTATCGCGAGCTGCAGGAGGCCGGTTACGAGGTCCTGATGGACGACCGCGACAAGAAGACCAGCCCCGGCGTGAAGTTCGCAGACATGGAGCTGATGGGCATCCCCCACCGCCTGGTCGTTTCCGACCGGGGCCTGGGCGAAGGCACTATCGAGTACCGTGGCCGCCGTGATGCCGACAGCCAACACATTCCCGCCGCTGAGCTGCTGGAGTTCCTTGCCGGCCAGCTTACCCGTGACGCCACATGAGCAGCCGGGGTGACAGCCTCCTGGTACTGAAGGATCGATGGCTGCAGCGCCTTGACGAGGCGATGTGGCCCACCAGTGTCGAGTCCTGGCCGCTCTGGCGACGTGCCCTGGTACGCGCGGCGCAGATTTTCTATGCGGTCATGCGGGACCTGGGCGGCGGGCAGATCAGCCTGCGCGCCATGAGCCTGGTGTACTACACCGTCATCGCCGTCGTCCCCCTGCTGGCCCTGACCTTCTCCGTCCTCAAGGGTCTGGGGGTCCACAATACCCTGGAGCCGACCCTGCTGCGGGTACTGGAGCCGTTCCTGGGCGACTACGCCACCGACATCACCACCAATATGGTGACCTTCGTCGACAACATCCGTGTGGATGTACTGGGTACCGTCAGCGTCGGCATCCTGCTGTACACCGTGCTGACGATGATGCAGAAGATGGAACAGTCATTTAACTACATCTGGATGGTCAATCAGCCCCGTACGCTGGGCAACCGTATCAGCGAATACCTGTTCGCCATCATCGGCAGCCCACTGCTGATCCTCCTGTCGGTGGGTATCGCCTCCTACATCAACACCAATATTTTCGTACGCTACCTGGATACGCTGGCATTCGGCGCCTGGATCCTGCAGTTTATCGGCTTCCTGATGTCCCTGACGTTCATGTCGCTGGCCTTCGCCTTTGCCTACCGCTTCATTCCCAATACCCGGGTGCACTTCGTTTCGGCCTTCATCGGCGGCATCGTGACCACCTTTGCCTGGAAGGGCCTGGGCTGGGTGTTCAGCAATTTCCTGGTGGTGAACTCGGCCAATGCCGTGATCTATGCGGCCTTCTTTTCCCTGATCCTGTTGATGCTGTTGCTCTACCTGGGCTGGCTGGTGCTGCTGATCGGTTCCTCGGTGGCCTTCTACCACCAGCACCCGTCACGCGCACACACCGGGCGCGTACCGTTGCACCTGGCATTGCGGGACCGCGAGCAGGTGACACTGACGGTGGCCATGCTGATCGTCGGTCGCTTCCAGCGCCGGCAACCGCCCTGGTCGATGGATGAGTTACTGGACCACACACAGCTCAGTGCACAAATCGTGGAATCAGCACTGGATACCCTGCGCAGCATCGGATTCATCACCGTGACCGCCGGTGACCCGTCCCGTTACCTGCCGACCACCGATGTCAGTGACCTGCGCATCCAGGATCTACGCCAACAGATCCGCATGTACGCCCGCGATCCGGTCAACCTGCACCCACCCTGCCCCGAGCAACAGGCCGTGGAAGCCTACCTGCAGCAGGTCGATCGGTTGGCGGAGGAACAACTGGGCGAGAAGCGCTTTGACGACCTCGAAAGGAAGAAACCCGACTCATGACCCACCATGACAGACCCTATGTGCTGATCCTGTACTACAGCCGTTATGGCGCCACGGCGGAGATGGCCGGCCACATCGGCCACGGCGTGGAAAGCGTTGCCGGCATGGAAGCCCGGCTGCGCACGGTGCCCCCGGTATCGCCGGACCACCGGGCGAGCACCCCTGTGGTGCCGGAGGAAGGCGCCGTGTACTGCACGGAAGAGGACCTGCAGCACTGCGCCGGACTGATCCTGGGCAGTCCCACGCGCTTCGGTAACATGGCGGCCCCGCTGAAATACTTCCTGGACGGCACCGGTGCCCTGTGGGCCAGCGGCGGCCTGATCGACCGCCCGGCAGGGGTATTCACGTCCACGGCCAGCCTACACGGCGGCCAGGAAACCACCCTGCTGAGCATGGCCCTGCCGCTATTACACCATGGCATGGTGTTGGCCGGACTGCCCTACAGTGACGCGGCGCTGATGAACACCCGCAGTGGCGGCACCCCTTATGGCGCCAGCCACTTCGCCGGAGCGGACAGTGATCAGCCGGTGACCGGCGACGAGAAGCAATTATGTGAGACACTGGGTCGCCGCATCGCAACACTGGCTCGCCAACTGCAGGAAACCGGACAATGACCACCGACCTCTCTACTGACAAGAGCACACCGCTCAGCGTGGTCATCGCCTGGCGTGCGGTACTGCTCTCCTACGGCGCCATACTGGCCCTGTTCACCGTGGACGGCGTGATGACCTGGATGCGCGGCGCACCGGTGGCCGTGGCCTTCGTGCTATGGGCGCTACGCGTCATTCCGCTGGCCATCTTCCTGCCCGGCCTGCGGCGACGCTCGCCCCGGGTGGCGGCGTGGCTGAGTTTCGCGATCCTGCTGTATTTCATTCATGCGGTGACTACCGCCTTTGTGCCGGGCGAGGCCCTGTACGGCACCGTCTACGCGCTGCTGTGCGCCGCCGTGTTCACCTCGGTGGTGGTATGGATACGGCTGATGCGCAAGCACTACCAGATCACACTGCAGAATCCTCAAGGGCCCCACTAGTAATGGAGGTACGCTCGTTGGGACGGTCTGTGGATTTTATATTCTCGCCAAGATCGCCAACCGCCACACCATTACCGGAATTGCACCGGAACCAGCCAGTAACACCAAACGGCCTTCACCACCCCATCAGCGAGCGGATCAACGGAATGGTCACGCGACGGCCGGTTTCCAGCGAATAGCCATCCAGGCGTTCCAGAATATCGAGAAGATCCCGCATGCTGCGACCACTGCGCGAGAGCAGGTAGCGAGCCTCGTCGTCCCCTAGCGTAAAACCACGAACCCGGGCACGCAGCTGCAGCGCCTGCCGCCGATCCTCATCGTCCGGAGAGTGCAGGCGGAACACGGCGGCGGATTGCAGGCGGGAACGCAGATCGGGAAGCTGTACCGGCAACTCACCGGGCCTGACGTCAGCTGCGGCGAACAACCGGGCGCCGCCCCCCGCGATCCGGTTGTAGAGGTGGAACAGGGCCTGCTCCCACTCCGACTGCCCGGCCACTGCATCAATGTCGTCCAGACAGAGGACATCCATCGTTTCCAGTCCGTCCAGCATTTCCGGCTGCCAGTCCCGGTGCAGCCGGAGTGGCAGGTACAGGGCTGCCAGGCGGTGCTCGCCAGCATGGTGACAAAGCGCCTGCAGCAGGTGCGAGCGCCCTGAACCACTGACACCACTCAACCAGGTGAAGCGGCGCACCACGGTGCCAGACGCGACAGCCGGATCGTCCCCTGCCAGCGCCAACTGCTCGCGCAAATGGGTCACGACCGGCCGGTTGGCGGCATTGACATGGAAGTTGTCCAGGGTGGCGTACTGGTCCAGGCGGAACGCCAGAGTCAATTGTCTGACCGTATCACTGCCCGCCATCAGCGCGTCCAGCGGTAATGCAGAGACGGCTCGCCGTCATCGTCACCGGCCTGCTCGAGATCACGGTCCAGGCGGATGAATTCACCCAGGCGCCGGGCACCACCCGCCACCCTGAGCGTCATGTCCAGCCGGTCACCGTCCAGCTGACTGACGTGGACGCCGTTGACCACGGAAAGACTTCGCACGTATCGCAACACCGACGCATGGGCCTGCAGACTGCCGACATTGTCGATGCGCACCTCCAGTCGCTCCTCCTGGTCCAGGTCTTCGCGGGACAGGGCGAAGTACTCGGCCATCCGCACCGTGGCCTGATCCAGGGGGTGCTCCATGAACGGCGTCACTTCGGTATCGATGTGATTGAAGGTCTCCGTCTGGTCGCGGAAGTGGAACTGCCAGGCCCCGACATACCCGCCATCGGCGGTTTCCAGCATTCGTCCGGCCAGGATGGTGGAGGCACCATAGCGCGCACTGGCCTCGCGGATCGCTTCCTCGTCCAGACCCCATACCTGTTCGACACTCAGGGCCCGACGGTCTGTCAGATCCAGCAGCGGGATCTGAAACGGCACGGCCCGCTCCCGTGAAAACTGATTCACCACGGACAGTGCCGGGTGTCCACTATCGGAAGACAGCAGGCGCCTCTGTCCACTGACCTCCTGCACCACCAGCCACAGCAGCACAGCCGGTCGATTGCGGTCCCAGACACCCGAATCGGTATCCAGCAACAGCGCCTCGACCGCGTCCTCGGAAAGACGCAATGTCAGGAAGGCCTGCTGCACCGGTGCCGGCATCGGCTCACCCGGCTCGGGAATGGGAGTGGTCAGGGCCGTGCGGTAGCTGACTTCCTCCACATAGCCAGCGGCATCGGACATGGCGCTGCGCACGCGCGGATGCTGGAGCACGCCGGGTTGGCCGGAGGCTTTTACCAACACCTGCGCCAACCCTTCGCGGTAGGCACGATTGCGCTCCGCCTCGCTCTGACCCTCCACCGGAATCTCGGCCTCATACAAGCCCTCCACCGACAGGGCGTGCACCCCGGCCGGCAGCCACAGTGCGATCAGCACGACCACAAGGGACAGAGATCGTTTGGTATGGTCAGAGGAGCCCTTCATCATGGCCGGGATAATACTCGCTGACTGCACTGCGGGCAAATGATAGAATGGCGCCCCTGCAGGAAACCTCTGAACTCATCCGCCAACACAACAGAGACCGTTATGACCCGATCCCGCGATCCGCTCACCTACAAGGATGCTGGTGTCGACATCGATGCCGGCAATGCACTGGTAGAAAACATCAAATCCGTCACCGCCCGCACCCGCCGCAAGGAAGTGCTGTCCGGACTGGGCGGATTCGGGGCCCTGTGTGAACTGCCGGCCGGGTACCGGCAACCGGTGCTGGTATCGGCCACCGACGGCGTCGGCACCAAGCTGCGCCTGGCCATCGAGGCAGGCAAACACGATACCGTGGGCATCGACCTGGTGGCCATGTGCGTCAATGACCTGATCGTCTGCGGCGCCGAGCCGCTGTTCTTTCTGGACTATTATGCCACCGGCGGTCTGGACGTGGAGGTGGCCGCCGCCGTGGTGCGCGGCATCGGGGAAGGCTGTGAACAGGCCGGCTGCTCCCTGATCGGCGGCGAAACCGCAGAGATGCCGGGCATGTACCAGGCGGGTGACTACGACCTGGCCGGCTTCGCCGTGGGCGTGGTCGAGAAAGACGGGATCATCGACAACAGCCGGGTACGGCCCGGCGACCAGCTCATCGCCCTTCACTCTTCCGGCCCGCACTCCAACGGCTATTCATTGATCCGCAAGGTGTTGGAGGTGAGTGGCACAAAACTGGACAGCGACTTCGACGGCGAACCACTGGCCGACGTACTGCTGCGTCCCACCGAGATCTATGTACGCGCCCTGCAGGCCGTGGCACGGCACAGCCCGGTCCACGCCATGGCACACATCACCGGCGGCGGTATTGTGGAAAACCTGCCCCGTGTATTACCGGATGGCTGCCATGCCGTCATCGATACCGATGCCTGGCAGTGGCCGGCGATCTTCCGATGGCTGCAGGAACAGGGCAACATCGCCACGCCGGAAATGTACCGCACCTTCAACTGCGGCGTGGGCATGATCGTCTGCGTCGCGGCGGAGCAGGCGGATGCCGTGCTGGAGACATTGAACAGTCACAACTGCGGCGCCTTCCGTATCGGCCGGATCGTGGCGGGCGAGCCGGGTACCACCCCGGCCGTCACCCTGCAGGGAGCTGATGCATGACAGAGCGACGTTGCCCGGTCGTGGTACTGATCTCCGGCAATGGCAGCAACCTGCAGGCCATCATGGACACCAGTGCCGACAGTGCCTATGAAGTAGTCGGTGTGCTGAGCAACCGCCCCGATGCCTATGGTCTGCAACGGGCCGCCGATGCCGGGGTGCCTTCCGCCATCGTCAGTCACCGTGACCACCCCGACCGCGAATCCTTCGAACAGGCCCTGATGGAGGCGATCGATACCTGGCAGCCCCGCCTGCTGGTGCTGGCGGGCTTCATGCGCATCCTCACCGCCAGCTTCGTGACCCGATACCAGGGGCGCATCCTCAACATCCATCCTTCGCTGCTGCCCGCCTACCGCGGCACCAACACCCACCAACGGGTGCTGGACGCCGGGGAAACGGAACACGGAGTGAGCGTACATTTCGTCACCGAAGAGCTGGATGGCGGACCGGTGATCTGCCAGGCGGCAGTGCCGGTGGAGGCGCGGGACGACAAGGACAGCCTGGCACGGAAAGTTGCGGCCCGTGAGCACAAGATATACCCTGAAGCGGTCGACTGGTTCGCACAGGGCCGCCTGGTGATGCGTGACAATGCCGCCTTCCTGGATGGCGAGCGCCTGCCCGAGCAGGGCGTCCGCATCCCGCCCGGACCAGCCGGCTGAACAACAGCCCCGACCACCCGCAGGCTGAAACCGAGGTTACCGGCGTCTATGCAGCACACCGTCAACGGTCCGATACAGCGCATCCCTTTTTCCACCCCTAGCTCCTCCGGGCGCTGGTGGCCACTGCTGATACTGACGGGTCTGCTGAGCCTGTCCGGCACACACGCTGACGGCCCCGGCGAGAGCCCGGACGACAGTGAGATGCTCAGCCCCTACGAAGCCGAATACGAAGCGCGCTCCCATGGCCTCAGTTCAACAGCCAGCCGCACACTGCATCGCCCTTCTGCGGGCGCCGATGCCAATATCAGAACCTATCGCCTGACCCAGAGCCTCAGTGTCCGGGTGCTCGGCGCCAATCTGATCACCCTGCAGGAAAGCAGCCATTTCGCCCAGTCCGGCACCTCCCTGATCGGTGGCGCCTACCGCTACGAGCAGACCGGCATCAGTCGCCGCAACCGGCATATCCGCTTTAACTGGCTGGACGACAGCGCGCGAGTGACTACGCGTGACCGGAACGAGACCTACGCAATCGAGCGCGGCACACTGGATCAGTTGGCGTTCACGGCCCAGTTGCGCCTGGACGTGCGCAAGGCCCGCCAGGAAGGCGAAGGCAAGACCGATTTCACCTTCCGGATCATCGACGAACATGGCCCCGAAGAACAGCTCTACCGGCTGGCGGGCAGCGAAACCCTGGAGACACCAATAGGTTCAATGGAAACCGTCCGCCTCGAGCGCATCCGGGAACCGGACAGCCCGCGCACCACCACAGTCTGGCTGGCGCCGTCGGAAGAGTACATCATGGTGAGGTTGCTGCAGACCGAGGAAGGCGAGTCGGATACCGAGCTGTTGCTGTCGTCGCTGGTGTGGACGGAGGCGGAAGCCACCCTGGAAACCAGCAACTGATCCGGCCCTCGCTGTCTTCTTCACGGAAATTGAGCTCCCCGCTGGACGGCGCTACAATGCAGACAGGTTTGATACCAGACAAGGGAATATCATAATGAAAGCAAACACCCGACCACTGGCCACCGCCATCGCATTGCTCGCGGGTAGCCTGACCACACCTCTGGCCAGCGCCCAGCAGGTAGAGGAAGGCTACGAGGTACCGCGCACCCATTACGGCGCACCGGACTTCCAGGGCACCTGGCGCAACCCGCAGATCATCTCACTGCAGCGCCCCGAGGAACTGGGCGAGCAGCGCGCCTATACCGAGGAAGAGGCCCGGGCCATCGAACGGGCGGCACAGCAGGCAGTGGAAGAGGACAACCAGCCCCTGGACCCGGACCGCCCGGCACCGCCGGCCGAGGACCTGCCCCCGGTGGGCAACTACGACCTGTTCTGGACGGACCGCGGCATGAACATGCCGACCATTGACGGCGAGTACCGCACCTCCATCATCATCGACCCGCCGGACGGGCGGATTCCCGAGTACACCGAGGATTTCCTGGCCCGCCGGGACGAAGAGCGCACCAACGCCCCCGGTTCCCTGGACGGACCGGAAGGACGCCCCTTGGGTGAGCGCTGCCTGCTGTCCTTCGGTTCACTGTCCGGACCGCCGATGCTGCCGGTGATGTACAACAGCCATTACCAGATCGTGCAGTCACCGGGGTATGTCGTGATCGTGGCGGAGATGGTGCACGACGCCCGCATCATCCGCATTGACGACGAACACGGCGTGAACGCGAAGCTGGACAAGTGGATGGGCGACTCGGTGGGCCGCTGGGAAGGCGACACCCTGGTCATCGAGACGCAGCACTTCAATCCGCAGCAGGACTTCCGTGGCGCTTCGGAGAACCTGCATGTGACCGAGTACCTGACCCGGGTAGATGAGGAAAAGATCCACTACCGCTTCGAGGTCAGTGACCCGACCACGTTCCAGCAGGACTTTGCCGGGGAACTGGCATTGGAGTCCTATGACGAGCCGCTGTTCGAGTATGCCTGTCATGAGGGGAACTATGCGTTGCCCGGTACGCTGGGCGGGGCGCGGCGTGAGGAGGCCGAGGCGGCTCGGCAGCAGTAGTTCTCCATTACAGTCCAGTGGGTAGGCCAGCGGGCGCTTCCCGTCATACTACCGGCGGCGCGCTGTCACCCAGCCACTGCGGCAACCCGGCCAGACGACCCAGGTCTTCGGGACGGTCCACATCCCAGCGGGGCGGCAATTCGCTCCAACAGGCCGATGCGCCCCGCAGGCGCTCGCGGGTCTGCGACACCACAGACGCAGTTCCCCAGGGCATATCCGCGAACAACGGCCATCGGTCGCTCTTCAATCCCAGCAGCACATAGCCACCGTCCTCCGCCGGGCCCAGTACAACATCCTGTGCCGTGCGCAGCGCCATCACGGCCTGTTCAAGGTAGGACGCGTCCACGGAAGCACAGTCAGCGCCCAATAGAATCACCTGCTCATGGCCGGCCAGCGCGGTGTGCACGGCATTGTGCATCCGCTCGCCCAGATCCTCGCCCTGTTGGGCCAGCGGCGGCAGCCCGTTTCCCGAACGGGTCAATGCGGTGAACAGCGGATGGGTCGGGTCACCCGCCACACAGAAGCGCCACTGACACTGGCCGCTGCCGGCCACAGTGCGGGCCATGTGACGAGTCAGGTCTTCATGCAGGCGCAGTGTGTCCGCCTCGCCCAGCGCCGGCTGCAGCCGTGTCTTGACCCGCCCGGTAACCGGCTCGCGGGCGAACAGTAGCAGCAGAGTATCGGGGTGACGCACCGGCGACGTCTTCATGACTCCTTGCTCTCTGCGGCACGGGCGGGCGGAGTGCCATAATAGAGCCGATGCAGGCGCCGGGGACTGACGCCCAGGCGGTAGAGCAGACGCAGCCACCACATCAGCAGCACGGTCCGCAGCACGCCATTGCGCTCCCAGCGGCGGCTGGAGGTGAGCACCGGTATCGACAGACAGCAGGGGCGGGTCCGGCGGCGCAGCCTCCGGCTCAGGGCTACATCTTCCATCAGGGGAATCCCGGGGTAGCCGCCCAGTTCATGGAAAACGCGGCGGCGGACAAAAATGGCCTGGTCTCCGGTGGCAATACCACTCCAGCGCGAGCGCCAGTTGATCATGCGCTCGATGCACCGGAACACCGGCCGCTGACCGGTCAGGCGCACATCAAAACGTCCCCACTCCGCACCCGGGATCCGCAGCGCCGAGAGAATCTGTTCCGCCGCATCTTCCGGCAGCACCGTGTCGATATGCAGGAACAGCAGAACATCACCCCGCGCCACCGCAGCCCCGGCATTCATCTGCCAGGCCCGGCCGGCCGGGGCGGTGATTGACTGGTCCACCAGATCCTCGACCTCTCCCGGCCCCCCGTCCGTACTGCCACCGTCCACCAGGATGATCTCATGCTCGTCGCCCCGCAGCGGCTGCAACCACGGCAGGTGACGGCACAGGGTGTCGCGCTCGTTCAGCACCGGTATGACGATGCTGATGAGCGGCCCTGCCTCGGTGACCTCATCCTGCCGGACTTGCATATTGTGCACCTGTCACCCTCTTGTGAACGGGAAAACGCAGAGCGTACTGCGAACGGACGGAGCGGTAAACCAGAAGCGCTGTTTTCCTCGTATTTCACGGTAGAAAGGGTGGTAAAAGCCCGAATTGAGGCGGATAATATGCGGCCATCGATTCAGGGACATCTGTTCACATCAGCTTCAGCTGACGTTCAGGTAACGGATCGTAGAGTTAATATTTCCGGATCAGCGCCGATAACAAGGAAATCAGGATACCGACGCGCCGCACATTTACTGAGCAGTACTTTGGTAAGCATTCATGATGAATGACGAAAATTTCTACATCGTAGCCACCGACCCTCACGATTCGGCACTACAGGTTAATATTTCCGGCCCCTATCTCACCCGGCGCGCTGCCCAGGCTGACCTGGAGGCCGCGATCGATGAAGCGGCGGAACTGGACCCCTGTGCCCGCAGCTATCACTACGAAGTCTGCAAACTGCTCTGTCAGAAGCCGGGCGTGATCCAGCACATGGCCAGTCATGCCCATAAAGCACAGCAGGCGCAGGTCACCACGAAATCTCACTGACCCCGCAGGCGGTCACTGCCACGGCTGGCCAACGCCCCCAATGCCATCAACAGGCCGCTGAGCGCGAACGTCAGCCGGAAATCCTGCTGCCAATCGATCAGGGGCCCGGCCAGCGCCGGCCCCACCAGTTGCCCCAGGGCAAAAAACAGCGTCACGAAACTTACCGCCATGGCGGCATGCTGTGGCCTGACTGTTGCCGTCGCCGCAGCCAGTACGGAAGTGAACAAGCCGCTGACCGACAACCCGATCACGACGAAATGGATCACGAAAGCCGTCGTCGTTGGCCAGATCACCGGCAACAGGGTCACCGTCATCGCGACAATCATGCAGGAGGTCAATGAACGGGCATGCCCGATCCGGTCAGCAATGCTGCCCCACACCGGACCCGAGAAAATGGACATGAACCCCATCACCGATACCAGCCGGCCCGCCAGTACTGCGTCCACGCCCTCGTCCAGCGCGAAGCTGTACATGAACAGCACCTGCACGATATAGGTCAGACCGACCACGCCGTAGATCATCCCCATGCGCAGCACATGCGCGTTGCGCCATACCGAAGCCAGGCCACGCCGCATGGACACCGGCTCATCCCCGACCGGCGGGTCACGCAGAAACAGGGCCACCAGCACGATAACCAGCATCGCAGTAGCCGCGAACGTCGCCCAGATCAACCGCCAGGCGTCGGCTCCACCCTGCTCCGTGACCATGGGGATCAGAATGCCGGACAGGAAAATGCCGATGCCCACCCCGCTGCCGGAAAACCCGATGACCATGCCGCGGCGCTCGGGATACCAGGCGCCCAGCAGGGACACCAGTGGCGTGAACGTGAAGGCGGTGCCGAAGCCGAGCAACACCATGCACACCAGCAACAGGGGATAGCTGGAGAACAGGCTCAGGCCGATATGGCCGCACAGCCCCAGGCTCAGGCCCAACAGAATGGAACGCTTGCCACCGTGGCGGCCGGCAAACACACCCGCGTAGAGCAAGAGCACCAGGTAACCAAGCGCGGTCACGGTGCCCAGGTTGGCGGCCTGGGAGTAACTCATGTCCAGGCCTTCCCGCATCGCCGGCAGGATCAGCCCGTAGGACAAGCGCCCGAACACCACCGCCACCAGCGTACACAGCATACTGATGGGGACCAGTAGCGCGATGTGAGGCCGGTTCTGGGGCTGATCCATGACGTGGGTCCGGGAAAAAAACCGGAATGGTAGCACACTGGCTGATCCGAAGTGGTCTCACGCCGAACGGACATGGTAGAATTTACAGCCTGTTACGCCCCGGTGGCACAGCTGGATAGCGCGGCCCCCTCCTAAGGGGCAGGTCGCAGGTTCGAATCCTGCCCGGGGCACCAGTTTTGGAGGGTGCGACCTGCCCGATATCCGATCAGGGTCGTTCAATGGTCGTGAGTGTGAAACGCCTCAGCCAGACCATTCGAGTCGCCCAATGCACGGGCTTCATCAGCGAACCGTTGATAGATGGCCAGCGCCTCCTCGAACTGAGCGAAGACGTGATCCCGCTCCTGCTGTGAACGCCAACCGGAATGGTCTTCCGCCAGGGTTTTCAGCTGTTCGATCCACTGAATGGCATACTCGGCAGACGCCAGATCCCTGACCGGTTCATCGCCGACCTGGATCCATACCGGGTTGGTAAAACCCTGGGCGAACCCGGTATCCAGAGGGTGACTCTGTGTCTCCAGGCCTTCCGCCCGAACGTGACACCAGCCACTGCGAGAAACCTGAATCGATCGCTGATCGTCCGTACTCCGTCTGTCGTCGGCAAGTGGTATCTGTTCCACGATCTCGCCATTGCAGACCAGTATCACGTTCTCCACGGGTGTAATGGAACGCATCCAGGTCGAGACATCGACCTCCCCGCCTTCCGGGGGCAGTTGTACCTGCTCGCCGGGCATCTTGCCATCAATGGTAAGCTCCACGAGCGGCCCCGTACTCACAAACGCACGGCCGTCCCGAATACCCTGCTTCCAGGCCTCGGCATCAAGACCCCGGTCCCCGGTATGTACATATGTGCGTGCCGAACCCACCAGTTTGCTCACATGCAGGTCGCTCATTGCATCCTCACCCCCCGTCGCGGTTACCCGAAGCCCATTGTTCAGGACGGCGTACCAGGGAATGAACGTGGACTCTCCAGAGAAGGACCACTCGATGCCATCGGTTGTCTCGAAGGCCGCATCAACAATGAAACCCTTGGCTTGCCCCAGGTTCTGCTCGATCGGATCTCCTTCACCGAAATAAGCGTGTGCATAGCCTGTGACGGCATCCTGCTCGCGGGCTTTGCGCAAAATATCCGTATTGCTCGGATAGAGACTTTCAACAGCTGTCCCTTCGTAACCCGTGGCCCAAGGTGAAATCAGATGATCGCGTAACCCTATCAGGTATACATGGCCATAGAACGGCGGACGGTATTCCTGGCCGACCATGACAAGTTGCTCCGGTGTGGATACGGGATGAGCTCCCCCACCCGGCACGAAGAACTGGTGGTCCAGTACGCGGTTATCCTTGTTGGCAACAAGCTCGTTGACGACATCCTGGTCTTCCGCCGAGGACATCATGATGAGATTTTCCAGTGTATTGTGGAGGTTTCCTCCATAGTTCATATGCATGTGCGTAGAGCCGCTATACCAACCCTTCGCCGCCATGTCCGTAACCCGTTCGAGCGGGATGGTCACCGTGGTAACCTCGTTGGCTTCAACCTCGACCTCTGCGGCCAGGGGCCAGTACTCGAAGCCTCGCACGGCCTCCAACTGCACCGTCCCCACTGGCACCTCGACCTGGAAAAGTCCGGTTGTGTGGAAAATACGATCACGCCCACCCTGGGCGACGCGGGCGAATGCATCAGTCGGTGCATAGAATTTTCCGTCAGATGCGGTAAGGTGGATACGCGACGCCATGTCACGCCCCGTCATATCATCCAGGGTCCTCACGGAAAGCAAGCCCATGGGCCGCTTCCAGCGACGATCCGCGATACTCACCGGTGTCCGCTTTCCTGTATACGTCTCAAGCAACTCCAGATGAGAAACACCGTGTTCATTCGACACGAATACGATCTGTTCGCCATCAGGAGACCACCTGGGATGGAAAGCGTCATGCTCGAAAAAGGTGAGCTTGTACGGCTGTCCGCCTTCCACTGGAAGAACGTAAAGGTTTGAGTATTGATCGGCTGCACCCCGTGTGGAAGAGTAGACGAACCGCCGTCCATCGATGGATACATCCGGGCGGGCGCGAAACAGGGACTGCTCATTCAGTATTGACCCTCCCTGACCCATCGCGTCCGGTTGCACCGGAATACGCCAGATATCACCCGAACCGAGTGCTACGCCGCGGTTGGATACAACAAACAACTCACTTCCGTCCAGGGACCACTCCGGTGTAATGTGCATGTCCCACTCGCCGAAATAGAGCCGATCACGGCCAAAGTTGTTGTCTACTGTGACCGCCATCTCTTCCCCGCTCCAACGGCCATCACGAATATCCCGTACGAACACGTTAAAATACCCGTTCGGCCTCGTGGACACATACGCCAGACTGTTGCCATCCGGTGAAAACTTCGGATTCAGGTAAATATGGGGGTCACCCTCTGCCGTGAGGGGCCAGCTCTCGCCGGTCTCGACATTAACGATTTCAAGCCGGATGCTGTCTCCCCCATCGTCTGATGTATAGATGATCCACTTTCCATCCGGCGACCATTCCGGTTCGGAGTGATAACGCTCATTATAGGTGACCTCGTGTGCCACCTCGGTGTCCGGATCAATCTTCCAGATAGAACCACTCATGGAAAACGCAATCCATTCTCCGTCCGGAGACCATGCTGGAGCCCAGGGGGTGGAGTTCGGCGCGGGAGGAAGGTAGTAGTTGTGCATGTAGTTTCCACCATGCCTTGCCTCCGGGTACATTCGTTCCCGTTCGGGCCGCTCAGGCTCGGGCGCTCCCCAGTGTGCGTTCACCGCTGCCGTGAAAGAGCCCGTCATTCCAAGGACGCCAACCAGTAACAGAAGCCGCAACAATCCGTTCTTCCGGACAAGTCCTTTCCCGGCCTTATATTGCGATAACGACTTCACTACTGTTACCAACGCGCCAGCAGAATATACAATACCATTCTCTAAATAGTTCATACGTTGAATGCCTCTATCATCTGGTAATCGTGCCGGCGCTGTAATACCAACTGGTATTCACAGTCCACATTGCCCGCCGCTACGAGATTTCGATACGCCGGGGAAACTGTGCGAAATTCTCCCAGTTACTTACTTTTTCGGGAACCTCATCGGCCGTGGGCTGAACATGTCCATTCCTGTCGGTCGCGCGAGAGACGATAGTATGCTCACCCGCACTGGCATCTTCCCAATCGTAATGGAAAAGCTTCCACGAATAGGCGGAAGACTGTGGATCTATCCGGGCCTCTTGCCACGGACCGTCATCCACTCTGACTTCTACGCTCTGCAGCGGCGTGCCGTCATTCAAAACGAACCCTGATACGCGATGCATATTGCCACGGCGAACCACCCGCACAATCACTGACTTCAGGTTCATACGAGCCACGGAGTTCTCCATCCACCGATCAACCCCACCGACGTTCTCGTGCTTCAACGTGACATAGTCACGTCCCATGAATCGCCCCATGTACCGGGTATCCTGGACATGAATGTGAGTAAGCCACTTGACATTGGCCACCCCGTAATGGCCAGGTACAATCAGGCGCAGCGGCTTGCCATGATGCACTGGCAGAGGGCTACCATTCATTTCGAATGCCAGCATGTTGTGCTCGCCCAGGGCCACATCGATAGGCAGGCTCCTCGCAAACGCCTGCTCTACGCTTCTTCCCCGTATTTCCTCTGTACCAATATCAGCGCCGAAGAACACGACCTCGCGCCCGGCTGACTGGACCCCGGACTCTTCAAGCAGATCGGCCAGGCTTATCCCCCTCCAACGGGCATTGCCGACCAGGCCATGATAGATCTGGTCCCTGTTCCCCCCGCACTCGAAACCGATATCCTGTTCAATCGACGGCCTTCGTTGCAGTTCGGAAAGACTGTAGTCACGAGGCCGATCTACCAATCCGGACACTCGTAGACTATATTCGCCAGGATCCAGTTCAGGCTGGCCATAATGCTGAACGACATAGAAATCCTCGGAATGGAAGTTTCTGATATTCCGGGTATCAGTAACATGGACACCGCCAGGCCTCCGGGGACCGGGATTCCAGCTCGATGGAACATCAGTGAAAGGCACCAACTGCTCACCTTGTGCCATCGCAGCCCACGGGAAAGATCCTGCGCCGAGCGCGATGGCTCCCAGAGTCACCCCGCTTCTGAGAAACTCTCTTCGGTCATTGTCACCATTTTTGTTTTTTCCCATTGCACACCCAACCAGTTTTTATCAGAATTTATGAAACCCGCGCTACCGTAGTCTTTGCTTCTACTTCCAGGTCATCACCCGGGCATCTTTGGCACTCTCTTTCCAGCTCTCAGCGCTGGAAGAGATAAGACAGCTTTACAAACAGTTGCTGCCCGTCCTTGTTCAAATTGTCAGACAGAACCATCTCTCTGCCTTCTTCAGTATCAACGATTTCGAAATTGCTCTGATTGGTGTTGAAGCCAACATAGAACGCTGAAAGAGGGTTGATTACATAGCGCAAAAGAACGTCAAAATTCAGGTTCTCGCTATCCTGCAGACGAGTGTCCGGACCCGCATCGGTTTTCTCGTACTGGGAGATCAGGCGCAATGAAATCTCCTTGGTGAACTGATAGTTCCAGCTGCTGCGTATGATTTCATTCTCGAACACCTTGACGCCGTTTCTGCTATCAAGGTTTGCCTTCAGGTAGGTGTTATCGATCCTCAACTGCTGGGTCGGTCTCCATAACAGGCTCAAATCGACTCTGTCAGTATCTGCGATCTCGGGTAGTTGACCCAGAGGCGGAACGATATTCAGAGCAGTACCACGCTGGTATTGCAAATCAAAGGTCAAGCTGGACAGAGTATCATTAACGATACTGGCACTGGCCATGCTGTAATCATAAACCCTGGTATTCGGCAAACCAGCGAAGTCAATTGGGCGCAAAGTCTCTGCTGTGTCTGTAAAACTGGCACTGAGTTGTGTAGTGCTGAAATTGAAGTTCAGACTCGGGCCGACGGACGAATAGATCTTCACCCCGGACTTGTCAGTCTGATAGGAGGCGGAGATCCGAGGCCCCCAACTATCCAGTATGGAGCCCTCTGGATAGAAGTTGAGAGAGTGGAATGAGTGCATACCTTCTGTATCCGCACGGTACCAACGATTCTGGAAACCCAGTTGGGAGACGAAATCTTCAGCTGTATCCACCCAATGCAGGTGTGTACTAAAGGTTCTCCCCCTCCTCTCGACAAGCAGATCGCGCTGAAGACCTGTCCGTTCACGCCCGCCAGCGATGCTCACCGTCTGGGAATTCATGGCGGATGCCGTGACTATCCAGTTATCATCCGGATAGAAGCGTCCGTCAATGCCGACGAGGCGGTTGTAGCCTTCTGCCAGTTGACGATCAATGATCAAGGTACCAACCCGGTTCTGTCCGCCGAAATCCCTGAATCCCCTTATCACACTGATTCGGGCCTTTTCTCCACGCAGGGGATCAGTGTCGGCACGGTTCAGCCCGGGGGCCTTGTCATTCATCAACATTGCACCAAATCCCCAGCCGTTCTGACGGCCAGTAAATCGCAAACCGGCCTCTGGGTCTACAATTCTTCGGGTAAAGAGATAGGAAGCGTCTGTCGGCTTGAAGAAGTCCGCATTCTCGATAAAGAAAGGCCGTTGTTCGGGGAACTGTACTTCAAAACGTTCATTCACTGTCACTTGAGGAAGATCCGACTCAACCTGTGAAAAATCCGGATTCAGCGTCATGTCGAGGACCCATGAATCACGAAACACGAACTTGGCATCCAGCCCCACTTCCGACTCGGAGGTGCTTCGCATCGCCGGCCCACCCTCTGCGTTTGTTTGCAGAGCCTCGGCACGCCGGGAGAAAACATAGGGAATGAACTGGTTGTTGTTACCCGGAACAAGATCGCTCATTCCGCTGATCAGGGCGGCCTGATTGAGACGACCACCGCGTACCAGCGAATAAGCGGGCCAGTATGACTCCTCGCTCAATCGCGGAATGAACCGGCCTGCCTGGATTCGCCAGGTCTGTATATCGGAGGCTGGAAAACGGATACTGACCAACGGAATGGCAATCTTGACCATGTATCCTTCATCGGTCAGTTCGCCATCCGAGACCCAGGCAGCATTCCACGACACATCCATATCTCGGCCTTCCGTCCATCGCGCATCCCGTTGAATACCAAGCGGTGTAACCCGGAAGTTGTAAGCCGTTCGCTGGTCATTGAACGTATCAATGGTCAACTCGACGCTATCATCGCCCTCGATGCTTTCCCGAGAGGACAGTGTCGCTCGAATCTGGTTCGGATCGCTATCGAATGCAAGAAATATCGCGTAGAAGTTGCTGTCATCGTATCCGAAGTAGACTTCCGTGCGCTGCGAAGGATCGATACCATCAACAGGCTCTCGCTGAACAAATCCATCTACCCGGCTCATCATCTGAGCCGTTTCCGTATTCGGGCGCATCCCCGAAAAGTCACTCAGATTGGGCTCTTCATCAAGCCTGGGTGCTGTCTCGGAAGGAGTCAACCCGATCTGCGCACTGGAAACGTTGGCAAAAAATATGAAGATGCTACTGATCAGCAATCTTTCAAGATATGTACGACACAAAAACGACTGATAGTAGCTCTTCATTGGAATTCAAACTCCCCAGTATATTTTTCAGATAGATAAAATTTCCACTCAAAATTCTATTGCGATCTTTTTTATTATTGAGTCGCAATAACTGAAATTTCGATCTTCACGTCCCTTGGCAACCGGGATACCTCCACAGTGGCTCTGGCGGGTGGCTGTTCCGAGAAGTATTCGCCGTATACCCCGTTCATATCAGCGAATTCACCCAGGTCAGTCATGTAAACCGTCGACATAACGACATTCCCGAGAGTCATATCCTGAGACTCCAGTTTCTCTGAAATAAAGTCGAGAACCTGCCGGGTCTGCTCATCAATACCATTCCCCTGAACTGCGTTCCCATCACTATTCAAGGGAATCACCCCCGACAGAAAATAGAGATCTCCGGCCTGAACCATTTGTGAGTATGGCCCCACTGCAGGATATACCCCATCGGTTGAGTGGACGGTTCTACCTGAATCAGCATCTGTACCGCAGGAAGACAGGGGAATAGTAACTGCCAGCAACCCGGCTTTTACCAGTTTTTTCATCATAAATTCTTATTCCTTTTATTTGCTTTTCGTTTTCTGAAATTCTTCAACACCTGTCCCATCAGGCCGACCTTCGTGTAATCTCGATAATCGCGTCCATGGCCATCTCCATATCTCGCATGTCATGGAATATATGACCTGATATACGAAGAGGGCGGATACTCGGGGATCCATCAGGCATGGTTACGCTGGTATTTCGTATCACAAAACCCGTTTCTTCCCGGAGTCGATTGACAAAGTTATTTGACGCCTCAACATCTGTCGGATTAAATGCGCCAGTTGGCATAAACGCAGTCAAACCGCAGGAAAGGGCGGGATTTGCATCGCTGATCAATGCCTGCTCTCCCCATTCATCGACGATGCGTGACCGCACATAGGCACTCATGGACATAATGCGATCTTCAATGGCTTGACGGCCTATCTGATGCCAGAGATTACAAGTATCGACGAATGCAAGAAGTTGGGGGTAGTTCGGGTTACCACCCGGCGTGTTATGGGCGGCAATGTCATAGTTTCTGGCACCACCAGCGCCTTCCGGATCACTGCTGAAATCGGCGGTACGGAACGATTGCCCGCGAACCGGATAGAACGCAGGCAGCGGAAGCGGATTGGAGTTGTCGGCACGGTTACGGGCATACCATACCCCTGTACCACCCGGGCCGCACTGCCACTTGTGCCCGGAAGCCGCCAGGAAATCGATACCAAGCGCATGACAATCCAGATTCAGCATACCTGTGCCGTGCGCGGAGTCACACAGGGTATACATTCGTTCAGATATTGCCAGATCCGCCAACTCACGAATCGGTAGCATGGTCCCGGTAACATAGGTAGGCGATGAAAATACAATTAGTTTGGGAGTTCGGCCATCTCTACGTGCCTGGTCTATCTTCTGTTGAAAAAGATCAACATAGTATTCCACTTCATGGTGACCACCCACAGGCAGAGCCACTTCATAGATGCCCACACCATACCGGTCAGAGATAACCGACATAGGCCCTATGCCCGCAGGATGTTCATGGTTTGTTGTTATGATCGCGTCATTTCTGTCCCACACAAAACCATGAAGCGTCATATTCATACCGTCTGTCGTATTTCCGGATATGACAAATTCATCCGTATTTGCGCCAAACTGCGGTGCCAGACTCTCACGCATTGGTGCGGTACCACCAAAAGATTCACGTGGATTTCTGGTTACAATTTCCATGTTTCTTTCGTAGTTTTCTCTCACGCGCACAGGCATCGAGCCTGTCGTACCGGTGTTCATATACTGCAAACCCGGTGCGAAATCGAATTCACGTTTCACATCCATCCAGAACTCATCAGAGCCTGTTGCTGCCTGGCTGGAAAACCTGGAGACAGCACCGCTTCCCGTGCTCGAAGAACCTTGAGAAAACGCCTGCTGGACAACAGTCATTGATGCAGCTGCAACCAGGGCCGCGCTGCCACCTTTAAGGAAGTCTCTTCGATTCGTGCAGATATTTTCTGTTTTATTTCTCATTGTAGTGCCCCTCCGCCATGGAATTCGCTTATGCCGCACAATCGGCGACAGTTTTTTCTATTGCATATAATGCTTTCCTGTACCTACATCCTTTCCACTCTCTGGTCGCTTACCCTGGATAGTGCTGACCCCCTTCCCTGGCGGACCAGCATGTTTCCTGCGACTATCGCGGCCAGACTACTGTGCCCGTTTTTATGACTGTTTCCACATTCCGGGTATCACTGATATCGGTTAGCGGATCACCATTTACGATAACCAGATCCGCCATGTATCCCGGAGAAACGCGACCGAGCTGATCACCCGCTCCCAGATTCTCGGCCGCATCGCTGGTAGCCGAGCGTAATGCACGTGCTGGCGTAAGACCGGCCTGAACATAGTGCTCGATTTCTGTATGCAGCACCTCGGCATGAGGAATAAACGGCGAGTCGGTGCCGGCCACAAAGCGACCACCGGCATCCGCAATGCGCTTGAGCGTATCGAGGCGCGAGCTTATATCGCGTGTACCGTTGCCACTGGAAAGCGCAAGAGTTGGAGTAACTACTACACCGGAACGGGCAATCAGCTGGATGACATCGTCATAGCTGTTCCCCAGACTCGATATGAGCAGAGAAAATCCTCTGCGACTCGTAGCTCCAAAGTGCTCAAGATTGTCTATGCCATTGGCAACAGCGGGATACAATTCATGAGAGGACACCGGGATACCCGCCTGGTGTGCCAATCGGATCACTTCGCGCTGAATCACGTAGTCCTGGCGTACGTAGCTCTTGTACATGTCCAGCTCAAGCTCTGCGGCGAGGCGTACGGAGTCAGTTGCGGTCGCCAGATTCCCAGCGGTCTCTGACACGCCATACGACACCCGGTTTCCTTCGTTCAACGACCCGCCATGGAACATTCTTGGTCCGTAAATACGGCCTACGGCCTCGGACTCACTGCGCGCTACTGCGTAATAGGGGTCCTCACCTGTCTCACGCACGGTAGTAATGCCATGGCTCAGGTAGATCTCTCCCAGCGCCTGCCCCTGGGCATTGGATCGATGCGTATGACTTTCAATGAGACCGGGCAGCACGACCTTGTCGGAAGCATCAATCAGAGCGCCACTGACCGGACGGCTACCGGCAATGCTGATCGACTGAATGACTCCGTTCTGGATTACAATATCCACGTTTCTCAGATAATCATCAGCAACACCGTCATAGACACGACCAGCGCGCACTGTGTAGATTTCATCTGCCCCGGGCAGGTACCGTGACCACATCGGCTTGATATCAAGTACCCGGTTTTCTTCCGACGCGTGGTCGTAAAGCATGATATCGGCGCCATCCAGATAGATGAGCTGCGTACCGTCAGCTGACCAGCTTGGATTCTCACCAGCAGCCGCGATCATGCGAGGCGTTCCGAGGTTGCCCCTGGAATCCAGAGACGCCAGCCAGAGTTGGCCATCAATTCGATAGACCATATCCCCGTTGATACTCCAGGCCGGTCGATTGAATTGACGACGTCCCAGCGAGCGATCTTCATGAGGGATGACCCATTGGGCTTCTTCGCTGCCGGAAACAGAGATCAGATAGATCGCGTTGTAGCCTTCCCTGAACCGGGAATTGAGAGGCAATCTTTTGTAAATCGCCACTGTCGAACCATCCGGAGACCACGAAGGCGCACTTGGACCGAATACTGGATCCGACACCATCGATACGTCGCCGGTTTCGACATCCACGATATTCACAGTGGCTGTATCGAACACAGTCCGGTTGTCGTTGTCCTCGTCAATATCTGAAAGATAGGCGAGAGTGGATCCGTCCGGCGACCAGACCGGCATATTCGTGCGCAGTGACACATCGGTGAGCTGTTGTCGACTGTGGTCTGACGTATCCATGAGCCAGATATTGGCGCTGCCCGACTCATCCGAAACATATGCAATGGTATTACCATCGGGCGACCAGCTTGGTGACAGCGCAACGTATTCATTATCAGTCACATTACGTACACTTTCAGACGCGATATCCGCGATCCAGAGGTCCCCCAAAGCCGTGAATGCCGCCTGGCTACCATCGGGCGACAGCACCGGATCGATGATGCCCAGCGCGGGACGAAGAGAGGTATCGGCCAGCGCATAGCTGCGCCGCTGATACGGAGTGCGATCCAGTTCTACTCGTGCAGTAAAGCTAACGTCGGCACCGGGATCACCACTGGCGTTCAGTGTTTTTATGCCCCCGTCAGCCGTATAGAAAAGCTCTCCGGCGGGAGCACTGGAAGGTCGGAACGGAAATATGTCACCACCCTCAACCATCGTCGTAAAACTATCGCCGTCAGCATCTACACTCACCAGTTGCGATTCGCGGCCATTGATTGCGACCACTACAAGCTCGTCGCCTGTATCCGACCACATTGGCGCTCCCAGCTCTTCTGCTGTATGGATTGTGCGGATCTCACCACCGTCAATATCACGGACCACAAGCTGGTTCGGGTCACCATCAATCACGAAGGCCAGTCGACTGCCATCCGGTGAAACGATCGGATAGACCGCATTACCCGATCCCGAAAAACGAGGCGTCTGCGGCATGGTATAACCCGATTCACTGGCATCAACCAGCTTTCTTGCCTCCCGCTCAACCACGTCAATATTCCAGATGCCATAGCCTCCGTCGGCGTCACTGGAATAGTAGATTGTTCTGCTATCCATTCCGAAGCTGGGGTATCTGGCATCACTGATATCGTCAGTAAGCTTTTCCTTATCACTGCCATCCGGGCTCATGATCCAGATAGAGAAACTGTCGTCTGTATAGGCGTAGAACGTGATGTAGCGACCATCAGGCGACCATGCCGGCTCATACGCGTCCATCTCCGGTGCCGTTAGTGCCTCCGCATCACCGCCAGCGCGCGGAATTTTCCATAACACACCCTGCACATTGATTACCATTGAACTTCCATCGGGCGACACAGCGGCCGCCATGTTCGTCCCCTCCGTCAGTTCAACTTCCACCAACACAGGATCACGCGCCTGGTTGCCCTGAGCACTGAGCCAGGTCGGCATACCTGCACTCAGCAGAATCACAGCCGCAAAGCACAGCGCCTTTCCTGTCATCGGCTCTGACAGCCACCTTTTTGTTTTTGTTCTCATCATTTGCCTCTCATGTCACCCTGTTAATTCACTGATGTCACTACTACATCAGGTTGCTGACCCGAACGGCCAGCAACCTGATTTCGGTCATCACCACATACTCGTTTTAAAACGAGTGTGTAGCACTGGCATATACAAAACGGCCTACAGGTGAATGGATATTACCGAGGTATCCAAAGCCGCCTACTGCCAGCGGTGGTGCCTCGTCAGTCAGATTTCGGGCACCGAGACGTAAAGTTGTGGAGCCCAGGCCCCAGTCATTGAGACTGTACTGGCCGTACAGATTGTGCGTCGTTATAGACTCTACAATCCATGGGTTTCCGTCTGCGTCCTGGGTACCAGGCTGCTCAACGTCACCGATATACATGCCCTGATATCCCACTTGCCAATCATCCCGCGACCAGGTTACGGCCAAATTGGATTTCCACTCCGGATTGCCGTTTTGTCGGACGAGATCGGCAGCTCCAAGCACACTCACTTGCTCATTCAACTCGCCATTATTCACTGCGTCGAGCAAAATGGCTCGCTGTGTATCAGCTGATTGGAAGAACTTGGTAAGCTTCGTCGATGTCCAGTTCACCCTCAGGCTACCGAGGTCACCCAGATTACCGTCGTAAACCACCCCGAAGTCAATGCCTGCAACATCCAATGGGACAAGATTATCGAAACTTGCTGTCGTGTACTCGACACGTCCCACGGGCTCCAGACCGGTACCTTCGTAAGCTGCTACTTCAGCGGGTGTTGGCTCGTAACGGAATACGTTGGGGTTACTTGAGCCTTGCAGACGGTATAAATAGTCCAGATCCAGCGCAACCTGATCGTTGACAGCGTTTACAATGCCGGTCTGTTCGATATTCCAGCGGTCCACAGTAAAGGTGAAGCTACCCCACTCAACCGGAAGGAATTGTGGTTCAAACACAACACCATAGTTCAAACTTTCCGACTCTTCAGGCAATAGGTTCGGGTTACCCGACTTTCTACTCTGAACACCGTAGCTTTCAGTGCACTGGGCAAATGAGTCAATCCGGCCGGCACGCAGTTCAGCTTCGCAGCGGTAGTTATCACGACGGCCCAGCAATCGATCCAGCGTCTGCTGATTCACCACATCCAGGTTGGGCGCCTTAAAGCCCTCGGACCAGGAACCACGAAGACGAACGCCGTCTACAACATCCCACCCCATGGCGACTTTGGGCTTCACCACGGAACCAACATCACTGTAATCCTCATACCTGGCAGCCAACTGAATATCCACCGACCTTACCAGAGGAATTTCCATCCCTGGCTCCACAACCGGAACGGCAAGCTCCGCAAAGCTTGAAATCACGTTACGACTGCCCTCCACATCGCGCGATGGGCTATGACCCACCAGGTCACTTTCACGACGAACTCCAATCGCATTGGTCCAGGGCATGGACGTATCTTGTCGGGGATCACGATCATCAAAATACTCATGGCGACGGAATTCGATGCCACCTGCCATACCTACATCGCCCGCCGGAAGCGACATAATATCAGAACGCGATACCTTCAAATCCCACAGCGTCAACGCTGTGTTGTTCTCGCGAACGGCAACAATTTCCCAGGGTTCGATCGCGGCTCTGGAGTTAACTGAAGGGGGGAGAGGATTGCCCCAGTCATTTACATCCCCCTGTTCAAAGACGTTATAAGCATCCGGCGTGGTACGTGCAAGCGTGTCAGCCAGCAACGAATACTGACCATGCTCCTGATGATCCTTGACATTGGCTTCGTTATACAAAACCGCCGATTCCCAGGACCAGTTTGAGACCTCTCCCCTTAATCCGCCCAGAATGCGGAGCTGGTCATTGTCTACCCACTGCTCCCGCGGCCCGAAATTGTTCCCGGGGAAAGACAACACGCGAACCGGAAGTCCTTCATCAGGAATATTCAAACCCGGCAGTCGATTAGGTGAACCGACCGGACCGAACGGGTTGTAGTAGTTCTGTGCTGGCACTGCGACCCAATTACCAAAAGCGCCAGGGTCCGTAGACAGCGACTCAGCGCTGGATTTATAGTAACCCAGCTCGCCGAAAAAACTCGTCCTGTCAGTGATGTCGTAATTGACAAAGGTAAACATGTTGTAACGGCGAGCATCGGAAAGTATGGTGAAACCAGGCATTCTTCGATCCGTACCCATCGCCCGACGATCATTCGAACCAAGATTGCCGCCGCTGAGACAAATTCCGTTGCCCAGATCAGCGCCGCACGCCGGCAGTTCTGGCGAATTCGGCTGGCTGACAAAATTACCACCGGTATCCGTAACCAGAGTGCCATTCGAACGCACGCCGCCAGAAAATGGCTGACCGGTCTCCGGATTCATAGCCGTGCCGGCAAACCAACCGGCCGCTGCGGGGCTCCTGCCGTCGAACGCAGGATGATTCTCAAAGGACGTACCCGCCACCAGAGGACGTAGATCCTCATTTTGAGTAAAATAGAAGGAATCAGCAGTGAGGGCGTCCTTATGAGTGACGCCGGCGAAAAACGAAATGTTGCCACGACCGTTGGAAAAGTCCCGACCCGTCAGGATATTTGCTGACCATTCATCATATTCGGCGCCGCCATACTGCATTGACACCTCAGTACCAACAAAGTCATCGCGCAGCACGTTATTAACCACACCAGCAACCGCATCGGATCCATACAAGGCTGCTGCACCTTCTTTCAGAATCTCTACACGTTCAAGACCCGCCACAGGCAAGGCATTGACATTGTAGCCAAACACCGGTGTTTCATTGTCAGTCTGAGCCGTCGGGTGCTTGACTGTCCGACGCCCGTTCAGCAGCAACAAAGTGTTACCTTGCGCAAGCCCGCGCAGGCTAACGGTGGAAACGTCTCCACGTGCAGCATTGGAATTACCACCGCCCAGATAGGTGCCGTTAAACGTTATATCGCCGGCCTCGGGAATCGAGCGGAAAAGGGTGTCACCTGAAAGCGCGGCAGTGGCCGCAATCTCTTCTGTTCCAACCACTGATACTGGCAGCGATTCGTTAATCCGGGCTCCGCTGATCTGCGAGCCAACCACCAGTACTTCCTCTATCTCTGGCGAATCCTGTTGAGCTAGTGCTCCAGTGGCACTCACCCCGGAATAGAGCGATATCAATATAGCGCTGCTCAGGGTCCTCTTGGCAAAGGGCATTAATTTTGTAGTTTTCATAGTAGCAATCTCCATTTCTTATATATTCGTTTATTTTTCAATCAACTACATTTTTGCACCTTACTGCGGCAGCTAACTCCAGGTGCGGGATAGCTTACTTAAATCGAAGTCGACATATTATTCAGATTTCCTTATCTGATCCATTACGTCTTCGAACTTCGATACGTCGTCACAAACCCTCCTTATCATGTAATTGGCCTGACCATACAAGATTTACGAGTTATTACTTATCCCTTTTACATCCTATTTATATAATTTACCCTGTTTTTTGTCTTTTCGGGCAATTACATATACTAAAGTCTAATGACTTTCTGGATTCCGGCTTACTGAACTAGTCCACCCTTTCCAGCCGCATGCACAGCGCGGTACTTGTAACCCCCCCCCTCTTTCCTCCAGGAACACATATTATTAACGTTCCATTTACTGCAGCTACTGGTAACGACTCAATGATGCCGGGGACTCTACCCTGCTTCCCTCCCGGTTAGAGCGAATGATACTGGCAATATTTTCACCGATCTGATTCTCCAGTGAGACTACGCGTTCCACCTCGACTGAATATTTACCCGCATAAAGCTGCATTCCACTCCGGGCATCAAAAAGCTGAAGGTAGATCCGGGCACATTCATTTCTGGCTGAAATAGTCCCTCTCAAAAGGTGTGTATAATTACTCTTAACATCGCCTTTCACCTGTCTACCACCTCCTTCGTACTCTACCCCGAGACTAGTCAGATCATAGAATATATCTATACCATCCAGCCCTCCCAGGCCGGCATATATTGCATAATAAACATTCTCCGACAGTTCGCTGACTCTCTCGGAAGAATCCAGATTGACTACTTGTGAAACCAGTAATCTTACGTGTCTTTTTTCTGCTCCAACCGAGTCCAGACCTCCACTGATATAGACTGGCACCGCTATGGCCAGAAAAATCACAACATATACAGCAACCCGGTATTTTCCCAATAGTGTTGTTCCCGCTGCCCGAAAACCGATTCCCTTTTCTTCACAGCGAAGAGCTCTATCACGATTCATGCCGTTTCCAGCCCGCGAATCGGGGTAGTATTTCCGGTGTTTGTTTTTATCACCCTCTTCAGGCCCTGTCCGCCTTTCGGGAACCGTGGTTTTGTCACCTGGATCACTACTGCCGGTAGAGGACTCTACAGGCCGGGATACATCTGCAATGAGTATATACCCACGTTTTGGTACGGTTTTAATATATCTAGGAGCTATCGAACTGTCACCCAGCGCACTTCTCAGCTCTGCGACAGCTTTATGCACCAGGTGATCAGTGCATGTCTGGCGTGGCCGCGACCAGATTTCCGAAATAATTTCCGACAAACTGATTACAATGCCATGCCGACAGCAAAGATACTTGAGGACATCCATACTGCGCGGAGTAACCTTGACCTCAGTATCTTCGCCCCCTGAATCCACTGTTTTCTGCAAAGTGCATGACAAGAAGGATACAGTCCAATCTCCGATACATACCAGATCGTCGATTTGATTACACTTTCCCGGACTTTCCATAATGGCTATACCTTCTACAAGACATCACCTGGCGAGATATGCCGATCAGTCTTTGACTCTATTCTATTGATATCTTATTCCGGTAACTGGCGACCTGGCAGAGAAAGAGTTGAGCACAGGAGAATGCATCACCAAGCGCCTCATGCTGATTACCCGCAGGCAAACCGTGGCGTTTTAAACAGTTTTCAAGTGTCAGGCTATCCCACTTCAAGGCCCGCCCAGTGCGCAGCAACCGTCTTCTCTCGATATCCATGGTATCCATGAACGAGATACACTCCAGCCTTTTCCCGCAGCCCGAAATAGCGCTTTGCAAGAAACGGAGATCCAGATCAGCATGGTGGAAAACCAATGTATATTCTCGATAGTCATCCAACAAACTGCCTACGACGTCGCACAATGAAAGACCTCGCTTCAACTCATAGTCGTGGATCCCATGAATGCCTGCGCTATCACCAACACTGAGAGGAGCCTTGATCAAGCAGTGAAATGCATCTTCAAGATCAATCGCCAGTTTGCGTATCGGAACCCAACCTACGCTCACTATAGAGTCGTGATCACTATCCATTCCGGTCATTTCGAAGTCCACAGAAAGAAAAAACATATCAGAGAGTCTGTTCCCCAATTTTCCCGGAAATAGTCTTTTTATCGAGCGATTACCGCCTGCGAGCCTGTAAGGCCATTGCCCCAGCCGGATCACAATGGCTCTCCGCAAAACCTGTGTCGCATTCCATGTTGAGCCTTATCAATGACATGGAATACGTCTTTCAGTTGCTGACGTTGTAAGGGGGGGATGGATTCCGGATTCAGAATATTGCTGGGCGTTCGTTGATTGGAAAGATCCAGATGGTGTTTATCCCAGCGCAGCTGCGCCAGAAAATCGAATGCCGCCAGCAGGTCCCGGCACTCATCTGACCTTAATGAGGTCACGCCTTTATCACCCCTTTCAAGTACATTCAGTCGATCCCTGGTATTCACTTCCGATATACCTGCATCCAGAGAATAAACCCGTACAAGATCAGTAATCAGTATCAAGCCTCTATCCTTCAGATTCAGCCCTTTTTCCCCTGTTTTCTGTTTTCCTGATTGAAGCTTCCCGAATATGCCAATAGGCGCTTTCACCTTTGTTGCGGCATCCGCAAGGTGATGTAGAAACAGTTCGTTGCGACACGTCAGGGCCAGAGTTTCCCTGTACAGTTCATTGAACAGAATCTGGCTTCCATGAATACAGCGTGAATCAAAATAAATGCCGGCTTTCATTATAGCGGTGGGTGTAGGTGAGCGTATCAAGCGCCCGAATACTCCTTTCCATGCAGCCATGCTCAAGCGGTGCGCTTCATTACTGGCCATTATGCCTCCCTTGCAATAGGGTATACCGCAAGCATTCAGCCCTTCACAAACATAGTCTGCCAATTTTTTAAAATAGGACTCGATTGCCCCGTTGACGTCTTCCTCTATCAACAACGCGTTGTCCTGATCTGCATTCAATGCCTGTTCCTTTCTGGCTTGAGACCCGAATGCTATCCAACTGAAAGAGCATGGCGGACTTCCACTCTTTTCAATTTGCATTTCGATAAGACGCTGAGTCAGTGCATCAGTGACAGTGGTAATGACCTGGCTAGCCATATAAGCAGGTAGTTCTATCTGCTCTATATACTCAACCAGATCAAGCATTCGAGCGGATACTCCCACCAACCCGTCCAGGCATTTCTGCCGATGAATATCTGCCACCAGATTCACCGGGTCCGCTTGAAATTTCTGGATAAGGTCGGTAGCCGAGATCATTCCGGACAGCTCACCATTCACGTCCACAACCGGCAGGTGTCGAATGTTGTTCCGACACATTGTATCCAGTGCATGGAATAGAAAACTGTCAGTGGAAATTGTCGATGGGTTCGGCGTCATGACCTCGCTGACAGCGATACTGTAATCATGTCCACGCGCCATGACACGCGTCCGCAAGTCCTTGTCGGTCAATATACCGACTGTCTTTCCTCTTTCCTCAACAAGTAGCGATGAAACATTGTTTCTTGTCATCACTTCCACTGCATCCGCAATGGTACAGTCCGGACTGGCGCTTATGACGCTGCGCTTCACAAGGTCGCCTACTTCCAGCATACCCAGTCGACTCGTCTGTCCCTGCCTTTTATAGAGCTTCCTGTCCTTCATCTGTTGAAAGTAGGTACGCAGGATCACATTACTTTCTATAATTTTCTCAAATTCAGAACGTGAGAATGTATAGATCAGGCTGTCTTCAACACATTTGAGACGCCAGTCCTTCTGACTGATATCCGATACAGAATCAACGCCATGGAAATCCCCGCGCTGGAGTATGTCTATTATGTTTCCTCGTTCATCGAGCAGCAAAATGCGGCCTGTACGGACAAGAAGCCAGCGATCTGCAGGTATACTCGGTTCATTGCCTTCAGCACAGTATGAAACATGAATCTTTCCGCAAATGGCACTGATCTGCGCAGGACCCAGTTTCCTGAATGGTTCGAGACTCCCAACAAACTCTGTGACTTCACTGACGTTCACCGGACCTCCTCGTCAAGGCACACACCCAGCAACCGGTCATCCTCTTCAAGAGGGAACCACTCAGAGGAAACTGCTTCTCCAGGCCTGGGAATGTCCAGGTCGTGCGAATAGTCGGCACGTGAATTGGTGGCACAGTCAACTACAGTCACCATACGCACCGTTGGCAGGCGACGCTCCACAACGTACAGCTCCATCCTCACCAGCTGATCGTTAAGCCGGTTTCGCTCTGAATTTGCATAATCGGCCGCAATAAATCTGAACGTCTGCGGATAGAACCAGCTCCATGGACGCCACCAGCTTTCTGTTTCAATATGGCTGATTATCTCCATGCCGTCTGGAAGAAGCGTCTTCTGATGCGAGTACCAGTTGTATTCATAGATCACCTGATAACAAAGCATTGCGACTCCGGCACCCATGGGAAGGCACCACTTGGGAACCCTTCCAAAAGTCATTTTCCGTAGCCAAAGCATGACCCCGAACCCTCCGAGGCCGGCGAAAATGCTTGTGATCAATTCTGTAAACATTGTTATTTCAGATCAGTGGCTTTGCGCGACGCCTGCACCATGTGGGTATCGAACTGACTCGACAAGCAACTGAATTTCCCTGGGCGGGGGCGCGGTTACAGCGGAAACTGCAATGGCTACAGTAAAATTCAACATCGCGCCGATTGCACCAAACGACAATGGAGAGATGCCGAACAGCCAGTTCGCCTCTACGTTCTCATACATGTTGGTTTCAGGTACAAAGAACCATCCAAGGTAAAGGAAAATATAAACGCAAGTGCTGACCAGTCCGGTCATCATGCCGGCTACCGCACCTGCCTGATTCACACGCTTGGAGAATATCCCCATTATCAGGGCAGGGAAGATAGTCGCAGCAGCGATGCCAAATGCAAGCGCCACCACCTGCGCAGCAAAACCGGGTGGGTTCATACCTAACCAGGTGGCCAGAACAATCGCTGCTGCCATGGACAATCGGGCCGCTATCAATTCACCTTTATCACTGATCTGCGGATTGATTGTGCGTTTTATCAAATCATGACTGATGGCCGACGAAATGGCCAACAGCAGGCCGGCAGCCGTGGAAAGCGCCGCAGCCAGGCCACCGGCGGCAATGAGACCGATAACCCAGGGTGGAAGATTGGCAATCTCGGGATTGGCCAGAACAAGAATGTCATTATTGACTGTCAACTCGTTACCTTGCCAACCACGCTGCGATGCCTCTGCGTTAAACTCCGAGGAAGCACTTTCGTCGTTGTACATCTGAATACGCCCGTCACTATTACGGTCACTGAAATCAATCAGGCCCGTGTCTTCCCAGGTGCGGATCCAGTCGGGACGCTCCGCATAGCTTAACGCAGGCTCTTCCGGACCATCCGGATAGATCGTGGTTATCAGATTGAGGCGAGCCATTGACGCTACTGCCGGCGCGGTCAGATACAGAACGGCGATAAACACCAGTGCCCAGCCGGCAGACCAACGAGCATCTGACACCTTGGGCACTGTGAAGAACCTGATAATGACATGGGGAAGCCCTGCGGTACCGATCATCAGGGACAGCGTGAAAAGAATCATATTGAGTTTGTTATCAACCTGGGCAGTAAATTCCCTGAACCCAAGGTCTGTCAGCAAGGCATCAAGTTTCACTAACAATGGCAAACCGGATTCGCTATGCGTCGAGAAAAGACCCAATGGAGGAATGGGGTTTCCCGTCAACTGCAAGGAGATAAATACAGCAGGAATGGTGTATGCCACTATCAGAACGATATACTGAGCCACCTGGGTGTAGGTTATCCCCTTCATTCCCCCCATCACAGCATAAAGAAACACAACTACTGCTGCTATCAGAAGCCCCGTATCATTCTCCACCTCAAGGAAACGGGAAAACGCGACTCCTGCACCGGTCATTTGGCCAATGACATATGTTACTGAAGCAGTAATCAGGCACAGAACGGCTACCAACCTTGCTCCCGACCCATAGAATCGATCGCCTATAAAGTCAGGTACGGTGAATTTACCAAACTTTCTAAGGTAAGGCGCCAACAGCATGGCGAGCAATACATACCCACCAGTCCAGCCCATCAGATAACTTGAATTGACATACCCGGCAGAAGCAATTATTCCAGCCATGGAAATAAACGAGGCGGCGGACATCCAGTCCGCCGCTGTCGCCATTCCGTTGGTAATGGGATGCACCCCACCACCCGCCACATAGAAATCCTTTGTAGAACCGGCTCTGGCCCAAATGGCGATACCAATATAGAGGGAAAATGTTACTCCCACAAAAATCAGGTTGATTACCATCTGGCTCATGTCTATTCCTCATCCAGGCCGTATTGTTGATCCAGCTTGTTCATGCGCCAGGCGTAGAAAAAGATGAGGATAATAAAGCCGAGTATCGATCCCTGTTGGGCGAACCAGAATCCAAGGTCGGTGCCACCTATGACTATTCCGGTAAGGAGTGGTCTGAACAGAATTCCCATGCCATATGACAAAAACCCCCATATAATCAAACAGATCACTATAATTCGGAGGTTGGTATTCCAGTATTTATATGCTTTTTTGTCCATTTCTTCCATGCTAGTAATCCACTTATTATGGTATTTTACGGACTGGTCGTTTTCTCTGGTTCATTAATGTAGCACCCCCTATACTTCCGACAACACAGACTTTAGTCTAGTACTACCTTGAGAGTTCTCACTACATAATCAAAAGTACCCGGTAACGACCACTACAGACCAATAATAAAGGACGACAACCATGACAACCTGGGCGGCTGCGCTGGCTCTGGCTTTTGTTGGCGGGCTCTTTGTCATAGCTGGTTGGGGCGAGCATTCAACCGGAAAGAAGTTCATTCAACGCCATGGAAAGATCATTTACAGCCTTGCATTGGCGGTTTACTGCACGTCATGGACTTATTACGGAGCAGTCGGTACCGCTGTAACAGAAGGTTGGGACTATATACCAATCTATCTCGGTCCCATTCTGATCTTTCTCTTCGCTCAACCTTTCCTTCGCAAGCTGCTGCACATAGTAAACAAACACAACATAACCTCGATTGCCGATTTCATTGCCGCCCGCTATGGAAAGAGAAGGCACCTTGCCGTAGTTGTCACACTGCTATGTCTCATGGTTGCAATACCTTATATTGCCCTTCAGCTAAAAGCTGTAAGCAACTCCTACCAGGTGCTACAGGAACTCAACCCCGGCTCGCGTATACGCGATTCCTGGTATCAGGAGGGGGCTTTTTCGATCGCCATCGCAATGACGTTCTTCGCGATCTTGTTTGGTACCAGAAACGTACAACTGACCAAGAAAAGTGACGGTGTGATTCTGGCCATCGCATTTGAGTCGATAGTCAAATTACTGGTGCTGATCATACTGGCGAGTGCAGTCTATATCTCGTTCCTTGGTAACGGCGAACCGGTCTGGTCCCGGTTTTACAGCCATTCATCGGCCCTGTACAGTTCCCCGCCCGATTCGGGCTGGGTTCCCCTGGTCACAAAGACACTGCTTTCAATGGCAGCCATATTTCTCCTGCCACGCCAATTTCATGTGGCATTCACGGCCAATGTCACAAACGATCATATTGGATCATCGAGGTATTGGTTCACTCTCTATCTGTTACTGGTTACCCTGGTAGTAATCCCTATCGCAGTGGCGGGGATGACGCTCTTTCCGGAACTCCACTCGGAGGCCGACAGCTTTGTCCTTCGGATACCTGCAGCATCAGACTGGGATTTCCTGACGCTCCTGGTATTTATCGGCGGCTTTTCAGCGGCCACATCGATGATCATCATTGCCACGATCGCTTTGTCCAACATGCTCAGCAATGACATTGTCCTGTCCATGCTGTTACGCAGGCGCGGAGGAACAACCAATCACTTTGATTACCGCAGGATACTTCTACCGATACGGAGAATAACCATAGTATCCGTGATGTTGCTGTCCTGGCTGTATTACGTGGCCTTCGCAAGAGATTATGATCTTGCAGAGACCGGCCTTTTCACATTCGCACTCATTTCTCAATTGGCACCAGCCGTCGTAGGGGGATTGTACTGGCGTCACGGCAATGTCTGGGGTGTGTACGCCGGCCTGTTCTGCGGAGTGTTATTGTGGTTCTACACCCTGATGCTGCCACAGTTGGTCAGCGTCAACCTGCTGGATGGCGGGATCATGGACAACGGGCCCTTCAACCTGGGTTGGTTGCATCCACAGTCCCTGTTCGGCGTGGAACTCGATAGCCTCAGCCATGGCGTACTGTTCTCGTTAACGGCCAATCTGTTGACTTACATCGGAGTTTCCCTGGCGACCAGAGTGCCACTGCAGGACCGGTTGCAGGCAGCCGCTTTCACCACACCTTCCTTGCCGCCTGCCTCTGTCCCTGACTCGAATCGTCGGCTCAGCAACCTGCACCTGGATCTATATACGCTTCTGGAGCGTTTCATAGGTGACAATAATGCCCATCGAAGTCTGAGTGAGTTTACCAGTAGTGAGTCGTACACCGACGAAACAGACAGTAAAATCAAGGCCAACCGACTGACTCGACACGTAGAGCTGGAACTGGCTGGTGTAATCGGGGCTCCTTCAGCATCGACCATGATTGACGCTGTCATTGCCGGCAAACAGTTTGATGTCGAGGACGTGGTAACTCTTTTCGATGACACGTCCCGTGCTATTCAGTTTTCCAGAAAAATACTGACATCGACACTGGAGCATATGAGTCAGGGTATCAGTGTCGTTGACAGTTCAATGAGCCTGATCGCATGGAACCGGGCATATCTGGAGATGTTCCAGTTCCCACCAGGTTTCATTCGTGTAGGTCGACCGATCGCTGATATTATCCGACTGAATGCTGAACGAGGTTTCTATGGTGAAGGAGACCCAGACGACCATGTCAGAAGGCGCCTTGATCACATCAGCCGCAATCAACCTCATGTCTACACCAGTCTTCTTCTCGATGGAACAGTCCTGGAAATAAAGGGGAACCCGATCTCCGGAGGCGGATTCGTAATCAGCTTTACTGATATCACCGAGTATACGAAAGCGCTGGAGGACCTCGCTGAATCAAAAGAAACTCTTGAGCAGCGTGTATTGGATCGCACAGATACCATCACAAAGATAAACCACGAACTACTGGAAGAGGCGAAGAGACGGGAAGATACCGAGAATAAGCTGTTGAAAGCCAAAGCTGAGGCGGAAGCGGCCAACGCCAGTAAAACAAGGTTTCTTGCGCTGGCCAGTCACGACATACTGCAACCGCTTAACGCCGCCAGGCTTTTCGCAGAAGCTCTCAATAGCGAGCAGGACCTGGGCAGAGACTCAAGGGCTCAGACACTCCATCAGCTGGACAGTGCACTGAATGCGACAGAAGAGCTTATTTCCACACTCCTCGAAATCGCAAAACTTGACGATGGAAAACTGAAACCGTCAATTGAATATATAGACCTGGACGAGTTCATGTCGTCCCTGGCGGACGAGTACCGTGTAATAGCACAGAAGAAAGAACTGGAATTACGGGTTATCGGAAAATCTGATCTGGCGATCCTCAGCGACCCTACGTATTTGCGCCGTATACTGCAGAATCTGATTTCCAATGCTGTAAAGTATACGTCAGCCGGACATGTTCTGTTGTCATGGCGAGTTCGTAAACCAGGCGAACTGCTGATACAGGTCTGGGATACCGGACCCGGGATCCCTGAGAGTGAACATAAACAGATTTTCACTGATTTCTACCGGCTGGGCGCCAATAATGCCGGACAGCCGGGCATCGGACTGGGCCTGGCCGTCGTACAACGAATGGCACGCATGCTGGGACTACCCCTCGAAATCCGGTCTCGACCCGGTCACGGTAGTGTTTTCAGTATTCGCGTGCAGTTGACCACCCCCAGGGACCAGTCCGCTGTTCTGTATACAATCAGCCAGGGACAGGCTCTTGAACATCTTTCCATAGTCTATATCGAGGATGACGAGGCCAACATTTCAGCGCTGGAACTGCTATTGAAGCGATGGGGGATCAGCAGTATCGTCAGCTTCCAGGATGGGGCCAGCGCTGTTGACTATGCCCGGCAGAATGAACAGCCGAGTGTGGTAATAATCGATTATCAGCTCAACACACCGGAAAACGGACTGGATATCTATCAACTCCTTCAGGAACACTGGCCCCACCAGACCGGAATACTCGTCTCCGCCGCCCAGATCACAGACCTGGCGAAAATGGCGAATGATTTGGGCCTTCATTACCTCCCCAAACCCATCAAACCTGCTGCGCTGAGAGCCTATCTCAGTCAGATTTCACCACATTGATCCGGGAGAAAAGAGCTTTACGGAAAACCGTATCATCAATGATCAGACCCCAGTTTCAGGTTCCTTGTCATGATGACAACCTGTGTTCGATTATTGACCCCCAGCTTCCTGAAAATGGCAGTAACATGAGCCTTTACCGTCGCCTCGGTAATACCCATTTCATAGGCTATCTGTTTATTCAGAAGGCCTACGGAAAGACAGCTCAGTACTTTGTATTGCTGGGGGGTCAACTCCGACAGTAATTTCGTAATCCTGTCACTACCGGAATCAGATACCTCTACGTCCTCCACTGACCTTTTCTTTTCAACAATGCGTGGAAACCACACACTGCCGGATATCACAGCCGTGAGCGCGTCTGCGATCTGCAGGGGTTTGGCTGACTTGGGGATAAAGCCTGACGCACCGAATGACTTTACGCGTAATACGACGTCCTGATGCTCAGTTGCTGAAATGACTATGACAGGTATGGCGGGGAACAACTTTCTTATTCGAACCAGTCCCAGCAGTTCATCACTACCAGGCATATTCAGGTCCAGCAACAACAGGTCGGTATCGGCGTTTTCCTCCAACGAGGTGATGGTGCTGTCAAAATCTTCGGACTCGATGATAGTGTGTCTGTATGCACTACCCTCATCAACTCCGGGCTCCTCCAGCGACAGTGCATTCAAGGTCTGTATCAATGCGGCTCGAAAGAGTGGGTGATCATCAGCTATTATCAACTTAACCATAAACACCTTCGAATTGCATCGATTGAACTCTGTAGCAGGTAGTCCAACGCCAGCTTATCAACTGAAAATGGCGCTTGCTAGCGATTCAACCGCTGATCTACCAGGAGGTCGACCACAGCGGGATCTGCCAGCGTGGAAGTGTCTCCCAGTTCATCATGCTCGTTGGCGGCAATCTTGCGGAGAATTCGGCGCATGATTTTCCCGGAACGGGTTTTCGGTAATCCATCCGGCGCCCACTGGATCAGATCAGGTGTTGCAATCGGTGATATTTCCTTTCTGACCCATGCCCGCAAAGCCGTTGACAACTCAGCATCCGGAGTACAGCCAGCCCTGACGCTGACAAATACGTAGATCCCCTGCCCCTTGAGATCGTGTGGATACCCTACTACAGCCGCTTCGGCGATAGCTTCATGAGCAACCAGGCAGCTTTCAATCTCCGCAGTTCCCAGGCGATGACCGGATACATTCAGAACATCGTCTACCCGCCCCGTGAGCCAGTAGTAACCGTCTTCATCACGCCGGGCACCATCGCCAGTAAAGTAAACTCCGGGATACACGCTGAAATAGGTCTGCTCGAACCGTTTGTGATCACCAAAAATGGTCCGCATTTGCCCGGGCCAACTATCAAGTATGACCAGATTTCCGTCTCCAGGCCCTTCTATCCGGTGACCATCATTGTCCAATAGCGCGGGCACAACACCAAAAAACGGCTTCGTGGCGGATCCCGGCTTCAACGCTGTCGCTCCGGGCAGCGGACTGATCATAATGCCACCGGTTTCTGTCTGCCACCACGTGTCCACAACAGGACATCTGCCGCGCCCGAAATGCTCGTGGTACCACAGCCAGGCCTCCGGGTTGATCGGCTCACCAACACTGCCCAGCAAACGCAATGAGTCGAGATCGGCATCACGTACAGCCAGGTCACCATGCGCCATCCAGGAGCGAATCACGGTAGGCGCTGTATACAGTATATTGACGCTGTATTTATCAATGATTTCGGCAAACCGTGACATTGAAGGATAGGTTGGAGTGCCTTCGAAAAGGATACTGGTTGCCGCATTGGCAAGCGGTCCGTACACAATATATGTGTGGCCTGTGATCCAGCCCACGTCTGCAGCACACCAATAAATATCGCCCTCATGATAATCGAACACATACTGATGAGTGATTGATGACCATACCATGTACCCCCCGGTAGTATGCACCACACCTTTCGGCTTTCCCGTCGAACCGGAGGTATAAAGTATGAATAGCGGGTCTTCCGCTGCCATGGATTCTGCAGGACAATGATCAGACTGGCTCTCCTGCAACTGGTGATACCAGACATCGCGATCCGGTTGCCAGGCAACAGGTTGGCTGCAATGCTCAACCACAATCACGTTCTTTACCGGGCTTTTTGAAGCCAGAATGGAAGTCGATTCGTCGATGTTATCTTTAAGCCTGGTGACCCGGTTCCCGCGCACACCCTGATCTGCGGTAATAATCAGTTTCGACCCGCAATCCTCGATCCGGTTTGCCAGTGCTTCAGGTGAAAACCCGGCGAATACCACCGAATGCACAGCTCCGATTCGGGCACACGCCAGCATCGCTACAACAGCCTCGACGATCATAGGAAGATAGATCGTAACCCGATCACCCTTCCCGACGCCCAATGCCCGCATGCCATTGGCCAGACGGCATACTCTGGCATACAGATCCTGATACGTTATGCTTCCGTCGGTCCCGGGAGAATCCCCTTCCCAATAAAAAGCTATTGTGTCTGCTTTTTCCGGCAAGTGGCGATCCAGACAATTGAAGCAGGCGTTCAATCTGCCGTCTTCGAACCAGCCAATGCTGACATTGCCTGTCTCGAAACTTGTATTCTTTACTGTGCTGTAAGACTCGAACCAGGTGATTCGTTGTCCCTGCTGGCGCCAGAAGCCGTCCGGGTCGTCTATCGACTGTTTATACAGACTATCGAATTGTGCCTTATCCGCGAAAGTCTGCCGCAGCGTCCTTTCGGAAACAGCAAACAGATCATTTTTCCTCATGGACGCCATACCCCCTGTCTCATCAAAAGTCATCAGGTCCACTTATAACCAAAAGGCAGCCTGATTGTTATTAGACGTTTGTATAGGAGTAAACCATGAAATGGCGTCCGGCCCATCAAGAGCTATCATGCAGCAACCAGCGCCTCTGGAGGCGCTGGATCCGGGCCTTTCGAGAACGACACAACTGATGTACTGACTCCTCCGGTGCAGTCATCCCTGTGCATACATTTCGGACCGAAAGCCATTCGTTCCGCTATGCGACCATTCTGTATCAGGTCCACTGTGACGGTGTACAACCGACTCATACTGCACATAGTTATGAAACACATTGGACGGAAGGCCATTGATGACGATCGGGTCTCCGTCGAGCCCACGCATCATGCGCATCTCCACCGCAGATTCGGGCACGGTGAACTTGAGTGTGTCCCCGCCATCTTCCACCTGCATAGGCACGTACGTTTTGCTGCGGGCCAGCTCATCGAAGCCGGTAAAGGCAGCAGGCAACAGTCGATCCAGTGTATTTCTCTGTGTGCGGCTCAACGATTCGTCTATATATATTCGCGTCCATCGTCCCATCGCGAACGTGACCAGAAACCGGATTCCAACCAGGCTCTGGCCTTCAAACTGTCCTTCGCGAATCTGAATCAGGCGATTCCCGCTGCACAACTTCTCCGTGGGCCGCCCGAAGTTACAGGGGCAGGGAATTTCACAGCTACAGCATTCAGCCACATCAGCCACCATGGACCAACGAGCATCCTGAGCCGATACACCGGTTCCGAATCCCAGAACGGGTGCCGCCGCCGATGCTGCCAGTATCCGGGAAAAATCTCTCCGCTTCATCAGTCTGTCTCCGTGAAAGAAATGGAAATAACAAAATTATCTTCTTTTAGGTCAACTGTCCAATATTTAACCACCCCTTTCTGGAAGGAAATCCGCGATGCGTCCCGGGAATCTGACAGTACACCCTGCAAACCACCCCATCTGTCGAATATTGCCTGCCAATCTCTATGAGCCAGCCCTTTCCCCGCAGTACACTGCACCCTCATATGCGGGCCTGCCCGGAGGTAACCAATTCTGCCACCCGGCACTTGCGCCACTGGATGAACCTTTACCCGGAAATCGTCAGGAACGACAATGAGCCGACCACCATTGCCTCGCCGCATGCTCCGAACGCTGCTTCCCCTTCTGATCGTCTCGATCGGCGTGGCGTTGACCGCCCTCATGGTCCTGTTCCGCGAAGAGCCCGACAGTACGCCAGTGGAAGAGCGCGTGATCCCGGTGGAAACCATGACGGTGGAGCGTTCCGACATCACTTTCGGTATCAATTCCCAGGGCACCGTGCAGCCACGCACGGAAACCATGCTGGTCGCCGAGGTGTCCGGGCGGGTCAACAGCGTCTCGGCGCAGTTCGAGGTGGGCGGCTTCTTCAATGAGGGGGAGGTACTGCTGCGCATCGATTCGGCGGACTACCAGGTCGCCGTGGACCAGGCGCGAGCGGCCCTGCTGACCGCCGAGGCACAACTGGCCCAGGAGCAGGCCCAGGCGGACCAGGCCGCAAGGGAATGGGATCTGTCCGGCCGTCCCCGGGAAGAAGCGCCACCGCTTTCTTTACGGACACCGTTCCTGCGCGAGGCCGAAGCGCGGGTCATGCAGGCGGAATCGGAACTGCAACGGGCCCGGCGTCAACTGGAGCGCACCACGGTGCGTGCCCCCTACGATGCCCTGGTCCGCGAGAAAAACGCCGATGTCGGGCAGTACCTGAACACCGGTGCCCAGATTGCCCGCGTCTTCGCTACCGACCACGCCGAAGTGCGCCTGCCATTGAGCGACCCGGACCTGGCCTGGCTGGACCTGCCGCGTCCCGGTGAACAGGTGCCGGATGGCAACGGCACCCCGGTGACCCTGGAAGCCACGCTGGCGGGCCGCTCACAACAGTGGCAGGGCCATATCGTGCGCACAGAGGGGGTGATCGACAGTACCAGCCGCATGCTCTATGCCGTGGCCCGGGTCGAGGATCCCTACGCGCGGCAGGACAAGACTGGCGGACACGCCCCCCTGCGCACCGGCACGTTCGTCACCGCCCGGCTGCAGGGACGTAGCGCTGACAATGTGGTGTCCCTGCCTCATCAGGCACTGCACGATGCTACTCGGGTACTGGTGATGGACGCGGAACGGCGGCTGCGGATCCGGGAAGTCAACATCATCCGGACCGACACGCAGTACGCCTATATCGATGACGGGCTGGACAACAACGACCAGGTGATCGTCTCCCCGATCCAGGTACCGGTGGATGGTATGCGCGTCAACCCGGTGGCAGGTACCCCATGAAGCCGGTACCGGAAACCTCGCACAAGGGGATCATTGCCTGGTTCAGCGCCAACGGCGTGGCCGCCAACCTGTTGATGCTGTTCATCATCGCGGCCGGCATCAGCTCGCTGTTCTTCATCAAGGTACAGCTGTTCCCCGACTTCGAAACCCGTATGGTGCAGGCCAGCATGGCCTACCCCGGTGCGGCGCCGGAAGAAGTCGAGCTCGCCATTGTCGTACCCATCGAGGAATCGGTTCAGGACCTGAGCGGCATCAGCCGGATTCGTTCCACGGCGCAGGAGGGGTCCGGTGTCGTTTCCCTGGAGATCATGCCGGGCTACGACGTGGCGGAACTGCTTAATGAGGCCAAGAGCCGGATTGACCGCATATCCACCTTCCCGGATGGCGTCGAGCGTCCTGTGGTCCGCGAGATAGAGATGACCCAGGACGTACTGAACGTGGCGGTATACGGTGACATGGATGACCGGGCCATGAAGGCACAGGCCCAGATGATCCGTGACGAGATCCTGCTGCTGCCCGATGTCAGCCAGGCCGCGATACAGGGGGATCGCGACTACGAGATCTCCATCGAGGTATCCGAGAACACGCTGCGCATGTACGACCTGACCCTGGGCGAAGTGGCCTCCGCTGTACGGGCCTCGTCCATCGACGTGCCGGGCGGCGCCATCCGGACCGAGTCGGGACGCATCCAGTTACGCACCCAGGAGCAGGCCTACACCGGCGCGGAGTTCGGCGACGTCATTCTCCGCACCAACCCGGACGGCAGCCGCCTGAGGGTCAGGGACATCGCCACGGTGACGGACGGCTTCGTGGAAACCGAGGCCTTTTCACGCTTTGACGGCAACCGCTCGCTGAACATCCGGGTACTGGCCACGACGGAACAGAGCGTACTCGACATTGAAGAGGCGGTACTCGACTATGTGGAAGCGCAGCGCGGCACGTTTCCGAACAGCATCAATGTGGACACCTGGGGCAACAGCGCTTTCTACCTGAAAGGCCAGCTCAACATGATGCTGGGCAACCTGGCCATGGGCGCCCTGCTCGTGTTCCTGGTGCTGACCACTTTCCTGCGCCTGAAAAGCGCCCTGTGGGTCATGGTCGGCATTCCGGTGGCTTTCCTCGGTGCCATCACGCTGATGCCCATGGGCCCCTTCCCCATCGATATCAACATGGTCAGCCTGTTCGGTCTGATCCTGGTACTCGGCATCGTGGTAGACGATGCCATCATCACCGCCGAGAGCATCCATTCCACGGTCAGCCGGCACGGGCACAGTCTGGATAATGTGATAACCGGCACAAAGCGCATTGCGGTGCCGGCCACCTTCGGTGTACTGACGACCATTGCCGCATTCGCCCCCATGTTGCTGGTGGGCGGTCAGGTGGCCCCGTTCTTCGAAGCGATCGGCATGGTGGTCATCTTCTGCCTGCTGTTCTCGCTGCTGGAGTCCAAGCTGATCCTGCCGGCGCACCTGGCGCACGCCGAAGGGCCCGAAAAGCCCCCCGAACAACGTAACCTGCTGGAGCGCTACCAGGATGCCGTGGCCGACGGTCTGCAACGCTTCATCCACAACATCTACCGGCCGGCGCTGCTGGTCGCCCTGCGAAACCGTTACTCCACCGTCGCCCTTTTCGTCGCCGGTCTGATCATCAGCGCCGGCATCATCATCGGCGGACTGGTGCGGTTCGAGTTCTTCCCGAATATCCCCAGCGACTTCATCCAGGCCAACCTGACGATGAACAACGGCACTTCCTATGCAGCACGCAACGAGGCCCTGGGGCGCATGGAGCAGGCCATCCTGGGAGTCAACGCCGAGTACCCGGACGAAACTCCCATCGACCACGTCATGGTCTTTACGAACGGTGACACCGGGGGCGTCATTCTGGTCGAACTGGCCAAGGCCGAGGACCGGACAGTGGCACCGATCGAGATCGAGCAGCGTTGGCGTGAACGTGTCGGCACCATCGCCGGCGCCCGGGAGGTACGATTCACCTCCAGTACGAGCGCCGGGGGCGGGTCGGCCATCAACCTGCAGCTGACCGGCGCCGACTACGGTCAACTGGAGGGCGCCGCCGATGCGCTGGTGCTGCGGCTGGGTGAATACGAAGGCGTGTTCGATGCCAGCAGCTCCTACAGCCGCGGTGGCGAGGAAATCCGCCTGCGCATCAAACCGGGCGCCGAGCAGCTCGGCCTGGATGCCAACATGCTGGGCACCCAGGTGCGCCAGGCTTTCTACGGAGAGGAGGCGCAACGCATTCTGCGCGGACGCGACGAACTGAAGGTGATGGTGCGTTACCCCGAACAGGAACGCCAGTCCGTGGCCAGCCTGGAGAACATGCGCATCCGCACGCCGGACGGCACGGGCATACCTTTCGGCGAGGTGGCGGACGTCGAGGTAGGGGAAGGCTTTTCGACGATCAACCGGATTGACCGCCAGCGCACAGTATCGGTGACCGCCGAAGTCGACCCGATGGTTGCCCAATCAGGCTCCGTGGTCCGCAACATCATGTCTGAACATGTACCAGAGCTGCGAACCGACTACCCGTCCATCCGCTTCGGTCTGGGCGGCGCCACGCAGGAACAGAACGAACTGATCCTGCGCATCGCGCTGTTCTTCATGGCGGCGTTGTTCCTGATCTACGCTCTGCTCGCCATTCCGTTGCGCTCCTACCTGCAGCCGCTGATCGTCATGGCCGTCATTCCTTTCGGCATGATCGGCGCACTGATCGGTCACATCGTCTTTGATACCACGGTGAGCATGATGTCACTGTTCGGGCTGGTCGCGCTGTCGGGCGTCATCGTCAACGACAGCCTGATCATGGTCGATTTCGTCAACCGCGGACGGCGCCGGGGAATCCCCCTGGTCGAAGCGGTTTCGTCAGCGGGCACGGCCCGCTTCCGGGCCATACTGCTGACCACACTGACCACGTTTCTGGGGCTGTTGCCGGTGATGTTCGAGACCAGTATGCAGGCCCAGATGGTCATTCCCATGACGCTGTCGCTGGGCTTCGGTATTGTGTTCGGGACGGTGCTGACCCTGTTTCTGATTCCTTCACTGTACCTGATACTTGAGGACCTGATGCCCGGGCGGAAGACAACGGAACCGGATGCTGCCGGGGCTGTACCGGCGAATTGACCCGGTGATTGTGCACGAAAAAGAGAGGCCCGCGCGGCAAATGCCGTCAGGGATCTACCAGGCGTCGAAGCCGGCAGCTTCAATGCTGCTGTTGCACTCCTCGTCAGACAGTTCGTTGTCGGTGCAGTAGTCCCGGAAAGTCCGCATCGCTTCGTCGAAGGTCTCGCGCTGCTGGTCTGTCAACGCATCCCGCACCCGCTCCTGCGACCGATCGAAATCCCCCTGCGTCCCCGCCAGATCCAGCTGCGGCTCACCTTCTGTCGTGGAATCTCCCGAACAGGCGCCCAGCAGTGCGACGGCGATCAATACTGTAATGACACGGAATCGTTTCATACCGGCATGACAACGAACAAGCCCCCATCACGGAAACCCACACCGCATCTCCGGAGGAAAAAGGAAAGGGCCATTCGGCGTTCCGCCGCCGAATGGCCCTTTCCTTTCTCGTGCACTGATGGTGGCAGCCGGTCAGTCCGCCCCGGAATGATACTGACTCTGATCCGCCCACTTCCAGCTGACGGCACCAAAGAACATCTCGTCCCAGCTCTGCTGTCCCCAGGGCACCGAGCGCGACGGATCCGGGTTATTGGGGTTCTGCTCGGAGTTGTCGAAAGCGCCAATCGCCACGATCTCGGTGCCGGCCGGAACGAACTTCGGATCCTTGAGCCGGTAATCCATCTGCCAGTTGTAATTGTAGTTGGCGATGTTGATCAGTTCCTCGACTGAGCCATCCGGATAGTGCGCTTCGAACCGCATGTACTTGCCGCGGAAATGCATATGCGGCAGGAAGCTGTACAGATAGGCGTCCTGCTCCAGCGTGATGGTGGTGCTCTGCTCGAAGTTCGGATCGTACGGCGGAATATTGGTCCAGGTCGGCGTGAAAATACACGCACAACGCCCGCTCATGCGCTCCTCGGGCACTTCCCCCTCCGGGTAGAACCAGAGACCGATGCGGCTCCTGTCGACGGTTTCCCTGCCAGTGGTCGTATAGTGGAGCTGCAGGGCCAGTGTCGAGCCAGCCTCGAGCAGACCGCCCGTATCGGGCTCCTCCATGGCGGGCTGCGCCCCGGGAATATACGCCTGTATGCTTGCCTCGTTGGGATCGCCTCCACCCAGGAAAGACGACCCTCTCGGGTCTTCATCCGGGCCGAGCACGGCATTGAGAGTATGGTGCAATACCGTGCGATCTCCGGGCAGATACTGACTGGCCTTCAGCCAGCGATCCTGCTGCAGCGGGATAGGTACCTGTGTATGGATATAGTCCAGCACACCAGTGGCGGGAATCTCTTGCGGCGGCACGTCCAGGACCATGTCCGGTTCGCCGAAGGCCCACTCGGTCTCCGGCCAGGTCAGCTGCGCCAGCGGGTCGGGTTCGTTGTCCGCCTTGGGCGCGCCCGCCTCGATCCACTCCATCACCTTGCGCTCGTCCTCGACCGACAGGGTGTAGGTGTTCTCCACATTTCCCACATGCGGATCGATCTGACCCGGCGGCATCCGCTTGGTCATCAGCACTTCCCGGATCATCGGCGCCCAGCCCTGTGCCATGCTGTGGCTGTCCAGTGCGAACGGGGCGATACCGCCGTCGCGATGACAGCGGGCACAATTGTCAGCCAGAATCGGCGCCACATCCTCGCTGTAGCTTACATCGGTTCGTCCACGGTAGTAGTAACGGACCGGTGCACCTTCGGTCATGGCCAATTGCGGGGAGGGGATTTCCCGGCCTTCCGCCAGCGCGGCCACCGCTTCGGCCAGCGACTCACCGGCCGGGCCACTGTAGATCACCTCGAAGGATTGCGGATCATAGACCAGCGCCTGCCCGGCGCGCTCGATCCCCAACTCCCGGGAAATCGCCTGCACCTCGTCAATCAACACGGGAATATCCGTTCCGTACTGCGCCACTTCGCGCTGTATGGATTCCCGCTCCTGGCCCAGCGGGTTGATCATGAAAAACCGGAACCCCTGATCGGCAAACCGCGCTTCCAGCGCCGCAAAGTCCTCCAGCGCCTGTTCTGTCCCTGGCGCGCCATTGATCTGGGTCAGGAACACCAGCGCCTCGTGATTGTCGTACCAGGACATGTGGTGGAAATAGCCATCATGGTCGAGCAGGGCAAAATCCCCCACCCGCTCGTTCGCCATCGTCACACTGCTGACTGACAACATAACCGCGAGAGCTGTCAGTGCCGCCCCCTTCTTCATCAAGCACTTCATCATCCCCGCCTCCTGCAGTGGCCCCGTTGCGGGTAGCACTGCCCTGTTTTCGCCATTAGAAATGAATGTATTCATAGAATAATCGTAACAAGCACCGATTGCTTGTCAAGCAGGTTCAACGCAGCATGAATGCGGTTCAACGCGCGTTCGCGGAAACCGCCGTGCAGTCAATTACCGCCGGTCCCCACACATTCCTTAACCGGAAGGCGGTTGTAGTATAGAATCGCACCATAATACGACATGCGCGGACCATTCCGGCCGAAACGCATGCTCAGCCTGCTATCCAAGGAGTTACTAATGACCACCACGCGTTATCTGCATTCTTTCGTGCCACTGCTGCTTGCCATCAGTGTGACACCGGCTGCGGCCCAGACACAGCTTGAGGAGATTGTCGTCACCGGCACCCGCTCCGAGCAACAGCTCGGCCAGGTACCACTGGCCATCAGCCTCGTGAACCTGCGTGACATCCAGCTGGGCCGCCAGGAGCTGAGTCTGGACGAGTCCCTCGCCCGGGTGCCCGGCCTGTTCATGCAGAACCGCTACAACTTCACTCAGGATCTGCGGGTATCGATCCGCGGCTTCGGTTCACGCGCCAGCTTCGGCATTCGCGGCATCAAGGTGTTCGCCGATGGCATACCGGTGACCCTGCCCGACGGGCAGAGCGGCACCGATGACCTGGATATCGGCTCTGCCGGCAGCATCGAGGTGATCCGTGGTCCGTCCGCCTCTCTGTACGGTACCGCCTCCGGCGGCGTCATCAGTCTCACCACCGAAGAACCACCGGAAGAGCCGTCCACGGAGGCCAAACTGACCCTCGGTGAATACGGCCATGAGAAGTATCAGATCAAGACCGGCGGACGGTCGGGCCGGTTGGGGTATCTGGTCAATGCGTCCCACATGAAAATGGAGGGGTATCGGGAACACTCGGAAGTGCAGCACAGCCTGCTCAACTCGAAGTTCACCTACGATATTGACGATGTGTCCACGCTCACCGCCATCGCCAATGCAGTCAATTCCCCGACGGCCAACGACGCCGGCGGAGTCACGCGCGATGATGTCGCCGAGGACCGCCGCCAGGCCCAGTCACGCAACACCAGTTCCAACGCCGGCGAGAAATTCAATCAGCAGCGGCTGGGGCTGATCTACGACCGGCAGCTGGCTGACGGGCACGAGCTGACGCTGCGCACTTATACCATGTGGAAGGATTTCCAGACGTTCATACCCATCGGTTCACACATCCCCTTCGTGGGTGATGATGGAGTGGTCGAGTATGACCGCCACTTCTTCGGCGGCGGCGCCATGTATACCTTCACGGATTCCGTGGCCGGACTGCCCAACGTCCTGACCATCGGTACGGACCTGGATATCCAGAAAGACGACCGGCAACGTTTCATCAACAATGCCGGCGTACAGGGTGACCGCGTGTTTGATCAGATGGAAGAGGCCGAGTCGCTTGGCGTGTATTTCCGCAATGAGACCTCGTTGACCGATACAGTGACGCTCAGCCTGGGCGGCAGGTATGACAACCTGGACCTGACAGTCAATGATCGCTATCTGGAGAACGGCGACCAGAGCGGTGCGCTGGACTTCAACGAGTTCAGCCCGGCCGTCGGCCTCATGTGGAACGCGGCGCCCTCACTGAATCTCTACACCAATTACGCCACTTCATTCGAAACGCCCACGTTCACCGAGCTGGGCACACCGGCCCAGGAGCTGGACGTCAATCTGGGTGGATTCAACAACGTCACCGCCCAGCAGGCCGACAGCTTCGAGATCGGCGCCAAAGGTGCGCTGATGGACGGCCGCCTGTTCTACGATGTGGCCGCCTACACCATGGAAGTGGATGACGAGATCAGCAACATCGTCAGCATCGAAAACCGGGCCTTCTTCGAGAATGCCAACACGGACCGGGACGGCTTTGAAGCCCAGATACAGGCCCAACTGACCGACCGCCTGGACCTGACCGCATCCTACACATTCTCCGACTATACGTTCTCGGAGTTTGCAAACGAGCCGGACGCGGAAGGACAGTGGGTACCGGGTATCCCCAGACATCAGTACTACGCGGAACTGGCCTACACCCATCCCAACGGTGCCTATGTGATCTGGGACGCGCTGAACGTGGGCCGCTTCTACGCAGACAACGCCAACGCCGACGAAGTGGACTCCTATCTGGTATCCAGTCTGCGTTTCGGCAACGATTACGAGTTCGGTAACACGACCGTGGCACCGTTCTTCGGCATCAACAACCTGTTCGACGAGGAGTACTTCTCCAATGTCCGGGCTAACGCCTTCGGCGGCCGGGCATTCGAACCGGCCCCCGAGCGTCATGTCTACGGCGGAGTGCGCATCGACTTCTGATGCGACTCAATCGTTGATACGAACCAGCCCGATGCGGTTGCTGCTGCTCTGGTGAATCAGGAGGTTGTCATCCTGCGTCACCCACATGCGCCGCACGATGCCGGCCCCGGAGGGGATTTCCCAGCTCTGGAACGCCTCCGTGGCCGGATCGAACTGCACCAGGGCATCCGGCCGCATGCCGGACTCGTTGTACCACACCACGTCATTGATCACGACGAGCGCATAGGGATGCGAGTCCGGACCGCTGGGGGAATCCCATTCACGGATTGCACCAGTACCGGGCTCCAGCCGCCCGATCTTTCCCTGTGTGGAATTCACATACCAGATATTGCCCTGGCTGTCAGGATAGAGCCGGCGGATACGTGAGTTTTCGTTGGGCACGGTGTAATAGGTGATCTCCATACTGTCCGGGTCCATGGCACCGATACGGTTGGTGCCGTTGTAGGCAATCCAGACCGTGCCGTCATCACCGACGCGGATTCCGTAGGGACGCGGTTCGGTTCGCATTTCGCGCAGCTCGCCGGTTTGCGGATTCAGACGACCCAGCATGCCGGCCCTCTGCGCCGTGAAATACAGACTGCCATTGGGATGGAATATCCCGGTGTGCGGGTCGCCCGCCTCCGTCTCGTATTCAGTAACAAGGCCGGTTTCCGGATCGAGCATACCGATCGTTGCGTTGCTGTTGCCGGTGTACCAGATGTTGCCGTCGGGACCGGGAAACACCCCGTGGGGCCGGGAATCGCGCGGCAGGTGATACTCCTGCATGTCGCCGGTCTCCGGGTCCAGCCTGCCTGCCAGGCTGGCCCACATTCCGGTCCACCAGATGCTGCCGTCCGGCGCCTCGATGGGATCCCGGGAACGCTGGCCCAGGGTGGGCACCATCCATTCGATGATCTCGATGTCGGTGTCGCCCTCCACAATGGTGGGGCGGCGATCCGGCTGTGCCGGGAAATGTTCGGCCAGATAGCTCGATACGGTATGGGCCTGGGCATCGGCCAGGTCGACCATCGAGTCGATCAGGCCGCGCCAGCCTTGCACGGAATCGAAACCGGCCGAACGGGTGATGTAGTTGAGGCCATGACAGGTAGTACATACCGACTCGACCAGTGATTTGCCGGAGCCCTCGGGCAGCTCCTGACTGAGAGCCGGCTGGGACAGTGCAGCGGAACACAACAATGCAGCCAGACTTCCTGCGGATTTGTTCATAAGGCGGAACCTCGTGTTATCGCGTCGGAAACTGCCGAATATCGAAATTCAGACTATAGAACCACCCCGGGCGCCTGGCAACCGGATTTCACAGAGTCCGCTCAGCCGGAATGGTATACTGTACAGCATGACAAATTTAGCATGCGTCGGCCGACCACTCATCGAGCAGGCGCTAGACTCCTTCCAACTCCCCCCGGGGTGCCGTTGACCTGACGGCCTGACGCCGACCCGTGTTTTCTGTGCCGGTACAGCATGCTATTATCCGGAAACAATTAACGGACTATCCGATACTGTCTGTATGAAACAGAAACATTACGAGCCGCTCAACTGCCGGCAGTGCATCAATACCAGCCCCCTCGGATTCGATTTCAGTTTCGCGTTCCAGCCGATCATCCGCGCCAGCACCTGCGAGGTCGTGGCCTACGAGGCGCTGGCCCGCGGAACAGAAGGTCAGCCTTTTCCGGAAGTATGGAAGCACGTCAACGAGGAAAACCTCTACCGCTTCGACCAGGCCTGCCGGGTGAAAGCCATCAAACTGGCTGCGGAGTTGGAGCTGCAGACCGGACTGAACATCAATTTCACGCCCAATGCCGTGTATCGCCCGGAACTGTGCATCCGCACCACGCTCATGGCTGCCAGGGAATACGGCTTTCCGATTGACCTCATCCGCTTCGAGGTCACCGAGGGTGAACACGTCGAGGACAAGGCGCACCTGGTCGGCATCATCAACACCTACCGTGAACTGGGGTTCTCGACCTACATCGATGACTTCGGCTCGGGCTACTCGGGACTGAACCTGCTGGCGGAATTCCAGCCTGACTGCATCAAGATCGACCGTGGACTGATCACCGACATTGATGAGGACGAGCCCCGACAGGCCATTACGCGGGGCATCATCCTCACCTGCCAGCTGCTTGGTATCACGGTACTGGCTGAAGGCGTGGAAACGGCCGAAGAATATCGCTGGCTGGCCGAAGCCGGTATCGATCTGTTCCAGGGGTACTATTTCGCGCGGCCGGCCTTCGAGCAGCTCGTTGACGTGGACCGCTCGCTTTGCGTCATCTGAGTGCCGCGACGGCCACCCGGTCCGCCCATCAGGGTCAGCGGTGACCGATGCGCAGGTTCCTGCTTCCGACACTCGCACTGCTGGTGATGATCGTGGCCGGCATTCCCACGCTCAATGGCTGGTGGCTGCGCCATCAGGTCACGGCCGGAATGGACCGCTTGCCTGACTCGGCCGCGTTCCGGCTGGAGCACACAGGCAGCCGCGCCCGATGGCTCGACAGCACCATGTACCTGCGTCTGCACGGAGAGGCCATCAACGCACAGGAAGACGGTGTTCCCCTGGAATTGACCCTGTCGCACGGCCCATTGATCTGGCACCTGTCCGATTCGCCGTGGGCATTGGCTACCCTGCAGCTCCAGACACCACCTGACTACAGTGGCCCCGGCGCAAACCGCTACTCCGGCGCTGCGGTGCTGCGGGTCAGTCCAGGTGCCCGGTTGATCGTGCGGGGCATTCTGGGCGGTGCGGCTTTTGACGGCGACCACCAGGTGCAGTTTTCCGGGAACTGGCCATTGCTCGCGGAAAGCAACAATGCCGCCGTCCTGGGGGCTTCCGTCACTATCTACCTGGAGCTCGATGCCGAGGCCCTGCAGGCCAGTCCGGCCGCCAACGCCCTGCGCCTCTATGAGCGGCAGGGCTGGACACGCATCAGCCAGGGACGGGGCCTGACCGAGCTGCAACTGGAAGATGGCGTGCTGACCATCAACGGACAGCGCCTGTCACTGCGGGGACTGCTGGCACAGCAGTAGCCAACCACGCGCTACCCATCAGCGCTGAAAGCGATCGACCATTGCTGTATACTATGGCGTTCCTGTTTGTCCACCATCCCCTTCACTGCACCGTGCGCCGCCACCGCGCCACTGCCAAGAGGTCGTCATGATCACCCCGCGCCCCCTGTTCTCGTATCCCCGCTACTGGGCCGAATGCTTCGGGACCGCGCCGTGGCTGCCCACGTCCCGCGAGGAGATGGACGAACTCGGCTGGGACAGCTGCGATATCATCATCGTCACGGCCGACGCCTATGTGGACCACCCGAGCTTCGGCATGGCCGTGGTGGGCCGTCTGCTCGAGGCGCAGGGCTTCCGCGTCGGCATCATCGCTCAGCCCGAATGGGACAGCGCGGAGCCCTTCCGGGCGCTGGGCCAGCCCAACCTGTTCTTCGGCGTCACCGGCGGCAACATGGATTCGCTGATCAACCGCTACACGGCCGACCTGCGCATTCGCCACGATGATGCCTATACACCGGGCGGCGAAGCGGGCAAGCGCCCCGACCGTTCGGTGATCGTCTACAGCCAGCGCTGCCGGGAGGCGTACCACGACACGCCGGTCGTGATCGGCGGCATCGAGGCCAGCCTGCGGCGCATCGCCCAGTACGACTACTGGACGGACAAGGTGCGCAGATCCGTACTGATCGACGCCGGCGCCGACATCCTGCTGTACGGCAACGCCGAGCGGGCCCTGGTGGAACTGGCCCATGCGGTGGCCGCCGGCCGCCCCATCGCGCAACTTACCGACATCCGGGGCACCGCCTTCGTGCGGCGCTCCATGCCCGAGGGCTGGACAGAAATCGATTCCAGCCGCGTCGACTGGCCCGGCAACATCGACCGGATTCCCAACCCCTACGACTATCCGCACAAGGAAACGGGCGCCGCCTGTGAGTCCTCTGCCAACACCACACCGGAAGCGGAAGCCGTTGACGTCGGCATGGTCGAGCCAGAGCAACCTGCGGCCGGCGCAGCAACGAAGGCACCCGCCCCGGAGGAAGACACCCGGCCGCTTCGCATCGTGCCCATGCCGCTGCAGCGCAAGCACAACCTCGATCCGGCCACCAGTTACATCCGGCTGCCCTCCTTCGAGAAAGTACGCAACGACCCGGCACTGTACGCCCATGCCTCGCGCATTCTGCATCTGGAATCCAACCCGCAGAACGCGCGGGTCCTGGTGCAGAAGCACGGCACGCTGGATCTCTGGGTCACACCGCCGCCGATTCCGCTGGAAACAGAAGAGCTGGACGCCGTCTTCGATCTGCCCTACCAGCGCAGGCCCCACCCGCGCTACGGCGATGCGCGGATACCGGCCTATGACATGATCAAGACCTCGGTCAACATCATGCGCGGCTGCTTCGGCGGCTGCACGTTTTGCTCGATCACCGAGCACGAAGGCCGGGTCATCCAGAGCCGCTCCGAGGAATCGATCCTGCGCGAGATCGAGAAAATTCGCGACCAGGTGCCCGGCTTCACCGGCACGATCTCGGACCTGGGCGGGCCGACCGCCAACATGTACAAGCTCAACTGCAAGTCCGACGAGATCCACAAGAACTGCCGGCGCCTGTCCTGCGTATACCCGAACATCTGCAAGCACCTGAACACCGACCACAGCCCGACCACGCAGCTGTACAGGAAAGCCCGGGCAATACCGGGCGTCAAGCGGGTGGCCATCGCCTCCGGTCTGCGCTACGACCTGGCGCTGCGCGATCCGGAATACGTGAAGGAACTGGTTACCCATCATGTCGGCGGCTACCTGAAGATCGCTCCCGAACACAGTGAAGACCGCACGCTCAGCAAGATGATGAAGCCGGGCATCGGCATCTATGACGAGTTCAAGCGCCTGTTCGACAAGTACTCGAAAGAGGCCGGCAAGAAGCAGTACCTGATTCCCTACTTCATCGCCGCCCACCCGGGATCGGACAACGAGGACATGATGAATCTGGGGCTGTGGCTGAAGAACAACGGTTTCCGGCCCGACCAGGTGCAGACCTTCTATCCGTCACCGATGGCGCTGGCCACGGCCATGTACCACTCCGGCAAGAACCCGCTGAAGAAAGTGACCTACAAGAGTGAGGCAGTGGAGACGGTCAGGGAGATCGACGACCGCCGGGTACAGAAAGCCTTCCTGCGCTACCACGACGAGAAGAACTGGCCCCTGCTGCGCGAAACGCTGACGAAGATGGGACGGGCCGACCTGATCGGTGACGGCCCGGGCAAACTGGTTCCGGCCGAAGCCACGCGGTCGCGCAAGCGTCCGGGCGGACCGGCGCCGGCCGGTAAGCGCCGCAGCCGGCGCAAACGACCCACGCGGGTGCACTGACACCCGCGCCCCACGCATCCTGAACGGGCAGGCCCTGGCCGTTTCCCTACTTCCTGTTTTTCAAGGCCTGTTCGAACAGCGTAGCCATGGTGCCCGTCTGACGCTTGTTCTCGGCCGCTGCAGCGAAATCCTTGCGCGGACCGCTTTTCCCGGGCTTGCCACCCTGTCGCTGCCGGTTCGGCGTGGGGCGCTTCTGCCCCGGCTCCGGCAGCGGATCGTCCAGGCGGCAGGTCAGGGCAATGCGCTTGCGCTCCAGATCCACTTCCAGCACCTTGACCTTGACGATATCCCCGGCGCTGACCACGTCATGGGGCGATTTGACGAACTGCTTTGACAGCGCCGAGATGTGCACCAGACCGTCCTGGTGCACGCCAATATCGACGAAGGCGCCGAAGTTGGTGACATTGCTCACCGTCCCCTCCAGCGTCATGCCGGGCTCCAGATCCGTGAGTTTCTCGACCCCCTCCTTCAATGCAGCGGTGCGGAACTCCGGGCGCGGGTCACGGCCGGGCTTCTCCAGTTCGCTGAAAATGTCCCGCAATGTCGGCAGGCCCACCGAATCGGTGACGTAATCGTCGGCCCGCAGTCCTTTCAGAAACTCCCGGTCACCGATCAGCGAACGCAGGTCCCTGCCATTGCGCTTTGCGATGGTCTCCACCACATCGTAGGACTCCGGGTGCACCGAGGAGGCATCCAGCGGATTCGCGCCGTCGGGAATGCGCAGAAAGCCGGCCGACTGCTCGAAGGTCTTGTCGCCGAAGCGTGGCACCTTCTTCAGGGCCTTGCGGCTGTCGAACAACCCGTTCTGATCCCGGTACTGGACAATGTTGGCGGCCAGCGTCTGATTCAGGCCGGACACCCGGCGCAGCAGCGGTACCGATGCCGTGTTCACGTCGACGCCCACCGCGTTCACGCAGTCCTCCACCACGGCGTCCAGGCTGCGGCCCAGCTTCACCTGGCTGACGTCGTGCTGGTACTGACCGACACCGATGGAGCGCGGCTCGATCTTGACCAGCTCGGACAGAGGGTCCTGTAGCCGGCGGGCGATAGAGATGGCACCCCGTATGGTCACGTCCAGATCCGGGAACTCCTCCGCGGCCAGTTCCGAGGCCGAATAGACCGAGGCGCCGGCCTCGTTGACCATGACCGTGTCAATGCCCAGGTGACCGTGCTTTTTCAGTACGGATTTGACGAACTGGTCCGTCTCCCGCGAAGCGGTGCCGTTGCCGATAGCAACCAGTGCCACCTGATGCTTTTCGCAGAGCCTCACAAGCACCTTCTCCGCCTCTTCCACGCGTTTCTGTGGCGCCGTGGGGAAAATGGCACCGTGGTCGAGCACCTGTCCGGTCTGATCCACCACGGCCAGCTTCACGCCGGTGCGCAGGCCCGGGTCCAGACCAATGGCCGCCTTGCGCCCGGCCGGCGCGGCCAGCAACAGGTCGCGGATATTGCGCGAGAACACATCGATGGCATCCTCTTCGGCGCGCTCACGCAGCGCCGCCAACAGGTCAGTCTGCAGGTGTGTGTGTAGCCGCACGCGCCAGGCCCAGCGCACGGTGTCGGACAACCATGCATCGGCGGGACGCCCCCGGTCCTCCACCTGCCAGTGCCGGGCAATCAGCCCCTCGCAGGGGTGGCGGGTCGCCGCCTCCAGCTGCTCCGCCGGCAGATCCAGTTTTACCTGCAGGATCCCTTCCTTGCGGGCCCGGAACAGGGCCATCGCACGGTGCGACGGCACCTTGCCCACCGCTTCAGAGAAATCGAAATAATCGCGATACTTGGCGCCTTCATTTTCCTTACCGGGCACAAGCTCGGACTGGATATGCGCCCGTTCACCGAAATAGTCGCGCAGTTGACCGAGCAGGACCGCATCCTCACTGAACCGTTCCACCAGGATCTGCCGGGCACCATCGAGTGCGGCCTTGATATCCGCGACGCCCTGATCGGCATCAACAAATGCCTCGGCTTCCTCTTCCGGTTTTCGCGAAGGCTCGTCGTACAGCATCGCGGCGAGCGGCTCCAGACCCGCTTCGCGCGCGATCTGGGCCTTGGTGCGGCGCCTGGGCTTGTACGGCAGATACAGGTCTTCCAGCTCGGTCTTGGTGGCGGCGGCCCGGATCTGTTTCTCGAGTTCGGGCGTCAGTTTCTCCTGTTCACCAATACTCTTGAGGATGGTGCCCCGGCGGTCTTCCAGCTCACGCAGGTAGATCAGCCGTTCTTCCAGCTTGCGTAACTGGGTGTCATCCAGCCCACCCGTGACCTCTTTCCGGTAGCGGGAAATGAACGGCACGGTGGCGCCTTCATCCAGCAGGGCCACGGCAGCGGACACCTGGGCCGGGCGGGCGGCGATTTCTTCAGCGATCTGGTCGAATAACAAAGACATGCGATACCTGTTACTTCTTCTTTCGAGTGTTCAGGGCCTGCTCAATATGGGTCAGCACACCGCGCAGGATATTGACTTCCATCCGGTCGGGCCGGATGCGGCCGAACATGCGGCGCATGCGCGCCATCAGCTGACGGGGATTGTCCGGATCATGGAAGTCCAGGTCCACCAGCACTTTCTCCAGATGCTCGTAGAACAGCTCCATCTGCTGACCATTGGCCCGTGCCACATCCCAATGACTTTCATCAGCGGGAGGTGCAGAGGCGGGCCTGGTCCCGGTATCGTCCCCTGCCTTCAGGCAGGCCATACGCACCTCATGGAGGATGATCGTGGTGGCCGCCGCCAGGTTCAGGGACGGGTAGGCCTCATCGGTGGGGATCTGCACGTGGTAGTTGCACAGGGTCAGCTCTTCGTTGCTCAGACCGCTTTTCTCGCGCCCGAACACCAGCGCCACCTTATTATTGACGCCATCCGCCACCACCCTGTCAGCACATTGGCGGGGATCCAGCATGGGCCAGGGCATGCTGCGGGAGCGGGCACTGGCACCGATCACCAGCCCGCACTCGCTGACCGCGCTTTTCAGATCCGGCACCACATGGGCATTATCGAGGATATCGGTCGCGGAAACGGCGCGAAACCGGGCGATGTCATGAGGAAAGTCCTCGGGGTCCACCAGGGTCAGGTGGTACAGCCCCATATTCTTCATGGCCCGCGCCACGGCACCGATATTGCCCGGATGCGAGGTATTGACCAGCACCACCCGGATGTTGTCGAGTATCGACAGATCAGGCACAACAAAACACTCCTCTGAGGCTCTTGCGAAGCTCCTTCAAAACGGGCGGGGATTATAACGCATGCAGCGACAAATTATACGGACGCCTCCGGCCCCTTCTGTTATCATGCCGCTTCACGAATAATCTCGGAAATCCTTGTCACTGCCATGCATCCTGTAGTCAACATCGCCCTGCGCGCCGCACGTGATGCGGCCGAAATGGTCGGACATGCCGTGGATCGTCTCGACCGCATCCGCGTGCTGGACGAAGACCCCGTCAACCCGGTCACCAGTATGTCCCACGATGTGGAGCGCACCCTGCTCTACCATCTGCAGAAAGCCTATCCGGACTACAGCGTCCAGTCACGGCTTTCCGGACATACCGCCGGCCGCGACACCGAAAACACCTGGCTGATCGACCCGCTGCACGGCACCGGCAACTTTATCCGCGGTCTCGGCCATTGCTGCATTTCCCTGGCGCTCCAGAACGGCAACCGGATCAGTCATGCGGTATTGATCAACCCGCTGTTGAAAGAGGAGTTCACCGCCAGCCGGGGCGGGGGTGCACAGCTGAACGCCACACGCCTGCGCGTCAGCCGCCAGGAACGCCTGCAGCACGCCTGGGTGGGCCTGGCACCGACGCGCAGCGGCGGAGAGCACAAGGGAACACTGCTGGCCTTGCAGGACCGGCTGCTGGAAGGCGACAATCAACTACGCACCATCGGATGTCCACCACTGGATATCGCCTATGTCGCCAGCGGCAAACTGGACGCCGGCTGGACCGACGAGACCGACAGCATCAGTCTGGCTGCGGCCCGCCTGATCCTGCAGGAATCCGGCGCGCTGTTCAGCGACGAGAACGGCAATCCCGCCATGCAGGGCCGGGAATGGCTGTACGGAACACCGCGCTGCTACAAGCAACTTCTGCAGCTGCGCCAGGCGCTGGGGAAAGCCCCCGCCTGACAGTGAACACGATCCCGGAACAATCGTAACCGACAACAGGCCCCGTTTATGGCCACCAGCCGCCCCGCCCCACAGTACGACCTGACCCGGGGCCCGATCGGCGCCACGCTCAAACGCATGACGGCGCCCATGATCGTGGGCATGTTCATGATGTTCACCTTCAACCTGGTGGACACCTTCTTCATCAGCCTGCTCGGCACCGAACCCCTTTCCGCCATCAGCTTCACCTTTCCCGTCACTTTCACCATCATGAGCCTGGCCGTGGGTCTCGGTATCGGCACTTCCGCCGTGGTGGCGAAATACCTGGGCCGGCAGGAGCACGACAGGGCCCGGGAAGCCTCCACTGTCACCAGCTACCTGGCCATGGTCATCGCCGCCGTACTGGCCACCCTGGGCATGATTTTCATGAACCCGATCTTTGCCCTGCTGGGCGCCAGCGATGCCCTGATGCCACTGATCCATGCCTACATGGACATCTGGCTGCCCACCAGCGTGCTGCTGGTGGCCATCATCACCGCCAATGCCATCCTGCGGGCCTGCGGTAATACCCGCACCCCCAGCATACTGATGGCGGCCGCCGGACTGATCAACGCCGCGCTGGACCCGGTCTTCATTTTCGGCCTGGGACCGGTACCGGCCATGGGGATCGCCGGCGCCGCCGTCGCCACCCTGATTTCCTGGATCATCGGCTTTGCCTATCTGGCCTGGCTGTTGACGAAGAAACTGGAGCTGATTGATCTGACCCTGCCCTCAAGAGCCGTCTTCCGCAACTCCGGGAGCGAAATGCTGCGTATAGGCATCCCGGCCAGCGGCGCCAACATGCTGACCCCGCTGGCCGCCGGCATCATGACCGCATTGATTGCCGGATACGGTGATACGGCGGTGGCAGCCTTCGGGGTCGGTTCACGCATCGAGTCGATTGCCAGCCTGCTGATTCTGTCGCTGTCCATGACCTTACCCCCGTTCATCAGTCAGAACTTCGGGGCCAACCGCCTGCGGCGCGTCGAGGAAGCCTACCGCCTGTCGATCCGTTTCGTGTTGCTGTCCCAGCTGGTGATCTATGGCCTGCTGGTCGCCACCATGCCCTGGATCGTGGGGCTGTTCACCGACGACGAGGCTGTGGCGCGGGTACTGCGCCTGTACATCTGGATCCTGCCGCTGGGCTACGGCCTGCAGGGCATCATCATCCTCAGCAACTCCGCATTGAACGCCCTGCACCAGCCCATGGTGGCACTGTACCTGAGCATCGCGCGGTTCTTCGTGTTCTATGTACCACTGGCCTGGCTGGGCAGTCACTTCTTCGGACTGCCGGGATTCTTTGGCGGGGCTTTCGCGGGGAATCTGCTGATGGCGGTGGTAGCGCGCGTCACGTTCCGGCGCGTGGTCGATGAAGCGTGCAGGAATTGTCCGGACGAGCCGGATGAAACGGCGGCGGAACCGCCGCGCCCCTGATCAGGGGCTGCGGAACATGCTGCGGATATTCTTGAGGAGACCGCCTCTTTCACTGGCACCGGCGGCCGCCACCGTATCACTGACCTTCACGTCACTACTGCCCGTCTGTGCCGCCGATTCCTCGTCAGTCAACAGACTGAGGCTCTTGTCTTCCACAGTATCTTCGGACTCCAGGAAGCGCGGAGTGCTGTCATCGCCGAAACTCAGGCGGTTATTGGCCTGCTGGAAGGCCAGCATCTCTCCGCAGATCGAGGCATATTCTTCCTGCGTCATCAGTTCAGGCTCTTCGCGCATGTTCATGATGAACTGCTGGTCGTTGACGCCCGACAGGTAGTGCAGGTTCTTCTTCTCCTTGATCAACAGCCCATCCCGTTCAGCCAGCTCGAACAGCGGCGTGCCCCGCAGCGGAATATAGGGGAAGAAAAAGAAGAACTCGGGCGCGATGTGCCGGTTGAGTTCCAGCGTCTTGCGCATATTGTCCGCCGTCTCGTGCGGCATGCCGACGATATTGAAGGTCAGGCGGTTGATGCCGTGGCGCTTGCAGTTCTCGGCGGCGTCAATGACCTGCTGGTTGGTCATCTTGCGCCCCAGCATCGTGGTGCGGTATTCCTCGTCCCCGCTCTCGATGCCGAACCAGATCGTGTGACACCCGGCATCGGCTGCTTCCCTGCAGAACTTGTCCCCCATCACTTCGACACGGGAGTTAATCGAGAAAGGCAGTCCGAGCTGCTCCTTGTAGATGGCGAAAAAGGCGCGTACGAATTTCAGATTGGACAGGAACAGTTCGTCCCAGAACTCGAAGTAGCCGACGTTGTATTTGTCGCGCAGGCGGATCAGCTCGTCAACCATGTCCTGCGGATCGTACTTGCGCAGAAACTCTTTCTTGTTCTTCCAGCCTTCCAGCAGGGGCGTATTACAACAGTACGTGCACCGGTAGGGACAACCCCGGCCGGTCATCACCGGCAGCACCACGGTCTCCTTGGGGCCGAAGATGGAGGTGTTGACGTTCCGGAAGCTGTCTTCCTTCGCGAAAATATCATAATCCGGGAATGGCAATGCATTCAGGTCACCGGTCTGGTGCGCCTCCGTCCTGAATACCTCGCCGTCCTCCAGCTTCTCCCACATGCCGTCCACCGGGCCATCCTTGGAACCGCGCATGAACTGCACGAGATTACCCATGGCATACTCACCGTCCCCCGTGCAGATGAAATCCACGTTCGGGTTCTCGATGGTCTCATCCTGCGACAGCATGGCCTGGTAGCCGCCGATACAGAGGGGAACATCGGGCATCAGGCGCTTGAGTTCGGCGAAATACGGCTCCATCGGGAACCAGTGCGGGCTCATCACGGAAAAAGCGATCACATCCGGCTGCAGTTCCGCCATCCGCCGGGCGTAGTTCTCTGGAGAATAGAGGTCCTCATCCCGCAGGATCAGGATGGGCTCCAGCGTAACGTCCACCCAGGGGAAGTCACGCTTGAGGTAGGCGGAGATGCTCGCCAGCGGCATGGCCACCTCGTTGCCGTCCGGCGAATAGAAGCTCAGTACCACCCGCAGGCGGCGGCCCGGAGCCATCCCGAACCAGCGTGACCTGGCCTGTGGATAGACCGGTTTTTCGGAGCTGACTGCGATTACATCGGCGATGGAGCTCATGCATTGTCCCTGTTGAAGTGCACCCGGATGAAATGGGCAACCGGCGCGTGGGAAATAATACCACAAAGCCGGCATCACGTGAGTCACGATAACATGCACACCCGGGAGCGGCCACACCGCCGCCCGTCCAGTTTTCAGCCGTACGCAATTCCTTTATGCTTTCATCCATATCGACACGGGATCGATCAACCGGGATACGCACCATGAATGATGACAACAAGCACACTGACAACCTGCACGCTTCTTTCATGGATCGTCGTCGCTTTCCGGGCCAGACGGGCATGGCCGGCGCCCTGCTGGCCGGATCCGCGCTCGACTGGCCGGATTACTCCATCGATCACCGGCAGACCATGGTGTTCAATAATGAACCCCGCGTGGTGAGTGATCCGGACCCCGAGGTCCGCCGCCTGTGGTCAGCCGTATGATGGACGCGCTGACTGCCCTGCATGATCGCGTCTCGTCCTCCCGGATGACGCAGGAAGAACCGGCCCCGGAGGCGCTGGAGCCGGTATTCCGCGCCGCGCTGCGCGCCGCCGACCATGCCCTGCTGCGACCCTGGCGCTTCCTGGTGATCCGGGGCGAGGGGCGGCAACGCCTGGGAGACCTGTTCGCCGACACGCTCCGGTCAGAGCAGTCCGGCATGAGCGAGGCGAAGCTGGACAAGACGCGCGGCAAGGCCCTGCGAGCGCCGGTGATCGTGGTGGCCATCAGCAGCCCGCGCCCGCATCCCAAGGTGCCGGTCTTCGAGCAGGAACTGTCCACGGGCGCCGCCGTACAGAACATGCTGAATGCCGCCTACGCGCAGGAGCTGGGCGCGATCTGGAGAACCGGACCCATGGCCGAGGCAGCGCAGGTCCGGGACGGACTGGGCCTGGAAGAGCAAGAGCGTATCATCGGTTTCCTGTACCTGGGCTATACGGACGGACCGCAGCGCCCCGCCCCGCACCTTGCCGTGGACGAGTTCTTCCGCGAGTGGCCCGCACAATGAGCAGGCGTACCCGGGTCATGACCCATACGGTGTTCAACACACCGTTGCTGACGCCACTGCTGCGCCTGCTGGCGATCGGCCTGCTCAAACTCATCGGCTGGCACTCGGCCGGCGAGCCACCGGCCTGCCGGAAGTTCGTGCTGATCGGCGCACCCCACACCAGCAACTGGGACTTCCCCATCATGTTGCTGGTGGTGCTGAAACTGCGCCTGCGGCTCTACTGGATGGGCAAGAACAGCCTGTTCCCCTTCCCCTTCGGTACCCTGATGCGCTGGCTGGGCGGCATTCCCGTCGACCGCAGTCGCAGCCACAACACCGTGGACCAGATCGTGTCACTGTATGACCAGCATGATGAGCTGGTCATCCTCATCCCGCCGGAGGGGACACGCAAGAGAGTCGAGAAATGGAAAACCGGCTTCTACCACATTGCCAACAATACCGGCGTGCCGATCCTGATGGGATACATCGATGCGGTGCCGCAGGAAGCGGGACTGGCGGATTTCTTCGAGCCCACCGGCGAGCTGGAAAAGGACATGGCGGCCATCCGGGCGTTCTATGCCGGAAAGACGGGTATCAGACCAGAGAATGCGTAAACGCCTGCCCGGTTTCGTCCGACACACCACCGCCCGTGTCGATGGCGCCCCGGTATCCCAGGCTGCGTAACACGGTGCGGAACACGAAATCGGCATAGGTCTCGATGGCAACGCCGCGCAGCTGGAACTTCCAGCGCTTCAGATACCACTGCTGCAGCAATGCCGTCGTCTGGGAGGCCAACAGGTCGATATTGTCCTCACAATGGAACACCCCGGCCTCGATTCCCTCGTGGAACAGGGTCTTGAGGGTTTGATCAAACTGCAGCTCCATCTGCATGGCGGCCTCACGCTGTTCCCGGGTCATCCCCTTGGCTTCCAGGTAACAGAAGTAGTACCAGGAATGCATGACGTCGTTCATGTACAGGTCGCCGTGGATGATGGCCCGGAGCCGCTCGTAGGGTCCCAGCCGGTGACTTTCCAGATCTGCCATGAAGTCATTGATGGTCTGGCGCAGCACCGCTTCGATGGCCGAAGCCAGCTCATGCTTGCTGCCGATATAGGCATACAGGCCACCCATGCTGATGCCGGTCTCGCGGCTCAGATCCCGCAGGCTCATTCCCTGGAAGCCCCTGGTGTTGGCCAGGCGGAACGTACACTGGAAAATCTTCTCGAGATTGCGCAGCGCCGCCCGCGCATTCTTGATCTGCATGTGATCGCGATGCACATCGTAGACCCGGCGCCAGAGGGCCTCGCCCTCCAGCACCCAGGCACGACGGAAGGCCGCCAAGGACGTATCCTGCGGCCATTCATTCAACAGCTGATCATCCGTGTTCTGATGAATGACATTCATCTCACATCACGGTCCCTGGTTGACGTCCTGGTCAATGTGGCGATCATAGGCGAGCTCTTCCAGGATCGCGGCATTCTCATCGGAAACCGAATGCTCCATTCCGGCAATGATCCCGGCCAGCTGGCGCACCTCCTCGTCAACACTCTCGTCGGCGGCGAGCTCTTCCAGTGCCTCGCGGTGTTCGTCGGAAACGCTGTGCTCCATGTCGTGGACGGCCCGGGCGATGAGCTGCGTTCCTTGCGGATTACCCGAATTCTCAGCAATGGCCGCGAGAATCATTTTCTGGTTATCAGAAGGAAAATGCTCCATCTCGGCGACAATGCCGGCTATGCTGGACGTGGCATGCTGCGCCAGAACCAGCGGTGCTGCCAGACTCAGACCAATACCGGCCGCCAGATTTTTCCATGGGTTGAGCTTCATACTACTTCCTCCTCAGGTACATCAGTCACTCTACACCGCAGGAGTTTACCCCAGGATCCTGAGTCAGAACAGCCCCGGCGCCAGCGCCGCCACGACCGCTCCCAGCCCCGAGACCGCGCACAGCGCCAGGGACGCGGCACGGATCGTGCGGTGCGGTAGCCGGTGCATGGTGCGCCGGGCGACATGGAAGCCGAGCAGGGTGACCGGCAACAGCGGCAGGGAAAGCCAGAGATGGCGCAGACCAAAATGCCCGATCGGCGCCAGGATGACCAGCGAGATCAGGCAACTGACCACGAAGAACGCCGCCAGGTTGGCGCGGATCAGCCGCAGGTCCTGATGCTGCCACAACAGCGCCATGGGCGGCCCCCCGATGGAGGTGCTGGTGCCCATGAAGCCGGACAGGAAGCCGGCCGTCATCATGCGTCCCGGCGTGGGACTCCAGCGCAGGGGAGAAAGACTGACCGCCACGGCGAACAGCACCGACAGACCGATCCACAGGGCCAGCAGGTTCTGATCCATCCACAACAGCAGACCCGCTCCCGCCAGCGACCCGGGCACCCGGCCGATCACCGCAGCCTTCAGCCCGGCAATGGAAATGCCCTCCCGGTAGGCCACGGCATTGGCTACCGAAAGGGTGAGCGCCGCGACCGTGACCGGCGCCGGCACGAAATCGGGATTGATGAAATACAGCACGGGCGCGGCGATGACGGCCAGGCCGAAGCCGACCGCCGTCTGCACGAAGGCGCCGATAAAAACGATGATGCTGCCGAGAAGAAGATCCATGTCACTGCGTGAGCCGGCGGAAAAGGCGGCATTGTACGCCGCCTCCCTGGCTCCTGCCAGCGGCGCCCCACCCTGCTATACTGTGCCCCATGTATCCACTGGACTATATCGAACCCGTATTCCGCCCACCCAGCGAGTGGAAATCCCTCATCCTGCAGGTCACCAACGGCTGTTCCTGGAACCGCTGCACCTTCTGCAACATGTACACCGACCCGCAGAAGCGTTTCCAGCCCAAATCCATCGAAGACATAGAAGAAGAAGTGCGTTCGGTCGTGGAACGCGGCTTGCCCGTGCACCGGGTCTTCCTGGCCGACGGCGACGCCATGACCCTGTCTGCCCGGCGCCTGCATCAGATCATGGACGTGCTGAACCGCTGGCTGCCCCATAAACCCCGGGTCAGCGCCTACTGCCTGCCCCGGAATCTGAAGAACAAAAGCGCCGAAGAACTGCGCGAGCTTCGCGAAAAGGGCCTGTCGCTGATGTACGTCGGCTGCGAGACCGGCGATGACGAGCTGCTGGAGTTGATCGACAAGGGCGAGACCTATGACAGCTCCCTGGCCGCGCTACAGAAGATCAAGGCCGCCGGCATGAAAGCCTCCGTCATGGTCCTCAATGGCCTGGGCGGTCCGGCACTGAGCGAGCGTCACGCCCGCAACAGCGCCCGCCTGATGAACGAGGCGCAGCCGGAGTACCTGTCCACACTGGTGGTGGAGTTCCCGTTCGGCTCTGAAGACTTCGAGCGCAACTTCAATGGCCGCTGGCGCAAACTGAACCGTATGGAACTGTTCCGGGAAATGGAAATTTTCCTGGAAGAGTTACAACTGGAACAGACCATTTTCCGCAGCGATCACGCCTCCAACTACCTGGTGCTGAAAGGCACACTGGGAAAGGACCGGGAACGGCTGCTGGAGACCGTGCGCACGGCCATTCACCGCCCCGGTGTGATTCCGCTGCGCGAGGAATGGCAGCGCGGCCTGTAGCCGGCTCAGGGGACGAGCCGGCGGATGACCCCGTCGTACTTGTTCAGGATATAGATCTCGCCGTCGGCCTCGGCAATGCGCAGGTCGACGCGATCGGCTGACTCACGGCCCTGCTCCTCGCGCTTGTCGCGCACGAGATCCAGCAGGCGCTGCTCGCCATTGCCCGCATCCAGCAACACCCGGCGCAGCGCATCCTGACCGCCATCAGGCAGGTCATCGGCGCTGAAATGGAAGATCTCGCCACGCGGCAGATCTCCGAACAGGATCCGGCCGTTCAAGGCATCGATATTGGTGTCACGGGCCACAACCAGCCCCGTGACGGCCGCTCCGTCACCCAGCAGGGGATCGACCTGGTCATATTCAGCCACCGGGTAGACCATATCGGCATCCGACTGGTATTCGTTCGCGTCCACACCGGTGCGGCCCACATAACGGAAACTGCCTTCCCAGATGTTCCAGCCCAGGTTGTCGCCGGCGCTGACCGCACTGACCTCTTCCACGGTGTTCTGACCGATGTCGGACACAAACATCTGCCCGGTCTCGCTGTCCCAGGCAAACTGCTGCGGATTGCGCAGGCCATAGGCGAAAATCTCCTGAACGGCATCGGAACGGCCGACGAAGGGATTGTCGGACGGCACACCGTATTCGCCGTTCAGCCCATTGCTGCCCAGCGGGTCGATGCGCAGGATCTTGCCGTGTGCAGAGACCCTATCCTGACCGACTTCCAGCGGGTCACCACCCGAACCGCCATCACCGACCCCCATGTAGAGCATGCCGTAATCGGCATCGTCCGGTCCGGCCAGCGGGTTGAAGGCGAGATCGCCCCCGTTGTGGTTGGCATACGGTTGAGTGAAACGTGCCACTTCGCGAGGGGCATCGCCGTCGTAGCGGGCCGCCGATGCGTCGCTGGCGGTAAACTCCAGCAGCACCGTATGGTGCGCCACATCACCCGAGGTCTGGGCATCGGGTTGCGGGTCTGTGTTGTTCGTGTCGACCCAGACATACAATTTACCGTAGCCTTCGGCGCCTTCCTCCGCGAACTGCGGGTGCAGTGCGAAAGACTGGACGCCGACTTCGCGCCAGGAGCGATTGATGTCCACGCCCCACTCTTCCGCATCCACGTCCAGGTATTCGGTCACGGTGCCATCATCATCCACATCGTAGATCCGGCCCACCTGGTTGCTGACGAAAATACGATCGGTGCCCGGCTCGTGGCGCAGGGTCCGCATCTGTGCCGGCATGCCATGGACATCCGGCAGCTCGGCATGTTCGACCACATCCACAACGACCACACCGTCTTCCGCCTCGATCGGATCGGGGAACGGATTGTCGGTTTCCTGTGCCATGGCCGGTACGGCCAGCAGGCAGGTCAGGGCTGTCACACTTGCGATGCGCATGAAGTCTCTCCTTTGAACAGACGATAGACAGACAGCATAAACAGGCCACGGGAGGGAGACAAGTGCTTCCTGTCGGCCTATTATAGTTGACTGAACCCGCCGGAGAACGGAGAACCCCCATGAAGTCCGCTGTATGGCCGACCCTCATCCTGTTGCTGCTGGGCGCCTGCGCCACCACGGTGACGCCGGAGAACTGGCCCGACAGTGCACCGCCTTACGAGCATTTTGTCGACACCTATCGCAGCGACGAAGCCAACCAGGCCCACCAGGCCGAGGACGACTACCTGACCTGGGTCCGCCGTTTCTATGAGGGACGGCCCGGCATCCTGGGCTGGAATGACATCACCGAAAGCGTAGTGCAGGACATGGACCGGGCGCAGCGCTCGGCGGTGGACGACCTCGGCAACCGACTGGGGCGCCGCATCGCTGCCGAATGGGCCAAGGCCAATGAGGTGCGGCGCATCGACACAGCGATGCTCAGCCTGTGGGGCAGCATCATGGTCACCGCCGAGTCCCCGGAAACGCGGCTGGAGGCCATGCGGGCCATTGACCGCGATGCCCGCGCTCTGCTTGACGGCGAGCTGCGGTCAAGGCAGATTACGGAAGAACGGTACGCCGAGTTCGACAGTTTTTTCTGAACCTGGCGGTCAGCAGCCACCGTGCAATGGGCCGCTGCGTGAGGCTCGACCACATAATAATAATGAGATGTCCATGTCCATGTCCATGCCCAGGGCCGCATCAAAACAGCAGACCATTCCACTTCGCTCCCGGGCACTCAGGATCACCGGCATCTATGCCATTGTCGCCACCCTGTGGATCTACTTCTCCGACCAGGTCCTGTTCGCGGTGTTCCCGGACGCAGCCGACTTCACCCGCTGGAGCGTAGTAAAAGGCCTTGCGTTCGTAGCCCTCACGTCGCTGTTACTGCTCTGGCTTATGTGGCGTGCCTTCGGGGCTATCGAGAAGTCCCACGCGGCTCTTCGGAGATCCGGGAGCGACCTGCGCGAGCTCAATGTGTCGTTGGAGAAGAACGTCGCCGATCGCACCCGGGAGCTGGAAGCCGCGCTGATCCGGGCCCGTGCCGCAGACGCGCTGAAATCGGCGTTCCTGGCCACCATGTCCCATGAACTGCGCACGCCCCTGAACTCCATCATCGGTTTTACCGGCATCATCCAGCAGGGGCTGGCCGGACCCATCAACGACGAACAGCGCAAGCAACTGGGCATGGTTCGCAACAGTGCCCGCCATCTGCTGGACCTGATCAATGACGTACTTGACCTGTCGAAGATCGAAGCGGGCGAACTGCGATTGTCCCTGGCGTCGTTCGACGTTCGGGAAACCATTGAGCGCATCAGTGGCCTCGTGCGCCCCATGGCGGACAAAAAAGGGCTGACGCTGGAACTGCAGATTGATGGCGCGCTGGATACAATGCATAGCGACCGGCGCCGCATCGAACAGATCATACTCAACCTGCTCGGCAATGCCATCAAGTTCACCGAATCCGGACAGATCACCCTGATTGCGGAGCGCGAACCTGCTTTCCGCAAGGAGGCGGACCAGGAACCGGTGGAAGCACTGCGGCTGCTGATCCGGGACACCGGCATCGGCATCCGCCCCGACGATATGACCGGCCTGTTCCAACCGTTCAACCAGGTCGATTCTGGTCTGACACGGCAGCACGAGGGTACCGGACTGGGCCTGGCGATCTGTCGCCGTATGGCCGAGCGATTGGGGGGAACCATCTCGGTCGAAAGTGAATGGAAGAAAGGCAGTGAGTTTTCTGCAATACTGCCACTGGAATGGCATGAGACCACCGGGAACTGATGCACTGATGAGCCTGAAAATCCTGCTGATCGAGGACAACGAACAGAACCGCTACCTGCTCTCGTTTCTGCTGGAGCAGGCCGGCCACCAGGTGGTCGCCGCCGTGGACGGCCCCGCCGGTATCGCCCGGGCCAGGACATTGCAGCCTGATATCATTCTGCTCGACATCCAGCTACCCACCATGCACGGATACGACGTCGCCACCGCGCTGCGGAGTATCAACGCACTGGCCGGCACACCCATCGTGGCGGTCACCTCCTATGCCATGCCCGGGGATCGCGAGAAAGCCCTGAGCGCCGGGTGTGACGGTTACATGGAGAAACCTATTGACCCGGAAAATTTCGTGCATCAGATCGAACAGTTCAGCCATGCGTCGGGATCTGGCCATGACGGGGTGCTACCATGAGTACCGTGCTGGTAGTTGACGACAATGCCGACAACCAGTATTACCTGGAAAAACTGCTGTCCGCCAACGGCTACCGGGTGGTGACAGCGGAGCACGGCGAAGAGGCGTTACAGCAGGCTGGAATCTCGCCTCCTGACCTGGTGATATCAGATCTGTTGATGCCGGTCATGGACGGCTACACGCTGCTGCGCCACTGGAAAGAGCACCAGATGCTGGCGACGGTTCCTTTCATCGTCTATACCGCCACCTACACGGAACCGGAAGATGAACAGCTGGCGCTGGAGCTGGGAGCGGACGCGTTCCTCGTCAAGCCGGCCGAACCAGAGGTGATGCTCGAATTACTCCGGGACGTCACATCCCGCGCCCCGGCGAACCCGGCGAACCCGGCAAACCCGACGGACACCCGGCGCCCGGTGGTTCCGGATGAAAACCCGAATCTGTTCGTGCGATACAGCAGGAGTCTGGTCCGCAAACTGGAAGAGAAAACGCTGGCACTGGATCAGGCCAACCGGCAACTGCAGGAGGACCTTCTCCGGCGCGCGGACATGGAGGAGCGCCTGCGCCGCAGTGAAGAGCGTTTCCGCCTGCTGGCGCGAGCCACCAATGATGCGATCTGGGACTGGGACATCGTCTCCGACACGCGCTGGTGGGGCATGGGCTTCGCGAACCTGTTCGGCTACGAGCATGGCGAAATTCTCCCCAATGAAGAATCCTGGACCCGCCTGGTTCACCCTGATGACCGCGACGAGGTCACACGGCAGCTCGATATCGCCCTTGCTGGCCAGGATGAGAGCTGGGCAGCCGCCTACCGCCTGCGGAAAGACGACGGACAGTGGTCCCGGGTCGAGGATCGCGGGTATATCCTGCGCGATGACCAGGGAAAAGCCATCCGGATGATCGGCGGCCTCACTGATGTGTCCGAGCGAGTGGCGCTGGAGGAACGAATCCGGAAATCACAGCGCCTGGAGGCCGTCGGACAGCTCACCGGCGGTATGGCGCACGACTTCAACAACCTCCTTACCGTGGTGCTGGGCAACGCGGAAACGCTGACCGACCAGTTGAACGAGACGCCGCGCCTCAGGGAGCTGGCCGCCATCATCGTCAGCGCGGCCGAACGGGGCTCTGACCTGACCCGGCGCCTGCTGGCCTTTTCCCGGAAACAGTCACTATCGCCTCGTGCGGTAGAGCTGCGTGATCTGCTAGACAATATGCTCCCCCTGTTGCAACAGGCGCTGGGCGGAAACATCACCATTGCACTGGCGGCGGGAACCACCTCGCAGCCCGAGGCTCTCATTGATCCGACGCAGCTCGAGAACGCCGTTCTGAACCTTTGCGTCAATGCCCGCGATGCCATGCCGGACGGCGGCCAACTAATGATTGACCTGGAGGAGAAAGACCTGCGGGAAGACATCATTGAGCAAGGCATGCCGGTCACCGCGGGTCATTACGTGCGTCTCTCGGTCAGCGATACCGGAACCGGCATGGACAGTGCAACCAGGAAGCAGATCTTTGAACCGTTCTTCAGCACCAAGACGGAAGGCAAGGGATCCGGCCTCGGCCTGGCGATGGTACATGGTTTCGTTCATCAGTCCGGGGGACATATCACACTGGAGTCGGAGCCGGGCCGCGGCAGCACCTTCCACCTGTACCTGCCCGTGGCAACCGCGGACAGCCAGAAGGCGGCCGATGGCTCAAACGCACCCGGGGACATGAACGGAGACGGGGTTTCGCGCGGCAACGGAGAGACCATACTGCTGGTGGAAGACGATCCCCTGGTCCGGCAGTTCGCGGCCGGACTGCTGCAATCGCTGGATTACCGGGTCATGGAGGCATCGGACGCCAGCACCGCGCTGAGCATTCTGGAAAGCACCCCCTCCATCGATCTGCTGTTCACTGACGTGGTGATGCCGGGCGGCAGCGGCCGTGCGCTGGCCGAGCAGGCCAGTCGACTGCGGCCGGATCTGCCGATCGTGCTGACTTCCGGGTACACCAACCCCGACAGCAACGAGGAGACCGAAGAGTGTAAAAGTATCGTCAGCCGCTATCCAACGCTAGACAAACCCTACCGCCGCCAGACCCTGGCCCGGTTCCTGCGCGCCGCGCTGGAGTGTACCCGGACGCCCCCACCGGACTACAATACCTCCCTGACAAATCACTCCAACCACTGAACAGGAAGGTCACTTGTACTCTTTCTCCGCTCTATTCTGGCTGCTGCTTGCGGGTCTCGGCGCTGCCCACTGGTGGCAGTCCCGCCATGCCAAGGCGCTAGCGCTGCATTATGCCGCACGCCGCTGCCGCGAGCTGGAGCTGCAGCTGCTGGACCAGAGCGTCGCCCTGCGCCGCATCCGCCCGGCCCGGGGCGCGGGCGGGCTGCTGCAGTGGCGGCGCACCTATGACTTCGAGTTTTCTTCCACAGGCCAGGAGCGCTCGCGCGGCTCGCTGGTGATGCTGGGCAACCGGCTGGAGTCCATGCACGTGGATGCGCATGTCGTGCCCCGCCATGCCATGCCCGGGGAAGAGTATCGTCCTCACTAGCCCGGCTGAAAGGAAACTGACAATGAATGCTACGGTTACCGGTCCTGACGGTGAGTTGCGCTGCGGCTGGTGCGCTGCCGCTCCCGAATTCTTTGCCTACCACGACCGGGAATGGGGCTATCCCGTCGACGATGATATCCGGCTGTTCGAGAAGCTATGCCTGGAAAGCTTCCAGTGCGGCCTGAGCTGGCGCACGATTCTAGCCAAGCGCGAAAACTTCCGGTCCGCCTTCGCGGATTTCGACTTCAACAAGGTGGCGCAGTTCGACGAGCCCGACATCGAACGACTGCTGTCGGACAAGGGCATTGTCCGGCATCGGGGCAAGATTGAAGCGGTGATCAACAATGCCGCCAAGGCCCGGGAGATGGTACAGCGTGAGGGATCGCTCGCCGCTTTCTTCTGGCGTTTCGAGCCGGACGAGAGCGAACTGCCTGAACCGCAGACTGCCACGACCTCGGAGGCCTCCATCGCACTGTCGAAAGCCCTGAAAAAACAGGGCTGGAAATTCGTCGGCCCAACCACCGTGTATGCCTTCATGCAGGCCATGGGAATCATCAACGATCATGCCGGGGCCTGCGTTTTCAGAGACAAGGCCAGGCAGGCCCGTCAACGCTTCAGGCGGCCAGCGCAGCCAACGGCCGGGTAACGCGTCCAGTCGTTGATTACGTCACCAATGAACCGCGTGACTAGCCCTCGATTCGGTGTCTGCCGGCCGACCACACTAACGGTGGCAGAGGTACGCTCGAGGGTATACAATTCTTATACCTTGTACCCACACAGCAAGGAATCAGGGGGTAAATGCCATGGCTACGGCATTCGAGAGAGCCTATCAGCAGACCATCAAGAAGATGACCATTGCTCGTGACTATGCCGATGAGCGGCAACAACAGATCAGGGCGCAGGCCAGGGCGGAAGAGTCGCGCGCCGGACAATCCGGGGAAAAGAAGGACAAATAGCCTGCAGCTCGTTCACTGCTACAAATACTTCTGGTAGTACCCTGGAGTGTCACGGATGGACGCCACTACCGACAAAGCGCTGTACCACAACTCCGACTTCCAGCGTGCCCATGAAGAGCAGCCGGTCGACGGCGGGCTGGCGCCGGAGCCGTATCGGCATGATTTCCGCCGCGATTACGCTCGTCTGATCCACAGCACTTCGTTCCGCCGCCTGAAAGGCAAGATGCAACTGTTCCCCGATACCGAAGGGGACTACTTCCGTAACCGCCTGACCCACTCACTGGAAGTGGCACAGGTCGCCAAATCCATCGCCATCAAATTGAACCATGAATCGCCATGGCTGAAAGAAACACCCATCGACCTTGATCTGGTCGAGTTTGCTGCGCTCGCTCACGATCTGGGTCACCCCCCATTCGGGCATGAAGGCGAGCAAGCGCTGAACGAATGCATGGCGCCTTATGGCGGATTTGAGGGAAACGCTCAAACACTCAGATTACTCGCTGTGCTTGAAAAGAAGATCGCCACCAACCCGGACGCCCCCCTGATCGACAACGGAAATGATCACCGAGCCGGACTCAACCTGTCATTCCGTGCTCTGGCGTCAGTCCTCAAGTACGACAAGCCGATACCGACCTCTTTCCATTCCGAAGCAGGCATTCACAAAGGGTATTATGCATCGGAAGCTCCTCTTGTGGAGAAAATCAAGAAACACACCGGAGGCGACCGTGAAGCGCCGCCCCATTTCAAGACGATCGAATGTCAGATCATGGATATAGCGGACGATATCGCCTATTCCACATACGATCTCGACGATGCCTTGAAGTCCGGGCTTATTCGCATTCTCGATATTGTCACCCTGGATAATCATACGTTGGAAGCCATTGCAGACAAAACCCAGAGAGCCATAGGAGAGAAACTCGGCATCACCGTTACAGCCAGGGATATCTGGGCAGCACTGCTTGATATTCTGGACTCGCAGAAGTTGCTCAATCCACTACTAGAGCTCGTCAATGACAAAAACGACAACCCCATGGATATCAGTATCCTTGCCTACACCCTGGGTGCAATGCGAGAAACAGAAAATCGATTGGGTGAACAGGCATACGACAGAAACCGCTTGACGTCTCATCTGGTCGGTGAGTTCATCCGGGCTGTTCAGGTAAAGCCACCAACCCAGAGCCCGGTATTCGCCGAGATCCATCTTCATAAGGATGTATGGATCAAGATCGAGACACTGAAGCATTTGACTTTCCATTTCCTGATCCACTCTCCCCGATGGAAAGTCGTCGCATGGCGTTCACGTGAAATAGTGCGTTATCTGTTCAGAACACTGTCCGCTGAATCCGGCCACGAACTGATGCCAGACGATTTTCAACAAATCTTTACTCAAAGCCGCTCGGAGCAGGACAGAATGCGAATTGTTTGTGACTTCATCGCGTGCATGACCGATACCTACGCAGTCGAATTCTACAGTCGGCTGCAATCCGACAGGCCTTCCTCGTTTTTCAAGCCTATTTAACAAGCTCTGCCAGGCTACTGACTGTAAGGCCCTGGTCCGGCAGTAAGCCATTGGTCACTGATCCGGATCGCGTACTGACTCCAGAACATGTCAATTTAGTATGGACAACTCCGTGAGCCGGGTCATATTCCGGATGACCGCATCGACAAACAGCGCAACGCATAATCCAATCGCAATCATCCAGGAGGAATTCGGCTGCGTACTGGTGGGCAACCAATCACGCGCCCGGAAAGCTGCCATGAACGTGTACTGCCAATCACTACATTGCCTGTTGCTGGCGTCGCTGGTGTTGCTGACCACCGCCCTGACCCCGGCTCGGGCCGGGGAGATCATTCTGCGGCTGAGCGATCCGCCGGAGCGTGGCAATGTGATTGCCCTGGTGTTCCGGGACGGCGACAGTTTCGGCAGTTTCCGCGACGCCTGGCGGCGCGAAGTGTTCAGCGTTGACGAGACCGAGCCGCCCTACCGTATTCAGGATCTGCCAGAGGGCGACTATGCGGTATTGCTGTTCCGGGACGAGAACAACAACGGCCGCCTGGATCGCAACTTCATCGGCATTCCCAGCGAGCCGTTCGCCCTGAGCAATGACTACCAGCCTTCCGGCCCGCCGAGCTTTCAACGAGCACGAGTCCGGGTGACGCCGGGTGAACCCGTTGAACAGAGCCTGAGCCTGTATCGGCCACTGGGCGGCTTCGGGCAAGTGGGTGTGGGCCCGGGTGTCATCGGCCAGACCTCGCCCTACCGCGACAGCAGTGACAGCCCGCTGCAGCTCATCCCGGCCATCACCTATCTGGGGGAGCGGCTGCAATGGACCGGCCCGCAGCTTCGCTATCTGCTGGCGACTGGTGACAACTGGCGCCTGGCCGCGCAGGCTGACCTGCGCCTCGGGGCCTACGAGGAGTCCGACAGCCCCTGGCTGGAAGGCCTGGGCGACCGCAAGACCAGCGTAATGGGCGGGCTAGCACTGACTTATGAGCTGCCCGCCGGATTGAGCCTGTCCGGCAGCGCACAGACCGACCTGCTGGGGCTCAGCAAAGGTTCCACCGCCCGCCTGCAGCTCAGCCGCGGCTTTCAGCTGGGGCTGTTGCGCGTCTCGCCTTCACTGGGGCTGAACTGGCTGGACGGATCGCTGGCCGACTACGAGTTCGGCGTGGATCAGGCCCACGCGCGGGCCGACCGTCCGGGCTATTCTCTGTCTTCCGCCCTGAACTGGGAGGCCGGTTTCTCGGTGTTCTACGAACTCAGCAGCAACTGGCAGCTGGTGGGCAATTTCGGCATCGAAACACTCGACAGTGCCATCGTCGACAGTCCCATAGTCGACCGTCAACGGCTTGGAAGAGGGTTTCTGACCCTGAGCTACATCTTCTGAGTACCGGCCGCCGTGTCCCGGTCTTCCAGCACCAGCTGCCGCCCCAGGCACTGCAACGCGGCCGCCACCCCGTCAAGACGCGACTGATGATCCGGATTGACCAGGCGACGAACCGCACCCTCCGAGATACGCAGGCGTTCAGCCAGCGCCACGTTGGTCATTCCCTGCGCCTGCATGGCGCTGCGCAAGGCCAGCTTGGCGGCAACGAGTGGCGTGACAGCAACCATGCGTTCGCCTGCTTGGGGAACCGAGGGCAACGGAAGAGAAACTCCCTCATGGGAATAACCCGCCAGGGCGGCCCCGAGTGCGTCCGCCATGGCAGCCAACGCCTCGCTTTCCGAACATCCTTCAGTGAGCGCCTCCGGGACATCGCGGGCAGATGCCACCAGGTTGCCCTCGTCATCAGCAGTCAGAAACACCGGGTAACAATAACGCACTCACACTCCTCCGATCACAAATCCGCCGGGCATCCATACCTTCTCAGAAATATCGTACAGATTTGTACGACTGTCAACATGCACAAGACCCGCCCGTCGGAGGAAGCGCCGCGCAGGAGACGCCTGCAAGTACATCCTTGTAAGGCTCGGCGTGCGCCATCCATGGCGCCCGACGCTCCTGCGCGGCGCTTCCTCCGACGGGCTCTGTCTGTGGTAACGTCACCCCGCAGGCTATAAAGTGGTCATCCTCTACGGGCAACCACTACAGGAGAGTCTGCCGGTAGCGGAGGGGCCGGCCGGGAGCGTCGGGCGCCATGGATGGCGCACGCCGAGCCCCCCAAGGATAGGGCCTCGACACCTCCGGCGACTCTGGCTCTGGCCTTCAGCCCGTTTCACTATCAAGGCGCAACTGCGCAGGCGTGCGTCGGCACGACCAGCAGTTGCAACGCAGAAAGTGGGACGGGCTGAAGGCCCCTTCGGGCGTGGCCTGGCGCGCACCGTTGCCGCGTTGTCGTGCTTGCCAAGGGCTACGGCCATTGCCGGCGCACGACGCCTTGCAACAGCGCGCGCCAGACACACGCAGAGCCAGAGTCGCCGGAGGTGTCGAGGCCCCATTCACGGGCGTCTCCCGGACGGCCCCTCCGCTACCGGCAGACTCGGCCCACGAAGTGATTGAACTGTATATACCCACAGTATAAGCTGACCACTTTCATTAACCAGAGCAACGGCCCCCACCCCATGTCGCGACCCGAAATCACCGTCCGAGGCGCCCGCCAGAACAACCTGAAGAACCTCGACCTGGACCTGCCCGCCGGCAAACTGATCGTCATCACCGGCGTCAGCGGCTCGGGCAAGTCCACGCTGGCCTTCGACACCATCTACGCCGAGGGCCAGCGCCGCTACGTCGAGACCTTCTCGGCCTATGCGCGGCAGTTCCTGGACCGCATGGACAAGCCGGCGGTGGACAGCATCCTGGGCATCCCGCCGGCCATCGCCATTGACCAGACCAACCCGGTGCGCACCTCGCGCTCCACGGTCGGCACGATGACCGAGCTCAATGACTACCTGAAGCTGATCTACGCGCGGCTGGCGACGCTGTTCTGCCCGGGCTGCGGGCGCGAGGTACGGCGTGACTCGGTGGCCAGCATCTGCGAGGACCTGACGCGGCGCCTGCCGGAAGAAAGCCGGCTGCACATCTGCTCGCCGTTCTCCGTACCGCACAATTTCATTGACGACGAGATCATGAAGCTGCTCGGCCAGCAGGGCTACACCCGCATCCAGTACAAGGGGCGCAGCAAGGGCGGCGAGCGGCCGGTGCACGCGGTGCAGGACCGGCTGCGCCTGCGCGAGGAGAACCGAGAGCGGCTGGGGGAAGCCGTCGAGGTGGCGCTGCAGCACGGCCAGGGGCACATGCTGGCCTACCCGATGTCGGACGACGGCAGCGAGGCCGGCGAGCCGCTGCGCTATTCGCAGCACCTGCACTGCCCGGACTGCGATCGCGAATTCAATGATGTGACACCCAGCCATTTCTCCTTCAATTCACCGGTCGGCGCCTGCGAGGCCTGCAAGGGCTTCGGGCGCATCATCGGCGTGGACTGGTCGCTGGTGATTCCGGACCCGGGCAAGAGCCTGAAGGAAGGCGCCGTCAAGCCGTTCCAGACGCCGAGTTTCAGCGAGTGCCAGGTGGACCTGGAACGCTATGCCAAGGCGAAGAAGATCCCGCTGACCCGGCCCTGGAAAGACCTGACCGACGAACAGCAGCAGTGGGTGCTGGACGGCGAAGGCGGCATCCGCAGCCGCAAGTGGTACGGCGTGAAGCGCTTCTTCGACTGGCTGGAGAGCAAGGCCTACAAGATGCACATCCGCGTGCTGCTGTCGCGCTACCGCTCCTACAGCGAATGCCAGGCCTGCGGTGGCGCCCGCCTGAAACCAGAGTCGCTGTGGTGGAAACTGCCGGAGAAACCGGGCGCTGGTTCCGGTGCCGGCACCGGCAGGACCTACCGCATTGACGAGCTGATGCAGCTGCCGCTGGACGAATGCGAGGCCTTCTTCCGCGCTGTGGACCTGCCCAGACCCTTCGACGAGGCCACCGAACTGCTGCTGGGCGAGATCCGCACGCGCCTCGGCTACCTGCTGGACGTGGGGCTGGGGTATCTGAGCCTGGACCGCCAGTCGCGCACGCTCAGCGGCGGCGAGGTGCAGCGCATCAACCTGACCACCGCGCTGGGCACCTCGCTGGTCAACACCCTGTTCGTGCTGGACGAGCCGTCCATCGGCCTGCACTCGCGCGACATCGACCGCATGATCGGCATCCTGCACCGCCTGCGCGATGCCGGCAATTCTCTGCTGGTGGTCGAGCACGACCCGCAGATCATGCTGGCCGCCGACCTGATCATCGACATCGGCCCGGGGCCCGGCAAGGACGGCGGCGAGATCCGCTTTATGGGCACACCGGCGCAGCTGCTGCGCAGCCGCACGTCGCTGACCGCGGAGTATCTGCGCGGTGACCGCCAGGTGCTGCAGGAGGCAAGGCTCGCCGCCCCGGAGCCGAAAAACAGGCCGGAACCGGAGTCAGAGACCGAAGAGCCGCGCGGCGACTCGGGCCGCCTCACCATCCGGGGCGCCAGGGCACACAACCTGAAGAATGTGGATATCGACATTCCGCTGGGCCAGCTGGTCTGCCTGAGCGGGGTCAGCGGCAGCGGCAAGTCCACGCTGATGCGCGATGTGCTGTACCTGGGCCTGTGCATGCATTTCGGCAAGCCGGTGGAAGCGCCCGGCGAGCATGAGCGCATCGACGGGCTGGAACACATCGACGACGTGGTGCTGGTCGACCAGAGCCCCATCGGCAAGACCACGCGCTCGGTGCCGGCCACCTACGTGGGCGCCTTCGACGCCATCCGCAAGCGCTTCATCGCCCAGCCACTGGCGAAAGAGCGCGGCTACACCATCGGCAGCTTCAGTTTCAACGCCGGCAAGGGCCGCTGCCCGGCCTGTTCGGGCAACGGTTTCGAACACGTGGAGATGCAGTTCCTCAGCGACGTCTACCTGCGCTGCAGCGAATGCAACGGCCAGCGCTACCGGCGCGAGATGCTGGAAGTCAAAATTCCGGACCCGAAAGACAGCGCCCGTTTCCACTCCATCGCCGACGTGCTGGCGATGACGGTCAGCGAGGCACTGGAGCTGTTCCGGGGCGAGGCCGATGTCGAACAATGCCTGCAGCCCCTGCTGGACGTGGGCCTGCACTACCTGCAACTGGGACAGGCGGTACCCACGCTCAGCGGCGGCGAGGCGCAGCGCCTGAAACTGGCCGGCCACCTGGCCGAGGTGTCGCGGCAGACGCCGAAGAAGGCTGCGAAGAATGCTGTGAAGAGCACCGCGAAAAAGCGCACGGGCAAGACTCGTTCGCGCCACCTGCTGTTCCTGTTCGACGAGCCCACCACCGGCCTGCACTTCCACGACATCGGTGTGCTGATGCAGGCCTTCGCCAAGCTGCGCGCCGCCGGTCACTCGCTGCTGGTCATCGAACACAACCTGGACGTGCTGAGCGCGGCCGACTGGCTGATCGACATGGGGCCGGAAGGCGGTCACGGCGGCGGACAACTGGTCGCCGAGGGCACGCCGGATGACGTGGTGCAGGCAGGCCGCGGCGCCACCGCCACGGCGCTGAAGCAGTACCAGAAGGCCTTGTTAGAAACCCGCGCGCGCTCCTCCGGCCGCCCGTCGCTGGCCGATGTGCCCATGGCCCCCGCTCCGGCGAAAGGCGGCAAGCGCAAGGCCATGAAAGCCCTGAAGGGCATAGAGATCCACCACGCCCGGGAACACAACCTGAAGAACATCGATGTCTTCGTGCCCTGGAACCAGTTCACGGTGATCACCGGCGTCAGCGGCAGCGGCAAGTCGACGCTGGCCTTCGACCTGATCTTCGCCGAGGGCCAGCGCCGCTACCTGGAATCGCTGAACGCCTACGCCCGCCAGTTCGTGCAGCCGGCCTCGCGCCCGGATGTGGACGCCATCCATGGCATCCCGCCCACCGTGGCCATCGAGCAGCGCACCAGCCGCGGCGGCCACAAGAGCACGGTGGGCACGCTGACCGAGATCCACCACTACCTGCGCCTGATCTACGTGAAGCTGGGCACGCAGTACTGCCCGGGCTGCGACGTGCCGATCGAGCCGCAAAGCCGCGAGATGATCCTGTCGCGCCTGCTGCGCGATCACAAGGGCCGCTCCCTTACCGTGCTGGCGCCGATGGTGGTGGCCCGCAAGGGCATCTACAAGGATCTGGCCGCCTGGGCGGCCGGCAAGGGCTATGAGCGCATGCGCGCCGATGGCGTGATCGTGCCCAGCGCGGACTGGCCGGTGCTGGACCGCTACCGCGAACACGACATCGAGATCGTGGTCGGTGACTGCGAGGTCAGCAGCCGCAACGAGAACGCCCTCACCGCCCTGATCGACGAGGCACTGGCGCTGAGCAACGGCCTGCTGCTGGTCAATGACGGGCGCCGGGACACCCTGTTTTCCACGCGGCGCGCCTGCCCGTCCTGCGGCGAGAGTTTCGACGAACCGGACCCGCGGCTGTTCTCCTACAACTCCCGCCACGGCTGGTGCCTGCGCTGCCACGGTACCGGACAAATCATCAAGGGCTTTGACGAGGAGCAGACCGGCGAGGAAGCAACGTGGTTGGATGAAGAGCACGACGACAGCCGCAAGCCCTGCCCGGACTGTAACGGGCAACGCCTCAACCCGGTGGCGCTGGCCGTGCGTTTCCGCGAGCAGTCCATCGCCGACATCAGCGCCCTGCCGGTGAAAGCAGCGGAGAAAGCCATCAGCCGCTGGAAACTGGACAACAAGGAACAGCAGATCGCCCGCGACATCCTCAGCGAGCTGCACAACCGCCTGCAGTTCCTGCAGACCGTGGGCCTGGACTACCTCAGCCTGGACCGCGCCGCGCCCACGCTGAGCGGCGGCGAGGCCCAGCGCATCCGCCTGGCCGCGCAGCTCGGCTCCAACCTGCAGGGCGTCTGCTACATCCTGGACGAGCCGACCATCGGCCTGCACGCGCGCGACAACCAGCGCCTGATCAGGACGCTGCGGCAACTGCAGCAACAGGGCAACACGGTGATCGTCGTGGAGCACGATGACGCCACCATGGCGGAGGCCGATCACCTGATCGATGTGGGACCCGGCGCCGGCGTCAACGGCGGTCATATCGTCGCCACCGGCAGCCTGGCCGCGCTGAAGCGCAACAAGCAGTCGCTGACCGGCCGCTTCCTGGCCAACCCCATGCGTCACCCGCTGCCGGAGCTGCGCGACCCGGACGCGCGCCGGCTGACACCGGACGAGTCATTGCACATCACGGGCGCCAACATGAACAACCTGCGCGACCTGACGCTGGACATTCCGCTGCGCCAGCTGGTCGTGGTCAGCGGCGTCAGCGGTAGCGGCAAGAGCACCCTGATCCGCAGCGTGCTGTACGATAACCTGCGCCCGGTGGTCATCAACAATGCCCGCAAGCGCGGCAAGGCCCCGGCCGTGAAGGCCGGCCACTGGCAGGGCTGCGAGCGCATCGAGGGCTGGGACTCGATCCGCAGCATCCTGCAGGTGGACCAGACCCCGATCGGCAAGACGCCGCGCTCCTGCCCGGCCAGCTACATCGGCATCTTCGACACCATCCGCAAGCTGTTCGCCGACACGCCGGACGCCCGGCTGCGCGCCTGGAAACCGGGCCGCTTCTCCTTCAACGTCGCCGGCGGACGCTGCGAGGCCTGCGGCGGCAACGGCATGCAGAAGGTCGAGATGAACTTCCTGCCCGACGTGCGCGTACCCTGCGACCAGTGCGAGGGCTGGCGCTTCAACCGCGACACCCTGGCCGTGGAATACAAGGGCAAGCACATCGGCGAGGTTCTGGCCATGGACGTCAACGAGGCCGTGGAGTTCTTCGAGCCCATCCCCACCGTTCATCATCCATTACGATTGATGCAGGACATCGGCCTGGGCTACCTGACCCTGGGCCAGCAGAGCCCCACACTGAGCGGCGGCGAGGCCCAGCGCATCAAGCTGGTCACCGAGTTGGCCAAGGCCAAACCCGAGCACCTGCAGCGCGGCACGCCATCGCACAAGCTGTATATCCTGGACGAACCGACGGTCGGGCTGCATATGGCGGATGTGGAGAAGCTCTTACGCGTATTGCACCGGCTGGTGGATGCGGGGAACAGTGTGATTGTGATCGAGCATAATCTGGATGTGATTGCAGAGGCGGATTGGGTGCTGGATATGGGGCCTGAGGGGGGTGATGCTGGTGGTAGGGTTGTTGCGCGGGGGGCACCGGAGGTTGTTAGTCGGCGGAAGTCGTCGCATACGGCGGAGTATTTGCGGGGGTTGTTGTCGGCCGGTTAGTGCTTTGTAGCCCGAGCGCTTCGGACTGGGAGGAAGCGCTCTCTTCCAAGGATGTTCACTGAACCGAAAGTGCTACCCGGCCACCCCCCCTTGTATAGCTAGATCACCTATGAAATAGTCGTCGCATTATCACAACGGGTACATAAGGAATTTGTAGATGCCGAAAACAACAATACTGGATCGAATCAAATTCGGAACAAAGGCACGACTAATCCCAGTAGTTGCTGATTCAAAGAAAGAAGAACGAGCAACTTCAGTTCTACTGTCCTCATTCATGATTGTCCGCCAGTTCGCAGATGACGTGTTGTCGGAGGTTGACGGAAAGGTTGGCGTCAAGGCCAAGCTGCAATGCTATACGGAAGTAGTGTTCGATACCAAAGAAGGTCGAAACATACGTCCAGATGGCTTGGTTGTAATCACACTAGGAAAGAAGACCTGGTCCGCTCTCATTGAAGCCAAGGTAGGCAACGCGGAGCACACGAAGGAGCAAATTGAGTCATACCTCGATCTTGCAAAAGAAGTAGGCGCTGACGCTGTCGTTACAATATCCAATCAGTTCGCCACCAAACCTACACACCACCCTATTCCGGTCAACAAAAGCAAAACCCGAACTACCGGCCTATTTCATCTATCATGGCTTTTGATTCTTTCGAAGGCATCCGTACTATCCCAGGCCAGAGAGATTGACGACCCGGAACAGGGAGTGATCCTTCGCGAGCTCATCCGTTATCTCGATCACCCGTCATCGGGTGTTTCGCCGATGTCTTCGATGAACGCCGGATGGAAGAATGTTTGCGCCAATGTACAGCAAAATGTGCCGCTCAAGAAGACCGATGACGATGTGATCATGACCGCCAGCGCTTGGCATCAATTGATAAGATACCTCTCTTTACGGCTATCGATGCAGACGGGAGCGGAGGCACAACTATCACTGAAGCGCACACACGCCAAAGATGCTGAAGCGTTGATGCGTGACACTATTGATGAAATGATCAGCCAGCATTGTCTGACTGGTGCGATATCAGTACCCAACACAGCCAGCGATATCCGGTTGACGGCAGACCTCACACGCCGGGTCGTCATGTTCAGCATGAAAGTTAATGGTAACCAAGAGGTCGTTCGTCCCACAGCAGGGATCAATTGGTTGACCAGGCAGCTTAAGACCCTCGATCAGCCTGACCTGAGTATCAAAGCTGTGTGGCCGGGCCGGACCAATGATACCCATGCACCGATATTGGAAGTTATTCGGGACGCAGACAAACTCGTACCAGAAGGACAGAAGGAGGTACCTAAGGAGTTTGAGGTACAGCGAGTCATTGATCTCGGTAGGAAATTCTCTGGACAACGCGTATTCGTGGAACAACTAGCCGAAGTTCTACCAGTTTTTTACTCGGATGTCGGCGAGCGGCTATCAAATTGGGTTGCTCCCCCACCAAGAACTCTGAAGAAGGAAGAGAAGGATAATAAGAAAGAGTTTCCCGACGAAATCGACAACCGGGACAATGTTGACGAGGAGGCGCAAAGCAACCCACGACCGGCGGGGATTCTATCATTCTTCACCGAACGCAGCTCAGACGACCAAAAGGAGTAGCGCCACATTGGACAGTTAGTCGAGCTGCAATGCCTCCTGAATTCAAGAGGAGCTATAATAGAAAAATTTACACCTGCCAACAGAAAACCATTTTCATGGTTACTAGCGACAGCAATTGTTTCTACATATGGCTGCTGCGGAAGATGGAGGATTAGAGATAAACTGTGCAATTACTTATCGACAAATGCTATTAGCTCCTCTCGGAATGCTTGTATTTCATGGAAATGATACTCTTCCAGAAACCTGAATATCGGGATATGGGAGTTATTGTTCTGTCGCTTCAGTCTGTTGGCCAGATCTTTTCCGCTGTTGCAGCGACCTACTGTCTGGAAGTGTTCACCAGTTTCGTAGTAGGTAAATAGTTGCTTTTCGATATCCTCGAATGGAATGAAAAGGATCGGCTCTTCACCTTCGACCTTGGCGTGTTCCTTGGCGTCCCCATCCAGAACGGTGAGCACCTTAGCTGGCACTGCGAAAAACTGGTGCTCCCGATTTCGTTGCATCAGATCGATGGTATTGTTGGCGCCTCCAACATAGATGATCGTGATGTGGAGGCTTCTCTGACTGAGAGCATCGCGCAGGAGGTAATACAGGAAGTCTTCCAGCATTTCATCCTCGGTCAGGATGTATTTATCATATCCCTTGAATCCGAAAAGCGTACTCTTGATATAGTTGTACGACACGTTGACGATCTTGTGCTCCTTACGATCAGGAAGGAGTTGGTAGAGCTCACCATCTGAGAGGGTTTTCATCAAAGCCAGCGAATGTGTTGTGAATACAATGTTGCTTTCGAAGCGCAGGCAGAAGTCCCGCAACTCCTCCACCAGGTTGGCCTGGGTCAATGCGTCCAGTGAAATGTCGATTTCATCAATAACTATCAAGCGGCACTTGTTTTGCATTAGCCGGTAGAGCTGAATAACGAAATATTCTCCCGTGCTCAGGTGGTCTTCCCTGATATAATATCCGTGGTCTCGCAACAGGAAATAATACGTTGTTCCTTTGTGGAGGAAACTTTTCAGATTGTCGAAGCGGGATGTTCTGTAAACACTGGAGAGAAATCGGATTAGCTCGGTGGGCTCCCCGTATTGTTCAAGGGTGATGCTGCGCCGTAGTTGATCGTCGAGGTCACTGCGCTGTATAAAACTGAACCGTTTGCCGTGGGGGAGCGGTAGTTCGACGAAGATACCATCCTTGACGCAGTCGTCGATGATTTCCTTGGTATCGATGGTGCCCAGGGCCGGATCATACTTGAATTCGTAACACGTATCATCAATTTGATAGGTTATCAGACTGTCGCTTCGGAAAATCGACGGTGATGCAGTTCTCTTGAAGGTATCCGAATGTTTCAGGTTGCGCAAAGCCCGTACTAGCGTAGTTTTTCCGGCACTGTTTCGCCCGGTGATGCAGGTCAAGCCGCACTTGCTCAGGTCCAGAGCGAAGTGCATGTGCCCGACATGTTGGACATTCCGTATCGTAACATCAAAGTTTTGCATTATTCCGGATTGCCAAGGAAGTAGTCGATCAGAAGGTTTCCGTACCTCGATCGCAGTTTGCGTACATAGTTCGGGTCTATCGTGTTGACGTAGCGGAGTTGGCCGCTGACCTTGGAGACGTGTCCTGAATATTCACGGATCAGAAAGTCCCTGTACTTTTCCTGTTCAGACCGATAGAAATGAAGCAAAACTTCCAGATTCTTTTTGATCTTGTTGTCGACGGTGACGTGGCCATTGGGAAGAATTACCAACCCGAGCAGATTCACTTTGTTCCCCGCATGAGTTCTGGTTGTCTTTGCGCTGTTTAGACGCAGTCGGCCATCAAAGTGTCGTTGTAGTTGTTCCTTCAACATCGAATCTATGTGAGAGAGCTTTTCCTGGCTACTCGAGGAGAAAATCAAATCATCGGAATACCGACTATAGATGATGTTTCGTTCATTACAGTGTTGCTCGATTGCATTATCGAACTCGAACAGACAGGCATTGCTAATCGACGGTGATGTCGAGAATCCCATTGGGAGGGAATCATTCATCAATACTATCCCCAGAATGACTTCCCTGTAGTCACTGAAGTCAGAAATGGGTGCAGCGCCAAGTTGGCGCTCCAGAACACGATTAGCGTCGATACGAGATAGTTGACCGAAGAAGTCTACGATATCGGTTCGGAAAAAATGGGAGTTGGTAGCGTGCTTGCGAACTGACGTGAGAGTGTTTTTTCCCTTGATGTACGCATCGGCTATCCGAGTATTGATATCGGCGAATTCAAACAGATAGCTGTTCAGAAACCTGTGAAATCGCTTGAGCTTCTCCGTGCCAACAAATACCGTGGTTTCATGTGGAGACCTCTTCTTTAATACAACAGGAGTCGATTCCTTTTCGGCTGTAGCGGAGAGAAAATCATCAAAATCGTATTTATCATGGAATGTGCTTCGAAAAGCTGTTTCCAGTGGAAGCACTTTACCTGAGGGAAGGGACATGTTGATCCTTCAACAGGAGGAAAGTTTTTGCTCGCCATATCCCGACACCAGATGGAACCGGGATACAGCAAGAAAAAGTCGGCTCGAAGCCCGTAGAGGTCAGCATGACGACTGGAGATGCTCCTAGTCACTGACGTACAAATAATGTATATGTGAAACTCGGAAATGTCAAACCAGTGAGGGTCACTGAACACTGGCTATAGTGGACCCCGAAATCAAGACAATGGTTTAAGATAGTGCCAGGCCGCT
>JBBEBP010000002.1:0-8642 GCA_040882255.1 Pseudohongiellaceae bacterium | reverse complement strand
CAGTCAGGGCGCTGTTGCACTTATACCGGTGTCCGAAATTGCGGGACCATCTCTATTTTTACCTCAGTGCTGGCAGTTCAGAGTTTAGTATATGTTTGGAAGCTTCTGGCCAAATTACGTGCGAGCAAGCGATAACAAATCAAGGCACTCGGGCGTTGAGCTTCACTCGCTGACAATGAAACTAAGTCGCCGCCGTCTTCGGTGGTGTTGGTCCACAAGGGTTTCGTTAGCGTCCCGAATTTCGTCATGATTGGATGATTCATGCACAACAACCAAAACCCCGAACAACGCGCCCGCGACCGCATTGACGACCAGCTCCGCGCTGCTGGCTGGGAAGTGCAGAGCCTGTCCGAACTGAACCCCTCGGCAGGGCGGGGCGTGGCCGTGCGGGAATACCCTACTGACACCGGCCCCATGGACTATCTCCTGCTGGTGGATGGCGAGCCCGCAGGGCTGATCGAGGCCAAGCGCGAGGAGGAAGGCCACCGCATCAGCAAGGTGGAAGAGCAGTCCGCCCGCTACGCCAGCGCAAACCTCCGGCATATCGGCAAGGCCGACCTGCGCTTTGTCTACGAGGCCACCGGCGAGATCACCCGCTTCACCGACCGCCACGACCCGATGCCCCGGGCCCGGGAGCTGTTCCGCTTCCATCGCCCGGAGACCCTGGCCGAATGGCGTGGACAGGCCGCCTCATTCCGCGAACGGCTGCAGGCCCTGCCGGTGCTGCAACCGGACGGGCTGCGCGATTGCCAGTTCCACGCCATCAACAATCTGGAAACCTCATTGAAGGAGAACCGCCCTCGTGCGCTGATCCAGATGGCCACCGGGGCGGGCAAGACCTTCACCGCCATCACCAGTATCTACCGCCTGCTCAAGCACGCCGGGGCCAGGCGCGTGCTCTTCCTGGTGGACACCCGCAACCTGGGCGTGCAGGCGGAGAACGAGTTCCACCAGTACCTGCCCCAGGACGACAACCGCAAGTTCACCGAGCTCTACACCGTCCAGCGCCTGCGCTCGCCGCACGTGCCCACCGACGGCCAGGTCTGCATCAGCACCATTCAGCGCCTGTACTCAATCCTCAAGGGCGAGCCGCTGGAGGAAGAGGCCGAGGACGAACTGCCCGGCCTGGATGCCCTGCGCAAGGAGCCGCTGCCGGTGGTCTACAACGAAAAGGTGCCACCGGAGTTCTTCGATGTCATCGTCATCGATGAGTGCCACCGCTCCATCTACAACCTCTGGCGCCAGGTGATCGAGTATTTCGACAGCTTCCTGGTGGGCCTCACTGCCACGCCCGACAATCGCACCTACGCCTTCTTTAATCAGAACGTGGTCAGCGAATACCCTCTGGAGCAGTCCGTGGTGGATGGGGTGAATGTCGACCACTTCATCTGGCGCATTGACACGCGCCTGACCCGCGAGGGCGGCAGGATCGAGGCGGAGGAGACCGTTGAGCACCGCGACCGCCTGACCCGCGAGCAGCGCTGGCAGCAACTGGACGAGGACCTGGAATACGCCGGTGCACAGCTGGACCGCAGCGTGGTAAACCCCAGTCAGATCCGTACCGTCATCCGCGCCTTCCGCGATGCCCTGCCGCGCATGTTCCCGGACCGGCGGCTGCCAGCAGGCGAGGGCGGCCCGGCCGGCGTCGAGGTGCCCAAGACCCTGATCTTCGCCAAGACCGACAGCCACGCCGACGACATCATCAACACCGTCCGCGAGAAGTTCGCCGAAAGCAACGACTTCTGCCGCAAGATCACCTACCGCATCGACGGCGACCCGCAGAGCCTGCTCAACAGCTTCCGCAACGACTACAATCCGCGTATCGCCGTCACCGTGGACATGATCGCCACCGGCACCGATGTCAAACCCATCGAATGCCTGCTGTTCATGCGCGACGTGAAGAGCCGCAACTACTACATGCAGATGGTCGGTCGCGGCACCCGCAGCCTGGACGCCGACGGCCTGCGCCAGGTTAACCGCTCTGCCACCGGCCCCAAGGAACACTTCGTACTGGTGGACGCGGTGGGCGTCAGCGAATCGAAGAAGATGGAAACCGGCAGTCTGGAGCGCAAGCCCAGAGTGCCCATGAAGGACCTGATGCAGGCCGTGACCATGGGCGTGCGCGACCCGGACAGCCTCACCAGCCTGGCCGGCCGACTGGCCCGCTTCAGCAAGCGCCTCAACGACGAACAGCACCAGGAAGTCCGCAAGATCACCGGCGGACCGGACCTCAACACCATCGCCTCCGAACTGCTGGCCACGGACGACCCGGACGCCCTGCGCCGCGCCGCGCGAGAAACCCACCAGTTGCCCGAAACCGCCGAACCGAGCCCGGAGCAGCTCACATCCGTCCGCGAGGAACGCGCGAAGTATGCCACCGCGGCCATCACCGGCCCCCTGACCACGTATCTTGAAGACGTTCGCCAGCGCCAGGAACAGGTGGTGGACGACATCAACCCGGACGAGGTCACGATCAGTGACTGGGAAACCGACGCCGAGACCCACCGCGAGCAGCTCCGCCAGGAATTCCGTGAGTGGCTGGAGACACACCGGGACGACATCGACGCCCTGACCATATACTATACGCAGCCGCACCGGCGGCGGGAGATCACCGCCCGGGCCATCCGCGAGTTGCTGGAGGCCCTCAGGCGCGAGCAACCGAAACTGGCCCCGGCCCGGGTCTGGGAGGCCTACGCCCGTCTCGACGAGGTGCAGGCCCGCCGCCCGGAAACCGAACTGGCCCAGATCATCGCTCTGGTGCGCCGGGTCAGCGGCTGGGACGACCGGCTCACTCCCTACGCCGACACCGTGCGCGCTAATTTTAAACGCTGGATCTTCGGCCGCCACTCCGGCAACCAGCCCAAATTCAACGAGGCACAGATGGCCTGGCTCGAAAAGATCCGCGACCACATCGCCGCCAGCTTCCACATCACCGTGGAAGACCTGGACTATGCACCCTTCGATGCCGAGGGTGGGCGTGGGCGCATGTGGCAGTTATTTGGGGAGGACATGGAGACGGTGTTGGACCAGATGAATGATGAGATGGCGGCGTGATGAGGATGGTTGAAGCCAAGGATATGCCAACGGGTTGGTCGCAAATCACACTTGGAGAAGCCGCCGATTACTTAAATGGCCGGGCGTTTAAATCCAGCGAGTGGAAAGATCATGGACTGCCGATAATTCGGATTCAGAATCTTAATGATCCAAATGCGTCCTTTAACTACACCGACCAAGAGTACGAAGCCAGGCATCGAATCGAAACTGGAAACTTGTTGTTCGCCTGGTCGGCGTCTCTCGGAGCCTATATTTGGCGCAATGGTTCTGCTTGGCTAAATCAACACATCTTTCGAGTAGACCCAAAGCCCTTCGTGGATAAGGTGTTTTTGTTCTATTTTCTAAATAGTATTGCTGCTGAGCTTTACGCGCAGGCGCACGGATCTGGGATGGTCCATATAACCAAGAAGAAATTTGATGCCATTCCGATGCTTCTTCCACCAATCAACGAACAACGCCGCACCGTCGCCAAGATCGAAGAGCTCTTCTCCGAACTGGACAAGGGCGTGGAAAGCCTGAAAACCGCCCGCGCCCAGCTCAAGACCTACCGCCAGTCCCTGCTCAGTGCCGCCTTTGAGGGCCGGTTTTCGAGGGAAAGTAATCATGTAGTCTGGCCTATAGCAAAGTTTGGTAATGTACTTGACTACCTTACATCTGGATCGAGAGGTTGGGCTAAATATTATGCGGACCAAGGTGACCTTTTTATTCGGGCGCAAAACTTAAAGAATGACAAGCTTGATCTGAGCGACCGTGCCTATGTTTCGTTGCCTGATAAGTCGGAAGGTAAGCGAACTCGAGTAGAGCGTGGGGATTTGCTGGTGACCATAACGGGTGCGAATGTCACCAAAGCAGGCTTAGTCGAAAAGGAACTGGGTAATGCGTACGTTAGCCAACATGTAGCACTTTGTAGACTCAACGAGTGCCTGTTACCTGCTTTTGCTTATTGGTACTTAATGTCAGAGCTTGGCGGAAGGAAGCAGTTAAACAGAATGGCTTATGGTGCCGGGAAGCCGGGTTTGAACTTGGATAATATAAAGTCGATGGATATTCCGATTCCTGGAATCGAATCGCAACGCGAAACCGTTATAGCGATTGAGCAGAAACTAGCAATCTGTACGAAGCTTGATAGCACTCTGGACGTTACAATTCGAAAGATCGAAGCGCTCCGCCAATCCATCCTCAAACGCGCCTTCGAAGGTAAACTCGTCCCCCAGAACCCCGACGACGAACCCGCCAGCGTCCTGCTGGAGCGGATTCGCCAGGAACAGGCCGATGCCCCCAGCCCCAAACGCCGCAAACGCAAAACGGAGGCGCCGGCATGAGCCAGGTGACGGCACAGGCGTTACTCGAACAGCTCCGGCAGCTGGATGAGTCGGACCGGGTCGAGGCCAAGCGGGCTTCGGCCATTGGTGAATCCTTGCTGGAGACGGTCTGCGCCTTTGCCAACGAGCCGGGCCTGGGCGGCGGCTGGCTGCTGCTGGGTGTGGAGAAGGCATCGGATGCGCCCGGTGACTACCGGGTGACCGGTATCGCGGACCCGGACAAGCTGCTGAATGATCTGCATTCGCGCTGTGCCAATGCCTTCAACGTACCGCTGCGGATTCAGGCACGGGCGGAGGCGCTGGAGGAGGGCACGGTGATTCTGGTGGAGGTGCCGGAAGCCGATCCGGCTTCACGCCCCATCCACTTTGCCAACAAACCCCTGCCGCGCTCGGCATGGCGGCGCGGGCCCAGTGGCGATTACCGTTGTAACCAGGATGACCTGGCCGAGTTGTATCAGGGGCGATCCGGGCAGAGCTACGATGCTTCCGTGGTGGCCGGGGCCAGCCTGGACGACCTGGACCCGGACGCCATTGAACATTACCGCGATGCCCGCCGCGCCGTGAACCCGGCGGCGGAGGAATTGAACTTTTCCGATGACGAACTGCTGGAGGCGCTGGGCGCCGTGGTTCGCCACGCCGGGCAACGGCAGCCCACGGTAGCCGGCGTGCTGCTGTTTGGCCGGCGGGGCGCACTGCGCCGGCTGTTTCCGGCCAACCGGGTGGATTACATCCGCATTCCCGGCAAGGAGTGGATCGAGAATCCACATGAGCGCTTCACCACCCTGGATCTGCGCGACACCCTGCCCCGGCTGATTCAGCGGGCCACGGCAGCGGTCCTGGACGACCTGCCGCGAGCGTTTCAGCTGCCGGAAGGGGAGATACGCCGGGGCGAGAAGACGGTGCTGCCGGACAAGGTGGTGCGTGAGGCCGTGGTGAACGCCGTGATGCACCGCAACTACCAGCGCCAGCAGCCCATCCAGTTGCTGCGCTACAGCAACCGGCTGGAGGTGCAGAACCCGGGGTACTCCCTGAAATCGCTGGAGAATCTTGGCGAGCCGGGCTCGCAGTGGCGCAACCCGGTAGTCGCCTCGGTGTTGCACGAGATGGGCCTGGCCGAGACCAAGGGCAGCGGTATCCGCGTCATGCGCCGGTTGATGGAGGAGGCCGGGCTTTCCCCGCCGAGCTTTGATTCAGACCGCCACAATGACCAGTTCTCCGCTACCTACCTGTTCCACCATTTCCTGAGCAAGGAGGATATCGCCTGGCTCGGTCAGTTCCGGCATCTCGGGCTGGGCGAGGAAGAGCAGCGTGCGCTGATTTTTGTCCGGGAGACCGGGCGCATCACCAACTCCGACTACCGCGATCTGAACCGGGTCGATACCCTGGCAGCCAGTCAGCGGCTGGCCCACCTGCGGGATCTGGAGCTTGTCGAGCAGGTGCCGCGTGGGCCGGCGACCTACTATGTGCCGGGGGAGCGGCTCGGCCTTCCGGTCGCTGGGGAGGAAGACGACTTGTTCTCAGGCTTATCCAGGGAGTCCAACGGCTTATCACACAAGTCCAGGGGCTTATCACACAAGTCCAGGGGCTTATCACATAAGTCGGAGGCCTTATCACACAAGTCCGGAGCCGATGTGGCTTTGGATGAAGAGCGGACACAATTGCTGGCTGAGCTGCCGGGCGACATTCGAACAGCCCTGGAAAGCCTCGGTCAGCGCAGTCGTGACCCGAAACAGCTGTCCGAACTCATTCTGTCCCTTTGTTCCCTCCGGCCTTATGGCACCCGGGAGCTGGCAGTGTTGTTGAGACGTCGACGCAACTACCTGCACCGCCGCCACATTGTTCCGCTGATTGAACGTAGTGAGCTTCAGTACCGCTATCCGGATGAACCGAACCGTCCCGATCAGGCCTACATTGCGGCAGAAGGTTAGTCATGAGTGCTCTGCGAAGAAGTCAAAGCGTATACCGGTATGGTGAGCTGGAGAAAGAAAGCAATGTGCAAAAAATGCACGTGGGGCGTAAATACGGGGCGGCAGTTGTTGCATATTTGGCAACAACTGTCGCCGACAACAAGGCTTGTCAGGTGGAGCGCTACAGTCTCATAGAGCACCGACAGGCCCTGATTTCCACAGACAGTACCACTTCACAAGACCACAGCGAAGCAAACCAATGAACGCCGAAAACCTCGTCTCCAAAGTCTGGAATTTCTGCCACATGCTCCGCGATGACGGCGTGAGCTATGGTGACTACCTGGAACAACTCACCTACCTGATCTTCCTCAAGATGGCGGACGAATACAGCCAGCCGCCCTGGAACCGGGACGCCGGCATTCCAGAGCAATATAACTGGCAAAGCCTGAAGGCGCGCAAGGGCGCGGAGCTGGAGGGTCACTACATCGAGCTGCTGCGCGAGCTGGGTCAGGAAAAGGGGATGCTGGGCCAGATCTTCACCAAGGCCCAGAACAAGATCCAGGACCCGGCCAAGCTGGCCCGCCTGGTCAACCTGATCGATGCCGAGAGCTGGGTGATGCTGGATGCCGAGGTCAAGGGCGATATGTACGAGGGGCTGCTGGAACGCAATGCCCAGGACACCAAGTCCGGCGCCGGCCAGTACTTCACCCCGCGTCCGCTGATCCGCGCCATGGTGGAATGTGTGCAGCCGCAGCCCGACAGGACCATCTGCGACCCGGCCTGTGGGACGGGCGGTTTCTTCCTGGCCGCCTACGATTACATCAGGGACCACCACATGGCCGGGATGACCGGGGAGCAGAAGCAGGCGCTCAAGCACCACACCTTCTACGGCAACGAGATCGTCCCCAGCGCCCGCCGCATGTGCCTGATGAACCTTTTTCTGCACAACATCGGTGACATCGGCGATGAGCCGACCATCTCACCCACCGACGCGCTGCTGGCCGCTCATCCTGTAAAACACGACTATGTGCTGGCCAATCCGCCCTTCGGCAAGAAAAGCACGCTCACCATTACCAACGAGGCCGGCGAGCAGGAGCGGGAGGAGTTCGAGTACAACCGCCAGGACTTCTGGGCCACCACCTCCAACAAGCAGCTCAATTTCGTCCAGCACATCAGGACTCTGCTCAAGGAAAACGGCCAGGCCGCCGTGGTCGTGCCCGATAACGTCCTGTTCGAAGGCGGAGCCGGGGAAACCGTGCGCCGCAAACTGATGGAAACCACCGAATTGCACACTATCCTGCGCCTGCCCACCGGCATCTTCTACGCCCACGGCGTCAAGGCCAACGTGCTGTTCTTCGACGGCCGCCCCGGCCGCGCCGAGCCGTGGACAGACGAGATCTGGTTCTACGACTACCGCACCAACATCCACCACACGCTCAAGAAGAAACCCCTGCGCGATGAACACCTGCGCGAGTTCGTCGAGTGCTACCGGCCCGGTGAGCGTCACAAGCGTCAGGAAAGCTGGAGCGAGGACAACCCGGAAGGCCGTTGGCGCCGCTACAGTCGCGAGGAGATCTTCAAGCGCGACAAGACCAGCCTGGATATCTTCTGGCTGCGTGACCAGTCGCTGGGCGATCTGGACAACCTTCCGGAACCCGATGACATCGCCGAGGAAATCATCGAGAATCTGGAGGCCGGGCTGGAGAGTTTTCGCGGCGTCTTGTCGGAGCTTCAGTCGTGACGGCCAGAGAGCGTGCCCTCACGAGGAGTACGAGAGTATGGTGGGTTGGCTAAAAGGCCACGCCAGGAATTATTGGCCGTACAACCCGGAAGAGTTTGATCCCGACTCTGTGGAATTTGATGATCCGAAAAAGAGATTGAAGATTGCGTTATCGTAGTCATGAGCGTTCGGAGCATAACCAAGCGCAGCAATTCGCGCCTGTCGGCGCCGGACACTCGCTTCGCTCGCGCCGTTGTGCGCGGCGTTACAGGACTGGCGGCGGGATACATTAGGTGCTTATCATTTGATCATCACGTGGTGGTGGGTTATTCCGGAGATAGTCAGCAATCTCACCGACGATTTGGCTGGCGCTTTCCGGCCGAGGCTCGCACTTGTCGGCCCATGATCTGCCAGGATGCAACACATCCCATCGAGGGCGCATGCCTTTGTGGCGTCCCTTTCCTGGATCATGGTTACCGAAGCCATCAATAACAACGTTCCAGACAGGGTTGAATTTCGCGATCAGCAGCGACTCGCCCAGCGGAATCCAGATGTCATCCACCACCAGGTAGCGGCAATGAAAATCAGAGATGGTCCCGCAATTTCGGACACCGGTATAAGTGCAACAGCGCCCTGACT
>JBBEBP010000001.1:0-1483 GCA_040882255.1 Pseudohongiellaceae bacterium | reverse complement strand
CCCGAATATTTCATACATGGAGCAAAAAAGTAGCGAAGTTCCACAGTTAACCTGCTAATGTTGTTGGTGTTATGCAAACAACAAACGGAACTTCGCTACGGACAGAATGTACCTCGGAACTTTTGGTTTTTCCAAGCTTTGATCGCCGGAAAATCGAGGGAAGTTTTACCGCTGGGGACGTGTCCAGCGACGGAGGGTTGGTGGCTCTGCGGGCGGCGGACAAGAAGTTGGGTTTGGTTGCGGCCTTGGATGCGGTGATCGAGGACCCGCGTGATGCGGACCAAGTCGTGCACCGGCAGCAGGATCTTTTGCGCCAGCGCATCTACGGTTTGGCCATGGGCTACGAGGATCTCAACGACCACGACACGCTGCGCAAAGATCCGCTATGGCAGAGCGCAGCGGAGCGGGGGCAAGAACTGGCCAGCAGTCCGACGCTGTGCCGGTTGGAGAACCGCGCGGACCGCGCCACGGTGTTGGCCATGTCGAAGGTTCTGGTGGAGTTGTTTATGGGGAGCTTCAAAGAGGTCCCGAGCGAGTTGATCTTGGACTTCGACGCCACCGATGACCGGGTGCACGGGCAGCAGGAAGGCCGGGCTTTTCATGGTTACTATGACAACTGGTGTTTTTTGCCTCTTTATGTCTTCTGCGGCGAGCAACTCTTGGTGAGCTACCTGCGGCCGAGCAACGCGGATCCCGCCCGGCATGCGTGGGCCATATTGAAGTTGTTGGTCAAGCGGATGCGCCAGGCGTGGCCGCAGGTGAAGATCATCTTCCGCGGGGACTCGGGTTTTTGCCGTTGGCGGATGCTGCGGTGGTGCGAAAAGAACAAGGTGGATTACGTGGTGGGTCTGGCCAAGAACGCGCGGCTTTTGGCCTTGCTCCAAGAGCCCATGAAGCAGGCGGCCGCGGCCTTTGCCGAGACAAAGGAAAAGCAACGGCACTTCGTGCGCTTGGACTACGCGGCCCAGAGTTGGGATCGCCCGCGCACGGTCATCGCCAAAGCCGAGCACACCGAGAAGGGCGCCAACCCGCGTTTTATCCTCACCACTTTGGAGGGCGATGGGCGGAAGATTTACGACCAGATTTACTGCGCGCGTGGCGAGATGGAGAACCGGATCAAGGAGCAACAACTCGGGCTCTTTGCCGACCGCACCAGTTGCCATGGCTGGTGGGCCAACCAGTTCCGCCTGCTTTTGTCCTCGGCGGCTTACCTGCTCATGGAACACATCCGGCGGGTGGCTCTGACCGGCACGGAACTGGCCCGCGCCCAAGTCACCACCATCCGACTCAAGATGCTCAAGATCGGCACGGTCGTCTTGCGCAACACACGCCGCATCCGCCTGCTCTTTTCCAGCGCCTATCCCCACCAGCAACTCTTCGCCACCATGATGGCCCGCCTCAACTCGGCCTGACCCCGCAAAGGTGCTGTCCCCGGCACCAAAAAAACAACGGGGTTTGGGGGCGGTGTGCCCACATCACGCCA